>NZ_CAZEQT010000003.1:30703-204230 GCF_964514025.1 Tenacibaculum litopenaei
CTTGAAAATTACCGGAACTGGAGGAGTTACTTCAAATAAAAGAATTGCTGAGGTCATTCAATAAAATGAGGAAAAACCAGATTAGGTAGTTGATGAGATAAAGTAATTACTATACCTTTGGACTCAGATACACAGTGTACAATAATGTAACGAATTCATTAGGTAATAGTGTTGCTCAGAAGTTTGAGGCTAATGGAAAAGAGTTAAACGAAGAACCAGGTATACAATGGCACGACTTCGGGGCTAGGAATTATGATGCTGCTTTAGGTAGATGGATGAATTTAGACCCTCTAGCTGAAAAATATTATGAATACACTCCATATAATTATGTCGGATCAAATCCGATAATAAGAACAGACCCTACGGGTATGGATTGGTATACAGATAAAGATGGTAATTATCATTTTAATCCTGAATTAAATGAAGAAAATTCTAAAGAAATTTTAAAGAAAGGGCAAAAATATGTAGGTCAAGAAAAATTTCTTTTTAGAAGTACTTATAAAGGACAGGGAGTCGGTGGTCAATCTTATATGCTGAATTCAGACGGATCAGTTACAGATTATAACAAAGATGATAATGGTGCCATTGATTCGGGAAGTTCAGTTGAGATTTGGGGTAAAACAATTACTGCGTATGACGACAAACCA
Source organism: Tenacibaculum litopenaei (assembly GCF_964514025.1). Taxonomy (NCBI): domain Bacteria; kingdom Pseudomonadati; phylum Bacteroidota; class Flavobacteriia; order Flavobacteriales; family Flavobacteriaceae; genus Tenacibaculum; species Tenacibaculum litopenaei. Next base: position 31,351 of record NZ_CAZEQT010000003.1, read on the forward strand.
TCTGAAAACTTAACAAAAAATGGAGACACTTTTAAATCAATTGATGGAAATACTTATAAATTTCAGAACAATGAATGGGTTAAACTATCTGGAAATTTGATGGACGCTTCGTTTTTAAGAGTTGGTTCTACTGGTCTTGTTTCTGCTGGTAACAATACTATTATTATGGATCAGGCTCAAATTACTCAAATGATGAAATCGAACTTAAGTAATTTAACTGATATTCAGGGGTTTACTTCTGGGATGGTGATAGGAACTGTTGTAAGTAAAAAGCCTCCATTACCTAACGGGATTGCTGTAAGTTTGACTATTTTATATAATCAATGTAAAGGACTCTTTGATCAATTAGAACAGAATAAAACACATGATGTAAAAGTAGATAAGGCTAGAAAACAAATAAAAAAGAAATGATGAAAGTAAATAAGATAATAGGGTACTTTATATATTTAGTTGTGTTTTGTTTATTAGCAATACTAGTTAAATATATTTTTATGAGCATGAAAAACGAACAATTAGAAATGTTAGATTATATATTTGGAGGGGGATATGGTTTTATGATGTGGTTATTTTATTTGTTTTCAGGAAGGTTAAATAAATCTTAAATAATAGACATTTAATATTTGTGAATAAGTCTAATTCATCAAATGCTACTGTAGAAGGTAGTTCTTAGTAGTGAAGTAACATAATTAAAATAAACAAGAAGATGAACTTAGGTTCATCTTCTTGTTGTTTAGGGCTATAGTTTATTGGGGGTATTGTAATTTTATAAGGTTTAGAGATATAGGTCAAGTAAGGCTGAACGGGTTCTTATATATACAGACAGGATGCTTTTCGGATAACATTAGCCAAGACAGTGACCGGAAGTTTATCGAGTCCGGTAACCACGGAACACGACGGGAACTATATTTACAACAAGGTTTCGGGGCGTGGAGTGTCGGTGAACTTAGCCTTCTTTTACCACCCGGAGGGCTATGTAAGTAATGATAGTGGAAATTTAAACTATGTATACCAATACAAAGATCATTTTGAGGGCGGAGCGTTAATAAAAGGTAAGGTATACCTTTTTAGCGAACGAGCCAGCTGGCGAGTTGGCAAAGATTATCCTATACCGATGCGAACAAAGATGGAGTGATAACAGCTAGTTCCGAGATTGTTGAGGAAAATAACTATTATCCATTTGGGTTAAAACAAAAGGGATATAACAATGTAGTTAACTCTCTAGGAAATAGTGTTGCACAGAAGTTTGGGTACAATGGAATCGAATTAGAGGAATCTCTCGGGTTAAATCTAATGGAAATGGATTCCAGGCAATACGATTCAGCTTTAGGGAGATTTAATGGAATTGACCCTGTTACACATTATGATTTTTCTACTTTTAATGCTTTTGATAATAACCCTATATTATTTGCTGATCCGTCTGGTGCTGATGCCACTACCTTAGTTAATACATTATGGAATAAATCAGGTTCAGGAGCAACAACTTGGACTAATAATAATGGTACTTTTTCTGATGGTAATGGTAACGATGTAATAGTTGATCCAAATGGTAATGAAGCAAACTTTGCAGATGATTGGTATGCTGCTGTAGATGGTAATCTTGTAATGACAAATGGTACAGATTATCAAGTTTGGAATCCAAATACAGGAAAGTATGAAGCTGGTAGGAAACCTAAACATCATAGGGGATCTTCAGGTATGAATTATGATGAATTTCCTGATGATCTCCAAATTGGAGATACTTATTCTCAATATTTGTATGATCCATATGGAGTTTTATTTACTGCTGCTGGAGATTCAAGAACTTTATTATATTTAGGTGAGGAGAGTTGGTTAGTTGATAAGGATTTTTCGTCCGCAACAAATAGAAAGATCGCAGCAAGTTTCATGACCTTAGGATCTGGTCTAAGATGGGGAGGGAAACTACTTGGTTGGATTTCAAAGTTTAAAGCGGGAAAACAGATAATTTCACTTACTCAAAAAATAGGTAATAAATTAGCAATAAAGCTTAGGCAGACATATGGAGGTAATGTTACGGTAATGAAAAATGGAACTCCTGTTTTTAGAGTTCATCCACCTGGCACTCATGGACAAACGAATGCTTCAGTTTCTTGGTTTAGACAGGGTACTAGTCCTAATAATGGTAGAACTTTTAATATTCCAAATAAAACCACATCTCCATTTGATATGAAAACGCTTAAAATATTAAAAAAAGCATCAAAAGGAAAAGGAGGTTATAGTCTTAAAACAAGAGGAAGATAAAAATAAATTATGGATATAATTTTTATAGGAGTTTATAACTCTAAACAGAAAGATAAATTAGATCACTTAGTAAGCAACTTTAACTCATTAGAGTTAGTTTGGGATTTTCAAAATTATAAACTTGAAAGTGAGGAAGGAATTTCCTTATTAGAGGAGAAATTCAATTTAGAAACTATCGGTATATTAATTAAAAAAGATGAAAAGAAGCCTTTTAGTTCCTATCCTTTAATTTCTGAAATAACAGATTTTGTGATTAATCAAGAAGTTGAAAAACCTATTTTGATGAATTTCTTTGAAGCTCTAAAATCACTAAACATAGATAAACTAATTATTGCCTTTGCTAATGAATGGGATAGAGAGTCTTTGATTCGATTAGAAAATACTCATTTTAATGAAATCACTAATAGGATTAATAATCTTTATGTTTGGTGTGATTGCTATGTTAATCTTGAGAATAACTCCGAAATAAGGATCGATTATTACCCTTTGGTTTTAGATGTAAAAGAAACCCGCTCGCTCTGATATGCCGCACAAGTGATAGCCCAGATAGCTCGGATTTGCCACACGGGTGATAGCGCAGAAATGCTTTCTGTGCCGAGCAAGAGTAAGTAAAACGAAATATAAATTTAGAAAAGCACAGCAGTAGTGTTGTGGTTTTGTTTGTTTTATAACTTGTATTGCTTAATAAGGATAAAGTATTTTTAAATACTATTATTTTCATCTTGTCTTAGATACAAAACGAAACAAAAAATCAAGTCCAAACAAGGAAATTACTGCGTACCGCTCGATTTCGAAATTCCATGCTTTTGTGCTTTCGCACCGCAATTTCATTTCTTCACGCGCTATTTCTTAGTTTGTACAAATACTTACCTTCATAAGGTTACAAGCCGAAGATATATCTGCTCCCACTAGAATCCTTTATGGTGGTAATGACTAAAGAAAAAGGAATTAATTTAAAAAATAATACAAGATAAAGTCACAGCAGAGATGTTGTGATTTCCTGTTTTTGGAAACGAGATGGTTGGTTGTATTTATTAGCATTGCGATTCAGTGAAAAGAAAATTGAATGTTGAGAGTCTTTCTTCGATGCTGCAGGTAAGCGTGAGGAACTCTTTTTTAGTGTAACAAGGAAAGCTATATCTACAAATCGAACAGCTTAAGGCAAAAAACCGATTCATATTCCAAACGCACTTAGTACATGTCGAGTAAAATCAAGAGGTATTCGATCACTGCCCTTGTTTGGTCGATTATATTTTTTTGATTGATGATTCCATAGCACATTTGCTAGTGAATCCAGAAAATATAAGTGATGAGTCAGCAGCCTATCGTTGAAATTAAAGACCTAAGTTTTACGTATCCAGGTGCGAAAAGCCCCGTGATCAAAAATGTAAGCATGCGTATCCCGCAAGGTGCTATTTATGGTTTTTTAGGAGTTAATGGTGCAGGGAAATCAACCATGATGCAATTACTAACGGCCAGTTTAATCCCTGAGAAATCAGTAGACTTACAGTTGTTCGGAACTCCCCTCGAGCAGCAAATACCAGAAGTTTTCAAAAAAATGGGCTGCCTTATAGAGGCCCCAGCATTGTATACTCACCTTACTGCTCGCGAAAATTTACAGGTAGTAGCAAGCTTGAAAGACTCAGCGCCCACAGAGGTGGTAATTGTCCTGCAGCGGGTAGGACTGGAGGCTAAAGCTGATCAAAAGGTCAGCGAATTTTCTATGGGTATGAAACAGCGGTTGGGAATTGCCATGGCTTTGTTAGGGAGTCCTGAGTTATTAATTCTCGATGAACCTCTCAATAGCCTAGATCCACAAGGGGTCATCGATATCAGAACGCTGTTGCGTACCTTGAATGAGGAAGGTGTAACCATTGTGATCTCCAGTCATCTACTCGATGAAATAGAGAAGATATGTACTCATTTGGGCGTACTCGATAAAGGAGCATTAGTTTTTGAAGGATCATTAAACGAGCTACAGCGACAATTTCAGCAACATTTTGACCTGCGTATAGAAACGCAACCCTATGCGTATTGGTACCAATGGATATCCGAGCATTTTCCTGGAATTCCCGTGGAAATTGAAGCGTCAGCATTACTCGTTTCTCCCGCCTCTCAAGAGCAGCAAAATGCTTTACTCATAGCGCTGCTTAAAGCAGGTGCTGTCATAGAGAAACTGACGACACATAAAAGTTTAGAACACCTCTTTTTAAATCTCACGCAATAAGTAGCTACCACCATTATGAATGCAATTACTCAATTTTATAAGGCGTTACAAGCCGAAAAGATAAAAGTTAAAAGAACAGGAATCGTGCTGCTCGCCGTACTTATGGGAGCCTTGTCACCCATCATACTATTTGTATTTCGATGTATGGGCAGTACGAGGTTTATTCCTAAACAGCCACATAACCTGTTTGTGAACTACCTTGAAAACGCGTTGGAGATATTTGCTTATTATTTATTTCCCTTTGCAGTAATCTTGATAGCGAGCCGCTTAGCGTTTTTAGACCACAAGACAAACGGATGGCGTATGCTCGAAAGCTTACCGGTAAAACGCAGCTATTATTATACAGCCAAGTTTACGATACTCGTCCTGAACAATGCAATCATCGTTGCGTGTTTTTTATTGAGTAGTGTACTCTCTGTATATCTGTTGGCATTGCTGAATAAGGTACCTGTAGTAGGGCTACTAGAGTTACCGGTACTGTACGTGTGCGTCTTGTTTTTTAGACTGTGGCTGGGAAGCATATTTTTAGTAGCCTTCCAGTATGGATTGTCAGTGCGCTATTCAAATTTTTTATGGCCTTTGTGTATCGGACTTGTAGGTTTTGGGATAAATGCCTATTTAAATGAAGTGAATCTTGAAGTTAACTGGTTCCCCTATACTGGAATTGCCAATGTGTTTAACCATCCGGAGGGAAGTGCTATCGGACTTGTTTTGACTTATGTTGAATGGATTGCCCTGCTGTTAGGAGGGCTGGGAGTGTATTGGGGAGTATCCCTCTTTGTGGCGAAGTATCGATACACTAAAAAGCTACTGGTGCAAACAGTTGGCGTAATCGTAATGGGAGGGCTGGCGTATACAGTATTGGCCCAACCGAGATATATGGAGAAACATAAAACGACAGTTCTGAAAGGTAGTGTCGTTACAGATGTTCCAGTGACGAAAGTTTGGGTAGTGGAACCCTTCGTAAACGATACCGTTGCAACGATTCCCGTATTGAAGGGAACATTTTATCATCAATTTAAAAAAGAGTTACCCTTGAGCCGTTATGAATTACACTTTGGTCATCGCCTGCGGGCCAAGTTGTATTTTGGTAGTGAGGATAGCTTGAATGTAAAGGTTTTGGGCAATCGTAATCACGTGAAATTGGCAGTGACAGGGACACGGTTGGCTGAAAATACCTGGAACGGACAAAGAAACTATATGACCTGGCTAGGATATCGGTTAAAAGATACCGCAAATCTCATGGAACCTGATGAGTTTTTTAGATTGTTACGTTCAGAATGGTCACAGAACTCAGTATTCTTGGAGAGGTACAAAACTCCTGATAACTTTAGACTTCGCAACGATTTTAAAGCCTTACAAACGACGTTGTTCAAAGCTGAGTTCGACGATAAAATTCAGGAATATCAACAGCGATACAGGCTTAAATACCCCAATAAAAATTTGGTATTTCCAGCAGATTTAAAGAGCCTAAAAGAAGAATTGCCATACAGCAAAGCCATGCTGTTTTCGAGAAGGTATCAGGAGGTTATTAAAGAACAATTACTAAAAAGAGTAGCTGGAGATGAAGATCAGTTAACTAAGTTGATACAAGCTGTTGTCAGCATCAAAGATCGCGCTTTTAAGGAAGCTTACCTGTTTAAAATCTACAGTCAGCAGCTCAATGTGTCGAAAACGACCGATGACGTGGAGCAATGGTTAACCTCCGCTGCAAAAACCATCCATAATACAGTGTTCTTAGAACGATTGACAAATCAGGCGCAAGTGGTGAAGCGTTTAATGAAAGGAGAACCAGCACCCGACTTCAGGGCAGTGGATCGTCAGGGAAACCTTCGGAGCTTACAAGAATTCCAAGGACGTTATGTGCTGATAGATGTTTGGGCAAGTTGGTGTGGTCCTTGTAAACGCGATGCACCCTATTTTGAGAAATATGCAAAACGCTATCAGTCAAAAAAACTTGCTTTTCTTTCGTTGAGTGTTGACCGCAGTAAAACAGATTGGCTTTTAGAAGTTGCCGATAAACCCAAAGAAATCACTCAGTGGCGCGTGGAAAATAAAGATCAGTTCATGCGGCGTTTCAACATACAGTCCATTCCGAGGTACTTACTAATAGACCCGGAAGGAAGGATTGTACACTTGCAGTTGCCCAAACCGACGAAGCCCGCATTTGAGTGGATACTCAAAAAGGAACTTGGAATCTGATAAAACAGCACAGCGTGTTTTCGCATTTAATTGGTGAAGACACGTTGTTTTTTGTCCCTTTTGGTTCTGTATGGTGCCTGAAGGAAATAAAATAATCAAAAACTTTTTTCGTTTCTTAAGGTCTAAATAGAGGTGCTGCATGTCTGGAAGCAAGATTCTTACCAAAAAAGAGGCTTGTTTGCTTACAAAAGCATCTAAAATAGAGGGAAATTATTAATAGTACTCCTAACATTGGTAAAGAACCAGTTTGAATTTTTAAGCAGAATGATCAATCTGGTTTACAAAACCAAAATAAAATGAAAATTTATTAATAGAATAATGTTAAAAGGAGAGGGGCGAAAGCTTTGGCCTTATCAAAAAATAAGTATATTTACCTCCAATTATAGATATATAGAATACCCCCGAAAGGATATCGAATACCTATTAAGCTTCAAAAAAGCCTAATAACTTTCCATATAATTCTCAATATCTATACACCTTAAATTAGCAGACATTTTAGCTCTAACCAGTAGGTTAGAAGAAACTTGTGTCAATTTGCGATGAGTGGTCGTGAGTTGAGGGTGTATAGTAATGTCCATTTTTTAATGGCTTGAATTGTATAGTAAGTTAAATTGATTTGTAATGAGTTACAAAAGTGCTTTTTTAATGCTTGTCTTCTATTGGAGTGTCGCGATATCTTCGCAGGCGAGAGTATGGGCTTCCATACCTTTTCAAGATACTCCCAAAGCAACCAAAAAGAAAACGGCAGTAGGCAAGTTTATCTATAGTATCTTTCACCATAACGACTCTGCAAAACAGGCTAGGAAATTTATACATCAGCATCACAAGTTGCTGAAAGACAAGTAATCTTCAACCTTCATTGAAACACTGAGTCCGGTAAAGGCCGTAGCCGCAAATACACCGCATAATTTTCAGTTAAAATACGAAGTATTGGGATGGTACCCTTATTGGGAAAAAGACTATTATAAAAAGCTGAATTTATCACTACTTACGACCGTAGCCTATTTTTCGTACGAGGTAAATCCGAAAACCGGAGACCCCATTAGTGTTCACGATTGGGAAACAACTCCATTTATTGACACGCTCAAAACCAAAGGGAAAAGAGTGTTGTTAACTGTGAGTAATTTTGGGTTGCACAACAATAAGCGCTTTCTAAAAAATACTTCGGCTACCGAAGTGTTGATTGCGAACTTGATTAAATTGCTTAAAAAGCGAGGGGCTCATGGAGTGTGTATCGACTTCGAAGGGGTGTCTAAAAATGAAAAAACAGCGTATACGAACTTTTTGTTAACCCTCTCTAATAGACTCAAACAAGCAGATAAAAATTATCAGATCTACATGACCGTTCCCAATGTCAATTGGAGTGATGCAATTGATTTTAAAGCGATCAATCAGGCTATTGATTGTTTTGTAATTATGGGCTATGATTATTACGGTAAAGAGAGTAAAGTAGCGGGGCCAGTGGCCCCTATGGCAAGCGCGAAAACGTGGGAGCCATTCAACTTGACAACTACGGTTGATTACTATACCAAAAACCTTCCGAGCACGAAAATTTTATTGGCCTTACCTACCTATGGAAGTTTGTGGGAAACCAAAGATCTCAACTTGCAATCGAAGGTGAAAAAGTTTTTGGGGAGCAGGACGTTTAGCTATATCAAAACAAATATTGAAAAAAATGAGGCGGTATATATAGAGCCTATTAGTAAAAGTGCTTACAGCGTATATGCCGTAAAGGGCAAAAAAACAACCTACCGACAGTGTTGGTTTGAAAATGCTACTAGCTATGAGTACAAAACTCAGTTGATAAAAGATAAAAAGCTGCGAGGTCTGGGAATTTGGGCCCTGGGCTATGCAAAAGGATACAGTGATTACTGGGATGTAATTGCGAAACAACTCGGAGGAGTTCCAACGGCAACGACGGCTGGTGGTGGTTTGGCCGCTGGTGGTTTTGCAGGTGTCGGTGGAGGTACTGGAAGCAATGGGTTGGCGAGTAATACGGCTAATGGGGTAAATGCCCAGCAGTCGCCGACGGTAGTTTCCGCTGTGGTAAACACTCTTGGACTCAGAGACCCTAATAGTAAAATAAACAGAGTCGAAAAGAAACTGGTAACCGTAACCAATTATAAAACCATACTGTTATACGTAATGTCATTCGTGATTTTCTTTGCCTGTGTCGGGTTTGTAATTGCCATGTTTTCTGCCAATACAAGAAATAATTTTTTCAATAATGCAGCTTTAAAGAAATACTATGCCGCAACGGTATTGGTTTTGTTGATTGTCGTGTTTCGCATGCAAAATTGGATTACAAATGGAAATGTGCATATGATTATTGGTTTTGTGACCGGAGCCTATGCTTTTTACTTGATCAATAAATACATAGAGGAAAAACAAAAGGATTTACCGTAAATGGAGAAAATGCAGTTAAATACCAAAAGCTTACAGCAGGATACTGGAAAGTTTAAGAAGATTTTAAAAATGGTTCAAAAGACTGTTTCTAAGGAGTTCTTATGGATACTTTTTGTCGTGATTTTGAGTATTCCGTTAGCCTTAATTGTGTCCTATATCATCAGTGCCGATGCCAAATGGATCAATGCGCAAGTAGCGAAAGACTTTGAAGAAGTAGCGCAAATAATCAGTACCCAACACCCGCGATTTACGGTGGTGTTTGGCCTTTGTGCTGCCGGAATTTATTTTGCCAGAATGGTAGCGGCCGCGGTTAAAAATATGTTGGAGGATAAAAAATAGAAGTATGCTGGATAAGGTATTAGTGTTTATAAGTGATTTGTTGAATAAGGAACTAAAAATGGCCTTCGGATTAACCGACGATGTGGTCGTGGTAAGCAGTCTTATCAACCTCGACGGAACCATAACTCAAAACATAGAAAACAAAGTCATTTTATCGGTGATCAATCTTGAACAAGAACGCACCGTTAAAACGCAACAAGAATATTTGATGACAGGGTCAGGAGGGTTTAATAGAGTAAATCCACCAGTGTTTTTGAACATGTATTTGTTGGTGTCGGCCAATTATAATGCAGCCAATTATATCGAAGCTCTCAAGATGCTTTCAGCCGTGATCGGAATTTTTCAGACGTCAAAAGTCTTTACTCCAGAAAACAGCCCTGAACTCGACAATTCAATTGAACGATTGATTTTTGAAATATACAATGTGCCCATTCAGGAGTTGAGTCATTTATGGAGTGGTATCGGAGCAAAGTACGTGCCCTCAATGGTGTATAAAGTTCGCATGATAGGAATCCAAAAAGGACAAGTAAAAGGACAAGTGGCGGGTGTAGGACACTTACAGTCAAATACAAAAAAAAGTGAATAGTAAATGAGTAGTACGCAACAACATTGGTTTACACTGAGTTTGGCACATACCTATTTTGCCGAACAACAATGTAGAGTGTTTGAGGTAAAACCCACCCCGAGTACTCTCCGAATTTTAAAAAATTACGGAATACGCTTGCAAATGATAGGGAGCGTTATTCGCCTGCACGCTGAGGTAAGTCCTAATAGACAAGTATGGGAAGAACTCGCTACCGCGGAGGACCTCTATTTTCAATTGGTAAATACAGATCCAACTTTCGATAATTATACAGAGGTGGTACTTCCTAAAAAAGAAGATACGGTTGCTTATATGACCAATGCTGAGGTTAGCAATCGCCTTCACGAAGTAGATGCGACCATACCTACGTACAACCTGCCTATTTCTCCACTTCGTTTCGGAGTAGAGGTCGACAAAGATGCAGTGAATACCATACAACTAAAGCAGGGAGGACAGGTAGTGTACGAGGTGGTATCATTAAAAAAACAAGGAACGGCGCGTGTTGATATTTCGGCGCTTGGGCAAGGGGTATACGAGTTGTGGGTTGACGGGGATAAAAGACAACAATTTTTTGGGACCACCGATAGTCTAGAGTCCCAAGTATACGGATTGGTTCATATTAATATGAGAAATAGCGTAGAATCGTTAAAAGAAAATGCGATTCCAGAACTAAAAGTACAGTTTCAGGCACGAAAAACCTACCGTGAGTACGTCGTAGTGCTGTCTCCTGAAAAGATGATAGAAATTAAAAACATGGAAGTGGCGGGGACGAGTACCGAATTGTACGGTGAAATTGAAAAAAAAGAAATCATCGAAGGGCAAGGACTAACGGATGTCTTTAGGACTACCCAGCCCGTACCCCTCAGACAAAAGGCAACGGAGCATCCCGTACTAAAAATTCAGTACGTAAATCAATATTCAGATGTGATGTTGGATTTGGATATCAAACTGCCTGTGGCAGATGCTTCTATGGTGATCAATAGAAAGAAAAACAATGAGGATATTTATGTATCTCAAACAATAATTTATGTCTAACCTTTAAAAAAAAAAGACGAATGTCAGTAACAGAAATGAAAACGCCCGGAGTGTACATTCAAGAATTGGATGCATTTGGAAATGCGGTGGTACCTGTACCAACGGCGATTCCAGCATTTATTGGATACACGGCGAAAACCAGTTACAACGGTAAAAACCTGGTGAACAAAGCAGTGAGAATTACTTCATTGGCAGAGTTCAACGCGATTTTCGGAAGCCAGCCACCACAAATTCAATTTGGGGTAACGGTTGCCGGAGCACCTGCAGCAGATGCAAAGCCAGCACCAACCGACAATTCAAAGAAAAAAGGAGGAGATGCCCCTAAGGCAGACCCAGCAGCAGCAAAAGGACCCGCAGCCCCTGCCGATTTCCACATCGGAACAGATGCGTATTCCTTGGCGACAACAACGGTAAACTACCGCTTGTTTAGTGCTATCAAGTTTTTCTACGAAAATGGAGGAGGTACTTGTTATATCGTGTCTACAGGAGCGTATGATTACAGTGCAACGGCATTGACATCAACCAAGCCTTTTACCGATGCCTTAACGGTTTTAGAGAAAGAAACGGAACCAACCATGATTGTGATTCCAGACGCAGTAGAATTAGCCGATACTACGCAAACAGACCTGTCTAAAAAGTACGCTCTTTGCTATTCTTTGCAAAAGGACGCGATTAACCACTGTGGTGAATTAGCAACTCGTGTGGCAATTTTAGACGTACCAGGTGGGTACAGCGAGCCGTTGGTAGGAACTACTAGCGTGGAAGCTTTTAGAGATAATGTAGAGCCAATTTTACCGAAGTTTAATAGCTATGCGGCTACCTATTATCCTTGGTTACACACGACTATCAATCAGTTGACTGATATTTCTTATAAAAACATTGCACCTGCAAGTTATCCTGCAGTTAAAGCAATGCTCAACAAGGAATATCCTAATGTGATTGATCCAAAAACCAAAGCGAGTGTGCCAAATCCGATCAACAAATACATCGATGCGTTGTTTGGAGCGAAACCAGCAACCGATGAGGTAGCACAGGGAAAGGCCGATACCGTACTTAAAAACTTAAGTGCTTCGTATAAGTTGTTATTAAATCACATGTTAGAGAAGTTGAACTTGATGGCACCGAGTGCTGCGATGGCCGGACTCTATACTGTTGTTGACAACAACGAAGGAGTATGGGTTGCCCCTGCAAACATAGGTGTTCAAGGAGTAATTTCTCCATCAATTAGAATCGATTTAAAAGGTCAGGAAGATCTCAATATGCCTTTAGACGGGAAGTCTATTTGTGCTATCCGTTCATTCCCAGGAAAGGGCGTGTTGGTTTGGGGAGCGAGAACCCTTGATGGAAACTCTAACGATTGGCGTTACATCAACGTACGTAGAACGTTGATTTACATTGAGCAATCGGTAAAAGAGGCTGCCAGTGCGTATGTCTTTGCTCCAAACGACGCAAAAACATGGGTATCTGTAAAAAGTATGATTAGTAATTTCTTATTGGGCTTGTGGAACCAAGGAGGATTGGTTGGACCGAAACCAGCAGATGCCTTCTCTGTAACTGTAGGTTTGGGGAGTACCATGACCGGTGATGATATTTTGAATGGACGTATGATTGTCGCTGTAAAAGTGGCGGTATCGCATCCTGCAGAATTCATCGAAATTACCTTCCAACAAGAAATGCAGAAAGGATAAAAACTAGTAAATCGAATCTAAAAAAGAATAAAATAACCACTAAAACATAACTATTATGGCAGATGACGGATCAGCACAAGGCTCAATATGGCCATTAACTAAATTTTATTTTACAGTTAGTTTAGGCTCTCAAGACAATACCGCTTCGTTTCAAGAAGTATCAGGTTTAGATACCGAAACACAAGTTGTAGAATACCGACATGGTGATAGTAAAACCTTTAGTACGATAAAAATGCCAGGATTGGCGAAATTTAGTAACGTAACACTTAAAAAAGGGGTGTTCGTGAAGGATAACAACTTCTGGAAATGGTATGATGCTATTAAAATGAATACCATTAAAAGAGAAACTGTAGTGATCAAATTATTAGACGAAAAAGGATCACCTACAATGACTTGGACATTAACCAATGCTTGGCCAACAAAAATTACCGCTACCGATTTAAAGTCGGAAGCAAATGAGGTGGCTATAGAAACCTTAGAATTGGCTCACGAAGGCTTGACTATTGCTAATAGTTAACATATGAGTGATTATCCAATACCTGGGTTTTATTTTAGACTCACATTTCCATTGGAATTAGGACTTGCCGATACTTCTTTTAAAGAAGTGTCAGGCATGTCCATGGAAATGGGAATAGAAGAAATCGAAGAAGGCGGGGAAAATCGGTACAAACACCGAGTACCTACCGGAGCTAAATATCAGAATTTGGTGTTGAAACGCGGAGTTACGTCGAGTATCTCTGCTTTGTCTTTATGGTGCCAAGCTACGATTGGTGGCGGTTTGAGCTCTTCTATTATTACCCAAACAGTGATCGTAAGTTTGTTGAATGAAAACAGTTTCCCGATAAAAAACTGGAGTTTTGTCAACGCTTGGCCTGTAAAATGGGAGTTTTCACCATTGAATTCCATGAATAATGAAATATTAATCGAGTCACTTGAATTGTCGTACGATTATTCCATAGTTATATAAAAGATGCCCATAGAAATAAGAGAATTAGTGATTAAGGTGAAGGTGGAAGAAAATAACACACAGCCTACCGAAGCCATCGATATGAATGCCTTGAAAGAAACGGTTGCTAATTTGTGTAAGAAAGAAGTAAAGAGACAGTTGCAAAAACTAAAAGAACGCTAGATGTCAAAAGATCTAATGACCATCACTGCGTATTCCGATAACGAATACTCAAGTCAAACCGGTGACAGTTGTACGGTGCAAATTAATCCTGCATCTTATTCCCACGAACACAGTATTGAATACAACAAGTTTCAGCCTGTGGGGTCGCCTGGTACCTCGGTTTGGTATAAAGGAACACCGCCCGAAAAAGTGTCGTTCGATATTTTTTTCGATGCTACAGGGGCAATCAGTTCAAGTAGTTTGAGTAGTTTGTTGTCGACCAATACACCAGTGGCCGATCAGATAGATAGCTTTAAAAGTACCTGTTTTACGTATAACGGAAGTATCCACGAACCCAATTACCTGCTCCTCTCTTGGGGAACCTTGGTGTTCAAGTGTAAGTTGGTGTCTATGAATATTTCCTATACCCTGTTTCAAAGTGATGGTACTCCCTTGCGAGCAAAGTTGAGCGTGGCTTTTGAAAGTGCTATCTCTGCTGATGATATCGCCGCGGAGGCCGACAATCAGTCCCCCGATTTAACCCATTATATCGAGGTGAAAGAAGGAGATACCTTACCCTTATTGTGTTATAAAATATACGGAGATAGTAGCTACTATACCGAAGTAGCATCGTATAACAAGTTGTTGAATTTTAGAAATTTGGTACCGGGAACCAAATTGTATTTACCCCCCTTAAAGTAAAGAGTCCATGGCAAGCTCACCCATTATTAGCGGAAATAACCTCGTGTCTTTTACCATTACCTCAGAAGGAGCAGCAATCCCTGAGTCGTATGGTATTATGAGCGCGAGTATTACCCAAGAAATAGATTCGATTGCACAGGCTCAAATTACTGTTCGCGATGGAAACCCGTCGAAACAAATGTTTGAAATAGCCGATGCAACGACCTTCAAAATTGGAAATACCATTGAAATTGCACTGGGATATGCCAATGATACCACCACTATTTTTTCGGGAGAAGTAACCAAACAATCCATAAAAATAGACGAAGGTGGTACAACCTTTCAGGTTACCTGTAAAGACGCTTTGATAAAAGCAGTAAAAAGTAAAAGTAAGGTAGTCTTAACAGATTCCTTAGATAGCGACGCTATCAAACAGATTGCGGGGAATTTAGGAGTGAGTGTAGATATCACCGATACCACCGTAACGAAAGAAAAAATTATACAATATCAGGCCACGGATTGGGACTTTATAGTGAGCAGAGCGCAGCGAAACGGAATGGCAGTTGTGACCGATAACGGTTCGTTGAGCATTAGTGAAATATCCGTGGACAGCGAAGCCGTACTCGAATTAGAATACGGTCGTGATATTATGGAGATGGACGTAGAATTAGAGGCTGAAGAACAGCTCAACTCCATCGCTTACAATTCTTGGTCTTTGTCTGATCAGGCTTCTGTGAGTTCAGATGCTACAGAACCCTCGGTAAATGATCAAGGAGATGTGTCCGAGTCTGATTTGGAAGAGGTAATCGATGTCGATGAAACAATTTATACCTCGGTACCCCTTACCCAAGATGAAACTCAAGAATTGTCAGATGCCATGCTTTTGAGGTTGCGCATGTCTAAGTTTCGTGGGAGCATTACCTTTCCGGGGTCGGCAGCAGTAAAACCCAATACCCTGATCACCTTAAAAGGATTGGGAGAACTGATGGATGGAGACGCCTATGTATCTAGTGTACATCACAATATAACAGGAGGAAAGTGGATTACCGAAGTTCAAATAGGGGTTGTTCCTGAATTTCACAATCAGAAAGTAAAGAGTAATCCTTCGGAACCCCAAATTAAAGATACCTTAATTGATGTAAAAGGATTACAGGTGGGGATCGTACAAGATGTTTATGACGAAGATGGAGGTGAGTTTCGCGTGCAGGTAGAAATTCCTATGCTAAATGATACCACTGAATTTGTATGGGCACGCTTGGCTTCCTTTTACGCGAGTAATTCCTTTGGAGCCTATTTTTATCCCGAAGTAAACGATGAGGTAATCCTCGGTTTTATCGATGGGAACCCTGCGTATCCGGTGGTGCTAGGAAGTATGTACAGTAGTGCCTTACCACCAGCCGAATCCTTACAGCCAGCTGATAGTAATAACAATCTAAAGGCCTTGTTTACCAGGAGTAATTTACAAATGCAGTTTGATGATGAAAACATTATCATGACTTTCCTAACACCCAACGGAAATACAATGGTGTTAAGTGATCAGGATGAGAGTATTACCATCACCGATCAAAATAGCAATCAAATACTAATGAATGGTGATGGAGTAACGATTACAAGTGCTTCTGCAATGACCATAAAAGCAACCGACGATATGACCATACAGGCCTCGTCTATAACCATGACTGCTGACAATGATATCAGTATCAGTGGTAATGGTATCACAGTTTCTGCTGATGATTCCTTGTCAATGAGTGGGTCGAGTAGTGCCGATTTGAGCAGTAGTGGTGATACGAGTATCAGCGGAAGTACGGTTAATTTAAACTAACATATGAAAGTAAATAATAAAGACACGGAAAAGCACAACCTATTTTTAGGTACCGGTTGGAGTTTTCCTCCAACTTTTCACAAAGAAAGCTCTTTGGGCGTTGAAATGGTGTCTAATGAACGAGATATTCAACAATCGTTGCATATTTTGCTCAATACAAAACTCGGTGAACGCATTATGACACCGAGGTATGGGTGTGATATTTATACCTATTTGTTCGATACAATTTCGAATTCACGGGTACATGTGATCACCGAAATGATTCGTACCGCAATCCTCCGATATGAGCCTAGAATTAAACTGATCAAGGTATATGTCGATGAATCGGAGTATTTGGACGGAGTGATTAAGATAAATTTAGATTATAGAATTCCCCATACCAATAACCGCTTTAATTTGGTGTTCCCGTATTATAAAATTGAAGGGACGGATATTCCTAAATTGTTTAAGAAAACCCCAAAGCAACCTACGAGTTTGGCCGAATTAGTAGCGCTGCATAAATCGAAGAATAACCAGTAAGCTCATGGATAGCGAATGATGGAAAGAAGGAAAGGAACCATACAGCGTCGACGAGTTGAGAATCAGTTATTGAATCAGGAATTCAAAATTGATGAACGCTCCTTTGACGATTTGTTAGCGTATATAAGTGACTATGTAGCCTATATTAATTTTTATACCACCGAGAATGTAATCGATGGAAATTGGCGCAGCCTTATTGAGCAAGACCCACTTATCTATATCATAGGTATTGTTAAAGAGCCTATCAGCGACCTGCGTCTTGATGAACAAGACTCCGCAGTGGTAATCCCCGTGATGCTAAATTGGTACTACCGCATTGAAGGCTGGTACCAACAACTCTTGCATTTTGAAGAGCTCGTACTTGCCGATAAAATTAGGAATGTGTTGTACGATGTGTTGGAGCGTAAAAAAGACCTGTTACAAGCGGCGTTGGAAAACCAAGAGCGCAGTAGTGACGAAACCAGTTCTTTTGCTTCTACCTTGCAGTCCTATACCAATCCGGATGGACGTGGAACCGCTTTAGATTTGTCGGAAATGGTGCATACCTTCCGCAAAATGGTCATCTATATTCAAAATTTTACCAGTGCCTACGTAAAGGCGACATTGTTTGATAAAGATAACCATTTGCCTAACAATGCGATGTATATCGCATTTAGCATTTTAGTAAAGAAAATTCAAGATCAGCTCAATACCCTTGGGCAACGTCATCTCGACTTTTATTATAAAGAGGTGCTGAAACAGACTCCGAGTGAAGGTATTGAGACCAAATCAGTGGTTTGTTTTGATCTTATTCCTATATCAAAGGGGGCCTTGATTCCAGAAAAAACCCAACTTTCCGCGGGGAAACTGTTTGGGAGTAAAAAAAATACACTATTTGAAACGGTAAAACCACTGTTGGCAGTGCCTACGGTGATTGAAACGGTTCAGGCCTTCTATCTAAATCAAAGCCCGTTTATAAAAGTAGGAACTCAATACCCTACCATAGCAAATATTGTTAAAAATACCTTTGTCAGCAAAGGAAAACCGCAGGTAGTAGCGAACAGTTCGTTGTTCGGAGCTGATGAAAATTCAATTATAGATTCTGAAATCACAGAGAGCACCACTACGGATATCGGTTTTATGATCGGTTCCCAGGTGTTGTTTTTGGAGGAGGGCCGTCGCCAAATTACCTTGGTGTATCGCCTGGAAAAAGAATCGGCAAAGAACAGTTTGTGGAGGTTGCTACACGAAATGGAAGTCAATCAGGATTTGCCCATGGATATCGTGTTTAACGATGTTTTTGAAAAGGCTTTTGACATCGCCTATACCTCGCAAAAAGGTTGGGTGGTACTCGACGATTATTACGTAACTTTTGAGGAAGCGACTGATGAATTTAGGTTAAAGTTTGTACTTGAAAATACAGCGCCCGCAGTAGGATTGTTAGCAGGGGAATCACAGTTTGATTGGCCCATGATTCGTGTGGTGCTCTCAGAGTATGCACCGATTTATGCCTATTCTTATTTGAAGGGAGTGCGTATTGAAGAGCTGCGAATTGATGTGACCGTAGAAGGCATGAAAAACTTATCAGTGTATTCCGATGTTGGAAAGCTACCCTTAACGAAATCCTTCCCGATTTTTGGAAAACACCCCGAAGTGGGGAACCACCTATTGATAGGGAAAAGTGAATTGTTTAAAAAGGAATTGGATGCTCTCGATATCCATATCGAATGGGAACAAGTACCCGAGGATTACGGTGGATTTGAAACCTATTACCAAGGGTATTCGAAACCCTTTAGCAACAGTTCCTTTTTAGTGAATATCTCAGCCTTGTCCAATGGCTTTTGGATTCCTCAGCTGGAGCACGAGCGCGAAGTCACTACTTTGTTTAGTACCGTTCCGGCAAGAACTCCTGAAGGTTATGAAAGTATTTTACTGAGCAAACATCGTATTTTGAGTTTGCAAAACTTAGCCAAGTATCAGCTGAACAAAGATTTTCGCCTACGCGATCCATTGGTGTATGATATCCATGCCAATGACGGGTTTTTTAAATTGACTTTTTCAGCACCTCAAGAAGGTTTCGGAAAAGATTTGTACAAAGAAGACTATTTGCGCATTGCTACTTTTAATGCACAAAATAACGGACGAGAACCCTTGCCGAACAAGCCTTTTAATCCAAAGGTAAAGCAATTGACCTTGAGTTATCGAGCGAGCGACACGATTTATTTTAACAATTCTTTCGACGGTAGTTCTGATAATTTATTGGGCGCATACATACATATCACACCGTTTGGATTGCAGCAGACGGTGCAAGATAGCAAGGTGTTTAAAGACACGATGTTGTCTAATTTTGAAGGGGAAGGCTATTTGTATTTGAAATTGAAAAAAGTACAACCCGATACGACCATTACTTTGTTTTTTGATTTGGAAAGTAGTGTTGCCAGCCAGTGCGAAACCCCCAATAATATTCGTATCGAATACAAAAAACTCGATCAATGGGTGGCACTGCCCAAAAAGAATGTAGTATCAGACAGCACGGATCAGTTGAGTAAAGCCGGGATTGTAGAGTTATTAGTACCTCATTTTTCAACTGAATTTGCTTCTGATGAAATAGAATTCCGCTTTGTAGCGTTTCACGAAGCATTCCGCTATCCGGTGCTTAAAGGGATTTATCCCAATGCCGTTGAGGTCGTAGGGATTGATTCAGAAGAAACACATATAGGGAAAAAAGTACCTGCCGGAAGCATTCGAAAATTGACTGCTAAAATAGCCGACGTCAAAAAACTTACCCAGCCTCAAGATTCCTTTGGAGGAAAGTTGCCAACCAGTCCCGAACTTTTTTATACGGAAGTAAGCGAGCGTTTGCGCCATAAGGATCGAGCTTTGACCATCTGGGATTACGAACATTTGATATTGCAGTACTTCCACGAAGTAATGGCTGTAAAGTGTACGAACTTAAACCAGTTTTTTAAGCCTCAAGCGGGAAAAGTGCGTTTAGTGGTGCTTTCCAACCAGTGGAAACACGATAAGCATCATTATTTTAATGTCAATGAATTGGCTATTATCCATGAATTTATTCGAAAAAAAGCCAATTCGTTTATCAAAATACACGTACAGAATCCAGTAGTAGAGTGGCTGTTGGTGACCTGTATCGTCACCTTTGAAGCAAATGAGCAAGGAGGCTATTTTATCAATGCACTCAATGAAGAACTCAATAAGTACCTCTGCCCAGTAACTCATGACGCAACGACCAATGTTGAAGGTATAGGGGGGACTGTAGTTCCGAGGATGCTCAAGAGTCACCTAGAAAATTTATCCTATATCCAGTCGGTACAAAAGCTGGAAATAGAACACATAATAAAGAAGGGGATTGATAATTATTCTTTGAAAGTCCACAAAGAAAGTGAGGAAATAAAACCCACAACTCCCTGGTCCATGTTAGTGCCTAAATTGAGGCATAACATTTATTCATCAGCTATTTTAGAAGATGAAACGATTACCGAAATAGAAAGTCAAAATTTCCGCATTGGATTGGATTACATCATTGCCGATGATGCCGAAGAGCCTCAGGAAATTACGTTTTCACCCGATGAAGAAACTCCGCTGGAAGCATTTGATGAAACGGATGAAGAAGTGCGTGAAGAAGCCTTGACCACTATTTTGAATTTTAAATTAAACAAGCATTCAACCAAACAGAAAGACAGTGAAAATTAAGCTACTGAACAGACAAAGTTTAAAGGTATTGTTTACCGCTGGGGCAAGGCCTAAAGAGAGTAATTTCTTTAGCCTAATTGATTCTATGGTAAACAAGGTAGATGATGGTATTTCTAAAACCGAAGAAGACGGATTAATCCTATCTCCCGAAGGTAAAGAATCGGATCGCGTGATTAGCGTATATCAAAATGTAGAAGACGAACTACCCCAGTGGAGTGTTTCCTTACAACAAAAAGAAGACCGTTCATTAAGTATAGAGGCGCCGGTGACTAAAAATGATCAAAAGACAGTCATGTCGTTTCAGAAGTCAGGTGAAGTCGGTATCGGTACGCAAAAGCCGCGTACAACACTTGAAGTTGCTGGAGTATTAGGAGCTGAAACTCGTGTCGGAACCTATAAAATAGGACAGGTTAAGGCCGATGGTGAATGGCATAGTATCGTCACTGATTTAGACGGATGCATGGCTTTCGAAATCATGGCCCAAGTGGGTAAGAAAAAAACCGGCCGCTATGCCCTAATGCATGCACATGCACTGAGTACTTTTGGTAAATCACATCATAAAATTCGAAAAACCCAAGCTCACTACGGATGGTTTTGGAATAAAATCGATATACGATTTACGGGGAGTACGTATAATTACAAGCTACAACTTCGTACCCGTTCGAATTACGGCCCCGGACATATGATTAACTATCACATCACCAAACTTTGGGATGCCAATATGGATGCCCTGTTTAACGAATAGTCAGCTGAATGAATAGAAGCACGAAAGGATATATAGCTAAAAAGAAACCGGGTACTAGTCTGTACGAAAATCTGCACCAAGAGGCCTTGGAGTTATTGCAAAAACTCAGTGGTGCGACTTGGACAGATTACAACGAGCACGATCCCGGAGTAACGCTCCTTGAAAACATTGCATATGCAATGACTGAGGTGGCTTATAAAATAGCATTGCCCATTGAAGATATTTTGCATTCTTCTAAGGGAGCAGCGCTAGCATCAGGTGATAATGGCCTGTTTGAAGCAGCGGATATCTTGACCACCAGCCCCGTAACCTTTGAAGATTATCGCAAGCTTTGGATCGATGAAATTCCGAATATTAAAAATGTTTGGATTTATCCCGTTGATAGTTACGAAAAGGAACTCGCCAATATTAAGGGCTTACTCCACGTTTATGTGGAAAAGTATGAATACCACGCCAATCGGAAAAATGAGCAGCGTGAAAATGAGGAGATCAAACAGCAAATGCGATCATTGTATCAGGCAAATAGAAATCTCTGTGAAGACCTATACGCGATTGAGGTGTATAAACCTTTATCTTTAGTCATGGATTTTCATATTACCTTGTCTGATTTAGTTGAGGGAGAGGAAGTGCTGGCGAGTATTATCCATAAAATAAACGATTATCTAGCACCCGAAGTTACCTATCGCTCCTTAGGTCAAATGCAAGAGCAAGGCCATGCTGTCAATACCATTTTTAACGGACCGTCCTTAAATAATGGTTTTATTGAAGACGTCAGTTTAAAAGATCCTAAAAATTATATCAACATTCCAGAAATCATCAAGCTCATTTCTCGAATTCGTGGAGTGGTCAATATCAGTGATTTTAGCCTGAGCTTTTTAGATCCCGTGGCTAAGAAACAGCACGTAATCCGCGAGAGTCTGCGCATACCCAAAAACATGACGGCTCGGGTATTGTTTCCGAAAACGAATGAACAGTTAGTCTTTGAGAATTCAGGAGTGGTGTTTTACCCCGATTTAGTTCAAACTAAAAAGCAATTGTCCTTTATTCAGGCGTTGGATGCTAGCAAATTTAAAGCGGCTTCTCACGCCGATAATACGATTGATATCCCTACCGGAAGCGCCTTGGATATCGAGGAGTATTTTCCGATACGAAAGCAGTTACCAGAATTGTACGGAGTAGGAGATCACGGAATTAGCCAAGGCGCGAGTCCTCTGCGGCAAGCGCAAGTACAACAGTTAAAGGCATACCTATTGCCCTTTGATCAGTTGTTGGTGAACTTTTTAGCACAATTGAATAAACTCTACACTTTGTACGATGTTCGCACTGAGGATAAACAAACGTATTTTACCAATACACTTCCAGATGTTGCTGAACTGACCGAATTGTTAATGCCTCAAACTACCGATATGGAGTTGGAGGAATTAGAGCGGTATTGGTCGGTGGTTACGCATGAATTGATGCGTTATTTTGACAGACATGCCTCGTCGCGTTTGCACGCCATTGCCGACCAGTTATTAGCGAGGTACAGTGAGGTATTTCAGGGATATGCACTGGAAAAAATTAACAAGGCTAGCTACCTTGGGTTAATACCTGAAGAGACGTACAAAAACCAAATACTCAAATCGAAAAGACAACTTGTTGCCGAGTACGGAACGCTGAGTTATCAGCGTGCTAAATCGTTTGATTATACTGCTATAAAAACAGCATTGGGCGATCAGGAACAGCGGTGCTTAGCAGGGGTGTTTAAAAAAATAGCGATAGCAACGGGCATTGAGTCCCTCGAAATTAAGTCGTTTACCAAAACGGTTATGGACGCAGGGATCCACCTGCATGCCCCTACAGAAGAATTGGCTTTAAAAATTTCAGAAATAACCATCGATACTCCATTAGGTCAGGTCGAAATTGATGAGGTTTCTGTACAGTTTACACATGTAGAATTACAGCGCGAATTGCGAGAAGGGATGCATTTTGTGGGAGGTGATGAAGGGGTGTTAAGTACAGTACTCAAGGAGGGTATCAATGTTGAAAATTACAGTATTCAACCCCATCCTCACAAAGAAGGTGCCTATTTGGTATTGCATAGAAGCCGGGTAGGAGCCTATCATGTTGTGCACATCGCCACGAGCAAAGAGGCAGCAGTATCTGCCGTGCATCAGGCGGTAGCATATTTGCTGGAATTAAATAAGAGGTCTGAAGGGTTTTGGATAGTCGAGCACCTTTGGCTATTGCCAGATTTTAAAGCGGAAACCTTTGGCTTTTGCATCGATTTTTCGAAAATCGTTGCCAGTTTTGACCTGGTCTTGAACCAGTATAAAAAAATGAATTTCGCTACGAGAGATGAGCAAATTTCAAAATTATTACACGGAATTCAAGAGGGAACCGTTCAGTTTGAAGGTCTGAAACGAGAGGGCGGTTATGCTTGTTTGGTATTAGACGAAGGAGGAGAGGAGTTGGCCATTTCAGAAAATGTATACCCATCAGTTCCGGCCTTAGAAGAAGCCATTGGAGGACTCGCTAGGGTGCTAAAGAGTACAACTGTCGAAACGGTTGAAGAACTCACGACTTGTTATGTGTATTACGGGGACGAAAAAGTTGATGAAACTTTTTTTTCGTTTACCATGAGTTGGGTACTTCCAGCTTGGCCTGTTCGTTTTCAAAATGATAATTTCCGCAAGGTTTTTGAACACACGGTGTACGAAAGTTTACCCATCCATATCGTATCAGAATTTCATTGGTTGACCTTTGAACGCCTGCAGGCTTTTGAAGAACTGTATTTTCAATGGTCCGATTTGTTTCAACTACAAAGCGAAGATCCCTCGGTTATAGAGGCAAGGAATTTTTATGCGTTCGAATTGATTAAAATGTTACAAATGTTTGCTTAAAGCTGATGGAGGAAGAAGCGATACATATTATCCGACGACAGCGGTTTGAGCTCGAAATAGGAGATGCAGCTGAAGGACATGCGTATCAGTCGCGTGTCAGCCAGCTACAAGAACACAGCATTCAGCACGTGATACAACGCGTGTTGGATAAGTATCACTCTCCAAAATTTTTAGATGTATACAATGAAATAGAACTCGATTTAGGCAGTATTTCAGCGGTGAATTTTGAACGTGAGTTAACGTATAAGTTAGAAGAGGCTCTGGCGAGCTTTTTCAAATCAAATGTCTTTGAAAACACACTGCTCAGAGGTACTCGACAGCCTATACACAAAACACAAGTAGACCGCTTTATCTTTTTTCTGAAAAATGGGTATCTGCAATGGGATGTGCCTTCGGCTACCAACCCGGTGAGTTTATTAAAAGATGCCCTTCGAGATGATGCTGAAACTTTGATAGAGGTGCTGAAAGTAGAAGGAAAGAAAGAACGTATTCGAAAGCGTTTGATATCGCAGTTGCAAGATGAATCTCTAGAAGAAATTGTCACCGCAGTGAAAAGCGAAGAGGCTAGCTTTATCAACCAATCGAGAAGAGATATTATAGGATACCAACAGGAATATCGACTGGTGGAAACCAACCCGGGATATTTTCGCCAAGCTACCTGGGATATCGTGTTGGCCTATATTTTTACGGAGGTTTCTGGTTATGCCAATCAGAAGAACTTTTTGCAATACTTAATTAAGGAAGTTGCAGCGAAGTACAATTTGAGTTATGCGAGTTTATTGCAGAGTTTAGCGGCTGGAGTTCGTAAATCTCAACAAACAAACATCCCAAACTTCGGGAAGCTGGTTTTCCAGTTGGAAGAAGAATTACAGAAAACAACCATATCGACGACGACGAGTGCTAAAAGTTTGGTTAAAACAATAGGGTATTATTTACAGTACCAGTCCTTGCCCAGCAGTAGTAGCCTTTCGGAAGCGACTTTTTGGACCCAGGTTTCTGAATTAGTACACAAAGATCCGCGGGCTTTTAAGACCGTGTTTTATAAATTTCTTCAAGAGGATAGCGATCATATAACCTTGGTATTGCAGCGCATTTCCAGACAATTATTACGAAAAATAGCAAGGGTGCTTCAAGAGCAGCAAGTACAGCGATTGTTTCAGTTTTTTGAAGAATTACAACAGTATTCACAGCAACTTTCTTTGCTGTCTAAAACGCTACTTGTGGTAGAAGAACAACTTGAGCGAATGAGTTGGGCTGTATTTGCTAAAGAACAGCAATCCAAACAACCCTTGCTCGCTGCGTTCTTATGGGAATTGGTACAGGATTTTCGAATTGATGAAGATTTCGTGACGATTTTGGAGTTTTACGAACAAAAAAATACCACGAGTGTTCACAGGTGGTTACCTGATTTTATAAAATTACTTCGCAAGCAAAAGGGATTTGAACAACACGTTCAAAAAACCGTATATAGGCCAGTTGTATTGGAGCTGTCGGAGCAGTTGTATGCGTATTACAAAGCCAAACACAATGTGAGTCAGTTTACATTCTATGAGCAGCTGTTAGCACAGCAATATACTACCTCAAGTTTGAAGTTTGTATGTGCATTTATAGAAGCGTCACGAAAATCGGGAGGAAGCACCGAACGCTTATTACTGCATTGGAGTCTGGAACGTTTGCACGAGCTGGAAAAGAAAGGGGCGGAAGTGGCAGCAGTTTTACAAGAGGTAAAGCGCCTATTGCGTTCCTTGGAGATAACGCCGGTTATGAAAACGGTATTGGAGCGTTTAATAGCCCACTACCCAACAAAGTATGAATCTAAGGGAAAGTTGGTACAAGATAAAAGTACCAATGTTATGTTGCACCTAATTCCACAGGAAGCCTTTTTGAAATTACACCGTGAAATTGAACAGAGTTTTTATCAAAGATCTGAGGTTCATTTGTACCGTCACCTTCGAAATGTGATTCTCAGCTTTTATCAACAGCACGGGGTACGCTTGCAGTCGATTCGGGTTTTGTTAAATCAAGAAGCCTTTTTAAAACAGGCTAGTACATCGGTAATAGCCTTGATAGAACGTGTGATAGCTCATGAAGAAAAGTTAAAAAATCAAGTTGCCAAGCCCTTGAATTACGCTTGGGATATGTTGGTGTTTTTTTCTGAGAAAGGAGGACTTCCTTGGTGGGCAAAAGCAAAGACTCGAGAAGCCTTGCAAATTTGTATGACGGCAATGTTGCAAGAACAACCAAAACAGTTTGTAAAGTTATTTAAAAAATCAAAGTTCCAAAAACAATGGATCGAGCATATGACCTCGCAACTATTCCAGTTGTTTTTGTCCGAAATAACACCGATGAACTCAACGCTTATATCGGAGTTGTTTCTCAGTATTCAGGAGTTTGTGTTACGAGAGTTAGCTGGGCTGGTTCCCGTAACATCCACACTGTTGTTTGAGTTGAAAATAAAGCTGTTAAGCAGGTTGGCTAAAAATTCACAGGTGTCAATAGCAACTTTGGTGGATGAATTGTTAATAACTGTGTCTAATGTCCAAGGAATGAGTGTTTTGAAGCTGAGTCACTTATATGTGAGTTGGGTTGTTCAACAGCACGGGATGTTGTCTAACTTGTTGTCTAGTAGTGAGTTTGGGTTATTTTTGAATGCGAGAGAGAGTGCTTTTCAGGATGGAAATGAAGGTTATCAACAGTTGTTAATAACGTTGTTAACAAGTGAAGGAGGGTGGGGAGTTGTTAACAATCCGCAGCGTTCTCAACAGTCTTTGGAACGTTTAATTCAATGGAAATCGGAGCGGAAAAAAGATTTTGAAGTATTGATAAGGCATAAGGAGTTTCGAGCATTTGCCATCAACAAGCTTGAGGTGACAGCGCAACATTCTTTGTTGTTAATACTCGTTGATGATCGGAGTAAAAAAGAGTTGGGCTATGTTTATGAGTTGTTTAGAGTGTTTCAGAAAGAGCTATCTTCAAGTCACTACCAAAGTCTGTGGATGCGCTTTGTAACCTTAGTATTACAGAAGTTAAAGCTGGGACACAGCTCGACCTGGCAGGTAGCTGATTGGGCTTTGTTGCTACAGTCGAGTATGGAAGAATTACCGCGAGAACGCATGGGGCGTTTATTGGAGGTTTCTGAGAAATTTGTTGATAAGTACGATTTTTTAAAGCGTTTGTCAAAGCAAATTGTTAATAACGTGAAGAAAAAACATCAGGAGTTGTTTGAGCGAACTACGGAAGCAGTCCCAGTAGTAATAGAAAAGGAAACCATAGAGGGGACAGTATTTGTCGAAAACGCAGGGATGGTGTTATTAGGACCTTATATACCCATGTTATTCGAGCGAATGGGCTTACTGGAAAACAGGGTTTTTAAAGATTACCAGTCCCAACAAAAAGGGATGTATGCATTGCAATATGCGGTACACGGAACAAACAGCCCCGAAGAGCAGGAGTTGCTACTCAATAAACTCGTTTGCGGGGTGCCACTTCAGGAACCTTTGGGGCCAGAAGTAATGTTGACTGTGGATGAAAAAACCTTAATTGATGGGATGTTGCAAGCTATTATTAGCCATTGGAGTATCATAGGAAATACTTCGGTAGAAGGTTTGAGGGTGTCCTTTTTAGCAAGAGAGGGAAGCCTAGTTGAGGAAGAAAAAAAGTTTGTATTAACGGTTGAAAAAAAGTCGTTTGATATGTTGATAGATCAAATTCCATGGACCATAGGTCAATTGCGATTGAATTGGATGGAAAAATATATAGAAGTATTATGGAGAACGTAATGGTGAAACCGCTGACCTTGGCTTTAGATATTGCCTGGTTAGAGTCGGTAATCGATGTCGGAATAGCATTGTATTTTAAAAATGAAAGTCCCTTTAAAGCTGTACAAGAATTGGAAGTTCCGGAAGTACCTGAAGAGGATACTTCGGGCTATGCCGCCATAGTGCGAAAATACGGTGTCAGATTTGAGGAGCGCTTGATATTGGTGATGACCATGGCACGTTATATAAAACCCCAAAGTTTGGATTTGTTTTTGCTTAAAAACAAAACTATTGATGCGGAGTTTTCGGAGTTTGGTGGAGTAAAAGATGCCAATCATCACGGTTTTATTCCTACCCTAGAAACCGTTTGTTTTTTGCTAGGAGGAGCGGATGATGTACTTATTAGAATGAACTTTATGCGCGTGATTTACGATACTAGTTTACTGTACAAAGAAGGTGTGCTGGATGCTCATAAGTTCCCTGTTGAGTTGAAAGAACCTTTGCGTTTGTCAGAAGAGTACCTCAGTATGATTATTACGAATAAAAAGTACATACCGAAATACAATTCCAAATTTCCGGCAGAAGAGATCAGTACCAAATTGGAGTGGGATGATTTAATTTTGGAGTCGAGTATCAAAAGTCAATTGCAGGAAGTAAAGGCCTGGTTGCAGCACAGTGCGCTCATTTTAAACGAATGGAAACTCGACAAAACATTAAAGCCAGGATATCGCGTGTTGTTTTACGGTCCACCAGGGACAGGAAAGACTTTAGCGGCCTCTTTGTTGGGAAAGTCTATCGAGGCACCGGTATTTCGCGTAGATTTATCAGCGATAGTTTCGAAGTATATCGGTGAAACTGAAAAGAACCTCGGACAGTTGTTTGACACGGCAGCTTCGAAAGGATGGATTTTATTTTTTGACGAAGCTGATGCCTTGTTTAGTAAGCGTACGGATACGAGTTCGTCGAACGATCGACATGCCAATCAGGAAGTGGCATACTTACTGCAGCGCATTGAGAGTTTTGATGGTTTGGTGGTTTTAGCCACCAATTTACAGACAAATATTGACGAGGCTTTTTTACGTCGCTTTCAAAATACGATCAATTTTAGTAAACCGCGATACAGAGAGCGAAAGCTCTTGTGGCAGAAAATGATTGGTGAGGTGTTTGAAATAGAAGAAGGAATAGCGGTATTGGACAGTATTGCACAAAAATATGAGCTATCGGGAGGAGAGATGATCAATGTCGTCAGGTACTGTGCTATTAAGGCAGCGGAAAGTGGCGCAAAGCGAATTAGTCATAAACACATTATGACAGGAATAAAGCGGGAATACCAAAAGTCAAATAAAACGTTTAACTAACTATAAATTATACACATGGCGAATTTAACTTGTAGCGGAGCGAGCATTTCTTGTTCGTACGGAACGGCGACTTCTAGTTTAACCATATTACCCATTAATGAAGTAAACACCGATAAGATGCCAGCGGCAACAGTCAACGATTTTATTCCGTTGTTAAATATTATGTCGTTTGGAGAGTGTTCTTCAGAAACGAATCCGGCCGTGATTGCGGCAACGGCAGCAGCTAGTGGAGTAAAAACTCCGGCACCTTGTGTGCCGGCAACCGTTTCACCCTGGTCACCGGGAATAGAAGATGTATTGATAAACGGAATGAATGCCCTTGACGATGGTAGTACTTGTGATTGTCTTTGGGCTGGTTCGATTTCTTTTAGCAATGCAGGAGAAGAAGATGTCGATATTTCTTAAGTATATTTAGACCATTAAAAACTAACAACTACAGAACCCTTTTATAATTATTGTATATGAAGAAAGTGATGGGAATCATATCCAAGATAACAGAAAATCACTATGTGAATTTACTGATATCAATAGGATTAATAGTCATAGGATTTGAAGAATTGTACAAGCAAGATGTGCTTCATATCGAAATTCATTGGAAGCACGGTATTAGCATCTATGCTATTTTAATGTGTATTCGAGCTATTTATAAAATCATCAAAGGCTTTGTGGAAGCTTATAACCGCTTAACAAAGAAAGAAACGCCTGTAAAAGCTTCTTAAAAGTAAAAAGGATCGTGTTTTTCACGATCCTTTTATTGTTAATGTATGGTATCCAAACCGAGGATATTGTTCGCAAAGTACATGTGGTATTCTGTACTTTTATCTTCTAGTTTTTGAATTCGTTTTTTCGCCAATCTTACTTGTCTACCGTCTCCAGCATTTGCTCGTAAGTGTTGGTCACAAGCTCTGTTTAAATCTTGTGCCATGGCATGTGGAGATGTTGAAGTATGTCGAATGCTTCCGTTGAGGAAATTGTAATCGTGAGCGATGGTATTGAATCCGCTTCTAAGGTAAGCATCTTTCATTTCAATTAAACTTCTAAAAATACGTTGGAAATTTGCAATCACAAATTCGCGTCCTGCATTGAGCTCATTGAACAATTGCAACTTGAGCTCATCAACATAGGCTGAGTACCCCATTTCTTCAACTCCTTTAATACCTGAAGGTATGCGTTCAAAGATGCGTTCTGCTTCAAAGTATAGTTTGGATTTAAGTTCATTATAACGAGCATCGTCAATCTCTTTTTGTAGACGAAGATTTCCTCTACCTCCACCAGCGTCAATATGTTGGTTATAGGTGAAAATAGCTTTTCTTGCAGGGTCTGCCATCATTTCTTTTCTCGCTCCTAAATACATGGTGCTTCCTCCTCCGTATTTTTTTCTCTATGCCTCTGAGGCGTCATTATAACGACGCATAAAGTCGGCTTTGAAGTCAAAAAAGTCATATCGAGACATGGTATATTGGAAAAAGGCATCATCTTCTTCAAGTCGGTCACCGTGTAAGAAAAATTCCCAAGTATCATCAAATACATTCAGTCCCGAAGCGGCAAAACCTTCTATGGTTACAAAGTCGGTGTCATCGGCAAATATTTTGGTTGAAAAATGGGTGTGATCATCCGAGTGACTATTCATGAAAAAGCGCATTGAAAACGGCATGGGAGTATCCATGTCTGTTGGTTTTCCCATGGTGGTACCCGCAACAATGTCACAACCTCTCGGAAGCAGTAGCTCACCTCTTCCTTGTTGGGCTAATTGCCTGTTTAAATGTCCCTTGTTTACGAGGTGGGTGCTCGATGTGTCAGGAATATGTTGTAAGAAATTTTGCATTTCACCAGTGGTTTCCATGACTTTTATAAGCAGAGGGTTTACGGATACAAAAGGAAAGGAGTTGGTAAATAGTTGTAAAGCCTGAGCCACATCCGTTTTGTTAGCACCACCTTTAAAATAACGATTGATCACCTGATAGACAAGGATGAATTCACCTTTAACACGTTCAATAGTATCATCTCCTTTATCCGTATATCCTAATTGCGAAAGGCTTTTGCGAATAAATTCCGTTTTCATTTTAAATTCATACACATTTTCTGCCGGTCCTGTATTCGTGGTGAATTCTTGGGTTTTGGCTTCCTTGTCGTATTGAGCTTCAAAATCTGCGTCAAAGGTTTCATTGTTATAAGAGTTTGTCGCATCAAGTTGCGTTCTGTATTGTTTTTTTGCAAGATTGTTTACCAAGGTGTTTCGTATACCCACATCTAAGGCATCCGTGTCAATTGCGTTGTCTCCTTGAGTTTTGTGAATAGGCATAACCTTGTAGTACCTCTCGGCGGTATCGTTAAAGCTAATAGATCGAGCTCCTGCATTGGTAAAGCGCAGTAAACTGGCATCTAAATTGTTATTTAAGGCATCAATCATACCCGTATCTCGAATGTATAGCTCGTGGTTGGGGTATCCAAGTCCTACTAAAAAATGCCCGTTGTTAGATTTATTATAAACGGTCCCGGCATCGTCTTGAACTACGCTATAACGCTGAACAGGTTGGGCATTTGAACTGATACTTTTACGTTGCAAGGGAGCATGAGTATCGGTTCTCATTTGTAGCGCCTTGGCTCCCATTACATCTGCTTCTCTTTCTAAGCCTGCATCATCATTGATAGGAGTTTTTCCTTTGAGCTGAGTGGTTGCTTTGACGCGGCCTTGCTTTTGTTGTACCACGTGCCAAGCTTCGTGAGCCAAGTGTTTTTCTTGCCCAGGAGCTAGGTGGATGTCAGTACCTTGAGCATACGCATGAGCTTGTAACTGGGCAGGTTTCGCCGAGTTGTAATGTACTCGAGTATCACTCATATCCAGTCCTGATAATTGTTCGATGCCAGATTTTAATTGATCGGGTAAGCCAGTATTGTTTATCTGACGTTGTATTGGTGCCGTTGGAATTTGGCGAGCCTTTAATTGCATAGCTCCCATTTTGGGGCTCGAATCAATAGATTCTTGAGTGTCTTGTTGACGTTGGTGAAACTGGTTGTTGCTTTGAAGCTGCACAGTTTGCGCTTGCTTTTTTGAAGGGGGAGCAACAGTGGGTTTCTGCGATTTGGATTCGCGTAATGAACTCATGTTAGCGTAGTTTTTGTTGTCGTAAATAATTGTTTGATAATGTTAAAACGCTTGTAGTACGCTGGGTAGTATACGAGGGGTTTTAACTTTTTGAAGATAAGTAGATTTTTCTAAAAGCGAAAAACAAGGGGGACTTTTGTATGGAGAAGGCCAAAATAAAAACACCTCCCTAAAGGAAGGGAGGTGATGAAAATGCTTATACGATATGGTTGAGCCCTGTTAAATTATTGGCTAGATACAGGTCTAATTCTTGAAATTTTCTTTTAAGCTGGTTAACTTCGTTTTTGATAAGTGTGGCAGGTCCGTAACTGAGTTTGTTTTTACTGATACGGTTATTACAACCAGTAATCACATCGTCAGCTTTAGCATTAAAGCTCAAAGAACTGTCTTGTATGCTGTATTTTAAATAGTTTTTAGAATCTGCCAATTCGAGCAATCGGAATTCATGATAGCCCATTTTAGCCTTAACTAAGGTAGTAAGTGCTAACTGAAAACTATGGATTGTAGCATTTCTTCCACTATTTAGTACCCCCATCAACTCGGTGTTCATTCTGTTTTTTACCTCGGTATACGGAGTTTCGGTAACCGTTCTGTAACTAGCAGGAATTGCTTCGATAATCCTGTTAGCTTCATTGTACAAGAGCGGTTTTAAGCGGTTTAACTCTTCTAGATCTCTACGGGCTTTGGTTTTGAGCGTTTTTTGTCCTCCACCTGTGGCAATGTGTTCGTTGTAAAAGTCTACGGCTTTTTGGGCAGGATCGGCATCCATTTTTTTAAATACCCCTAATTGCATATAATCTCCTCCCGATCGATCATTCCTGCGTTCTTCCGTTAGGTTGTTGTAGGTATCCATATACGGTTTTTTGAAATCGAAAAAGTCATAACGTGCCATGGTATAGTCATTAAAGGAATCGACCTCCGTTTCGCGATTTCCATGTAAGAAGAATTCCCATGTATCGTCAAAAATATTGAGTCCAGAGGCTGCAAATCCTTCGATAGTAACAAAGTCCGTATCATCGCCAAAGATCTTGGTAGAGAAGTGTTTGTGGTCATCTCCTTGTGAGCTGTTCATGATAAAACGCATCGAAAAAGGAGTAGGCGTATTTTCATCTGTAGCCTTCCCCATGGTGGTCCCAGCAACAATATCACATCCGCGGGGTAGCAGTAATTCTCCTTGGTCCATTTGAGAAAACTGATGATTTAAATGTCCTTTTTTGACTAAAAAATCGGTTGAGGTATCTGGGATTTTTGGCAAAAAGTCCAGCATTTCTCCTGTCTTATACATGATTTTCTCAATCATAGGGTCTACAGAGAGTATTGGAATTTCATTTTTGAAACTCACGAGAGAAGTATTGACGTCTTTTTTGGTTTTTCCCGTACCTTTCAAGTAACTATTGATAACCGCATAGGTTTTGATATAGGCTTTTTTCGTGTCTTGAATTACATCCGTTTCATCGTGCGTATAGCCCATCTGAGATAAGGACTTTCGAACAAATTCAGCCATCAGTTTAAAACTGTAGATATTCATCGATGAGCCTGGGTCGTTGGTAAACTCAGCTCGCTTGTTTATGAGGTCAAATTGGTCGTTAAATTCAGAGTCTTTGTATTCTTGATCGTCATTGAGATTGTCTTTGTATTGTTTTTTAGCCAAGTTGTTAATGAGCGTATCCTTGATTCCAGTTCCTAAAGAAGCCTCATCAATGCGGTTTGGACCAGCGGTTTTATGCCCTGGGTATACTTTTACGTAGTCTTTGGTTTCGTTGTTAATGGTGATTTGGTGGGTCCCTTTGTTGACAAATTTTATCAAACTGGCATCCAAACGATCGTTGAGTTGCGTAATCATGTCTTCGTTTTGGACGTATAAATCGTGGTTAGGGTAACCGATTCCCACTAAGAAATGCCCGTTGGCCGATTTATTAAAAACTTTTCCATGACTATCCTGAACAACGCTGTAGCGCTGTACGGGTTGGTTTGTGTTTGCGATACTTTTTTGTTGAACGGTAGTTTGTGATGACGCCGTTATATGTAAAGCTTTCGCGCCCATGATGTCAGCTTCGCGTTCTAGACCAGCATCGTCGTTAATCGGCGTTTTTCCTTTTAATTGCGTGGTCGCTTTTACGCGTCCTTGTTTTTGTTGTACCACGTGCCAAGCTTCGTGAGCTAGGTGCTTTTCCTGGCCAGGAGCCAAATGTATATCCGTACCTTGTGCATAGGCATGGGCTTGTAATTGAGCGGGTTTGGCCGAGTTGTAGTGTACTCGTGTATCGCTCATATCCAGGCCTGATAATTGTTCAATACCAGATTTTAACTGATCGGGAAGTCCGGTGTTGTTTTCTCGACGCTGAACAGTACCCTGCTCAATTTGCTGTGCTTTGAGTTGTACAGCGTTCATGCGAGGGCTGGTAGCAATGGCATTCTCAGAGTCTTGAAGATTTTGATGTTGGGAATGCTGACTTTGCAGCTGTGCTGTTTGTTGTGATTTCTTTTCTTTTGAAAAGGCCGTTGTTGTTTGGCCTTTATTCGCTCTAATGGAACTCATAGTAGGGTTTTCATGTTTTTAGAATGCGTAATTCTCGGTTAGTTTGATTAGGTAAATATATTCTAAATGACTTAAAAAGTCTCACTTTTTTGCTTGAGAGTCTTAAAAAAACACGGTAACAGTACGAGGATGACTCAGTAAATGATACCGACCCCTAATCCTAACGAGAATTGATGTAAAAGAGTAGGGGAACTCGTGGACTGCAATGGGCTGTAATGTAGGTAGGGCGTAAAATAATATTGAAAAGGATAGGAGCTAAATATGGGAGCTTGAAACCCTGTACGGAAGTGCCCAAAATTGCTGTTCAGTTGATTGGTGCCTATAAGGTAGCTGGCTTGGATATAATAGTTGACCAGTTGTTTTGAGTCAAAATAAAATCGCAGTGAAGTTCCTAAATGTAGGCCTGCATATGGAGGTTTGTGAAATTTTTGATAGTTTATAAATAGCCCTATGGCAGTGTGAGCATTCATTCGGTAATTGATACTAGTACTGGCTTCAACGCTGTAGTTGAAACCTGAAATTTTATCTAGTTTGCCGTTGGTAATGCTATTTGTTACATGACTAGAAGAAAGTTCAAGTGTACTAAACCATTGATTTTTAGGGAGTGTAATGCTGTCCTTGGAAATGGTGTTTCCAAGTAAGGAATTTACTGACAAAAGTAGGGCAGTGAGAAGTGGCTTATATGCTTGCATAGCGGTGATTTTGACACGGTGAACGTATTCCTAAGTAGGACTCTGGACGTTTCGGATACTCAAATATACCAGGTGAATTGTTCGTTGCAGTGCGATTTGTAAAAACAGCCAAGTACGATGTAAATTTCGGAGGGAGAACGCATAAAAAAAAAGCTTCTCAAAAAATGAGAAGCTTTTCGCGGTCTGGACGGGACTCGAACCCGCGACCCCATGCGTGACAGGCATGTATTCTAACCAGCTGAACTACCAGACCGTTGCGTTTAGCGGTTGCAAATATAAGGAATGTTTTCGGTTCTGAAGCAATATTTTTAGGCTAATTTTATAGAAAAATCTCTGTTTGTTTATATCTGTCTGAGGGTGAGTTTGTTTACTTTGAAGTTTTTTCTCAGTTAGAATAATGAGGAGTGTCCTGTATTGATTTTTGGCTTTTAAGGTGTGTAAGTTGTGGCTAGCTTGGTTATAAGTGACGTAATTTTGTACCTTGCTTTGATGTCAATAGAAATGTTAGAAAAACACCTTCGGGGTCACTTAGAATTTGAGCCTCGTGTTTTGCGTAAAATCGTATCGAAGTTTCAAGAGAAGAGACTGGCAAAAAAAGAACACTTTGTTCATGCTGGTCAAATCCCGAACTACGAGGGGTATATAACCAAAGGCTTGGTAAGGCAATACGTGCTGGATGAGTCGGGAAAAGAGAGCACCATGTACTTTGCTGTTGCAGATTGGTGGGTGAGTGATATTGATGGTTTTTTATACCAGAAACCGGCTACAACCTATATACAGGCTTTGGAGGATAGTGAGTTACTCGTGATTTCTAAGGAAGATAAAGCAGCTTTGTTTGAGGAGTTTTTGGAGATGGAAAAACTATTTCGAATAATGACCCAAAAATCGCATGCAGCTTTGCAGCAACGGATGGTAGCCAATTTGATAAAGACAGCCGAAGAGCGCTATGTGGATTACATAACCAAGTACCCCCATATTGCAAAGCGATTAACCAACGTACAGCTCGCATCCTATTTGGGAATTTCTCATGAGTTTTTAAGTAAGATTAAAAGCAAACAAGTACGATAGTGTTGATTTCTGCTCCTGATTATCTTTTTCAATTGTTGAACTAGTTCAATGTTTTTCCTCGATCAGCAAACTACTTTTGCAAAGAATTTAATAGTTAGCATCCATGAAAAAAATAATGAGTACGCTTTTATGTGCTGGAGTTCTAATGAGTTCTTGTGTATCAAAGCAGGAGGGAAAGGAATCGAAATCAGTACAAGAGCAAACGGTAAAACCGGTAATTTTGGTAGGAGAAACCTTGAAGTATAATTATGGTGAAGATGTTTACCTCGTTTCGTTTAGGTCAAAAACTAAACTGCATTGGAAATGTTTGGAAGGTAGTGAACAGGGGAAAGAGGCTACGGAAACCTACAAGCTACAGCAAATAGGTACTCATAGGGTATTTATCGCCTGGGTGGAAGCCGACGGTTTGGGTGTGAGTCAGGTACTCGATTTAAAAACTAATAAGGTATACAGTTACTTAAAAATTGATCAGGAATTGGTGGCTTTAGAAGGAATAATCACGAAACCGACTACACGACAATAAAGGATTGAAAAAACATATAAAATGAAAAAAGCTTCTCAAAAATGAGAAGCTTTTTTGCGGTCTGGACGGGACTCGAACCCGCGACCCCATGCGTGACAGGCATGTATTCTAACCAGCTGAACTACCAGACCGTTGCATTTAGCAAATGTAACTTTCGTTACATAAAATTTAAAATAAAGAAATCGTTTAGAAATTTCTTTGTGAACTTTAGCGGTCTGGACGGGACTCGAACCCGCGACCCCATGCGTGACAGGCATGTATTCTAACCAGCTGAACTACCAGACCGTTGCGCTAAGCGGATGCAAATATATAACTTTATTTTAATTAAAAAAGCATTTTATTATAAAATTTTCCGTCTACTTATGAGATAGGAGGTTAAGATTTCGTTGTATCCTTGACGTATATCTACAGGGATGTAACTAATTTTGTATTGTAAGCATTTGTTTTTTAGTTTGTTGAAATAGTCGTTGATTAGGTTTTGATATTGCTCCTGAACATTTTCGGCGTATAAATTTATTTCCTCACCGGTTTCTACATCGACAAACTTTTTTTGGTTATTGTCAAAAGAGAAGTCCTTTTCCGTAGCACCGTCATAGGTATGAAACAAAATAACTTCGTGTTTGTTGTGTTTTAAATGTCGTAGTGCATCGAATAATTCCTCTTCACTTTTTTCTGTTTGAAACATATCCGTAAAGACAAATATCAAGGAACGTCGATGTATGTTTTCTGCAATTTCATGCAAGTATTCATAAGTATGGGTGGTAGAGGTTGTTGGTTGTGCGAGTAGCCCTTCTAATTGATGAAGTAACATTTTCCTATGTCGCTCACTACCTTTTTCGGGAGCGTAAAACTCGTACGAATCGGAGTAAATACTGAGTCCAACAGCATCTCGTTGCCTTTTTAATAATTCCATTAAACAGGCCGAAGCCACAGCAGAAAAACCTATTTTATTCAAGCTGTCTAAGCGTTGCTGCTTAACCTGAGGATAGTGCATGGAGGCAGAATTATCAATGATGATATGACAGCGTAAATTGGTTTCTTCTTCGTATTTTTTTGTGTATAGTTTTTCTGTTTTAGCAAAAAGCTTCCAGTCGATATGGCGGGTACTTTCTCCTTTGTTGTAAAGTTTGTGCTCTGAAAACTCTACAGAAAATCCATGAAATGGACTTTTGTGCATCCCTGTGATAAACCCTTCTACTACTTGCTTGGCAAGTAGGTCTAGATTTTTAATTTCAGCGGATACGGAATGGTTTAACGAAATCATAGTAGCCAAAATAAAAAAAGGTTTAGCAATAGCCAAACCTTTTTGTTGATACTTGTATTAATGTGCTTGTATGCGGTGCAGATTATCACTGACCATAAGGAGTTTTTTGCGTAAACTAGGATTGAGGTCAGGGTGCGATCCAATAAATTTCTCGACTATTTGATGGGCTGCTTCTGAGCGGTAATTACCGATGCTGCTTGCTAACCATCGTTTCGGAAAGAAAATGTCTCCCGTACGTTGAACTTCTTCTAAAAGGTCCAAGCACAATTCTAGGTGCTTTATACTCGATTTTTGGCGTAAGGGGTGGTGAATATGATTTAAAGCCGTCACTACCCACGACTCTTTTTCTCTGTTACTGGCCTCTTGGAAAGATAGCATGAAGTTATCGCGTTCCTTCTCATCTTTTGATAAAGAAGGTAAGAGCCATTGGAATCGTTCTTTTCTGTCTTTATTGTGTATGCGTTCTTTTTGTGCTCGTAATATCTCCTCTGCTTTTGGATGTTCATAAATTGCCAAATTACAGGCAAGATTCATATAGTCCGGCGTAGTTAAGGTCAGGTTTTTAGGAGTGTAATCACCCTTCCATATGTTGTATAATACGGACTTCCCTTTATCGGTATGGCCGATGTTCACGAGTAGGTCATACAGAGTTTTTTGGATGTTTTTCGGGTTTTTTTCATCCATCAATTGTTGGACCGTAGTGGGGAGTGTGTTAAAGGTTTCACGTTCTTTTGGCGTTAGAAAATACCAATACAATTGGTTGATTCTGCCTGTGATGTAGTTTAATATTAACTCATTGCGCTCTATTTTCAGTCCGTCAATATAGTACTTCAGTACCTCCGTGATGGCCATGTTTCCGTTGAGGGCATTTTCGTAGAGGTTGATATAGGCATATCCTCTTGCGGTATCGTCTTTTATCGATTTAGGTGCCTTTGTGTTCAAAGGAAACACACCATAGCCCAATCCGTTATAATTATAAATGATATTTTGAGGTTTCGGTAGTCCTATAGCGGCCTGTACTTTGGTTTCTTTAGCCAGAACACTGACGGGAATTTCATGGATGCTATCCTTGTAAACGAGTCCGATAGAAAACTGTTGCGGCCATAATTTTGGGGCTCCATCTTCAGATTTCTGGAATAACTGGAAAGATGTTATGTGCTCGTCTTTATATTCAATATTTTCTGAGAGTATGGGGCGGCTCGCTGAGTTTACCCATACATCACTCCATTGTGATACATTTTTCGGACTTATTTCATCGAAAATTCGGATGAGGTCATTCCAATCTGCATTTTCATTAGCGAAAGTTTTCATGTAGCGTTGAATCCCTTTCTTAAAATGCGCTTCACCAATAAAATGCTCTAATTGGCGCATCATTATGGGAGCTTTGTTATAGATAATTCTCCCGTACAAGGAACCGGCATTTTTCAAATTTTTTAATTTTTGTCTTATGGGGTGTGTTCCTTGGGTGCGATCTTCTGCATAGGCACTTGGATAGTGCGACATCATAAAATGCAAATCGTGGTTGGTATTTGGAAATACGGGGTTCATAATTTTATCAGCCATAAAATTGGCGAACACTTCTTTCATCCAAACATCGTCAAACCAGCGCATGGTTACCAGATTACCGAACCACATATGTGAGGTTTCGTGGGCTATTAATTTTGCTCTGCGCAACTTTCTTGTTTCCGTGGCATCGGCGTTTAAAAACAATTGATTTTCTCGGTATTGAATGGCTCCAGTATGTTCCATACCACCGTATTGAAATGGTGGTATAGCGGCGAAATCCATTTTTTGAAATGGAAATTCGTATTGGGTATATGTACTTAAAAAATCAAGAGCTTGTTGATGGGTGTCAAAGATAGTTTTTGTACTTGCTGCTATTTTGGATTCATCGGTTTCTCGGTATAAAAAACGCATGGGGAAAGCACCGGGATTATAGGTGGTTTCTTGGAATTTTCCAGCGACAAATGAGAAGAGGTAGGTACTCATCAAATCTGTTTTTGTAAACTTGTGTTCAAGGCTATTACCTTCCATAATGGTGTATTCTTCCTTGGCTCCGCAGAGTACTTTCCAGTCAAAGGGGGCGGTAACATTTAACTGATAATGAGCCTTAATATCTGGTTGGTCAAAACAAGGAAATAGGGTACTTGCTCTGTCAGGTACTAGTAATGTATATAGGAACTCTTGATTTCTGTTCAATGACAATTCACCTGCTTTGAATCCGATATTGATCATGTTTTCACCGAGGTCCAATGACTCTTTAGGAATGATGATGTGTTGGTTTTCATGAGCAATTGGTACGGGGCTACTGTTTACGACAAGTGCGTGAAGGAAAGAGGGTTTTTCATTAAAATCTAAAACGAGATCGCTGTTTAAGTTATTTACAGTACAGCTAATGGCAAGTGTAGCAGCTATGGGCGCTGTGCGGTCTTCTGGAATGGTAAAACTCAACTCATACAAAACATCGGACACCTGTTTTTTTCTGAGAATTGCTAGTTCATGAGAGACTCCTGATTCTATTTTTTTCCGTTTGGGTTTCGGGTTTTGGCAGGCCATCATCATTGCGATGAAGGAGATAAGGAGAAAATTTCGCATACGAGAAAGGTCAAGGTTCGTTGTTAAAAATAGCAAAAGGTTTGACCGTAGCCAAACCTTTTCAGAATATTATAAAAAATAGTTGCTTATAGCGCAGCATCAATTTTATCGGTATAGGCTTTTTTAGGAGCAGCACCAACTTGTTTGTCTACTACTTCTCCGTTTTTAAAGATCAATACGGTTGGGATGTTACGCACACCGTATTTTGCAGCGAATTCTTGGTTGTTGTCAACGTCAACTTTACCAACTACTGCTTTACCTTCGTACTCAGTGCTGATTTCATCAACGATAGGAGCTACCATTCTACAAGGTCCACACCAAGCTGCCCAAAAATCAACTAAAACAGGTTTGTCTGAGTTTAATACTACTTCTTGAAACGTAGCATCTGTAATTTCTAATGCCATATATCTTATATTTTATTGAGGTTAATTCTCGTTAAGTGTTTTATAGTACAAATGTACACAATTATTTTCCCAATACCGTTTTATAAAAATTAGTTTTTATTATCACAATATCAATTGTTTTTATTTGTTAAGGTTTTTCTAGTGTATAAAATTATCATTATTTTTGCCCTCTGAATTCGAGGAGAAATTTGTTCTGATTGCAACCTCATAAAAAAATGCTAAAGCAGTAGTTAGTACTTCTTTCGGCAGCAATCGGCCCAAGTTTCTTTAATTATAATAAATAAAAAGAAGCAAATTATGCCATATTTTTTTACCTCTGAAAGTGTTTCAGAAGGACATCCAGATAAAGTAGCGGATCAAATTTCAGATGCGCTTATCGATAACTTTTTAGCTTTTGACGCTGAGTCAAAGGTAGCTTGTGAAACGTTAGTTACAACTGGACAGGTGGTGTTGGCTGGTGAAGTGAAGTCTAATACGTACTTAGACGTTCAAAAGATTGCTCGTGACGTAATTAACAGAATTGGTTATACCAAAGGAGAATATATGTTTGACGGAAATTCATGTGGAGTGCTTTCGGCAATTCACGAACAGTCAGACGATATCAACCGTGGTG
The DNA here is from genome assembly GCF_964514025.1 of Tenacibaculum litopenaei. NCBI lineage: Bacteria > Pseudomonadati > Bacteroidota > Flavobacteriia > Flavobacteriales > Flavobacteriaceae > Tenacibaculum > Tenacibaculum litopenaei. The sequence continues at coordinate 73,457 of NZ_CAZEQT010000003.1, forward strand.
TTGATAGAAGTTCAAAAGAGGAACAGGGAGCAGGTGATCAGGGAATGATGTTTGGTTATGCAACCAAAGAGACTGAAAACTACATGCCTTTGGCTTTAGATTTATCGCATTTAATTTTAAAGGAGCTTGCGGTATTACGTAGAGAAAACGATGCGATTACTTACTTGCGTCCGGATGCAAAGAGTCAGGTTACTATTGAGTATTCAGACGATAATGTTCCGCAGCGTATTGAGGCGATTGTAGTGTCAACTCAGCACGATGATTTTGGTGATGACGAAGCGATGTTAGCCAAGATTCGCGAGGATATCGTAACGATTTTAATTCCTAGAGTAGTTGCTAAGTTACGTCCGGAAATTCAAGCTTTGTTTAACGATGAAATCAAGTACCACATTAATCCAACTGGAAAGTTTGTAATAGGTGGACCTCATGGAGATACAGGGTTAACTGGTCGAAAAATTATTGTAGATACTTATGGTGGAAAAGGAGCGCACGGAGGTGGAGCTTTTTCAGGAAAAGATCCGAGTAAGGTAGATCGTTCAGCTGCTTATGCCACGCGTCATATTGCAAAGAATTTAGTTGCTGCAGGTGTTGCTGATGAGGTATTGGTACAGGTATCTTATGCTATTGGAGTAGTAGAGCCAATGGGAATTTTTGTAGATACGTATGGAACGTCAAAAGTAGCCCTTAATGATGGTGCTATTGCTGAAAAGGTAGGTCAGATTTTTGACATGCGTCCTCATGCTATTGAGTCGCGATTAAAGTTACGTACTCCAATGTATAGTGAAACGGCTGCTTATGGTCATATGGGACGAACTAATGAAGTGGTAAGTAAAACATTTACACAACCAAATGGTGAACAAAAAACCATGGAAGTGGAGTTGTTTACTTGGGAGAAGTTAGATTATGTTGATCAGGTAAAAGAAGCTTTCGGATTATAATTTGAAAGTTAGTATAAAAATACAAAGGCCCTCGAAATATCGAGGGCTTTTTTGTTGCTTTTGGGGTTGATAGCTGTTTTGCTACATGGGGAATGTTATGATTGTTTTAAGCTAAAACATTTGGTTTAGCTTCTGTTTTTTTAGGTTTTTTGTTTTTAAGGATTTGTAATAAATATTGGAATCCAAGAGGCTACCTCGACATAGAGAAAAAGATTGTGACGTATAATAGTATGATTGAAGAGGTAGCCATTACATGGATTTTACAATTAGTGCGTACTATTTTGTGACTTGTTTATAATTTGATAAAGGACTATTGTTTTGTGGATAGAACCTTCAATCCAGTTTACTAATGAACGTAATTTGGATAGAAATGTGGTTATTGCATTGCATTACTTCCATATCCTAACAACAGTATTTTTTTATGATCACTGTAGTTATCTCATTAACTACAATACAACCTACTGACTGAGATAATTTTGGATCCTCATGTTTGCTGTTGTTTCCTAACTGTTGTATTTAGGGGTCCCTTTTTGGGACTCTGATTTTTTAGCTGTCGTATTTAGTGATCACTTTTTTGGGGGGCTATTTTCTAACTATCATGTTTATGGAATACCATTTTTTACTGTTATTGCCTAGCTGGCCTATTATGAAATCACTTTTTAGGGGGGGGCTTTCCTCGCTACCGTATTTTGGATCCCTTTTATGGGGTGCGAGGAGAAGAACCTATTGTTTAGTGGCCTTCATGTATATTTTGTCTTGAAAACATATTTCGCTTTTCATGGCATTGTGTCTTTTATGTTTTGTCTTCCACACTCACTTTGCCCTCTGCGCTGACTTTGGCTTCCAAGCTTATTTTGCTTTCCATGCTACTGTGTCATTCAAGTATGTTTTGTCTTCCAAGCTTATTTTACTTTCCATGCTACTCTGTCATTCAAGTATGTTTTGTTTTCCAAGCTTATTTTGCTTTCCATGCTACTCTGTCATTCAAGCGTATTTTGCCTTCCAGACTCACTTAACCTTCCATGCTGACTTTGTCTTCCAAGCTTATTTTGCTTTCCATGCTCATTGTGCCTAGCACGCTCATAGTGTCTTCTAGGCCCATTAGGAGTTAATTTGGACTCCTATTTTCTTCGCTCCTTAGTTTTCTTCATCCTTTTTTCTTTGCCCTTTATTTTTTTCGCTCATTATTTTCTTTGTCCTTTATTTTACTCCTTTTTACTCCTTTTTACTCCTTTTTACTCCTTTTTACTCCTTTTTGCTCCTTCTTGCTCCTTCTTGCTCCTTCTTGCCGCTATTTTCGCCGGGTATTGTAAAGGTGGATAAAAAAGTGTATTCATACAAAATGGATGTTCGGGAATGGGGGATAAAATGAATAAACGGGAGATTATGACGAATAAACGGAAAACTGCGTTTTTTTATGCGCATATTCCCTTTTTCACTGGAAACTGGGGACTTACCTTTGTAAAAAAGAAAGAAAAAATGGAAGAAATAATTTTTAGGGCTTTACAAGGGGAGCATCGATACAGCACTATAGACAACTTTATTCAAAGGTTTTTACAATCGGACACGGAGGGGCGATTCAACTATGAAATGGTAAAAGAGAGTCTCATAAAATTGGTATTGTATCGCTTTATAAAAATAGAGCCAGAAGCGCAACATGACTGTATTATAAAGCGTACAAATTTTTACCAAGCTTTAGACTTAGGTGGGGTGTCTACCTGGTTAGCCTATCGACGTTCGGAGCGTTGTTAACTAGATTTTTCGTTCCACCACATAGTCGATCATTTTCAACAATGAAGACTTATAATCAGAATCTGGAAAATTATTCAAGATAGCGATTGCTTTGTTTTTATAATCGTGCATTTTATTAGTGGTATATTCGAGTCCACCGTTTGCTTTTACGAAGGCGATGACTTCTTTTACGCGTTTTTTATTCTTATTGTGTTTCTTAACAGAATTAATCAGCCAATTCTTATCCTTTTCTGATACGGTATTAAGTGTATAGATTAGTGGCAAGGTCATTTTTTGTTCCTTGATATCTATTCCTGTAGGCTTACCAATTTTCTCTTCGGTGTAATCGAACAAATCATCTTTTATTTGAAAAGCGATACCGATATACTCACCAAATTTTCTCATTTGCTGCACTACTTCATTACTAGCTCCTACAGAGGCGGCACCGATACCGCAGCAAGCTGCAATTAAGGTTGCTGTTTTTTGTCGAATAATCTCAAAATAGACTTCTTCTGTGATATCTAATTTTCTAGCCTTTTCAATCTGTAGTAGCTCACCTTCACTCATTTCTCTCACAGCAATAGAAATGAGTTTTAAGATATCAAAATCTTCGTTATCGATCGACAATAAAAGGCCTTTTGACAATAAAAAATCACCTACTAGTACGGCAATCTTATTTTTCCAGAGGGCATTGATAGAGAAAAAGCCTCTTCGACGGTTACTATCGTCTACCACATCGTCGTGTACTAGGGTTGCTGTATGAATGAGTTCTACAACGGAAGCTCCGCGATAGGTACGCTCATCGAAGCCACCTTCAGAAACCATTTTCGCAACTAAAAATACGAACATGGGACGCATTTGTTTTCCTTTTCTTCGTACGATATAAAAGGTTATACGATTCAATAAGGGGACTTTAGACAACATGGCATCTTTGAATTTAGATTCAAAGAGTTCCATTTCTTTGGCGATGGGAAGTTTTATTTGCTCTACTGGCTTCATAATAGGTTGACAAAAATACGAATACTTTTGAGATTCTTATCTTTGAAAACTAAACAAAATTCCAATGAAACAGATTTTTCTTTTTTTGTGCTTGTTCGTATTTGTGCTGGCCAGTTACGGTCAGGATGCTCTAGTGTTTCCAGATGATTTTTTGGGAATCTATAAAGGGCAGTTGGAAATCACTACTCCTCGGGGGAAACAAAAAATACCCATGGAATTTCATTTACAAGTAACAGACTCATCAGCTGTTTATAACTATGTGTTAGTGTACAATGGTAAACCGAGAAATTACTCTTTAAAAGTTTTAGATAAAGAAAAAAAAGTATTCGAAATAGACGAAAATAATGGTATCGTACTACCTGTGAAATTTGTTGATAATACGCTGTATAGTTTTTTTGAGGTTCAGGGGAATTTTTTAAGTTCTCGCTTGGCTTTTCAGAGAACACAATTAGAATTTGAAATTCTATTCACAGCGATGAAGAACAAAGTTACCACTGGGAAAGGAACAAAAGAGATTCCTTTTGTTTACGGCTATCCTATCAATGTGGTACAGCGAGCCTTGTTGAGGCGACAAAAATAAGCAATGACTACAAGAACTGTTATCGATTATAAGGGGTAGGTTTGGGCTCATAATTAAGTGATAGCTTAGTGGAGGCTACATGTCTTGCCTATTGGTGGACTATGGCTACAGTTCTTCAGCAATGTAATGGTTTCCTGATTTGTATAAAAGCAATTTTTTACCGCCGTCTAGCTGCTTTTGTACGCATTTGGCGAAACTGATTCCTGACCCTTCACAGAGGATATCCCCTGGAGCCATTTTTGAAGAAAATCCATATTCAAAACCATTGAATTCTTTTGACGAAAGGCTGCCATTGTCATTTTGGTCAAGTTCAAAAACATTGGCATCGTTGAGTTTCGCGATTACTTTAGAAATACTGGCTAATGGGACCTCCGAGGGTACTTCTTCTTGACAGCTTATGGTAACTAATAAAAAAGAGATAAACGCGACGGTTACTGTAAATAAGGTTGATTTTTTCATGATGTATTTTTTTTGTGAATTGAATATCCGATGACGATGGCGAGTCTTTAGTGCTACCGAGCTGTTGACGTATACCTCCCATACTGTTTTAAAGTCAGTCTACTAGTATACTTTGGCAACTTGTTACCGGTTAACTATGTCATTTCAACCGTTTATTGCTGGCGTATTGCCGAACCTTAGCTACTTGTGCCCGGTTTACTGAGGTACTTGAATTGTTGATGACTTAGGAAACATACGAACTTCGCTGTTTATAACTGTTTTAAGTCGGGCTTCTAACGCTAGTTAAATGTTAGAATCTAGCCTTGGTCTAAGGGTATAGCCTAATACTAGTTAAATACCATGACCCAATTTCAGTCAATTGTTAGAACCTAGCCTTGGTTTAATGGTATAGCCTAATACTAGTTAAATAACATGGCTCAATTCCAGTTTAACGTTATCACCCAATACCGGTCTACTGCTGTGGCCCAATTTCAGTTAATTGTTAGAACATAGCCCAGGTCAAATGCTACTGCCCAATTTCAGTTTAATACTATCACCCAACACCGTTCTACTGCTGTGGCCCAATTCTAGTCAAATGTTAAAACCTAGCCCAGGTAAAATGCCATGACCCAATTCCGGTTTAATATTATCACCTAGCACTATTTCAATACTATGGCCTAATTTTAGTCAATTTTTAGGACCTAGCCTTGGTTTAACGCTATCGCCTCGGGTATGAACGAAGGTAAGAAAAATCTGTACCTGAATTAGAGTGTACGTTATTGAATGCTTGTATTAAGAGATAGGTGGGCGTTTGAATGGTTTGGTAGTAATTACAGCAGTACGTTGAATCTAAAAATAGGAATAGATATACAGATATTTATAATACAGGCAAGCACCTTGTAAAAACAAGGTGCTTGTAAAGTACTCAAAAAATACGGATACTTACTTGAGTATGTTGTGAATTAGTATTTTACCTTAAACTTTGATCCACCCCATTTACCGCCGTATTTTGCTCCAGACTCGATTTCGATATCTACTGAGTTTACCACGTTCCACTTCACTTTAAATCCGATACCGTACGAACGAGAATCTCCCTTATTAGAAAAGGCAAAAACGAGCTTATCTAACTTAGTATTTGAAGGAATATCAAAAGTACGACGGGCTATTGCTAAGCGCTTTACGGTTACTGTTTCACCAAATACGCTATAGGCCAATGGTGTGATCTTTTTTGTTTGAGGATCTTGACCAACGAAGGCGATTCCACCTGTTTGGTTTTTATCGAGCTTGATAAAATTCTTCTTCAAAGCATCAGCTGCCATTTTCAACAGTTTGGCGTTTGTTAACTTCACGACCTCTTTACCCATTACATTGATTACGATGGCTTTATTTACCTTTTGTCCAAAGAGGTTTTTTAAATTGACATCGATGTCCAAAAATGGTTTGTTTTGAGCTTTTGCAGGGGTAAGCATAGAACCATTATTACCTGATTGAATTAACTCTTCAAAAGTAGGTTGGTAATTTTTGGTCGTCTTGTTATCTATGTCATACACATTAGAAATGTATTGAATGGTCGACTTAGGTTTGCTTGTAAAGAAGGCAGTAATTTGATTGTAAATTTTGATGACATCTTTTTCTTTGGTATAGAAAAGAGGTACTTCAAACGTTCTTTCTTTTACCTTTAAAACTACTTTTTTGTTCTTTAAATACACGATGTCAGCATCGCGATCAGAGAACCATCCTAACCATGTTTTTTGCTTGAATTTCGCCTGTGCATAAACGTCGGTGAAAAAGTAGAAATCTTCAGCTGCGAATACTGTTCTCAGCTTTTTCTTGCTGTTAAATTTGTACTCACAAGCATAAGATTTTCCGAAGATATTATCAATCCAACCGTCCTTAGTATTTACACATACGTTGTAATGTTCGGTACTTGGGGGAGTCGTTGAAGAGGCTGTAGAGCTTCCGCCTCCTGTATACGATCCGCCACCACCGCCATTACCACAATCGTAATAGGATAATTCTTCGATTCTAATATCATTAGGACCACCGTTGCCACAATCGTCAATAGGGACAATTTTATATTCTGGTAAATTGGCTCTGTTAGGAACGTAATGACCAATTGCAGTTTTGTTGGCCACTAAACGTTGGTTTAACGGAAGCTGTTTTAAGAGTTCACGGTTCTTTTTGTCGGTAAAATAGAGTCCTTGATCCGTGTACTTGTAAATTTTATCACCTACCTGGATTTCTCCTTCTTCGTTTAACAAATTGGCAAACACATCGTTGACAATAAGGTCTTCTTTCGGATAGGTTTTACTGTTTCTACCGGCCAAACGCTCTTGTTTTTTGTAATGTAAGGCCTCTAATCGTTCTTCACTAACGTATCCCGATGGACGCAGTGGTAAAAAACCTTTATCGTAGTATTTTTCAAATACCTCATTAGGGTCTTTTAGTTCTTTCAACTCTTCATAGGCGGCGGTCATTTCTAATGGAGAATTGAAGCTGATAAGTTTTTCTTTTTCATCGAATTTTAGCTCGACTTCCTGTTCATAGCTCGCTTGAGGTTTTACCCCTTCTTCCTTACATGACATAAGGAACGCTATCATAGCAATTGCTGCTAGTTTTTTCATGTTAAAACAATTTAAATTTATTGATGGCAAAACTAGCTCCCACTATTGGTTTAAGGGTAAAGAATGAGCCTGCGTCGTGTTGGATTTATAAATTAAATAGTGAGTACTATACGGGATTTATGAATTGTGTAGTTCAGAAATCGATTTTAATGCGTTGTTTTTAATTTCTTTGGTGTCTTTATGGGGTTGAAATGAAAATGTAGTACAAACTTTAAACAAAAATGGACGAGGGCAATTTTTACAGCTCTTTAAGTTTACAAAGGAGGGTAGTTAAAGGCAAAATAGCGAGGTTGGTGAACAAAAAAAGCGCTCCTTTTTTCAGGAGCGCTCTGGTTTTTTTACAAAACTTTTATCTAAAACAAGACGTAGGAGAATTCTAAGCCTATGGCCGGGTGAATTTTACCTAGTTGAAAATGAAAATCGTAGGCATAGCCAATACCGGCGTATACGTTAAATAGCCAGTTTCCGCCTAAACTTCGTTGTAGTCCCCAATGTACTTCGGTAATTAAGGTGTTGTTCGCCGGTTTTTTTTGATCACTATCATCGCGTTGTGCAGTGGTAAGTAAGCTTTGTAAAGCCAAGTAATTTCCGGAATTGTAAGCTATGTTTTTTCCGGCTTTTAGGCGTTTCTCCCTGTTGTAAACGTACTTGACTTTTGTACGAAGACGCAGTGGAGGGAAAGATTCGAAAGAGAGGGCAGCACCGAGCTCTTTGGAATTTAAGAGTGTGGGGCGCACGTAGTTCCCAGCACCAATACCGATACCTCCTTCTAGTGAGAACGCATCGCTAATAGGGAGCTCATAGCTCGCTTCAAAAGCGAGAATTTGATAACTGATTTTGAATTGTTTTTGGAGCTTAGCGCTCGTTGTTTCTTGTCCCCAAGAGGTAAGTGCTGTGCAAAGCAAGCACAGGCTTAAGATGACTTTTTTCATACTGAAATTTTTAAAATTGCGAATATAAAATAAGTCTAGTCGGGAATTATTATTTTTTTTGGTTATGATTTATTTGCTAATTGTCCACAGGCCGCGTCGATATCTTTACCTCTTGATCTACGTACATTTACGACGATGTCGTTCATTTCTAAATTAGAAATATAATTGTTGAGCGCACGTTCAGAAGCTTGTTGGAATTCTCCATCGTCGATAGGATTGTATTCGATGAGATTTACCTTACAAGGAATGTGCTTACAAAATTGAATCAACGCATCGATATCTTCTTTGCGATCGTTAATTCCATTCCACACTACGTATTCATACGTCACCTTTCGCTTGGTTTTTTCGTACCAATATTTGAGTGAATCTGCTAAGTCGTGTAAGGGAAAGGTACTGTTAAAAGGCATGATGCTAGTTCGGACTTCATCGATTGCTGAGTGCAGTGAAACAGCGAGGTTAAAGCGAACTTCATCGTCAGCCATTTTCTTAATCATTTTAGGTACCCCAGAAGTCGATAAGGTAATTCTTCTGGCGGCCATCCCCAGCCCTTCAGGAGAGGTGATTTTATCAATAGCTTTGATAACGTTTTTGTAATTCATCAACGGTTCTCCCATTCCCATAAACACGATGTTTGAGAGCTTGTGGTTGTGATAATGACGGCTTTGTTTGTCAATAGCAACCACCTGATCGTAAATTTCGTCAGCGTTTAAATTACGCATGCGTTTCAAGCGTGCAGTAGCACAAAATTTACAATCCAAACTACAACCTACCTGGCTCGACACACAGGCTGTTGTACGGGTTTCTGTCGGGATTAGTACCGACTCAACAATCAATCCATCGTGAAGTTTAATGGCATTTTTAATCGTACCATCATTACTGCGTTGCATGGTGTCAACTTCAATGTGGTTGATCACGAAATTCTCATCCAACATCTGACGCGTAGCTTTTGACAAGTTAGTCATGTCATCAAAACTGTGTGCAGCTTTGTGCCATAACCACTCGTAAACTTGATTTCCTCGGAAAGCTTTGTCGTTGTTCCCGACAAAAAAATCACGTAATTGGTCTTTACTTAAGGCGCGTATATCTTTCTTATTGCTCAACAGTATAAAGGAATTAGTTAAAAACTTAGAATTGCAAAGGTACTATAAAAAAACTGGTAATCAGTAGTTGATTACCAGTTGTAATTGTATGTCGTATAGTTTGTTAGATGATTAACATCGCGTCACCATACGAGTAGAATTTGTATTTTTCTTTAACGGCTTCCTCATAGGCTTCCATAATGAAATCGTGACCAGCAAATGCTGACACCATCATTAATAAAGTAGATTTTGGCGTGTGGAAGTTTGTAACCATACAGTTAGCAATGCTAAAGTCATAAGGAGGGAAAATGAATTTGTTAGTCCATCCGTTGTATGGGTTTAAGCGCTTGCTAGCAGATACCGATGACTCTACAGTACGCATAACAGTAGTACCAATGGCACATACTTTACGTTTTTGATCAATGGCGTTGTTTACAATATCAACACTGTTTTGAGGAATGATAATTTGCTCCGAATCCATTTTGTGTTTCGATAAATCTTCTACCTCTACAGGGTTAAAGGTACCTAAACCTACGTGTAAGGTCATCTCGGCAAAATCTACACCTTTGATTTCTAAACGTTTCATTAAGTGCTTAGAAAAATGAAGTCCAGCAGTTGGGGCAGCAACGGCTCCTTCGTGCTTAGCAAAAATAGTTTGGTATCTACTTTCATCTTCTGGTTCTACCTCGCGTTTGATGTATTTTGGCAACGGAGTTTCTCCTAATAAGATTAATTTCTTGCGGAATTCTTCGTAAGATCCATCAAACAAAAAACGAAGCGTTCTACCTCTTGAAGTAGTGTTGTCAATAACTTCAGCAACTAGGCTATCGTCTTCACCGAAAAATAATTTGTTTCCAATTCTGATTTTACGAGCCGGGTCAACCAATACATCCCATAAACGATTTTCAGCGTTTAATTCACGAAGTAAAAATACTTCAATGCGAGCACCTGTTTTTTCCTTGTTACCGTACATACGAGCAGGGAAAACTTTTGTGTTGTTCAACATCATTACATCGCCCTCATCGAAATAATTGATCAAGTCTTTAAAGAGCTTGTGTTCAATTGTTTGCTTTTCGCGGTTTAAAACCATTAAGCGCGCTTCATCTCTGTGCTCTGAAGGATATTCTGCCAACAATTCTTGTGGCAAGTCAAAATCAAAATTTGATAACTTCATATGTGTAATTTTCTAAACGAGGGCAAATATACGATATCGCCCTAGGGGTTGTCAAGCTATTCCGCTTTTATTTTAGTGTTCTTGAATATGCATTCCTATTTTTTTCATATCGTTCCAAAAGTTTCGAAACGATTTAGTGACTACTTCGGCTTCCAATACAGTAAGTGAAGTTTTGAGTGCTAGGGGAGCAAAAGCCATGGCCATACGATGGTCGTTATAGGTAGCAATTGCGACATCAGCTTTAATTTGCCCACTTGCCTTTAGGTGCAAACTGTCATTCGTCACATGAATATCAGCGCCCAGTTTGGTAAGCTCTTCACGCAAGGCCTCTAAACGGTCGGTTTCTTTAATTTTTAAGGTATGTAAACCGGTTAGTTCACAGGCAATTCCTAATCCAAAACAGCTAACAGCAATGGTTTGAGCAATGTCTGGAGCATTTTTTAAATCGAGGACAAGGGGCGTGTTTTTACCCATGTCGGTTTTTGTCAAAATAACGCGATGCTCTTCAAATACTGTGGTTACGCCAAAATGCTGGTAGATACTGGCAAGGCAACTGTCTCCTTGTAAACTCGTTTCATTGTAGGCACTTAGGCTAACAGTTGAGTTGAGTTCACTCAAGGCAATAAGTGAATAGAAATAAGAAGCTGAACTCCAGTCAGATTCTACCACGAGTTGTTTGTCGTCGGTTTGTTGTAAAGGTTTGATATGGATAAATTGGCCTTCAAACGCAGCGTCAATACCGAGTTGGTGGAGGAGCGCTAAGGTCATGTTAATATACGGTACTGAAGTGATGGCTCCCAATAATTCAATGGTCAAGCCAGCCGGTAAACTCGGCGCAATGAGCATCAATGCAGAGATGTATTGACTACTGACATTTCCGTTGATGGCAACGGTACTTTTGTCGAGTATTGCTCCAGTGATCTTTAAGGGAGGGTACCCTTCTTTTTCAATATATTCTATTTGAGCCCCCATTTGGCGTAGCGCATCCACTAGAATTTTAATCGGGCGGTTGTGCATTCGTTCAGAGCCTTGCAGAATTTTTGTCTGACCTTCTTGCGTAGCAAAAAATGCCGTTAAAAATCGCATGGCAGTTCCAGCATGACCGATATCGGCTACGAGGTCATTGCCCTTCAAAGCCGCTTGTAAGTGATGTGTATCGTCAGAGTCTGAAAGGTTATCGATAGCTAAATTAGCATAAAGCTGTTGCAAAATCAATAGGCGATTTGATTCACTTTTTGATCCTGAAATTTGGATGTCTGCGTGAATGTTACTCGACGTGGTGTGTAAATCTAAATTCATAGTACTAAACCATTTTTTTGTTGGTGATCCAAATACTGTAGAAAAAACTAACGACTATTTTCATTGCCCAAAAGCGTTTCCATTTACCGTCTGCAAAGTTGAACTCGTATACAGCTTGAAAATCTCCCGAGAAAATATCGCTGGCATTGTTGAGGATGAGCGTGATGATTACCACGACCAAAAGAAAAGGAAGGGCTACTTTCCCAACATTTTTCCAAAATTCTAGTTTTTTAACGTTGTTTGCTAGGCTCATTTATTTTAGTTTTTCGTTGTTGTGATGACGATCGTGATCGCGTTTTGTTTTTAGGTCGAGTTTTTTGTCAAAAGCCTCTTGTAGGTTTACTCCCGTTTGATTGGCCAAACAAAGTACCACAAATACGACGTCGGCTAACTCTTCACCGAGATCTTTTGATTTATCGCTTTCCTTTTCACTTTGCTCACCGTAACGACGCGCTATAATTCGAGCAACCTCGCCAACTTCTTCTGTTAATTGGGCCATGTTTGTCAATTCGTTAAAATAGCGAACTCCGTGATTTTTAATCCATTCGTCAACCTGTTTTTGAGCGTCTTGTATGTTCATTTTAGTACTTTTTATAGTTTTTTAGGCCTTGCGCTAGGCAGTTTTGTGCTTTGCTGACCTTGTTGTTGTTATTGTTTTTAGTATTGCTTTTTATGATACTTCGGAAGTAATGGCCTATTCTTTAATTTGCTGTACTTTGACCTTAGGATGTTGAAAAAAGTAACTTACCAACAGCGATGATTGCATTACAAATTAAAAGGTATAAAAGCGCCTGTCGTTACCGGTCGTACTCTGTGAAAAGCAGGTGAACTTATTATTTTCTTTTTCGCTTGTTCATAGCTAATGATTTTAGCAAATATAAAAACTTGCAGTCCTTAATTGATTCTCCAAGGAGGATTTTTTCTGTTTTTCCCAGCCTTGTAAAGAATGAGTTGATTTCCATCCGGATCTTTTAAATGTGCTTCTTGCCAAAGCCAAGGTTGGTCGGTGGGGAGCAATTGAAATACAATCCCTTTCGAACGTAAATTACTGACGGTGGCGTCTAAATTTTCAACCTCAAAATACAAGGTAATTCCCTTTCCTTGAGGGAGGGATGTTTCGTGGTGTATAGAAAAGGTACTATCTCCTTTTGGCAATTCGAAGCGCGCATAACGAGGAAGGGCATCAACGATGAGCAAGAAACCGAGTTTCTGGTAAAAGGAAACTGCATTGGCTAGATTGCTTGACGGTATGGTAACTTGATTTAAATTCATGAGTATACAAAAAAGAGTCACGGCAAAACGTACCGTGACTTAGTGGTTTTATTTGACGGCGATTTTTATTTGATTGCCGTCAGGATCTGTGAGTTGTGCTTCGTTTTCACTTGCTGAGGTGCTGTGCGCGATGTTGTTCTTTTCGGCCAAAGCGAGTAATTTTTGCAGCTTTTTCTTTGAAGTCGCCACGCTTATTTGTTCAGTTTGTTGGACATTCATTACTTTCTGAATAGTAACTTCCTGTCTGCCATTTGCCGACCTTAACGACGTAACCTCAGGAGTTGTTTTTCCGAATACTTCGAAGCCTAAATCTTGATAAAAGGCAATAGATTTCTTCATATTAACCGTGGAAATATGAAAGAGTTGATTGAATTTTTTTTCATTTTTCAAAACCCATAATAAGGCAATTAAGGCCAACACTCCCAATCCTGAAAGGATGCTCATAATATTCCAAGTACTGTCGAATCCGATCTCTTTTACTAGTTGCATTCCCGTATTATGACCAAAAATATGTGAGGCAGAGAAGGCAATACTATAGTAAGCCATATACTCTCCTTGTTTTCCTTTTTTCGCACGTTCAATGACGAAGGCATTCGAGAAAGGGAAGGCAATCATTTCTCCTATGGTCATAAACAGCATTCCAATAACGAGGACCCCTGACCAAGTTGTGAGGTTCAGAACCACAAAACTCAATCCTACCAGCACGAGTCCAAATAAGATAAGTGCTGTTTTCGAGTACGAGCTTTTTTCGAGCCAACTAATCAGCGGCATCTCAAGTAGAAATATAATAAAACCATTCATTCCCATTAAGATTCCAATAGAGAGTTCTGTGAGCTGATGCCCGTCTCTGTAGTACAGCGGCATGGTTGAGAAGTACTGCAGAAAGATAAACCCAAACATAAACATTGCGAAAAAGAAGATCCAAAAGGGACGATCTTTATAAACAGATACCGGATTTTCAATAACTACTTTATCCGTAACTTTGGCTTTCTTCGGGTGTAATACATTGATCATTAATAGGGTGGCGAGTAAACAGGTAATTCCGTCTACCCAAAACAATCCTTGATAGCCAATTGAGGCAATGATAAGCCCTCCGATGGCAGGGCCGGCTGTAAATCCTAAATTAATAGCCAAGCGGATTAAGGTTACCGAACGCGTTTTGTTTTCTGGTTTACTATAGGCGTTTAGAGCGACAAACATGGCCGGTCTAAAGGTGTCCGCCACGAGCATAACAGCGAAGATTCCGATGATGAATCCCATATAGGTGTCGATGTACTGAAGTAGGACAAATAAGAGTCCTGTTAATAGTAAACTTACCTTCATTACTTTAAAGGAACCGATGCTGTCAGTAAGCTTTCCTCCGATGTACGATCCTGCTACAGAACCTAGTCCGAACGCAGTCATAATCCAACCTACTTGATGTAGGGTAAAGCCGAGGCTTTTGGTCAAGTACAGTGACAAAAATGGAATTACCATAGTCCCTGCACGGTTAATGAGTGTAATGAGCGCCAGCCACCAAACCTCTCTAGAGAGGCCCTCAAAGGTCTTGCGATAGTTGTTTAGTAGATTTTTCATAGTGCTTGTTTTGGTTGATTTTAGAGTGATATAAAAATAAAAAGTCCGACTGTGAAGTCGGACTTTTATATATTGTTATATTTTATGTTGATATAATTATAATACATAAATAGCCCGAGTGTCTCTGTATTTTACAGACCACTTACATTGCTTATATGTATAAAAAATTGTCATTTCGTATTTAATTGAAGTTCAAAGTTATAAAAAAAAGGATTCGGTCGACAAAAAACATTTGACAATTTATTGTTTAGAGTTGTTTTAAATAACAGTGCATTTTTATACACACCACGATACGTGAACTGACTGTACCAATGGCAATTCGTTGGTAGCGCTTTAGCAACCACAGCGAATACTTGTAGCTTCCGCATCAGTTGAAAGTTCAGTAGTCGTTGGATAACCGTCGCGTTTCCACCAGTCAAGACCTCCGATGAGTTCTTTTACTTGAAAACCTAAAAGGGAGAGCTGTAACGCTCCTTTTGTCGAAGCATTGCATCCAATACCATCACAATAGCAGACATAGGTTTTGCTAGGGGCTAGTTCGTTACACGTAGTACTATTCATAGATCGATGTGGAAGGTTAATGGCTTTTGGGAGGTGTTCTTGTGCATAGAATTCTGGTTTTCTGGTGTCTACAATGACGATTTCAGAGGCTGTTTGCAAGCTGTCAAATAAGTCGGAAGCGTCAATTTCAAATTTGAGTTTTTGACGGTAGTATAACTGTTGTTCGTTCATGATAGTTTTTTTTACAAAGCTCTGCGGATGAGACCGATTAAGAAAGCTAGTTAGTTGAGTATATTGCAGCTTAGGTTGAAATATATTCACAGTATTCCTGTGGTAATTTGTACTAACTTTGAAAATATGGAATTGAAGTATTTACGACTGATAAAAACGATAGCAGAGGAGGGGAATTTAGCTAATTCATCTAAAAAATTATTCCTCACTCAATCTGCACTGAGTCACCAATTGCGAGAACTCGAAACGCGATTACAGTGTAAAGTATTTGCGAGGAGACGCAATTTATGGGAATTGACAGAAGAAGGACAGGTATTGTATACAACGGCCTGTGAAGTAGTAGAACGCATAGATGTAGGATTGGCGGAGGTGAGAAATTTACAGTCAGGAGCTTCGGGTACAATTCGGTTTAGTACTGAGTGTTATTCGTTTTATAAGGGTATTCCAGCTTTTGTTCAGCTGATGAAACTCGTACATCCCACGGTGGAGGTTCAGTTGTCTTTAGAGGCAACGCATTATCCCATTCCTAAGTTATTAGGAAAAGAGATAGACATGGCGTTGGTGACCGATTGGTCTGAACAAATCAACTTAAAAAGTGAAGTCGTGTACGAAGATGAATTGTACCTACTCATGCACAGAGAACACGTTTTAAGTAACAAAGAGTATGTCGTACCACTCGATTTGTTGCATACAGAAATATTGATTCATTCCTATCCGCTGAGTTCGGTAGCCTTATTCAAGCATTTTTTGGAGCCTGCCGGGGTAGTGCCTATTAATATCACCGCAATTCCATTAACCGAAATAGCATTGGAGCTGGTGATGGCAAATAAGGGAGTTATGTGTTTGCCGAAATGGTGTTTAGAGAATTTTACAGCTTCCGCCGAGTTGCTATTTAAGAAAATGGGAGTACAGGGAACTAAGCGAACGCATTATTTGGTGTATAGGGCCGAAGATGACCACAAGCGATATATCAAAGATTTTGTTACGGGGTATCGAGAATTTGTAGGAGCGTTGGGAGGTTGATTACAAGACTAGTGGTGTCATTCGATGAATCGAGTAGAATTGCTGTTTTTTTTGGTATGAGTTTTGCATTGTTTTGATTAGGAGGGAACTAGTAATCTTACTTTTGTAGGTTCTAAATGTCTCTCAAAAGGTATTTTTTTCCACTGACCGATACTTATGGTCGATTGAGCTAATATCAGCACCAAAAACGAGAAGTCGGAAGTATCTTTGAAGTGTAAATGAAACATAAAGTAAACAACGCCGAACAGATAAGTTGTCCCTAAAAAGAAACATGTACACCGAGAAAAAGAAAAAATGATTGCTGTGAAAAGAGTGCCGAAAAGAAGTAATGAAACATAAAGTAAACAGCGCCGAATAGATATGCTGTCCCTAAAAAGAAACACGACTTCCAACTTTCAAAAATACACATCGTATTCTTTATGTCACGGTTTGAATAGGTATTATTTAGACTGCACTGTTACTCTTAGAGCATTGCATACAAAGTCGGTTTACTAGGTGTCGCATCGTTTTCAAAGGGAGCCACCATCAAATTTAACAAATACTTGCCATCCACAATGTGGTCATCCACAAAGATAAACTCCGTAATTGTAGCGTCTAACCGAGGGCTGTTTGCCGTATTCCAAAAGGCGTTATGAGCTAGTAATTTTCCTCCGTCTTTCTCTTTGTCAACTGATGGCAAATCGATTAACAAATGTTTAATGCCTTTGTTTTTTATATACTCAGCAGCTTCTACTGCTAGGTAGGGAGGATTGGTATTGGAATACCGAGTTGATTTTTTTGACTCCGAGTTGGGAAGTGTTCTGATAACGAGTGCTTCTCCGTCAAATAGGGCAATTTTTTCAGCTATGGTTTCTTTGGTAATTACACGATCACCATTTTCCATCAAACTCGGGATTACAGAAATTACAGCGCTAACAAAAAAGTACTTATTGAGATGCTCGTTGATCGAATAGAACTCGCGGGTAATATGACCTAAACATTCTGTATGTGTAATATGCGCATGTGGATTGAACTGGATATTATTAAAATTAACATCAGCACCTTGGGCAACACTTCCTGTCCATTCTCCTAGTGTTACGGGAGTTATTTCCGGGTCCTCGACATACCAGGCATTAATTCCCGGAGCTTTTGGGTCAACGGAAATAGAGAGGTCTAAAGGTTTGGATAAATCTACGGTAAAGGATTGTGTTCGGTGCTCTATGCTTGCTTTCATGTGCTAAATGTACTTAAATTCTAAATAAATCACTAGCGATTCCATCGGCTAGAAATTTTCCTTGGTGGGTGGTTTTTAGAATGATGTCGTTTTCGGTTTGTAAGAATTCTAAGACCCCTTGTTGTACAAATCGAGTAGCTTCGTTTTGTAGCAGTTTCACATAGTTGTTTCCAAAGTCATGGCTGACCTTGTTTAACGATATACCCCAAATGGTTCGCAGCCCAGTCATCAGGTATTCATTATAGCGATCTCGGGTTTCTAAAAATTCAATTTCAGCAGGGAGCTCATCTTTTTCTAGAGCTTTGATGTACTTGGCATTATTGGCGATGTTCCAGCTTCTATGGGTGGTGTTAAAAGAATGTGCTGAAGGACCAATACCGAGGTATTTTTTGCCCTGCCAATAACTTGTATTGTGCTTTGAAAAGTAACCGGGTTTACCAAAGTTGGAAATTTCGTAATGAACAAATCCTTGTGCTTCGGTTTCGGCAACGAGTATATCAAAGTGTTGCTTGGCAAGCGTCTCATCAATTTCTTTGTATTCCCCTTTTTTAATAAGGTGCTCCAGTTTCGTTTTAGGTTCTACGGTAAGCGCATACGACGAAATGTGTTGAATTCCGAAATCAAAAGTACGCTGCAAGGAGCTGCGCCAGTCAGCTTCGGACATGGTTGGTATCCCGTAAATAAGGTCAATGGTAATATTGTCAAAGAGTTTCGTTGCCAAGGTTAAGCACTGTTGAGCTTCCTGAGCATTGTGTGCTCTGTTCATCAAGGCGAGGTCCGCTTCGTTATACGATTGCACCCCGATACTCAAGCGATTGATGCCAGAGGCAGCTAATTCGGCTAATACGACTTCTGTAAGGTCATCAGGATTCGCTTCTAAGGTAATTTCGGGATCTCCAATTACTTGATAATTGGAATATATGGTACGCAGCAATACGTCGATTTCTCCAGTCGACAGCAAGCTGGGAGTACCACCTCCAAAGTAAATAGTTTCGACCACTTCGTTGTCAAATTCACCTTTTCGAATTTCGAGTTCTTTATGAAGGCATGCTAACAGGGCATCCTTCTTTTTTAAAGAAGTAGAAAAGTGAAAATCACAATAGAAACAGGCTTGTTTGCAAAAGGGAATATGTATATAAATACCAGCCATAAATGATGAACTTAGAAAACGGAATTATTTAGATCCAATTTTATTCGGATTTTGTTTTATAAATGATGCCCATCCCGAGTAATTTTTACCTCCTATTTTTTGTCCAGAATTGTAAAAGTGACACACGGCGGCAGCCAATCCATCGGTAGCATCCAAATTTTTGGGGAGCGTTTTTAAATTTAAGAGCGATTTGAGCATTAAGGCTACCTGTTCTTTACTGGCGTTCCCATTTCCTGTAATGGCCATTTTAATTTTTTTCGGTAGGTATTCCGTAACGGGTACCTGTCTGGCGAGTCCGGCGGCCATGGCAACTCCTTGCGCTCTACCTAGTTTGAGCATCGATTGTACGTTTTTACCAAAGAAAGGAGCTTCGAGGGCCATTTCGTCTGGGTGATACGTGTCAATGAGTTCTGTAGTGCGTTCGAAAATCAGCTTGAGCTTGATGTAAGGGTCCTTGTATTTATTCAATAACAATTCATTCATTTGAACAAATTCCATTTTTTTTCCAACGACCTTTATAATCCCAAATCCCATAATGGTTGTTCCCGGATCTACGCCTAGTATTATTTTTTCTGTCTTCAAATTCTTAAGTACTGTAATTGCAAAATTACGTATTAATACTGATAGTTTTTTATTCTTGAATTTTGAAACCTCATACTAGTATTATCGGGCTTTATTCCAAAATTTATCTGCAGATTAGAATATTGTCTTTAATTTACGGAAGAATAACATAAACATTAACATAAAACATAAACTAGTATGGAAGCTGTAAAAACGAATAAAGTAGCTACTCAGGTACCTGGGAAATTTTTGACTTTTGTAAAGGCTACGAAGGGCGCTGAGGTAAAATTTGCTATTTCAACACAAAGATTAGATAAGAGACCTTTGAGTCCGATGGTTTTAGGTACCTATAATAGCGAATGCCAAATAGTGATTTCGGCAGTTGTATTTGTACCCAAAACCTATGTTGAGGCTAAGCAGAAAAAAGACCCGAATTGGGATGGATCCATAGAATTTCAGGTAAATGTTGGTGAGCTGTCGAATACAGAAGGATTGGAGTTTCATATCGCTTACGACAATTCGCCTGGTTCGTTCAACGACTACTACGCCTACAATGTGAATTTTTCGACGGTGGAAGCCTATAAAGTTGAAAACAGAGAGGTCGAAGTGATTTTTTACGATGAAGATCCAGAAGGTTCTCGCGGAACGGTAACCACAGTAAAAGATCCGATGGGAGGTTCTTAAGAGAAAAGGATATTTTTAAATTGAAGAAGGTAGGATTTTTTTTCCTGCCTTTTTTCCGTTAAAAATATGTAATTTGCTTAAAACTTATTTTATGGAAAAAAGTTTTAGGCTGTTTTTTGGATTGTTGTTTTTTGCGATGGCTGTTTTTGGTCAGGATAAAAAATCGAAGACAAATTTTGAACTGGCAATAGACCAGCATACTCAAAAGTTTGACTCGAACCCCAGGTTTTTTAAGATAAAAGAGTTCTGTTTTGAAAATGAATGGGATTCGGTTTTGGTGTATTCGTCAAAAATATTAGCGAATCCTGTGAGTCAAGCAATAAAAAATCACACACATTTTCTGCGTGGCTATGCTTTTTTTAAAAAAAATCTAACGCAACAAGCTATCCGAGAGTTTGATGCCATTTATCCACCCTTTGTTTTTGAATTGAATGTTTCTATGTTAAAAGGGACCATAGCTTTAAAGAATAAGCAAATTCAGGAAGCGATCGGTTACTTCGAAAAATTGGAAAACGTGCGCGCTGCTGATTTGTTGGGGATAGAAAGAGATTTTGTTTTGTACAATTTGAGTATTTGCTATATGTATTTAAAGGATTACAAGACCTCGGAAAAATATTTATTGCAAAACATAGCCTCTGTGGAAAAGGGAAAAGATACCTTGGGTATGATTGAGTCGTATGGAAATATTGCGAATTTGTACTACGAGCAATACAAAGATGATTTGGCAATTCCCTATTTCAGAAAAGCCTACGGATTGGCTTTGAAAACTAGTAATTCAAAGTTTAAAGCAAGTACCGCGAGAAATATGGCAGTGGTAGAAGAAAATAGAAAGGATTTTGCCAAAGCCTTGTTGTATAAAAAGCAAGAAGCTCGTTGGAAAGATTCAGTGAATGATCAGAATAAGATTTGGGAGGTGGCTCAAGTAGAAAAGGAGTTCGCAGTGAAGCAAAAGCAAAAGGAAGTTCAGCTACTTCAGGCTGAGAATAAGGCTAAGATAGCGGAGCGAAATGGTTTTTTGTATTCGTTGTTAGCCGTTATCTCCTTACTCTTAACGGGTGTGTATTTTTACCGAGAAAAAGTGAAAAGCGCAGCCATCATTTCTAAACAGAATGAGCAACTCGATACCATGAATGCGACCAAAGACAAATTATTTTCCATAGTAAGTCATGATTTACGCGCTTCTGTAAATGCTTTAAAGCGCAGTAACGAAACGCTACAAATCAGTTTAGAGAATGAAGAACTAACAGCGGTGAAGTCACAGTTAGATACGAATGGTGCAATTGTAAATGGTGCCTATGGTTTATTGGACAATCTGTTAAACTGGGCACTGCTGCAAACCAAGCAAGGCTATTTTAACCCGAGTAAATTACCGCTAGCTCGAATTGTTGAGCACGTCGTTTTCAATTACGAAGCCATCTGTAAGGCTAAAGGACTTGCCATTCGCGTTAGCATTCCCCGAAAACTCAATGTGAAAGCAGACCAAGAATCGTTAAAAGTAGTACTGCGTAATTTATTGGATAATGCCATAAAATTTACTGATTCAGGAGGGAGTATTCATATTTATTCGGAAGAGCTTACGCCTGAATATGGGACTTTTATCGTTGAGGATACCGGTGTGGGGATGCGTGAAGATTTGCGTTTACAACTGTTGTCAGGTGAAGAACTACTGTTAAAAAAAGAACACGAATCAAAAATCGGAACGGGCTTAGGAATGCAACTCTGTAAATCGATGATTGCTAAAAATGGAGGTATTTTTGATATTCAAAGTACGGTAGGGATCGGAACTAAAATGATTGTATCTTTACCCTTAAACAATACCGATGGATAAAGTTAGAGTTTTTATTATTGAAGATACTCCTGCCGAAAGCGATGGTTTAATCAGCATGCTTGAGCGCAATAATTATGAAATTGCAGGGGTGGCGAGGAATTTTAAGCAAGCGTTGGAATTGTATTACAGCGTCCAAGTGGATGTCGTAATCATCGATATATTTTTAGACGGTGTTCCGGATGGTATTGCTTTTGCCGAAACAATTACGACCATTCCTCAAGCTACCAAGCCTTTCGTCTTTCTTACGAGTTCGACAGATCGTGAATTATTTGAACGCGCAAAACTCACCAAACCTTATAGCTATTTGTTAAAGCCATTTAATGAGTTAGAGGTACTGTATGCCGTAGAAATGGCTATGGAAAAATTTTATGAGCAGCAGGATGTGTTTATGGGCGATGATGAAGATACAGTTATCAGCGAAGAGTATTTATTCATCAAAAAAGGACGCAGCTTAAAAAAGGTTCACGTTTCTGAGATCATTTATATAGAGGTCGAAGAAAAATACTGTAATATTATTACTGAAAAAGAACGCTTTGTCATTTTGATTTCCCTGACAAAGATTTTGAACTTATTGGATAATGAACTGTTTTACAGAACCCATCGAAATTTTATCGTTAATGTCGATAAAATCTTAGAAATAGTACCCGCTGATAATTTGATTTTAGTTTCGGGGAACCACAAGGTAACCCTTAGTGATAAATACAAAGACTTCATAAAAAAAATGCGAACCTTGAAATAGGCGTGAATTTCGATAACAGCGTTGTGGTGCTTCTCGAATTTTCTTTATTAATGACAAGTAATACCGCTCTGGTACCATTTTTTATTGCTACTTGACAACCGCAACTTACCTTTGTCAAAACGCTATATGTTAAATACACGGCGTAAATTCAAGTATATCTACACAAACCAGCACGGATGTTCTTTAGTACACAACCTGACTAACTCTGAGGAATTTGTCAGCGTGTTTTAAAGAGTTCTGCTGTGTTGTGAATAATATGAAGACTATGCTTTTGGAGTATTAAGGGGATTTTTATTAAAAAAACCTTGTATACCACTAGTTTATGTTAGGGAAAAGGCCTCTGTATAGGGGCCTTTTTTAGTGAGTGTACTCCTTTTTTTATTCCATTAAATCCGCGTCTTGTTCCATTTTTATTCAAAAGCCTCTGGAATGCAGCTACCTTTAATTTTCAGAAAATGAGGTGGAGCAGTACCCACTGAAAAAAACGAGGCGGCATCCGAAAAGCCATACGAGTAGGAAATCAAATTAACCAAACATTAGTATGTCAACAACAACCGAAACACCCGTAGAAATTAAATCGTTAAGAGGAATTTTAGGAAGTGAAGTAAATTTTAATGCACCGTACGTGAAGTTTAACTTAACTACTGGAGCTACTCCGCACGAAGTACATGGAACAGTCCATATTTATATGGATCCACCAGGGAACAAACCTTATGTAGGAATGGTAAGTGGTAAGGTGTATGCAACAGGCTATAAACCCTATGTGCAGATCGTAACCTTAGAGGGACTCATTCCATCGAGAGATATTTATACTCCGTTGAATTTCCCATTTACCGCCTATATGGATTTAGAAGCCGATGGTAAAGGGGTAGGTGGATTTACCTTCCAAGGGAGAAAATTAGAGCAATTACCAGTAACCTATCAAGAATCATAAGACATTTGTCAAGAATTTTTGATGTTTTAGCAAGTGAAAAGGGCTTTTTAGAAAGTCCTTTTTTCTTTTTAGCAGTTGAAGTAGGTGCTATTTAAAAAGAATAAGGTATTTCGCAGTAACTATTTGGTTGCAAACAAAGCTAGTTGTGCCAGAGGCTACTGTAGAGCCGTGGGTACACAAAGCTGTTGAGAAATTTGAATTGATGGGGATAAAGCAATTTTGGCATACCGTAGTGAACATCGGGGTTTACGATACACACAAGCAAGAACACAAAAAGGTAAAACTTTTAAATTCGTTTTGCTTGACCTGGATGATTTCTATTGGCGTGTTTATGATTTTCGATCCTTTTTATTCACAGAATTTATATCGAAGTATTCCCTTGCATTTATGGTCGTTGGCTACCATAGGTGGCGTTTTGTACCTGCAAAAAATTAGGTGTTACACGGCAGCAAGAGTGCTGTTTATTAGTACCTTGATTGTGGTGACCTTTGTATTTGCAAACTTTATCGAACCTTCTCGCATGATGGAGAATTTTTATTTTGTGTACCCTTTAGTAGGCCTGATACTTATTGACAACCGCAAAATAACGATCGGAATTTTAGTACTCTGTTGGTTGTTGTATTACCTGCCCTATAAAATAATCCCCGGAATCTATCCCATAGAAATTTTTAATCCTGTTTTATTGTTAACCATATTTGTCGGTTGCTATGTGATTTTGAATTATTCGCAATCCTTAAATAGGGCTAATGAGTTGAAATTGTCAAAAGCAAATGAGCTTGTTCAGGAGCAAAAAACCGCTTTAGAGGAAGCTTATAAGGACTTGGAGGAACGAAAACAAGCAGAGTTGGCGCATTATCAGTTAAAATCGCTAAAAGCGCAGATGAACCCACATTTTATGTTCAATGCAATGAATTCAATACAGAATTTGGTGTTAAAAGGGAGTAAGTTAGAGGCTTATGATTACCTGACAAAGTTTTCTTCATTGATTCGCGAAAACCTGAATATGAGTGAAAAGAGTTTTGTGTATCTGGAGGAAGAATTGGCGTTGTTGCAGAAATATTTAGAATTGGAAAGGCTGCGGTTTCGAGAAAATTTCGAGTATCAGATAGTTGGTACCGAAGCAATGCCAGTATTAAAAATTCCATCCATGATTATTCAACCCTTTGTCGAAAATGCCATCAAGCACGGTCTCTTGCACAAAGATCGCGGTTTGAGAAGGGTGAAGCTCTGTTTTCAGTTAAAGAGCGACTATTTTGAATGTAGTATCGAAGATAACGGGGTGGGGCTCACTGCAGCAAAGGAAATAAAAATGGCCAACGGCATGGAATCTCAGTCGTTCTCAACCAAAGCAATAAAAGAGCGTTTGGATCTTTTAAAGGAGTATTACCAAACCGATATCGGGTTTCATTACGCGCCCATAGACCAAGGTACTAAAGTTGTTTTAAGAATCCCATATACGATAGAATTATGAAAGAGTTACGCGCTGTGCTAGTTGATGATGAAATTAACGCTCGTGAAAATTTACAGTATTTGCTCGAAGCATTTTGTAAAGAAGTAACTGTGGTTGCTGAGGCAGCTACCGTAGAAACAGCGGTAGCACAAATTCAAAAGCATCAACCAGACGTCGTTTTTTTAGATATCGAAATGCCTAGACAAAATGGATTCCAACTGCTCGATGCCTTTGAGTCTATAAATTTTGAAGTCGTTTTTATAACGGCTTATGACCAGCATGCGGTTCGCGCTTTTCAAGTGGCAGCAGTGGATTATTTGTTAAAACCTATCGATATTGGCTTGCTAAAAAAAGCCGTAGAGAAAGTAAAAGATCGAAGAGGACTTCAGAAAACCAATACCGGGGTAGACCTGTTGAAGCAGCAAAAAAAGCAAGTAGATAAAATAGCGATTCCTTATAAAAGCGATTACGTAATTGTCAGAGTAGAAGACATACTTTGTATTGAAGCAGATCGTATGTATTCGATCATACATACCATTGATAATAAACGCTATGTAGCAGCTAAAAAACTCAACTATTACGAGACCTTATTTGCCGATGCGGAGTTCTTTGTTCGCGTGCATCGCTCTTGGGGAATTAATACCAATCACATACTCAGTTATTCTAAAAAAGAACGAAAAGTGGCACTGTATTGCCAAAAACATATTCCCGTAAGTAAGGGCTATAAAGAACAGTTTGAAGAAGTGTTTATGTATTAGCTCTGTGGGCTTTTCGTTAGGAAGCTAAAACCGTACATTCGGAAGTTAAACCGATAATATCAGCTGTAATTACTATTCTTTTGCAGGAGAATAAACTTCTTAATTTACAGAATATTATGGTTAGAAAACTACTACTTTTTTGTGTGCTCTTCACCTTAGGGGTGCGGGCGCAAATACCTACTAATGGACTGCTGAATAGCTATGAGTTCACGAATGGTGCTTTAATGGGGCTAGGAAAAGTTGGGTCAAATGCAGTATTTGTGAATGATCGACTAGGACAAGCCAATAATGCAATTGCTCTTAATGGAGATCGATTGGTTAGAGGAGACGTAAGTTATGGAGCAAATCAGGCTACCATAAGTTTTTGGATTAAAACAACGACCAATACAGGAACTGTACAAACAATTTACGACGATGCTAACGGCAGAAATTCTGTGGCGGATAATCACAATTGGTCTGGGCATTATATCTTTTTACAATCTGGAAAGGTGGGGTATGTCGTTCAGCAATTGTATCAGTCATCCACTGTAGGGAATGGCGGTCGTGTGGGAATTAAAAAAGTTGGAGGTCCCGTTATCGCTGATGGTAATTGGCATCACGTGGCTTTAAAGTTTCGACAAACCATTACAGGTACCGGACAGTATATCGCAGGTAGAGAAGTCCGATCATATAAAACCTATGGATATTTGTTTGTTGACGGAACACAGGTGACTAGTTCTTATGATGCAAGAGGGAGTGAATACGGTTATAAAACCAATGGAAATTGGCATACCGTAGGGAATGTGACGATTGCTAGCAATAGAAGTAATAATTTACCTGGAGCCAATCGTTATACAGAAGTAATCGATGATATTCGCTTGTATAACAGGGAGCTTTCGAGTACTGAAATTTTAAATATGGCTCGTTTTAATAGTACGTGTTTCGTACTGCCGTTAAATACGATGAGTATTGCTAATATCGGAACTACTTCGGCTCAAGTACAATTGAGCCCAGCAGGTGTTTACGATGTAGCATATCACAAAAAGGGAGCGGCTTTTAGTACTGCAACGATTTTGACAGCACAAAATGCAGGAGCAATTTCAATGTCAAATTTAGATCCGTATACGGAGTATCAAGTTTATGTGAAAAAGAATCAAAGTTGCCAAAATTGGTCTGATGCGAAACTTTTTAAGACTGCTCGTCCGAACGTGCCGTATTTCGTAAATGCCAATGCAACAGGAGATGGAAGTGGAACCTCATGGGCCAATGCGTACACCAGTCTTCAAGCGGCTTTAAGCGCTGCTAGTACAAGTACAGCGGCGAACCCTCAAATTTGGGTGGCGAAAGGGCGTTATACGCCTGCATCAACTAGCCGAAATACTGCTTTTACTCTTAATAAATCTGGACTTCGCATTTACGGTGGTTTCGCAGGAAACGAAGCGACCTTAACGGCTCGTAATACGGAAGTATTACACAGTACGAATGCAACGATTTTAAGTGGTGATTTACTAGGGAATGATAATGCTACCGTTTCCTTTAACAATGCCTCACGTGCAGATAACAGTTATCGAGTGGTAAATGTAACTGCGAATGATGTGTTGATTGATGGTGTCATTATTTCTGGTGGATATGCAGATGCAGCTACAGGGGTATACCGATATGGAGCAGGACTATCTACAGAGGCAAACATTAATAAGTTTGAAATAACAAGAGTGTTGGTAAAAGATAATGTAGCCTATTGGGCAGCAGGATTGAACTTGTTTGGACAATCAAGTTCACCTATTAGCTTCGTGATAGATCGCTGTGTTTTTGATAATAATTTAACTTCCAATGCAGCATCAGGACTTTATGTGGTGCCTGCTGCAAATACGCAGATCAATGTGCAGTTGACAAATTCCTTGTTTAAAAAGAATGCAACCAAAGACAATGGTTCAAGAAAAGGAAAAGGGGTAAGTACTGCTTGGTTTAGAGCCTATAATTCCGGATCTTCTCTGAATACCACCATCGTTAATAATACATTTGTTAATAATAGCAATGCCGGTTCAGGAACCTCTGATTTTGCAACGTTAGGAATGAGTAGGCAGTCAGGAACCTTCAGCGGATTAGTACTTGCCAATAATATATTTTGGAATAACACAAATAAGACTGGAGCTACTGCAGTGTCGATAGGAAAAGCTGGAGATGCGAACCTGGCAAATGCACTAGCAGTGTCGAATAGTATTGATGAAGATAATTTTTCAAACATTACTAGTAAAACAAACACCTTTGATTCAAATCCATTGTTTGTAGATGCTGCAAATGACGATTTTAGAGTGCAAGCTTGTTCAAAGGCGGTGAATGGTGGAGATACTTCCAAACTGCCGGCTGGAGTAACTGTTGATTTGTCAGAAAATCAGCGCGTTGCAAATACTACCGTTGACATGGGAGCTTATGAGCAAACCAGTGTAGCTGTTTGTAAGGAGTTGACCCTAAATATCGTCGGGAACGGTGTTGTTAAGCACGGCGGAGCAGTGGTTAATTCGGGAGATACCTTTTCTGAAACGACAGTACTTTCCTTAGTGCCTGAGGCAGCATCGGGGTATCAGTTTGAGAAATGGACAGGAGCGGCTGTTGGAAATGCAAATCCCTTGTCGTTGTTGATGGATGCTGATAAAACGATTACCGTGACATTTAAGCAAACAATCACACCTATTTATGTAGATGTAAACGCCACCGGTGCGAACAACGGTTCGTCATGGGCCAATGCATACAGGAGTTTAACTTCAGCACTAGCCAATGTAACTGCACAGCGCAAAGTTATTTGGATGGCTGACGGTGTGTATAAAACAGGAGGAAACACCAATTCTTCTTTTTTCGTAAACTTAGAAGGGGTTGAAATTTACGGTGGTTTTAATGGTACGGAAACGAGTATAGCACAACGAAATTTTTATACGAATAAGACTATTTTAAGTGGTGATCGCAATGGGAATGACAGTGGAGCATTAGTGTTTAATAACAGTACGCGTTACGACAATAATCGCGCGATAATGAAAGTCACTAATAGCAATGTTATCATTGACGGGATCACGATCAAAGATGCGAATGCAGCAGTGCTAAATACCCATGGTGGCTCAGGAGGAGGTGCCATCACAATTTATGGTACGGTTAGTAATTTTACTTTGAGAAACTCGATACTTACCAATAACGTAAGTGATAAATCAGGACCTGTGGCCGGAGTTTTTTCAGTCGATACCAACATACGAATTGAGAATTGTACATTCTACAACAACTTAAGTGGTTATGGAACTTTGTATTTAGTTGAAAATGGAGCCAATAAAACAGCGAATTTCGAGGTAGTAAATTCCGCTTTTTATAAGAATAGAACTCAAAATGTACATTTACAATCTGGATTTACTGGAAGTTCTGTTTGGTTGCGTGCCAGCGCTGCAGGAACCACGGTAACGTCAAAACTTATCAATTGTACCTTCGCAAATAATACCGATGTAGGTACACGTGCAGCTACGGAGAAAGGAAGCGTTGCCTTGAGTAGAAGAGCAGATGGAACAAGTACCCATAACGCAGTATTAGATAATTGTATTATTTATGGGAACGTAGGTGCTGGAAATGCAACCACTGCTGATATTAATGCAGGACACACCATAGCAATTAATCAATTACTAGTGAGTAATTCAACAGGTGAAGGAAATTTTGCAGGAATTCCTGCCGGAAACTTAACGAGTACAAATAATACAGATCCGTTGTTTGTGAACCCCGGTGCAAATGATTTTAGTTTGCAAGCGAGCTCTCCGGCAAAAGATTCTGGAGCAAATGCAAAAGTTCAAGCGACGATGGTTACTGATATCGCTGGGAAATTACGTATTCACAACGGTACTGTTGACAGAGGAGCTTATGAAAATGGTTCAACGAATTACCAGCCTAGAAACTTGGTGATTAATGCTGTTGGAGGAACAGTAGCATCCAACCCTGGAAATGCAGGAGGAGTGTATCAGGACGGTACGGTAGTTAATTTGACCGCGACACCGGCTTCGGGCTATCAGTTTGATGGTTGGTCAGGGGCTGCTACAGGAACGAATGCAACCGTGAACATAACCATGGATGCCGATAAGACGGTAACGGCACTGTTTAGTAAAATACAAAGAACATTGACCATCACTGCGGTTAATGGAACGGTAACGAGCAATCCAACTCCTAATGGAGGTACGTATAATGACGGTGTTCAAGTGAGTTTGACCGCTACACCAGCAGCGGGTTACCAGTTTGATGGTTGGTCAGGGGCAGCAAGCGGAACCAATACTACAGTAAGTGTAACGATGGATGCTAATAAGGCGGTAACAGCGCTTTTCAGTAAAATTCAACGCAGTCTGATTATCAATGCCACCAACGGTACTGTAAGTACCAATCCAAATCCAACCAATGGAAAATATAATGATGGAACAGTAGTGAGTTTAACCGCTACACCAGCAGCGGGTTATCAGTTTGATGGCTGGTCGGGAGCTGTAACAGGAACCAATGCAACGGTAAGTGTAACGATGGATGCCGACAAGACGGTAACAGCGTTGTTTAGTAAAATCCAACGTAGCTTAACTATCAATGCCACCAACGGTACTGTAAGTACGAATCCGAATCCAACCAATGGGAAATACGATCATGGAACAGTAGTGAGTTTAACGGCTACACCAGCAGCAGGCTATCAGTTTGATGGTTGGTCAGGAGCTGTAACAGGAACCAATGCAACGGTAAGTGTTACCATGAATGCAGACAAAACGGTAACGGCGTTGTTTAGTAAAATCCAACGTAGCTTAACCATCAATGCAACCAACGGAACGGTGAGTTCGAATCCGAATCCAACCAATGGGAAATACGATCATGGAACAGTAGTGAGCTTAACGGCTACACCAGCAGCAGGCTATCAGTTTGACGGTTGGTCAGGAGCTGCAACAGGAACGAATGCTACGGTTAGTGTAACCATGGATGCCGACAAGACGGTAACAGCGTTATTTAGTAAAATTCAACGCACACTAACCATCAATGCGACCAACGGTACCGTAAGTACGAATCCGAATCCAACCAATGGGAAATACGCTCATGGAACGGTGGTAAGTTTAACGGCAACACCAGCAGCAGGCTATCAGTTTGACGGTTGGTCAGGAGCTGCAACAGGAACCAATGCAACGGTGAGTGTAACGATGGATGCCGACAAGACGGTAACAGCGTTGTTTAGTAAAATCCAACGTAGCTTAATCATCAATGCGACCAACGGAACGGTAAGTACGAATCCAAATCCAACCAATGGGAAATACGATCATGGTACAGTAGTGAGTTTAACGGCTACACCAGCAGCAGGCTATCAGTTTGACGGTTGGTCGGGAGCTGCAACAGGAACCAATGCAACGGTGAGTGTAACGATGGATGCCGACAAAACGGTAACAGCGTTGTTTAGTAAAATCCAACGTAGCTTAACCATCAATGCAACCAACGGAACGGTGAGTACGAATCCGAATCCAACCAATGGGAAATACGCTCATGGAACAGTAGTGAGTTTAACGGCTACACCAGCAGCAGGGTATCAATTTGACGGTTGGTCAGGAGCGGCAACAGGAACGAATGCTACGGTTAGTGTAACGATGGATGCCGACAAGACGGTAACAGCGTTATTTAGTAAAATTCAACGCACACTAACCATCAATGCGACCAATGGAACGGTGAGTACAAATCCGAATCCAACCAATGGGAAGTACGATACCGGAACGGTGGTGAGTTTAACAGCTACACCAGCTGTAGGGTATCAGTTTGATGGCTGGTCAGGAGCTGCAACAGGAACTAGTACAACGGTAAGTGTAACGATGGATGCTGACAAGACGGTAACGGCGTTGTTTAGTAAAATCCAGCGCAGTTTAACTATTAATGCAACCAACGGGTCGGTGAGTACGAATCCGAATCCAACCAATGGGAAATACGCTCATGGTACAGTGGTGAGTTTAACGGCTACACCAGCGGCAGGGTATCAATTTGACGGTTGGTCAGGAGCTGCGACAGGAACGAATGCTACGGTTAGTGTAACCATGGATGCCGACAAGACAGTGACAGCGATGTTCAGTAAAATTCAACGTACTTTAACTATCAATGCAACAAATGGAACTGTAAGTACGAATCCAAATCCAACCAACGGAAAATACGCAGACGGAGTGGTGGTAAGTTTGACAGCTACACCAGCGGCAGGGTATCAATTTGATGGTTGGTCAGGAGCTGCAACAGGAACGAACGCTACCGTAAGTGTAACGATGGATGCCGATAAAACGGTAACGGCGATGTTCAGTAAAATTCAACGCACTTTAACTGTTAATGCTACGAACGGAACGGTGAGTACGAATCCAAATCCAACCAATGGGAAATACGCTCATGGAACAGTAGTAAGTTTGACGGCTACACCAGCAGCAGGATATCAATTTGATGGCTGGTCAGGAGCTGCAAGTGGTAGCAATACAACGGTAAGTATAACGATGGATGCCGACAAGACGGTAACAGCGTTGTTTAGTAAAATTCAACGTACACTAACCATCAATGCAACCAATGGAACCGTAAGTACGAATCCGAATCCAGTAAATGGAACCTATGCTAACGGAGCAGTAGTAGTACTAACACCAACTCCAGCTAATGGTTACAGTTTTGTACGTTGGGTTTATGGTGTTACAGGAAGTAGTAGTACGCAAACGAGTACCAGTGCAACCTTAAGCATTACTATGAATGCAAATATGACAGTAACTGCTGAATTTGATACTACGGCGAGTGTTGATGATGAAACGGTATTGAAAAACTTTGAAGTGTATCCGAATCCGGCAGTTGAAATTGTTCGACTTAAGCTGAATGGAAGGGTAGCACGAGTGGAAGTTTTTGATCTAAAAGGACAGAGAATTAAGCTGTCAAAAGCTAAGGAAATTCAAGTTGGTGACCTCGCTGTTGGAGTGTATATGGTGAAAGTTACAACTGAAGATGGAAAGCAAGGAGTAAAGCGATTCATAAAGAAATAGAAACTTTCAAACATTAAAGGTTCGATATTAAAAACTCTCAAGACATAGTTCTTGGGAGTTTTTTTATACCCAATTTTTCCTGTTTTATAGAAAATAAGTACCGCTTTATGCCTATTTGAATCTTGGCTATGGAAGTAAAAAGTACTTTAGCTAGTGGTTGATCGAACGTGTTTTTTCAACGTTTTAGCTAACTAATGAGTGGAGTTGTACCACTGTAATAAACGAGGCGGAATCCGAAAAGCCTATGAGTAGGAATCTATTAACTAAACTATTATGGGAAATATAATTAATATTTTAACAGTCATTGATGTCGAAACGATATTGGCAAATAATGTGACGCCAGGAACCGCAGAGAATCCAACCTCTTTAGGTGCTTGGACAAGTTCAGATGCCTATGTGTATATGATTACTGCAAAAGGCTTTATCGATACGGATTCGAAAGGAAGAGCAGGCTCAGAATTAACTATTGACGCTGAAGTTAACGATGTTATTCGTTGGGAATTGACCTGTCCTGGCTCTGGATTAAACCACGATGCTATCATTGCGAATGTAAAAATTGGGAGTGAGAACATTCCAAATGCAATCACTAAGCCTGAAGGAAAAGTCGTAAATAGGCACGTATACGTGGAAGCAGGAAGTCCGGGGTATCAGGTAATTCAACAAACAGACTTTGTAGCCACGATTATGAAGGAAGCGTACATTCAATACACTATCACTTTTCAAATCATGGATAACAAAGGAAATAGCCTAGGGTTTTATTTCTGGGATCCTTTTATAAAAGTACTGGATACGAATGCTTATGAGCAGGCTAAAGAAGCTTTTCTAGACAAGAGAAATGTAGCAACCGTTTAAAACGTCGAAATTATGTCAACAAATGTTTTTCAAGTATCGGCGGTAAGTCAAAACGATCCAAAGGCCAATGATGGGAGCGCGTTGTATTGTGTTGTTAAGGAGGTAAAAGGAGCCACACTCCGTGAATCGGATAGTTTTCCGATTGGCACAGAAGTACATTTACCAACACCACCAGGGCAATCGGGTTCCGGACCCACACCGAATTGGTTCATGATTCCAACAGGAACCATGGAAGCTGTAATCTTAACAATGGAAGTGTTTTGTCCTACGAATGCGAAGTATCCTAAAACCACCATTACCATTAAAGCTGCTGACGTTTTGAAATGGGCTGAAATTCCAAAAGAACAGCGCAAAAATCAAATTTACGCAGAGGGAGCCGATGGAATATTCGGATATGCAACAAGCGGACGATTAGGCCCCATTTACACCATTACAGCCGGTGTTTTTGATCCTAAAGTTTCTGAGCATACCTATACTGTATAACCTACAGCAAAGCCTTTTTAGGCTTTGCTTTTTATAAATACCTAACCATAACATAAACGAAATTACCATGAGTGTATTAACCTTAAAATTTACCAACGAAAGTCAATTACCAGATTCAGAAGTCTACTTTGGATTCGTACCCGGGAGTACTACTGATAGCTTTGAAATCAGCTATATTCCAGATGTCTTGGCGCCAGTTCAAGAGGCAGTAAAGCCATTAAATACCGCAAAAGGACCTGGAAACTGGTACCGCTATGATCAATTGAAAAACGGAGTAGAAATCACCCATTTTAGCGGGAGAATCTATGTGAGTTACGGTCAAACTTGGGAGGTGTTAGATGCGTATTACGAGCCAGCGCAAAATGTAACCGATGCCAATTTTTTCTTGCGTTACGATAAAATGGAGTTGACTTTTAATGGAAAAACAACTGATGTGGCCGATTTGACTTCTATCGATTATTGGAGTATTCCTATGAAGTTGGAGACTTCGATAGATGGCATACCTGTGGCCTCTGATCAAGGAATTAAAAACGGAGTAGATTCTTTGGATATCTACAAAGCTTTGCGAAATTTAACACTGAACACACCTTCTGGTTTAGCCCAAGCGAAACCCGCGCTGGTACCAGGGAGTTTCCAACAGCACAAAGATCAAAAAGGAAAGGGATTTGCTCGAATTATAGGGCCGTCATCATACCCAGCTTTAAATGGAATTCCGGAAATTCCATACCACGTGTTCGATAGTTATTTAGCATTTTTATACGAACATTTCGGAGGTGAGCAAGCGCTTCCGATTTCTGGGGTAACCATTCCTGGTTTAGGAAATGGTGTCATGGCATTCATCAAAGGACATTTTGCAGGCGTAGGGCCGAATGTACCACCTACAGGTCCGCAAAGTGCTCAGGAATACGACCTTAAAGGAACGATAACAAAAGAAACTGCAGGTTATGTTGTTAGTTTGTCTGGAACCGTGGGAAGCGATTCCGTTAAGATGGTTTTTACCCAAGCGGAATTGACTAATCCAGCGGGGATTTACGGAGCAAATGCTCAATTTACACTTGAAGTAAATGGCGTTTCTAAGGGAACCATAGCACCTGCCAATGATGTGTATGGTTGGGTGTCAGGCGATTTGTTAGCCGGATTTAACATCGGAGCGTTAGGATCGATTGTTCAAATTTCCAATGAATATGTCGGAGCTATGAAAAGTAGTGACTGGTTTCAAAAAATTCCAAATACAGAACTTTTTGGAGCACTGCAATCAAATGCTGCGTTTTACAATCAGTACGCAGCTGCATTGCAATCGAAATCGGATGCTTATAATTTTGCCTATTCAGATCGTTTTGACGCTGTCCAAATTTCTTTAAATCCAGAAAAAGTGAATACGCTGGAGTTGACGGTAATGAACGTAACGACAGAGGGATAATAGCATAAAAGAAAAAAACAGATGAAGTAAATTCATCTGTTTTTTCATATTACTTTACTTCAACAGAGGTAAACTTAAAACTACCTCCGTCAAACAATCCTTTGTCGGAGAGTTTTAAGGCGGGGATTACCAGCAAGGCCATAAATGACAAGGTCATATACGGAGCCCTGAGGGTACTTCCTAATTCTTTAGCTAAGTTATCAAGAGCGGCATAGGCCTTACCTATTTCGGCGGCAGGTTGATCACTCATAATTCCGGCAACCGGTAAAGGCACTACTTCAGTAAGTTCGTCAGTAACGGCGCAAATTCCTCCCTTGTTTTCAATGAGGGTGTTTACCGCTTTTGCGATCATTTCATCTGTGGTACCCACAGCAATAATATTGTGTGAGTCGTGCCCAACAGAACTGGCAATAGCCCCTGATTTTAAACCAAAGTTTTTAATAAAAGCAATGGCAGGAGTAGCGTTCTTATAACGATTAACCACTGTCATTTTTAAAATGTCTTCGCTGGTGTTTGAAACTAAGTTTCCGTCTTTATGCAGGGCTTTGGCAATAACCTCATTGGTGACGAGTTCTCCGTCTAGCGCCTCGATGACGCGTATGGTATCGGCGGCAGAATGGAAACTGAAGTCTTCAGTTGTCTTGAAGTCGGTATCAAAGTTATTCAATACATCGAAAGGAACGGATGCTACAAAAGAAGCGCCTTTCTCTGCTACTAAAGCACCATCGATATAGGTAGCCAATACGTTGAACTCTTTCAGATTGTCAACGATGATAAAGTCGGCTTGATCTCCTTCTCGCAGTAGTCCAACATCTAAATTATAATGCTCTACAGGGTTTACACACGCTGCTCTCAGTACCTTAAATACATCAATTCCCTTGGCTACTGCACGAGCACAGAGTTCGTTGAGGTGCCCTAAGAGTAGGTCATCGGGATGTTTGTCATCCGAACAGAACATCATATTTTCGTAGTGTTCCGGCAATAGGTCAATCAAGGCTTCAAAATTCTTGGCAGCACTTCCTTCTCGAATGATGACTTTCATTCCTTTTTGAAGT
Organism: Tenacibaculum litopenaei; assembly: GCF_964514025.1. NCBI lineage: Bacteria > Pseudomonadati > Bacteroidota > Flavobacteriia > Flavobacteriales > Flavobacteriaceae > Tenacibaculum > Tenacibaculum litopenaei. The sequence continues at coordinate 109,987 of NZ_CAZEQT010000003.1, forward strand.
TTTTCTAGTGCTTCGTCATAAGTAAAACACTCGTGATCGGTATAGATTCCAGCATTGATATACGTACTCAAATCATCTCCACGCAGTCCTGGAGCATGGCCATCAACGGGTTTGTTGTAGTGTTTTGCCCAGGCAATTTTTTTCATGACCTCTTCATCTTGATAAATAACACCAGGGTAATTCATCATCTCTGCTAAATATTTAATATCGGGATTGGCCAACATTTTTTTGATGTCGTCAGAGTCGATGATGGCACCTGCGCTTTCAAAAGAAGTGGCAGGAACGCATGACGGGGCACCGAAATTAAACTTTAAAGGTACTTTTTTACCGTTTTCTATCATAAAGTCTACTCCAGGTACGCCGAGGACATTGGCAATTTCGTGTGGATCGGAAACGGTAGCTACGGTTCCGTGGACCACAGCTATTTTTGCAAATTCTGACGGGACTAGCATCGAGCTTTCAATGTGGATATGTGCATCGACAAAACCGGGAATGATAAATCCTTCCTCATCGTGGTCAACTGCTCGTATTGAAGTAATGCGCCCATTGGCTACAGTGACTTCTCCTTTAAACATGGTATTGTTAAAAATATCAACAATAGTTCCTTTTATAGTCATCTAAATAGTTTAGGTTATGGTAAAAAATTGGGGCATGAATATAAAAAAAGCATCCTAATTAGGATGCTTTTTAAAGAATTTATTTTTCGATCACAGGAGGTCCTCCTGCTAAGATTTCGTCATTTGCGTATTCTTCGAATTTTTTGAAGTTCGCTCTAAATGAATCTGCTAATTTGTGGGCAGTTTCGTAGTAACCTTCATCATTGTTCCAAGCTTGACGTTGACTCAACAATTCACTTGGTACTCCAGGACATTGTCTTGGTTGTGCCAAACCGAATACAGAGTGAATATGGTAATTTTCGTGGGTAATTTCAGTAGGTAAACCTCCTGATAACGCCGCGTTGATCATGGCACGAGTGTACTTTAACTTCATGCGATCACCAACACCGTAAGGTCCTGCGAACCATCCGGTATTTACTAACCAAACATTAACTCCTGTTTCTTTCATCTTTTCGCTTAACATCTCTGCATAGCGGGTTGGGTGTAATGGCATAAATGGAGCACCAAAACACGCAGAGAAGCTAGGAAGAGGTTCTGTAACTCCGGCTTCTGTACCTGCTACCTTAGCCGTATATCCTGAAATAAAGTGATATGCAGCTTGCCCAGGTGTTAATTTTGAGATTGGAGGCAGTACTCCAAATGCATCTGCTGTTAAGAAGAAAATATTCTTTGGGTTACTTCCAGTTGAAGGAACTCTAATGTTTTCAATATGGTGAATAGGGTAGCTGACACGTGTATTCTGTGTAATACTCGTATTTTCGAAATCTACTTTACCAGCTTCGTCCATTACGATGTTTTCTAAAATAGCACCGCGTTTGATCGCTCCGTAAATTTCTGGCTCCTTTTCTTGTGACAAATCAATTACCTTAGCGTAACAACCACCTTCAAAATTGAATACGTTGTTCTCAGCGGTCCAACCGTGCTCATCATCACCGATCAAACTTCTAGTAGGATCTGTAGACAAGGTTGTTTTTCCAGTTCCTGATAAACCGAAAAAGATCGCTGTGTCTCCTTCACTTCCTACGTTAGCAGAACAGTGCATTGGTAAGGTATTTTTGAATACTGGTAAAATAAAGTTCAACGCAGAGAAAATACCTTTTTTAATCTCTCCAGTATACCCAGTACCTCCAATTAAGGCTACTTTTCTACTGAAATTTAAAATGGCAAAATTGTGTTGACGAGTCCCATCTACAGCAGGGTCAGCCATAAATCCAGGAGCGTTGATAACAGTCCATTCTGGGCTGAAACCTTTTAATTCTTCCTCCGTTGGACGTAAGAACATGTTGTATGCGAACATGTTACTCCAAGGATATTCGTTAACTACTCGTATGTTTAATTTATAGTTTTCATCGGCACAAGCGTAGCTGTCTCTCACAAAAACTTCTTTTTCTGAAAGATAGGCAGTCACTTTGTCGTAAAGCTTATCGAATTTTTCTGAATCAAATGGGATGTTGATATCTCCCCACCAGATTTCATCTTTAGTTACATCGTCTTTAACAATAAAACGATCCATTGGAGAACGACCAGTGAATTCACCAGTATTTACTGCTAATGCTCCAAAGCTAGAGTTTTTTCCTTGTCCTTTTTCAACGGTAATGTCGTGTAACTCGTCTGAAGTCAACTGATAACGAACGGTAGCATTATTTACTCCTAAATATTCTATCGAAATCGTTTTCGCATCAAGATTTGTCATCTTAAATTATTTTAGTTGTGTTTTATTTTCGACAAAAATAGTTCTTTTTGTTAAAACAAGTAGAACCTACCTGATTTTTATTCAGGAATCCTTGTTGATAACTTTTTTGGAAAGGTAATAGGTTGTAAATAACCATCCTACGATTAATAGGCTCCCTCCCAAAGGTGTAATGAACCAAATTTGTTTTGCCGGAACCCCCGCTAATTGAATCAAATAAATCGATCCTGAAAAGAAAAGTATTCCTACTATTACTAAGATACTAATAATTTTCTTTTGTTGCGCGTTGAAAATCGAGTTTGCGTTGACAAATAGTAAAAATAAAGCGTGATACATTTGGTAGGTAACCGCAGTTTCAAAACTGTCCAAGGCTTCAGGACTGAGCGTTTTTTTTAAGGCATGCGCTCCAAAAGCCCCTAAAATTACCGCCGTAGCTCCTAGGATACTAGCTGTTGTTAAATTTTTATACATATTTAAAGTTTTTGTTTAAAATTAAACTTTTTTACCGATATTGCTATCCGAAAATTAACAACGACAAAAGTACAGCATAGCGATGAGAAATATATTGATAATTGGAGCCGGAAGGTCGAGTTCTTCTTTGATAAAGTATTTATTGGAAAAATCTAGAACAGCAGACTTACACATTTGTATTGGAGATGTATCAAAGGAAGCAGCAGCTCAAAAAATTCAAGGGTATGAAAATGCTTCGGCAATTGAATTGGACGTGTTTATTAAAGAAGCAAGAGAGGCGGCGATTCAGCAGGCCGATGTTGTGATTTCAATGTTGCCAGCGCGTTTTCATATTGAGGTGGCCAAAGATTGTGTCCGCTTTGGAAAGCACATGGTAACAGCTTCTTATATTTCTGATGAAATGAAGGCACTGGATGAAGCAGCGAAAGAGAAAGGATTGGTTTTTATGAATGAGATCGGGTTGGATCCGGGAATCGACCATATGAGTGCTATGCAAATCATCGACCGAATTAAAGAAGACGGTGGTAATATGTTATTATTCGAATCGTTTTGTGGAGGTTTAGTTGCACCTGAAAGCGATACCAATTTGTGGAATTACAAGTTTACTTGGAATCCGAGAAATGTGGTATTAGCAGGACAAGGAGGTGCCTCGATGTTCATACAAGAAGGAACTTACAAGTACATTCCCTATCACAAACTTTTCAGAAGAACTGAGTTTTTGACCATCAACGGTAGCGGTAAGTTTGAGGCTTATGCCAATAGAGATTCATTGAAATACCGCAGTATTTACGGATTGGAAGACATCAAAACCATGTACCGTGGAACCGTGCGTAAAGTAGGCTTTTCAAGAGCATGGAATGTATTTGTGCAATTAGGAATGACCGACGATACGTACACGATAGAAAACTCAGAACATTTGAGTTACCGCGATTTCACCAATTTGTTTTTAGCGTATTCGCCAAGTGATTCCGTAGAATTGAAGTTCAGATCGTATTTAAAAATAGACCAAGACGATCTTATGTGGGAAAAATTCTTAGAACTCGATTTGTTCAATGCCTCGAAAAAAGTAGGCTTAAAGAATGCGACTCCTGCTCAGATTTTGCAGAAAATATTGATGGATTCTTGGACGTTAGAGTCTGACGACAAGGATATGATTGTAATGCACCACATCTTTGGGTATGAAAAAGACGGGACCAAGCATCAAATAGAAAGCAGCATGGTTATCAAAGGAGATGATCAGACCTATACCGCCATGGCAAAAACAGTAGGATTACCTGTGGCTATGGCCGCTTTGGCAATTCTGGACGGGAAAATCAAAACTCCAGGGGTACAACTGCCAATTAGAAAGGAAGTGTACGAGCCTATATTAAAAGAGTTAGAAGAGTACGGAATACTCTTTCACGAAAAGGAAGTCCCGTATTTAGGGTATAATCCAGAAAGTGTAAAAGGATAAAAAAAAGCTGAGCATTTGCTCAGTTTTTTACATTTTTAAGTAAAAGTCTTTGGTTAAGGCGATGTAATCTTCTGTGTATTGATGACGCGCCTTTTCGATAACTAAGGTGGTTATTTCAGGACTAGCTTCTTCAAAGCTAAATGCGAGCATACTGCGTTTTACCTCGCTGTTGGCCGTACCTTGCACACGACAAATACGCTGCGGATACAGTCCGAGTGTTGCTGCTGTATCGACAAAGTTTGATTCTTCTTTAAACGGAATAATCGTGGTGAAAACACCCGTATCAGCTAAAATTTTGGCGACACCTGTTAACAGTTGCTCAAAGCTAAGCGAACTCGTGAAACGCGCTTTATTTCTGGCCTCGTCGTCGGTTTTATAGTCGTCTGTATAAAAAGGAGGGTTGGAAACGATCAATTCGTAAGTTTCTTCATCTTCACTCATCTCCACTGCGAAGTCTTCAAAAGGGGCGTGGTAACAAAACAGGCGATCTCCCCAATCTGAACGTTCAAAATTTTCAACAGCCTGTTCGTAGGCATTTTCATCTAATTCGACGGAGTCTATAGTATTGGCATTGCATCGCTGTGCTAACATGAGTGCAATGATACCGGTACCTGCTCCTATATCCAACACCGTATCTGGGTAGTGCGACACAGAACTCCAGGCTCCCAACAATACGCCATCGGTACCTATTTTCATAGCAGTTTGGTCTTGAAGTACACTAAACTGTTTAAATTTAAATTCACTCATCTACAATATTTTGGTGATAATCTTTTCGGCATTAAACCACAAATAAATAACGACAACTAGCAGTACTACTAGGTAAAGACCCTTTTTAGGATTGGCCTTTTTTCGACGTCCATATCTTCTTTTAAACTCCATAATTCTCCTCGTTTGAGATTCGAAAGTAACCATAAGTTTGAAAAAAAATAAAAAAAAATAAAAAAAGTGTAGGGTTATTTCTCTTTGACGCGTATTAAGTATGTAGAGTGCATATTTCAAAAGCAGGTGGGAATCACAATTTCATTGCTAACAGAGCGTCTAATCCCTTGGTTTGACTTAATTAATGCTTTTAATTTTTAGGTGTGCTGTGGTAAATGAAATTGTTGTCCTACCTTAGTAATGATGAACAGTAAACTGTCGAATAAATAGTACTTTCGTAACCTATGGTGAGTAAAAATCAGTCAGTATGTAATCCTTCAGTTTTTGAAGGTATTTATAAAGAACACGTCGGTTCCTTGAGGAACTACCTATACTATAAATGTGGTGATGCGGATTTAGCAGAAGATCTCGTACAGGATTCCTTTATGAAAATTTGGAGGGATTGTGCTAAAATTGTACCCAAAACGGTTAAGGCGTTGCTCTATAAAATGTCGTACAATGCATTGATGAGTGTTTTTTCTCATAAAAAGGTGGTACTTGCTCATGAAAAGTTAGCCAACCCAGCGAGTATTACTCATGAAGACCCCGAGTTTATTATGGAAGAAAAAGAGTTTTTAGTAAAATTACAACGAGCAATAACAGAATTGCCAGATAAAGATAGAGAGGTTTTTCTGATGAACAGAATAGATAAAAAGAAGTATAAAGAAATTGCCGAGATTTTGGAAATTTCAATCAAAACGGTAGAGAAACGCATGAGTAGTGCTTTGAGGGCACTCCGCATGAAAATCGAACATATATAACCATGGATAACCAGGCATTTGAAAGTTTATTAGCAAAGTGGTTGAATGAGACCATCACTCAGGAGGAACGCATTCAATTAGAAAAGCATAAAGATTTCGCGAGTTATGCGAAAATTGCAAAATACACAGCTGAATTTTATGTGCCGGGGAATTCAGAGGATGTTTTGTACGATAAGTTTCTAGCCAAGGCAAGCAAAGAGAAGAAGAATACAGTTAGGTCTATACGACCTCTAGTTTGGTTATCGGGGTTAGCGGCGAGTATCGTTGCACTCATAGGCTTATTTCAGTTGTTTTCTGGGGGGAATGTGCATTTTGAAACGAGTTATGGAGAGCAGCTTGACTTGTGGTTACCCGATAGTTCCAAAGTAGTATTGAATTCAAAATCAACCTTGACGTTTAAGGGAAATTCTTGGGATAAAACACGTCGTGTAAAACTGGTAGGAGAAGGCTTTTTTAAAGTAAAAAAAGGTAGTAGCTTTGCCGTTGAAACACCACAAGGTACAGTGCGCGTGTTAGGAACTGCTTTTACAGTAAATGCCTACGATGAAATGCTGGAAGTGGTTTGTTTTGAAGGAGTGGTGCAGGTAGAACGAAATGGAGAAATACATTTGTTGAAAAAAGGAGCTGCCTTGCGTCAAATAGGGAATGACGCATTTGAGAATTGGCAGATTCAGCAACAAAGTCCTAGTTGGAGACACGGAGAGAAGACGTTTAACAATATTCCTTTGAAGTTTGTTTTGCAGAGCTTGGAGTACAGTTTTAATAAAAAAATGAAAGCGTCGAATCTCGATTTAGAGAAGCGTTTTACTGGAAGTTACCACACTACTGATTTAACTTTAGCATTGACAACCATAGCAGATGCAATGAATTTAAAGTTTAAAATAACTAAGGGGGAAGTGTTGTTTTACTAGTGTATGAAGAAATTATTCTGGACGTGTATTTGCTTGTGTTACGTGGTTGTAGCACAAGGACAAGTGGTTGATATTTCGAAAAAACCATTAAAAGAATTACTACATAAAATAGAGTCACACCACGGTGTTAAGTTCTCTTTCGCAGAAAAACTTATTGAGAAAAAAGCCTGTCCGGCCTTTGATTGCCGCAAACCGGTTAGTGAGTTTGTCGATTTATTGGAGGGAGCTGTAGGACTGTACGTCAATAAAATTAATGATCGCTACTATACCATAGTCGACCGATCGAGAAAGCGAATTGAAGTCAATGGAGTTGTCAGAGACCACCTGTTTAACGCTCCTATGGAAGGAACAACAGTGCAATCACAGGAGCAACCCAACCGAGGCGTAGTTACGCATAAAGACGGTCGTTTTAATTTTTCGAGAATAAGCTTGTCAGACACCTTAATGGTGTCTTTTTCCGGTTATAAACCGTTGCGAATTGCAGCAGCAAAGTTTTACAAACAACCGACCGTTTCTATAGTGCTATTTGAGCAATCCAATTTGTTAGAGGAGGTGGTGGTAAAAAACTATTTGAGTACACAAAGCTTAAAAACTAGTGACGGGGCGATAGTGATGCGTCCCAATAGTCAGGGGGTATTACCCGCTTCTTTGGACGGTGATGTGTTGCAGAGCACACAGCAAATTCCAGGAGTTCAAAGTCCGGTAGAGTCGGCTTCGGGAATTCACGTTCGCGGTGGAACACCCGACCAAAACTTAATTTTATTCGACGGCATTAAATTGTATAATACAGCGCACTTTTTTGGTGCCATATCAGCATTTAATCCGGCAGTAATTGACCGAGTTATCGTGTATAAAAATGCATCAAATGTTGCCTATGGTAACCATATAGCAGGAGTTGTAGATATGAGCACTTCAAATGTTGTGCCCGCTGCCATTGGCGGAAGCGTCGGAATGAGTATGACTGCTGCCGATGCAACATTGCGAGTACCCATCGGAAAGAAAGTAGGACTCCAAATGGCATTCCGTCGATCATTAGCCGATTTTGTGGAAACGCCTACCATGAACAACATCGCAACTAAAGTATTTCAAAACACCAGTATCGCTAAGGGTAAAAAATTGGCAGAGGAACCTTATGTAACCTCAGAAGATGATTTTGATTTTATCGATGCAACGGTAAAATTGAATTACCAGCCCAATGAGCGAAATCACTTGAGTTTTCAGCAAATTTTTATTCAAAATAACCTTACCTATACCTTGGAGAATAGCAATTTAGCCGATGTGAAAAGCGATGAGCTCAACGTGAAGAACTTAGGTTTGGGAGCTCAGTGGAATTCCGATTGGGGCAATGGATGGTCACATCATTTAAATGCTTATTTATCTAGCTATTTATTAAAGTATGACGGGAATAAGCAGCGTGAAAACTTGGTGTACGATTTCACTAAAAAAGACAATACAGTTGAAGAGGTTAGTGCAGAGCTAATGTTTCGTAAAATATGGAATGATCACAATAGCTTTCGTTTTGGTTACCAGTATAGTTATGATGATATCTATTTTAGCTTGCGCAAGAAGAATTCCGTGGTTTTTGCACAGAACAATACAGAAAGTCGACAGTATGCTGCAGTGCACAGTGCCATCGGGGAGTATCGCTGGAAGTTTGGGAAGAAGACTTCTGTTCATGCTGGACTCCGAACGAGTTATATTCCGAGATTTGACAAATGGCTGATAGAACCGCGTTTGTATACTCAGGTGGCTTTGCATAAGAATTTCTGGTTACACGCTTCGGCTGAATTAAAACAACAGTACACGAGTAAAATTGTGGAGTTTTTTACCGCCGATTTTGGATTGGAAAATAAGTTGTGGGCATTGTCAGATATGAATCAGATACCCATCTTACAAAGTAGGCAATATACCCTAGGGGCTACTTTGAATTATCAAGGTTGGTACCTAGATGTCGGTACGTACTACAAGACAATTAGTGGGTTGACTTCATTAACCTCTGGCTTTAACAATTATAGTAGAGGAATATTTAACGGTTCGGCAGTGAGCAAAGGACTTGATGTGATGCTTAAAAAACAATGGAGTAAAAAGTTGAGTACACGGGCTACCTACGCTTTTGGGAATACTGCCTTAACTTTTGATGGTTTTAATAATAACGAGGTGTTTAACGGGAGTTTCAATATCTCAAATGCGTTGTACATCGCACAGCATTTCACGAGTGACCATTGGGATGTTGCTTTAGGGTGGAACTTTAGATCAGGGCTTCCTTTTAGTTCTCTGATAGAGTTAAATCCGAATAACGGAGTTGTACTAAACCAATACAACAATGCCAACCTACCTGATTATCACCGCTTGGATATATCGGCAACGTATAAGTTTCACCTATCAAAAAAGCACAAGATCTCATCGAAGGTAGGTCTGTCTTTTTTAAATGTCTATAACAGAAAAAATATTTTAAAACGCACTTTTGATGTCGCCTATGATAATTCTTATCAGGCTACTTTACAAACGCTTGATACCTATTCATTGTCCTTCACGCCGAATGTTATATGGCGCATTGAGTTTTAAATAGGTTTTCGAGCTCGTAGCATTTCTCTTTTCCCCGGAGGACCAGGTAGGCGTTCTACTTCAAAGCCGACAGCGAGCATGGCTCTTCTAACACTACCTTTTGCGGCATAGGTAACCAATATACCTCCTGAGCGAAGGGCTTTAAACATGGCAGCAAAAATTTCTTCTGTCCATAATTCCGGTTGTACTCGCGCGCCAAAAGCATCGAAATAAACGAGGTCGTAAGCCTCTGAATCGTCGATGTCACTAAAAAACTTTTCTTGTTTGGTCAGTAAAAATTGCGGTGTTATCTCCTGTTGACTTTCCCAAGGACTGCTGTGGATATTGCTAAATACAGCTCGGTGATTTTCGGCTTTTAATTCGGATAGATAGTTGAGTTTTTCAATTTCTTCTGTCGCTACTGGATAGGCTTCAACACCGGTGTATTTTATGTGTAACGAGCTATCGAGACTACTCAAATAGGTGATAAAACAGTTGAGTCCTGTACCAAATCCGATTTCGAGTATGGCTATTTCTGAAGAAGATAGTTCCTGTAATCCCTGTTTGATAAATACGTGATAGGCTTCTTGGATGGCACCGTGTTTGGAGTGGTACTGTTCGTTCCATTCCGGAAGGTGTATCGTGGTCGAACCGTCGTCGGTAATGATGATTTCTCGCTTCAAATTACTGTTTTATTAGGAGTTTTTTAATTCTCGGAATTGGACCTCTACACGTGGTTTGATGACAGGCTATACAACTTTGAATCGCTTTGTTGAATTGCGCTTTTCGATCGGTAGGTAGGGTGTCAAATACACGACGCATTTCTCGAATGTAGTTGGCGGCAAAGGCATTAAATGCTGCGGTTCTATCTGTAGGATCTGTAAGTGTTGCAGTGTGAATGCTCAAGTAGCGCTCCGGAAAATTGGTCAAAGGCTTATTGTCTTCTATCTTTTCCTTAATTCCGGCATTCATATGGTACATAGTATTCATCAGAGCAGCCATTTCTGACTGCTCGTACATAATGAATTCCTTTTCTTTTTGAGGGCTAGAAGCACGTTTGCACTGGATAGAGCAAAGTGCTGTCACGATGACAAATAGGTACCTCATTACTTTTTTAGTCGTACGCCATCGGCTAAGAAGGCGTAGGTGTATTTAGGTTCTGTGATAGCTGCAATTTCTTCTTCCGACTTTCCAGCATCTTTGGCGTAGTGTTGTAATTCAGCAACTGGGGTTACTGTTACAAAGGCCTTCCCGTGTACTATAACTTCGCTCTTTGCTGAATTTAAAGGCATGAAAAATCCGTAGTCCTTAAAGTTAACCATCGATTCTTTTTCTTCACCAAGGTCGAGTTTCATCCAACATCCTTTCTTTTGACAAACGTCATTAATGGTCGAAGTAAAGCTCACGGCAAGCGTGTCTCCACTTTGTAGGTTTTCAAATTTAGCACGCATGTTCTCTTTGGTTAACGGAGCGTTTGCAGTGAATTCCTCACCAAAACTAACATAGGCAGTTTCTGCCGGTTTTGGAGTGGTCGTCGCTTCCTTTTTTTCGCTTTTACAAGAAGCTAAAAAACTAGCCATTAGGATGCTAGCTAGGAATAGTTTTTTCATAATCAGTTGTTTAAGTAGTATGAATTAACAAAGATAGAGATATTTGTTTGATTCTTAAAGGAAGTCGCATTTGTAAACTAGGTTTTTGTAACTTTGTGAAAAGTAAAAACAACACACCATATGGATATTAATATCACCCCAGTAAAAACCTCTAAAATTAAAGATATCGATTTTAGTAATTTGGCATTCGGACATGTATTTACAGACCACATGTTGGTATGTAACTACAAGAATGGAGCTTGGGAAGCACCTGAGATTATGCCATATGGACCGCTTTCTTTTGAACCTTCGGCACGAGTATTTCATTATGGACAAGCAGTGTTTGAAGGGATGAAAGCCTATAAAGATGAAGCAGGTGATTTGTTTTTATTCCGTCCAGACGAGAGTGTAAAGCGATTGAATAAATCGAGCGAGCGTTTGGCGATTCCGGCTTTACCAGAGGAGATTTTTCACAAAGGTTTGGCTGAGTTGTTACACTTAGAAAACGAATGGATAAAGCCAGGGAAAGGAAATTCGCTGTACATCCGTCCGTTCGTAATTGCTACAGAAGGGGCTATTGCAGCATCTCCAGCTCAGGAGTACAAATTTATTATTATCTGTTCTCCCGCCCAGGCGTATTACGCAGGGGAAGTACGCGTGTTAATCGCAGAGAAATTTAGTAGATCTGCCGATGGAGGTGTGGGGTATGCTAAAGCTGCAGGGAATTACGCCGCGCAGTTTTATCCGACATCCTTAGCCCATAAAGAAGGGTATCAGCAAATTATTTGGACCGATGCGAATACTCATGAATACCTTGAAGAAGCCGGTACTATGAACATATTTTTCCGCATAGGAGATACGCTTATTACAGCACCTACCAATGATAGAATTCTGGACGGTATTACCCGAAAGTCTATTGTACAGTTAGCGCAGGATGAAGGAGTCAATATGGAAGTTCGAGATTTCAGTGTAAAGGAACTTAAAGAGGCAGCAAGGTCAGGAGCTCTTAAGGAAATTTTTGGATCGGGAACAGCTGCTGTTGTTAACCCTATTAAAGGATTTAAGCACGGTGATGAAGTGTTTGAATTGCCTGAAGTTACCGACAGTTTTGCAGCGCGTTTTAAAGACAAATTACTCAATATTCAATACAATATCGAAGCAGATCCTTACGGATGGCGTGTGAAAATTTAGCTTTTGAAATTAATTCATTAAATTTATAAGTAATTGTAAAGTTACTAGGAAATGAAAAATGTTGTATTTGCCGTGCTTGCCATCTTGGTAGGTTTCGGGATAAGTATTTGGGTCATTGCTCCTTATTTAAGCGATGCCCCAACTAAAGAAAACGTAGCAGCTTCTGAAGAGAAGAGTGATGATAAAGAGGGGTTGGTGAAGGATATTGCTGCTTGGAGAGAGTACAGCAAAACCCACGTAGATTTGATGAGCAGTTTTCGCCCGTTAGACGATGCAGGGGCTGAGATTTCGAAAAGCATGTTTTTGAATTTATTGAAGTCCGGAATTTATATGCCCGTGCACTTAACAACGGAAAAGGAACTAACCTTTCAGTTACAAAGACTTCCAAAGACAACCGCTCCTAAGGTAGTAAAGAAGATTAAAAGTGATGCTATCATTGCCAATCATTACCTTTCGATGGAAGGCAGAAAACTTCCCGAGTATACTTTTGTGGATTTACAAGGTAAAGGATTTAATAAAGAAGATACGCAAGGGAAACTACTGGTATTAAAATGCTGGTTTATTACTTGTAAAGTTTGTGTGGAGGAATTTCCGGAGCTCAACGAATTGGTAGACGCGTACCGCGGTCAAGATGTGGCATTTGTGAGTTTGGCTTTTGATGAAAAAGAAAAACTTCAGACTTTTTTGGCACGAAAAGAGTTTAAATACGCAACCATTCCGCTTCAAAAGAAATACATGTCCAAAAAACTGAAAGTAAAGCAGTATCCTACGCATCTCATTGTGGCCGAGGATGGAACCATATTAAAAATGGTTAACAACGTAAAAACCTTGCGAAAAGAGTTGGAGAGGATACTACCTTTACATAGCGCTGCCAATTGAGGCACTGCCTTTATTCCGATAAAATCTTATCGATATTTGGCTTAAAATAGTTAGGCCCTTTTAAAACCTTACCGTCTTCGCGGTAGATAGGCTTTCCATCTTCGCCGAGCTTGCTCATATTACTGCGTTGGATTTCGTTAAAAACGGCTTCAATTTTGTCGTGCATTCCATGCTCGATGATAGTTCCGCAGAGGATGTACAACATGTCTCCCAAGGCATCGGCAATTTCGGTGAGATCCTCGTTTTTTGCCGCTTCTAAATACTCCTCATTTTCTTCTTTCATAAGTTCGTAACGCAATTGGAGACGATCGGTTCCAATAGCAGCGGTGGGAGTAGGTTTAATTCCGAGTCCAAAGGCTTCGTGAAAGGCCTTTACGGCTTTTAGTTTGTTTTCCATTTGTATCAATGAGTTGTTTTGATTTCTAAAAGTTGTTCTAACTGCTCTAAATTAAAATCTTTCCAATCTGGAAGTATAATTTGCGCACCATGAGCGGTGAGATCGGCTTGATTTTTTAGGTTGACGCCTACGAAATGGATGTTTAAGTTACGCGCAGTTTTTAAATCCCATAGCCCATCTCCAAATGAGATGATTTCATCAAATTGAGCGATCTGGTAGTAATCTTTTGCTTTTTCAATGGCGTTGCGAACGATTTCTTCCCGTGTAAAATGTGCGTTGGAATGCGCCAAAACTTCTACAGGATAGCTGATATTACTCTGTGTAAGTTTGAGGTGTGCAAGGGCACCTACCGATCCTGTTGCAAAGCAAACGGCATAGGAGCTGTTTTGTTGGATAGCATTGATAAGGGCAGCGGCACCTTTGATTTCAGTAGTGTCAGGATAACTTAAAAAGTGCTCAGTCATCACCTCTTCAAATTCAGACATGAATTCCATTTGAAAGGGTTTTTGATGAGTTTTTTCATAATTAGCACTGAAGACATAGCTATCCGTAGCATTGGCATACGTGCGCCAATCGGTATTGATGTCGGTGATCCCAAAATGATTCATACCACAGATAAGCGAATTCGTATGTTTTACTTCACTATTGGTTAGGGTGTCGTCAATATCAAACACCATTAGTTTGTTTTTTACAGGCATTAGGTAGCGAGTTTAAGTAGTTTAGCAGGGACAATTTTTAAGACCCAAGCTATGAGAATCCATCTTTTCGAGATATAGGCAACCCGTCTCTTTTTGTTGATGGCCGTATAAATTTGTCGGCTGGCTTTGTCCAGTGGTGTCAGCCAAAAGATACCATCACCCAGCGCCATGGCGGTGTCAACAAAGCCGGGACGTATATCTGTAATTGTTATGTTTTTAGAGGTTTTTGTTTTGAGGTACAAGCTTTCTAGATAGGCTTTTTGGTAAGCTTTGGAAGCGAAGTAGCCCGGAGCAAATCGATTTCCTCGTATAGAGGCGATGGACGAGATTCCGACTAACTGGCCCTTCCCTTGTTTGCGAAAGAGGTTATAGGCCAATCCGTACAATTTTGTCACACCGAGCACGTTGGTGTCAATGGTGTTCTTTTCCTTATCCCAGTCAAGTTTTGAGTTCGTATAACCAACACCGGACGATTGTATAATTAAGTCAATGGTTTCTAATTCACTTGCCAATTTGTTAAAGCTGTCTTCTAAGGAAGCTATTTCTCGGATATCGTTTTGGGCAATAATTGTTTGGTCCGGATAGGCTTGCTGAAGTTCTAGTAAGCATTCTTTTCTACGACCTGTGATGGCTACCCTGTATCCGTCGGCGAGTAGTAGTTCTGCAAGTTTTTTTCCAATTCCGGAAGTAGCACCGAAAACTATTGCCGTTTTAGTTTGTTTCATACTAAAATCATTCTTTAACTTTGCTAAAAATACAATTTTATGTTTACTCCGGGTCGAATTATTTTTGCCAGTTTATTTGTCGTAGTTTTTGTAGCAGCCATGATAATCAGTTATAAGAAAGATGCTAAAAGCAATAAAAAGCACTATCAAAATGGAGCTGTATACGTGGCAATCGCAATTGTGGTAACTATTTTGTTTTTATTCCTATTCAAATACATCAATAAACACTAAGCCATAGGTTCTATATCACTTAGGGTATCGTGATCTAACAAGGTATACCCCTCTGGTGAAAAACTCGACGATGGGCGGTATTTGACATCCGTTACCAAATCGTCAAAACTATAGGAACTTGCTTGGTATACCGTTTGTCCGAACGATTCTTCGTGGTATTTCAGGAGGATATAGATTTCTGCATCTAAAGATTGTAGTGCCGCTGTGTTGTAAGTATACAGTGGACTTGTGGAGTCTATTTCGTGTACAATGGTCCAAACGGTTGGTAAGTACATGATTTTGTCGCGTTCGAGTTGTAGGCGATAATAGGTGCGTTGATACTGATCGTTCTCATCTTTGATATTTAGCGAAAGGGTTACCGAGATTTCTGGTTCTATCATTACAGTTTTACGACTATTCATAAGCCGAAACATCAGCGCTTTTCCTTCTTTAAAATCGCGTACGACAAGATTGTCGCTAAATCGAATTGCCGCTTTCGCTTTGGAGAAACGACCGTACAATAATCCCGTAATAAACGAAAAACACAGCAAGCCTATCATAGCCTCAAAGGCAGCGATGATGTTAGCTGTTATCCCTTGCGGTGCAATGCCTCCGTATCCTACAGTAGTAAGCGTCTGTGCACTAAAAAAGAATCCGTTCAGGAAGTCGTCGAGTAGGTTCCCTCGTGAAGGAGTGATTTCTTCTATACCTATCGAGGTGTATATGGCTCCAAAAAATAAATTGAGGATGACGTAGCCTAGTAATACGAAAAAGAAAAACTTATACCATGAAAGTTCGATAAAAAAGGTATACAAGTCATCGACATTGAATTTCTTGTTTAAATGGATGACATTAGAGCTACCGTCTTTGTTCATGACCCCTCTGATGTTTTTTTGTGATTTGTGACCAAAACCTGGGTCTTTTGCCTTTTTTATCATGATTCGCCTATTTGTTGGGATAAAAATAAAAAAAAACCGACTCTTTTAAGAATCGGTTTTTGTGGTCTATTTATAGTGGCTTACTTCGTTAAAAAACTGTAGTTTTTAGCGTAGTTATTCATTTGTTCTTCAAAACTTCCTGGGTAGCTCACTTGGATGTCAACCAATTCTCCAGCCTCGTTTCGTTGAGGAGTAAGTACTGGGTTTACAAATCCTCCATAAGCTGGCGATTTAAATTTACTGCTTCTATCCAATACTTCCTTGTGAAGTTTTTGGTCAACCTTTACACCATAGCCTTCAACGAGTGCCTTAGCAGCTTCAAAATCACCTTCTGATTTGATGCGCTGTGTTTCTTTGAGTAGGCGACCGAAAATTTCGCGTAATTTGGTATAGTCATTTACAACAAAATAAGTTTTCCCTTCTTTGGTTACTTTTTCAATAACCTTGTCGGCTTTACCTTGTTCATAGGCCCAAGCAGATACCCACTGACGGTTTACCATGTGGTCTTCTTCGATGTCGTCTCCTAAGTTAATTCGGATAAGTTGGGTTACCAATCCGTTTCGGATGTATCCGTCGTACGCCGCTTTACCAACTTTTTCCCAATTATCCACTAATCCTAATTCTTGGAGTTTTGGGTCTAGTAAAAAGTACAAACCAACTAAATCTGCTCTTCCTTCTTCCATAGTAGAGGCGTAGTTCTTTAGTGTTTCTTTTGGCTGTCCTACTCCAGGGTTAATTTTTCCTGAGGCGTGTCCGATTACTTCGTGTAATGCGGTGTGTAACTTATCGGCGAGTTTACCATAGGCAAGTTCGAGGTCAATTTCTTCTTGGTCATGGGCAAATTCTTGGAGTTTTCCACTTCCTCCTGCATTGTTGTACGAATGAATGATGTTTCCTAAAGAAACCGATTTTGACCCGTGAACTTGACGAATCCAGTTGTTGTTCGGTAAATTAACCCCAATCGGTGTACTTGGTGAAGCGTCTCCGGCTTCTCCAGCAACATTGACGGTTTTATAACTCACTCCAACTACATTTTCTTTTTTATGTGCTGGGTCTAACGGTGAATTGTCTTCAAACCACTGAGCATTGTCTGACAATACCTTCATCTTTTTCGACATGTCAAAGTCTTTTATCTGAACGATGGTTTCGTAAGAACCGCGATAGCCTTTAGGATCGTTGTATACTTCGATAAATCCGTTAATCCAGTCAATATTTCCTTCTGTAGAGGCTACCCAAGCAATGGCGTATTGATCCCAAACATCGAGGCTTCCTGTTTTGTAGTATTCAATAAGCAATTCGAGTGCTTTTGCTTGTTTGTCATTTTCGGCAACACCGTGGGCTTTTTCAAGCCAAAAAATAATCTTGTCGATAGCACTACCGTACAATCCACCTGATTTCCATACTTTTTCTACGAGCTTGCCATTTTCTCGCACGAGTGTCGAGTTTAAACCAGCTTCTATAGGCTGTTTTGAGTCCTTTCCTTTGTAGGCTGTGGCGTAGAATTCATCGACGTCTTTGTTGGTGATGTCAGGACCGTAGAAGTTAATAGCAGAGGCCAAAACATTGTCAACTCCTGCCTTCTTATTTACTTTCTTGGTGTCTTTGTCATTAAAGATAACCTCGAATGCTTCTTCGTTAAGTGTCGTGTTTGTTTCCGTTAACAATTGACGTAAGTACTCTCTAGAAAACTCAGGAGTTAACTTGTCATTTGAATAATGGTGGTGAATACCGTTAGAGAACCACACGCGTTTTAGGTAGGTGGTAAACGCTTTAAAGTCTTCTGAATTGCGGTTTCCTTTAAAATCGTTATTGATTTTTTCTAAGGCTTGACGGATGGCCAAATTGTGACGGTAATTTTGATCCCACATAATATCGCGCCCAGCAAGTCCTGCCTGTGTGAGGTAATATACAAGTTGCTTTTCTTTCAGTGTCAAAGCATCAAAACCAGGTATCTGATAGCGCAATACTTGAACGTCAGCAAACTTTTCTACAAAATATTCAAATTTTTTAGCCGGTTTCTCCGGTGCTTGTTTGGCTGTTTTTTGGGTGTCTACATTACATGAAGACAATACTCCAACCGCTGCAGCAGCGCATAGTAGCCTCGTTAATTTCATAGTTAGATTTGTTTAAATTGGGTTTATCTAATTCCGTAAAATTACAAAAATTATACTTCGTGGTAGCGAAAACAATCAGTTGTGTGGTCATTGACCATACCGGTAGCCTGCATATGCGCATAGACCACCGTTGATCCGACAAATTTAAAGCCTCTTTTTTTGAGGTCTTTAGAGAGTGCGTCGGAGATTTCGGTGGTGGCCGGAACATCTTTAGTAGTTGCAAAGGAGTTTTTAATCGGACTTCCTTGAACAAAATCCCACATGTATTTTGAAAAAGACCCGAATTCGCGTTGGATGTCCATGAATGCTTTGGCATTGCTAACAGTGGCTTTTATTTTGAGTTTGTTACGTATGATACCAGGATTTTCAATGAGTTCTTGAAACTTTTCGTCGTCGTACTTTGCTATTTTTTGATAGTCAAAGTTATCGAAAGCGGCTCTGAAGTTTTCTCTTTTTTTAAGTACGGTAATCCAGCTGAGGCCGGCTTGAAAAGTTTCGAGTATCAAGAATTCGAAGAGTTTGTCATCGTCGTATACTGGAACTCCCCATTCTGTGTCGTGATAAGTAATATACAATGGGTCATCACTGACCCATGCACAGCGATTTTTGGTCATGGTTTTCTTGGCTTTTAGAGTTTAAAAATACTGTTAAATGCCTGAAAAAACATGGGGAACTCGATTATTTTTCGGAAATTAGGCTAAAGGTTAAAGTTGAGTGTATGAGTTATTTAGTTAGAAGTGTTTTAGGGGTGTGTTTGGGAGTTGGACTACTATGGGCCTGTGAAACTCCACGCAAAGCCATGACGAGTGCTAAAGAAGAACAACCCGTGGTGATTGCCAATGACAGTTTGGAATACGAAATTATTATTATAGATGTCGGATTTACAGGGTATTTGAATAGTATTGCCAAACCAGAAGGGTATCATTCACAAACCTATTTAGAAATAAAAAACAGGCAGTATGTTGCCGTGTGGAATGCACGAGTGGATAATGCTAGTATCTACGACCCCAATATTTATGAAAACAGGATTGATTACGATCCCCATGTCGATTACGGTTATGACGTGAATTACAAACTCTTTAATTATTTCGAATTTGCACAGTTGAAGTATCGCATGAGTTTGCGTTAAGTAACTGGCAAAAAAATTATATTTGCAGCTCTAAAATAATCGGTCGATATGAAGTTTTTAAGAAATTTAGTAGCCTCAATACTGGGGTTTTTTATAGCGCTTTTTTTATTGTTTATGTTTTTTGTATTCATCGGGGCACTGGTAGGCTCGGACGATGAAGTTCGCGTAAAACCCAAAACCGTACTTAGCTTGGATTTGAGCATGCCTGTAAAAGATTACGCTCCAAAAGATAACAGCCCGTTGGCAACTGTGTTAGAGTTAACCGAATCCAATGTTGGTTTAAACGCGTTGTTAAATGCTATAGAGAATGCAAAAACGGATGCCAATATTGAAGGAATCAGCATTCAGAGTACTTTTGTGAATGCCGGATTTGCGCAAACGCAGGCCATTAGAAAGAAATTAAAGGAATTTAAAGAGAGTGGAAAGTTTGTAGTTGCGTATAATGATTTCTACAGTCAAAAAAGTTATTATTTGAGTTCTGTAGCCGATAGTGTGTTTTTGAATCCAGTAGGAGCCATCGATTTTAAAGGACTTTCAACGGAAATTTTGTATTACAAAGATTTTGAAGATGCCTATGGTGTTCAAATGGAAGTAATCCGTCACGGAAAGTACAAAAGTGCCGTGGAACCATTTTTGAGTAATGAAATGAGTGAGGCTAATAGAGAACAAACGACCTCATTTTTGAAGTCTATTTGGGGAGAAGTCGTTTCGGATATTTCGACGAGTAGAAAAATTAGTGAGTCAAAATTGAATACCATTGCAAACGATGCTTTAGGGAGAAATGCAACCCTAGCTAATGAACACCAATTGATTGATGGAATCATCTACGAAGATGAGTATAAAAAGCGATTAAAATCAAGGGTGGATGGTGACTATGAGTCATTGAGTATTATTGATTATATGAGTACTGGAAAAGGACGTATTGCTACTTTTAGCCCTGATAAGGTTGCTGTGATTTTTGCACAGGGGTCTATAATTTACGGTGAAGGGAACGAACAAATGATCGGACAAGGGCTCATCAATAAGGCATTGAAAAAAGCCAGAGAAAATAAGAAGGTTAAGGCAGTGGTACTGCGTGTAAACTCTCCAGGAGGAAGTGCTCTCGCGTCGGAATTGATTTGGAGAGAAATCGAGTTGACCAAAAAGGAAAAGCCTGTAGTAGTATCTATGGGGAACTACGCCGCTTCTGGTGGCTATTACATAGCGTGTAACGCATCAAAAATCATTGCAGAACCCACTACGATAACCGGATCTATCGGTGTGTTTGGGATGCTGCCAAACATGCATAAACTGGCCGGTAAGTTAGGAATTAACGCCGAGCAGGTGAGTACCAATACTAGTCCTAGTTACAGCGTTTTTGAACCTATGGATGAAAAGTTTTACAAAGTAACACAGGAAGGAGTTGAACAAATTTATGAGACCTTTGTAACTCGAGTAGCCAATGGTAGAAATATGACCTATAAAGAAGTCGACGCAATTGCACAAGGTCGTGTATGGTCGGGGAAAGAAGCAGTAGCAGTAGGTTTAGTTGATCGTTTAGGTGGTTTAAGTGATGCGATACAAACAGCCGCGGAGTTGGCAAATATTGACACGTATAGCATTCGCAACTATCCGTCGTACGACAGAGACCTGAAATCGAAATTGAAGCTTTCTCCTTTTGCTAAAGCTTCCCAAGAAGAGGCAGTCAAGGAGTTGATAGGTGAGGAGGGGATGGTATTGTACCAGACGTTGAAAGAAATGAAAGCACTCAAAGGAATTCAAGCGCGAATGCCTTTTGTAATCGATATAAAATAATAGAGCTACGACCTAAATAGCATTAAACACCTTCCAATTTTGGAAGGTGTTTTGGGTTTAAGTGTTAAAATTTGTAAGGAAGTGTTGTTGAATCGACTAACATTCAGTTGGTTATTGTTGTTTGCCGTTTTTGTGTTCTCTGAATAGGTGCAAAAGCAATGGGTAACTACTTAGTTGAACCAGAACTGCAAAGCTAGATTGAACAGGCTGTGTTTTATTTTGCAGTAGGGAACTACACAGTGTAGACTGTGGTATTCAATTTCTTGAGATTGTCAATTAGGGGCTTTTGATCAATCTGCTTAATTCAAAACACGACAAATGAAAATACTATGCAGAATGCTGGTTGTTGCTGCCTTGATTACTTCGTGCGCAGCTGAGCCTATTGTTAATTCAGGAAACTCCGTTCAAGGAGCGGGAGCGGGAGTTATCTGGTCTATTCCCAAAGATAAAATAGTCGATGGAGGTGTAGGCGAAGATGGGATTCCTTCACTAGATGATCCGAAGTATTATAATTTTAACGATGTTACGTACATAGGAAATAATGAACTCGTAATAGGAGTGGTGATTGATGGTCAGGCACGTGCTTATCCGCATAAAATATTGGATTGGCATGAAATCGTCAATGACGATTTTGGCAAGTCGCAAAAAACAGTTTCCTATTGTCCATTAACAGGAACTGCTATGGGCTGGGAACGCGAAATTTCTGGACATGTATTAGATTTTGGTGTTTCTGGTTTGTTGTACAATGCAAATCTGATACTGTACGATAGACAAACGAAAAGTCGATGGAGTCAATTGTCGCGGAAGTGTGTTAATGGCGAATTGCTAGATACAGAAGCGGTCAGTTTTCCTGTGCTAGAAACCACTTGGGGGATGTGGAAACGAATGTACCCCAATACCATTGTACTATCCGATATACAAGGTTACAATTTTGATTATTCATTTTATCCCTATGGTTCTTATCGTTGGAATAATAATTACTTTATTTTTCCCGTAGATAATTTAGACACACGTCTTGGTGCAAAAGAACGCGTGCTCGTGCTTTATTACAAACAAATAGCTAGGGTGTACCGTTTTGAAAGTTTTGGAGGTGGAAAAGTAGTGAAACAACAGTTTTTTGAGAAGCATCACTTAATTGCGGGAACACCTGAGGTTATGGTAGCCTATGAGTTGGCGGAAGATCAACTGCATTTGGAATTTGAATTGATGCACTTTGGCCGCGCATTTTTAAAGGACAATGAAGGCAATACTTGGTCGTTGGGAGGAGTTGCATTGAGCGGACCAAGAAAAGGCCAAAAACTAGTTTTGGCCTCATCCTATATGTCCTATTGGTTTGCGGTGCCTCCGTTTTTTAATTGGACCACCATTATTGACGTATTATAAATTTGACTTTATTACACGGAGTTAAACTACGGTAAGGTGAGAACTACCTTTTTAGAAATTAGGATTCCAGATTCTGAAATTCCTTGGAGGTGTATTTCAAAATGCTCCTGAAGTTTAGGGTCGAAAGAGTAACTAATTTTTTGATTCTTTGATAAGTGTACCTCTGGTTCCCAGTGTACGGCACCAAAATGTTGAAATTCATTGCTCAAATACGATTTGAATTCAGGGCTGTAGTATTGTTTTACCTTGGCAAAACCACTTTTGGCAACAACAGATCTATCGCGGTAGTTGCGTTTTTTTGCTAATTGTTCAGGAGTTTTACTGTAAATATAGACATGTGCTCTACTTCGCATATCCAAAACAGGACCGAAGAAAATTTCGTCAGCTTCATCCAAGTACATGGATTCAATGATTCTAATATCGTGAGATATTTCTACGTCGTCTAAAAACACGCGCACAGGAGTAAAGAGTCCATCTTGTCCATCAGTTGCAATGTCAGGAGAGGTCGTTTCTGGGTCCGCATTTTTTGGATTTTTAGGGGTCAGGCTCATACGGTTGTGCATCATCCCTCTGGGTTTGAGTTGTAATTGACCTTCGTTATCAATAACTTGAAAACCTTTAAACATAACAAATCCTAAAACTGTTTCACCTGAGCCAACTATAAGCCTGTCTACTTTTTGATATTTGAGCATGCCTCCTGCATTATGATATCCTGGATTGTTGTTGGTAGTTCGTTTTTTAGAAATCGTTACCTCGTCTAAAAGTTCGTGTTTTTTAAACACCTTTTCTAGGTTATTCAATTTGTAGTTGAGTGTTACGGTAGGTGATTCTTCTGGAAGTTTTACTTGAGATTCAGCTAAAAAGCAGTCCGAAAATTGTAAAATAGGAGTAATAGCTTTGTAACCCTGCTTCTTTTTTAAAGCAAAGGTCATCTTCGCGTTTTTAGTGATGAACGACTTTGGAAATTTGATTTGATTATCTGTTACAGGGAGCTCCCTTAGTAAACTTCCATCGTCTGAAAAAACGAGTACTTTGCTGTTGTTCGGTAACTGTTGGTTGAATTTTCCAGTAATATCAATTCCATTTTCAAAGGCAAAAACCGTACTGGGAGGACTGTTAAAAATATGATCCCAGTTGTATTTACTCCAGCCTTGGGTGAGTAGGAGTAAATCTAAGTCTCTCAGTTTTTTAGGATTGGTGTTTTTAAAGTAGTATTCACTGTTTTGTATCGCTCCTTTGACATAGGGGCTTAGGACAAAACTCGAAAAAATATCCTGTTTAGGGCGGTTCCCTTTATGTCCTTTAGGCAAGATACTCGCACTTAAAAACAGACGTTCATTGAGTGGGTTTTGGATTTGGAGGGCCAAACTGTCTTTGGGATGTTGGTTTAGGCTAAGCTCTAAAGCTTTGCTCTTTTGGCTTTCTTTGTGCACGTATACCAAGCGTTCCATTACCGGGGTGTTTTTTTCATTAAATACTGTTACGATATGGATGCCTGGATGCATTTTTTCCTTTTCTACCAGTAATGCATATTGCAAGTCTTTACCGTTAAACGTAAATTCCTGTTGTTGAAATTGTCGGGTGTTGTGTATCAGTAACGTGTAGGATTTTCCTTTGAGTAAGGGGAGTGAGTTTTTGTTTGTTTTTACGGTTACTGTTAGTCGATTGCTATTCGAATTGACTACGCGAATACCGATGCCTCGTTCTTGAATAATAGGATTTTCTTGAGTGAGAACAATTCCGCTTTCGAGTTGAACTTCAAAGAGGTATTTTTTACCACTTCTCATAAATAAAACGGCATTTCCTAAACCAAAATTATTGGTGCTAAACTCTTTTATAACTACACCTTTTTCATCTTTGATAAGTCCTTTAGCGATTTTCAGGCCTTTATTATTTTGATCTTTGACCAAAATACCGATGTTATTGAAGTTGTTGGCAAGTAGGTGTCCACCTTCTGGAAATATTTTAAATTCATAAAACTGTTTTTGCCCGAGTTTAGTGGCGGTTTTTTGGGCTTGCATATTATTGATTATGTTGATTTCTTGAAGATAGGAATGATCTTCTTCAAAATTTCGCATCCAATTGGTAGAGGCCTTGATAAAATAGGTAGCTTTTTGTAGGGTAGAGTCTACAGCGATACTACCGCTTCCCATACCATTTTTTAAAGCAACTAGCTGTTGTTGTTGCAATACTCCTTCCTTGTCGTAAAGCGATATGTAGAGGTTGGAACTTGTTTTGTGTAACTTTTGTGAATTTTGCTCTAGTAAATAGGCTTTAAACCAAATCTCTTCTCCTTTAAAGAAACTCGTTTTGTTGAGGTGGAGAAATGGAATTTCTCGCGTGTTTTCAAAATAATTGTTGTAAGCCTCCGAAAGCGTTGATTTTTGTGCAACGGATTGCAGTCCCATAAGCAGGATTCCAAAGAATAGAATTTTTTTCATAGTAACTTCAAATTAGTTGTAGGTAAGATACAAAAAATAGGTCAATTTGGATGTGGATTCGATCGAAAACTGTTAGTTTACAGTACTTAAATAGCTACCCGAGAAATCGGGTAGCTACCTGTTGTAAGTGTTTTAAAAGTTTCTTTTAGGAGCGATATGTAGTTTTTGTGAAAAGAATTGACCACTTTCAGAAATCCCCTCAATAAATATGAGAAATTCTTGTTGTAGCTTTCCGTCAAAATGCAATTGTTGACTTCCCTTAGCAGAGATATGGGTTTCAGGTTGCCAATAAATGGCGCCGAAATGTTGAAATTCAGGACTCGTATAGGAGTTAAATTCAGGACTGTAATACTCTTTAATTTTTTCAAAACCTTTGTCAATAGTGATACTCGCATTACGACGATGTATTTTGCGTAGTTGGTTAAGGGGTTTTCTGTATAAGTAAATATGTTCAAGGCTTCGTAGTTCATAAACTCGGCCGTAGAATATTTCGTCAATCTCATCGAGATATATAGATTCTAACATCCAACTATTCTCTGTAATTTCTATGTTGTCTAAAAAAATACGAACTTGATAGGAGTTGGTGTTTTCACTGGCTAAATCTGGTGAGGCAATAACATCATCACTAGCTACGCTATTTCTTCTGTGGGTTAATTGGTTCCCCGCACCGAAGTTAGTGCTATTGGAAAAAGAGCTATTTTGAAGTGTCCCCCTATTTCCAGCTCTAGCCTGTAAAACTATATTTTCTTCATTGTTATACGTGGTGCGATAGCCTTGGTAATTTAAGTAGTTTAATACGGTCTCTCCTGAGCTTTTAGAAAGTTGGTCCGTCTTTTTTCTAGTTAAAAGTCCAGGGCTGGTATAAGCAGGTTGGTGTTTGGATTTTACTTTTTTGGTAACGGTAACCTCGTCAAGTATTTCTGTAGCTTTGAAGGTCCTTTCCATATCAGGTAGTTGGTAAGCTAGTTTGTAGCGTTTTTGTTGAGGGATATTTGTCAATTGATCATTGGCTAAGCTATTTTTACCAAACTGCAATACGGGAGTAACCGGTTTGTATCCTTTTTTAGTTTTTATCGCGAATGACATTTGCGAGTGTTTAGTGACAAAGGTCATTGGAAGTAGAAATTGGTTGTTAACCACCGTAGTTTGAGTCATTACTTTGCCGTCATCGGAATAGACGAGTAAAAGACTGTTGTCTGGGATGGAAGTGTTGAAGAATCCACGGATGTCAATACCATTCTCAAAGTGAAAGTTGGAGGTTGGCGGATTGTTGAATATTTGATGCCAACGATATTTACTCCAGCCCTGAGTCAGCATTAACAAGTCTAAATTTTTTAGTTTTTGATGATCAGGATTTTTCAGGTAATCAGCTGCCTGTTGCAGATTTCCACGCAAGTAAGGACGCAGTAAAAAATTAGTAATTATGGAATTTGTTGGGTTGTAGGCTTTTGTCTTTAACGGAAGTATACTAGTACTGAAATGCACCTTTTCATTTAGTGGGTTTTGAATGCTTAGCGCAATCGAATCGCTGTGGATCTCGGACTTCAGAATTAATTCATGACTAATTTGACTGCGGTAGTTAAATATACTTCGCTCGAGCAATGGGCGGTTCTCTTCGTCAAAGACGGTGATAATTGAAACACCATTAGGTAGTTGATTTTTAGGAACTAGTAAGGTGTACTGTTTGTTTTTAAGATTAAAAGTAAAAGGCTGTGATCGATATGCTCGAGTGTTGTGAATGAGAATTGTATACGTCTTTTTGTCTAACAGTGGTAAAGAGGCTTCGTTGGTTTTAACGGTAATATTGATATTGTCTTTATGACTGTTAACAACACGTATACCGATACCTAGGGGTTGAGGAGCTACGAGTTCCTCTTTGAGTATTATACCATTTTTTAGATGAGCCTCAAAATAGAGCTTTTCATCGCGTTCGATTGCAATCACAGTACTGCCGAGACCAAATTCGTTCGTATTGAATTCTTTAATAATTTTGCCTGCAGCGTTTTTAATAAATCCCTCTTCAATAGCAACTCCCATATTATTTTGATCTTTTAGGAGTATTCCCACATTATTCTGGATATTGGCTACGAGTTGTCCTCCTTCTGGTAACAGTTTGAATTCGTAATAGTCATTTTGATCTTTGGCAAGGGCAGTGCTTGATTTTTCACTGGAGTTTATGAGGGTGATTTCTTGAGAATAAGAAGTATCGTCACCGAAGTTTCGCATCCAATTGGTACTTGCTTTCAGATAGTATTTATCAGCAGTCAAGGTTGAGTCTAAGGCAATACTGCCCTGTCCCATACCATTTTTCAAAGCAACGAGTTGCTGACGTTGTAGTTTTCCTGTGCTGTCAAATAGAGAAACGTAGAGGTTGGTGCTTGTAGGATGAAGTTTTTCGGAGTTTTGTTCGAGTACATAGGCTTTGAACCAGAGTTCTTCGCCGTTGAAAAAAGTAGTTTTGTTTAGATGAAGATGTGGGATTTCTCGAGTGTTTTGGAAATAGGAATCATAGGCTTCGTGAAGGTTTTGATTCGTTTGTGCATTTGTCATGGTAGCAATTCCAAGACTCAATGCGAATAGTAGTTTTTTCATAGTTTTACAAAGTGTTTAAATTGGAATAAAGTTGTGGTTATGTCAATTTTTTTTAGCCCTAGTTCGATTGGTTTCGTTGTGGTGTGTAACTATTTTGACACCTAAAAAGAGCTACCTCCCCTTCATAGGTAGCCCTTGTAAACAAATAAATATAATTGAGAATAAGTGAGGGGGGTTGGTTAAATAGCGAATTTTTGGTAAATGAGTTTTCCTGATTCCGATATTCCCTGTACCTGAATAATCATAGATTCCTGTAACTTTGAGTCAATAGTAAACTCTTTGTTAGTAGCTTTATCGATATGCAATTCTGGTGACCAATGGATAACACCGTACTTTTGAAATTCGTCGCTCATATACGAAGAGAATTGAGGAGTGTAAAACTCCTTCGCTTTAGCAAATCCTCTTTGGATAATCAGACTGTTTTTTCTGTTTTTTACACGAGTCAATTGCTCTGGTGACTTTCTGTAGATATACACTTGTACACTACCGTTCATTCCGATGTTTGCCGAACTGCGATTACCGTAATAGATTTCGTCAATTTCATCTAAATAGGTGGTTTCTAACAACCAAGTTCCGTCAATTTCTACATTGTCGATAAAAAAACGAAAGGGACGATTGAGACCTTGTTGATTTCTTTGAGAGAGATCAGGGCTCCCGCTAGTACCTAAAGCATCGTATGGAGCAATCACTTGCCCATTGACAACACCGATACTGTTGTCTTCGTTCGAATCTGTTCTGCGAATTCTGAATCCTTTATAGTTTAAGAAGTCCAATACGGTTTCTCCCGAACCAACAATCCCATTGCTCACTTTGTTTCGTTTCAAGAAACTTTGATTGACAAAATTAGGGAGCTCTTTTTCTTCTTTTTTGGCACGTACGAGTACTTCGTCAAGTACTTCATAGTCTTTAAAAACATCGTTGATATTAGCGGTAAAACTGGTTGTGGTATACGGGTTTGTTTCGAGGTGTTCAGGAGCGAGACGCTCAGGTAAGACACTTTTAGAAAATTGTAAAACTGGTAGTACCGCTTTAAATTTTTTCTTTCCTTTTAAGGCAAAGTTTATACGTGTGTTTTTTAATAAATACGTTTCAGCCAATTCAAACTGATTGTTTTTAACCGTGGTTTGCGTGATAAAACGATTGTCGTGTGAGTAAACTAATAAGCTTTGATTGTCAGCGATATCCTTGTTAAAGCTACCTTTGATACGCAGTCCGTTCTCAAAAGGAAATTGTGTTTTTGGTGGCGCGTTGAAAATTTCATTCCAATCGTACTTACTCCAACCCTGAGTGATGAGTAATAAATCCAAATCGCGTAGCTTTTTACTTGACCCATTGGTAAAATAGTAATCCGGGTTTTGTATTTGTCCTTTGATATAGGGCTTTAAAAGAAAGCTACTTATGATAGAGTTTTTGGGCTTATTTCCAATGTGATTACTCGGTAAAATACTCGCACTGAGATACAGTTTTTCTTTCAATGGGTTGGTGACGTTTATCTTTAATGAATCCCCGTCTTTAACAGTGGTATTGACCGCAATGTTTTTAATCAAAGAATTCTTGTTTACAAAGACCAATCGCTCTAGTAAAGGTCTATTTTTTTCGTTAAAAACAGTGATGATGTTGATTCCAGCAGGCAATTCCGATTTGTTAACCAATAAGCTGTATCGATATTTCTCTTTTTTGAATGTAAAAGGTTGCTTTTTAAAGGCTCTGGTATTGTGGATAAGAATGGTGTATTCCTTGTGTTCCAGGTCGGCTAAGGACTCCTTGTTGGTTTTGACGGTAACGGTAAGTACTTTTGAATTGCTGTTCGTCACTCGTAAATTTACCCCTTGTAGTTGCGCGGGAGCAGTGCGCTGTGTCAGGATATTGCCATCGCTTAAATGAGCTTCAAAAGTGTACTGTGCAGTATTTTTGATGAATAGGACGCTGTTTCCTAGACCGAATTGATTGGTGCTAAATGTTTTGATTATGTGACCGTCTTGATCTTTGATGATACCTTTCTCAATAACGACTCCACGATTATTTTTGTCTTTGACCACCAAACCGAGGTTGTTAATGGTGTTTGCCAATAAGTGTCCGCCTTCGGGAAGGATTTGAAATTCGTATTGCTTAGCAGTTGACTTGGCGGCTAAATCACGACGTTTCTCAGAACTCAAGATGTCAACTTTTTGAACAAAAGCGCAGTCCTCACGAAAGTTTTTCATCCAATTGGTAGCAGCCTTTAGGTAATAGGTTTTTCCTTTGAAGCTGGTATCTATTTTAAAGCTTCCTTTTCCGAGTCCGTTTTTTAAGGCGATTAGTTGCTGACTTTTTAAAACCCCCTTTTCATCGAATAGCGATACGTAGAGGTTGGAACTTGTTTTGTGTAGTTTTTGAGAATTTTGCTCCAGCATATACGCCTTGAACCAAATTTCTTCACCGGGAAAAAAACTCGTTTTGTTGAGGTGTAAAAAAGGAATTTCTCGTGTATTTTCGAAGTACCTGTGATAGGAGTCTTCAATGGAGCTCTTCTGCGCGTTCGCGATGAAAGTAAACCCCAATAGCAACAGGGTAATGTATTTTTTCATAGTAATTTATTTGTAATTTTTATGAAAAAATTATCAAAGATTGTGCCGAAATACTAATTTTATGTTAAGGAATAGTGTTTTTTATTGTGTGATTATATGTAAAACGGCGTAATTCCTAGGAATTACGCCGTTTTGTGAAATATTGAAATGTTTTAGAATTACATCATTCCAGGCATTCCACCACCCATTGGAGGCATAGCTGCTGCTGGATTTTCTTCTTTGATATCTACTAAAGCACATTCTGTTGTCAAGATCATTCCAGAAACAGAAGCTGCGTTTTCTAAAGCCACACGTGTTACTTTTTTAGGATCGATAATCCCTGCGTCTAGCATATCTACATAGGCTTCTGATTTTGCATCGTATCCGAAATCTTTGTCTCCTTCCAATACTTTGTTGATTACTACAGATCCTTCTCCTCCTGCATTTTCTACGATAGTACGTAAAGGAGCTTCGATAGCTTTATTTACGATCTGGATTCCGGTAGTTTCATCTAAGTTGTCGGTAGTTAATGATTCCAATACTTTTTTAGCTCTTACTAAAGCTACACCACCTCCGGCAACGATACCTTCTTCTACAGCAGCTCTCGTTGCGTGAAGCGCATCGTCAACGCGGTCTTTCTTTTCTTTCATCTCTACTTCTGAAGCAGCTCCTACGTATAATACAGCAACTCCACCAGCTAATTTAGCCAAACGCTCTTGTAATTTCTCGCGATCGTAATCAGAAGTAGTCGTTTCGATTTGCGCTTTGATTTGATTAACGCGTGCTTTGATCTGAGCTTCTTCACCGGCACCATTTACAATAGTTGTATTGTCTTTGTCAATGGTTACAGTTTCAGCAGTTCCTAATAAGTCTAAGGTTGCATTTTCAAGAGAGAATCCTCTTTCTTCTGAAATTACAGTTCCTCCTGTTAAAATTGCGATATCTTCTAACATTGCTTTTCTACGATCTCCAAATCCTGGTGCTTTTACAGCAGCAATTTTCAATCCTCCACGCAATTTGTTAACTACTAATGTAGCCAATGCTTGTCCGTCTACATCTTCAGCGATGATTAATAACGGTTTTCCTGATTGTGCTACTGGCTCTAGTATAGGAAGAATTTCTTGTAAGTTAGAAATCTTTTTGTCGAATAATAAAATATACGGATTGTCTAAATCAGCAATCATTTTATCAGCATCCGTTACGAAGTAAGGAGATAAGTATCCTCTGTCGAATTGCATCCCTTCTACTACGTCAACATAAGTGTCTGTTCCTTTAGCTTCTTCTACAGTAATAACCCCTTCTTTACCAACTTTTCCGAAAGCTTCAGAAATTAAGTTACCGATAAAAGCGTCGTTATTTGCAGAAATAGAAGCTACTTGTTGGATTTTTTCTGAGCTGTCACCAACTTCTTTTGACTGTTTAGCCAAATCATCAGTGATAGCAGTTACAGCTTTGTCGATTCCTCTTTTTAAATCCATTGGATTTGCTCCAGCTGCTACGTTTTTCAATCCTTCTTTAACGATAGCTTGCGCTAATACAGTAGCGGTAGTAGTTCCGTCACCTGCTAAATCATTGGTTTTAGAAGCTACTTCTTTTACCATTTGTGCTCCCATGTTTTCAAGAGCATCTTCTAATTCAACTTCTTTTGCTACAGAAACTCCGTCTTTCGTTACGTGCGGAGCTCCAAAAGATTTAGAGATGATTACGTTTCTACCTTTAGGTCCTAAGGTTACTTTTACTGCATTTGCTAAAGCATCCACACCGCGTTTTAATCCTTCGCGCGCGTCTACGTCAAATTTTATATCTTTTGCCATGGTTTTTCGTTTGAAATTCTATGAATAGAATCGGTTATTAGTTTGAATTGTTTGTCGGATTAGATGATTGCGAAAATATCACTCTCACGCATGATCAAGTAATCTTTTCCTTCGTGTTTAAGTTCTGTTCCGGCGTACTTTCCGTATAAAACGGTATCGCCAACTGTCACTGTTAAAGGCTCGTCTTTCGTACCGTTACCAACGGCAACTACAGTACCTTTCTGAGGCTTTTCCTTAGCGTTATCTGGAATGATGATTCCCGATGCTGTGGTCGTTTCTGCTGCAGCTGGTTCTACGAGAACTCTGTCTGCCAAAGGCTTAATAGTTAATCCCATTTTATAGATGTTTTTTAATTTTAAATTTAGATATTTTTAGAATGTCAGAAACTGTGCCACGGCGGTGATGCTGACACAATTTCAAGAATAATAGGGTGTCGAGAAACAAAAAATGCCAACGTGTCATTACGTTGGCATTTTTTTCAGTATGTTGAAGTGTATTACTTTACACTGTCTTGTTGCGTAGTGGTAGTCGCTGGAGTTTGTGCCGGCGCTGTTTGAACACCTTCTAAGGTATTCTCTAATTGCGGAGCGTTTGCTGTCGTTTCTCTAGGAATAGCGAAGTTCGCCATCAATATCAACGCAAACATAGCAATGGCTAAGGTCCAAGTTGTATTGTCTAAAAAGGAATTTGTGTTTTGAACTCCTCCGATATTTTGCGCACCTCCACCAAATGAAGAAGACAATCCTCCTCCTTTAGGGTTTTGAACCATTACAATTAAGATTAAAGCTATCGCAATTATTAAAATTAAAATTAATACTAAATTATATGTAGTCATTATTTATTGTTTTGTAAAATTTTGATCTTTTTAACTTGGTCTGCAAAGAAACCACTTTTTTCTGGATATTTCAAACTTAATATTTTATAAGCCTGAATAGCACTGTCATATTTCTTTTGTGCCAGGTAAACTTTTGCTAAGGTTTCCGTGGCAAGCTGGTTGTTTTGTTTGTTTTCTGCGACTTTAAAATCACCGGTGTTGTGTTTGCTAGGACGGCTGATTTTAGGACTGGTTTCTATAAATCGATCGATTATTTTTTCCTGTTCTGTTTTCTCTTTAGGAATTTTCACTGCAGGTTTGCGCTGAATGGGCTTGCTCTGCGTTAACTCGAGCCATTGATTAAAAGAAAAGGAATCGTTTTGGGTGAACCGCAACGGCTGGTCAATACCCAATTCTTCAATTGCTTTTTTGACTGCTGGTTGACTTCCTTTGAGCAAGCGTTCCTTCAAGGGCTTTTTAGCAGCGACTTCTTTGTCTTTTGTTTGCGTACTAAAGTCAGTAGCCGTAATCAAATCGAATAAAACTGATCGGTCAACAGTATAGGCCGCTGTACGTTTAATTTCCTGATTAAATTTGTAGCTCTCTTTGGTTTGCAACAGTTTTAAGTACAGGGCACGTGCAGGTTGGAAATACGGGTATTTCTCAATGATTTCCTTGAGTGTGCTAGCATCTTCTTCTCGAAAGGAAGAGGCTTTGATCAGATTTGATATGTAATTAGGTGTTAACACGATTGCTGTTACCAGTTGGCCACCGAGGCATTAAAAATATCTTGTGTAATTCTCGTTAAAATTTCTTCAAGTGCTGTGTCCAAAAGTCCACCGACTAATTGCTGTGAAGCACCGTAGTCATAGTAGAATGAAAATTGTTTTTCGAAACTGTCTTTTTCCTTTAAATTGTTTGTAAAACGAACGTTGACTACGATGGTCAAACGGTTTTGAGCAGCCGTTTGATTGGCCGTGGCACTCATCGGTGTGATTCTGTAGTCTACAATTTCTCCTTCGAAGAGCAATTCACCACTATTATTAACCAAGGTCAGATTGGTTTGTCGGGTAAACAAATCTTGGAAATCTTGAGTGAAGCGTTGACTCAACGTCGGCTCTATAATGGGAGCCTGATTGGGGAAAAAGTTAATTTGTACGGTCTTGGCATTTCCCGTGTTTACTCCTGAAAATCCGTAAACACCGCAAGAAACTACGGTGAGCACTGTACAGAGTACGAGTAAGTATTTGATAACTATTTTCATTTTTTTTTTAAAGGTTGTACTGTTTTATTTTTCGGTAAAGTGTGCGTTCAGAAATTCCGAGTTCTTTGGCCGCTAATTTGCGCTTACCATTATTTTTTTCCAACGATTTTTTAATCATTTCCACCTCTTTTTCTTGAAGCGATAAATTTTCATCTTCCTCGATGGTCTCAATATAATCAAAAGTAGTGTGGTTAGATGTAGTTTCAGGTATTTGTACTACTTCTACCTCAGGTTGTGCAGCAGGAGCTTCTTGATAAATACGCTGTATTAAACGATGGTTGTTTTCTTGTACCTCGGCTGAATTTCCTTCTTTTAGCAGGTCTAAGGTCAACTTTTTTAAATCGTTGATATCGTTGCGCATGTCAAAGAGTATTTTATACATAATGTCGCGTTCACTCGCAAAGTCGTTTTGTGAACTTTGCGTGCTCCCCACTACGGCAGGTAAATTTCCTCGTAAGTTAGGCAAGTATTGTACCAGTTTGTCAGGTGTTATTAAACGATTTTCTTCCACCACAGAAATTTGTTCTGCGATATTTCGCAATTGTCGTATGTTTCCTGGAAAATTATAGGTCAATAACATTTTTACCGCATTTTCATCCAATCGGATAGTAGGCATTCGATATTTCTGGGCAAAATCAGCAGCAAATTTTCGGAACAGTAAATGGATGTCCTCTCCGCGTTCTCGCAAGGGAGGGAGTGGTATTTCAATCGTACTTAAACGGTAGTACAAGTCTTCCCTGAATTTTTCTTTGGCAATGGCCTCGTGCATATTTACATTGGTAGCAGCAACGATGCGGACATTGGTTTTTTGAACTTGAGAAGATCCTACTTTAATAAACTCACCGTTTTCCAACACGCGCAACAAACGTACCTGAGTTGTCAACGGTAGTTCTCCTACTTCGTCTAAAAATATGGTACCGCCGTCGGCCACTTCAAAATAGCCCTTACGCGTAGTAGTCGCTCCAGTAAAAGCTCCTTTTTCATGTCCGAACAATTCACTGTCTATGGTTCCTTCCGGAATTGCTCCACAGTTCACAGCAATGTACTTCGCGTGTTTGCGATGTGATAGGGCGTGTATAATTTTAGGGATACTCTCTTTCCCAACCCCACTTTCACCAACTACAAGTACGGAAATATCAGTCGGAGCTACTCGAATAGCCTTCTCAATAGCTCGGTTGAGCTGTAAGTCGTTTCCGATAATGCCGAAGCGCTGTTTTACTGCTTGAAGTGATTCCATAGTTACTTAGTACTTAAATTCTGCTGTATACGATAATATATGAGTTGCTTTTGTTTTACGTGCGCTTGCATCGCTATTGTCACCTTCGTTTTTTGAACAGGCACTCTTTAGCACTAAGCCTAGTAATAAGGCTTGTGTAATTTTCTTTTTCATAGTAATTTTTAAGTTGAATTATTAATTGTTCTCCGAATAATCCACAGCAGTTCCGATCAAGGTGGTAGAGGTACAACTTTCAATTTTTACATTGACAAAATCGCCCATCTTATAATGTTCCTTAGGGAATACTACTACAGTATTCTGAGTGTTTCTTCCTTTCCAGTGTTGGTCTGATTTTTTAGAAGTTCCTTCAATAAGTACTTCCTGAACTTTGCCTACGTGCTCTTGAGCTCTGAACAAACTGTGTTCTTGCTGTAAGTTGATAATCTCCTGAAGACGTCTCTTCTTAATCGCCAACGGAATATCGTCTTCCATCTTTTTGGCAGCCAAGGTACCTGGACGTTCAGAATAGGCAAACATAAATCCAAAACTGTATTTTACCTGACGCATTAAGTCGAGTGTGTCGAGGTGGTCTTCTTCTGATTCTCCACAGAAACCGGCAATCATGTCTTGACTCAGGTTCATTTCAGGAATGATCTCGTAAATGTTTTTCACCAACTCTAAGTATTCTTCACGGGTGTGTAAACGATTCATTGCTTTTAACATGGCATTACTACCACTCTGGATAGGCAAGTGAATGTATTTACAAATATTTTGATGTTTGGCCATTACTCGAATAACGTCTAAAGTCATGTCTTGAGGATTGGACGTCGAGAATCTAAAACGCATTTTTGGAAATTCGGTCGCACACATGTCTAATAACTGTGCAAAGTCAACAGCCGTAGCTTGCGCCATTTCAGAAGCTTTTTTGAAATCTTTCTTCAATCCACCTCCGTACCATAAATACGAATCTACATTTTGACCTAAGAGGGTAATCTCTTTAAAATTCTTTTCGTGCATCGAACGAATTTCTTCGATGATACTCTTCGGGTCTCTACTTCGTTCACGTCCACGTGTGAAAGGTACCACACAGAAGGTACACATGTTATCACAACCACGGGTAATCGAAACAAATGCCGACACTCCATTGGAGTTCAAACGCACAGGCGAAACATCGGCGTAGGTCTCTTCTTTTGACAAGATAACATTAACAGCGTCGCGACCTGCATCAACTTCTTCTATTAAGTTCGGTAAATCTCTGTAAGCATCTGGCCCAACAACGAGGTCTACAATTTTCTCTTCTTCTAAAAATTTAGCTTTTAATCGCTCTGCCATACACCCTAAAACTCCAACTTTCATTTTTGGGTTTTTTCGTTTGGCATGATTGTATTTTTGCAGTCTGTTGCGAACAGTTTGCTCCGCTTTTTCACGTATAGAACAGGTGTTCACCAAAACCAAATCGGCCTCGTTTATATCTCCAGTAGTATTGAAACCTTGCTCTGCTAAAATCGAAGCGACGATTTCACTGTCGTTCATATTCATTTGACAACCGTAACTCTCTATAAAGAGTTTTTTAGAATTGCCTTCCTTTTGCTCTGTTAATAACGGTTTTCCTTGAATTTTTTCGTCAATAACTTTCTCTACGTGTTCCATAAAATCCTAATATCGTGATGAAAAATAGACTGCAAAGATACAACCAAAATGTATAAGTTATGACAAGATGACAGAAATTAATTCGTAAATTCAGCTCGTTTTGGATTAAATAAATGTAAAATTTTAGAAGACGAGGTCTAATAAAAAAAAAGTGGCTACTTTTGCAAACTATAAAAGTTTACATGTAATAAGGTGTAGCTTAGATTAAGAGTAAGAATTATGGCAAAGAATTTAGTAATAGTTGAGTCACCAGCAAAGGCGAAGACTATTGAAAAGTTTTTAGGAAAAGACTATCAGGTAGAATCGAGTTTCGGACATATAGCGGATTTACCGTCGAAAGAATTAGGAGTAAATGTCGAAGGAGATTTTAAACCCAAATACATCGTATCTACAGACAAGAAGTCGGTTGTTAAAAAACTTAAGGATTTAGCCAAGAAAGCAGAAACGGTTTGGTTAGCATCCGATGAAGACCGCGAGGGAGAGGCCATTGCTTGGCACTTAGCGGAACAATTGAAGTTGAAAGAGGAAGGAACGAAACGTATCGTTTTTCACGAGATCACCAAAAAGGCCATATTGCACGCCGTTGAAAACCCTAGAACCATTAATTACAACTTGGTAAACGCCCAACAAGCACGACGCGTATTGGACCGTTTGGTAGGGTACGAATTGTCACCAGTACTTTGGAGAAAAGTAAAAGGAGGACTGTCTGCAGGACGTGTACAATCGGTAGCGGTTCGTTTGATTGTAGAACGCGAACGCCAGATTGAAGACTTTGTTCCCGTAGCGTCATACCGCGTTGATGCGGAGTTTGTTAATGCGCAAGGAAAACGTTTTAAAGCCAAATTAGGAAAGAATTTTGAAACTAAAGAAGAGGCAGAAGCCTTTTTGAATAGCTGTTTAAATGCGGAATTTAGCATTGCTGATTTACAGAAAAAGCCTGCTAAGAAATCGCCAGCACCACCGTTTACCACATCGACCTTACAGCAGGAAGCCTCGAGGAAATTAGGATTTCCGGTTGCGAAGACCATGATGATGGCACAGCGTTTATACGAAGCCGGTTTGATTACCTATATGAGAACGGATAGTGTAAACTTATCGGACGATGCAAAAAGCGCAGCTAAGGAAGAAATATCTAATTATTACGGACCGGAATACAGCAAGCCGAGAAATTACTCGACCAAGGCCAAAGGAGCACAAGAGGCACACGAGGCCATCCGTCCTACAGATATGACCAAGCACGAAGTACAAGTAGATTACGATCAGGACAGATTGTACAGCCTAATATGGAAAAGAACGCTTGCCTCTCAAATGAGTGATGCGCAATTGGAGCGTACCGCTGTGAAAATTCAAAATAATGCCAACGATAAGTTATTGGTAGCGAATGGAGAGGTGATAAAATTTGAAGGATTCCTAAAAGTATATTTGGAAGGAACCGATAATGAAGATGAAGAGCAAGCTGGAATGCTCCCTGCCTTACAGGTAGATGAGCGCGTAGAGAATACGTTTATCTCTGCAACCGAACGCTATACAAGACCTTCTGCAAGATATACGGAAGCCGCTTTGGTTAAGCGTCTGGAAGAACTCGGTATTGGACGTCCATCTACGTATGCGCCGACGATTTCAACTATTCAGCGACGTCAATATATCGAAAAAGGAACCGTAGAAGGTAAGGAGCGCGGATACGTGCAGTTAATGTTAAAAGACAACGCTGTTAAAGAGATGAACCTGACGGAAAAAGTTGGTTCTGACAAAGGTAAATTAGTACCTACGGACATTGGTAAAATTGTAAATGACTTCTTAGTTGAAAACTTTGAGTCTATCTTAGATTACGGATTTACGGCGAAAGTAGAGAACGAATTTGATGAAATAGCTTCAGGTAAAGAAGATTGGACGGAAATGATCCGTGATTTCTACAAAGGCTTTCACGTACGAGTAGAGGATGTTGCCGCAAATGCTGAGCGAGCGAGCGGACAACGTTTGTTAGGAATAGATCCGGACAGTGGGAAAAATGTATACGTGCGTTTGGGACGCTTTGGAGCCATGGTCCAAATTGGAGAGGCGACCGATGAAGAGAAGCCGAGATTTGCCAGTTTACAAGGCGATCAAAATATGAGTACCATTACTTATGAAGAAGCGATGGATCTCTTTAAATTACCTAAGGTTTTAGGACTGTATGAAGAAAAAGAAGTCGAAGTAGCAAACGGGCGTTTTGGACCGTATGTGAAATTTGATTCAAAATACGTATCTTTAGAAAAAGATGACAACCCAATGTCGGTTACTTTAGAGCGTGCTATAGAGCTTATTGAGCTCAAGCGTAAAGCAGATGCGCCCATAGCAGAATACGAAGGTATGCCAGTACAAAAGGGTGTGGGTAGATTTGGCCCGTATTTAAAATGGAATTCGATTTTTATCAACGTCAATAAAAAATACGACTTCGACAATTTGTCACAAGAAGACATCGAAACGTTGATTGAAGATAAAAAGAGAAAGGAAAGAGAAAAATTAATTCACAACTTCGAAGAAGTTGGAATTCGTGTGGAAAAAGCTCGATGGGGTAGATTCAATGTTATCAAAGGGAAAATTAAGGTAGAACTTCCTAAGACAACAGAGATAGAGAAACTTACTCAAGACGAGGCTGTTAAGATGATTGAGGCAAAAACACCTAAGAGGAAATCTGTGAAAAAAAAGAAATAAACTATTACTAGCAGAAGATAGTTTTTTTAGTATATTGCGATTCCTTTTAATCCCCTTAAATAGATGAATGTCGATTTTTTATCGCCGGTCAATAATACAGTAGTTGCCAATATTTTGGCACAATCCAACACCAGTCTTGGTGCTACTGTCCGTGTGTTTACGGAAAATGATGGCTTCCCTGATTTATCAGGGGTGCGTTTGGCTATTGTAGGGGTAGCTGAAGGTCGCGGGTCCGAACAGACTCACTGTGAAGAAGGACTTTACAGAATACGAAAGGCACTGTACGCTTTGTATCCAGGGAAATGGCATGCGCCAATCGCGGACATAGGTACAGTGAAACAAGGGAATACGGTAGAAGATACTTATTTTGCCGTACGTACCATACTTACAGCATTGTTGAAAAGGAATATTATTCCAATCCTCATTGGCGGTAGCCAAGATTTAACCTATGCCAACTATCGCGCTTATGATAGTTTGGAGCAGACGGTAAATTTGGTGGCTGTAGATAGTCGTTTTGATTTAGGAAAGGGAGAGCAAGTGCGCTTATCACAATCTTTTCTCAGTAGGATTATCATGGAAGAACCGAATAATTTGTTTAACTATAGCAATATCGGTTACCAAACCTATTTCAACTCACAAGAAGAAATTAATTTATTAGACAAACTGTACTTTGATGCATACCGCCTAGGACAAGTGAAAGACATTACTTTGGTTGAGCCTATCATGCGTGATGCAGATATCGTCAGTTTTGATATTGGGAGCATTCGTCAAAGCGACGCTCCTGGAAATGCACAAGGGGCTCCCAATGGTTTTCACGGGGAAGAAGCTTGTGCTATAGCACGTTATGCAGGAATAAGTGACAAAGTTACTTCATTTGGTGTCTATGAATATAGTAGCGCTTTGGATCGCAATGACCAAACGGCGCAGTTGATGGCTCAAATGATATGGTACTTTATAGAAGGAGTGAATTACCGTGCCAATGATTACCCGTATGCTACCAAAGAAAGTTATGAGAAGTATACTGTGGTATTAGAAGACGATGACCCAATGAACTTTTATAAAAGTGATAAGAGCGGTCGTTGGTGGATGGAAATAAATTTAATATCGAATAATAAACACAAAAGACACGCGTTAATACCATGTAGCTATCGAGATTATGAGCAAGCGCTGAGTCATAAAATACCAGAAAGATGGTTTAAGGCGTTGCAAAAGCTTGCTTAAAAGTAAGTTAGCTGTAAAAGGTCTAAAATTTATAACTCGAAATTGTTTTTTAATAAAAAAAATAATAGGTTTACGCCTCTTTTTATAAGAAAGAATAAAGTATGAAGAAATTAGCAGTATTTGCATTATTAGTGTCTATCGTTTACGCCTGTGGTTCTAGTGGCGATAGAGGAGAGTTGGTAGGAGTTAAATCCAAGAGGAAGTGGTTTGCTGAAAAACCTTACGGAATGGCAAAAATTCCAGGAGGTTCTTTTACTATGGGTAAACAAGATGAAGATCCCCTAGGAGCCATGAACGCACCGACAAAAACAGTTACTGTTCAGCCTTTTTATATGGATGAAACTGAAGTAACCAATACCGAATACAAACAGTTTGTGTTTTGGGTACGTGACTCGATTACCAGAACTAAGTTAGCTATGCAAGCTGAGTTCGCAACTACCGGTGATGAGGAACAAGGTAAAGCTGAAGGAATTCAAAAATATGCCTTTGCTTCGAAAGATACGGTAAACGAATCTGCTTATGACAAGTACATGCGTGAAAACTATTACGAACTAGGTGAAGGATTGGATTCTTTGAAGCCGTTGAACTGGCAAGAAGAAATTATCTGGGAGCAACAAGAGTATCCAGATGCCGATTACGTTGAAGTAATGGATTCTTTATACATCAAGAAAGACGAAGCGTTAAATGGTATCCGTACCTTTAATACAAAGTTGTTGAACTATAGATACTACTGGTTTGATAACGAAAAAGCTGCCCGTTCTGGAAAAGATAGAAAAGATTTTATGAAAGACGAGGTAATTAACATCTATCCAGATACCACAGTTTGGATCAAAGACTTTAACTATTCTTACAACGACCCTATGCACCAAGAGTACTTTGCGCACAAAGCATACGAAAACTATCCGGTAGTAGGGGTGAACTGGAGACAAGCAAAAGCGTTTTGTCACTGGAGAACACAAAATAAAAACAGTTACCAACGTTCTAAAAAGAAGTTAGGATTAGTACCAGCGTTCCGTTTACCTACGGAAGCAGAATGGGAATACGCTGCGCGTGGTGGATTGAACTATGCGAAGTATCCTTGGGGTGGTCCTACAACAACAAG
The DNA here is from genome assembly GCF_964514025.1 of Tenacibaculum litopenaei. NCBI lineage: Bacteria > Pseudomonadati > Bacteroidota > Flavobacteriia > Flavobacteriales > Flavobacteriaceae > Tenacibaculum > Tenacibaculum litopenaei. The sequence goes on from NZ_CAZEQT010000003.1 coordinate 151,753, forward strand.
TGACCGCGGATGTTTCTTGGCAAACTTTAAGCCTGTTCGTGGTGACTATGCAGCCGACGGTGCCTTGTATACTGTAGAAGCGCAGTCGTACAACCCGAATGAGTACGGATTGTACAATATGGCAGGAAACGTGGCAGAATGGACTGATACGGCATACAACCAAATGTCATATTACATGGGGTCAACAATGAACCCAAATGTTGAAAACCCTGAGAACAGAAGAAAAATTATCCGTGGAGGATCGTGGAAAGATGTCGCTTATTTCTTAGAAGTAAGTTCAAGAGACTGGGAGTACGCTGATACTGCAAGAAGTTATATCGGATTTAGAACTGTTCAAGATTACCTTGGAACAAACAAGAGTAAATAAAAGCAAGAACCCAAATAAATAATAAATAATAATCAAAATTAATTTCCCTTAAAAAGTAAAATTATGGCACAATCAAAAACAACTAAGAAATTATTTAACATGGCCTATGGTCTAGGTGCAGCTATCGTTATTGTAGGAGCTTTATTTAAAATTATGCACTTTAAATTCGGTTTTTTAACTGGAGGGTTGATGTTAACAATTGGTATGGCGGTTGAAGCATTAGTATTCGCACTTTCTGCTTTTGAACCAGTTGAAGAAGATTTAGATTGGACAAAAGTATATCCAGAATTGGCTGGAGGAACTTCATTAGGAGGTAGCAAGAAAAAAGAAGCTAGCCCAGACGAAGCACAATCTATGTTATCTCAAAAATTAGACAACATTTTAAAAGAAGCGAAATTAGATGCTACGTTAATCTCTAGCTTAGGAGATAGCATTAAGAATTTCCAAGGAGCTGCAGAAGGATTGACTTCTACTTCAGCAACTATTTCTTCTACTAACCAATACAACGAGCAAATGTCTATGGCAGCTGCTAAATTAGAATCGTTAAACAGCTTATACACTACGCAAGTAGAGAATGCTAGCAAGCAAGCTGATTTAAACTCTTCTTTAGTTGAAAATTCACAACGTTTACAAGAGCAAATGGATTCATTGGCATCTAACTTATCTTCGTTAAACGGAGTGTATGGTGGTATGTTATCTGCAATGTCTAACAAATAATTAGACCCTGATCTAATTATTAATTTTTAAAGAATAGAATCATATGGCAGGAGGAAAACTATCACCAAGGCAGAAGATGATTAACCTGATGTACCTAGTGTTCTTAGCGATGCTAGCAATGCAGATGGACAAAAAGGTATTATCATCTTTTGGATTTATGAAAGAAAAAATCGAGGATGCGAATATCATCGCAACTAAGAACAATACCAATGCGTTAAAAAGCCTTGAAACGAAAGCTTCAGAACAACGTGAAAAGTTTGGTCCAATTTATGACCAGGCCAAACGAGTAAATGAAGCTTCGAACGAGTTTTTTAGTTATTTAGCAGGATTGAAAGGGAAGATGTCTGAAGACATCGCTCCAGAAGACGAGAAAAATTACGAGTCTCAAAAAGGATCAAACAAAGTTGATGAATTGTTATTCGCTGGAGATAAATTTACACCAGAAGGTGATAAGTTTGTAGCGGAGATTAATAAGTACAACAAAGCATTAAAAGAAGTTTTAGGAGATAGTATTAGTACTACTTTATTGACAAACATCGATAAGCGTTTTAATACAAACCCCGACAAATCTGCGGAAGGTCAAGATATTCCTTGGTTAAAAAGTAGATATGAAGGAATGCCTTTGATTACATCAATCGCAAACGTAAGTCAAATTCAAGGAGACGTTCGTACTACGGAATCTGAAATTATCAACAGTTTAGTTGGAGGGCAATTAGAGGCAGAGGTTTCTATGAGCAAGTACAACGGTATCGTAGCCTTAGATAAGAATGCATTTTACCCAGGTGAAAAAGTTACTGGATCGGTAGTATTAGGTAGATACGATGCTACGTTAAAACCAACACGTGTTGAGTTTAATGAGAATAAAGATTACAAGAACTTTAAGGATGGTCACGTTGTAGTAGACATGCCAGCAGGTTCTGTAGGAGATAAGAAAATCAAAGGAACCATCTTCTTTACGGAAAAAGGAGAAGAAATTCCAGTTCCATTCGAAACTACTTACTCTGTAATCCCAAAACCTAACAGTGCAGTTATTTCAGCAGACAAAATGAATGTAGTCTACCGTGGGTTAGCCAACCCAATGACTATTTCGATTCCAGGAATACCTGGTAACAAAGTATCTGCTATTGCCCCAGGACTTAAGCGTACAAGTGGAGACAACTACGTAATGCGTCCAAAGGGAGGTAACGAGGTAGCGATTCGCGTAAGCGGTAAATTGCCTGACGGTTCACCGGTGAGCTCTGTAAAGAAATTTAGAATTAAAGACATTCCACCAGCAGCAGGAACAATCCGTAACCAATACGGTACGGTAAAAATGCCTAAAGCGAGTGTGGCGAAGATTGTAGTAGGAGCTGGACTACCAGATTTCTTATTTGATTTACGTTTAAAAGTATCGAGCTTTAAAATTAAAATTCCAGGGCAGGTTACAATACCTGTGTCAGGAACGCGTTTAAATGCTAGAGCCAAGAAAGCTTTACAAAGAGCTAGAAGAGGTGATATCATTACTATCTTCGGTATTAACGCATCGGTTGTTGGATCGGGAGTTAAAATCAAGAAGGTATTCAACGTAAATATTGAAATTACAAATTAATAAGTAAAATTATAGAAGTATGAATTGGAAGCGTTTTTATTTGGTTGCATTAACACTTGTCGCTACAAGTTATGCAAGTGCCCAAGCAAACCTTTTAAATGCTAAAAAGGTAAGCCAAATTGGATTTAAGTCTGAAGCTCAAATAGCTTCTGAGGATGATAAACCGTTGCCCTATGGTCACATTAGTGACAGAGATGTGCTTTGGTCTAAAGTAGTATGGGAGTATATAGATTTGAACCAAAAAATTAACTTACCTTACTATTATCCAATTGATACCGTGAGTGCTGGTAACAACCGTAAGTCATTATACGATACCTTGTTAAAAGGTATTAAAGACGGTGAAATTACTGAAGTATACGACGATTCGTATTTTACGACTAAGATAGGAACTCAGGAAATTTCTGAAAAAACTATCGACAAGCGTGATGATGGATATGGAAATATCGATGAGTACGAAATTAAGTCAGAATTAGTAAAAGGATATACGATTAAAGGAATCTGGTATTTCGATAAGCGTCAAGGAGAATTGAAATACCGTTTATTAGGTATCGCTCCAATGGCACCGGATGTACAGGTTATTGGTCGTGATGAAATCGATGATAAAGACAATGTATACGCGTTGTTCTGGGTATTCTATCCAGATGCTCGTGAAACATTGCACAAGTCAAAGGTATTTAATCCATTGAATTCTGCGCGTCCTATATCGTATGATAACCTATTGAATGCGAGAAGATTTACTTCGACAATCGAAAAAGAGGAAAACCTTTACGGAGATAGAACTATTAAAGACTATGTACGTGGAAATTCACTATTCCAATTGTTAGAAGCAAACCGTATCAAAGAAGGTATTCGTGACCGTGAAATGGATATGTGGAACTACTAGTATTTCTATAAAACAATATTGAAAAGAGCTTGCAACTGCAAGCTCTTTTTGTTTTTGTATATTTGAGTTCACTGCATTAAAATGTTATGATAGAATTATTAAATCAATTATTTGAAATCGAAGCCAAAACGGCGCGCTTAGAGGGTGTTAGTTTAAGTAGAAATATCCGTAGAATGTATCACGAGTTGGATGCCTGTGGCTTTGTAGCCAAGAATCCTATGGGTGAAAAGTTTACGGAACAACGTACCGATGTGGAGGCAAGTTTAACCTGTGATTACCACGATAAGATGAAAATTACGAGGGTATTGAAACCAATTGTGTACAAACGAGAAGGAGGAACGCTGGTACTCGTGCAGAAAGGAATTGTTATGGTCGCTTAATTAAGATATATGAAAACAGTAAATTTTGGAATAGACCTGGGTACAACCAATAGTATGATTGCTTGTTATCAAAATGGGAACTTAGAAGTGTTTAAAAATCCATTAGGCTTAAAGGCTACGTTAGCTTCGGCTGTAGCCTACAGAAAGAATAGAACGTTGATCGGTGATAAGGCACGGGAATTTTCGGAACGAGATCCCTTAAATGTGTTTACTTGTTTTAAGCGAAAAATGGGAACTTCTGACCGTTATTGGGTACCCAACAGAGACGCGGAAGTTAGTCCTATTGATCTGTCTTCTCAAATCTTGATGGAACTCAAAAATTTTATTCACACAGGAGAGAAACCGTCAGAGGTGGTGGTGACCATACCTGCTTCTTTTGATACCATCCAGTCCAACGCAACTAAGTTAGCGGGAGAAAAGGCTGGATTTAAAGAAGTTCACCTGTTGCAAGAACCTATCGCTGCGAGTTTGGCCTTTGCAAACAGGCAGCAATTAGATTTGTCAGCGGAAAAGCGTTGGTTGGTTTATGATTTTGGAGGAGGGACTTTTGATGTGGCGCTCTTAAAAATAGACGACCGAGAAATAGACGTATTGGACAATGCTGGTGATAATTTTTTAGGAGGATTGGACATTGATAATACGTTGGTAGAACAGGTGTTGATTCCTGTATTAGAAAAGGCCTTAGGCGTTCCTAATTTATGGGAAGAATGTCGTAAAAAAGAAGGGAAGTATAAAACCTTGTACTACGAGCTGTTGTACAAAGCAGAAGAGGCTAAAAAGGAACTCAGTGTTTTCGATAAAGTGGAAATAGAGTTGGAATACGATGACGAAGATGTTTATGAAACGGTCGAGATTTCGAGAGATCAGTTCAACCAATTGATTCGACCATTAGTGCAGCGTACGCTTGAGTTTACCAAATCTTTGCTAATGACTAATGGCCTGACGGCAGATAGTATTGATCGAATTTTGTTGGTAGGAGGAACCACGATGATTCCCTATGTGAAAACCTGCTTAGAAAATGAGTTTGGCATTGCGTTAGGGACGGAAGTAGACCCAACCGAAGCCGTAGGTATAGGTGCCGCGTATTTTGCAGGAACCAAACCCAAAAAACACACAGAAGACACAGCAGAGTCCCAACATGCAGCACTTGCAAAGGCGCAGGAGTTTGAGTTGGTATACGAACGAAGTTCTCGCGATGAGGAAGAACTGATTCACCTCACGGCTCAGGGTGATTTTAATGGGTTTTACCGCATTAAAAGAAGAGATGGAGGTTTCGATACCGGAAGTGTAGCATTTTCTAAAGAAGCCTTTGTATATGTCGATTTGCTACAAGGAGAGTTGAATACTTTTGAACTCCTCATTACCGATGCAGATCAACAAGAGGTATTTAAACACGGGGCCATCATCATTAATCAAGGGAAATATCAAGTAAAAGGTCAGGTATTGCCAATAGATATTTGCTTAGAAATTGACGATTTAACTCATGGAGTTACCCGTTTAGAACCCATATTTGCCAAGAATAGTCTGTTACCATTGAAACGAATGGTGTACAAAACACTTTCCAAATCAATTTTAAAAGACAGTGATGACAGTTTGCGAATTAACATAGTGGAAGGATCGAGTGTTGGACTTCCTAGTTCGGGGTTAACCATAGGTTTTGTCGAGATTTCAGGTAAGGCTTTAAAGGCGGATCTTATCAAAGGAACCGATATAGAACTTGAAATTACCCTGTCAGAATCGAGAGACTTAAAGGTCGATGTGTATCTCAACTTTACGGAGCAGGAGTTCAAAAATAACTTTACACCTTCGGAACGCTATCTCGAAAAATCAGAACTCGACAGAGATCTTGGGGCTTGTATCTACAAGTTAGAACAAGAGTTAAATATGCATGAGGATAACTATGAGTTCCTGGCTAAAATTAAGCATATTAAAGACGAATTAATAGAGTTGCAAATTGCGTTAACACTTGCACCTGACGATGATGTTAGTGATACGAAATACAGTATTGATAATCAGAAGAGAAAATTGATGAACGATTTTGATCTACTGACAAGACAACGCGCACTTAACGATGATCTCACTGAATACAGATGGGTGAAGGCTTCCGTACAAGCAGAACTCAATGAGGAAGCCAATGAATCGTATCGTCATCAGTTCGAAAAAATTATCGCAGATGAAAAGACAGTTTTAAATTCGGGAAACAAGTATCTAATCAAGGCCAAAGTAAAAGAAATGGAATCGCTGTTAGGAACGCTGTTCAACGCAGATGACCGCAATTTTATCGATGTTTTTATCAATTATAAAATGAACAGTGAGCAATTTACCGATAGCATAAAGGCCGATCGTATGTTCGAAGAAGGTGATCGAGCATTGGAACAACAGGATTACCGCCGATTAAAATCTGTAGTATATCAGTTGTTTAGTTTGCTACCTCGTGAGGACAAAGATAAATCGACCTTGCGAAAAAGCGATCAGACAGGATTGCAATAAACTTATTTTATGATGGTAATTTTATCTTTGTAGAACCTGAAAAACATATAAGGTTTAAAAATTTTTTTCATAGGGTATGGCTTTTTAGCCAATACCCTATTTTTATCGGTAAGGTACACCAGGGTGTCTCCTTTTTTACTCCTCCAGAGCTGGGGAGTACTGTAAAAGTACAAGGTATCTTTTTGCGGCTTTACTTTTATGCGAACCTGCTTTCCTGGAACCACATAGGTCGCGTAGTTACGCTCTTCAGGAGTATTGCGGTTAAAAACAAGTAGACCTTTTCGTTCATCGTTGTTTTTGACGATGATTTCTTGTCCTTCCAAGGTTTTGTGATCTTTGCCTTTGAATTGATTAGGATAGGGGTTGGCGCCGTTGCGCAATCGCAGTTTTCGCATGGTTCTTGGGCGAACAGACGACATTCGTAAAAGGCGTTTAAAAAAGGCGGTCTTAGGAGCGTTGATCACACTGAGATTTTCAGGCACGCGATACTTGGATAAATAGGTGTTTTTATAGCGGTCAAAAGAGATGTTATCGAACTGAACTCCTTTGTCGGTGATGCGTATTTTTGAAGAGTCATTGGCAATAAAAACTTTGTACTTATACTGAAGTGTAGCTAAGTCTTCTTTCGACATGCGTTTGTACGTACTTTCTGAGGCATCGGCATAAGAGAGCTGAGTATATTCATCACCTGTGTAAAAATAGTAATCCGTTTCTGTGCGGTGATGTATCTGGAGAGAATCACCAGGGGCTATGTAAGAATTGAAAAATACCGGTTGTTTTTTGTGCGTGCTAAACACAAAAGCTTGGTGATCACTGTCGTTGCGTATCCAAATAGGGCGCCCGTTTTTAATTTTAGTTAGCGAATTGAAATAGTTTTGTATCGATTGCCCTGTTTTAAAATTTGTAGAGATACTGTCGTAATAAACTTCATTGAGTATATAGGTCCGTCCAAATAGTTTTTTCATGTACCGCGTTTGGAAGTCTGAAAAGACATTTGACACTTGTTGATTGTAAACACTCGTTTCTTTGTATTGTACATCTCTACTCGGCACATACGAATTTTGGGCTCGGTTCATTTTTGCCACAAATACGATAACGCCGATAATGATAGCAAATATTTGTCCGGCGTAGCTCTTACTTTCTTTGTTCTGAGCTGTAGTTTGATACCCGGGTTCTTCGTAGCCCAATCGCGCTAAAACACTCAGGTGATCTTGTAGGTTGGGATCGTCAATTTCAATTGCGCTAAACAAGCGATAGGCATACTTCATATGCTCGTATTCACGGTTGGCTGTTTTGGTTTTATTATAGTATTCTACCAGGGCGTTGATATAATCGATTTTGACGCTTTTCACCTGTCCTATTGGAATTGCGTTGAGCAGTTTGATATGACTTTTATAAGTGACCTCAGGATGCGTTAGATACATCCTTCTAGCGGTAACCTCATGCATGGACTTTGCCAGTAACTCTGTTTGCTGAATTATATAATCGTATATAAATTGTAAGGTACTTACGGTAAACAGATAATCAGCACTGAGTGCTTGATTGATGATGTCAAAATTTTTGTTTCGATACGAGTTTTTTAGTATCGGAATAAACAAGGCCTCCATATATGGTGCTAGAAACGAGGCTAGGGAAGCAGGAATTTCCTCAGAGACACTATCAAAGTTAAATACCTTGGGAGCTGTGCACTCTCCGTTTTTTAAAAAGGTCTTGAAATGAGGGTAGCGTTCTACGAATAAAATACAGGCTCTGGTATCTTCTTGCTTCAGTTGATCTAGGAGTTCGAATTGCAGATCTTTATTATAGGCGGTATTGTTTTGTTGTCGGTGAATAAGACGCAAACGTTTTTCGAGCCTGATAATGGCTTTAGCATCTAAATTTTCGAGTTCAGAGATACTAATTTGTAGTAGATCAACAGGTGATTGATACATGGCAATTTTTATTGAGATAGCACGGCCTAAAATAGGAAAAAAAGAACAAGTTTCACGGAACGATCGCGATTTTTTCGAGCGAATGTTCGTATTTTTGACTTATGAAAATCGATTATATTATAGTAGGTTTAGGCTTGGCAGGAATGGCCTTTGCAGAGGAAGCTTTGGATAATGGTAAAACCGTTATGGTATTTGAAAATGCATCGCAAACCTCTTCGTTAATTGCAGGAGGGGTGTACAATCCGGTTATTTTAAAGCGATTTACTCCAGCTTGGAACGCGCATGAGCAGTTGCAGTACGCACTGCCGTTTTACGATGCCTTGGCCACTAAATTAGCGGTAGATGTCGATACGAAATTTGCTACGAAAAAGATGTTTACTTCAGTAGCAGATGAAAATAATTGGTTCGTTGCTTTGGACAAACCGAACTTAGGGGAGTATATGAATACGACCATAGAGCGATCGGAAATTCCAGGAGTGTTAGGAACTATGGGCTTCGGAACCTTGCGCGGAACCGGGCGGTTGAAAACAAAAGAGCTCGTGGCTGCCTACCAGCAGTTTCTCGAAAGTAAACAGAGTATTCGAAGAGAAAATTTCGACTACAATCAACTAGTAATAGGTGAAGAGCAATTGTCATACAAGGATCTAGAAGCTGGACATATCGTTTTTTGCGAAGGCTATGGAATCAAAGAAAACCCCTTTTTTAATCACTTGCCATTGATGGGAACCAAAGGAGAAATCATGGATATCCACGCTCCGGACCTAAAAATTGATTTTTTATTAAAAGCAGCAGTTTTTGTCATGCCATTAGGGAATGATCATTACAAAGTAGGGGCGACCTTTAACTGGACGGATAAAACTTCTGAACCAACGGAGGAGGGACGTTCCGAGTTGGTTGAAAAGCTCGATAAAGTAATTTCTGTTCCCTATACGATTGTAAAACAATCCGCAGGGATTCGTCCTACAGTAAAAGACAGAAGGCCTTTGGTAGGAACACATCCTGACCATCAGCGACTCGCAGTGCTCAATGGGTTGGGTACACGGGGGGTATTGATAGCACCAACGGTAGCAAAAGAACTTTTTTCACACATAGAACACAAAACGGCACTCGACAGTGAAATAGCCATCTCGCGTTTTGCCTAACTACTTTTCAGTTTGTAGCTCTTTAGCTTTTTTATCGTAAGCGACAAAAATATTAATCCAGATGATGCGCGATAGGCGTAAACTCACCGGGGTTAGCAATGTTGATACGACAACAACGGCAATAAAGCTGTGTAGGATGCTCATGCCTAAAAATACTTTAGAAATGATGAAAATTGCGACAAACAAGGCAACTGCAATTGCGTAATTTACATACATGGCACCAAAGAAAAAAGAAGGTTCCATCATGTATTTTAAATTACAACTCGGACAGTTATCGTGGAGTTTCGTAATTTTTTTTGGGTTAATTGTCAAGGGGTATTTAAAAAACTCTCCCTCGTGACAACGCGGGCATTTATTTCTAAAGATACTGTATAATTTGTAACCTTTTCCAAACATATCTCAGGGTATAAGTGTAATAACTATTTCGTTTTTGTAAGTTTGTGCAAATTTCTGGAAAAACCAAATTATTTGTTGTAACACGAGTTACAAAATCACGTTAATTGATCAAAATATATGCTAAACGTTCACAACTTAACTGTTTCGTTTATGGGAACTGATTTGTTCTCAGGAATCACGTTTAAATTAAATAAAGGAGATAGAATTGGACTTATTGGAAAAAATGGAGCGGGAAAATCTACCTTGTTAAAGGTGCTTTCTAAAGATATTGAAAGTAGTGGAGGAACCATGGCATTTGACAAAGACGTGTCGATTGGTTTTTTGCGTCAAGATATCGATTTTGTACAAGGACGCACCATTTTGGAAGAAGCGTATCAGGCATTTACTGAAATCAAAGCTATTGAGCTCGATTTGGAAGAAATCAATGCCCAACTAGCAGAACGCACCGACTATGAAAGTGAAGGCTACAACCAACTGATGATCGATTTAAACGAAAAGTCAGAACGCTATGAATTGTTAGGAGGGTATAATTACCAAGGAGAAACAGAGCGTATACTTCAGGGATTAGGGTTCCAACGAGAAGACTTTGACAAGTTGACTGATACCTTTTCAGGAGGGTGGCGCATGCGTATAGAGCTGGCAAAACTCCTGTTGCAGAACAACGATATTTTATTGCTGGATGAGCCTACCAACCACTTGGATATAGAGTCGATTATATGGTTGGAGAATTTTTTGAAAAATTATTCGGGAGCCATCGTGCTAGTATCGCACGATAAAATGTTTTTGGACAACGTGACAAATCGCACCATTGAAATTTCTCTTGGGCAAATTTACGACTATAAAAAGCCGTATTCTGAATTTTTGAAATTGCGCAATGAAATCAAAGAAAAACAGTTACAGGCGCAAAAAAATCAAGAAAAGGAAATAGAACATACACAAAAATTAATCGAAAAGTTTAGAGCCAAAGCCAATAAGGCTGCAATGGCCCAATCGCTGATTAAGAAATTGGATAAGGTAGAACGCATTGAGGTCGATCAGGACGATAATGCAGTGATGAATGTGCGTTTTGAAATTTCCAAAGAACCCGGAAAAATTATTGTTGAGGCAGAAAATTTGTCTAAAAATTACGGAGAGAAGCAGGTGCTATCCGGAGTAGATTTACTGATTGAACGCAATAGTAAAATTGCGTTTGTCGGACAAAACGGACAAGGAAAATCTACCTTGGCAAAAATGATGGTGGGAGAAATACCTTTTGACGGTAGTTTGAAATTAGGACATAATGTAGAGGTAGGATATTTTGCTCAAAATCAGTCAGAACACCTACCACCAGAGAAAACCGTTTTGGAAATTATGGAGGATGCCGCCAATGATACCAATCGAATTAAGGTACGCGATATGTTAGGGGCATTTCTCTTTGGTGGAGAAGCGGTAGACAAAAAAGCAAAAGTGCTATCTGGGGGAGAGCGAAACAGGTTGGCGTTGTGTAAATTGCTGTTGTCACCGTTTAATGTACTCATCATGGATGAGCCTACCAACCACCTTGATATAGCTTCGAAAAACGTGCTAAAGCAAGCGCTTAAAAACTTTGATGGAACGCTTATCATCGTATCGCACGATCGGGACTTTTTACAAGGCTTAACAACCACTGTTTACGGCTTTAAAGACAAGGTCGTAAAAGAATACTTGGGAGATATTGATTATTTCTTGGAGCAGCATCAAATGGAAAGTTTGCGCGATGCGGAACTGCGTACGGTGGTGAAAGAAACAAAAGACCCAAGTAAGAAAGAAGCTTACAAACTGTCAAAGGAACAGGCGAAGGAGGTAAAAAAGATGAAAAATCGTATCGGTAAAATTGAAAAGCTCATTGCCGATTTGGAGGAAGAAATTACAAAAATAGACCTAGCTCTTGCCGAGAATTATGACGAAGTAGCCTCACAAGAGAACTTCTTTGAAAACTACAAAGCTAAAAAGGCAGAAGTAGACCAATTGATGGAAGAGTGGGAAGAAATAGAAGAAAAATTAAGCGATTTTGAATAAGCTGTTCTCAGGAAAAACGAGTTCTAGAAATCAGTCTATTACCCATCCACTGCTACAGGCAAAGGGGATCCATTTGGTGATAAAAAGAGAAGATGAGTTACATCCAATAGTATCGGGAAATAAATTCAGAAAGCTAAAGTACAATGTATTAGAGGCGCTGAAGCAGCAAAAGAAAGTTCTTTTGACTTTTGGAGGAGCCTATTCGAACCATATTGCGGCGGCGGCAACTGCAGGGAAGTATTACGGAATACCCTCTGTAGGCGTGATTCGCGGGGAGGAATTGGCCGCAAAAATGCCTGAACTTCTCCAGCAGAATCCCACGTTAGCACACGCAGTATCGGAAGGTATGCATTTAAAGTTCGTTTCTCGCGAAGCCTATCGAAGTAAAACAACCCCTGAGTTTTTAGCAGCACTTGAAGAAGAATTTGGGAGTTATTACCTAGTTCCAGAAGGCGGTACAAATACCTTGGCTGTGAAGGGATGTGAGGAAATCCTTAGCGAAGAGGATAAAAAATTCCATTATATTTGTGCTGCAGTTGGTACAGGGGGAACCCTGTCAGGAATTATCAATGCTGCAGAAACTACCCAACACATATTGGGGTTTCCTGCATTAAAAGGTGATTTCCTGCAAGCGGAGTTGAAGCAATTCGTTACAGATAACACGAAACAATACCGATTAATTTCCGAGTATCACTTTGGAGGTTACGCGAAGTGGAATGACGCATTAATTTCTTTTATCAATGCGTTTAAATTGGCTACCTCAATTCCGTTGGAGCCTATTTATACCGGAAAAATGCTCTTTGGCCTGTTTGATATGATTGCCAAAGATCAATTTAAACCAGGTACGCGCATACTGGTAGTGCACACGGGAGGCTTACAAGGGATTGCAGGAATCAATCAACAATTAAAAAAGAAAAATAAGAACCTAATCGTATAAAGAGGGATAGAAATGAGTACAAGGAATACATCGTACCTGTTACTGCTAGTGATGGCAAGCGTATTAGCGAGTTGTGGATCGAGCAAACGCGTGGTGAGTAAGCAACGACCTGTGATAATTGAAGAACGAGAAGAAGTACCTGAAATACCACAGCTAGAACAAATTCAAAAGAAAACGAAGACAACCACCAACCATACGGTTGCTTATATTGAAAAGTTCGCACCTATTGCTGTCAAAAAAATGCATCAGTACAACATTCCTGCAAGTATTACTTTAGCCCAAGGAGTTCTGGAGTCAGGAAGCGGACGCAGCCCTCTAGCTATCCGATCAAACAACCACTTTGGAATTAAATGTCACCGAGGTTGGCAAGGAAAAAGTGTGACCCATGATGACGATGAAAAGGGCGAGTGTTTTAGAAAGTACAAATACCCAGAATCTTCATATGAAGATCACTCAAAGTTTTTACTGACGCGAAAGCGCTATGCGAGTCTTTTCCGTTTAAAGCACACCGATTATAAAGGATGGGCATACGGATTGCGAAGAGCGGGTTATGCGACTGATAAACGCTACCCACAAAAGCTGATAGGGATTATCAAAAAGTATAATTTGGCGAAATACGATCGTATAAAACCTGGAAAAATGAAAAAAGTGACTACTCCGTCTTACAGTATTGGAAAATATTACAAAGTAAAACAAGGAGATACGCTGTATTCAATAGCCAAGCGATTTAATTTGAGTGTTGATCAGCTTAAAAAAGTCAACGGGTTAAAAAATAACAACCTCAGTATCGGACAACACTTGTTGGTACAATAAACAAAAAGCGAAGTAGTTTACTACTTCGCTTTTTTCAACCAATCAACTAGGCTACCACGAAAAGCCTTTTTTCGTGGCCTGCTTTTTTATACTTGTGATCACAGCATTTTCCAACTCGTCGGCGTTGTTTTTCTCTTTCTGATGTTTGGCTATATAAGCGTTTCTTTTTTTGTTTAATATGCGTATTTGACGTTGCAAATCGCTGCGCTGTTTCGCCTTGTTGTTGATGATTGTTTTAAGTTCTTCTTCGGTTTTGTTTTGTAATTGTTTGGGGAGGTCAGACGATTTTAACTCGTTCAAATCGAATTTTTTGTCTTTTGAGGCGTCTACCAAATCCCAGTCGCCATTGCTGTATAAATATCCAGTTTTACTTACCGCGCGTTTTACGAGCACTTCTTGGTGTACGGTGAGTGCATTGTAATCCTGAACACTCTGATTTTTACTTTTTTTCCTGCCCGAACTTCCGTAGTACAGATAGGTGGTATTCAGTGTTTGGTTGAGCTGTAAAATCTCCTGATCATAGGGCGTTTCAACAGCGACAATATTCTTGTTGTGCTCGATCGTTAAATAATCGCCTTTTCCTAACATTGCTGCCGTTTTCCAACTTCCTTGAACTCCTAGCTGATAGTCGCCGCAAAAAATAGTATTTACTGTGATATCTTTTTCGTCGGCATCGGCTAAGGCCGATTTATAATGTACAGGACCTTGCGTAAAAGGTTCATTTCCTGCAATAAAAATCATACGTAAACCGGCTGTTTTCTGCGTCCAATCTAATCGAGACACCGCTGTTTGCAGCACTTGACCACAAAATTCGTCGCCTCCGTTGGTCGTTAAGGAAAACAATCCTTTAGAAATTTCGTCTAAATTGCTGGTAAAGGGTAATACTTGTCGCAAATACCCTTGACTCGATGACAAGCTGCTATTTCCGTATTCGTACAAGGCAATTTGTAAGCGCGGATTTTTTCCGTTCTTTTTTGCATACGAAAGTTGGTTGACAATTTCCCAAAGTTGAGCCTTGGCTTGATTAATTAAGCCGTCCATGCTATTACTGGTATCTAGTAAAAGTGCGACCTGTATAACGGGAGAGGCTGCAGTGGTATGGGGCTTTGCGCTGGCAATACTAGTCACGCAAAACATAAGACAAGTGATGAAGGTCTTTTTTAACATAGGTTGATTCATACAATTCGTGTTTGTGTTGGTACTCTTTTACGTTTGCTAGTTGATTGGGATGGGATAAAACTACTGTGAAGCTTTGGTAATGAAAAGCCAGAATGAGTGACCGCCCTAAATAGGCTAGTTAAAAAGGAAAACAAATGAGTAAAAGCGGTATTTTTACAAGTGTATTCTCGAGTTTCTTGAAAAGGCGATTTTTTTTATCGATTTTTTGATGATAAGTTTACGCTCGGAATACAACTGCTTTTATAATGTACAAACCTATGTGGAAGAAAATTTGTCTTATTGTAATGCTCCTGAGTTTTCAGGGGATATTGGCGCAACAATCGGAGTCTACGGATGCATCGGAAGGAACACAGTTTGTAGTAGAAGTTAAGATTCTTGACAAGGAAAACGACAAGCTTATAAGTACTGCGGATGTCAGTGTTAATGGTGCGATTTTTTCGTATGATATGATTTGGGAAGGGTATTTGATCAGAGCCAGAATTAATGATGAGCTGGTAGTACGACATCCAGATTTTAAAACGGTATATCACACGATAAAATCAAAGGAGAAGATTAAAATTTACGTAGTGCCAGAACCGTTAAAACGCGGACGAAAGAAAAGTAAACGCAAAAAGTGGTACAGCTTAGTAAAATCAAAAGGGAGTGCTTCTAATGTACTCTTCCAAAATTTTTTGGATTCAGCACGTTATTACAAAAAAAGAAGTATCGATAAGAGTTTATCGTATGTCGAGCTCATGCTCAAGGAAGATTTGAGCCCGGCCAGAAAGGCGAAGTCACTTGAAGTATTAGGTCAAATTTACAGTTATTGGAAACAGTACGATTTGGCTATAGAGAACTTTGAGGCTTCCTTGCGTGAAAAGGAGGATATTGAAGTTCGTTTGTTATTGGCGAGGACTCAGTTTTTGCACGGTGATTTCGAGGCGAGTGAGAAATCGTATCGAGTGCTGTTCAGGGTAAATAAGAGTCAGTACAACACGGTATTGATGTACGAAGGTTTAGGTGATGTAGCCATGGCTAAAGAAGATTATGCTGCAGCGGTAATCAATTTTGAAAAGGCCTTGATTACAGCGAACGAAAATTTAATCAGGCCCAAAATTACGGACCTCAATTCTAAATTGGCAGAAGTATATGCCAAACAAGGTCGCATAACTGAGGCAGATTCGCTATTTCAAAATTCCTTAGAACTCGCCCACAAAGAAAACCTAAAGCGCTCATTGGAGGAAGAAGAAAAAGTAGCTAATTTTTTTAATATCTCTCAGCGTTACGACGATGAAATAGAATTGCGAAAAAACAGTTTAAAAAAGACCGAAGGTGTTTCGATGAACGTAGAAGATAAGGAATCGCTGGTCGACTCCATTACTTCGCAAAAAATCAACTATAAAATTGGAAATGCGTATTTATTGAAAGACGAATACGGCAAAGCGATTCCGTTTTTTGAAAAGAGTATCGTAGAAGCGGACAAGAGTGAAGATTTGATAGTACAAAAGGATGCGACACGTAAACTGTCGGAGGTATATGAATCGGTTGGTGCCTATTCCAAAGCCTTTAAAGTGTACCGAGAATACGTAGAATTAGTAGATTCGTTATATGTTAAAAAAGAGCAGGAACTGCAACAGATTAAACGTTTTAACAAGCGAATAGCAGCGAAGCAAAATCGCATTGCCAGCTTGGAAAAAGATCGAGAACTCTCGGAAAGTAAAATAAATCTGGCCTATAAAGATCAACAATTGACCAACGAAAGTAATAGGAAACAGCAAGTTATCATTTATTCACTCATTGGAATGATGCTGCTTATTAGCTTTTTGGTGTATTTTTTATTTCGCTACATCCGCCAACAAAAATTGGCCAACAACTTACTCGCGTTAAAGTCCATGCGTTCACAAATGAATCCGCATTTTATATTTAACGCACTGAACTCTGTGAACAGTTTTATCGCGGTGAATGATGAGCGCAGTGCCAATAGGTATTTGTCAGAGTTTTCGATTTTGATGCGATCGGTACTGGAAAATTCAGAAGAAGATTTTATTCCCCTTTCCAAAGAGATTGAACTCTTACAATTGTACGTAAAACTAGAGCACAATAGGTTCCAAGATAAGTTTGATTACGAAGTGCGTATCGAAGAGGATATACCACAAGACTCGTTTTCCATACCTCCTATGCTATTGCAACCCTATATAGAGAATGCTATTTGGCACGGTTTGCGATACAAAAAGGATAAAGGACAATTGTCGATATATATGGAGTTAGCAGCAAACGATGTGTTGCGCATCCGAATTGAAGACGATGGTGTAGGCAGACAGAAGTCGATGGAAATGAAAACTAAAAATCAATTAAAACAAAAATCTAAGGGGATGAGTACCATTAAAAATCGCATTGATATTATGAATGATATGTACTCAGACATCATTGACGTACGTATTATGGATGCGGAAGCCGATGGATCGGGAACCGTAGTTTTGTTAGAACTTAAAAAAATGACACTGTGAAAATTTCAGCAATTATTATTGAAGATGAAAAAATAAGTAGGGATATCTTAAAGAATTACCTGAAAAAATACTGCCCTAATGTCGATTGTATGGGGGAGGCAGATAATATTCAAGATGGAAAAGAACTGATTGAAAGTACCCAACCAGACCTGGTGTTTTTAGATGTTGAAATGCCGTATGGAACGGGTTTCGATTTATTGGAACAATTGCCGGAGCGCAGTTTTGAAACGATTTTTGTAACAGCTTATGATCATTATGCAATTGAAGCGCTGAACAATCGCGCTTCTTATTATTTGTTAAAGCCTATTTCGATTGACGATTTAATCAAGGCCGTGGCGAGCATTGTGGAAGTAAAGGAGCGCGAAGTAGCTCTTGAAAATACGGTGTTAACAGCAAATACGAGCTTTACAAAAGGAAAAATTACCTTGCCACAGCAAGATGGTTTTGAAGTAATCGATGTCAATGATATTGTGTACTGTAAGGCAGATGATAATTATACAGAGGTACATTTGACATCGGGAAAACGTTTGGTTAGTAAAACCTTAAAGTATTTTGAAACCCTTTTACAAGAGTATCCGTTTGTTCGAGTTCACAAGTCGTATTTGGTAAACATCAATACCATTGTAAAGTACCGCAAAGGAAAAGGAGGGAGTGTTTTGTTGGAAAACGGACAAGAAATTATGGTTTCGGCAACGAAAAAAGCAAACTTATTATCGTATTTTAAATAAATGAAAATTATAAAAGCAGTACGAGGGAAATCCCCTCAAATTCCTGATGATTGCTACGTAGCTGAAAATGCTACCATCGTAGGAGATGTACAAATGGGAGCGGAATGTAGCGTTTGGTTTAATGCCGTTATTCGCGGTGATGTACATTTTATCAAAATGGGCAATAAAGTAAACGTTCAGGACGGAGCAGTAATCCATGCTACCTTTGAAAAATCACCGACAACCATTGGAAATAACGTGTCTATAGGCCATAATGCTATCGTACACGGTTGTACCATCCACGACAATGTTTTGGTAGGTATGGGAAGTATTATCATGGACGATTGTGTAGTAGAATCGAATTCTATCATAGCGGCAGGTGCCGTAGTGACAAAGAATACTCGTGTAGAAAGAGGAAGTGTTTATGCCGGTGTTCCAGCGGTGAAGGTTAAAGATATTTCAGAGGAGTTACTATCCGGTGAAATTGACAGAATAGCCAACAATTACGTCAAGTACGCCAGTTGGTTTCAAGAATAAATAAAAAGGGACGGATGTCCCTTTTTTTACAATGCTTCGAGGGTTCCATCACTAAAGGCTCGAAAAAACTTTCCGTCTTTAATGAGCAAGCCCTCTGAGGATTTAGAAGGCCAATTAGACTGATAGTCCTTAGGATGCTTTACGTCGATAGCATAGACTTGTCCGTCGTATAGTTTTTGTACACGTCGTTGAATGGTATGCCCGACAACGATTTGTTTCGCCTGATATTTTTGTAGCATTGGGCCTAACTTTTCGGGTTGAAAGTCACTTTTAAAATAACCGCGATACCAAGAGATTCCCGTTTTGGTCGAATTGATAAAATCCGATGCTCCTTGGGTTGTTCGGGGGTAATAGCCTTGGAAATAGTTCTCTCTTGCGATGTTGTTGATGGTGGAGAGTTCAAGGTTGTAGGTCGTAATGTCAGGATGCATACCTCCGTGAGTAAACAGGGTTCCATTGATGCGTTCGATACTGTTTTTGGTGGCGATCCACTGTCCTAAAAAGCTGTTCTTACCCCACAGTAATCCGGGATTGATTTCTAAAATGGTCGCGACACCCAAGTATTTTTTTGAGGCAGCTAGGTAGTTTCCTGCGAGGTTTTTAAGTTCGTGATTACCGAGAATAAAGTGAACTTGACCTCCCAATTTTTGGGCTTCTTGTTCTAGTTTATATATAAACCAAAGTACTTGCGTTGCGGAATTTCCGCGATCCATAAAATCACCGACCAATACCAAATGTCCTTTTCCAAAAGTCCATTGCAATTGCTTGTTAATAACACCATGAGCAATCAGAAAGTCTCTAAAGGTTTGGAATCCACTTTCTATATCTGAAATAGCGAGTATGCGCTCTTGGTCTGTATAGCTAGCAGGTGGAACTGCGGGGAGGTTTTCCAGCGTGAAATTAAACGTTGAAGGTTCTAAGGCAAAGTAACAAGACAGCGCTTGTCTATCTTTTAAGGCTACCCGTTGAGTGCTGCAACGGAAGCCGTCCGTTTTATTTCCCTTTAGGTAGTTGATAAGTGCCGTACTGTCGTTTTCTAAAAAGACATAAGGTCCTTCGTTATGAAGTTCTTTTGCTTTACTGTCTAAACTTCCTCCAATACTTCCGTTTAGGCTAAGTAGCACTAGTAAGCCAATGACCAACAGAGATATAAAGGTTCCTATGACGTGCTTTAAGTAGGTAATAATACGTGTTTTCATAAGTAAGATTTGTTTTTTAGCAAACCTAAAGGCCGTGTGCTTCACATTAAAATTCATGGGCTATACAGCAGCAAATTTTACCGAAACAACGGTTGAGCGATGCGTTTTGTTACAGGGTGGTCTATGACTGTTGTTGGTAACGAAATCGGGTTGTTTGTCCCAACTTTTATATCTTGTCCTTTTGGGAAGTTACTTTTGAACTATGAAAAAATGGAAATTACGACAGCGTATGCTCAGCTGGAAAGGAATTGTCTTGGTGAGTTTATTGGGGCCTTTAGTTGGCTTGTTTTATCAATTGGTTATCTTAAGTAAAGATTCTGTAGTCTTGTTTGCTGACACGCCGATAGTGTTAAGTCTATTAATTATAGGCTATTACTGCCTGCTATTTGTTTTCGGAATTGTGTGGTTCTTTAAACAGTTACAATCCTATTTTTCGATAAAAGAAGCCTTAAAGCAAAGCCAGCTGAACTACTTGAAATCACAGGTAAATCCACATTTTTTGTTCAACGTGTTAAACAAGCTTTACGGTGAAATAGATAAGGATACGAATCAAGCAAAAGAGGTGGTACTGCAATTGTCAGAGCTGCTGCGCTACGGAGTATATAAAGCACAGGCAGCGCGTGTTTCGTTACGGGAAGAAATTTCGTATTGCGAGAGTTTTATAGCACTTCAGCGCATGCGTTACCACCGGTCTGTTACCGTAAACTTTGAAGTAAATATCGATAGTGATTCCTATGAAATTATGCCTTTGGTATTTATCAATTTGTTAGAAAATGCCTTTAAACACGGCGTTGAAAAGCTGCGTAAAGAGGCGTATATAACGATAGTGTTGACAGCTAGTAAAGGACAAGTGCGATTTTTGATAAAAAATAATGTACCTGAAGAAACTGGGGTTTATACAACCGGAGTGGGACTGGACAACTTGGAAAAACGCCTGGCATTGGTATATCCGGATAGGCATGAATTTAAAATTTGTACCTTGGAAAACGAATTTACTGCAGAGCTAATACTGAAGGTATGACACGTTACTTAATTATTGATGATGAAGCCATAGCCCATGAAATTATTCGAGGGTATTGTGATAAAATCCCTGATTTTCAACTGGCGAAAAGTTGTTACGATGCGGTGGAGGCGTTGGCTTTTTTAGGAAGTAATACTGTTGACCTCATTTTTTTAGACTTAAATATGCCGATGCTAAAAGGCTTTGACTTTTTAAGAACCTTATCACATACGCCAAAAGTGATAGTTACGACAGCGTATGCAGAACATGCTTTGGAAGGTTATGAACTGAACGTCGTTGATTATTTATTAAAACCATTTGGTTTTGAGCGTTTTTTAAAGGCGGTAAACAAGGTAATGACAGAGGTCCCAGAGCGTGTACCAACTACTGAAAGCTCGGAAGAACCGCTATTTTTCAAAGTAAAAGGGAAACACGTTCAATTGCGTCCTCGTGAAATTTGCTATGTAGAATCGGTTGGGAACTATTGCAAAATAGTCACCCTGTCTAGAGAATTTTCGTTGCGAACCAGTTTGACTGATTTACTACAGTTACTGTCAGGTAGGGGGCTTCTTCAGGTACACAAATCTTTTGCGGTCTCACTGGAGAAAGTAGATGTTATTGAAGGGAATCGGATGTGCATCGGGAGCACCACTATTCCAGTGGGTAGGACGTATAAACTGCGAGTTCAGGATGTATTAAAAAAACAAAAAAGGCTCGATTTTTAATCGAGCCTTTACAAAACTAATCTACTAGCTAATTAACGTCGGGTGTCAATTAAGCCATCACTAACAAAGTGATTCTATTCATCGCGGTGGTCGCGATCCCTTCTGAGTTTTCGGTTGCGTTTGTGTTTTTCTTTTTTAATGCGTTTCGTCATTTTCATTTTTTTACGCATCATGGTCTTTTCAAAACGTTCAAATTGTTTTTCATCTAAAATGTTCATCATGGCGCGTTTGAATTCAATTTGCTTGTCTAAACGAGCATTCATAGCGTTAAAACGTTGATCAGCGGTTGGTTTTGCCTTCTTTTTCTTTAAGGCTTTACGCTGTTCTTTCATAGCTCTTCTATCGGCAATCTGAGCTTCTAACAAAGGTTGAATTTTGCGTTGTTGTGCGTTGTTTAAGTTTAATCGCAGTGTCATTTTTTTGACTGCGATGGTGGCTTGTTGTGCTACGGTCATCGGATTTCTTTCCTCATCCATTGCGCGTTCACCACGCTGTGCCTGAACGGCAGTTGAATAACTTAATACGAATATTAAAAAACCAATTACTTTTTTCATCTTTACTATTAATTTTAATTACACCTCTATGACTACCCTAAAGTAAAAAGGTTTAAATTTGAGGGAGATTATTAACAATTTTTTAGTAATCGCAATGTTCAATTAAGTAGTTATAATTAATCTAAAACAAGTTTCCAATGAAACGTTTTTTATCTTATTTAGTCGGTCTTCTCGTGATGTTATTATTGATTTCAACAGTGTTTTTTTATTGGGCATCTTCGTCCACACTCGATAGTGCATCCTATGCTAGTTTGCGCCAAAATTCGTTTGAAACAGCTGTCGATACCGATTCGGTTTACAGTATTGTTACTTATAATATTGGGTATTTGAGTGGGATGACGAACAACAAAGCTGTAGAAAAACCAAAATCTTTATTTGACACGCATTTAAAACGAGTTTTAGGAGCATTGGAAAAAGTGAATCCAGATATTATCGCCCTGCAAGAAATCGATTACGATGCTGAACGATCGCATCAAGTAAACCAAGAAGAGGCTATTGAAAAACTCGGGTATAAATACATTGCGAAAGGAGTAAATTGGGACGAACGTTATTTACCATTTCCCTATTGGCCACCGAGCATGCATTTTGGAAAAGTGGTTTCAGGTCAGTCGATTTTGAGTAAGTATCCTCTTAAAGATTATGAACGCATCGTATTGCCTCGCGTCGAGGATAGCCCATTTTATAGAGATGCTTTTTATTTGGAACGTTTGTTACAAGTGGTAAAAGTGACGATAGAGAATCGCGATGTGGTTTTGTTGAATGTCCATTTAGAGGCTTTCGATAAAAAAACACGTGCAATTCAGTTGGCAGCAGTAATGAAGGAATTTAAAAAATACAGCGCTTCCTATCCAACAATTTTATTGGGAGATTTCAATAGTGATCCGAAATATACCGATCCAGTAGTTCAAGAATTATTTGATGCTCCGGGGATAGGAAATGCTGCTTTTTCAAAAGATAATTACGATTTAACTTTTGATACAGCGAAGCCTTTTGAGCGATTAGATTATATTTTCTTTACAGAAAAAACCTTGCTTGAAGTGGAGGGTAAAGTACTTAAAGAATTTGGTCAAGCCTCTGATCACCTGCCTGTTGAGTTGCGTTTTAAATTCGTGAAATAGCAAGGACTCAAGGAAACATTTTGAAAAAAAATAAAATAATGTTTGGATTTTAATTTTTTATTTTGAAATCTTTGTACTCGTAAAAGTTCAAACACTTATTGACGATGTTATCAAGAAAGGTGGAGGGATTAGACCCTTTGAAGCCTTAGCAACCCTTTGCGCAATGCAAAGAAGGTGCTAAATTCTACCAGTTGTCACAGACAATTAGGATAGATAACACAAGAAGTTTCCTTTTTATACTACAGGGAACTCTATGTAATTTCTTAATAACATTTTTCTAGTAAGCAACACCTTAGGGTGTGTTTTGGCTTTTGGTTTAATTTTTAATTAACTCAAAAAACAAGAAAAATGAGTACACAACAATTCGCAACCCAAGCGTTGCACGCAGGACATGACGTAACAAGTACAAGTGGAACAAGAGCCGTTCCAATTTATCAAACAACTTCGTATGTTTTTGACAACGCAGATCATGCGGCAAATTTATTTTCGTTAAAAGAACTAGGGTTTATCTATACCCGTTTAAACAATCCGACGAATCAAATCTTACAAGACAGGCTGGCGGCTTTAGAAGGAGGGGTCGGAGCGGTAGTATTCGCCTCGGGGACAGCGGCCATCGCAACGGGATTGCTCACGTTACTAAAAAGCGGCGATCATATTGTTGCTTCGAGTAGCCTGTACGGAGGTACGTATAACTTGCTCAATGTAACCTTACCTCGTTTGGGGATAACTACCACTTTTGTCGATCCAAGTGATCCAGAGAATTTTGAGAAGGCGGTGCAAGCAAATACGAGAACTGTTTTCGTAGAATCACTCGGAAACCCGAAGCTAGACGTGTTGGACTTGAAAGCCATAGCTGCCGTAGCCAAAACAGCAGGAATTCCTTTTATAGTAGATAATACCGTTGCCACTCCAGCCTTGTTAAACCCGATAGAACACGGCGCTAACATCGTAATTCATTCACTGACGAAATATATTGGAGGGCAAGGGAATTCTCTAGGTGGGGTAATTATTGATGCCGGGAATTTTGATTGGTCGAACGGGAACTTTCCTGAATTTACAGAGCCTTCAAAAGGGTATCACGGTTTGGTATACCACGAAACGTTGGGGGCAGCTGCGTTTACGTTTAAATTAATTTTAGAAGGATTACGAGATTTTGGAGGCGCACTTAGCCCTACCAATGCCTTTAATATTTTACAAGGACTGGAAACGTTAGATATAAGAATTCAACAACACAGTAAAAATGCGCTAGCACTAGCAACTTGGTTGGAACAGCAAGAAGAAGTAGCGTGGGTGAATTATCCGGGCTTGGCTTCGAGCTCGTACAAAGAATTAGCCGATCAGTATTTGCCAAAAGGACAAAGTGGTATCGTTACCTTTGGTGCAAAAGGAGGTTTTGAGGCAGCGAAAACCATTGCCAATACAACAAAACTCTTTTCACTACTGGCAAACATAGGAGATACCAAATCACTGATCATTCATCCGGCAAGTACAACACATCAACAGTTAGATACGGCATCACAAGAAAGTACTGGGGTTACACCCGATTTGATACGTCTTTCGGTTGGATTGGAAAATCTAGAAGATTTAAAATCTGATTTAAAAGCAGCGTTCAGCGAACTAAAAAAAACAGTACTCGTTTAAAAAATAGGTCTCGTAATGGCAGTAAAGCAAGATTTACACAGTATTGAATTACTCAAATATACCGCAGAAAGCGGTGCCCAATTCCATCATTTACCGTTAAGTTATCAGTTGTTTGGTAAGCCTTTGGGTACTGCTCCTGTGGTTCTGATCAATCATGCTTTGACAGGAAACAGTGAGGTGGCAGGAGCATCAGGTTGGTGGAGTGCTTTGGTGTGTCCGAAGGGGGTTATTGATACAGAAAGGTTTTCTGTACTCTGTTTTAACATTCCAGGTAATGGATACGACGGTTTTATCATCGAAAACTACAAAGATTTAGTAGCTCGAGATATAGCAAAAATTTTTCTGAAAGGCTTGGAGCACCTCGGTATCGAGTCGTTGTACGCACTGATAGGTGGGTCCTTGGGAGGAGGTATTGCATGGGAAATGGCGGTGTTGCAACCGAAAATTACCCAACACTTGATTCCGATCGCAACGGATTGGAAATCCACAGATTGGCTCATCGCAAACTGTCAAATTCAAGAGCAAATTTTAACCAACTCAAAAGAACCAGTGCACGATGCGCGTATGCATGCCATGCTCTGCTATCGAACACCAGCCTCTTTTAAAAATAGGTTCCAACGTTCGGTCAACGAGGAGCTAGCAGTATTTAATGTTGAGAGCTGGCTTTTACATCACGGAAAAAAATTACAA
Organism: Tenacibaculum litopenaei; assembly: GCF_964514025.1. Taxonomy (NCBI): domain Bacteria; kingdom Pseudomonadati; phylum Bacteroidota; class Flavobacteriia; order Flavobacteriales; family Flavobacteriaceae; genus Tenacibaculum; species Tenacibaculum litopenaei. Next base: position 177,270 of record NZ_CAZEQT010000003.1, read on the forward strand.
GAGCGTTACCAGTTAGCCTCTTACAAATTGATGAATCAGTTGTTAAAAACGATTGATGTAACGAGAGGGCGCAGTTCGCGCGAAGTACTGGAGTCTATCCAAGCAGAGATTCATCTTATAGGTGTGGATTCTGACCTGTTTTTTACTGCAGAAGAGAATCGAGAAACACAACGAGATTTAGCAGCAGTACACCCACATATTACGTACAATGAAATTAATTCGCTTCACGGACACGATGCGTTTTTAATAGAGTACAAACAATTAAAAAAAATCATTTCAAAAATAATTGACGATACGTCAAATTCACGAAAAATGAAAGTATTAAAATTTGGAGGAAAGTCACTTTCGAATGAAGGTGTTGCAAAAGTTGTCGATATCATAGAAAAGAAAGTTCATGGAGGAGAGCGAATTGCAGTCATTGTATCTGCAAGAGGGAATGCGACAGACACTCTTGAGCAACTCCTTGAAAAAGCAGCAAAAAACGAAATATATCAAGATCAGCTAGAGGCTTTTAAATACGAACAATCGAAATTAACGCCTTTGTTAGATTATACCCAAGAGTTCGGAAGAATAGAGCAATTGCTAGCAGGAGTAGGACTTTTAGGAGATTATTCGTCAAAAATTAAGGATGAAATCCTAGCACAAGGAGAATTGTTATCCATAAAAACGGTGACAGAATTGTTGGAGCAAAAAGGAATTCCAGCTGTAGCTACAGATGCCAGACACCTGTTAAAAACGGATGGGAATTTTGGAAATGCACAACCATTACTCGATGTTTCAAAACAAAATGTGGAGCAATTTTTCGAAGTTAAGGCCGTGGAGAAAATTCCTGTAATTTCAGGTTTTATCGCTTCTACTTTGGAGGATGAAACCACTACCTTAGGAAGAAATGGAAGTAATTATACGGCGTCGTTGATCGCTAATTATTTAAATGCGGAAGAGCTTCAAAATTACACCCATGTAGACGGTATTTTTACAGCAAATCCTGACCTCGTTGCCGATGCTCAAAAGATTGAAGAGTTGAGCTATTCTGAAGCCAATGAGCTGGCAAATTTTGGTGCTAATATTTTACATGCAAAAACGATCATTCCGCTGTTGGAGAAAAATATCAACCTTCGTATCGTAAATACATTTAACCCAGCAGATAAAGGAACTTTGATCACCTCTAAATCCAATGCAAAAGGGATTAAATCAATCTCAGTTCTCGAACAAGTGGCTTTATTGAACTTTGAAGGAAGGGGCTTATTGGGAAAAGTAGGAGTTGACGCCCGTATTTTTAAGGCTTTGAGTAATAGAGGAATTAGTGTGAGTATTATTTCACAGGGTTCGTCAGAAAGAGGAATCGGCTTAGTAGTTGACAAGCAACAAGCAGAGGAGGCAGTAAAGGCATTGGAATTTGAGTTCGAACACGAACTGTATACCAAAGATGTGAGCAAAGTTTCCATCCTTGAAGATGTAGCTGTCATATCGATTATCGGGCAGGATTTAAGTGAGTTTCATCAGCCTTATAATGCCTTGATAAAGAATCAGGTGGTTCCGTTGTTGTTTAACAATACCATAACGGGGAAAAACGTATGTATGGTAGTGCGCAAAGCAGAGCTGACCAAAGCCTTGAATGTAATTCACGGTCAGGTATTTGGTGTAGCAAGAAAGATTAACATCGCAATTTTTGGAAAAGGACTGGTGGGAGGCGCTCTTATAGAACAGATTTTAGCCCAAACCGAAACAGTATTAAAGAGAAGAAAGGTGCAGCTGTCTATTGTAGCGATTGCAAATTCAAAGCAGGTAGTACTTGATAAGAATGGAATTTCGGGTAATTGGGAACAGCAGTTAGCAGCCTCGCCAACGGTGGAGTCTGGAGTTGCAGAGGTAATTTCGTATGCTCGCGAACATCATTTAGAGAATTTAATTGCGGTGGATAATACAGCGAGTGAGTCGTTTGTAAAAAACTATTTCCAATTGATACAAGCTGGTTTTGATTTGGTATCCTCGAACAAAATTGCCAATACGGTTTCGTACGACTTTTATAAAAATTTACGCGGTCAGTTGGATAAGTACAAAAAGCAGTATTTATATGAAACCAATGTAGGAGCAGGATTGCCACTGATTGATACCATTAAGTTACTGCACGATTCAGGTGAAAACATCACCCGTATACGCGGCGTGTTTTCCGGTTCGTTGAGCTACTTGTTTAACAGGTTCTCAAAAGAAGATGTTTCCTTTTCAGAAGTACTGGAAGCAGCCATCGAAAAAGGGTATACAGAACCAGATCCTAGAGAAGATTTGAGCGGAAACGACGTGGCCAGAAAACTCTTGATTTTATCAAGAGAACTCGATTTAGAAAATGAATTTAGTGATATACGCATAGAAAATTTAATTCCAAAAGATTTAGCCGATATATCAGTTGATGGGTTTTTAGATAATCTAAAAGTATTAAATAGCGGTTTTGATCAACTGAAGAAAGCGCAGCAACCAGGGCATGTGCTGCGCTACATCGGCGACCTGTACGGTGATTTACAACAAGCCAAAGGCGAACTGGAAGTATCCTTAGTTTCGGTACCGGAAAGCTCTCCCTTGGGAAGCTTACAAGGATCGGATGCGATATTCGAAATATATACCGATTCGTACGGAACCCAGCCTATTGTGATTCAGGGAGCTGGTGCAGGAGCACAAGTGACCGCACGTGGAGTATTTGGCGATATTTTACGATTGATAAACAACAACTAAACCTATTAAAAATAGTAACGATGAGTGATAAGTTCGAAACCTTAGCCGTGCGCACGCAAACTGAGAGAACCCAATTTGATGAACACGCAACACCGTTGTACCTCACTTCGAGTTTTGTCTTTCAAGATGCAGAAGATATGAGAGCTTCCTTTGCAGAGGAACGAGATAAGAATTTGTATAGCCGATTTTCAAACCCCAATACTACGGAGTTTGTGAATAAAATTGTCGCCATGGAAAAAGCGGAGGCAGGTTATGCTTTTGCAACCGGAATGGGAGCGGTATTCTCGACCTTTGCTGCGCTGTTAAATGCCGGAGATCACATTGTGTCTTCTCGATCGGTGTTCGGTTCTACCCACAGTTTGTTTACCAAGTATTTCCCGAAGTGGAATATTGAAACCAGCTACTTTAAAGTAGACGAACTCGATACCTTAGAGCAGCTAATTCAGCCGAATACAAAAATTCTCTATGCAGAGAGTCCTACCAATCCGGCCGTAGATGTGTTAGACTTGGAACTGTTGGGGAAATTGGCTAAAAAGCACAATTTATTGTTGGTGATTGATAATTGTTTTGCAACGCCGTACCTGCAAAATCCCATTGATTTTGGTGCAGATTTGGTCATTCATTCGGCTACTAAATTAATTGATGGACAAGGACGAGTACTAGGTGGCGTTACGGTAGGACGTGCCGATTTAATTCGAGAAATTTACCTGTTTGCCAGAAATACCGGACCTGCCTTGTCTCCTTTTAACGCTTGGGTATTGTCAAAGAGTTTGGAAACACTTTCACTACGCGTTGAGAAACACTGCCAAAATGCACTCGCAGTAGCGAAGTATTTAGAAGGGCATCCGGCGGTTAAGAAGGTTAAATATCCGTTTTTGCCAAGCCATCCAGCCTACGATATCGCCAAAAAGCAAATGCGCTTTGGGGGAAGTATCGTCGCCTTCGAAATTGAAGGAGGGATTGATGCAGGAAGGAAGTTTTTGAACAATATCAAAATGTGTTCGCTTTCAGCAAATTTAGGAGATACCAGAACCATCGTTACCCATCCGGCGTCCACAACACATAGCAAGTTGAGTGAAGCCGATCGCTTAGAGGTGGGGATTACTGACGGCCTCGTGCGTTGCTCTGTTGGTTTAGAGCACGTTGAGGATGTCATTGACGATTTAAAACAAGCACTCGATAGCTAGGATAAAAAAAAGTGTATTTTTGTAATATGCTTTCTAAGAAAACTAAATACGGAATAAAGGCATTGACATTCATTGCCAAACAAGAAATAGGGACCAAAGTACAAATTGCAACCATTTCGGAATCAGAGAATATTTCACATAAGTTTTTAGAGAGCATATTACTTACCTTACGAAAAGCTGGCGTTCTCGGAGCCAAAAAGGGAAAAGGAGGCGGTTATTATTTGTTGAAGTCCGCTGAAGCGATTAAAATGACCGAAGTTATCCGTACCCTAGAAGGTCCCATAGCCATGGTACCCTGTGTAAGCTTGAATTTTTATGAGAAATGTGACGATTGCCCGGACGAAGATGCCTGCGCAGTACACAAGTTAATGATTCAAGTTCGCGACAATACACTGGAGGTTTTGAGAAATACAACCCTAGCAGACCTAGTGTAAACATGTTACATAATTGTTAATTTACTAAATAGTTCTTTCATATTTGAAAAGAGTCTTTATATTTGCCAACTCTAAAACCTACTATTCCGATAGGGTAAAGGTGTTTTAAAAATGATTGTAGACGAAATACTAGAAAATAAAACCGATTTTAATAGCGATAAGCAGTCGGAAAAGCCGATACGAAGCATCGTGAAATCAATTAGTTGGAGGGTGGTTGGTACCATCGATACCGTATTGATTTCTTGGATTATAACAGGACAAATGACCACTGCCTTTTCAATAGGAGCAGTAGAGTTGGTAACAAAAATGCTCTTGTACTTTTTTCACGAACGCGTTTGGAATAAGATTAAATGGGGTAAAAAATAAGTGTAAAAATTATGGATTTAAAACAGATAAACAACGAGTTAAGAAATCAAACACCAGAAGCGATTGTAGCCTGGGCTGTAGCTTTGAATAAGAAATCAGTAATCACTACAAATTTCCGCCCTTACGAAGGAGCTATTTTGCATTTGGTTACAAAGCAGCAGCCTGGCATTGATGTAATTTGGTGTGATACAGGTTACAATACACCTCAAACCTATGCACATGCAGAGGACCTCATTGAAAAATTGAGCCTGACGATTCGTTTGTTTGTACCGAAACAAACGGTTGCGCATAGAAATGCAGTCTTGGGGTTACCTACCGTAGATGATCCTAAACACGAAGCGTTTACGAAGCAAGTAAAGTTAGAGCCTTTCCAACGCGCAATGCAGCAATACCAACCAGAAGTTTGGTTTACCAATTTACGCAAAGGACAAACAGCGTTTAGAGATAGCATTGATATCGTTTCCGTAAGCAAGGATGGAGTGCTAAAAGTAAGTCCTTTTTACCATTGGTCAGACGAAGCTTTAGACGCCTATTTAGAAGAACATAAGCTACCCAATGAGTTTAAATATTTTGATCCAACGAAGGTAGAGAGTAATAGAGAATGTGGTTTACATATTTAAAAAATAGAATTATGAATACAAATAGTATACAAGTAGGAGCATTAGAAAGTGAGGCTATTTTTATTATAAGAGAGGTAGCCGCGCAATTTGAAAAACCCGTCTTGCTCTTTTCAGGTGGGAAAGACAGCATCACCTTAGTGCGATTGGCACAAAAGGCTTTCTATCCAGCTAAAATTCCGTTTCCGTTAATGCACATTGATACGGGGCATAACTTTCCTGAAACCATTGAGTTTAGAGATCGCTTGGTGAAAGAATTAGGCGTAGAGCTTATCGTACGAGAAGTACAGACCAATATTGATGCAGGAAAAGTTAAGGAGGAAACAGGAAAGTACGCAAGTAGAAATGCTCTTCAAACAGAAACGTTACTAGATGCTATTGAAGAGTTTGGCTTTGATGCGTGTATCGGAGGAGCCCGAAGAGATGAAGAAAAGGCGCGTGCGAAAGAACGTATTTTTTCGGTACGTGACGATTTTGGACAGTGGGATGAGAAAAACCAACGACCTGAATTGTTCGATATGTTAAATGGACGCATCGATTTAGGACAAAATGTTCGTGTTTTTCCGATTTCAAATTGGACAGAATTGGATGTGTGGACTTACATACAACAAGAAAAAATAGAAATACCATCCATTTATTTCGCACACAAAAGAGCGACGTTTATTCGTGATGGTCTCATTTGGTCAGCCAATGATGAAGTAGTGTACAGAGAAGATGAGGAATTGGTAGAAGAACGCATGGTCCGTTTCAGAACGGTGGGAGATATGAGCTGTACTGCAGCAGTACTGTCAGAAGCCGTGGATATCGACACCATCGTACAAGAAATTAGAGTGTCTACTATTTCTGAGCGCGGAGCTCGTATTGATGATAAGCGATCCGAAGCAGCCATGGAGAAACGAAAGCAACAAGGATATTTTTAAAAAAACTACAACGACCTAAAAATAATAAAATGAACGTATTAAAAATAGCAACAGCAGGGAGCGTTGATGATGGGAAAAGTACTTTAATAGGTCGTATTTTATACGATACCCAATCATTAACAGATGATAAATTAGAAGCCATACGAGAGAAAAGTAAACAACGTGGATTTGATTATCTAGATTTTTCTTTGGCGACAGATGGGCTAGTTGCAGAACGCGAGCAGGGAATCACTATTGATGTGGCCCATATCTATTTTTCAACACCGAAGACCAGTTTTATCATTGCCGATACTCCAGGTCATATTGAGTATACGAGAAATATGGTAACAGGAGCATCGAATTCCGCCGCATCAATAGTTTTGGTAGATGCGCGAAACGGTGTTGTCGAACAAACCTATAGACATTTCTTTATCAATAATCTCTTACGCGTTCCGAATGTGATTATCGCTATCAATAAAATGGATCTCGTTGATTTTTCAGAGGATAAGTTTGAACAGATAAAAGGAGAAATAAGTTATTTGGCGGCTAAGAGTAATTTTAGTGAGCAACAGTTACACTTCATTCCAATTTCGGCATTGCACGGAGATAATGTGGTCGAGAAATCGGCTCGAATTGATTGGTATCATGGTCCGAGTTTGTTGGAGTACTTAGAAGAGGTAGCCGCTGTGAGTAAGGAGGAAGAAGCTGGAGTAGCGAGGTTTCCTGTACAAACGGTAATCAGACCAAAAACTGAAGAGTATCACGATTTTAGAGCCTATGCAGGAAAGCTATATGGAGGTGATATAGAGGTTGGTGATGAGGTATCTGTTTTACCTTCGGGAACCACCTCTAAAGTAAAGAGCATTCATTTCTTCGATCAGGAATACCAATGGGCACGTAAAGGGAGCTCCATTACGCTCACCTTGGAAGACGATGTCAATATCAGTAGAGGTGATTTGTTGGTGAAAAGCGAAACCCCACCGACCGTGACAAAATCCTTTGAGGCTACAGTATGTTGGATGGATAAAGCGGCCCTCACACCTGGAGCTAAATTTTATATCAAGCACGGGGTGACGGATGCTCAAGCAAAAATAACGAGTTTGGACAGTGTAATTCATACCGATTTTTCAGGAGCGACACCAACACCAACGGCATTGGAGCTAAACCAAATAGGAAAAGTGCAGATAAAGGTGAGTAAACCTCTGGCTGTAGATGCTTATGAACAGCATAAGGCCAATGGTGCTTTTATTTTAATTGATCCTAAAACCAACAATACTTCGGGGGTAGGATTTATTCAATAACCAGTAACACAAAGATAAACATGGCTATTATCATAACCGATGAATGCATCAACTGTGGTGCATGTGAACCAGAATGTCCCAACACGGCCATTTATGAAGGAGCCGTTGATTGGAATTACAGTGAAGGAACGAGTTTGGCAGGAGAAGTTACCTTGACCAGTGGTACTGTGGTAGACGCGAATGCTGAGCAAGCACCGATTTCAGACGAGTACTATTTTATTGTTCCTGATAAATGTACGGAGTGTAAAGGATTTCACGAAGAACCTCAATGTGCAGCCGTTTGCCCTGTTGATTGCTGTGTTCCGGATGAAGAAAATGTGGAAACGGAAGAAGAATTACTGAGCAAACAACAACTATTACATCAATAACAACACACTTGATAAAGTGAACTAAGTAACAAGGACATGCAAAGTTTTAGATCAGAAATAGAAAATCCCATCGTAGAAAAAGATATACTAGAATTAGAACGTAAAATACGTTTGTTTAAAGAAGGGAAAGTAGACGAAGAGCGTTTTCGAAGTCTTCGTTTAGCTCGAGGAGTATATGGACAACGTCAGTTAGGGGTTCAAATGATTAGAATCAAATTGCCCTACGGAAGAGTCAGCAGTGAACAGTTGCACAGAATAGCAAATGTATCTGATGAGTATTCACGAGGAAGACTGCATATAACCACGCGTCAAGATATTCAAATTCACCACGTGAGCTTGGACAGAACTCCTGAGCTATGGGCTGAATTAGAAAAAGACGATATCACCTTGAGAGAAGCCTGTGGAAATGCCGTAAGAAATGTGACCGCCTCGGAAACGGCAGGGATTGACCCAGCAGAAGCATTTGATGTGACACCTTATGCACATGCGACGTTTCAGTTTTTCTTGAGAAATCCAATTTGTCAAGAGATGGGACGAAAGTTTAAAATGTCTTTCTCAGCAACAGAAGGAGATACTGCCTTGAGTTTTATCCACGATCTAGGATTTATTGCAAAAACGAAAGAGGTTAATGGTGAGCAGCTAAAAGGGTTTAAGGTGATGTTAGCCGGTGGGCTTGGGTCACAACCTCGTCAGGCAGATGTCATGTACGATTTTCTAGAAACGGATTTACTCATTCCGACTATTGAGGGAGTCTTACGTGTATTTGACCGTCATGGAGAACGTGCGAAACGAGCCAAAGCGCGATTGAAATTTTTGGTGAAAGGACTCGGATTAGATGCTTTTCTTTCTTTAGTAGAGCAGGAGCGTAAGGCTTTGGCATATCAGTCATACCCGATTGATACAACCGCTTTTGAAGGGGAGCCTCAATTTGAGGAACTTCAAGTGCCTGAAGTTCGAATTACCGATCAAGAACAATTTGAGGCTTGGAAAAATACCAATGTTATTGCGCAAAAGCAAGCCGGACTTTTTGCTGTAGGGATTAAAGTACACCTGGGTGATTTTTATACTGATAAGGCGAGAAAGTTGGCAGACTTGATTAAGAAGTACGCTGCGAATGAGCTGCGTTTTACCCTGCGACAAAACATACTGATTCGTCATGTACGAGAGGCTTTATTGCCATTTTTCTATCAAGAGTTAGCAGCGTTAGGCTTTGCAGATCCTGGGTATAATAGTACAGCTGACATTACAGCTTGTCCGGGAACCGACACCTGTAATTTAGGTATCGCAAGTAGCACGGGTATCGCTGCCGAACTGGAGCGTGTATTGAAATCAGAATACCCAGCGTATGTAGGAAATGAAGACATCACCATTAAGATTAGTGGATGTATGAATGCCTGCGGACAGCACAATATGGCGCATATTGGCTTCCAGGGAATGTCAATTAAGGTAGGAAATTTACTAGCACCTGCTTTACAAGTTCTAGTAGGTGGCGGCGTGTTAGGTAATGGTAACGGGAAATTTGCTGATAAGTTGATTAAAATTCCTAGTAAAAAAGGGCCCGATGCCTTGAGAATTTTACTCGATGATTTTGAAGCACATCGCGACGAACACAACTTTTTGACTTATTACGAATCACGTGGTAAAACCTATTTCTACGAGTTGTTGAAGCATTTGTCTGATACCACAAACTTATCGGAAGACGACTATATTGACTGGGGGCATAACGAAAAGTACGTGAAAGCCATTGGAGTAGGAGAATGTGCGGGAGTGGTTATCGATTTGGTTGCCACCTTGCTCTTTGAAAGTGAAGAAAAGTTAGGAAATGCCAAAGAAGCTTTAGAAGCAGGATTGTGGTCGGATAGTATTTACCACGCTTATGCAGCAATGATTAATACAGCGAAGGCTTTATTGACTGGAGAAAGCGCTAAAACCAATACGCAAGCTAGTATCGTAAAGAGCTTTGATGAGGTATTTGTAGCCACCAAAAAAGTGGTGTTGCCAAATTCGTTCAGCGATTTGGTATTTCAAATTAATAAAAATGAACCAACAGCAGCATTTGCAAAGCAGTATCTATTAGATGCACAGTCGTTTTTTACTACGATTTCTGCTTATAGAAGCTTGGTGTTGGCAGAACAATAAATAAGATAAGGCTCATGAAGATAGATCCGAAATTAACCGTTGTAGGTGCAGGTCCGGGAGATCCGGAGTTGATCACCTTAAAAGCCATTAACGCTTTAAAAAGTGCAGCTGTCGTTTTGTATGATGCACTGGTAAATCCGACGTTGTTAGACTATGTGAACCCCAATGCCGAATTAATTTTCGTGGGGAAGCGCAGAGGCTGTTATCGTTATCAACAAGAACAAATTAACGAGTTGATTGTTGCCAGAGGTCATTCGCATGGACATGTTGTGCGTTTAAAAGGAGGAGACCCTTTCATATTTGGAAGAGGGGCTGAAGAAATGGAATACGCTGCGTCACGTGGTTTAGCTGTTGCAATGGTACCTGGAATATCGTCTTCATTAGCAGTACCGGCAAATCAAAACATTCCATTGACCAAACGAGGTAGTGCGGAGAGCTTTTGGGTGATCACAGGAACGACAAAAAAACACGAATTATCTGCAGATGTTCGATTGGCAGCCAAGTCAAATGCGACTGTAGTAATTTTAATGGGGATGGGAAAACTCAGTGAGATTCTTAGGTTGTTTAAGAAGGAAGGTAAAGGAGATTTACCCGTAGCCATCGTACAAAACGGAACAACGATTCACGAAAAAGTCGGAATTGGCACCGTTGATACCATGGAAGCGATAGTACAACGAGATAAGCTGAGTAATCCCGCCATTATTGTCTTAGGTGAAGTTGTGCGTCACCGTCAAGAGTTGGCATTAATTCAGCGTGAAATAACCTTAAAAGAAGTCGTGTAATGAGAGAAGAAAGAAACAACTTGTATCCCATATTTTTAAAGACAAGCGAACTTCAGGTTTTAATTGTCGGTGGTGGATTTGTGGCCGAAGAAAAGTTACATTTTTTATTAAAATCAAGCCCGGATGCCAAAGTCACGATGGTTGCTCCGATGTATAGAGAAGCAACGGTAGCCTTGGCCAATTCGGCAAATGTAGTTCAGATAGAAGCGGCGTACGATGCGCAGTTTCTAGAAGGTAAACATTTGGTAATCGCTACCACCGACATCCCTGAGGTTAACGAAGAAGTATACTGGGATTGTAAACAGCGAAACCTCTTAGTAAATGTGGCGGATAATCCACCGTATTGCGATTTTTATATGGGAGGAATTGTCACTAAAGGAAACGTAAAAGTAGCGATTTCAACTAATGGGAAATCACCAACAACGGCAAAGCGTTTACGTCAGTTTTTTGAAGCTATTTTGCCAGAAGATATTAACAAACTAGTGCAAAATTTGAATACGTATAGAAATACAATTCAAGGAAATTTTGCAAAAAAAGTACAAACACTAAATAAACTTACAGAGAGTTTAGCTAAAAATTAGAAAGCATGATCAAGACGGATATATTAATTATAGGAGCAGGACCGACAGGGTTGTTTACCGTATTTGAAGCAGGATTGTTAAAGTTGCGCTGTCATCTTATTGACGCCTTGGCACAGCCAGGTGGGCAGTGTTCAGAGATTTACCCGAAGAAGCCAATTTACGATATTCCTGCCTATCCAGAAATATTAGCCGGTGATTTGACCGATAGACTTATGGAGCAAATAAAGCAGTTCGAGCCCGGTTTTACCTTAGGAGAACGCGCAGATACTATCGAAAAGCAAGACGATGGTTCTTTTATTGTCACGACGAATAAGGGAACAAAACACCACGCTCCCGTTGTAGCCATTGCGGGAGGATTAGGAAGTTTTGAACCGAGAAAACCGCAAATTGAAAACTTGGCAAACTTTGAAGATAATGGTGTAGAGTACATCATTAAAGAACCTGAACTTTATCGAGACAAAGACGTTGTGATTGCAGGAGGAGGTGACTCGGCATTGGACTGGTCTATATTTTTGAGTGATGTAGCTAAATCAGTGACGTTAATTCACAGGAGAAACGAGTTTAGAGGAGCATTGGACTCGGTTGAGAAAGTACAGGAGTTAAAAAACTTAGGGAAAATAAATCTAATTACTCCGGCAGAAGTTACAGGGATTTTAGGAAAAGAACAGGTGACCGGCGTGGTAGTGAGTAAAAAAGGAGAAGAACCGTATATCGTAGATACGGATCACTTTATTCCGTTGTTTGGTTTAGCACCGAAACTAGGACCTATTGCAAATTGGGGCTTGGAAATAGAGAAAAATGCGATTAAAGTGAACAACTCCTTAGATTATCAAACCAACATTCCAGGTATTTATGCCATCGGCGATGTGAATACGTATCCAGGGAAATTAAAACTAATCCTTTGTGGGTTCCACGAGGCCACACTCATGTGTCAAAGTGCTTACCAACGCATTCATCCAGATAAAAAGTACGTGATGAAGTACACCACAGTTGGAGGAGTTACTGGATTTGATGGAACTAAAAAAGAAGCACCGAAAGCGGTAGTTAAAGCAATAGAATAATGAGTTTAGACATAACAGTACATATAACAGACAGAGAAGGAGAGGTACACAGTGTCCTCGCTCCGACTGATATGGCCATGAATTTAATGGAGCTGGTTCGTTCGTACGAGTTAGCTCCTGAGGGAACCATAGGAGTATGTGGCGGCATGGCGATGTGCGCTTCTTGTCAATGTTATGTAAATTCGGATCACGAGCTACCAGAGATGACTGATGACGAAGATGCCATGCTTGCAGAGGCATTCGACGTGAAAGCAAATAGTCGTCTCGGTTGTCAAATTCAACTCGCTCCGGAATTGGAAGGATTGAAAATTGTTTTAGCTCCCGAGAGTTAATTGTTTTTTTGTATATTAAGTAAAACTGTTATATGACTTTTACGCACTATGATTTATCGTTGAAAGACGATGTTGAGATTTTTACCAAACAGTTGTTTTACGCACTGTTTAACGATGTTTGTCAAGAGAAAGCAGCGCATCTAGAAAGCTTGTTTTTAAAAATAACTTCGGGATTAGCCATACCCGATGGATTGCAACTGTGGAGTACGTATCAACAACATTTTTGTTCCATTCGTGAGCAATTGGATCTTGATGCACTCGCATTTGAACAAACCGATCCCGCTTGTAAAAGTTTAGGTGAAGTGTACTTGGCCTATCCCGGTTTTCACGCTATTGCTATTTATCGTTTAAGCCATGAATTGTATTTGATGAATATCCCAATTTTACCGAGAATGATGAGCGAATACGCACACGGAATCACGGGTACGGACATTCATCCAGGGGCCGCTATTGGAGCGTCATTTTTTATAGATCATGCAACGGGAATTGTAATAGGAGAAACTACGGTGATCAAAGATCACGTAAAAATTTATCAAGGAGTAACACTGGGAGGAATCCAGGTAAAAAAGGAATTGGCGGAACAAAAAAGACATCCAACCATTGAAAATAATGTAACAATCTATGCCAACGCTACTATTTTAGGAGGAGAGGTTGTCATCGGTGAAAACAGTATCATAGGAGCCAATGTATGCATTACAAATTCTGTAAATCCCGGTTCCATTGTAACTTATGAATCAGAGAATAGAATTACGAAACGCAAATCGTATCTATCACAAAAAACGGATCAAACATGAAAACGAAAACGATAACAGATAGCATTGGGAATACTCCTCTGGTGGAAATTTCTCATTTAATAAATAAAGAAAATGTACGCGTACTACTAAAATTAGAAGGGAATAATCCGGGAGGTAGTGTAAAAGATAGAGCCGCCTATAATATGATTTCGGAAGCCATACGTCGACAAAATATTCGAAAAGGAGATGTTTTAGTAGAGGCGACCAGTGGAAATACAGGAATAGCATTGGCATTAATGGCAAAAGTATTGGGGGTGAAAATGGTACTGGTAATGCCCGAAAATGCTACTGAAGAACGCGTAAAAACCATGAAAGCCTATGGTGCCGAGGTGATGTTAACACCCGCTGATAAAGGAATCGAAGGTTCACGAGATAAAGCACTAGAACTGCGCTATAAAAAGGGGTATTTTATGTTGAACCAGTTTGAGAACAACGATAATTGGAAAGCTCATTACAAAACGACAGGACCTGAAATTTGGCGAGATACTGAAGGTGAGGTCACCCATTTTGTGTCTGCTATGGGAACTACCGGAACCATCATGGGAGTATCGACCTATTTAAAGGAGCAAAACAAAGAGGTACAAATTGTCGGAGCTCAGCCAAAAGAAGGATCGAGAATTCCTGGAATTCGAAGGTGGTCGCCTGAATACCTTCCAAAAATATTTGATCGCAGTAAAGTAGATCAGATTTACGAAGTGAGCCAGGAAGAGGCCACTGCGGCCACACGACAGCTTGCCAATACTGAAGGTATTATGGCAGGAATGAGTAGTGGCGGAGCACTACACATAGCATTGCAGGTGGCGGAACGCATTGATAAAGGAGTGATAGTCGCGATTGTTTGTGATCGCGGAGACCGATATTTGTCTTCTCCTCTGTATTCGTAATACTAGTGGTTTTGGGACCTTTTTTTGCTTGTAGTGAGGTTGAAATCATAGATAACTTTACGAGGAGAGACATTTAAATGATCTATAAAATGGGATACAGCTTTTAGAAGTTGTATCCCATTTTTCAGAAATCGGGCTTAGTGACTTGATGATTAAGGAGGTATTCTTGTGCTCAATTAATAATCAACCCCCCCCGAAAAAAATCATTTAAAATGAAAAAATTAAACTTCGTACAATTAGGTCTCGCACTGACCTTCTTGTTTAGCGCCGTCAGTACGGCAACTGCACAAGCACCCTACCGTATGGTAAATGAGAACTTTGAGAATTTGTATTCTGGAGGTTCTGGTTTTTTTACAGGTCTTCGATTAGGACCGAGTTGGCATGCACATAAAGGAAAACCGAGATTGAGCTCTAATGGAGGTAATAACGGATACACCTGTGGACCCTGTGGTAATGGAAGTCGCTTTTTAACGCTTGAAGCTAGCAATTCATCAGGACAAGCAGCAGGGAGTTCTGTGTTTTTATACTATCCGATGAAAGCGGGAGCTCAGTACTCTTTAGAGTTTGATTATCGCAAACGCAATACGGGAACACTGTATGTAATTGCTACTAACAGTGCCACTACCAATTACAATGATAACAGCCCTATCATGGAATCAATTGGAACCGTGAACGCGGCAGGAGTATACAGCGAATTACCAGCCAACGATCAGCAGTTGGTAAGGAAAATTACGACAGCAACGCAGTCGGTAAATTGGACTGGTCACGGAAATCATGTTCCGAGCCCAAACTTCACATTTACACCGACCAAAGATTACAATCAGCTAGTGTTCCTTTTTGTGAGTTCGAGTTCAGTGTATTCACAAACCGTACACTTAGACGGTTTTGAATTTTCAGGTCCTTTAAATCCAACGCAGGGAAAGGTGTCGATGAAAGTAAATGGGGTGGATGCCGATGCACAAACACCGATTACTATCTGTAGTGGTGAACCTGTACTTTTAGATGGGAAAGGAACTACAGACCCAAGTTTTGATCACAGTGGACGTGTACAGTTTTTTACCGGAGTGTATCGCAAAGATGCCAATGGAAACTTTAGTGCAGGGAAGAATGCCTGGAACAATGGGGTTCCTTATGGAACGATGGATTTACAAAAGCAATTTCCATTGACTTCACCGCAGGGGGTAACTACAGAATATCAAGTAAAGTTGGCAATTTCAGGGAAATCGAATCTTTGGATTGAGAAAACGATGGTAGTCAGAGTTGTTGGGAAACCTGGGTTTTATATTTCTGGGAACTTTATTGCAGGGCCAGGACAAACGTTGCATTTAAAGGTTCAAGGGTTACCTACAGGAGGTAATTTTAGTTACAAATGGTTCAGAGTTGGAACTACCAACGTCTTAAATACCACACGAATCTTACCTGTTACCCACGGAGCCGTAGGAAACTACGAATACAGAGTGGAGGTAACTGATAACACTACAGGGTGTACGACTACCCGTAATATTATGACGCGTTACATGTCGATAATAACGATAGATCCACTGGATATTAAGAAAAAGAAATTTCCTCGTATGGCAGAAACTACAGCACTCACAGTGTATCCGAATCCGGCTCAAAACGAGATTGTAGCGACGGCAAAAGAAGACATTTCATCAGTAGCAGTTTATTCGTTACAAGGAGCAAAGCTCAAAGAGCAGCAAGGAGCCAAAGTGACGATTGCAGCTTTACCAAAAGGGGTGTATATACTCAAGGCGTTTAAGGGGAAAAGATTGCTAAACCAAGCAAAATTTGTCAAAGAGTAATCCCGATGCATACTTTCTAGCATGCGTACCCCACTTGATTGAAAAATTGAGTGGGGTTTTTTGTGAAAACAGAAAAAAACTTTTGTTATTTCAGCGGAATCCAATAGATTTGCACCATAGTTCATTAACTTTAATGGTGTTATCAAGAAAGGTGGAGGGAATAGACCCTTTGAAACCTTAGCAACCCTTTGTGCAAACAAAGAAGGTGCTAAATTCTACTGTAGAAACAGAGAGATAACGAAAAGACTTTACTTCTTCTTTTCCTGATAACCACAAGCATATTATCAGGAATGTCAAAAATTTATCAGGTTATACAACAGAGAATCCTAGTGCTCGATGGAGCCATGGGAACCATGCTACAGGAATATCAATTTTCTGAAGAAGATTTTCGCGGAGAGCGATTTAAAGAGTATCCAATACCTCTTAAAGGGAACAATGATTTATTGTCGATTACGCAACCCGAAGCTGTAAAGGAAGTACATAGGAAGTACTTTAAGGCTGGGGCCGATATCGTCGAAACGAATACTTTTTCAGGAACGACCATCGCCATGGCCGATTACCAAATGGAAGACCTTGTGTACGAGTTAAACTATCAGTCAGCAAAAATTGCTCGTGAAGTAGCCGACGAGTTTGCTGTATCAGAACCCGATAAACCTCGTTTTGTTGCCGGGTCTATAGGTCCTACGAATAGAACCGCAAGCATGTCACCAGATGTAAATGATCCGGGCTACAGAGCCGTAACTTTTGATGAATTGCGCATAGCCTACAAGCAACAAGTAGAGGCACTTTTGGATGGTGGCGCAGACATTTTATTGGTAGAAACGGTATTTGATACCTTGAATGCGAAGGCGGCACTCTTTGCTATTGAAGAGGTCAAAGCGGAACGCAATGAGCAAATTCCAGTGATGGTTTCAGGGACGATAACAGATGCTTCAGGGCGTACCTTATCCGGACAAACGGCAGAAGCATTTTTAATTTCTATTTCGCATATTCCACTGTTATCTGTTGGGTTTAATTGTGCGTTAGGTGCCAATTTACTACAGCCACATTTAGAGGCTATCGCTTCTAAAACACAATTTGCGGTTTCAGCCCACCCCAATGCAGGCTTACCAAATGCGTTTGGGGAATACGATGAAACTCCCGAAGAAACAGCAGCGCAAATAGAAGCTTATTTACAGAAGAATTTAATTAATATCATCGGAGGTTGTTGCGGAACCACCCCTGCACATATCAAAGCAATTGCTGAAGTGGCGGAGAAATACCAACCGAGAAAAATTATAAAAAGTTATGTTGGATAATACGGGAGCTCACGAAAATAGGCGTCCTATGAGATTGTCGGGCTTGGAGCCTTTAATAATTACGGCCGAGAGTAATTTTATTAATGTAGGTGAACGCACCAATGTAGCGGGTTCTCGCAAATTTCTGAGGCTAGTAAAAGAGGAAAAATTTGATGAGGCCTTGGCCATTGCAAGGCATCAGGTAGAAGGAGGAGCACAGATCATCGATATTAATATGGATGATGGACTTATTGATGGAAAGGAGGCGATGATTCGATTTTTGAATTTGATTGCTGCGGAACCTGATATTGCCAGAGTACCGATCATGATTGACAGTTCTAAATGGGAAATCATTGAAGCAGGCTTACAGGTAGTTCAAGGGAAATCAGTAGTCAATTCAATATCCTTAAAAGAAGGTGAAGAAAAGTTCATTTGGGAGGCAACGCAAATTAAGCGTTATGGAGCCGCAGTTATCGTGATGGCTTTTGACGAGGTGGGGCAGGCCGATACCTATGAACGACGTATAGAAATTGCCAAGCGATCTTATGAAGTTTTAGTAGAAAAGGTGCATTTTCCGCCAGAAGACATCATTTTCGATTTGAATATTTTTCCTGTTGCGACCGGAATGGAAGAGCATCGTAAAAATGCCATTGACTTTATTGAAGCTACGCGTTGGGTACGTGAAAACCTACCACATGTCAGTGTGAGTGGAGGAGTGAGCAATGTGTCGTTTTCCTTTCGAGGAAACAATGTAGTTCGCGAGGCAATGCACTCTGTTTTTCTCTACTACGCCATCCAAGCAGGAATGAATATGGGGATCGTAAATCCGGCACTTTTAGAAGTCTACGACGATATCCCGAAGGAATTGTTGGAGCATGTCGAAGACGTAATTCTGGATCGTAGAACCGATGCTACGGAGCGCTTATTAGAATTTGCAGAAACTGTAAAAGGGAAGAAAAAAGAAGACAGTACGCAGGCACTTGCATGGCGTTCTTTGAGCTTACAAGAGCGAATTACCCATTCCTTAGTGAAGGGAATTGATACTTTTATTATAGAAGATGCTGAAGAAGCTCGACAAAGTGTGACCAGACCTCTTGAGGTGATCGAAGGGCACTTGATGTCGGGAATGAACGTTGTTGGGGATCTTTTTGGTGAAGGAAAAATGTTCTTGCCTCAGGTAGTAAAATCGGCAAGGGTAATGAAAAAGGCAGTAGCCTACCTAAATCCATTTATAGAAGCGGAGAAAAGTGAAGAGCAGAAAGCCTTAGGGAAAATTTTGATGGCAACCGTAAAAGGAGATGTGCATGACATCGGTAAAAATATCGTCAGTGTTGTGTTGGGCTGTAACAACTATGAGATTGTAGATTTAGGAGTGATGGTTCCGCCAGAAAAAATTATAGAAACGGCAAAAAAAGAACAGGTAGATGCTATTGGTTTGAGTGGTTTAATCACCCCTTCTTTAGATGAAATGGTGTACTTGGCAAAGGAAATGGAACGACAAAATTTTGAAATTCCATTGCTCATCGGTGGAGCCACGACTTCAAAAGCTCATACAGCAGTGAAAATTGATACGGAATACAAAAATGCCGTAGTCCATGTAAATGATGCTTCGAGGGCTGTAACCGTGGTTGGTGATTTGTTGAATGCCAATACTAAAAATGCCTATGTAGCGAAGCTCAAAAAAGATTACGAATCGTTTCGAGAAAAGTTTTTAAACCGAAGTAAACAGAAACAATACGTAGCCTTAGGTACTGCTCGAAAGCAAAAATTTCAAATCGACTGGCAAAAATCGAATATTGTGAAACCCAGAGAAATGGGAATACAGAAACTAGAGCAACTGAGCTTAAAAGAGCTACTGCCGTTTTTCGATTGGAGTCCTTTTTTTAGGTCTTGGGACTTACACGGGAAGTATCCTGAAATCCTAACAGATCAGGTGGTAGGAGAGCAAGCCACTAGTTTGTTTGAGGATGCGCAGAAAATGCTTCGCACGATAATAGACAAGCAACAATTGAAGGCCAAGGGGATTTTCGGATTGTTTGCGGCCAACACCGTGAATGATGACGATATTTCAGTACGTAAAAAAGGAAAGGAAATTGCCGTTTTGAGAACCCTTAGACAACAACTTAAAAAGTCGCAGGGCAAACCAAATTTGGCCTTAGCTGATTTTATTGCACCGGAAGCTAGTGGACGCGAAGATTATATCGGTGTTTTTTGCACGGCTATTTTCGGTGCTGATGTACTGGCTAATAGCTTCAAGGAAGCACACGATGATTACAATGCTATTATGGTACAGGCGCTAGCAGATAGATTTGCCGAAGCTTTTGCTGAGTATTTACACCTACAAATCAGAAGTAAACACTGGGGGTACGCTGCGGAAGAACAGTTGACTAATGAAGAATTAATTAAAGAAGCGTATAAAGGAATCAGACCCGCTCCTGGGTATCCTGCTTGCCCCGATCATTTGGAAAAGGAAACGATTTGGGAACTCTTACAGGTTGAGGAACAAATAGGAGTCAGCTTGACTGAGAGTTTAGCCATGTGGCCTGCAGCAGCTGTTTCTGGATATTACTTTGCCAATGAAGAAGCCAAGTATTTTGGACTGGGTAAAATCACAGACGACCAGGTACAAGACTTTGCAACTCGTAAAGGGATTTCCTTAGCCAAAGCGCGAAAATGGTTACACCCTAATATTTCGAGTTAAGCCCTATACAACACCTTATTCATGCAGTAGATAAACATTATGAAAGTTACAGAACACATAAAAAAAGCAAAAGGAAAAACGCTTTTTTCTTTTGAAATAGTTCCACCACAGAAAGGACAAAATATTCAAGAATTATACAATAATATCGATCCTTTAATGGAATTTAAACCTCCATTTATCGATGTGACAACCTCTCGTGAAGAATATATTTATATTCCAAAAGAGCAAGGGTTATTGGAGAAAAAAGTAACGCGAATGCGCCCCGGTACGGTGGGTATTTGTGCTTCATTAAAGTACAAATACGATGTAGATGCCATTCCTCATGTATTGTGTGGGGGATTTACCAAAGAAGAAACGGAATACGTATTGGTAGATTGTCATTATTTAGGCTTAGATAATGTCATGGCTTTACGGGGTGATGCCCGAAAAGATGAGCAGTATTTCAAAGCATCTCAAGGAGGTAATCAGTACGCTTCTGATTTGGTAAAACAAATTAAAAACTTAAATGAAGGGAAGTACTTACACGAAATTATTGAAACCCCTCACAAAGCAAACTTTTGTATCGGGGTAGCGGGATACCCAGAAAAGCACCTAGAATCTCCTAGCTTGGCAAGTGATTTAAAACGCTTGAAAGAAAAGGTAGACGCAGGAGCTGATTACGTAGTTACCCAAATGTTTTTTGATAACAAAAAGTATTTTGAATTTGTAAAAGAGGCACGTGCGCTCGGAATTAAAGTGCCTATTATTCCGGGTATTAAACCCTTGGCAGTGAAGAGGCATTTACACATCTTACCGCAAATATTTCGTTTAGACTTACCACAAGAACTAGTAGAGGCTGTCGAGAACTGTAAGGATAATAAAGCAGTTAGAAAAGTAGGAATAGACTGGGCCATTCAGCAAAGTAAAGAATTGATACAAGCGGGGGTTCCCGTAGTGCATTATTACTCGATGGGGAAATCGAGTAATATCAAAGCAATAGCTAAGGAAATTTTCTAAGGTTATTCATTCAAGTAGTATGAACCTTCTATCAACGATAGGAGGTTTTTTTATTAATATAGGTTAAGTAATGCTGAAAAATGTGGAAGTTTGGGGGGATTTGTACGATTTCTACTTGTTTTTAGGATTAATGCAGTAATTTTGCATGAGAAGAATT
The DNA here is from genome assembly GCF_964514025.1 of Tenacibaculum litopenaei. Lineage (NCBI taxonomy): Bacteria > Pseudomonadati > Bacteroidota > Flavobacteriia > Flavobacteriales > Flavobacteriaceae > Tenacibaculum > Tenacibaculum litopenaei. Next base: position 198,675 of record NZ_CAZEQT010000003.1, read on the forward strand.
CACTATGAGCCAAGAAAACCAATTATTTTCTTTATTCCTTTCCCAACGTAAATTTGTGGAACCTGAATTGATTGCCGCTTTAAAACAGCACAGTTGTGTCAAACGTCACGACAAAGATGTATTGTTGTTGGAGTCGGGAGAGTATATCACCGCCTTGACCATCTTGTTGGCAGGGAAAATGCGTGTATATCAGGAAAATAATGAAAAAGAAATTTTACTGTACCACTTACAACCCTTTGAAACCTGCCCACTTTCGTTATCGTCGTGTATTGAACTCTGTCAAAGTGAGGCAAATATCGTTACCAGTGAAGAAAGTATTATCTTGAGCATTCCAGCGCATCTGGCCAAAGAATGGAAGGATAAATATACCTCTTGGAGAGATTATATGTTTGAAGTATATAAGCAACAGTATACTTCATTGTTGGGGAATTATGCAAATTTGGCCTTTTTGACCTTGGAAGAGCGCCTGCTGAACTACTTGAAGCAACAGCAACGTAATCATATTGTCAATGAGTCTCACCAAGAAATTGCGAATCAGTTAGCAGCGTCACGTGTGGCGATTTCTAGATTGTTAAAGCGCTTTCAACACCGCGGAATAATCGAGATGAAATCGAAAGAAATAACGGTGTTGGTTTAAGCTTGCGACAAAGTGAGCATTTCTTCAAACAAGGCCTCTGGCGGCAGCCCTTTTACGAGTTTTTTGAGCTTCGCTTCTTCTTTTTGAAGCTCGCTAAACAAACTGTGTTTGAGTCCCATATCATGAATTCGTTTTATGTGGTATTCAATAGCGCTAATGTTTTGGAATCGCCTCCATTGATCAGCGTTTAATACCGGAACTCCCTTAGTTTTCAATACTGTGGAGAAATAGAGTAAGTATGAACTTGTGTATGCCATGATGTAAGTATTAAAAACAGTCGAACTGCTAGGGTACGACTGTTACGGAATAGTGAATTCTATATTGAATTTATACGGAAGTTACTACCTTGAATGTTAAAAAATGGCAATTTATAGATGACAGAAGGAAAGCTATCGATAAATGGTTTTGCGTTTTTTGGCTCCTGTGAGATTGAACTTACTTGGAGGGGTTTGATTGTTAAAATTAGGCTCGGTAAAATCATCCTTTTGGGGAGTTGGGTAAGCCTTCATACCAAATAAAAATCGAACCAGAGGAAAGGGTTTGATTAGCATGAGGTAGATAAAACTAATAACACTAAAGGAACTGCTCAGCAAGAGTACGATTTTTACGGGGATTCCAGCAGGGATTTTTACGATATAGAAAGCGAATACAACAATGATGGTTTGATGTAACATATAAAAAGGGTAGACTGCTTCATTTAGATGTTTTAGGAACCTATTAGAATGAGAAAACCAAATTTGAGCGTATCCTACAATGGTTATCAACACTGACCATGAGACTAGGGATGATGTAAAGTACCATAGCTGCCAGCGTAGCGTTAAACTCATATAAGGAGCTATCCATTCACCGGGGACAAAGTAATAGGCATAAAACAAAATCGTAGCAATCAGTGCGAAACGCGCATTTTTCTTCCTTTTCGTAGCCGTTATTTTCCACAGTCCTGCGAGGTTTTCAAAAAGTATTCCAGCAATGAAAAAGAACGAGTAGTAAACAGTTGAAGAGAGGTTAAATATACTTTTAGAGGAACTAGGGAAAAAGAATTTACTGATCATCACCAAAATAGCTAAGCTTACACCCCAACTAATCAATCCGACATTGTTGGTAGCCGCTGAAATTCTTTCTTTTAATCTTTTGCTTTTGGGTGATCTTAGAAAAAGTAATATGGGAACACAGCATATAGAGAGGTAAAACAAGTTTTCAATAAACCAAAGGTGGTTTACCTTTAGGGCTGCTACGCATTGAAGGTAGCGTTCCCAAAAAGGTTCGTTAGTGGCGTACTCTTCAAAATAGATCTGTGGAGGAACTAGCAGTATTACACCGACAGTAAGTGGAATGAACAAGCGTAAAAATCGCTTATATACAAATCCTTTCCACGATCTTTTTCTCAAGGTAAAACAGGTGCTTACTCCTGAAATAAAAAACAGCAGGGGCAGTCTAAATTGCTCAAAGTACACCATGAGGTCATCTAAAGTTTTACTGTGCTCAGCATTGGTGATATGAAACTCATCGCCGTTGAAAGGCATAAGAACATGATGAAGGAAAACTGCGAATACAGAGAAAATGCGCAACCAGTCTAAATGATATCTTCGGTGGGTCATAATACTACATTAAGTTGATGGCAAATGTAGGTTAGCGCGGAGTGTTTTATGACTGTAGTCAATGATTTGGGATGAATAGCAACAGATATGTTACCAGTAGCAGGCTAGGTGTTTAGCGCTTGTAGTTTTTTTTCAAAGCTCTCAATTTGATTTCTCGAAACAGGTACGGTTGTAGTGCTGTTTTTTAAGCTGAGTTGATAGCCTTGTGCGTTGCCGGTGATTGAAGAAATTGCTTTTAAGTTAACGAGGTAAGAACGATGTGTTTGCTGTATTTCTGGGAACTGAATGAGCTGCTCTTTAAAGCTTTTTAAACTGATACGCTTCAAGAGTTTTTGCTCAGGCAATTGAATTTCTAAATAATTTTTATCGGCTTTGGCATACAAGAAATCAGCGATCTTCAAGGTGAAATTATCTGATTGGACTTGAGTTTGTATCGTAACTACTTGGTTTGAGATCTCGTGAGTATTGAGTTCAGGGATGTGAATACAGGAACTTTTTACAACATGACTGACTTTGAGTTTTTCGAGGAGGGCAGTGGTTAGGACTAGCGCGAATAAACCTCCAATGAGTACCGTATTCTTAACTTCTGTCAACAAATAGCGCCAGGACCAATTATTGGGGTTGTCGTAGATAAAGTCTCGAATTAAGAATTGACCAATTCCAATGCAGATGAGCACGGTAAAGATAAAAATTAACTCGTGCACTAATGTCCAATGATAAGGGGCAGTTCTTACCAATGGCAATAGCAACGTAAGTCCAAAAAATAAGATAAAAGAAACCAAACTGTGCACTAGAGCCGTTTCAGGGTAATTCAAGATGAGTTCTTTCTCGTTAATTTCAAATGGCCGGAATAAAAACAAAAACAAAAAGGTAATTCCAAATAAAATAATGTTGATTATGAGTGCCGTACGGAAATCGTAAAAAAAAGGATATGGAGTTCGTAAGGAAGAGCGGAACATGTTTTTTTGTGAAAAGTACAGAAAAAAAATGAGTCGAAGTAAAAGAGAATAGGAAGTATTGTTGTTAAGTGTATGTATTTGTGTGTTTTACTTGTTTTTGTCTATTTATTTTTGTATATTTAAGGAGTGGAAATACAGATTTCTCTACATAAATAAGAGTTTCCATTCTGTAAAAAATCATTTTAACACTGGAGAAGACCTAGGAATTGATTTTTTGGAAATTTTGGGCAACTTATGGCTCATACTCCAGTTTGTGGATTACTATTCGCAAACTGGAGTATGAGTTTTTTTGTACCGATTGTATTTGGGGGCAGATACCAATTTTTTATGTAGGCGGAAGTCTAAAAATGGATTTTATAGAATAACTAGAGCAATAGTTATTTAGGTGAAACTAGCTGCGTATTCCTTGAGATATGGGGGGACTTATTAAGAGGTATTGCAGTACGCAGTTAGGCCTTCGCCGACTACTTCAAGAAAACAAAAAATAAGTGAAATTTTGATGGGTACTTAAATAGCATGTAAACTAACGGTGCGCTCTGTTCGTATGAAGAAATTGGGATTAGGGAACACACCGTTAGTATTATTACCCCTGTAATCTATATAATCTATAAGATTGATGTAAAGTAACGCAATTAAACTTAGTGTAAGTGCTAATAAAACGTTAAACACGAGGATGAAAACGTTAATATGAGTATTAAAATTCCTACTGGAGTAGCACAGCCTAAATTAGTATGCAAAGCAAAAAATAGTGCTCCCCCCGGAACACTATTTTTTAAACTAACTAAAAACTACTATAACTAAAACTACAAGACAAAGATAGACGTCATTGTTCGGTAATTACGAGTAAATACGGTGAGTTGCAGCTGGCTGCTGTTGAGTGAACTGATAGGTTCTATGAATTGTTAGTATCTTTATACTGTCCGTGAGGATATGTTTTTTGTTTCCTACTAGTATTGAGTAGGGTTTATAGTTGTATTTAAAGTCTAGTAATATGAAAAAAATAGTGATTGTAATGTTTTGTACCTTATGTATTCTGAGTTGTACAAAGGTGAAAAGTAATGACCAAACTAAGGAGTTAACTCAATTACGAGCTGAGATTGATAGTTTAAAAAAGGCAAGTACATTACAAAAAGCAAAAAAAGAAGGGCAGATTGCCACTTTTTTGACTTTTCAGAAGGAAGATGCTGAACGAGCCATGAATTTTTATGTCAGTTTGTTTGAGGATGCTAAAATTATTGATATTCAACGTTGGGGAAAAGCGAGTTCCAGTAAAGAAGGGACGATCATGTATGCCAGTTTTAAGCTAAAAGATCAGTTGTTTATGTGCAGTGATAGTCCCGCGATTCACAAATGGGGATTTACACCAGCGATTTCAATTTACCTAGAATGCAATGACGAAACTGAACAAAAGCGTCTCTTTACAAGTTTGTCAGAAAAAGGAACTGTTTTGATGCCATTGAATAATTATGGTTTTAGTAAACAATTCGGGTTTGTCCAAGATCAATTTGGAGTGTCATGGCAACTTAATCTTCAGTAAGTATTATTAAATAGAGATAAAAAAGAAGCGCTCCCCCCGGAACGCTTCTTTTGTATTAACTAATAACTACTATAACTAAAACTACAAGTCAAAGATAGTAGGGAACTGAGGTGTATGGGGTTGAAATACGATGATGGGCAGTGAACTGTAGCTGGATGGTTGGAATCGCAAAACGATAGGTATTTTAAGTACGATAGGAATGCGGGCTTGCTAATGAGATAAAAAAAAGAAGCGATCCCCCCGGAACACTTCTTTTAAACTAACTAATAACTACTATAACTAAAACTACAATTCAAAGATAGTAGAGAACTGAGGTGTATTGGGTTTAAATCCGATGATGGGCAATGAATTGTAGATGGATGGTAGGAATGGCAAAACGATAGGTATTTTAAGTACGATAGGAATGCGGGCTTGCTAATGAGATAAAAAAAGAAGCGCTCCCCCCGGAACACTTCTTTTAAACTAACTAATAACTACTATAACTAAAACTACAATTCAAAGATAGCCGTGAACTGAGGTGTATGGGGTTGAAATCCGATGATGAGTAACTAACTGTAGCTGGATGGTTGGAATCGCAAAACGACAGGCATTTTAAGTACGAAGTGACTTCCGGTCTTGGTGACGAGATAAAAGAAAAGAAGCGCTCCCCCCGGAACACTTCTTTTATACTAACTAATAACTACTATAACTAAAACTACAAGTCAAAGATAGTAGGGAACTGAGGTGTATGGGGTTGAAATACGATGATGGGCAATGAATTGTAGATGGATGGTTGGAATTGCAAAACGATAGGTGTTTTAAATGCGATAGGAATGCTGGCTTGCT
>NZ_CAZEQT010000003.1:204235-204814 GCF_964514025.1 Tenacibaculum litopenaei
GTATTAACTAATAACTACTATAACTAAAACTACAATTCAAAGATAGTAGGGAACTGAGGTGTATGGGGGTGAAATCCGATGATAGGCACTGAACTGTAGCTGGATGGTAGGAATGGCAAAACGATAGGTGTTTTAAATGCGATAGAACTGCAATCTTCTAGATGACGAGATAAAAAAAAGAAGCGCTCCCCCCGGAACACTTCTTTTAAACTAACTAATAACTACTATAACTAAAACTACAATTCAAAGATAGTAGGGAACTGAGGTGTATGGGATTGAAATACGATGATGGGCAATGAATTGTAGATGGATGGTTGGAATTGCAAAACGATAGGTGTTTTAAATGCGATAGGAATGCTGGCTTGCTAATAAGATAAAAAAAAGAAGCGCTCCCCCCGGAACGCTTCTTTTGTATTAACTAATAACTACTATAACTAAAACTACAAGTCAAAGATAGTAGAGAACTGAGGTGTATTGGGTTGAAATACGATGATGGGCAATGAATTGTAGATGGATGGTAGGAATGGCAAAACGATAGGTATTTTAAGTACGATAGGAATGCGGGCTTGCTAATGAGAT
>NZ_CAZEQT010000003.1:204819-228223 GCF_964514025.1 Tenacibaculum litopenaei
TTCAAAGATAGTAGAGAACTGAGGTGTATTGGGTTGAAATACGATGATGAGTAGCTAACTGTAGCTGGATGGTTGGAATTGCAAAACGATAGGTATTTTAAGTACGATAGAACTGCTAGCTTGCTAATGAGATGAAAAAAAGAAGCGCTCCCCCCGGAACGCTTCTTTTATACTAACTAATAACTACTATAACTAAAACTACAAGTCAAAGATAGTCGTGAACTGAGGTGTATGGGGTTGAAATCCGATGATGAGTAACTAACTGTAGCTGGATGGTTGGAATTGTAAAACGACAGGTATTTTAAGTACGATAGGAATGCTGGCTTGCTAATGAGATAAAAAAAAGAAGCGATCCCCCCGGAACACTTCTTTTAAACTAACTAATAACTACTATAACTAAAACTACAAGTCAAAGATAGTAGGGAACCGAGGTGTATGGGGTTGAAATCCGATGATGAGTAACTAACTGTAGCTGGATGGTTGGAATTGCAAAACGATAGGTATTTTAAGTGCGATAGAACTGCTAGCTTGCTAATGAGATAAAAAAGAAGCGCTCCCCCCGGAACACTTCTTTTAAACTAACTAATAACTACTATAACTAAAACTACAATTCAAAGATAGTAGGGAACTGAGGTGTATTGGGTTGAAATACGATGATGAGTAACTAACTGTAGCTGGATGGTAGGAGTGGCAAAACGATAGGTATTTTAAGTACGATAGGAATACGAGCTTGCTAATGAGATAAAAAAAAGAAGCGATCCCCCCGGAACACTTCTTTTAAACTAACTAATAACTACTATAACTAAAACTACAAGTCAAAGATAGTAGGGAACTTAGCTGCGTTTGATTGAAATCCGATGAAGGGTAGTGCACTGTCGATGAATTGTAGTATAGATTAAGTTGTTTTGGAAATTTACGTTGTTGGTAGTTAAATATTAGTTGTTTGGATAAAAAAATTGGAACTACTATAAATAGCAAGTAAGTTTTATCTACCAATTAATATAATATGAATTAAAACATTAGAAATTATGAAACCCCTTCAATTACCCCTGATTGTTTCAAGTTTGAAACAAATAGCAAAGTCTATTGCTTTTATGGCAATTTTTATAGCATTAATAGAGCCAGTTATGGCACATGGTACAGTAATTTGGCCCAAAAGTAGAATCAAGTACTGTCATGAAAATCCCACTGGGAATCACTGTCGTCCTTGTGGCGAATCGGTATATTCATGGAGATCTATCTTGCAACCTCATACGGATTATGGAAAACATCGAAACTACGTGCCAGACGGTCAATTGGCAAGTGGTGGGAATCCAGAAAAGTACGGTTGTTTAGATGCACTAATAAGTTGGCCAACCCAACAAGATTGGAAAACGACTCGGGTTAACTATGGAGATATTTTTGTAAAATGGCACAACACCGCACCACATCGAACAGAGTATTACAAGGTATACATCACTCCACTTGATTGGGATCCATCAAAACCATTAAAATGGGACGACTTGATAGAGATAGGACATAAAGGGAAAGGACCTGCTGAAGACTATACGGTTATAAAGGCGACAATTCCGGATAGTTACATTGGGAAAAGAGCCGTGATTTTTAGTGTGTGGCAACGTGAGTTTACGCACAGTCACGAGGCTTTTTATTCTGTGAGTGATATAAAAGTAGTTCGTTCTGGCGGAGGTACTAGTGCCGAAAATCCAGGAGATAGCACCGGTGGCGGAGACGGTGATGGTGATGGTGATGGTGATGGTGATGGAACAGGTTGTGATAAAGCGAAAGCTTGGGCGGCAGAAGCTACTTATTTAAAAGGTGATCAAGTAACGTATCAAAATAACTTATTTCAGGCAAAATGGTGGACTAAAGGGCATAATCCAATGGAGAACTCTGGTCCTTGGCAAGTTTGGGAAAAACTAAAAGCTTGTCCAAAAACTTCTGGTGGCAGTACAGCTAGCTTCGAGTTATTATCGAATCAGCCGAATCCTTTTACCAATCAAAGTCAAATAAGGTTTAAAGTCTCCGCATCCAAAGAAAAACTCTCCTTGACTATCAGTACTTTAAGTAATCAGCTCGTTAAAAGGTTGTTTGTTAGGAAGGTATTCCAAACCGGAACGCACACGGAAGTAATTAAAAGTGTCGGTCTTAAGCCGGGAGTGTATCTATGTGTACTAAAAGGTGAATCAGGTGATGTTCAACGAAGAAAGATATTGATTAAATAGTGAAACATTAACTTACTGTAAAACATTTGTTAGAAAAAAAAGAAGTAGACTCCCCCGAGTACTACTTCTTTTACTAACTAATAACTACTAATTAATTAAAACCTACATTAAAATTACAACCAAAAAACGGAGTTGTGTAGGAATTTCGTTGAGTGCCAATTGGGTAGAGGTGAAATAGTAGTAGCTGCCGGTAACAAGAAGTGGTTAAACTTTTTTAGGTTGTGAAGGTCTAACTGTAAAAAGAGGATAAATTATTAGAATTGTTAAGGTTTGTTAAAAAAAAATGAAGTTTCTAAAAAAAAATAAAAAAAAAGATATAGACTTGAATATATTGTAAATCAATAGGATGTATATTCTTTGTTTAGTTGTGATAGTAAAAGAAATGAAAACAATTTAGAAACTATTTTAACAAAAGGATATTTTTTTATAGTTTTATTGAGATTGTATCAAAAAAACCAAACCAATAATTCGTATTTCTAAAACAAAAGCTTAGGAATTTAATGCAGAAGTATGGACGAAATCAACTACATCGAAAAGGCTAACGAAATGATTGAAAAATTTCCTGATACCAGTGGACAAATTGAATGTCCAAAGTGTAAATCTGAATTAACATATGTTAAAATTAAAAAAAACGGATACACCTGGGGGCAATGTAAATCTGATGATTGTCTAAGTTGGATTGAATAGTATTTCAATCTGACCTTTCTTTCTTCCAATAACAGAGATCGTGTTTCATAACAAGACGATTAAAGCCCCATGGCTGTCTGGTATACCGTGTTTTGCTAGAGCTCTCAGCAAAATGGGAGTGCTATGCTATTTGTATATAGAGTCCAAGTACTAATGCAGGTATTTTTGTCCTGTATTTCCTGTTTATAGTCCACCTTTGTAACCGTATTCACGTTGTAATTTTGTAGTATAATGCAACAGTAGCATTTAGGTCAGTATAGTATATACTGGAGTAGTAATAGTGGCACAATGCTTATTTGAGTTTGCGAAAGCATCATTTTTAAAGTAAAACTTCTCGTTTGAAGTTGTTATGGAAGTGATTGGGTATTTTCTGTAGCAACCCCTTGTAGGTATTGAGCGGCTTATGTAACGATAAAATTAATGACTGAGTTATGATTGATTTTTGGAATAAACGGTATGCTCAAGAGGAATGGGCTTATGGTAGCAGTCCGAATGAGTATTTAAAATCTGTGTTATCTGAACTAGACAAAGGACGTATTTTGTTTCCCGCCGAAGGAGAGGGGCGCAATGCGGTGTATGCTGCCTCGCAAGGCTGGGAAGTAGCCGCTTTCGATTTTAGTGCAGAAGGAAAACGCAAAGCGTTGACACTAGCTGAGAAGCGAGGAGTTAATATTGATTATAAGACCTGTGCTTTTTTAGAGGAAGTATATCCGAAGGAATCATTTGATGTGATCGCCAATATTTTTGTGCATTTTGACCCAGCAGTGAAAACATTAATGCATGAGCGTTTATCGTCCTACCTAAAAGTCGGTGGGTACTTTATCATGGAAGTTTTTAGTAAAAATCACAGAGCTTTGAGCAGGCTGAATCCGGCTGTTGGAGGTCCTGAAGATACTGCACGAATGTATGACGAGGAGGAGATCGAGAAGTTTTTTCCAAACTTTGAATTCCTAATGCTTGAAGAATGTAAGGTTTCCTTACAAGAAGGAAGGTATCATAACGGAGAAAGTGCAGTACTGCGGTTTTTAGGAAAGAAAATCGCCTAGGATTTTGTAAATTATGAAGTGAAAAAACTGGAGAAATGCCAAGTAAAAAATCATTTAGAGAACTACCCATACGGCAAATACGAACTGCGGAGGTAAACAAAGATGCTGACCACTTTAGTATAGAGAAAATATCGGGACCTGCGGTGGATGGCAAGCTTATCATTGAAGCACATCGTCACGACTTCTACCATATTATGTATGTAAAGAAGGGAGTGGGTACCAACATCATTGATTTTGAAAGTTACGAGGTGAAAAATGCTACGGTTTTTTTTATTTCTCCAGGACAAGTTCATGAAATTGTGCTCAATGCCGATGTGGACGGATATGTTATATCCTTTGATAAGAGCTTTTTCTTGTTAAATGAAAATATGGACACCTTGGTTCACTTTCCATTTTTTCACACGTTTAGAAACGATCCTGTCGCTTACTTAAATGACGATCTCGCTAAAATTGATTTTTTCTTTGATGAAATTTATACTGAATTTCAAACTGAAGCCGTCACCAGTTTGGCTGTGGTCAAAGCTTTACTCGACGTGGTACTTTTGCGAATATCCAGAAGTTATGTTCAGGATAAAAAGACGGAAGCTCCGGCTTACTTGACCTTTCAGTTACGAAAATTAGAAGCTTTGATTGAAGCGCATTTCAAAGAATACAAACAGTTAGCAGATTATGCCGGATTGATGCATTTATCACCTAAGCACCTGAATAGCTTGGTGAAAAAAGCACTGGGTAAATCCGTAACGAATTTAATTCATCAACGAAGTTTGATTGAAGCTAAGCGATTGCTGTTGTTTACGAACAATACCATTACCGAAATTGCTTTTGAATTAGGATATTCAGACAGTTCATATTTTATGCGTTTTTTTAAAAAGCATACCAATATGACTGCTGAAGCTTACCGTAAAAATAAAATGTAATCGGAAACCATTTACCCCACTTTTAAGGGGGGTAACCTATAGTAAATAACTAATAAAGTCTACGCCGCCAAATTCATAATCAAGGGGTAAAGTTGAAATGAGAGCTTGTAGACGTTAAACTGATATCCATTGAGAAAAATTCTACTAGAAGTATGCTGTTTCTTCATGGGTCCCATTGTTGATATAGTAGTATGGGGATGTATGGTAGTTAACAGGACTGTAAATTGCAGGTTTAAATGCTAGTGTCTACTAGCAATGTGTTTATGATGAAGTCGGACAGCAGTGTTCGACTTTTTTTGGAGGTAGGGAATAAAAAAAGCGGCACTAAGACCGCCCTAACGTTTAAGGAGAAAACATCTCGTTTCTATTAGTAGAACAGTTAAGTAAGGGATATCCCTACCGAACGAACTTCGAAGTTTATAATAGCCTTAATTTTTTTGTAATGTGCTTTTCAAATCCCAATTCTTTTAAATAATGTGCTCTGGTATTTTGTTGTGAGGTTTTAATAAAATCGAAACCAGGGCCTAGTAACAAAAGGAGAAAAAGGCCAAGGTATAGCACATAAGATTATCAGAAAACCGATACTCCAAAAAATAAGTAATACGTTATAGTATTGTCGATCTGAAGTAGCGCGTTTTGCTTCGAGGTTACCGATAGTAATAATTATGACAGCAATCACCATACTGATAAAATGAATTCCTCCAAAAAAATATATTTCTGAATGGGAGAGCGCCGCTGCTACATCATCCCAGAAATAGTTTGTGATCGGACTAATTCCGTACAGGAGAATCCCGAGTAACAGTTGTATGTGAACTATGCTTAGGGTTGTGTTCTTAACTTGGTTGTGTAGCTTAGTGATAGTTTTTTTTTGACGGTACGATATATAGAAATAGAGTATACTGAAAGGCAAACTGGTAACGACAAACCATTTGGTAGTAGCGTGTAAAAAGAGTAATAGGTCGTGCATGTTATAAGGTGTTTAGGTAGTTTTGTAGTTCGTGTAGATAGCTCTGATATATTGGAGCTCCTTTCAGTTTTCCAATACTTCGAATGCCGTGATATCCTGAAATGATGAAGGTCGCAATCTGATTTGAACGTTCAGGGTCTGTTGTACAATGGTTAAGGTTATTTTGGATGCTTAGCGCAATTTCTCGATGCCAATTATCGTAAAAGTCTGCCATAACTTTTGAGAATTTCGGGTTAAGCGGAGCCATTTCTTCGATGAGATTGACAAGCGGGCAACCATAGCGACTGTCAAAAAATGCTGTGTCTTCTAGGAGTTCAGCAATGCTCTTATAGATGCTTAGTCTAAAATTGGTAGTATGTCGCAGTGAATGGAAGACTCGTTTTTCTAGTGCTGGGCCAATGAATTCTTGTAATAGCGCTAAGCCCATGATTTCTTTGGTTTTGAAATGATAGTAAAAAGCGCCTTTGGTAAGTGTGGTTTGCTTTATGATTTCATCAATACTCGTGGCTTGATACCCTTGCTTGTAAATGAGGTCAAAACAAATTTTTAAAATTCGTTGTCGCGTGGTGCTTCCTTTTGACATACTAACTAGTATTTTTTTCAAATATAGATAAAAAATACTAGTTAGTATGTTTTTGTTGGTTGTTTGTAATTGAGTCTGTTGTAAGCTTGAATTACCCAATATTTAGAACATGGAGCGCTTATTATTCAATTTTCACAAGTATGCGTTCAATTAGGTTTTTGGCAGTGCTGAGGGTCGAAAGATCTTTGTAAATAGTTCCATTTTGTGCCGAATGATGCCCGTGACCTACAAGTTTTAAGAGGTAGTAGTTTGATAGGTCATTTTCATTAATACGCGTCGTGTAAATTACCGAAGGTTGTCCTAGCTGACCAGTTCCATTATGAAAAACATCGTCTTCAGGGAAATCAAAAGAAGAGTAGTATTCATTGTCGTCGAAGGCTACGTTGATTTCCATAAAAATGTGAAAGTTGTTTTTTAATTGAGTGCTCGTTTTTAGGAGGAAATCATGAGAGATAGTTTCACCAGTAATAGCATCCGCCAAAGGCATTTCCCTGCTGGGCACCCAGAGTCCATCAGCGTATCGTATACCGCGTTTATGTGACCAAACGGGAAGTGCATTAACACGTCGGTAAGTGGTTGTGGCTTGTTGGTCGCTATCAAAACTCTTAAAGTTGTCTTTACTGCGACCTCCGTAAAAGATTCCTTTTGCAGTAGCTTTCGTTACAAAGAGGGTTTCGATGTAATTACCGTTATTATCTTCTATCCAGATGGCGATTTGCGGATTCCAATAATGCGGTCCCGTTTTTACATCCAAACTGATTTTCGTACCACTACTAGTATCCATGGTAACCGGAATAATGGGAGTAGTAGCACTCGAAAATCCAGCATTGATTTTCGATGTCACTCCCAGTTTCATTAGACTTCGAATAGGCAAACTGTCAAATACGACGAGGACGGAAAAAAAACTAATAACCATTAAAATTCCCCATACCAGAGGTCCCTTAAAATAGGATTTTAAAGGTCGTAGGTTGTTTTTAATATGTACGCCAATTACCGCTGAGAAGAGGAGACCAAATAAGGTGTGTATACTAGCAACGGTGTAATTGTATTTGAAGAAAAAAGAGAGGAGTCCGGAAATAAGAAGAATTAAAAAGGAAATTCCAATAAACAAGCTAGTTATTTTTCGAGTAGTCATAAGTTGAGAAGTTGGGAGTACTCACAGGTGAGTACTCCTTGAAAATTACATGTATAGGGCTTTGGCAATATCGTGTAGTCGAGTTTTTAAATAGGCTACTTGCTGTGCTTTGTTTTTAGGCAGCTCAAAGGTCCTTATCGTTTGCTTGGTTTTTTGTGCGAGTTCGCGTTCTATAAAGGCGACTTCTCTACTGATGATAGCCAAACTTTCTGTGTCATTTTTTCCAATAATTCCATGGATATCGTAGGATCTTTGGGAGAATTTAGGCTGTTTGGATTGCTCGAGTCTTGTTTTTATTTGCAGGAGTTGGTTGCGCAATTGTGTGATAACTTTTGCTTCGCCAAATTTTGTTTTAGCTCCTCTACAACTAGAGGGCGAACAACCTTTAGTCGTTTCTGTTGCCGTCATAGTAGTTTCTTTGGGCAAGGTTGCACAGCAACTACTTTGTGCATAACTAGTTCCTAATTGTAAAAACGCTCCTAGTACCCAAATAGAGGTAAATTGCATAAGGTGTTTTGTCATAATTGGTAAGTTTTATAATTAAACAGTATTTATGCTTAGGACGCGTTTTTTTATAATTGATGCATATTGGGCAGGTGTTTTTAAAAGATTACCTTCCTTGGAACTTTGGAATGCACTGTTATCAATGGATGCTGTGATGATTTTAATTCTCGAGATATGCTTTGATTTCTTTTGCGGTTTGTTTAGCCGTTTTTCCGACACCGTAAATAGTTGCCGAGGCAAAACCTGTCCAGTTTCCATAACCGACTAACCAAAGACTTGGTAGCGCTAACGCTTGTGTACCACGAGTAGAAATTTTTCCATCGATGGTAATTTCTAAGGGATCTAAATGCCTTAGGTTAGGACTGAAACCCGTACACCAAATAACGCTGTCAAAATGTTCTGACGCTCCGTTTTTCCATTCGACTCCATTTTCATAAAAATTTTGAAAAGGACGTTTGGCGTTCAGGACTCCTCTGGTTTTGGCTTCTTTAACACTGCTCACCATGACGATATTGCTAAGTGAATGCTTATTTGGAATGTGATTAGTACCGTAATAGGTGTCGTTAGCAGCTTCAAACAAATAACGTCCATCTATGTGATCGGGTAAGAATACAGGTTCTTCGAGAGTAACCCACTGGGTGTGTGCTGTTGTTGAAACATCAGCGAGTACCTGTGCTCCTGAATTACCTCCGCCCACAATGAGTACTTTTTGCCCGGTAAACTGTTGGGGAGATCGATAGTGCACCGAATGCAATTGTTGTCCCGAAAAGAGCTCTTGGTTTGGGTACGTAGGAATGTACGGAGTTTTGGCAGTACCCGTAGCGCTGACCAAAGTTTTACTGTAGTAAGTACCCTGTGAGCTAATGATTTTGAAATACTCATTTTCTCTATGGACACTGCGTACTAGGGTATTTCGTTGAATAGGAAAGTTGTAACGCTTTTCATAGCGTTCTAAATAGGATATAAAATTCGCTTTGCTCGGATATTCTTCGGATGTTTTTGGCAGTTGCCAGCCCGAAAGTGAACTGTAATTTTCGGGTGAAAATAGTTTAAGTGAATCCCAGGTATGTAACCAGGCACCACCGGGCTGCTTCTGATCATCTAGAAGTAAAAAGTTCGAAGTATGCCTCTTTAAAAAATAGGCAACAGACAGCCCAGCTTGCCCAGCTCCAATGATTAAAGTGTCGTAAATTTTTTCCATGGTACTAGCTGTCGCAGTTACGTTTATTGCAAACACTTCGTTTTTTAAAATCGACAATACTGCCTTTGCCTCCCTGAATTACTTCACAACAGTTTTCAAAGAGTTGTTTCAGCTTTTTACGCCCTCGCTGAATTTTTGATCGTACCGTGACGTAGTTCATTTGGAGTTGTTCCGCAATTTCTTTTTGTGGAATATTTTTGAGTTCTGAAAGTATCAAAAGTTCTCGATATTCTTCAGGGAGCTCCTCGATAAAAGCTGTGACACAGGTAGCCAGTTCTTTAGATTTTTCCGTGTCAGTAGTCAATTCTTCTGGGGGCTCGTTTGCCATACTGTCAACGGCTAGCTGTTTTTTTCTGTAGTAATCTGTAATCGTATTTCTAGCAATGGTATACACCCAGCTTTTCAGGTTGTTAACTTGCTGTTCGTCAGATTTGGCAAGCTTTAAAAATACATCCTGAGTTAAGTCTTCAGCGTCCTCCATATTGCGAACGCGTTTTTTAACGTAATTGAGTAAAGGATTATAAAGTTGAACTACTTGTTGTTGCATAATGTCTATGAAAATTTAAAAAAACAATACCGCTGAGGACTCCTAAAGATACGTAGAGCAGTGGTATTCCCAAATGGTTTAAAAGGTAAATTCCAAGCAGCGCACCAAGTGCAGCTCCTAAGTCCCACCAAGTACTTGTGCTGGAAATTGCTTGGAGGGCATTGCCTGTGGTTTTAATGGCCATTACTGGGCCAAAAGAGACAACTACCGGATTGAGTACAAACGATAGGAGTATTCCTGTTGTGAGGTATCCCAGTCCAATGAATATCAACCCCAAGATACATCCGATAGCTGCGTAGTAAAACAAATGTGTCGCAGAAAAATGCAGACTGATATAGCCACCTACTATTGAAAAGACAATAGTACCTATTTTTTTGAAAAGCAAGTATAGCGCTATAGTACTCAGTAGGTCGATGGAATTTGTAGTATTGGTTTGAAACAGTTGCGCAAGGGTGACCACCAAAACACCGTCCACACTGATGGCCAACATAAATACGAGTAAATTGACTGGGGTACATCGAAAAGTAGCTTTACTAGTTACTACCGTCTGTTTTTTAATCGCAGTTGTAGCGGTATTTGTTGGTATAGTAAGAGCAAATAGTACTCCAAGGCTACTCGTTATTGCTACGAGCGTAAAACTTAGGGAGGTGTCAAAAGTTTCTATGAGTAAAGGACCTAACCACAATACAAGTAGGGGACCTAAGTTTTTGATTCCTTGACTTAAGCCAAAGGCCAGACCGGTGTGCTTACCACTTTTAGAAGCGATGTCAAGGGTTGCGATTTTTAGTCCTGAATAGCATAAACCCCACAGAATTCTGGCGATAAAAAAGAGAAGAAACCCCCATTCAATACCATAGAGATAGGTTGTGATACTCGCTAATAAAGAGGTGGCTAGAAGTATTTTTTTAGCTCCCATGCGACGCACGAGATTGGCAATATACGTATTGGCTAAAATGCGAACAAAACGATTGATAGAAAGGAGCATGCCAATGGCAATGACACTAAAACCGAGGTTTTTCCCATACACCGGAAGTATCGGGTACAGAAGGGCATCTCCCAAACCCGCGAAAGACATGGTAATACTAGCAGCGAAAGCTCCTCGTAATGAGGAGCTTTTTAAAAGCGTGGGGTTGTCCATTAGCAACACGAGTTTTTTACAGTTGTTTTTTTAGCCTGCTCTTTGGAGGCTGACTCGGGATTTACGCTGTTCTTTGAGCAGCTGCCTGAGGTTTTAGTCGGGTTTATAGTAATGGTTACTCTCCTTTTTTTCATCGTTAATAAGGTGTTTATTAGGTTAACATCCGCAGCTATTGGCAACGGAATTTTTAGGTGTTGGACTACTTGGGGGTTCACAGCAGGCAACCGTATTTTCACTAGTACCGATGCCACTACTACATACTCCTGTTTCTGGTAAATTAAGTGCTACTTCTTTAGCTTCTTGTTTGTCACCGGCTAAATATGCGGCAATAGATCGGACTTGTTCATAGCCTGTAGCCATCAAGAAAGTTGGTGCTCTACCGTAGCTCTTTGAACCTACGATGTAAAAATCTTTTTCAGGATGACGTAGCTCTCGTTCTCCGTGAGGCCTAACGGTACCACAACTGTGAATATTTGGATCGATTAACGTTGCTAAGTCGAATACAGATTCCAATGCGGCATCGAGGTCTACTCGAACTTCTCGTAGCATGTTTAAATTGGGTCTAGATCCGGTGTTGCTGATAATTTCATCAATATCTTTTAATACGGTATCCTCTTCACGATGTTTACCTATCAGTTGAATTTTGTGCTGATGGGTTGCTACCTCCAAAATGTGAAATGGGGTGTAAATATGTAACCGACCACTGTCGACAAGGGTTTGTATACGAATTCCTAGTTTTCCTCGTCCTTCAAGGGCGTCATTTTCCTGTCCACCATATACTTCACGAACCTGTTCTTTGCGCAAAATCCACGATATTTTTGTTTCTGGGTACTGCTCTTGAATTTCGGCTAAATCGAGCAATGCATTAATGGCGGAATGACCACTTCCGACCACTGCGATGCTTTTATTTTTATAGCGTTCGAGGTGAATTCCTTTAATGTCGGGAATTCCGTAAAAGATATGATCTTTGAGCTGTTCTTCACCTTGTGCCCATACACCTCCAGATCCAATAGGATTGGGCTGGTTCCAAGTTCCTGAAGCGTCAATAACGGCACTGGCTTCATAGTATTGATAGTTTCCTTGTACTTCTACTTTTATAGAGAAAGGGCGTTGTTCTCTGCCGTAAGTCTTCATTTTATCAATACCTTTTCGGTTGATAGTGAGTACTTTGGTGTTGAGTCTAAGATACGGCTTTATTTGTGGAAGGTCTGCTAAAGGTTGTAAGTATTGGCTTACAATTTCATTTCCTGTGGCGAGCGCATCTTTGTCGGGAGCTTTCCAATGAGAAGCTTGAAGTAATGCTTTTGCTGCCTCGTCTATATTGTATTTCCAAGGCGAAAATACAGACACGTGTCCCCAAGACCGCAAGTTGTTTCCTACCGAGGTTCCACCCTCAAAAATAATAAAGGGGAGCTTGCGACGGTGTAGCTGAGCAGCAGCTGCAAGCCCTACTGGTCCTGCTCCTATAATGGCTATTGGTAAATGTTGTTTTTCCATCACGTAGTGTTTTGTTCACCTTAGAAGACGGAAGGATTTAAAAATGATGCATCGGGACTCTTATTTTGCGTATCTTTGATTAAAATTGTTTGTGATATGAAAAAATACCTCGCTGGTTTTATCCTATGCTACTTTTCGTTTACCGTAATGTTTGGACAACAACTTTTGATTCCCATAGAAGAACAGGGACTAAAAGGGGTAATGGATAGTAAGGGTATCCCTGTTATTAAACCGAAGTTTCGAAACTTAGGGATGTTTGCTAATGGATTAGCACCCGCGCGGATAGCTGGTCATTTTGGGTATATTGACAATACAGGAACATGGGTAATTGCTCCGACTTATGATATGGCTTGGTCTTTTGAAAAAGAGGTTGCTGTGGTGTTTAAAAAATCAAAACCTTATTTGATCAATAGCAAAGGTGAGCTACTCTTCGATCACGATTATACTAAGCTTATTCCCATTCCAGATTCTCCTTACTTTAAAGCTTTTGGAACAGATTCGAAAATTAGTATCATAGATAAAGAAGGAGATGTTGTAAACAACATTTCATGGGATAGGGTGAGAGCCTTAGGAGCAAGGTATCTTTTATGCTCTAAAGACAATCAATTAGCTTTGTTAGCAAAGCAAACAGGGAAAGAATTGTTTGGTTTGGGAGAGTTTGAATATATCAGATCATTACAAGGAGGACTCTTTGAAGTGACTCCAATGGATACGGATGAAGATTGGGTTGTCAATGAAAAGGGGGAGCACTTGTTTTCGTTGAAGGATAAACCGTGGGATTTTTTATACGGTAATACAGGACGATTTTCAGAAGGACTTGCAGTGGTAAAACTGAATGGCAATTCGTCTGATGAAAAGGGAATTGGTATCGTTTCATTGGAAGGGAAGCTATTGCTTACAACAACAAAGTTTACGAATGTTTTACCCTTTACCAAAGGAGTTAGTTTTGCTCAATTAAAGGATGGGACTTGGCGTTTGATAAACAAACACGGAAAGTATGTAAGTGATCATGGATATGAAGAAATCAGTTATGATAAAAATCGGAATGGGCTTCCCTATATGAACGACGTAGCTCTGGTGAAAGGAAATGGAATTTGGCAAATGATTCGTCTAGATGGAACGAGAATCAAGGAGTTTAAGAATCTTGATATGGAGGTTTATGATTGTTATCGCTACAGTGATTTGATCTGTTTTGAAGGGATAGAAAAAATGAATAATGTGTTGGTATTGTGGAGTACAAAAACACAAAGCTATACGAAATTAACAAATGTTTTATCTGTTATGTCTCTTATGAATGGACAGTTGTTGATGATAGACCAGAAGGAGAAGCTGAGTTATGTAAATTCACTAGGGAAAATCATCAGAAGTGTTCCTGAAAAACGTACTACCAGGGTGAACGCTGTCCTTAATATTGATTATATGAGGAGGGCAAATGCAATAGCTGCTTCGCCCGAATTGCCTAAGTACAGTGGGGCAGGAGGTTGGGCGAGTTCTGAAAATATGTATCGACCTTGGAAAGGAAAACTAGTAAAGAATCAACAAAGACTTCAAGTACTCCTAAATGCGGATACGTTAAACGGTTCTAAAAAAATAGATAAAGGCCTGTCGTTGCAAATAGTGAACGCTGCAAAGGATACCCTGTTTTTTGATGCACAAGATAGTCGCATACCGTTGGTACTTCAAGCGAAAACAACAAAAGGAGAATGGAAGGCAATTGAGTATCAACCTTCCAGCTGGTGTGGTAATAGTTATCACACTTTGTTTTTACCCTATTTACACTATTGGGAGTTTCGGGTACCACGCTATGAGGGGGCTATCAAAACTGTTGTACGTGCCCGCTTACGTTATAAAGAATCGTTGGGAGGTCCGGTGAAAGAGGTGTATAGTAATGAAGTTCCAGCGAGTATCAATCCGGCTCAATTTTGGTACAAAAAGACCTATTTCCCCACGGGCCTTATGGATAGTTATGATAATTAATAGCCTAGCCTCCCAAACAAGAATGTCTAGTTTCTTTACCGAGGATAAAGGGATAGCGTTCTCTTTGCCACAAGTTGCCAAAGATCAATCGTAAACGCTTTAGTACATAGCTATTGTAATGTACTAAGCACTCTTTGAAATGCTTACTTTCGTTATACACGATGAGTTTACAATGGAATTTTTGTTCAAATTCTCGTTGGAGATCACTCAGGGATTTAGTTAAACGGGTACTGTCGATGAAAAGTCGAACTCGTTGTTGTTTCCAGTCATGTTTTGCTCGGGTTGCATTTATTGAACAGCTATCGACTAATACAATGTTTTTGATGTGTTTTCTAGTACAGTATTTACTGCGAAAACGATAGGTTTGTTCAGGGTAGCCATACGAATTTAAGACTAGATTAAAGGAAGCGGAATTTGTTGTAGGAACGAAGTGGAAGTATCCTTCAGAATTGGTTTTGGTAGTGACAGTGTCGTTTTTAAGTTGGATGTCAACTCCTGAAATTGGATTGAAGCTTATCGATGAAATTATCCGACCTTTGATAGTGTCGCATTGACTATGGATACCTTGATGCAGTGCTATTAATACTAGTAAAAGTAGGTTCTTTCTCATGCCTCCAAGTTAGTTATTTTCTGTATGAACTTGGATTGCGTTCACGGTATTTTTGAAATATTTTATTCATATGACTAGCATCAGTAAAACCTACACGTATAGCAATTTCACTTATTGTTAAGCCGCTCTGTAGCAACAAGCGCTCGGCAGTTTTTAAACGCGTTTCTGTAAGAATTTTTTGTAAACCGAGTCCCGTATGTTTTTTTAAGTATTTGCTGAGGTAGTTAGGAGATATATTGAAAGTTGTCCCAATATACTTTTGAGTTACTAAAGTTTTGTCGTTGAGGTGTTGACGGATATGTGCTAGAACCGCCTGAAGCTTCTGTTGTTCTATATATACGGTATTACTCGTAGGAGGATTCTTCTTTTCAAGATTTCTTATGAGGATGATAAGGACGGCTCCAAAAAGTTCTAGTAACAAGTTTCGCGAATAGCGTTTAGGAGATTTGAATTCTTGTAAAAGAGCTTTAGATAGTGTAAATAATAAAGTGTTGTCATTAGGGTCGATGACTAAGTTTTCACTAATAGTATTCGGTTTGTAAAGGGCGTTTTCCACTTTTTTAATCCACTGATTATCGTAGGTGCTGAAGTGTTTTTCACGAAACAATTGCTCCGTGAATTTGATATACGTAAAAGTCGTTGGGTCTTGAATTTGGAAGGCATGATAATCGTCAGGAGTTAATAAAAAAACACTGTTTTCTTCATAAGGAACTGTGCTATCGTTGAGTATGTGTTGCCCCCTTCCTTGATTGATGAGTATAATTTCGTAAAAATTATGGGTGTGCTCTGGATAAGGCCAAGTTTCGAGCTCTAACTGAAAAGTATTGAAAGTCCTACTGCTAAAGATTCGTTTCATGGGTGTTTTTTTACAATAATAGGCTTTAAAATTACAAATATTTTGCGGGTGTTCTACGGTAATTTTGAACTGTGTTTAAAATGTTAATACAATGAATAACAGTGTGAATAGAAGTAGTGTGGTTTTGTTACTAGGAATGTTTTGTGCTAGTTGTACTTTTTCGGGAGGTCTTGCTACAATTTCAAAGCCACCAATCCAACATTGGCCCAATGGGGCTCGTTTGGTAATTTCCATGTCGATGCAGTTCGAAACGGGTGGACAACCAGCGGGAGCTGAAAGTCCTTTTTCGGGAAATCCTTTGCCTACTAATCAGGTAGACTTACCTGCTGAGAGTTGGTTTCGCTACGGGGCTCGGGAGGGAATTTACCGCATGCTTCGCTTATGGGATAAGCACCAAATTAAAGTTACGTCACATGTGGTTGGTGAGGCTGCTATTCGGTATCCAGAAGTCGCAAAAGCCATAGCGAATAAAGGACATGAGATTGCTGCCCACGGCATTGCTTGGGATGATCAATGGAATTTGACTTACCAACAGGAATATGATTTTGTGAAAAAAGGTATAGATACCGTCCAAGCCATTACGGGATTCCGAGGAGTTGGATACAATTCTAATTGGCTCCGCAGAAGTCCGAATACCTTAAAAGTACTACAAGACCTAAACTTTTTATATCATATTGATGATGTGAGTAGAGACGAACCTTTTATTGTGCAGGTGAGAAACAGCCCCTTTGTAGTAATTCCTTATACCCTAAGAAATAATGATATCGTAAACATAGCGGGGAAACACTGGAGCCCTGATCAGTTTTTGGCGCAATTAAAGGCAGAGTTTGATCAGCTCTATTCTGAAGGATTAGAACACAGGCGAATGATGTCAGTGAGTTTACATGACAGGATTGGAGGTTCACCAGCGCTAGTCCATATAATGGATGAGTTTATTGAGTATGCAAAAAAACATCGGGGAGTTGTTTTTATGCGTAAAGATGCCATCGCTCGTCTGGTAAAAGATGACCCAAATACACCTGTAGAAAATGCAGAAAATGCATTACACCAAGAAGGAAGTGTCACTGAAAACCATCGTAACAAATGAATGATTCAAGAAATAAATGGGCCTATTTACTACTCCGTGTGGCTGTAGGAATTGGATTAACCCTCAGGGGAGGTGTGCGGTTGTCCAAATTAGCGAAGTTTAGAGATTGGATGTTAGGGATGTTTGAAGAAACGATGCTTCCGAATTGGTTGGTGTTTAGTTGGGGAACGCTGTTGCCGATATTGGAATTTGGGATTGGACTGCTTATAGTGATCGGCTTGTATACGCAAAGAGCTTTGATATGGGGAGGAAGTATGTTGATTGTGTTGATGATTGGGGCTTGTTTTGCTGAACAATGGTCGTGGATACAAGGACAAATGTTGTACTTATTTGCCATTTGTGGTTTGTTGTTTTGTGGCGAGAAGAATGATTTTTCGATTGATTTTTTAATAAAAAACTTTAGCGATGAAAGAATTGAGAACCTGTAGCTATCACGGCGTGTTAGTAGGAGTGATTGCAGCGTTGGTAGTACTGCTCAGTGCAAAAGTGTCACTGATGAGTTCCTTGTTGTTTTTTATGTGGGCCTTGTACTTTATGTATATCGTTACTGTTAAACAGGCAGTGGGAGCTCTACTAGCCATGTTGGTGGGGGCTACGATTAGTTATGCTGCAACTCAGTACAAGCTTCGAATACTGGCCGAGCCCGAAAGTATAAAGGTGTTGTTGCCTTATATCGATATGATATTGGTGTTTTTTATAGCCGGTAGTATCATTTTTCTGGAATGGGTTCAGCAATGGAAACCTTTAGTACCCATTGCATTTATAGGAACGGTACTGCATCACTTTTTTAAGGCCGATCTCCACAATGGGGATTTTAGGTATCTCTTTTTTCAAATTGTGATACATGCAGTTGTAGGATTTACAATCGGGTGGTTAACAGTGCGAAGTCGTAATCTATTGAATACTTGGTTGGAGGATAAGAGGAAAAATAAAATAGTTATAGTCAAAGTAGATGGTAATAAAAGAAATAAATAAAGTTCACAACTGGTTTTATCCGTGGACAGAAGATTTGAAAGCATCCTTACGCGAGGCTCGTAATAACAGGAGTTTAGGAGAGTTACTGGTTTATGAAGATTCGAGCATACGGGTTTGGAGTACGCATTTGGAACCACAGCAATCCTTGCCGTTTCACAAACATGCCTTGCCGTATGTATACATTGCACAGAGTAATGGAAGTTCTCGTTCTTTTTACGGTGATGGTAAGGTGCTTGAAACAAATTACAAGCAAGGTGATGTAAAGTGTTTTCCTGATTTGACCGAGGAAAACAGCTTTGTGCACAATTTAGAAAATACGGGGAAAACCCTATTAATATTTACAACAATAGAATTTAAACAATAAGAAGATGAAATTTGAAGCGTTATTTAGCACGTACTGCTTAAAACAGCTCTCCTTAAAAAATCGGTTTGTAATGGCACCGATGACGCGTTCAAGAAGTACGCAACCGGGGGATGTTCCCAATCAGTTAATGGCGAACTATTACGGACAAAGAGCTTCCGCTGGTTTGATCATTTCTGAAGCGACACAAATTAGTTTACAAGGAAAAGGCTATGCACGCACCCCCGGTATTTATACGGAAGAGCAGGTAGAAGCATGGAAGCTGGTCACACGAGAAGTACATGAAAAGGGTGGGAAGATTTTTTTACAGTTATGGCATGTAGGTAGAGTTTCTTCAGCAAAAGTGACAGGATTACAACCTCTAGGACCTTCCGCAATACCAGCTGCCGATACACAGGTGTACATCTTTGATGGTGCTCCTAATGGTGATGCCACTTTTGTTCCTGTAGACCCTCCTAGGGAAATGACTATGAAAGATATTGAGGAAGTAGTAAACGCCTTTTCACAGGCTGCAAAAAATGCTGTTTCAGCAGGATTTGACGGTGTAGAAATTCACGGGGCTAACGGTTACTTGCTAGACCAATTTCTTCGCAGTAATTCTAACAAGCGAACAGATGGTTACGGAGGGAGCAAGGAAGCTAGAATTCGCTTGTTGCTGGAGGTTACAAAAGCGGTGGTGAAGGCAATAGGGAGTTCGCGGGTAGGAGTGCGATTATCGCCGTTTATCAAGTTTAAAGACATGGACGACCCTGAAATTTTAGAGACGATTATGGAAGCGGCTGTAGCCTTGGATGCTTTAGGTATTGCGTATTTGCATTTGTGTGAAGCAGACTGGGACGATGCTCCTCAGGTACCAATGACATTTAGAAAAAGCTTGCGATCGAAATTTTCCAATACCATCATCGCAACAGGAAACAAACAACCTAAAGATGCAGCGGAATTACTAGCTACAAAAACAGTCGATCTTATCGGGTTTGGACGCAAGTTTATTAGCAATCCTGATTATCCAAAGCGGGTAGCTGTAAATGCAGCATTAAATGAAATTACAGATACGCATACCTTGTTTGGTGGTGGTACTGCTGTGGGATATACAGATTATCCAGCACTGTCAAATTAAGTAAATAGCATCCCTTTTTTCACTTGTTGTAAGCGGGTCCTCGATACCTTGTTATGTTGAGGACCGCTTATTTTGAACGAAACACTTCGTGAAGAAATACTAAAATTTAGGTGAGGACGGGCTATAACGGGGGAGTCCATCACTTGATCCTCAACACTGCGGTGTTGGGGATCATTTTTGTTGTTTTACTTGGATATTTTTACCAGCGCTCTATCAAAGATTTGGAAAGCGGTACTGATGGTTGATAAGTCGGTATACATCGTGCCGTTTTTTCCCGAAGGGTGACTGTGACCAATGGGTTCAAGCAAAAAGTTTTTGGAGGTAGAAAAACTTTTGAGGTCGACCGTAACTCCGTAAATGAGGGCGGGTTGACCTACGCGTCCACCACCGCTGTAAATGCTGTCGTTCGGGAATCGGTTTTTGTGGAAATAAGCATTCCAATCATCGGATTGATTTACTTCTAGTAAGATTCGGAATTTCTGTAGCTTTTGAAGTCTTGTTTGTGTGGTAATGATAAAATCGTCAGTGGGAGTAGCTCCGGATACGGCATCCAAATCGGGAGCATTTCCCATAGGAATCATGAGTCCATCAGCTGCGGGAATTCCTCGTTTATGTGCCCAGTATGGCAGTGATTCAGGACGTCTGACAATTCCAGGTCTCCAAATCCCTTGGGCATCGGGTTTGGCATTGTGATATTCACTCGTAGCCATGGCTTTCGGAACGAAGAGCGATTCTAGGTAGTTTCCTTCCAAATCTTCTAACCAAATGACCATCATAGGATAGCGGAAAGCTGGTCCCTTTTTGACGTCAAAGGAAAAACTGAGGTCGTTTAGTGATTTGTTGATTGCGATACGCTGGGTTCCGTCATCTAAGGTAGTAATTCCTTCCAAGCTATTTCTGAAGGTGTTTCCCCAGTTATAGATCGACTGAAAACCTTGGATATTGAAAAAAAGTCCCATAAAAAGTAGGCATAAAACACTGGCGAGGATACTCGCTTGAAAACTTAGGAATGTTTTTTTAGTGTTTAGGAAATAGTTTTTCAATGGACGTAGGTTGTTTATGATGTGTCCGACTGCTAAGAGCAGAAATACCAAGCCAAAAACCGTATGTATGGAAGCGGTGGTTTTTTGAAAGGGTTGGAAATACATAACAATTCCGGTGCCACTTAACAGGCAAAAGCTAATGGCGATACCAATACTGGTGATTTTTCTTTTTGATGACATAAGTACTGTATTAAGTAGTTCAGTAAAATTTGAAGTTCAAAACTAGGGCCTATCGGAAGGTCTTTTACTAAAAGAGGACAAAGGTGTTTAGTTAGGGGATAGAAAGTAATTTTGAGTTTTGTATACAAAAAGATTGAGTATGTACCCAAAAACTATAGTTTGGACGCAATAAAGCAGGAAGCAAGGCTAATTATTGTACATTGTGCGCTACAATGAAGTCTATAATTAACACCGTACTTGCCACACCTTTGTATAAGCATCTATTGTTTTGGGTTGCGGTATTTTCTTTTTACACGACATCTGCTCGTGAGCGCTTTACCTCTGTTGAGGAAATAGTTGTGACCTATGGTATGCACTTGTTTTTTCAAATTATCGTAGCCTATACCGTATTGTACTTCATTGTACCCCGATACAAAAAGTACCGAAAGTGGTGGTTAGCAGGAATTGAATTGGTTGGGCTGTTTTTAATAGTGAATTTTATGTATGTGTGGATGCGGATGAATGTCTTAGAACCTAGGTATCCAACTTGTTACTTGAGTTTTATAGAGAGCTTTGGACATTTGACGTTATGGCAGCGAACTTTTGATGTGAAGGCTGTATTCTGGGAGCTTCCGCTGTTTTATATACAGCCATTATTCTTTCTGACGGCCTTACAGTTCTATGAAAAACAGTACGAACATAGCAAGGCAAAGGAGCACAAGAAAGTGGAGGAGTTAAGACAGTTACGTCAGCAGCTAAACCCTCATTTTTTGTTCAATACCTTAAACAATCTGTATGCATTGAGTGTTGAGAAATCTGATAAAACTCCTCAGGTGATAGAACGACTTTCAGATATATTATCGTATATGTTGTACGGAACAGAATCAAAGTTTGTACCGATTCAAAAGGAAATTGACTTGATAGAAAACTATCTGGCGTTAGAACAAATTCGTTATGAAGGAAGAGTTTTGATATCTTTTGAGCAAGAGGTAATCACAGATTTTAAAATAGCGCCTTTATTGTTGCTTACTTTTGTGGAAAATGCTTTTAAGCACGGCGTGAGTCAGGAGCTAAAAATGGCTACAGTGAAGGTGTCGTTGTTTTGTAAAGCAGATAAATTTTTCTTTGTAGTTGAAAATACCAAGCCCATATCAATAGCGGAGATGTCAATGAAAAAAGGTCTTGGATTAGCGAATGTAAAACAGCAATTGGAATTGTTGTATCCCGGGGAACACGATATTCGTATCGTTGATAAGGAAGATAAATATTTCATTCAGTTAATGTTAAAAAAGAAGTAATGTACCGTTGTATGATTGTAGACGATGAGGTTTTGGCAAGAAAGCTATTGACCAACCACATCGAAAAAATAACCCAATTAGAAATTGTAGCCAGTTGTAGCAGTGCAATTGAAGCCATTAATGTTTTGGCGACAAAGGACGTGGATTTAATATTTTTAGATATCCAAATGCCGGGCTTGTTGGGAACCGATTTTTATAAGCATCTTGTGGTAAAACCAGCAGTAATATTCACTACTGCTTATCGAGATTATGCGGTGGAAGGTTTTGAGCTGGCTGCTGTGGATTACTTGGTGAAGCCCATTACTTTTGGACGTTTTTCAAGGGCTGTAGCTCGTTTCAAGTTAACACAGTCAGGAGGAAAGCAATTCATAGAGCCATCTGAGAACCCTACAGAGGCAAAGAAGTATATGTTTGTGACTGAAGATAGAAAGCAGGTAAAGGTAGTTTTTGATCGCATTTTATTTGTTGAGAGCGTTAAAAACTACGTTAAGATAGTTACAGATACGCAAACTCATCTCGTGAAGTACAGTTTGTCGGCCATGGAGTTGGCACTTGATAGTAATTTTCTTCGTGTTCATAGGTCGTATATAGTAAACAAGGAAAAGGTAACGGCTTTTACTAAAAATGATGTGGAAATAGGCAGTCTTGAAATCCCTATTGGTAAGCAGTATCGAGAAGCTTTAGAGGGGCTGCTATAGCGTTATTGCAGAACTAGTTTTATCCTAAAAAAGGATGGACTTTCTGCTTGTTGTGACCTCGGCAAGGGCTGAATGTTCATTCGAGGTCTAGTAGACCTCTAATAATGAAGAGTCAGATGGTGCGTTGGGGAATCCTGCCGAAAGGTTGGTAATAGGTATGCAGGATTAACCAGGTTTTTCCTGATAAAGCTCTCTCTTGAAAATAGAAAGTCCCTTACGCGAAGCGTAATTTTTTTAAGTTATTACGCTCTATCCAAAACTAAGGTTTTGCATTCGCTTTATAACATAAAAAAAATCCATCCTAAAAAGGATGGACTTTCTGCTTGTTGTGACCTCGGCAAGGGCTGAATGTTCATTAGAGGTCTAGTAGACCTCAAATAATGAAGAGCCAGATGGTGCGTTGGGGAATCCTGCCGAAAGGTTGGTAATGGGTATGCAGGATTAACCAGGTTTTTCCTGACAAAGCTCCGCTTTGAAAATCAACAAAAGAATCTTCGTTTCACTCAAATAAAAAAGCAAGCTCTTTTATTTGAGCTTGCTTCAGATTCAACTTTTTGTTGATTTATTCGTGACCTCGGCAAGGGCTGAATGTTTATTTGAGGTCTAGTAGACCTCAAATAATGAAGAGCCAGGCGGTGCGTTGGAGAATCCTGCCGAAAGGTTGGTAATGGGTATGCAGGATTAACTAGGTTTTTCCTGACAAAGCTCCGCTTTGAAAATCAACAAAAGAATCTTCGTTTCACTCAAATAAAAAAGCAAGCTCTTTTATTTGAGCTTGC
>NZ_CAZEQT010000003.1:228228-544413 GCF_964514025.1 Tenacibaculum litopenaei
GGATTCAAACCTGCAACCTCTTGAGCCGTAATCAAGTGCACTATTCAGTTATGCTACGAGGCCGTAATTGCGGATGCAAATATATAAAGTATTTTCAATTAATTGCAATAAAAAATGAAAAAACTCAAAGGTTTTTTGTAAGTGATTGATAGGTAGTTTTTTAAATTTTTGCTGCTTGGAGTGTTCTTCTCAAGACTACCGTAAATAAAGGTCGTGGAACTAGAAATTTTACAGGGGGTTTACTTTAATTCGTTTAAAAGAAGGATGTCGTGGGTAGCATAAACAAGGGAGGTTTAGGAAATGGCTATTTTTAATCCTAAGACGATCATGACTATGCCACTTAGTTTATTTAACCAATGCAGGTAGTAGGGGTTTTCTAAAAGTTTTTGATTAAAACTTCCGGCAAATAAGGTTAAAATAGAATACCATACGATTCCAATTATTGCATAAGTAAGTCCTAATACTAAAAATGGAATAGGCTTGTCTAATTCATTCGGAGCGACAAATTGAGGAAAGAACGCTAAAAAGAATAATGCAACTTTCGGATTTAATACATTGGTTATACATCCGCTCCAAAAATCGTTTTTAGTACTGTGTTTTGATGTTAAGGGTACTTTTTTAGTATGGGGGGTTCGATTGTTGTACTTCGTGTAGCCCAAATGTATCAAGTAGGCCGCTCCTAAAATTTTTATACAAGTAAAGATGAAGGTAGAGGCAGCCAAAAGAGTTGATAATCCGATAGCAGTAAATAGTGTATGTGCTATGATTCCTGTGTTTATACCTAGGGTGGCATAGAGTCCTGATTTTATTCCTTGGTTAATTGATTTGTCTAAAACGAAAAAAGTATCGATTCCTGGAGTCATGATAAAGAACAAAGCGGTAATCATAAAAGTAGTCAAATTATCGATATTCATGGTGTGGTATCATTTAGAATGGATAGAATGTTTTTGACAAAGGAACAGCTTTGTAGTCCTTTTTAAAATACATATTTTTGATAGACTAATGCTAAAATTGCATTAAATATGACAATACAACAGATACGCTATTTTTTAGTACTCAGTGAAGAACTCCATTTTTGGAATACAGCAGATAAGGTTTTTATTTCACAATCTTCCTTGAGTAGACAGATAAAAGCATTGGAAGACGAGCTGCAGATTCAGCTTTTTGAGCGAGATAAACGCAATGTGAAACTGACCAATGCAGGGAAGTTTTTTCAAGAGCATTGGTCAAATGTTTTAAAGGAGTTTGATCAGGTGCTGCAGCAAGGAAAAAAGATTGATGAGGGAAAAGCGGGGACTATTGCAATTACCTATCCTGGATCTATAGCCTATGATTTTTTACCTAGCTTTTTGGAGGTTTT
This sequence comes from Tenacibaculum litopenaei, assembly GCF_964514025.1. Classification (NCBI taxonomy): domain Bacteria; kingdom Pseudomonadati; phylum Bacteroidota; class Flavobacteriia; order Flavobacteriales; family Flavobacteriaceae; genus Tenacibaculum; species Tenacibaculum litopenaei. The sequence continues at coordinate 229,589 of NZ_CAZEQT010000003.1, forward strand.
ACACAGTGAATTGCCAGAGTTGAAAATAGAACTCATCGAACCAACGGATGAGAGTCACGAAAAGCTACTGATAGATTTTAAAACAGACATCGCTTTGGGGAGGGAGAAGTTTGATAATGCAAATATTGAATCTCGGATATTGTATTCAGAGCCTATGTGCTTGGTGGTACCCAAAAATCATCGATTTAGTACCGGTGATTTCACAGGTATAGAGGATGAGAAGTTTATTATTTCGGGTTTACATCAAGCAACGTTTTTTGCCGCTTCCTTACGATCGTGGTTTTCGAAAAAGGGTTTTGAGCCTAAAACGGTTATTGAGTCAGACTTTGGAGGTATGATTATAAATCTGGTTTCTAAAGGGCTCGGTATTTCTGTATTGCCTTTGTCGTTTAAATCCTCTCAGTTAGAGAATGTAGTTTTTATAGAACTTGAAGAAACTATTGATTTGTTTATTAGCTGGCGAAAAAAAGAGTTGAATAATACGGTGAAGAAAGTAATCGAGTTAGCTGATAAAGCCTGTGAGTTAGGAGGCTATAGAAATTCATAAATACAAGAGTTGAGTTCTGTTGATTTATTCGTGACCTCGGCAAGGGCTGAATGTTCATTAGAGGTCTAGTAGACCTCTAATAATGAAGAGCCAGACGGTGCGTTGGAGAATCCTGCCGAAAGGTTAGTAATGGGTATGCAGGATTAACTAGGTTTTTCCTGACAAAGCTCTCTCTTGAAAATAGAAAGCCTGTCACTTCGTTGTTATTTTTCTTACTACTCCATCAGTAAAATAAATTTTCTGCTGTCTTCGTTTGAAAAATGCATCCTAACGGATGAGCTTTCTGCTTATTGAAAAATCTGTAGGATTAACCAGGTTTTTCCTAAGTGAATTTTCTTTTGAAAATAGAAAGCCTCTCACTTCGTTGTTATTTTTCTTACTACTCCATCAGTAAAATAAATTTTCTGCTGCCTTCGTTTGAAAAATGCATCCTAACGGATGAGCTTTCTGCTTATTGAAAATTCTGTCGGATTAACGTTATTTATCCTGACAAAGCTCCGCTTTGAAAATCAACAAAAGAATCTTCGTTTCACTCAAATAAAAAAGCAAGCTCTTTTATTTGAGCTTGCTTCAGATTCAACTTTTTGTTGATTTATTCGTGACCTCGGCAAGGGCTGAATGTTCATTAGAGGTCTAGTAGACCTCAAATAATGAAGAGCCAGGTGGTGCGATGGAGAATCCTGCCGAAAGGTTGGTAATGGGTATGCAGGATTGGCTTTGCCTTTCCTGGTTGAGCTCTCTCTTGAAAATAGAAAGTCCCTTACGCGTAGCGTAATTTTTTTAAGTTATTACACTTTATCCAAAACTAAGGTTTTGCATTCGCTTTCTAATATAAAAAAAATCCATCCTAAAAAGGATGGACTTTCTGCTTGTTGTGACCTCGGCAAGGGCAGAATGTTCATTCGAGGTCTAGTAGACCTCAAATAATGAAGAGCCAGGTGGTGCGTTGGGGAATCCTGCCGAAAGGTTGGTAATGGGTATGCAGGATTAACTAGGTTTTTCCTGACAAAGCTCTCTCTTGAAAATAGAAAGTCCCTTACGCGTAGCGTAATTTTTTTAAGTTATTACGCTCTATCCAAAACTAAGGTTTTGCATTCGCTTTATAACATAAAAAAAATCCATCCTAAAAAAGGATGGACTTTCTGTTTGTTGTGACCTCGGCAGGATTCAAACCTGCAACCTCTTGAGCCGTAATCAAGTGCACTATTCAGTTATGCTACGAGGCCGTGCTAATTGCGGGTGCAAATATAGAACTATTTTTTAGTTTGTGAAAATTATTTTGAGATTTCTTCTCTGAAATTTTCAATGATTTCGCTAGATTTCTCAATGTCAGTATGTAACACAAGTAGCTCTACGGAGGGTCCGGTGGTACCAAATCCTGCTAATCGTCCAGATTCTTTCTCGTCTTTCACCATGGTGGTGATATCTTGATCTTTTAATAAGTGGTTTAATCGGTTTACTAAGATTCCCGATCCAGTGAAAACTTTGATGTACTCTTCCATATTAATAGTTTTATTTTAGTGAATTCATGGTAACATAGGTCCTCCAGCCAATTAATGCTAATTGAATTTTGGTGGCCTTTGCAAGGTCAACTCTTCGTTTACTTAATGAAGGTAACATGAGCTTGTTTAGCTTTGCTAATAGGGTGAATAATTGTTTTTTCATTTTTTAATAGTTGATATATCAAAAATAGTGAAAATCAATTAAATACTTTTTTTAGCTTTCAGGCAGGATGCTGCAAACATCCTGCCGAGTACTTGCTTTTCTTTTAGTCGTAGTTAAAACGTTGACTTTTCTTTTTTAACAATTTTTATGACTCCTCTTTATTTGTTGATGTGTTGAGGTTTTTCTTTTTGATAGCTGTTCTTTCTCTTTTACTAGCTTTTTTATAGCAGTTTATTAGTTCATAGCGATACTTTTTCTTTTTCTAACTTTTTCATAGCATTTTATTGGTTCATAGCGGTTCTTTCTCTTCTTATAGCTTTTTCATAGCAGTTTATTAGTTTATAGCGGTTCTTTTTCCTTTTTTAGCTTTTTAATAGCAGTTTATAGTTCATAGCGGTTCTTTTTCTTTTTCTAACTTTTTCATAGTAGTTTATTAGTTCATAGCGGTTCTTTCTCTTTTACTAGCTTTTTCATAGCAGTTTATTAGTTCATAGCGATACTCTTTCTTTTTCTAACTTTTTCATAGTAGTTTATTAGTTCATAGCGGTTCTTTTTCTTTTACTAGTTTTTTCATAGCAGTTTATTAGTTCATAGCGATACTCTTTCTTTTTCTAACTTTTTCATAGCAGTTTATTAGTTCATAGCGGTTCTTTTTCTTTTTCTAGCTTTTTCATAGTAGTTTATTAGTTCATAGTGGTTCTTTTTCTTTTTCTAGCTTTTTCATAGCAGTTTATTAGTTCATAGCGGTTCTTTCTCTTTTATTAGCTTTTTCATAGCAGTTTATTAGTTTATAGCGGTTCTTTTTCTTTTACTAGCTATTTCATAGCAGTTTATGGGTTCATAGCTGGTTCTTTTTCTTTTTCTTTTTCTAGCTTTTTCATAGCAGTTTATTAGTTCATAGCGGTTCTTTCTCTTTTATTAGCTTTTTCATAGCAGTTTATTAGTTCATAGCGGTTCTTTCTCTTTTTCTAGCTATTTCATAGCAGTTTATGGGTTCATAGCTGGTTCTTTCTCTTTTTCCAGTAGCTTAACTTTTGTTACTTTTTCTTATCCATCATTTTCTTTGCTAGTTCAGCTCCGATTAATGATTGTAGCAAATTCCCACTGTTTCCTCCTTTACTTCCTTCTATATAGGTTGCTGGTAGTCGTAAATCCTTTAATTGCTTAGCGACTCCTACAGCTGTTTTATATTCCCATTCTGCGCGTTCTTGAGGTGTTAGTCCAGCGCTTACTAGTTTTGCGTTTTCATAGTATTGTGCGTCGGCAGCTACTTTTTTACTTTTTGCTTTAAATTGTTCAACCTCGTATTGTTTCTTTTCTTTTATTAAGTTGAACTCGGCAACCTTAGCCTCAGTTTCTGCAGCAATAGTTTGTTGAATTTGTGCTTTTTCTAATCGAGCACGTTCTTTGGCTTTTTCAGCCTCTCCCTTGGCTTTTTCTTTTTGCGCACGATAAAATTCACGTTCCGCTTGCTGCTTTTCTAACTGTGTTTGTGCTACCTCTTCCTTTTGTAACTGTAAGCGATTGTCAAATGTTTCTTCCCAATCAATTTCCGTAACTACGGCTTGAACAACAGTTAAACCATACGATTTTAGTGAGTTTCCACGTACACGAACAGGCTCGCCATCTTTCATTTTTATTCGAAATCTCTTTTGCCTCGATTCTTTATTAGGAATGGTGCGTACCACAGTGCTGTCACCAATAATCTCTGGTTTCTCAGAAGCTTTGAATTCTTCCAAAACATACATTCCGTTTTCAAGCTGATCTTGGAAATACCTGTCAAAATCTGCCGCTTGACCTGAAATATAGTCTTGAGCTGCCATGAGCTTACAGGTGTTTTTTATGGATTGATCAATGTTGGGAATAATACGTGAACGTATTAAGTTTTTTTCTGTTTTGTTCCTGTCCGCAACCGATAAAAATTGCTTTTCGTCAGAGATATCGATACTAATTACGATGGAGGTTGCAATTTCTCCTTTCACCGCATCGTTAAATTCCCATTGTCTAGCTTTGTCTACATAGGCATACCTACTTTGGTCTCCCAGTGCTCCTGATTTGTTTGGAATGACGTACTTGATTGGCATTTCAAACTGAATAGGAATGAGGCGTCCCCACATTTTTGTGTTAATCCCTTGTCTGAATACTCCTTTTTGAGTACCCCAAGGATATTGTACGGCGTAGGCTGTACCAGGTTCTGCGTAAAAGAACATGCCTGAAATAGTACTGAGGATGATTCCTAAGAGAGTTATTTGAAGGCTCTTTGCGGCGGTGAACCACTTTAAGTTTTTGTTGTCAGTGAAAATTCCCTTGAGTATGAGGGTGGCAATCCCTGCAATAATTAATAAAAATCCAATTACTGTTAGCATAGTATAGTGATGTTTAATGTTGATTAATTAAAAAAGTCTAAAATGATTGAGATGACAGACATGATAAATTCAATCAGTTTTAAAGCAATAGTGATCATTGGTTTTTGGTTGTTTTTTGGTTAATTATTTTTGGTTATTCCGGAATTGTTTTTCGAATATATGAGAAAGCAAATTCAGTGTCCAAACCTTTTGATAGGAATTAATTGAATTGGATGAATAGTTTTAGGTGAAAAAGTCGATATTGTTTGTTTTTGTAACTATGTATCCTTGGGTTTTGTTTTAAATTGTAGTCTTAAAGTTGTTTTATGGTGTGAAAGTGTAATTAACTAAAGGGGTGAATTTTGCCTGAATTAAAAACTAAAGGAAAATCAAGTGTCAAAAAGTAGTTTTTAGACGGTTTTGATTTTTTTTGTTTTGCTGCGAAGTGATTTTTCTTGCGATTGAAGCTCGCTGAAAAAGTCGTGTTCAGAGGTAGGACCATGAGGTATATTCTGTTCAAAATCCTATCTTCGCAAAAAAAACAAATTTTATGAGTGTTTTATATATCCTACTTGGATTAGTGTTGTTGGTTTTAGGGGGGAATTGGTTGCTGAAAGCAGCAGTTGGGCTTTCTTTAAAATTGAATATACCCAAAATAGTAATAGGAATGACAGTAGTGTCTTTTGCGACCTCTGCTCCCGAATTAATCGTCAGTGTTAAGTCGGCTTTAGATGGAGCAACGGGGTTGGCAGTAGGTAACGTTATTGGATCGAATATTGCAAATATTGCACTTGTATTAGCGGTAACTATCATTTTGTCGCCCATAGATGTGGAAAAGAGTTTTTACAAAACGGATTGGCCCGTGATGATGATTGCCTCGATTTTGTTGTACGTGTTTATCGCTTTTGATAAAACGATACAATCGTATGAAGGGGTGATTTTGTTCAGTACATTACTCGCCTTTCTCGTCTATTTATTGCGTTTTCAAAAGCAGGCTGTCGTTGATGAAATGCCTGAAGATGATGAGGACCTACCTTTGTTTAAAATAGCTTTGTTTTTAATTATTGGAGGACTTGGACTTTGGGGAGGATCTGAATTATTGATTGACGGAGCCAAAACACTTGCTAAAAGTATGGGGGTAAGTGATGCTGTTATTGGAGTAACCGTCGTTTCTGTCGGAACTAGTATTCCTGAATTAGCAGCTTCGATTATTGCCGTAATGAAAAAAGAAAAAGCCATTTCATTGGGGAATCTTATCGGTTCTAATGTATTTAATATTTTAGCAGTGCTGGGAATTACAGCCATGATTACGCCTGTAGAAGTGAAGGCAGATGCAGTAACCTTAATTACAAAAGATATTTTTTGGATGTTGGCAATCTCCTTTGTCATTTTGCCATTGGTGTTTATACCGAAAGGAATGCGTTTAGGATGGCGAGATGGTGTTTTACTACTTGCAGCTTATGTGTTCTTTGTTTACCAAACTATCGCATAAAAAAAATCCTCTGAATTTCTTCAGAGGATTTTTTTTGAGGATTAAAGAGTATTAAATATTAGCACTCTTTACTGTTTCGATAATCCTACCAGCTACCTTGTACGGATCAGCGTTAGAAGCAGGTCTTCTGTCTTCTAACCAACCTTTCCATCCTTGCTCCACTGTAATAATTGGGATACGGATAGAAGCCCCACGGTCAGATACTCCATAACTAAAGTCGTTGATAGAAGCTGTTTCGTGTAGTCCGGTTAATCGTTGGTCGTTAAACTCACCGTAAACGTCGATGTGTTCTTTTGCTACTGGGCGGAAAGCCTCACAAACTTTTTCGTAAGTTTCCTTACTACCGCAAGTTCGTAATAAAGTGTTTGAGAAGTTTGCATGCATCCCTGAACCATTCCAGTCTCCTTTTACTGGTTTTGGGTGGTACTCAATGTAGTAACCGTACTTTTCCGTTAAACGGTCTAATAAGTAACGAGCTACCCAAATTTCATCTCCTGCCTTCTTTGCACCTTTAGCAAACAATTGAAACTCCCATTGTCCTGAAGCTACTTCTTGGTTGATTCCCTCAAAAGTTAAACCAGCCTCGATACACAAGTCAGCGTGCTCTTCTACGAAATCTCTTCCGTGAGTATTTCTACCTCCTACAGAACAGTAGTACAAACCTTGTGGTCCAGGATATCCTCCGATAGGGAATCCTAAAGGAAGTTGAGTGTGTGTGTCCATGATGAAGTATTCTTGCTCAAATCCGAACCAAAAATCATTGTCATCATCGTCAATAGTTGCGCGTGCATTGGTAGGATGTGGCGTACCATCTGCATTTAAAACTTCAGTCATTACTAAAAAACCGTCTTTACGAGCAGGATCTGGATAAATAGCAACAGGTTTTAATAAACAGTCAGAATCTCCACCTTCTGCTTGCTTCGTTGATGAACCATCAAACGACCATACAGGGCAGTCTTCCAATTTCCCACTAAAGTCTTCTACTACTTTAGTTTTACTTCTCATGTTTTGAGTTGGATAGTAACCGTCTAACCAAATGTACTCTAATTTAGATCTTGTCATGAATTTTATTTTTTAATAATAAGCTATTGTTGTTGTGTTGTGTTGTTGATGCAAAAATGATTATTTTTTTAAATACCCCCAAATTTTTATGGGGTTATTTTTTTAAAAATACTTTTTTGGTTGATTACCCCTCTTTTTTTTGGGGTGTTACTTGTTATTTGTTATTTTTGACTGAAATTAAACTCCTTATATATATGTCAGCAGTTCGTTTTGGGGCTTTACAGGAAACTTTGAATAGAAAACCCATTGCAATTATCGAAGAGAAGAGAAGGTCAGCACTTTTTGCTGAAAATGTGTTCGATGAACGAGCCATGTTACAATACATGAGTAAAGAGGCTTATCAAAGTGTTCGTGATGCTATTGAGTTCGGAACGAAAATAGATAGGCGAATTGCTGATCAAATTGCCTTGGGGATGAAAGAATGGGCAGTGTCAAAAGGAGCAACGCACTATACGCATTGGTTTCAACCGTTGACCGGAGCAACCGCCGAAAAACACGATGCCTTTTTTGATACCTTATATAGTGGTGGCGCTATGGAGCGTTTTGACGGTAGTCAATTAGTACAACAAGAGCCAGATGCTTCTTCATTCCCGAATGGGGGAATTCGCAATACTTTTGAAGCACGTGGATATACTGCTTGGGATCCGACATCTCCAGCGTTTCTCTATGGAACCACCCTCTGTATTCCTACAGTATTTGTTGCCTATACAGGGGAGGCTTTGGATAATAAGGCCCCTTTGTTACGCGCTTTGCAGGCTGTTGATGAGGCGGCAACGGCCGTGTGTAAATACTTTGATAAAAATGTAACAAAGGTAAGTGCTACCCTCGGTTGGGAGCAGGAGTATTTCTTAATCGATAAGGCCTTAGCGGCATCACGTCCGGATATCATGTTGACCGGACGTACTTTGTTGGGGCATTCTTCCGCAAAAGGTCAGCAGTTAGACGATCACTATTTCGGGAGCATTCCCTCGCGAGTAATGAATTTTATGCGAGACCTCGAACAAGAGTGTATGTTGCTGGGAATTCCTGTAAAAACTAGGCATAATGAGGTGGCACCCAACCAATTTGAGTTAGCACCCATTTTTGAAGAGGCCAATTTAGCCGTCGATCACAATTCTTTGTTGATGGATTTGATGGAAAAGGTGTCGCAACGTCATCATTTTAAGGTGTTATTTCACGAAAAGCCATTTGCTGGTATCAACGGATCTGGAAAACACAATAATTGGGGCTTGTCTACAAATACAGGGGTTAATTTATTGAGTCCAGGGAAAACTCCTATGAAGAATTTGCAGTTTTTGACCTTCTTTGTGAATACGATTAAGGCGGTACACGATTATGAAGAGCTTATTCGTGCTTCTATCGCTAGTGCAAGTAATGACCACCGTTTAGGGGCCAATGAAGCACCGCCAGCAATTATGTCTGTATTTATTGGAACCCAATTGTCAGAGGTGTTAGACGAGTTGGAAAATGTAACGAAAGGAAAGTTATCGCCTCAAGAAAAGACAGACCTTAAACTGAATATCGTCGGGAAAATTCCGGAGATTTTATTAGATAATACAGACAGAAATAGAACCTCTCCCTTTGCTTTTACCGGAAATAAGTTTGAACTGCGAGCCGTGGGGTCCTGGTCTAATTGTGCTGGGCCAATGACAGTATTGAATACCATCATCGCAAAGCAATTAAAAGAGTTTAAAATTGCAGTTGACGGTCTTGTAGAATCTAAGAGTTTAAAAAAGGATGAGGCCGTTTTTAATGTACTTCGTGAGTACATTAAAGCATCTAAAAAAATTAGATTCGAAGGAGACGGTTATGGAGAAGCTTGGGAAAAGGAGGCCAAAAAACGTGGACTGAGTAATAATAAGACCACTCCAGAGGCACTAAAAGCTAAAGTTTCCAAGAAGTCGATTGCCTTATTCGAAGAAATGAAGGTGATGAATCAAGTAGAGGTAGAAGCGCGTCATGAAATTGAGTTGGAGGAGTACGTGAAGCGCATCCAAATAGAAAGTAGGGTGTTAGCAGATGTGGCCAGAAATCACGTAATACCCATCGCAATTCAGTACCAGAATACCTTGATAACGAATGTTAAAGGACTCAAAGAAATTTTTGAGGAGCACTACGAAACCTATGCTAGTGAGCAAATCAAGTTGATTAAGAAAATTTCCAGCCATATTGCGGAAATGAATTCAAAAATTGAATTGATGACCGAAGAGCGCAAGAGTGCCAATAAACTTAAAGGACAAAAAAATGCAGATGCGTATTGTTATAAGGTGCGTCCTTACTTTGAGGAAATACGCTATCATGCTGATAAATTAGAGTTATTGGTTGATGACAACCTATGGCCTTTAACTAAATACAGAGAATTATTATTTACTAGATAACTTATGAATACAGTACTTACACTTGTTAGAACAACAGCGACAGATCGAGATTTTATGGAATTGGTAGAAAAGTTAAATGCGTATTTGACTACCATTAACGGCAAGGAAGATGCATTTTTCCAGCAGCATAATACACTCGACGCTATTCAACATGTGGTACTGTGTTACAGTGATGATGAAGTGGTGGGCTGTGGAGCTTTTAAAGTCCTGAACAAAGAGACCATCGAAATTAAAAGGATGTATGTTGAGCGAGAACATCGCGGCCAGAATATCGGGACCTATATCTTGAAAGAATTAGAAAAATGGGCTCGAGAACTTCGCTTCGAACACATTATTTTGGAAACGAGTAAAACCATGGCTTCTGCGGTAAATTTGTATCGAAAAAATGAGTATGGGATTATCCCTAACTACGAGCCTTATAAGGAGGTGATGAGTAGTATTTGTTTTAAAAAAGATATAGGCTTGCAAATTCTCAGCTAATAACAAAACAAAAATGCCTACTCCTTTCGGAGTAGGCTCGCAAGATTTTGTGTAAGCTTATGTTTTCCCCTTAAGTATAAGCTGTCATAAAAGTACTATTTCGTTTTTGTTGAACACTAAGGAAAAACACCCTAATAAGTCTGTGTTTTTCTTGTAAGTGGTTAAATAGTAGTTGTTTGTGGTGATTGTTGGAGCTTTGCTTACCATGGGGTTTAGATCGTATTAGACCACTGATTTTCTGTATAATATTCATGCTATACTTTGATAGTTTGCCCTTTTTAAAGTAATTTCGCAAACAACATAACAACAACACAACGAATGAGTCAAGAAGTTTCAAAGCGCTACGCCCAACGCGGGGTGTCAGCTGCTAAAGAAGATGTACACAACGCAATCAAAAATATAGACAAAGGGCTATTCCCAAAGGCCTTTTGTAAAATTGTACCCGACTATTTAACAGGGGATGATGATTATTGCTTAATCATGCATGCCGACGGCGCAGGAACTAAAAGTTCTCTGGCGTATATGTATTGGAAAGAAACAGGTGATCTATCTGTTTGGAAAGGAATTGCGCAAGATGCCTTAATTATGAATATTGACGATTTGCTGTGTGTAGGTGCAACAGATCAGATTATGTTGTCATCGACCATCGGGCGTAATAAAAATTTAATTCCTGGTGAGGTGATTGCAGCCATTATTAATGGAACGGAAGAATTGATCGCTGAATTGAAAGAGTTCGGTGTAACCATTCATTCTACCGGAGGTGAAACGGCAGATGTCGGTGATCTCGTACGTACCATAATTGTCGATTCGACGGTGACTGCGAGAATGAAGCGTGACGCAGTTATCGATAACGCAAATATTCAAGCAGGTGATGTGATTGTAGGTTTGGAATCTTTCGGACAAGCCACTTACGAGAAAATGTATAATGGTGGTATGGGAAGTAATGGATTGACTTCTGCACGTCACGATGTTTTTCACAAATACTTGGCTGAAAAGTATCCGGAAAGTTTTGATGCTTCCGTACCTTCAGAATTAGTGTATTCAGGAAATACGAAGTTAACGGATGCAGTTGATAATGCGCCGATCGATGCTGGTAAATTGGTATTGTCTCCAACGAGAACCTATGCTCCAATTATCAAGGAGATTCTTTCGAAGTACGGATCTGATGATATTCACGGAATGGTACACTGTTCAGGAGGTGCACAAACGAAGATTTTACATTTTGTCAACGAGTTTCACATTGTAAAAGATAATATGTTTGAGGTTCCGCCATTATTCCAATTAATACAAGAGCAGTCTAAAACGGATTGGAAAGAAATGTATCAGGTATTTAATTGCGGACATCGAATGGAGTTGTATGTAAAGCCCGAAGTCGCTGAAGAACTCATCGCTATTTCAGAGTCTTTTAATGTGGCTGCTAAAATAATTGGTAGAGTAGAGGCTTCTGCAGAGAAAAAACTAACGATTACTAGTGAGTACGGAACTTTTGAGTACCAATAGACGAACTAAGATATAAGGTGTAAAACTCCTAAATCACTGTGATTTAGGAGTTTTTTTTATGTTTACAGGAGAAATCTGGAATTAAAATAGGGGTTTTAACTGCTTGTTTTTTAGTGGTTTGCTTAGTTGTTGGGCTGTTGGTTCACAGTAATTTAGCATCACTAACCAATCAAATCAAAGATTATGAAAAAACAAGTATTTTTAGTTTGGATAGCCTTGTGTTCTTTTGGAGCATTACAGGCACAAATATCTTTAGAAGAGGCTTTTAAGCTCCTTCAGGAAAAAGAACTCATTACCAATGAGTATGAACAGTGGGTTTATGCTGCTGAACGACCTCTCAAACAAGGAGAGGAAATCAAAGCATTCAATCAGGTTGTACGCGGGCCTAAGCAAGCTTCCTGGTTTTTCTTCTTAGACGACAATCCGTATGCGAATTGGCAACATCCCTGTCGTTATGTGTTTGTCGGTGTAGAAACAGGAGAGTTACAACTTGTAAAAGGAAGTACACCTCCCGATTGGATACACGAAATGAAGGTCCTTCGCAAAAAGACAAAAACCCCCGAACGCGTGTTGAAATTTATCAAGGAAAACAACATCGCCTGTGGTACCGCATCTAATAAGTACGCAGTAATTATCAGTGGTGGATGGAGTCAAGGAGCAAACCACATACGCTATTGGAATGACTGTTCTTTTGTGTATAGTACGCTTATTAATAAGTACGGATATGACGAGAATAACATATTCGTATTAATGTCAGACGGTTTGAATACGGCTGTAGATATTTCCAATGGAACAAATTCTAACCCCGATTTAGATGGTGATGGAGATAATGATATTCAGTTTTCAGCAACGCATGCAAATATTACTTCTGTGTTTAATACTTTGGGGGCTACTCTAAATGACGAAGATGAATTGTTCATTTTTACTACGGATCACGGTGGTGTTGACAATGCAGGAAGTTCTGCTTGGGATACCTTGTTGTATTTATGGGGAGAAACGATTACCGACGATGAGTTTGCCGTAGAGGTCGACAAGGTGAATGCAGGAAAAATATCTATAGTGATGGAGCAGTGTAATAGTGGTGGATTTATCGACGATCTTTCGGCACCGAACAGGGTAATTGCAACAGCAGCGAAACACACGGAATTGTCGTGGGCGGGACCAACCATCAATACGGACGAATTTGTGTACTATTGGACTTCTGCTGTCAACGAAGCGTTGCCAAATGGTACGGCGGTAGTGTCGGATAGTAACGGTGATACTGTTGTTTCAATGCGTGAAGCGTTTTTGTATGCAGAGACAAATGATTCGCAGAATGAAACACCTCAATACGATGAGAATCCTACAAATTTAGGAGAGCAACTTACGCTTAACGGAACGGGAGATTTGTACATCCGTGACAATGCAACACCTAATCATCCTGTAACTGATACAGGAGTAGAGCCCAATGCCTTTACTGGACCTATGTGGACCAGTCCTGATATTTGGGTACGTCAGAATATGGATAATGGAACCACCCACCAAAATCCAGAATACAAAAATACCAGTCCTAACGGTGTGTATATCCGTGTAAAAAACAGAGGTTGTGCTCCAATTACGGATGCTAAAATACGTTTGTATTATTCAAAGGCGTCAACAGGTTTGTCTTGGCCATTACACTGGGTTAATTTTTATGATTGGGCTAATGGGAATTATATTTTACACGGTGATGAAATTACTTCGGTTCCTGTAGATATTCCCGATGTAATGCCAAATGGAGAGGTGATCGTGGAAATTCCTTGGTACCCACCAAAACCTTCAAATTTTGAATCAGACATCCACCATTTTTGTTTAGTGGCACGAGTTATTTCCCAAATAGACCCTATCGGTACAGAAGGGAGCAGTGTAAATTGGAATACCAAACAAAATAATAATATAGCTTGGAAAAATGTTTCAGTGCACGATACAAATCCGAGTAATAATATCAGTACATCGGTATTTGTTAGAAATATTCACAAGCAGGAGGCGCTGATTAATTTGAGGTTGTTTGACGGCGGATTTGCAAATAAGAAAAGAGCCTTGTTCTTAGAGCACGGAACTATTCAAATGACGATGAGTCCTGAGTTGTTTGAGCGTTGGAAAGGAAATGGGTTTGCAGAAGGTGTAGAGGTTGTTAATGAAAATACTGTGCAGTTTTTAAAGCCAGAAGCGGTATTGGGAAGAATACCTTTAAAACCGGAAGAACGATTTGAGTTGAAATTAGCTTTTAAGTTGAAGAATACCGACATGGCTAAATACCCATTTTTAGTGGATATCATTCAGGAAGGAAAAGAAGGGTTCGAAGGAGGTGAGCGATTTGCACTGACCTATGAAGAAACTAAAAAGCAAGAAACAGATGATCAAGTTCAAATCGGTCAAGGAGTGAAGGGAGTGTACCCTAATCCTGCCAGCGAGTATCTTATTGCGAATTACTATTTGTTGAAGTCAGAGTATGTTCGAGTTACGGCTCAGTCACTGTTTTCGAGAAGAAGTACGACCTTGTACAGTGGGAAATCATCAAAAGGACAGCATCAAAAGCGTTTGGGCTTGAAACACTTGGCTAAAGGACATTATATCGTGACCATTACGGCAGGTGATAGCGTTATCTCAAAACAGCGCATCGTAAAAGAATAGTGTTACCGTTTGAGTATATATGACGGGTGATCTCTGAGGAGATTGCCTGTTCTTTTAAGTGAAAAACGATCACCTTTTGGTGATCGTTTTGTCGTTTATTCCTTGTTTAAAAATTGCTTTAATTCACGGTAATTACTTATGGGAATTGCAGATTTTTCTTTTGGTAAAACCGCTGCAATTTGCGGAGGTATGGCAACTTTGGTAGCCACAGTATGTTCCACAGTATCCAAAAATTTTACAGGATGCGCCGTTTCAAGAAAAACGCAGTAGTCTTCAGGATATTTTTGAAGGTGATCGACTGCGCCTAAATACCCCACTGCACCGTGAGGGTCACTAAGGTATTGGTGTTGGTTAAACAGTACTTTCATAGCTTCTCTTGTAGCATCGTCGCTGTACGAGTAGGATGAAAACTGCTGTTTTAAACGTTCGAAATTGTTGTCGAACAGTTTTTCAATGCGAATAAAATTACTCGGATTCCCTACATCCATGGCATTAGAAATAGTAGCAATTGATGGTTTAGGAGAATAAGTTCCGTGTTTCAAGTATTCGGTTACCGTGTTGTTGCTGTTTGCCGCCGCAACAAAATGTTTTATAGGAAGACCTAGTTTCTGTGCCATAATACCAGCACAGATATTTCCGTAGTTTCCTGACGGTACAGAGAATACGATATCTTCGTGTTGTTGGTACAGTTCTTTATAGGCAAAGAAAAAGTAAAACATCTGCGGTAGCCAACGCGCTATATTAATAGAGTTTGCAGAGGTTAAGGTCGGTTTAATGGCAGTGTCTAAAAATGCTTGTTTTACCATGTCCTGACAGTCGTCAAAAAAGCCGTCTACCTCTAGTGCTTGGATGTTTTGTCCGAGGGTTGTCAATTGCTTTTCTTGAATGTCACTGACTTTTCCGCTAGGGTATAGTATGACTACCTTGACACCTTTGACTCCTAAAAAACCGTGAGCCACAGCACCACCCGTATCACCAGAAGTAGCTACCAAAACAGTTACTTCATCTTCATTATCACGATTAAAATACCCAAGACAGCGAGCCATAAAACGTGCCCCAACGTCTTTAAAGGCCATAGTTGGACCGTGAAACAGTTCTAGGCTTGCTATAGCATTGGTAACCGGTACTACAGGGAAGTCAAAAGCCAATGTTTCTTTGATGATTTTCTGCAGTTCGTCTTTTGGAATTTCATTTCCAACAAACTGAGCAATGGCTCGGTAAGCGATTTCTTCACGACTATAATCGGCTAAATTGTCGATAAATTCTTTAGGAAGAGGACTAATGTCTTCCGGAAAATAGAGCCCTTTATCGGGGGCCAATCCTCGGATTACAGCTTCTTTAAAGCTGACCGCAGGAGCGTTTTGATGTAAACTGTAATATTTCATTGTTGTGTTGTTGTTATTCGTCTATGATTTGGACTCCTCGAGTGTTGATTTTCGAGCTGTATATTTTGTAGGCGATAGCTTTATTTGCATAGCTGGAATCGATAGCTTCGCGAACAGCTTCGGCCTTTTGCTCTCCTTCAACAAGTGCAAATATGGTTGGACCAGCACCTGAAATTCCCGCGCCTAAAGCACCCGCTTCTAAGGCAGCTGTTTTTACGTCCTCGAAATGTGGAATCAAATGTTTGCGCGCAGGTTCTACTATAATGTCTACGAGCGACTTTTGAATGAGCGAATAATCGTTCATAAACAAGCCACTTACCAGTCCGCCTACATTTGCCCACTGGGTTACGGCGTCTTTTAGTGGTACGGTTTCGGGCAATACTGCTCGAGCGTCTTTTGTTTTTACTTCTATTTGCGGATGTATGGCTACCAGGCGTAGACTTTCTGGTACGGGGAGTCGAACAATATCAAGGGGGCTGTAACTGCGAATTAAAACAAATCCACCGTACAGGGCAGCCGCGACATTATCGGCAATAGGACTCCCACATGCTGCTTGTTCTCCAAGCCTTGCGAATTCTGTGAGTTCGAGAATTGAAAAGGGTGCTTCCAAAAGTTGGTTGACACCATAAGCAGCACCCGCAGAGCTGGCAGCACTGCTACCGAGACCACTACCTGGAGTGAAGCCTTTATCGATGCTCATCCGAATCCCAAAAGTAGCTTTAGCGGCTTTTAACATTGCGAGCGCTACTACGCCAGCAGCATTTTCTGTCGCTGCAAGAGGAAGGTTTTCGGCACCGGTAATTTCGGTAATTTCAACGCCCAAAGTCTCCGTTTTTTCAAAATACATCGTATCACCTAAATTCTCAATGGCAAAGCCCATTGAGTCAAATCCGCATGAAACATTGGCTACGGTTGCTGGGGCAAATATTTTTATGTTATCCATGTTGTGTACCTCAATAATTAATTATTTCCTATTCGAATAACATCGGCAAAAATACCCGAAGCTGTTACGTCTGCTCCGGCTCCGGCTCCTTTAATTTGCAGGGGTTGTACCGGATAACGATCTGTGTAAAACAATACGATATTGTCACTTCCTTCCAAATTGTAAAAAGGATGATCAGGGGCTACTGCTTGCAGTCCAACCTTGGCTTTTCCTTCAGCGAACTCAGCGACGTACTTTAGCTTTTTGCCTGCCGTTTGCGCCGACTCGTACAACTTTTGAAAATCAGATTCACATGTTTGTAGGCTTTGGTAAAATGCTTCCAAATTGCTTGCTTCTAGGGCCTCGCTCGGTAAAAAAGAATCGTTTTCAATAGCTTCTAAATCTAATTTATACCCGCTTTCTCGTGCTAGGATTAGTATTTTTCGAGCAACGTCAATACCGCTAAGGTCTATCGTTGGGTCTGGCTCAGTATATCCTTCTTCTTGTGCTTGTTTTACCACATCGTGAAAACTAGTCTCGCCATTAAAATTGTTGAATACAAAATTTAAACTACCGGAAAGCACAGCCTGAATTTTTCGAACCTTGTCACCTGATGCAATCAAGTTTTTAAGTGTGTCGATAATTGGGAGTCCAGCACCTACGTTCGTTTCAAACAAAAACGGAGCATTGTATTTTTTGGATACGCGTTTAAGGGTTTCGTAGTTCTTGAGCTCTGATGCACAGGCAATCTTGTTACAGGTTACCACTGCGATATTGTTGCGGAGGTAACTTTCGTATATTTGAGATACCGATTCGTTGGCAGTATTGTCTATAAATACGGCATTGCGTAAGTTCAGGTCTTTGGCACGTGAGAAAAAGTCGTGGATGCTCGTTTTTTCTCCTTGTGCAAGCAGCGATTCCCAAACAGATAAATCAATTCCCTCTCGATCGAAAACCATGTGTTTAGAATTGGAGATCCCGATAACTCGCAGGTTCATTTTAAACTCTTCACGGAGGTAATTTTGCTGTTGTTGAAGTTGAGCTAAAAAGCGTTTTCCAACATTTCCTACCCCGGTAACAAACAAGTTGAGTTGCTTCATTCGGGCCTCAAAAAATTGTTCATGCAAGGTGTTGAGTCCTTTTTTGGCATCTTTACTATCAATCACAGCCGAGATGTTTTTTTGAGAGGCTCCTTGTGCAATGGCCCTTATGTTGACATTGTTTTTTCCTAAAGCACTAAACATTTGCCCGCTTAATCCTTGGTGGTTTTTCATTTGGTCTCCTACTAAGGCTAAAATTGCGAGGTCAGATTCTACCGAAACTGGTTGTATTTTGTGACGTTCAATCTCCACTTCAAAGGCAGTATTAATAGCGCTTTCAGCTGCGGGGGCATCTTCTTTATAGATCCCGATACATATAGAGTGCTCAGACGATGCTTGAGTGATAAGAACAACATTAATATCGTGGATGGATAAGGTTTCAAAAAGGCGTTTTGAAATGCCTGAAACACCAACCATGCCACTGCCTTCCAAGGTGAGTAGACTGATATTTTCGATGTAGCTAATTCCTTTAACGGGTTGTAGCGCATTGGTGGTTTCACTGATGAGTGTTCCGTGATGGTCCGGTTCAAAAGTATTTTTTATCCAAATAGGAATCTTCCTCTCTAAAACAGGTTGTATGGTTGGAGGGTAGATTACTTTGGCTCCAAAATGAGACAATTCCATGGCTTCTTGGTAGGAAATTTGAGGAATGGGAAATGCCTGCTTAACGATGCTTGGATTAGCGGTAAACATTCCGCTCACATCCGTCCATATCTGTAATTCTTTTGCCTGGACAGCCGCGGCATAGATCGCAGCACTGTAGTCAGACCCTCCTCTTCCTAAGGTGGTAGGAGTTCCTTGGCTAGATTTGGCTATAAAACCTGGAAGTACGGTAACTCTGTTGGGGTGCTTGTCAAAAAAAGCAACGCAATTGGCGTTGGTTTCTTTGAAATTTACCTGAGCTTTTTCAAAACCATTACTGGTAACAATGAGTTCACGACTGTCTTTATAACTCGCATCCATGGTGTTTTTAGCCACTTCAGAAATAATATACGATGATAGTAATTCACCAAATCCACTGATGGTAGCCATGGTTTTTGGAGTGACTTCCCTTAGTAAAAAACAGCCTTCTAGCAAGGTTTTTAATTGCTGGAACAGTTGCGTTACACCTCGGGTAGTTTCCGCTTTTCTGTCGGGCGCAACCAGATCGTCAACAACCTGTAAATGCAGTTGGGAAACGCGATCAAATAGGTCTAAATAATCAGGGTTTTGTGCAGTTGCTAAGCTCGCAGCTGCAATTAAATTGTTGGTCGTTTTTCCAAAAGCTGAAACAACTACAGCTACTTTTTCTTCGGCTGCTACTTTTTGTACGATTTGTACAACTCTTTGGATGTTTTGGCTATTGGCTACTGAAGAACCACCAAACTTTAGAACTTTCATGATAAAAGTGTTTAAGTAAAAAATTGATTTTAAATGTGTTGTAGGTTATTTGTCTATTTTCGAGTTATTCGAAAATACAAATAGGACGTATGATGATATGTATAAAAAGAACCCCCTAAAGGGTGATACCTGTTGTAGTAGTAATAATGGTGCCAACGAAAGTCACCCCGGTAAGGGTGATATCAATAGAGATGATATTTCTTTCGTTATGTATCATGGCGTCAAATATATAGAATTTATGAATTCATAAGCAAAAATTTTTCTTGAATTATTTTTGCGACCGGTTTATTTTGGATTTTACTCTCCAGCCAAGAGAGGATATCGAGGTATAAAAACGCTCGTTTCTCATACGGGTGGTGCTCAAAAACTTTTAGGCGGTCGTAAATTTTTCGAAACTCATTTTTTATTTGATGTGGGTATACATCGCCAAGAGCTTTAATTGACGAAATAAACTCTTTTTGTACTTCTTGAAGATTTTCCATTTTTAATAAAAAGCGATAGGTGTCTTTGAATTGTACTTCTAAATGATAGTCCAAGCCCGATTCGTAATGGGCTATGAGGCTTAATACGCGAGCAAAACACTGAAGGTCTTCTGCTACGTGCAAATTTTTTGATTTGATAATCTTGTTGAGGTAGCCAATACATTCCTTATTTTTCCCCATCCCAAAATACAAACAGGCAATTTTGTAATACATGACAACGATGTGGTGGTTGTCGAGTAGGTTTCTATAGGAATCTATTTTTTCTTCAATAATGGCCACTAAATATTCCCCTTCTTCAAAACTACCTTGCATATAGTGTTTGTGTAAGAGGTTTGCGTAATAATACTGGAAAATTAAAATTTCCGTATTGCTGTTTTTCGGAATTACCTGCTCGTGAATTTGCTGTTCAAACAGTAAAAATTCTTCTTCGAATTTCTGGTAGTGATTAATGAAAAAAAGGCTTTCTAAGAGGTAGTTGACCCCTTTTAAAAAGAAAACTGGATGTACGTTTATTTTTTTTGGATGGCACTTAAAAAGGTTTATCCATTTTTGGGCGTACTTGTAGCTCTGAAGAAAATCTTGTGTCAAAAAACTGTGCCATAAATTGGCTTTGTACAACCAGAGTTTTTCTCGAAATCCCAACAATTTAAAGTCGTATTTCGGAATTCTTGCATTGAAATAGTCATTGACCATTTTTAGTTCTTGATCATTGCGGACGTAGCCTTTTTTTAGTAGAATTCCATAGAGCTGAAGCGACAGGTTTGACAACTTGCTGGTGATTACGTTTTGCTGACTTAGCTCTTTCGCTTGGATGGTTAGTTGGTCGGCTCGTGTGTTAATACTTCTGGTGATGTATTGACTTTCGATAAGTTTTTCAAATTCAACAATTTCATAAGCCATATTCTTTTCTTCACTCTCTAAGGCCATGTTTTTGGCTTTTTCAAGGAGTTTCAAACTCTGTTTGTACAATCCTTTTTGATACAGTACGGTGGCAAAATCTAATTGTTCACGAATTTGAATGCGAATGTTTTTGTGCGATGGATTTAAACGCAAGCTCGTCAGAATTTGTTTGTAGAGATGGGCTTTTAAATTTGAAAGCTGTTGTTTGCTCACAATACCACTTTTGATAATGGCCTTTTCATCGTAGTTTTTTTGCTTTTCTAGCAGCTTAAACAGGGCGAAAAATTTAGCATCTACGTTTCCCTCAAGCCGTCCTATATATAAGTTGAACTGCCTCTTTTCTGATTTAGAAAGCGACTTGATCAAAATGAATAGGGTATCGTTTTGAAGGTTGGTTGATGTAATTGTGTTTCTCATAACTTACTGGTAATCAGTATTTTGTTTTGTTTATTGTTTTGTTAACTTTCGTAAATAGCACTAGCGGATTAGGCTACTTAGAAATTCCAATATATACATTTGATTTTATAATTAAGACAAAAGATTTATAGTTATGTCAAACGATAAAGTCCAAATTTTCGATACGACCTTGCGAGATGGTGAGCAGGTTCCTGGATGCAAATTAGATACGGATCAGAAACTAATTATAGCAGAAAGGTTAGATTTATTAGGAGTGGATGTAATAGAGGCTGGGTTTCCAGTGTCCAGTCCTGGTGATTTTACTTCGGTACATGAAATTGCCAAACTGGTAAAGCATGCGACTGTTTGTGGTTTGACCAGAGCTGTTGAAAACGATATAAATGTAGCAGCTGAAGCTTTAAAAGTAGCGAAAAAACCGCGTATACATACCGGAATTGGTACGAGTGATTCTCACATCAAATTCAAGTTTAACTCAACACAAGAGGCAGTAATTGAGCGCGCTAAGCGAGCCGTTGCCCATGCGAGAAACTTTGTAGGTGATGTCGAGTTCTATGCTGAAGATGCCGGAAGGACAGACAATGCTTTTTTGGCAAAGGTTTGTGAAGAAGTCATTAAGTCAGGAGCCACAGTTTTGAATATTCCCGATACTACGGGTTACTGTTTGCCGGAAGAGTACGGTGAAAAAATTAAGTATTTAAAAGAGCATGTAGCGGGTATTGATAAGGTTACTATTTCTTGTCATTGTCACAACGATTTAGGGTTAGCAACGGCAAACTCTATCGCAGGTGTCATTAATGGAGCAAGACAAATTGAATGTACCATTAACGGTATAGGTGAACGCGCCGGGAATACTGCCTTAGAGGAAGTTGTGATGATTTTAAAGCAACATCCGTATTTGAATCTTCAAACGGATATTGATACGACCCTATTGTACGATACCAGTATGATGGTACGCGAAAAAATGGGAATGATGGTACAAGCTAATAAGGCAATTGTCGGAGCCAATGCCTTTGCTCACAGTTCTGGAATTCACCAAGATGGAGTGATTAAGAATAGAGAAACCTATGAAATTATCAATCCAGCAGAAGTAGGAGTGACGGAAAGTGCTATCGTGTTGACGGCGCGAAGCGGTAGAGCTGCACTGGCCTACAGAGCAAAGAAAATTGGGTACGAATTGACAAAAGTACAATTAGACGCTGCTTACGGAACCTTCTTGAAGTTTGCGGACAAACAAAAAGAGGTGATCGATGATGATATCCATCGAATCATGAGTCAAGTTAATAAAATTTCAAAAATAGCAATAGCCTAATGGGGAAGACATTATTTGATAAAGTATGGGATGCACATGTGGTAGAAACCATTCCGGATGGACCGCAAATACTATACATTGATAAACACCTTATTCATGAGGTTACCAGTCCTCAGGCCTTTAACGAGTTGGAGGATCGAGGGATTCCGATTGCCCGACCTGATAAAATTGTGGCAACAGCCGATCATAATACACCAACAGTCGATCAGCATTTACCTGTAAAAGACGAGTTGTCGAGGAATCAGCTAGAGCAGTTGACAAAAAACTGTGAAAAAAATGGAATTACATTATATGGTTTAGGACATAAGTACAATGGAATCGTACATGTTATGGCTCCTGAATTAGGAATAACTCAGCCGGGAATGACCATGGTTTGTGGAGATAGTCATACTTCGACCCATGGAGCGTTCGGTACCATTGCATTTGGTATTGGAACCAGTCAGGTAGCACAGGTATTTGCAAGCCAGTGTTTACTGCTAGAAAAACCTAAGAGTTTACGAGTTCACGTGAATGGTACACTCAAAAAAGGAGTACTGCCCAAAGATGTGATACTCTATATTATTGCGCAACTCGGTACCAATTCAGGAACTGGATATTTTTGCGAATATGCCGGTAACGTTTTTGAAGAAATGTCGATGGAGGGTAGGATGACCGTGTGTAATATGAGTATTGAAATGGGGGCTCGTGGAGGAATGATTGCTCCAGATCAAACTACTTTTGACTATGTCGAAGGCAAAGAGTTTGCACCAAAAGGAGCTGCATTTAGTGAAAAAGTAGCCTATTGGAAAACCTTAAAAACAGACGATGATGCTGTTTTTGATAAGGAATATTATTTTGATGCAGCAGATATAGAACCTATGCTTACCTATGGGACCAACCCAGGAATGGGAATCAAAATCTCTGATCGAATTCCTGAGTTGAAAGATACATCTTTTGATAAGGCTTTGAATTATATGAACTTCCGAAAAGGAGAGAGTTTAGTGAATACGCCTATAAACTACGTGTTTATCGGAAGTTGTACCAACTCGAGAATTGAAGATTTTAGAGTCGCAGCCGATTATGTGAAAGGAAAGCAAAAAGCGGCCAACGTCAATGCTTGGTTAGTGCCGGGATCGCAGCAAGTGGTGGCGCAAATTAGAGAGGAAGGCCTACATGAGATTTTTGAAGAAGCTGGTTTTCAAATGCGTCAACCGGGGTGTTCCGCATGTTTGGCAATGAACGATGACAAAATTCCAGAAGGAGAATACTGCGTATCCACCTCGAATAGAAATTTTGAAGGACGTCAAGGGCAGGGAGCGAGAACCATTTTGGCAAGTCCACTTATGGCGGCAGCAACAGCCGTAGAAGGTAAAATTATTAACTTTACAAAACACCTCAATTGATGGAGAAATTTCTGAAACTTATTGACACTGCCATCCCTTTGGCAACAGAGAATATCGATACAGATCAAATTATTCCGGCTCGCTTTTTAAAGGCAACGGATAAAGATGGTTTTGGTGACAATGTATTTAGGGATTGGAGGTATACTAAAGAGGGAGATTTGAATACCAATTTTATCCTGAACAATCCCAAATACCAAGGAAGTATTTTAATTGCTGGTGATAATTTTGGTTGTGGTTCAAGCAGAGAACACGCAGCATGGGCTTTATACGGATATGGTTTTAGAGTAGTTATCAGTAGTTTCTTTGCTGATATTTTTAAAGGAAATGCCTTAAATAATGGAATTTTACCTATTCAAGTAAGTCCTGAATTTTTAGAACAACTGTTGGCTTTGATTACGGCCGATCCAACTTCAAGAATTATTGTGGATTTGGAGGAGCAACTGTTGCGTACCGTTGTTGGAAATGTAAAATTTGAAATAGATAGTTATAAAAAGACCTGTTTGTTAAACGGGTACGATGATATTGATTTTTTAGTGAGTAAGAAAAACGAAATCAAATCTTTTGAAGCAACACTTAGCTAAGGAGGATGTTAAAAAAATAGATAATGAAAGCAAATATAACTGTGATACCTGGTGACGGTATCGGACCAGAAGTTACTGCTCAAGCAAAGAAAGCATTGTTGGCAGTTGCAGATACCTTTGATCATACGTTCTTGTTTAAAGAAGCAGCAATGGGAGCCTGTGCCATCGATGCAACAGGAAACCCATTACCAGAGGAAACACTGAGTTTGTGTAGGGCTGGTGATGCCATTTTATTTGGAGCTATTGGTGATCCTAAGTACGACAATGACCCCAATGCCAAGGTGCGTCCGGAGCAGGGACTTTTAAGATTGCGTAAGGAACTTGGACTCTTTTGTAATGTTCGTCCTGTGAAGGCTTATGATGCGCTAATTGAGAATTCTCCTTTGAAAAGAGAGCGTATTGAAGGAACCGATATTAGCATTTATAGAGAATTGACAGGTGGTATTTATTTTGGGATAAAAGAACTTAGCGATGACGGAAAAATAGCCTTTGATGGATGTTCCTACACCGTAGAAGAAATTGAGCGCATTGCTCATTTAGCCTTTCAGGCAGCACAACAACGAAGAAAAAAGTTGACCTTAGTAGACAAGGCAAATGTTCTAGAGACGTCTAGGTTGTGGCGAAAAACAGTGACTGCGTTAGCAGGAAATTATCCGGATGTACAAGTTGATTTTTTGTTTGTTGATAACGCAGCCATGCAATTAATTTTACAACCGAACCAGTTTGATGTTATTTTAACGGAAAACCTATTTGGTGATATCATTTCGGATGAGGCCAGTGTGATTGGCGGATCTATTGGTTTATTGGCTTCGGCTTCTGTAGGGAAAGAGAATGCCTTATTTGAGCCTATTCACGGTTCTTTTCCGCAAGCAAAAGGGAAAGATATCGCAAATCCATTGGCATCAATATTGTCGGCTGCCATGCTATTACAACACCTTGGCCTAGAAAAGGAGGCAGCTGTAGTGGAACGCGCTGTTGAAAAATCGATCGAGTTGGGAATAACCACGGAAGACTTAAATAAGGAAAACCCATTTTCAACAAGTAAGGTCGGGGACTTTATTGCAGATTATATCCAAAATCAAGAGGATACGGATTTAAATTTTCAGAACATCCATATGGGACAAAGTACCATTATATAAATACCCTTCTTAAGAATTAGTTTAACTACAAACAGCGTTATTTCTGAATAGTATTCGGAAATAGCGCTGTTGTATTTCGTTTTGTTTGTTAAAATATTAATAGTCAGTGTTTTAAATTTTGTTTTTCCTGTTTAAAATTAACTTTATGTTGTAGAAATGTTAAAATATTTAAAATTTGTTGAAATCTCATAAAATTAACTTTTTATGTGTTTATAGTTTAAAAAGTTGTGATTTGTTTTCAATTTTATTATTAAATTCGTTCGATTTTAAACCCATTCTACTAATTTAAAGCTAATATTATGAAAGCTACAAAAATGGCCCTTCTATTGGGCTTATCTGTGAGTGTCCTATTCACAGCGTGTTCAAGGGACAATGAACCAACAAATGAACCAAACGCAGCAAACCAAGCAGAAACCCCATGGGTGAAGCCAATTCCACAAAGTGTGGTAGATGCAGCTGCGAAGTTAGAATTAAACGTGAACCATATACGGTATGACAAGTTCTATTTTCCTGATGGAACGTCAGAAGAGCGTTTGTTTTTAGAGGAAGATATTACCATGACTGAAGATCAGTTAATGAAACTTGCTGAATTGCAAGATGCGAGTCCTGGACGTCAATACGCAACAAATAGCCTAGTGTCGCAAGGACGTAATATCTCTATTATCGGGTACACCGGTGGAGGTGGTTTTGGACTGTCGTCGAAAGAGCAAACAGCTCTTCGTTGGGCAGTGGATAACTACAACCGATTGAGCGGTGTATCAATTAGTTTTACTTTGACTTTCGGAACTGACTACCAGAGTAAAGATATGGTAGTTTACCACAATCCTAATCAAAATGGTGCTGGTGGTTCAGCGGGATTCCCAAGTGGAGGAAAGCCTTACAAGTGGGTGCAAATTTACGGGTTGGCAAACTATACGACCAACGTAAATGAGCATGTTATTACCCATGAAATTGGTCACTCAGTAGGTTTTAGACACACAGATTGGTTTAGCCGTCAAAGCTGTGGTCAAAATGTAAACGAAGGATCAGCAGGTGTAGGAGCAAACCACGTGTCGGGTACTCCTACTGGGTACGATTCTACCTCTATAATGCTAGCTTGTTTTAGTTCAGGTGCAGATGGTGAGTTCAATACGAACGACATCAATGCATTGCGAGCAATGTATTAAAAACACAGAAATTGTAAAGAAGGAACCATCGAGTTGTACTCGATGGTTTTTTTATGTAGTCAATTGTTTCATTTTGTCGCGAATAGCGGGCAGGCATAGGTTGTCCTTGCTGCCGATGTGTTGGTGTTTTTTTGTGAGGTCAGGCGAGTAGGTGTCATTGGTGACCTGCGCACCGATACGTTGATAGGCCTCTCTGAAACTGATACCATTTGCTACCAAGGTGTTAATACTATCTACGGTATACAAGTGTTGGTAGGGTTCCTTTTTTAGGTCCGTCGTTTTAACGTGAATATGTTGTATACTGTAGTTGAAAATTTCAAGAACACTGTGCAAGTCGTCAATAGCTTTAAAAGAATTTTCTTTTAGGAGTTGAAAGTCACGATGGTATCCGCTAGGGAGGTTGTTGGTGATTAACAGTGTTTCTGAGTACTGTGCCTGAATTTTGTTACATTTTCCTCTGATAAGTTCGAATACATCTGGGTTTTTTTTGTGAGGCATAATACTACTTCCTGTAGTGAGCTTGTCTGGAAAGCTTATAAAACCAAAATTTTGACTTGTATAAAGGCAAATATCCATGGCAAATCGCGCTAAGGTATTTGCCATGCTACCGAGAACTAAGGCTAAGGTCCTTTCGTTTTTTCCCCTCCCAAGTTGTGCGGCCACCACGTTGTATTTCAAGGTAGCAAATTGTAGTTCATCTGTGGTGAAATTCCTATCTATCGGGAAGGAACTTCCATAACCAGCGGCAGAGCCTAAGGGATTTTGATCGATTATTTTTTTACAGGCTTCCAATAGTATTAAATCGTCGATGAGAATTTCTGCATACGCTGAAAACCACAAACCAAAAGAAGAAGGCATGGCCACCTGTAAGTGGGTGTACCCCGGAAGCGGATGGTCTTTGAACTGCTCAGCAAGTGTGAGTAGGGTGTCGAATAGTGTTTGAGCCTGTTCCTGAAGCAGACTGAGATGTTCTTTGTAATAGAGGTGTAATGCGACGAGCACCTGATCATTACGCGAACGGGCAGTGTGAATTTTTTTTCCAGCTTCACCACAGTGTAAGATAAGTTCGTGTTCTATTTTAGAATGAATATCCTCAAATTCGTCGGTAATGACAAGTGTTCCTTCAGAGAGTTGCTGTGTTAACTTGCCTAAGCCTTGGATCAATGAGTTGAGTTCATCCGTATTAATTAAACCTACTTTAGCGAGCATTCTTGCATGTGCGGCTGAGGCCTGTAAGTCGTATTTTGCAATTGTCAGGTCAATGGTTCTGTCGTTTCCTACAGTAAACTGTTCAATTTTATCATCTATAGTGATGCCTTTTTCCCAGAGTTTCATGAGTGGAATAATTAAATTACGTTGTTTAATAATTGTATGTATTGTTCAATGCCCGCCTCGATTTCACGCAGGTAAATAAATTCGTCAGCAGTATGCGAACGCGTGCTGTCACCAGGACCTAGTTTTAATGAGGGACAGTTCAATACGACCTGATCTGAAAGGGTCGGTGACCCATAGCTCGGCATTCCGAGTTTTTTTCCAGCGAGCACCAATTCGTGATGAGCTGGAATGGACGAGGCGTTGAGGTGTAGTCCCCTAGCAGTCATAGTACACGGAGCGTATTGTTGGAAATAGCGATCGATTTCTTCATTTTGATATCGGTCATTAACGCGAACGTCAACTACGAGGTTTACTTGTGAGGGAATGGCGTTGTGTTGCTTTCCCGCGTTTATTTGACTTACAGTAACTTTTACAGGGCCTAGTACTTCTGATTCTTTTTCGAATTGTACTTGTTGAAACCAACGCAGTACATCTACGGTCTTGTAAATGGGATTGTCGTCATTGGGATGCGCTGCATGACCTGGAGTTCCGCTCACTACAGCGTCGTACACGATTAACCCTTTTTCGGCGATGGCAAGTTTCATTTCTGTAGGTTCTCCTACGATAGCGACATCTATAGGAGGTAGGTTTTGCAGTAGGCTATTCAATCCGTTTGGTCCACTGCTTTCTTCTTCTGCCGTTCCGGCGAAAACCAAGTTGTATTTTAGGTTGGGTTGGGCGTAGAAATACGTGAAGGTTGCTAGTAATGATACCAAGCAGCCACCAGCATCGTTGCTCCCTAATCCGTAAAGCTTACCGTCTTCTCGGATTGCCTGAAAAGGATTTTTAGTATAGCCGTTGTTGGGCTTTACAGTGTCGTGATGTGAGTTTAACAGTAGTGTAGGCAAACTAGGGTTAAAGAATTTGTTCTTTGCCCAAACATTATTATTGATTCGTGTGTAAGCGATTTCGTGTGTTTTACACCAATGTTCTAATAAACTCGCTGTTGCCGATTCTTCAGATGAAAAAGAAGGGGTTTCGATGAGTTGTTCTAACAAGCCAATGGCTTTCGTAGTAAGTGTCTTTAGTGTCATAATTGAACAGTTGTATGTGGGATGTTAGAAAAAAGCATTGCTGGGATTCCAATTTTTACCGCAGTAACACCATGGGTTAAAGCCTCGAAACAGTTGTGTAGTTTAGGGATCATTCCACTAGCGATAATGCCTTCTTGCTGCAGTGAGGTAAAGTCGTCCAAACAGAGTGTTTCTAGCAGGCTTCCCTCGTCGTGAAGATCCTTTAAAACACCTTTTTTTTCGAAACAGTAATAGAGCATTACGTCGAATTCAGCGCTTAAACTACTGGCAATTGCCGCTGCTACGGTGTCGGCATTTGTGTTGAGGAGTTGCCCGTTTTTGTCGTGGGTAACAGCACAAAAGACAGGAGATAACTGCTGTTCTAACAGACTTAGTATTAGTTGAGTGTTTACTTTTGTAATGTCACCTGCAAATCCGTAATCAATATCGGTTACCGGGCGTTTTTGCGCCTCGATACAATTTGCGTCTGCACCGGTGAGTCCGATAGCATTACATTGGGCTCCTTGCAAGGTAGCTACGATATGTTTGTTTAACAATCCGGCGTATACCATGGTGGTTACTTTGAGCATTTCCTCGTCAGTGATTCTTCTCCCTTGATCCATTTTTACAGGAATGCCGAGGTTCTCCGCGAGCGTACTCGCAGTTTTACCTCCTCCATGGATTAGGATTTTTGGGGCGGCTAGTTGTGCGTACTGTTCTAAAAACTCCGTAAGCAGTTTAGGTGAATCGATGATGTGCCCTCCTATTTTTATGATTTTTAATGTTTTCATGAGTTGAGTAATAGTTCTTTAATGACTGCCTGTGCAGCGTAGGTTCTATTGTTTGCTTGTTGTATAACTAGTGACTTTTTACCGTCTAGCACAGCGTCTTCGGTAATTACATTTCTTCGTATGGGCAAGCAATGCATAAACTGTGCTTGATCAAGTTTTTGCTCAGTAAGCATCCAGGAACTGTCTTGGTTTGTAACCTGTCCGTACTGGTTAAAACTGCTCCAGTTTTTTGCGTACACAAAATCCGCTCCTTGAAGTGCTGCTTCCTGATTGTAACTGATAGGCGTGTTTTTAGTTATGTTCGGATCAAGCTCATACCCTTCAGGGTGACAAATGCTAAAGTCAACCGGTTGCTGTTGCATCATCTTGATAAATGAGTTTGCTACAGAGTGCGGAAGGGCTTTAGGGTGGGGTGCCCAAGTGAGTACAACTTTAGGTGTTGATTTTGTCGACATTTCTTTAATAGTGAGTGCATCAGCTAGTGCTTGTAACGGATGAGCTGTGGCACTTTCCATATTGATAATCGGTACTGAGGCGTGTGTTTTGAATCCGTTAATGAGCTGTTCACTGAGGTCTTTTTCCTTGTCAGTAAGACTGGGGAATGCTCGAATCGCTAGAATATCACAGTACTGAGATATTACCTGAGCAGCTTCTTTTACGTGCTCAGCTTTTTCCAGGTTCATGATGCTTCCGTCTTCGAATTCAATAGACCAGGCAGTAGAAATGTTTAAAATGCTCACGTGCATTCCCAGTTGTTCGGCGGCCTGTTGAGTGCTTAATCTCGTTCGTAAACTAGCGTTAAAGAACAGCATGATGAGTCTTTTGTTTTTTCCAATGGCAAGATCTTTAAACGGGTCGTTTTTGAGATTCATTGCCGACTTGATAAGTGATGTTGTAACCTCCTTATCAGGAATATCAATGTAGTTTTTCATGGTGTTAGAGATTTTTTAATTCACTTTTTAGTTTTTGGATAAACAGGTCAATTTCTTCATGCCCAATACAATATGGAGGGAGTATTCTCAGTAGATGAGGGTTTTTTGAACTTCCTGTAAATACTTGCTGATGCTCAATTAATTGTTTCCTTAATTTGCTAATCGGAAAATCAAATTCCAATCCTAACATAAGTCCTCGTCCTTTGATGTGTTTGACCTCAGGGATGGTTTGTACCTGGGCAATGAGGTAGTCCGACATTTTTTGGACCTGTGTTAGTAGGTTTTCAGAGGCCATAATTTCGAGTACGGCTAAACTAGCGGTGCAGGCTAAATGATTCCCTCCAAAGGTGGTTCCTAAGAGTCCATAACTCGCTTTGATTTCAGGACTGATTAGGACGCCGCCAACAGGGAATCCATTTCCCATACCCTTCGCTATGGTAATGATGTCGGGCGTGATCTGGTGTTTTTCAAAGGCAAAGAAATCACCAGTTCTTCCGAATCCCGATTGCACTTCATCTGCAATGAGTATGCTGTTGTGTTCTTTACACAGCGAGGCGAGGCGCTGATAAAAATCGCTAGTCGCTTCTTCTAAACCGCCTACTCCTTGAATGGTTTCAAAAATTACGGCACATATAGCGTGTTGATTGAAGGCTTCTTCTACTGCTGTTAGGTTGCCAAACTCGCAAAACACAACTTCTTGTTGTTGGTTTAAAGGGGCCGTAATTTTGGGATTGTCGGTAGCTGCAACTGCTGCTGAGGTTCTACCGTGAAATCCATTTTTGAAGGCGAGCACTGTTTTCTTTCCATTGTGGAACGAGGCCAGTTTTAAAGCATTCTCATTTGCTTCGGCTCCGGAATTACAAAGGAATAATTGATGTTCTTTGCAAGGAGAAAACTCCTTGAGCTTATCTGCCAATGCAACTTGCAACGGATTTTGAACGGCATTGCTGTAGAAACTAATTTTGCTGAGTTGGTCTTGTAGTTTTTGAACGTATGTAGGATGGGAATGCCCCACAGAGATAACGGCATGTCCACCGTATAAATCGAGGTATTTCAGCTCGTTTTCATCGTAGATGTAGGCTCCTTTTCCTGAAGTTGGAGTTATGTTGTATAATGGGTAAACGTCGAATAGTTTCATGTTTGTTCTTTTTTAATCGTATTAATTTTGTTGAAGGAGCTGAGCATGCCTTGAATTAGCGCTGCACTAAGTCCATTGTTTTCCATGTCGTTAAGGCCTTCTATAGTACAACCCTTTGGAGTCGTTACTTTATCGATTTCTTGTTCTGGATGATTTCCTGTGTGAATCAATAAATTTGCTGCTCCTTGACAGGTGTGCATGGCTAGCATTTGTGCTTCCTTGGCATCGAACCCGAGTTGTATGCCTGCTTGGGTGGTGGCTCTGATAAGCCGCATCCAAAAAGCGATACCGCTAGCGCAGACTACCGTAGCTGCTTGCATTTGGTGTTCAGGGATGAGTAGCGTTGTTCCGAGATGCTCAAAGATGGATGCTGCTTCCTGAATCCGTTCGTTGCCTGGTAAATTAGCGCACAGACACGTCATAGAGGTATTGACTGCAATGGCGGTGTTAGGCATGGCCCTTACAATAGCTGTTTTTGGAGGGCACAGTGCTTCTAATTGCGCTATGCTTACCCCAGTAATTGTTGATATGACAAGGTGTTTAGGACCTAAATGTTCGGCTATGTTTTGCAGTACTGGTTTTAAGTGTTGCGGTTGTACGGCAAGAATTATGATTGCTGACTGCGCAATGGCCAACGCGTTATTGGTAGTCAGGGTTACTTCAGGATAGTGTTGGAATTCATTCAATTCCTCAAGATTGCGTTTCGTGAGGTATAATTGCTCTAGTTGTTCGTTTTTAAGAAGGCCTTTGGCTATTGATTTACCTAGGTTTCCGGCTCCGATGATGGCTGTTTTCATAATGAGTGCTGTGATTAAGTGTTAGAAATAGCTCGCTTTTAATTGCAGACCTGTCGTTTCAGGTAAGTCAAATAGTAAATTCATGTTTTGAACTGCTTGTCCTGATGCACCTTTTAAAAGATTGTCAATGGCACTAGTAATGAGTAGTGTATTGTTGTGCTTATGCAGGTGTATCAGACATTTGTTGGTGTTTACCACTTGCTTTAGGTGCACCGGTGTTGAGGTAACGTGGGTAAAAGGTGCGGAATCGTAGTAACTCTGATACAGGTGCTGCAAATTTGCTTCCGAAGCGTTGATTTCTGTGTAAAGAGTGGCGTATATTCCTCTAGAAAAGTTACCTCTAAACGGCATGAAAAATAGTTGTTCAGTATTTGTGTGTTGTTGAATTTCAGGTAAATGTTGATGGGTGAAAGGTTTGTAATACGAATAATTATTATCTCTCCAAGCGTAATGAGAGGTAGGACTCAGAGAGGTACCTGCTCCTGTTGCGCCTGTTGTCGCTTGAATGTGAACGGGTTTGGTCAGTAATTTTTCGGTGCTCAGTGGAAGTAGTGCTAGCTGGATGGCTGTAGCAAAACATCCTGGATTAGCGATGTTTTTGGCATTTTGAATGTCACTTTTTTGATATTCAGGCAGTCCGTAAACGAAATTGCCGAATTCGGAATTAGCCTGCGCAGTCAGTCTGAAATCATTGCTTAAATCAATGATTTTAGTGTGCTTAGAAAACGAGTGTTCAGCTAAGAATTTTGAGGAGTTTCCATGTCCTAGGCATAGAAAAACACAATCCACATTATCTTGAATAGCACTGCTGAATTTTAGGGAGCAGTCTCCTGTTAAATCCTGATGAATATCACTGATGGCGTTGCCTGCGTTCGAGGTGCTGTATACGAAGCTCAGATGAGCTTTTGGATGGTTGATAAGGATTCTTATGAGTTCTCCTGCTGTATAGCCAGCTCCTCCGATAATACCTACTTCAATCATGATTTTTATTGTTTAACCTGTTGGTGTATTTTGTGTTGATTTGCATTTATTTTGATGAAGCCTTTAGCTTCTTCGGCAGTCCACAAAGTGTTCATCTCTCCGTAGATTCCGTATTTTGAATTCATGAGGTCGAACGGTGATGAAATACCGTTAACGGTGAATCTGTAAGGGTGTAATTCTAAATATACCTCCCCGGTGACGCGTTGCTGACTGTGGGTTAGAAAGGCTTCCAAATCTCTCATTACTGGATCCAAATAATCACCTTCGTGCAGGTGCATTCCGTAGTAATTGGCCAGTTGATCTTTGTGTTGTAATTGCCATTTGCTGAGCACGTGTTTTTCGAGTTGATGGTGAGCTCTAATAATGAGCACTGCTGCAGGAGCTTCGAATCCAACCCTTCCTTTTAACCCGACGATGGTGTCGCCCACATGAATATCTCTACCAATTCCGTAACTAAGTGCTAAGGAATTGAGCTTTTTAATGTTGTCAATGCTATTCCCACGAACCTGATCGATAGCACTGAGTTCTCCGTTTTCAAAGCTCAGCGTAACGGTTGTTTTTTTGTGCTCGTAGCTGACTGGGGTATAGGCTTCTTCTGGCAAAGGATCACGGGAGTTCAGTGTTTCTTTACCACCAATACTCGTGCCCCAAAGTCCTTTGTTTATTGAATACTGAGCTTTGTTCCATGAGAGGTGAATCCCTTGTTTTTTTAGATAGTCAATCTCTTCTTGTCTTGTGAGTTGGAGGTCTCTAATTGGGGTGATGATAGTCAATTCTGGGGCTAAGGTTTGAAAGATCATGTCAAACCTAACTTGATCATTACCCGCTCCAGTACTTCCGTGAGCAAGATGACTTGCACCTATTTTTTTTGCGAAATTTGCAATTGCTATCGCCTGTACGATACGTTCGCTACTTACGGATAGTGGATAGCAATTGTTTTTGAGTACATTCCCGAATATCAAATACTTAATTACCTGTTGGTAATAGTCTTCAGTGGCTTCGATAGTGGTATAGCTTTTCACTCCTAATTGTTTAGCTGTTTTTTCATTGTGTGCCAGTTCTTGAGTGTCAAAACCACCAGTGTTAACGCAAACAGCATGTACTTCATACTGTTGGTTGCTGAGATAGGCTGCGCAGTATGAGGTATCTAATCCTCCGCTATAGGCTAGTACTATTTTTTTCATGTGTTGTTTTTTTTAGTAAAATGTTTTGTTTGAGTCTCTTTAATCGTTGAAATACTTTGTCCTTGATTTTGATTTTCTTAGGGGTTTCTTTTGGGTCAAATAACATGCCTGTACACAAACACATTTTTTGTTGAGTACGTTGTAAAATGTCGTAATTGACACAAGTAGCACAGCCCTTCCAAAATTGTGGGTCTTGGGTGAGTTCAGAAAAGGTAACTGGTCTGTATCCGAGCTGGTTATTCATTTTGATAACCGCTAATCCTGTGGTAATACTGAAAATTTTAGCCTTTGGATACTTGGCTCTCGATAAGTCAAAAATGGCTTTTTTGATTTTTTTGGCCAATCCGGTGCCTCGGTAATCAGGATGAACAATAAGACCGGAATTTGCTACGTATTTGCCGTGTTGCCAACTCTCGATATAGCAAAAACCTGCGAAGTTGTTACCGTCTAAAGCAATGACAGCTTCGTTGTTAATCAGTTTTTTTGCAATGTATTCTGGTTGGCGTTTGGCAATTCCGGTACCTCTAATTTGAGCCGCTTCTTCAATGGTGGCACAAATCAATTCACTGTAGCATACATGTGAATTGTTTGCAATAACTATTTGCATACCAATGTATTTGTGTTAAAAAATATCTAATGAAATCGGGTGATGAGAGAGCAGGGCGCACCTGTGCTCTTAGGCTTCAAGTACCTTTACGGACGCGAAGGACTTGAAGGAAAAAAGGGACTCCGGGAACCTTGAAGGGTTCGGTTTGTAAAATAGGTTGTAAATGTGTGTAAGTTGATTGGAGTCAAAACAATGAATTAAAAATTATACAATACGCAGTGGGTATAGAAGGGCTTAGTGATGTCAATTACGACCGCACTAGCATACTGGGTATTACGAAGTATAATTTTTGTGTTTTCATGATGGGGCAAATCTAAAGATTAAATTTTGATATGGACAAATAATTTGTGTTATTTTTTAGCAATGATTAAAAAATAGTCCTTTTAATATATTGTATAAAAGAGGTTTAGGATATTTTTTTTAGAAATTGTTTGTTTTTTACAAAAAATATTTCAAATCTTTGTAGCACATGAGAAACCGAGTTTTAAATATTATTACTGTCATTATTATTGTCGTTGTGATTTGTTCACAAGGATAGGGAGTAAGTATTTAAAAAATAAAAATATATTGAATAGACTTCCTGAGAAATTAGGAAGTCTTTTTTTTTGATTAAAATGAATTTAGTAAGCAACATCGTCGTAATTATTATTTGTGTCATTATTAGCTCACCACCGAGTTGATACAGATGGTTATTACCCTATAGAAAAGCCTGTGTCAATCCGTTGATACAGGCTTTTTTTTATTGCTGACTGTCATAAAGTTTTTCAGTTAAATAGTTGATTTTTAGATTGTTGGATTTGTTGAAAACGAGATAGGAATCATTCGGTAAAGCAAAAATTAAATAAATACAAAAACCAATAAAATAATTTCGAATTAAAAACACAACACCATGTACTACGATGAAAATACAGTGATATTTTACAATGGAGAATTTGTAAAGGCTACTGAAGCAAAGGTGAGCTTATACAGTCAAACCTTGCATTATGGCAACGGAGTTTTTGAAGGGATCAGGTCCTATGAAACTTCTGAAGGAGCTAAGATTTTCAAAGCAAAGGAGCATTATGAGCGCCTAAAGTTTGGTGCGGAAGTCATGAACATAGATTTTGACTATTCCGTGGCTCAATTAACGGAGTTAACCTATGAACTCTTAGAGCGAAATGGCTTAAAAGATGCTTATATCAGGCCCTTGGTGGTAACCGGAGAAAATATGGGAGTGTTCTCGGCAGAGGGCTCTGATCTAATTATCCAGTGTTGGCAGTGGGGTAAATTGATGGGAGAGCGTTTGTTGCGCGTAAAAACTTCTCGTTTTCAGCGTCCTAATCCCAATGCCTGCTTTGTAGAGGCAAAGGTTACTGGGCATTATATCAACTCTATTTTGGCGAGTAACGAGGTGAAGCGTGCTGGTTATGATGAAGCTCTGTTGTTAGATATGAACGGTCATGTGGCCGAGTGTTCTGGAGCTAATATTTTTATGGAGAAAGACGGTTGTTTATACACTCCACCCAAAGGTCATATCATGGCAGGTATAACACGGGCAACGGTGTTGGAGTTGTGCGAAGAGCTTGGATTTGAAGTGAAGGAGCAGCACTTTACGTTAGCCGATTTGAAGAGTGCGGATAGTGCGTTTTTTACTGGGACGGCAGCTGAAGTTATTGGATTACAATCGATAGATGAATACGAGTTTCCTATGGAGTGGAAATCCTCAAAGGGAAATCAATTAATGAAATTATACAAACAAGAAGTTTTAGGGCTTCGAAAGAAACAAACGGTACTTTAGAAATGGAATTAAACAAGTTTAGTAAACGAGTTACTCAAGACGATACACAGCCCGCGGCACAGGCAATGTTGCACGCCATTGGGTTGTCAAATGAAGATTTAACCAAGCCTTTTGTCGGGATTGCTAGTACAGGTTATGAAGGAAATCCTTGCAATATGCACCTCAATGATTTAGCGAAATTAGTGAAGCAAGGTACTGAAGATGAGGATTTGGTGGGTCTGATTTTTAATACGATAGGAGTCTCTGATGGTATTTCTATGGGAACTCCTGGGATGCGATTTTCATTACCATCGCGTGATGTTATCGCTGATTCCATGGAAACGGTTGTACAGGCCATGTCCTACGACGGTCTCGTCACAGTGGTAGGCTGTGATAAAAATATGCCTGGAGCATTGATGGCAATGCTGCGATTGAACAGGCCTTCCGTATTAGTTTACGGCGGAACTATAGCCTCAGGGTGTCACGAAGGAAAAAAGCTGGATGTAGTTTCTGCTTTCGAAGCTTGGGGTGAAAAGGTAGCCGGTACCATTAACGAACAGCAATATCAATCTGTTATTGAGAAAGCTTGTCCAGGAGCGGGAGCTTGTGGCGGTATGTATACGGCAAATACGATGGCCTCAGCCATTGAAGCACTGGGGATGAGTTTGCCTTATAATTCATCAAACCCTGCAATCAGTAACGATAAAGAACAGGAGTGTGTCGCTGCGGGGAGAGCCCTGAGAGTGCTGCTGGAAAAGGATATCAAGCCTTCGGATATCGTCACTAAGAAATCATTGGAGAATGCAGTGCGTTTGGTAACTGTTATGGGTGGTTCTACGAATGCTGTATTACACTTTTTAGCGATAGCAAAAGCAGCAAATGTCGACTTTACTTTAGCTGACTTTCAACGCATTTCTGATACAACTCCATTTTTAGCAGATTTAAAACCGAGTGGACAGTACCTTATGGAAGACGTTCACAATGTAGGAGGAACGCCAGCAGTACTAAAGTACTTATTGGAGCAAGGGTTGTTGCATGGCGATTGTATGACCGTTACAGGGAAAACCCTGGCAGAGAACTTGATTGAAGTGCCGAGTTTACAAGCAGGTCAGGAGGTAATTAGACCTTTGGAGAATCCTATTAAAGAAACAGGACACTTACGCATGTTGTACGGTAATCTAGCTAGTGAAGGTTCAGTTGCCAAAATAACGGGTAAAGAGGGAGTTGTTTTCAGAGGAAAAGCCAAGGTTTTTGAAGGAGAATACGAAGCAAATGACGGTATTAGAGATGGAAAAGTATCTAAGGGAGATGTGGTAGTAATTCGTTATGAAGGCCCGAAAGGAGGACCGGGAATGCCTGAGATGTTAAAACCAACAGCGGCGATAATGGGAGCTGGCTTAGGAAAAGAAGTCGCATTGATAACCG
The DNA here is from genome assembly GCF_964514025.1 of Tenacibaculum litopenaei. NCBI lineage: Bacteria > Pseudomonadati > Bacteroidota > Flavobacteriia > Flavobacteriales > Flavobacteriaceae > Tenacibaculum > Tenacibaculum litopenaei. The sequence goes on from NZ_CAZEQT010000003.1 coordinate 267,871, forward strand.
ATGGTCGTTTTTCAGGTGGAACCCACGGGTTTGTCGTTGGGCATATTACCCCGGAAGCACAAGAAGGAGGAGTGATTGGGCTCGTGAAAAACGGCGACATGATTACATTGAACGCAGAGGAAAACACCATCACTTTAGAAGTCAGCGACGAAGAACTCGAACAGAGGAGGAACGATTGGCAAGCTCCACCGTTAAAAGTGAATAGGGGAGTGTTGTATAAGTATGCAAAAACAGTGGCTTCGGCTTCTCGAGGTTGTGTAACAGATGAATTTTAAAAGCAAAAAATAGCAATCAAATCTAGACTGGAAAAAACAACAGTACTATGGCTACAAAAACAAAAGAAAAAACGACAGTAATTAGCGATCAAACAACTCGAATATCGGGAGCAGAAGCTGTAATAAAATGTTTGTTGGCAGAAGGGGTGGATGTATTGTACGGATACCCGGGAGGGGCAATTATGCCTGTATATGATGAGTTTTATAAATACCAACAAGAAATTCATCACGTATTAACACGACACGAGCAAGGAGCAACCCACGCTGCGCAAGGTTATGCTCGCGTGAGTGGAAAGGTAGGGGTGGCTATTGCGACCTCAGGTCCTGGAGCAACCAATTTAATAACTGGAATAGCAGATGCGCAAATTGATTCTACTCCCATGGTTTGTATTACTGGGCAAGTAGCAGAACACTTACTCGGAACTGATGCTTTTCAGGAAACGGATATTATCGGGATTTCGACGCCGGTAACCAAGTGGAACTATCAGATAACCAAGGCTAGTGAAATCCCTGAAATAATGGCCAAAGCATTTTATATCGCAAAATCGGGACGCCCAGGACCGGTATTGATTGATATTACTAAAAATGCGCAGTTTGAAGAGTTTGACTTTGTGTATAAAAAATGTACGTCAATACGCAGTTATACTCCGAAAACGCCTGTGTTAGCCTCAGTGCTACAAGATGCGGCAAGCCTTATCAATGCCGCCAAAAAGCCAATGGTGGTATTTGGACAAGGGGTTATTCTCGGAAATGCTGAAGAGGAATTCAAAGCATTTATCGAAAAGAGTGGGATACCGGCTGCATGGACCATTTTAGGCCTGTCAGCATTACCCACCGCACATCCTTTGAATGTTGGAATGGTAGGAATGCATGGAAACTACGGTCCCAATAAATTAACCAACGAATGCGATGTGTTGATCGCCATAGGTATGCGTTTTGATGACAGGGTAACAGGTGACCTAAATCGCTATGCGAAACAAGCAAAGGTGATCCATTTTGAAATAGATCCCGCTGAAATAGACAAGAATGTGAAAACAGATGTTGCCGTTTTAGGAGATGCTAAAGAAAGCTTAGCGCAAATACTTCCTTTGGTAGCTGATAAATCACATCAATCGTGGTTGGAAGAATTTAAAAAGCACGATGCCTTAGAATTTGATAAGGTGATTAAAGATGTACTGTATCCTGAGAAGGAGGGATTGACCATGGGCGAAGTACTTAAGGAAATTAATCAGGCATCAAAAGGAGAAGCAGTAATTGTATCGGACGTAGGACAGCACCAAATGTTTGCCTGTCGTTATGCCGAGTTCACCAAAAGCAAAAGTAATATCACCTCAGGTGGTCTCGGAACTATGGGCTTCGCCTTACCAGCAGCCATTGGAGCAAAAATGGGGGCGCCCGAGAGAGAAGTTGTTGCGATCATAGGTGATGGGGGGTATCAGATGACCATACAAGAGCTAGGAACCATCCTGCAAACAGGTGCAGCCGTGAAAATTGTGGTTTTAAATAATGAGTTTTTAGGCATGGTTAGGCAGTGGCAGCAGTTGTTTTTTGACAAGCGTTACGCTTCTACTGAAATGGTAAACCCTGACTTTGTAAGCATTGCAAAAGGTTACCACATCGATGCGAATCGCGTAACGAAAAGAGAAGAACTCTCGGCAGCAGTTCAGGAAATGATGCAGTCTCCAAAGGCGTACTTTTTGGAGGTGTGTGTTGAAAAAGAAGATAATGTATTTCCAATGATACCAACAGGATCGTCAGTATCAGATATAAGACTAGAATAATTATGAGTGCAATAGAAACCTATACCATCTCGATTTACACCGAAAATAATGTGGGATTGTTAAATAGAATATCCTCAATTTTTCAAAGAAGACACTTAAATATAGAAAGTGTTAATGTGTCAAAATCCGAAATTAAAAGCGTGTCCAGATTTACCTTGTTGGTGAAATTGACCCAAGATCAGGTGTCAAAAATTATCGGGCAAATAGAAAAGCAAGTAGAAGTAATTAAGGCTTTTTATCATCGTACTGATGAAACCATTTATCAAGAATCATGTCTTTTTAAGTTAAGTACTGATTTACTCATGGGGAACGACGAGATTCAGACGGTTATAAATAGTAGTAAATCGAAAGTTATCAATATCAATAAAGATTTTTTCGTCTTGGAAAAATCAGGTACTAAAGAGGAGGTCGAAGAACTCTATCATTTATTGGATAAACACGGAATAATGCAATTTGTACGTTCAGGTCGAATTGCCATTACAAAAGAAGAAATGAAAGTTTCTGAATTAATTAAATCATTTGAATAAAACAAACAACGAGATAATATCAGTATGGAAAATTATTTTAATCAATTGTCTCTTAGAGAGCAATTAGAGCAGCTAGGGAAATGTAGATTCATGGAATCTGAGGAGTTTGCAAACGGTATCGAAGCTTTAGCGGGTAAAAAAGTGGTGATCGTAGGTTGCGGTGCTCAAGGACTTAATCAAGGACTCAATATGAGAGATTCTGGCTTGTCAGTATCGTATGCTCTGCGTGAACAGGCAATTCAAGAGCAACGTGCGTCCTTCAAAAATGCGACGGAAAACGGTTTTGAGGTGGGAACTTTTGAAGAATTGATCCCTCAGGCAGATGTAGTGTGTAATTTGACGCCTGATAAACAGCATACTAAAGTGGTTTCAACTGTAATGCCATTGATGAAGCCAGGAGCAACCCTTTCGTATTCTCACGGATTTAATGTCGTGGAGGAGGGGATGCAAATACGTGAAGATATAACTGTAATTATGGTGGCTCCAAAATGTCCAGGAACAGAAGTTCGCGAAGAGTACAAACGCGGGTTTGGAGTGCCTACCCTAATTGCTGTACACCCAGAAAATGATCCTGAAGGAAAAGGTTTGGCTCAGGCTAAAGCCTATGCTTATGCCACAGGAGGACACAGGGCTGGGGTTTTGGAATCGTCATTTGTAGCAGAGGTGAAATCTGACTTGATGGGAGAGCAAACGATTTTATGTGGTGTATTACAAACCGGATCAATCTTGAGTTTTGATAAAATGGTTGCAGAAGGAGTGGATCCTAGTTACGCTGCGCATCTCGTACAATACGGATGGGAAGTGATTACCGAGGCGCTCAAACACGGAGGAATTACCAATATGATGGACAGATTGTCGAACCCTGCAAAGATTAAAGCCTATGAGCTAGCTGAAGAGTTAAAAGGATTGATGCGTCCACTTTTTCACAAGCATATGGACGATATCATGTCAGGGAAGTTTTCTAGAACCATGATGGACGATTGGGCTAAAAATGATGAAGATCTGTTGCGTTGGAGAGCAGAAACAGGGGAGAGTGCTTTTGAGAAAACTACGGCTTTTGAGCAAGCATTAGACGAACAAGAGTATTTTGATCATGCAACGCTATTAGTTGCGTTTGTAAAATCGGGAGTGGAACTCGCTTTTGAAACCATGACAGAAGCCGGAATCATTGAGGAGTCGGCGTATTATGAGTCACTACACGAAACACCGTTAATTGCCAATACCATTGCCAGAAAGAAACTGTTTGAAATGAACAGAATTATTTCGGATACGGCAGAATACGGATGTTATTTATTTGACCACGCATGCCGCCCTCTGTTAAAGGAATTTGTAAAAAAACAAGACCTATCCGTAATCGGAAAACCGTATGCACAGTCGAATACCGTCGATAATCAGCAATTAATAGCAGTGAATGCGGCTATACGAAACCATCCTGTAGAAGAGACTGGGAAGAGTTTACGCTTGGCAATGACTGCGATGAAAACAATAAAACCAGAGGTGAAAGAGCCTGTTTTAGTATAGAAATGGAAGTAAAAACAACATTGTATTTTCCTAAATTAAATGCAGTTAAGGAGGCGGCAACTACTTTGAAAGAGGTGGTTGCCCAAACGCCTCTGCTCCAAAATTTTTCGTATTCAAAAAAATACGCTGCTGAAGTTTACTTTAAACGTGAAGATTTGCAGCAAGTACGATCGTATAAAATACGTGGTGCTTACAATAAAATTAGCAGTTTAACACCAGCAGAGCTGGAACGTGGGATTGTATGTGCAAGTGCTGGAAATCACGCCCAGGGCGTGGCTTTTGCCTGTCATAAAAAAAAGATTCAGGGCACTATTTTTATGCCCGCGCCAACACCTAAACAAAAGTTGGAACAAGTAAAGATGTTTGGTGGTGCGTATGTAGATGTTCAACTCATTGGAGATACCTTTGATGATGCGTACAAAGCATCAAAACAGTTTTGTGATACGCATCAAAAAACCTTTGTCCATCCTTTTAACGATAAAAAGATTATCGAAGGACAAGCCACTGTCGGGCTCGAGCTATTAGAGCAGCTATTAGAAGCTCCTGATTACGTCGTGGTTCCAGTAGGTGGTGGTGGACTGGCCTCAGGAGTGTCTACTATGGTTCGCTTACTGTCTCCTTCGACGAAGCTAATAGGAGTAGAACCCTTAGGGGCTCCGTCTATGCAGGCAGCGTTTAAGGCTGGGCACAACCGTAAACTGGCCAGTATCGATAAATTTGTCGACGGTGCAGCAGTGCAGCAGGTGGGTGATTTAACCTATCCCATATGCCAAGAGAATCTAGACGAGCTTTTGACGGTGCCTGAAGGTTTGGTGTGTCAAACAATTTTAGATATGTACAACAAAGAAGCTATTGTGGTCGAGCCTGCGGGAGCATTGACAATTGCTGCACTAGAATTCTTGAAAACGGAAATTAAGGGCAAACGAGTGGTATGTGTGGTCAGCGGAAGTAATAATGATATAGTTCGTACTGCTGAAATCAAAGAGAGAGCTTTGTTGTATCAGGGATTAAAGCATTATTTTATCATACGCTTTCCTCAGCGTGCAGGGGCGCTTAAAGAGTTTGTAAGAGATGTACTAGGAGTGCGTGATGACATTACCTATTTCGAGTATTCCAAAAAGACAAACAGAGAAAATGGTCCTGCCGTTGTAGGGGTAGAATTGGCTTCTCCTACAGATTTGGAGCCTTTAGTTGAACGAATGAAAGCACGTAATTTTTACGGTGAATACCTTAATAACAAACCGGATTTATTTGAATTTTTGGTATAAACCCTTCATAAAAAAGTCGCTATTGCGCAGTTTGTTTTTCTTTAATAAAAAAACCCGAACAATTTGTTCGGGTTTTTATGGTGGTGCCTCCAGGAATCGAACCAGGGACACAAGGATTTTCAGTCCTTTGCTCTACCAACTGAGCTAAGGCACCATTGTTGGTTTGCTTAAGTCTTGCAGCTTTTGGAATAAAACTCGCAACCGAGATTGCGAGCTTTATTTGTGGTGCCTCCAGGAATCGAACCAGGGACACAAGGATTTTCAGTCCTTTGCTCTACCAACTGAGCTAAGGCACCAGTCTGCTGCTTTCGCTAAGCGGATGCAAATATACAACCCTTTTTCAATCTGCCAAAATTTTTGATTAAAAATTTTTGTGTTGTACCTTTGGGTTTTCATAAAAAAGAGACATGTTTTTAATATTGGATATCGGAAATACGAGAGCTAAGTTAGCTGTTTTTGAGGAGGGTAGCTTGAAGCGTTTAGAGGTGGTTTTGACCCCAAAAATTTTTGAAAAAATTTTTGATTTTTTTTCTGAATTCAACATCACACATAGCATTGTTTCGTCTGTAGCCGGATTTTCGGCAGATGAAGTTGCTCGACTTAAGGAACTGTTGAACCCCATTTTTTTGAATGCTGAAACACCAGTGCCATTTCATAATGCCTATGGAACTCCAAAAACTTTAGGAGTAGATAGAATAGCACTTGCCGCTGCAGCCGTGCAGCAGTATCCGGGTAAGAATGTATTGGTTATCGATGCCGGTACCTGTATTACTTATGATTTTATAGATGCTAATAAGAACTATTTAGGTGGGGCTATTGCTCCTGGTATTCGTATGAGGTACAGGTCATTATCGGAGTTTACGGCCAAGTTGCCTTTGTTGGAAACCTGTGCTCCGGATGATTTTATAGGTACAGATACGGCCACTTCTATGCATGTCGGAGTGGTAAATGGAGTATATAATGAAATAAAAGGTCTTGTTAATCAATATAAAGCACGCTATCAACATTTAACAGTTGTTTTAACAGGGGGAGACACAAAATTCTTGTCAGAACAATTTAAAAATGGCATATTTGCCCATCCGAATTTTGTTTTGGAGGGATTACACACTATTTTGATATTTAATATAGCGAATGATTAAGAGGTTATTACTAGGAATATTCGTACTTACAAGTACAGCAATTGTAGCACAGAGAAACAGCGCATCTCCTTATTCTTATTTTGGAATTGGTGAGAACTTTGATCCGTTAACAGTGGAACAATCTTCTATGGGAGGAATTGGTGCTGCGATGAAAGATAGCTATCATTTAAATTTTACGAACCCGGCAGCCATGGCTGATTTGAGGTTTGCAAACTACGCCATTGGTGGAAGTCTTACTTTTTTGAACTTAAAAGAAGGCGCGAACAGTCAATCAGGTAACTCTACGAGTTTACGATACATTGCATTGGGTTTCCCAGTAGGGAAAAAAGCGGGGTTTTCTGCAGGAATACAACCGTTCTCTTCCGTGGGATATGCCTTGATGAATAGAGTCTACACTGGATCAGATTTAACAGAGATTACGCGTTTTACCGGATCGGGAGGAACGAACAGATTGTACGCGAGTTTTGGTATGTATGTGTTTGACGGTTTATCATTAGGTGCAGAGGCGAGTTTTATTTTCGGAACGATTGAAAATAGTATCTTAAATCAGAGAAGTCAGGTAAGTTTGGCAACAAAGTACCATGAAAGATTGTCAATTCGAGGAGGACAATTTAAATTTGGGGCTCAGTATAAGACGGAGTTGAAGAACAAACTTCAATTGTCTACTGGGGCAGCCATAACGTTACAAAGTGATTTGTCTGCTAAAGGAAATGAGCGTTTGTACTCATTGACGTTCAATACCTCTGGGGCAGAGGCGATACGTGATGAATTGTACAACATAAAGAAAGAAGGAACCTTGAGCATGCCAGTAAAAACTGTTTTTGGTGTAGGTTTAGGAAAGGAAAACAAATGGTACGTTGGAATTAACCAAGAATTTAAAGAAGCGGTAAACGTTACGAATGGTTTGAATAATTCGAATAGCTTCCAGTACGAAAGTGGGAACAAATTTGCGATTGGAGGATACTATATTCCAAAGATGAACTCAATTCAAAGCTACTGGGATCGCGTGACCTATAGAGCAGGTCTTCGCTTCGAAAAGATTGGTATTAAGGCAGATGGAACCGGAACTGGGCAAAATTTAACATCAATAAATGATTTTGGCATAAATATTGGAGTTGGATTACCATTGCCAAAACAAATATCTAATGTAAATTTAGGATTTGAATATGGACAGAGGGGAACACTTACGAATAGTTTAATTAAAGAGAACTACTTTAATGTGAAGTTGAGTTTGTCTTTAAATAGTAATAAGTGGTTTGTCAAGAGAAAAATAGATTAATAAAAAACTGATACATGATGAAAAAAATTACGAATTTACTTACAGGAGTATTTTTGTTTGTAGCCGTAAATGGGGTTAAAGCGCAGGCAAGCGAAGAGTGTAATATCAAGTACAACCTGTTTAAAGGAAATGCACTTACAAAAAAGTATGATGCTGCCAGACCGGATTTAGATTACTTGCTAGCTAACTGTCCTAAGTTATCAGTAAATATCTATAAGTACGGGGCAAAGATTGCTAAAAAGACGAAAGATGCTGTTTTAGCAAAGAAAATTTATGAAGGACGTTTAACCTATTTCCCAAATAAGGGAGCTGCTAAAGCGCACAGTGAGTACGCAACGTTCTTAATAGCAAATAAATTAGGTTCAGACGCTGAGATTTTTACAATTTTAGAAAAAGCCTATGCTATTTCTCCTAAGGAGATGAGTGTTAAAAACATTTTTAGATACTTTAAAGCGATCGTAGCGAAGTACAAAGACACAGATCCACAAAAAGTATTTGATACCTATGATGACGTAATGGAGTCTGTAGGAGAAAAATTAGATGACTACAACCAGAAAATTGCCAAGTTACAGGCGAAGGAAGAAGCAGGAACCTTAGATGCTAAAGAAGCAAAGCGCTTAAAAGCATATACAGTAAACTCTACTTCTCTAGGACTAGTAGAAGGAGGATTGGATGCTGAATTAGCTGAAATCGCAACTTGTGAGCGTTTGGTAATGGTGTATTCAAAAGAATACGATGCAAAGAAAACCGATGGAGTTTGGTTAAAAAGAGCGGTTTCGAGAATGTTTAACAAAGAATGTCAAGGAGATCCTTTGTTCGAGAAATTGGCTAAATCATATGCTGATGTAACTCAATCAGCTGATGCATTTAACTTTGTTGCTGCGGTATTAGCTAAAAACGGAGATAACAAAGGTGCTGCTCAAATGAGAAAGAAAGCCTTTGATTTAGAAACAGACCCGTTGAAAAAAGCGAAGCTTAAATTAAGAGAAGCTCAAGGAGCTTCAGGAAGCAGAGCACGTGCATTGGCATTGGAAGCATTGAAGTACAACCCTAATTTAGGTAAAGCGTATTTATACATTGCTAGCTTGTATCAAAAGAGTGCAAACTCTTGTGGTAGCGATGAGTTCGAAAAGAGAATGGTATATGTAGCAGCCCTAAACAAAGCGATGAAAGCGAAACGCGTTGATCCAGGGTGTGGTGCAGGTAGATACATTAAGAGTTATAGAAAGTTTGTTCCTTCTAAGAAGTTAATATTCCAAAAAGGAGTAGCTCCAGGATCATCTCATAAAATTGGATGTTGGATTGGAGAAACGGTAAAAGTACCTGTTAACTAATGACTGTTAGACAACATAATATATTCACGAGCATTGCCATCATTTTGTTGATGGCAATGCTTTTTTCTTGTACCAATTCAAAAAAAGAAGTACAAGACTTTTTAAAAGATAAGAATTTGCCAATTGCGATTGGTAAAGATATTTATCACGTCTATAAAGATTCAGGGCAAATAACCTCTAGGTTAATTACTCCTGTATTGTATGATTTTAGTAATAGAGAACAGCATCCGTACAACGAGTTTCCTAAGGGAATTAAGATAGTAACCTATGAAAACGACGGAAAAGACTCTACCACCATTACAGGGAATTACGCGCTGACCTATAATAAAACCAGAATCTCAGAAATCCGAGATAATGTGGTGATTATCAATCATACCGAGAAATCAAGACTCGAAACCAACCAGTTGTTTTGGGATCAAACCCAACACTATTTTTTTACGGAAGACGGTTTCCGTTTGACCAACCCGACGGATACGATTAATGGATATGGTTTTGAATCTCGTCAAGATTTGTCTAAATTTATCGCCAAGGATATAACCGGTAAAATTTTAACTAAAGAAGAAGATTTATAATGCAAAGCATTTGGAAGTTTTTACAATACGGATACCTGGTAGTGGGAATCATTTTTTTAGTAGAAGGTATTATTGCACTGTCTACTGATGTTACTAGAGCGATGATTATGTTTGGATTATCGGTCTTTATCGTTGTGATATTTTTGTTCAAGCGTCGCTTTAGAAGAAAAATAGAAGCTCGAAATAAACAGCAATAACGATTTTGATTTTATGAGCGTGAATATTGTAATTATTGTAGTGTCTATATTGTTTTCCGCCTTTTTTTCAGGGATGGAAATCGCTTTTGTATCCGCCAATAAATTGCATATTGAGCTCGAAAAGAAACGCGAAGGCCTGTTTGCAAAAATTCTCGCAAAACTCACACGGCGTTCCTCAAAATTTATCGCCACCATGCTTGTCGGTAATAACGTTGCCCTCGTAATTTACAGTTATTTTATGGGCGATTTGTTGATGACTTGGTTTCAGTCGTTTCTACCCTCGCAATACACGCTGTTAAACTACCTGCTTAAAGATTTAAACTTACTGACACAAACCTTGATCTCTACCTTATTGATTTTGGTTACTGCAGAGTTTTTACCAAAGGCAATATTCAGGATTTATGCGAATGAAATGCTGCGTTTTTTCGCAATTCCAGCCTATGTGTTTTATTGGGTTTTTTATTTGGTAACTTGGATCATTACAAAAATTTCTGACTTTTGTTTGAAAGTGTTTTTTAAAGCACAGGAAAATGAAACGCAAACTGAGTTTAGTAAAGAAGAGCTTGGAATGTATATTTCAGAACAGTTAGAAACGGGGGATGATCAGGAAGACATAGATACTGAAATCCAAATTTTCCAAAATGCCTTGGAGTTTCACAAGGTAAAAGCACGTGAAATTATGGTACCGCGTACCGAGATTATCGCTGTCGATATTCACGAATCGGTGACGGTTTTGAAAGAAGAGTTTATTGAAACGGGATTGTCCAAAATTTTAGTGTACAAGAATTCTTTAGACGATATACTGGGCTATGTGAATGCTTTTGAATTGTTTAAGAAACCTAAGAGCATTAAAAGTATACTGCTTCCAGTGGAGTTTGTGCCAGAGTCTATGATTATCAATGATATCCTTAACGTACTGATGAAAAAAAGACGCAGTATCGCTGTAGTTGTAGATGAGTACGGAGGAACTTCAGGAATTATTACTGTGGAAGATATTGTGGAAGAATTGTTCGGTGAAATTGAAGACGAACACGACAGTCAAGAACTTTTGGAAGAGTGTATCACCGAAAATGAGTATCATTTTTCAGCGCGTTTGGAAGTGGATTACTTGAATGAAGAATACCAATTAGCGATCCCTAAAGAAGAAGCTTATGAAACTTTAGGTGGATTTATCATCAGCCACACAGAGAGCTTACCCACGCAAGGAGAGGTTTTCCTTCTCGATAATTTCGAAATTAAAATACTTCATATGAGCGCTGCTAAAATCGATGCGATATATATGCGCGTACTTCAGCCAGAAGATTAATCCTAATTTTTAGTCAAACTTACTCTAAAACAGCTAAAAAAACATTGCATTTTTAAATGTGAAATTGTATTTTCGCACACTGTTAATAAAATAAAATGACGTATGGCAATTTTATCGAAAATTAGAGAACGCTCAATGTTCTTGATTCTTGTTGTAGGTTTAGCACTTTTTGCATTCGTGTTAGACCCTTCTACTATTTCAGATTTCTTTAATTCTACAAAAGTAAATGAAATAGGTTCTGTAAACGGAGAAACTATTTCTCGTCAAGAGTTTTCCAATGCTTTGGAAAATTATAAACAACAAGTGGGCTCTAGGGTTTCAGAAATGCAAGCAGCTAAAACTGTTTGGAATGAGTTAGTACGTCAAAAATTGTACAAGAGTCAATTAGAGGAAGCTGGTATCACCGTTGGTGAGGCTGATATTATGCAAGCAATTTACGATTCTCCTAACATTCAGTCAGATCAGCGTTTCCTTACTTCTGGTATTTTTGATAAAGCAAAGGTAAAAGAGTACTTGGCGACTGTAAAAGAAGCAAATGGACCTGAGTGGAAAGCGTGGCAAAATTATATGGTTTCTCTTCGTGGTACTATTGAAAAAAGAACCTATGACAACTTAGTTGCTGCTGGTTTGGGTGCTTCTTTAAAAGAAGGAGAAACTATGTACATGAACGAAGGAACAAAAGTTTCAGGAAAGTACGTGTATACACCGTTCAGTTCAATTTCTGATTCATTAGTGAAAGTAACTTCTGCTGATATTCAAAAATACATTTCGGAAAGAGCTGCTTCTTACCAAGTAGAATCTTCTAGAGATATTAAGTTCGTTAAGTTTGATGTGACACCGACGTCTGATGACGAGGAAGCTATTAAAAAAGAAGTAGCTGGATTTATCAATAATACGACGAACAACGGTCAGGTTTATGAAGGATTAAAAAATGCAACAGATTACGAGTTGTTTTTAGAAGATGCAAAATCAGATGTTGCATTGAATCCAAACTTCCGCTTTAAAGTAGAAGTACCACAGGTGGTAGCTGAAGAGTTATTTGCAGCTAAAGTTGGTGATGTTGTTGGACCTTATAGACACGCAAACAAATTCAAAATTTCAAAAGTTACTGAGGTAACTCAAATTCCTGATTCAGTTTCAGCGAATCACATATTAATCCCTTATATCGGTGCAGGAACGGCATCGGCAGATACTAAGGATACTGAAGAACAAGCAAAGAGCAAAGCAGATAGCTTGTTGGCAATCATCAAAAAGAGCCCAGCTAAGTTCGCAGAATTTGCAAAGGAGTTTTCATCGGATAAGTCAAATGCTTCAAAAGGAGGAGAATTAGGATGGTTTACCTATACTACTATGGTGCCTGAGTTTAGAGATTTCTGTTTTGAGAATAAGAAAGGTGATTACGGTGTAGTAAAAACTAACTTCGGGATTCACATTATTGAGATCAAAGATCAGAAGAACCCACAAAACGTAATCAAAATGGTTACTTTCGGTAGAGATATCGTACCTTCTGATGCAACTGAAAACGATGTGTATCAAAAGTCTTCAACCTTCACTTTAGCATTAGAGGGAGGTAAGAAATTTGACGAACTTGTAGAAGAAAATAATGTAAAGGCTGTACCAGCTGTTGGTTTAAAGGCTTTAGACGAAAATGTACCAGGATTAGGAAAGCAACGTTCTATCGTTACTTGGGCATTTGATAAAGATGCAAAAGTAGGAGATACGAAAAGATTTGATGTAGAAGGAGGTTATGTAGTTGCTCAGTTAACAGGTAAAACTGCTAAAGGATTAATGCCTGTATCTAAAGTTCCTGCTGATATCCGTACTAAAATTGAAAACCAAAAGAAAGTAGCCTTAATTGAAGGAAAAATGAAAGGGAGTAGTTTAGAGGAAATAGCGAAATCTTCTGGACAGAGTATCAGAACTGCAACCGATGTAAATTTACAATCACCTACGTTATCTGGTGTTGGTTACGAGCCTAAAATTGTTGGAGCGATGATCAATGCAGCACCTAATAAAGTATTTGCTCCAGTAGTAGGAGAAAGAGGAGTGTATGCTTTTGTAATAGACAAAAGAGAATTGCCTACGGCGTTGCCAAACTACAATACATACAGAAAGCGTTTAGCTAACGAGAGAAGAAACAAAACGTATCAAATGTATGAAGCTATTAAGAAGGCTTCTGACATCGATGATAACGTAAGTAGTTTTTACGGAATTACAGAATAAACTGTAACCCGATACCATATAAAAGAAAGCCGAGCATTTGCTCGGCTTTTTTTATTGTTTAACAATTTTAAAACTTTGCTGTCGCCCTGTGGAGCGAACTGTAACGAGGTATATACCACTGCTCAAATGCCCGAGGTCAATAGGTTGATAGTGGCGAGCAGTAAGTGACATGTTATCCTGAATTACTTCCCTACCATTGAGGTCGTACAAGCTAATAGAAATACGTTGTGTTTCATTTGAAGATTTATTCAGTGACTTTATGTGAAGATACTCCTGAATTACGTGATTTTTCAAGCGAAATAAGCTTTGTGAATTTATACGGCTCTCGGTATTTGATGAAATGCCGTTGGCTGGTTTTCCAAGGGTAAAGCCCGATAGTAAACTGCGTCTCAGTGTTGCACTGCGATATTCTATATGAATACTGTAAATCCCGTTTTTAAGCTCGTTGGTACGCAGGAGATATCCTTTATTGTGTGCTTTTTTCGAGAAATTAAGAACGATTGGACGCTCGGTAACAGGTACACCGGTAATTGTAGCCTTACGCGTTATAATACCGTAGATAGTACCCGAAGTACTCGAGGGAACGTTACGGTCGAACTGCAGGCTTAATTGCTGCTGTTTCGGGTCAGACTTAAACATCAATGTCGGGCCGTTTGGATCTTTGATAAACGCCAATCCTTTTGTACCCGCAATGGTTAATGTACGTTCCGGAATTCCGGTGCTTTTCGCAGGGAACTCGTGTCTTGAAAACTGTTCGGGACGAAGTTTTTTGTCGTTAACGATGAGTTCAGTTTTTGAACCGTGATATCTCGGTATAAACGCGATTTCATACGCCTGCTGCTGCTTGTCTAAAGTAATTGTTTGTCCTTGCGCTTTTACGTGTACAATTTGATAATTACTAGTATCATAGGTTGGTTGCTGACGATACGTGCTGGAAGTGACCGGTTTTGAATTACTCGATTTTTGCAATAAGGGTGCAATGTATTTCCATACGTGCTGTCCTAGGGCAATGTCGACGTGATCTAAGCCGAGTTCATTCTTTTTAAATAGCTGATGTCCGTTAGGACGTAAAGAGCTTGAATAAGGCGTTACACCGTCATTAGCTCCTTGTTTTGCATAAATAATCAGTCCGCTGGCGAGCATGGCAGGAGCGAGTAGGGTATGACCTTTAGCAAAACCAGATCCTCCTAGTAAATAGAACTTCTCAGGTTCGTTATTGGGATGTTTGTCAAAATACGGGCGTACTACTTCGCGACAATAGTAGGTTGTAGAAGTAGCGCTACCTTCATTGAGACCTGTTTTTTTCCAGAGCCAGTTAAACCACCATTGTTGAGAAATGTCGGCTAAGTAGGTACCCCAATAGGGGGTTCCCAAGGCGATTACTCTTGATACCTTGTCGTACTTTCCATATTTGTACATGGCTACTTCAGCGGCTTTACCACCATTGCTATGGGCGATAATTTGAACTTGTTGTACTCCGTATTTTTTTGTGATTTTGTCAAGGGCTTGTGCTAGGAGCTTACCATTTTCCCACATGCCTTTACCACGGGTAGTAGCGACAAAAACTACCTGGTAGCCGGCATCGTATGCCTGTTGGTAAAAATCATTATTAGTGAAAAATAATTGGTTTAAATCAATGTATCCGTGATTGAAAACGATGACATTACCGTCAAAATTTGTGGGTGCAGCGCCGTAATGTATGGTCGATTTAAGCAAAGGACCGATAAATAGTGAACTGAGTCGGGAGGGTTCCGGGAGCTGTTTTTCTGCGAACTGTGCGCTAATACCAAAGGATTGTAATAAGAGAGCTAGTACTAATAATAGTTTTAGATTCATTTTATGAAGGGTTTTATGTTAATAAAGTATATAATATATAAAATATTAACAGTAAAACTTACGAATCTTTATTTTTAGAGCAGGTTCTTATACTAGGTTAATAAAAAAAGCAGCTCAATTTGAGCTGCTTTTTTATCTGTGCTTTAAAAAGCTATTAAGCGTTTAAAGGTTTTCCATCCCAAGCAGCTTTCGCAGCTTCTTTAATGGCTTCTGAATAGGTTGGGTGTCCGTGGCAAATACGAGCAACATCTTCTGCTGAAGCTCTGTACTCCATAGCTACTGCTAATTCCATAATAAGGTCAGCAGCTCTGGCACCAACGATATGTGCACCTAATATTTCATCTGTGTTTTTGTCGGCTAATACCTTTACAAATCCGTCTAAATCTCCACTTGCTCTTGAACGACCAAGGGCACGCATTGAGAATTTACCAGCTTTGTAGGCTACACCAGCATCTTTTAATTCTTGTTCTGTCTTACCAACAGCAGCAACTTCTGGCCACGTATAAACAATACCAGGAATTAAGTTATAATCGATATGAGGTTTTTGTCCTGCTAAATACTCAGCTACCACAACACCTTCTTCTTCAGCTTTATGTGCTAACATAGCTCCGCGAACTACGTCACCAATAGCGTAAATATTACTAACATTCGTTTGTAAATGGTCGTTTACATCAATTTGTCCACGCTCGTTTACCTTAACTCCAGCTTTGTCTAGTGCAAGTCCGTCTGTATAAGGACGACGACCTACAGCAACTAAACAATAGTCACCAGTAAAGCTTACTTCCTCACCTTTTTTGTTGGTAGCGGTAACAACAACTTCCTCACCTTTGCGTTCTACAGCACTAACTCCATGACTAACGTGGAATTTCATACCTTGTTTTTTCAATACTTTGGTAAGTTCTTTTGAAACGTCTTTGTCCATGGTTGGCGTAATAGCTGGAGCGTATTCAACAACGCTTACATCAGCTCCTAAACGTTTGTATACAGAACCTAATTCCAAACCGATAACTCCACCTCCAATTACGATTAGGTGTTTTGGAACTTCTTTTAATTTAAGAGCTTCAGTAGAGGTGATAATACGTTCCTTATCTAAAGAGATAAAAGGTAAGGTAGAGGGTTTAGATCCGGTAGCAATGATGATATTCGTCCCTTCAATAACTTCTGAACTTCCGTCGTTTTTAGTTACTTTTACTTGGGTGTTGCTTTCGAATGAACCTAGACCTTCGTATACGGTAATGTCATTTTTGTCCATTAAGTATTTGATTCCACCTGTGGTTTGCTCTACCACTGAGGCTTTGCGATCAACCATTTTACCAAAATCGAAGCTAGGCTTTTCAACACTGATACCGTGCTCTTCAAAATGATGAACAGCATCGTAGTAGTGGTGAGAAGAGTCTAATAAAGCTTTTGATGGAATACATCCTACATTCAAACAAGTACCTCCTAAGGTAGGATATTTTTCTATGATGGCAACTTTTTTTCCTAATTGAGCAGCTCTGATGGCAGAAATATATCCACCAGGCCCAGAACCTATAACGATTACATCGTATTTCATTGTTATCTGATTTTTAAGGTTTTTAACCTAAATTATTGAGTTCTTCTATGAGGACCACAAAGTTACAATTATTTGTGATATTATAGCTCACTACTTTAGAATTACTATTTTTAAAGCGCAAAATTTTAACGTAATGAAAACAATAAAACGAGTAGGGGGTGTAATTGTCGTGGTTTGGCTGATTAGTCATTTTTTTCAACCCGCCAAGAATACTGGGGATTACAAAGCCTTAGCTCCCTTTTATGCGGAGACAAATCCCTCAAAAGAAGTAAAAGAAATTTTAACAAAAGCCTGTTTGGATTGCCATAGCAATACTACACAATACCCTTGGTACAGCGGTATTGTACCAGTGAACTACTGGATGGCTAATCACATTGAAGAAGGGAAAGAGCATTTGAACTTCTCGAATTGGGGTGCGTATTCTTTAAAGCGCAAAGAGCACAAAATGGAAGAAGTGTACGAAGAAGTGGAAGAGCAGCACATGCCTATAAGTTCCTATACCTGGACACATGGAGATGCGAAGTTGTCAGCGGATGAAGTGAATAGCTTGGTGAGTTGGGCGAAGGAAGTGCAGGCAACGTATAAAAAACAATTAACACAGCAGTAGTATTGAAAAAGCACGTCGTTGTTATTGGCTATGTTTGGGTGAGTCCGAAGGCCTCCGCTGCCGGAAGTAGAATGTTACAGCTCATAGCTTTCTTTTTGAGGAATGAGTATACAGTAACTTTTGCGACACCGGCGCAAAAAAATAAAGAAGCATTCGATTTGCAATCTTTAGGAGTAAAGGAAGCGAGTATTGAGTTAAATCACGAGAGTTTTGATGATTTTATCAAAAGGGAAGCTCCCACAGTGGTCCTTTTCGATCGTTATATGATGGAGGAGCAGTTTGGTTGGAGAGTGGCAGAAGCCTGCCCAGAGGCGTTGCGCATACTCGATACAGAAGATTTGCATTGTTTGCGATTGGCCAGACAGCAGGCCGTTAAAAAAGGAAGTCCCTTTGCGGTTGAAAGTTTACTAGAGTCAGATATGGCAAAACGAGAACTTGCGGCCATTTACCGTTCAGATGTCTCGTTGATTATTTCAAGCTATGAAATGACGCTGTTGACGAGTTTGTTCAAGGTGCCGAAATCCCTGTTGTATCACTTGCCGTTTATGTATCCAAAAATGCCTGAGAATACAGGCAATAGTGATTTTGAATCGCGTAAAAACTTCGTTTTTGTTGGGAATTTTTTACACGCACCGAATGTCGATGCAGTGCTGCAGTTACGATCGTTGTGGAAACTAATAAGGAAGCAGCTTCCGGAAGCAGAGCTACATATTTACGGTGCGTATCCTACACAACAAATACAAGAATGTCACAAGCCCACAATGGGACTTTTTGTAAAGGGCTATGTGGAAGATGCAGAAATCCCCGTTAAAGAGGCAAGAGTGGTGTTGGCACCCATTCGATTTGGTGCTGGAATTAAAGGTAAGTTAACCGAAGCAATGCGCATGTTAACGCCTAGTGTTACTACTAAAATTGGAGCAGAAGGTATGCATGATGGACTACCTTGGAATGGAGTGGTGGTAGATTCTGAACTCGACTTTGTAACCGCGGCAGTTGATTTGTATCGAAATCGAGAAGCATGGGAGCAGGCTAGGGAGCACGGTATTCAATTGATTAATAAGCACTACGAACAGGAACTGCTGAGTGCGCGTTTATTGGCGCAGATAGAACAGCGACTCGACAACTTAAGTCAAGATAGACGGGCGAATTTTATCGGGTCCATGTTACAGTACAAAACGCTACAAGCTACTAAGTACATGAGTAAATGGATTACCGAGAAAAATCGGAACTGAGATCAAAATTAAAGAGAATCCCTTTTGAATACGAGTATTCAAAAGGGATTTTTTATTATTCTATTTTAATATCAATAGAGGTTCTGCGTTGCCATCCAGTTACGTCAACGACGGAAATTTGGCAGTGGTAATCACCACTGTCAATGTTGGAGGGTATACTTAGCTCTTGTTGAATTTCATAGCTTTTTGGCGCCCCATCTATGTTGTAGTTTTGCATAAAAATAAAAGGGGTAATCGGAGTCTTTACCGGTGACAAGGTGCATTGAGCGCCTTGGTCATCATGTGTGTGATGATCAAAGTTATGATGAATGTCAATGGCATAGGTAGCGAGACCTATATTGTCAGAGGTCTGTACTTTTACCGTGTATTTTTGTCCTTTTTTAAGTACAGTACACGATTTAGGGAAGCCCTCTTGGTAATTTACCGAGATGGTTGGTTTTTCCTTATCTGGCGCTTCCGATTCGCTGCTACAACTCGCAAGTATCATAAGCAGGAATAGAGCGGAAAGTTTTGAACGTAGTTTCATTGGATACTGAGATTATTCAATTACAAAAGGAACAGAGAGTTTTACCGGACTGTTGCTTCCCGTTTCTTTTACTAAGATGTTTAACCAATAATTTCCTTTTGGAGAATCTTTCAATAGATCCATGTGATAGTGGATATGTGGATTTTTAACCCCGTCGTAAAGGTTCTTTGGAATTACCTTGGTCATGCTATTCCACTTTCCTACAGCAACGCTTTGTCCCGTTCTCCATTCTTTGAAATAGAGTTGTAAGGTGATGTCACTAACGGTAGCAGGATCTGAAAGGTACTCGAATTCTATGTGTAATTCATCAGATCCGAAAGTTACTTTTTGATCTTTACCTACTTCTAATTCTTTGAATTTTTTAACGATGTTTAGGTCTTTAGTAATTACGGCCTTTGTTCCGTCTTCATGCATCACAGTAATTTTAAACTTGTACACTCCGGCAGCAGGCTTAAATTTAGGTTGGTATTTGTTGGTTTCATCAAAGTACACGTGATAGTGAATGTGTGGATTTAATTGACCCGCGTAATTGGCAGTCGGTACTAAGTGATCTTTTAATTCCCAAGCAACTTCTCCACTTCCTACACTCGGTACATTACTAGGCTGCACATTGAAGTAGATTTTGGTTACTTTACTGGTTCCTTTGTATTCAAATTCAGTATGCACGTCTATGTTTGACTGTGGAAGAATAAAGTTGGAGTTACCTAATTCCATGTCTTTAAAACGTTCGCTATGAATGTTTTCTTCAAAGCTAGGGGTAGGTTGCTCATCATCACTACAAGAAACGATAAGCGTACTTATAAAAAGTAAAAAGAGAGGTTTTAAAATGGTTTTCATAATTTAAATATTAAGTTAAAATGATTGAATGATTCGAATGGAGTAATTTCTTCCCGGCTCAGGTACTTCGATGAGACGGTAAAAACTAGTGTGATTAAAGACTTTGGCGTCAAACACATTGTTGACATTGAGTTGGACCCGAGTGGGGTGCTTTTTTGAAAATATTTTAAGTGCTGCACTGGCTCCTAAATGAACCAGTTGGTATCCAGGTGTCGGCTTTTCTGGAGGTACAATTTCGTTCTGATCAGCGGTAAAGACAGTGTTGGCAAACAGCGTTAATCGCTGTTGAGTAGCGAAATGCTGCGGTTGATATTGTATTCCCAACCTCGCTGTAAATGGAGGTGTAAACGGCAGTGAAAAGTTCTTCTTAGGGCCGTTGAGCTGTCGTGCTTTTACGTATTCGGCACTGGCGTTTACTGTGAGTGAAGGATGAATGTCATAGCGCACAGTAAACTCTCCTCCATAGCGGAATACACTACTTTGCGTATACTGGTAGCGCTGCAACGTTTCGTAATAACTAGTTGTAGGCGTCAGATAGATGAAATTGTCAAAATAGGTGAGAAACGGACTTAGTTCCCAACGTAGTTTAGAGGTTTTCCATTGGATGTTAGCGTCTAACTGATACGAACTTTCTGGACGGAGTTGAAGATTTCCTACTTCAAATCGATACATGTGGTAATTCACTCCATTTGAAGCCAATTCATGTGCCAGGGGAATTCTAAAACTCTTTCCTAGTTGCAGGTTAATTTTCCATGAGCGAATGTGGTATTGTGCCCCTAAAGCTGCACTGAAGCTGCTAAAGTTTAGTGTTTTGTCGTCGGAACGCTTTCGGTAACTCACTCCTGAATTTCCGTTTCCTAATGGAGAAGGGAACCATTCTCTGTAGGCTTCCGTTTTAACTCTTCCGTAGTCATAGCGAATTCCACCGTCAAATTGCCAGGTTTTTGAAGGTTTGTAAACGTCAAATAAATAGGCGCCGAGTACCGTTCGTTGGTAATTGGGAATAAGAAAGCCCCAGCCTCCAATTTGATTGTCTTGATATTCACCATCGATTCCATAGGTGATGCGGTGGCCTGCGATGTTGTGAAACTTGTGTTTAAAAGTAGCGTTGTAAGTGTTTTTTTTGAATTTTCGTTCCAAGGAATTAGGAGGTGTAGGCATATACCCATGTGGTACGGGCTCTGAATGTTCTTCCCGATCATTGCGCTGAAAACCAAGATTGATTTCAAGAGTGCTGTTGTCGAAGAAAAAACTATTTTGGTGATTGATTTTAAAGTGATTTACCTTGTGGAAAGGCAAGGATATATCATTGTTGCTCTTGTCGTAGTCAATTTTTGAGGTTCTTACTTCTAGCCCGTGTGCGTTCGCGAAAAAACCATTTTTTTCATTGACGTTACTCAAGGTGGTTATCGAATTAAAAGAGTCACTGCTATACCCGAGTACTGCGATTGCATTATGACTAAAGCCCGCGGTATTCCGAAGTTGTTGTCGATACAGGTTAAAGACGTAATTATCGTAGTTAATTTTATCGGTAGGAACGCGATAATCTCTGTAGTCCTGATGCGTAATTCTGGTCTTAAAAAACCACTTGGTATAGCGTTGAGTAATTCCTGCTGAGATCCCGAGTAGGTGATTGTTACTCTGGTAGTTTAATTGTAAATCGTTTTTTCGTTCTCCGACAGCCGGGATTTTGTTGTTTTTGACCTGAATTACTCCAGCGATGGCATCAGATCCAAAAGATAAGGAGGCAGCTCCTTTTACAACTTCAATCTGATCAACAGCGTATTGATCCATTTCTAAACCGTGATCAGCCCCCCACTGTTGCGCTTCGTGTTTGATTCCGTTTTCCGAAACTACCAACCTGTTAAACCCCAGTCCACGAATGCTGGGTTTCGCCTGTGTTGCTCCGATGGTCATCACATTCACGCCAGCGATGGATGCGAGTGACTGTGCCAGTGAATTACCTCTGTTTCGAGCCATAAACGCGCTGTCTACACGGATAGTTGTCGCTCCGATACGCTGTGACAATTTAGAGGTTCTTTTATTGATTTGAACTTCGTCCAAAACGTTCCTAATGGGCGTGAGTAACAGCGTTTGTGTAGCGTGTTTAAACTGATAGGCAGGGTAGTGTAAAGTTTGATAGTTTAGATGGCTAATGCTGATGTTGCATTGGCTGCCTAAGCTCGCGTTAACCTGACAATATCCTCGGTTGTCTGTCGTAGTGAGCTTTGCGTTAATCCGCACGTGTGCGTTGGCAACTGGCTGTTCAGATACCTGATCAAGAATGCGGAGCGCTATGGATGAGTCGCTTTGTGAATACAGGCTAAGTGCGCATATCCAACAAGCAAAGAACAATGCTTTTGAATTCATTGGGGTTTAATTTTAAGTGGTAACAAATGGGTTTGTCCTCAGTTATACGACCGCTCGCTGAGTAGCATACAGTGAAGGCCTTAAACGTTAAGGTGTGGTGTGTTAAATACGAGGAGGAGCTCGTAGACTTTTGTATTCGTTAGAAAAGTGATCCCATTGCGTGTTTGTATAGGTATCAACAGCCGTGGTCATCACATAATCTCGTGGCTCCAAACTGTAATTTGGCAGCGTTAGCTGACTGGGAAAGGTGGCGAAATCACAAAGCTCACAAGGAAGATCTCCATGTTCACTTTTAAAGGAACGCTTTTGTGTTAGCTCTGGGCCTTCCTGATGGCAGTCGGTGTGCAAAACTTTGGTAACTGCAGGAATCGTCCATACAATCAGTAGTAGGATACTGGCAAGTATGGTTCGTTTTTTTATAGCTAAATACATCCTGTAGTCTTGTTAATGCAATCAGGTTGCAAAAGTATAAAGCTAGGATAGAATAGCTATGTTAAAAAGTGTTAACGTTTTCTAAAAAAATGGAGCTTATTAAAAAGCCCCCTCACAACTCAAAGTGCAAGGGGGCGTGTTTTATTATTGGGCTTCGATAAGTCCCGCTCTTTTGAGTAGGGCATCAGAGTTCGGTTCTTGACCTCTGAATCGTTTATAGAGTTCCATAGGTTTTTCCGTACCTCCTTTAGAAAGTACGTTGTCTTTAAACTTGGTGGCGACTTCGCGATTGAAAATTCCGACTTCCTTAAAATATTCAAAGGCATCGGCGTCCAATACTTCCGCCCATTTATACGAGTAGTACCCGGCTGAATAGCCTCCTTGGAAGATATGTGAAAAAGCGGTACTCATACAGTTTTCCGCTACGGATGGGTACAGTTGCGTACTTGAAAAGGCTTGGGTTTCAAAAGCTTTGACGTCCTCAATACTTTCGGGGTTTTGATGACCGTGCCAGTTCATGTCTAATAGTCCAAAACTCAATTGACGCAGTGTTTGCATTCCTTCGTGGAAGTTGGCCGATTTTTTGATCTTCGCAACGTATTCCATTGGGATGGCTTCGCCTGTTTCATAGTGTTTTGCGAATAAGGCAAGTGCCTCCTCTTCATAGCACCAATTTTCGAGTACTTGTGAGGGAAGTTCAACAAAATCCCACGAAACAGAAGTTCCCGATAAGCTTTTGTACGTGGTGTTTGCGAGAATTCCGTGCAGGGCGTGACCGAATTCGTGAAACAGGGTGGTAACCTCATTAAAAGTCAGTAAGGAAGGCTTGGTAGCCGTTGGCTTGGTAAAATTACAAACGATCGATATATGAGGTCTTTCATTGACTCCTGCGATAATTTGTTGTGATTTATACGAAGTCATCCAAGCTCCGTTTCTCTTTCCTGGTCTTGGATGAAAATCGGCATACAGATAGGCGACAAAGTTTTCTTGTTCGTCCAATACCTTATAAGCTGTTACTTCTTCGTGGTAGGTGTCGATATCTTCGGTAACTTCAAAACGTAATTGATACAGTTTCCCAGCGATGTCAAAAGCTCCTTGTAGTACATTTTCTAACTTAAAATAGGGTTTTAATAACTCCTGATCGAGGCTGTACAATTCTTTTTTAAGTTTTTCACCGTAGTAAGCACCGTCCCATTTTTCGAGTTGTGTGATACCGTCTAATTTTTGAGCATAGTCAGAGAGGTGGTCAAATTCACGTTGGGCAGCAGGCTTGGCCTTAACCAAAAGATCGTTTAGAAAGCTCAAAACTTTTTCTGGAGTTTCGGCCATTCTGTCTTCCAATACAAAATGGGCGTGGGTTTTATAACCTAATAAGTTCGCTCTTTGATGACGTAGTTTAACGATGTTAAGAACGGTTTCTTCATTGTTGTTCTCATTGGACTGGAATCCTTTTCTCCCAAAGGCAAGTGCCATTTTTTTTCGTAAGTCACGGTTGGCTGCGTAGGTCATAAACGGCACGTAGCTCGGGTAGTCAAGTGTAAATACCCAACCGTCTAACTCGCGTTGTTGCGCGAGCATTTTAGCTGCTTCTTTGGTCCCTTCTGGCAAGCCTTCTAAGTCTTTTTCGTCCGTTATGTGTAAGGAGAAAGCATTGGTTTCGGCAAGTACGTGTTCTCCGAATTCTAAACTTAATTTGGCCAACTGTGCATCAATATTTCTCAGGGTTGTTTTTGCCGACTCTTCTAAATTAGCACCGTTTCTCGTAAAGCTTTTGTATTGCTTTTCAAGGAGCATTGCTTGTTCAGTATTGAGGTTTAGTTGCTCTTTTTGATCGTAAACACTGCGTATTCTAGAGAACAAGGCAGCATTTAAGGTGATGTCGTTTTTAAATTCGCTCAACCAAGGAGAAATTTCCCTGGCAATTGACTGAATTTCTTCATTGGTCTCGGCAGAGTTTAGATTGAAGAATATCGATGTAATTCGGTCGAGTTGTTCTCCTGCATTGTCAAGGGCAACCACAGTATTTTCAAAGGTAGGTGTATCACTTGCCTTGCTAATCGCTTCAATTTCCTCGAGTGCTTGGTCAATGGCTTCTTTAATAGCGGGTTTATAGTTAGCTACTTCTATTTTTTGAAAAGGAGCAGCATTAAATTTCTCTAAAAGTGGATTCATAAATCAATCTTATTTTAACTAGATAAACCTCATAAAGTGACTTTATGAGGTTTTATAATATTTTGTGTTCCTAAGGTACTTATTTTTTTACTCTCTCGGAAGCTTTTTCTACCTTGAGTTTTAAGCCTTCTTTGTAGGCGATGATTTTATCGAGTACACATTTGTCAGAAGCACCGATGATTTGCGCTGCCAGGATACCTGCATTTTTAGCACCGTCTAAAGCGACAGTGGCTACAGGGACTCCTCCAGGCATTTGTAGTATAGAGAGTACCGAATCCCAACCGTCAATTGAGTTTCTGCTCTTTACAGGGACGCCAATTACAGGTAGCGGACTCATACTGGCCACCATTCCCGGTAGGTGAGCCGCCCCACCTGCACCAGCTACAATAACTTGGACCCCACGTTGGTGAGCCTGTGTGGCATAGCTTACTAATTTTTCAGGTGTTCTGTGTGCTGATACGATATCTACTTCAACAGGAATGTCAAAGCTTTCTAAAATATCAATTGCGTCTTGCATTACGGGAAGATCAGAGTCGCTTCCCATGATAATTCCAACCATAAGTATATATTTTGTCTGTACTTGTTCGTTCCGTGCAAAAGGAACAACAGTTACGATTATTTATTTGCTGATTACCTTAATTGTTTCCTTTACTTCCTGTGCTATTTTACGGGCTTCATTCACATCTTCATGAACGATGGTTACATGGCCCATTTTACGAAAGGGCTTGGTGTGTTTTTTACCGTAAATATGTGGGCTTACGCCATCGATTTCAAGTATCGATTCCAGGTTTTCGTAATAGACGTCACCGCTATGTCCTTCAGCGCCTACTAAGTTTACCATGATACCGGCAAGTTTGCTATCGGTTTTCCCCAAAGGAAGATCAAGGATACTTCTCAAATGCTGTTCAAATTGACTCGTATAACTCGCTTCAATAGAATAATGGCCTGAATTGTGCGTGCGTGGTGCTACTTCATTCACCAATATTTCGTCGTTTTCTGTTTGGAACATTTCAACGGCTAAGAGTCCGACAAAGTCAAAGGCATTCGCTACTTGTAAGGCTATGTTACGCGCCTTTTCAGCCACCTTAGTGTCAATGCGAGCCGGACAAATTACGTATTCAACCTGATTGGCTTCTGGGTGAAATTCCATTTCAACGACAGGGTAGGTAGTAAGAGCTCCTGACGCATTGCGTGCTACTATGACCGCGAGTTCGTTTTTAAAAGGAACCAAGTTTTCGGCAATACATGCATCGGGTGTAAGGTTGTTTAAATCACTGGCCTGACGAATTATTTTTACACCATTTCCATCATAGCCAAAACGCGCGGCTTTCCAAACAAAAGGTAAGGTAACTTCAGCGTTTTCAACGGCAGTTTGCAACGCCTGTAGGGTGTCAAAACGTTTAAATGGAGCTGTCGGGATGTCGTTTTTTTCGTAAAAGCTTTTTTGATCGGCCTTGCTCTGAATAATGCGAAGATTTTCTGGTTTCGGATAAATAGGCAATCCTTCAGCTGCCAAGGCATCTAAGGCATCGATGTTGACATTTTCTATTTCGATGGTCAGCAAGTCTACCTGTTTTCCAAATTGGTATACCGTGTCGTAGTCTAACAGGTCACCACAGTGAAACTCATTACATATTTTCGCACAGGGTGCTGCTTCATTCGGATCGAGTATGGCGGTATAGATGTCTAGTTTTTTGGTTTCGCTCAATAACATCCTTCCCAATTGTCCGCCGCCAAGTACGCCCAATTTGAAAGATGAAGAAAAATAATTTTTCACGATGTATGTGTTAGTGTGTTGTTGTGCTGCAAAAATAACAATCTAATTAAATACTAAACTGATTTAATTGGTTATTTGTAAAGAACTTCCATTTTGAACAACATTATACACACGTGCACCTCCATCACAGTTTGAGGTTCCAGAGATCAAGCTACCGTTTAACATACTGTATTTACTTTTATCACAACTGCATTCCAATACGGGTGGGCTAATGGTCATTGGTGTATTACAATCTTTGTTAGGACACTGTCGGTCAAGAGCTATATAAGGGCTAAAAGAGCCTCCCGTCCCTTTGTTGAAAAGGACAATACCGTTGAGTCCTCCAGCTACTTGTGCTGTTCCATTGGGGGTGAGTAAGCCGTTAAGTTGTGGTGTGTTCAGGTCAACTTGTATGGGTTGAATGGAGTTTCGAAAACAACTGTTAACAGCTGGACTACTGCTGCATGCAGTGAGTAAAAATAAAATAAATACGTAAAAAATGTTTTTCATTCGTGTAAGGTTCAATAGGAATAGAACGTTACGAATTTACGAAAATTTTGTACATTTGTAAGACAATCTCATCGCTGACCGCATGAGATTTTTAAATTTATTGAAGTTATGAGCAACGTATCTTATTATACAGAAGAAGGATTAAAAAAGCTAAAAGATGAATTGTTTCATTTAGAGCAAGTTGAAAGACCTAGAGTGTCTCAAGAAATTGCTGATGCTCGTGATAAAGGAGATCTTAGTGAAAATGCAGAGTACCATGCTGCTAAAGAAGAACAGTCGCTTTTAGAAACCAAAATAGCAAAATTAAAAAACGTCGTGGCTAGCGCTCGTATCATTGATGAAAGTCAATTAGATACTTCAAAAGTCTTGATCCACTCAATCGTTAAAATAAAGAATACTCAAAACGGGATGGCCTTTACCTATACTTTGGTCGCAGATAGTGAAAGTGATGTTCGAAACGGAAAACTTTCAGTAAACTCGCCTATTGGAAAAGGACTTTTAGGAAAGAAAGTGGGAGAATTGGCAGAAATTAAAGTGCCAAATGGGATTATGAATTTCGAAATTGTCGATATCTCTCGTTAAGCAATATTGTGAGTAAAAGTATTCGAACTCCAACAGCATTGGAATTCGAATACTTTTTTACCTTTATACCAAAAACTACCAATTATGGCCAGCATATTTTCAAAGATCATCGCAGGAGAATTGCCTTCTTATAAAATTGCAGAAAACGAAGAATTCTTCGCTTTCTTAGATATCAATCCCAACGCGAAAGGACACGCTTTGGTAATCCCTAAACGCGAAGAGAATAAATTATTTGATTTGTCACAATCTGAGTACGACGGGTTGATGCGCTTTTCATACCAAGTGGCCAAAGCACTGGAAAAAACGGTGCCCTGTGAACGTATCGGGATGAGTGTGATCGGGTTAGAAGTACCTCATGTTCACGTGCATTTGATTCCGATAAATACCATGGATGATATGCGTTTTGTAAACAAAGTAAGCTTGACAGCTGATGAGTTTACGTCCTTGGCAGCAGCCATTGCAGCGAATATGGAATAGTATTCGCAGGCGATTGCCCTTAGCTTTGAGCAGGGGCTTTAAGTTGTCTCGATGTGTTTTAAATAATCGTCTAAAAGATATCGAATCCGAAAAAGAGCGAAGTACCTGTTCAGTGGTACGATGTAAATTGTATACTTGCTAGTCTGATGAGTTGGCTACTTATGTCAGTGTTTTCGATAGCTGTATTTCAAAAGTAGTGCCTTTGCCAATTTCTGATTTGAGCACGGCAATCTTACCTTTGTGATAATCGTTAATTATGCGCTTTGAGAGCGATAGGCCTAAGCCCCAACCTCTTTTTTTGGTGGTAAATCCCGGTTTAAATACCTGTTTAAATTGCGATTTAGGAATCCCTTTACCAGTATCTGTTACCCGGATTTTAAGGAATTTCGCCTTGTCGTCTATCTCGAGTTTTAGTTCACCTTTACCTTGCATGGCATCGATAGCGTTTTTAAGTAAATTCTCAATCACCCAACCAAAGAGTTCTTTATTTAAAGGCAACTCCGTAGCATCAGTATTTGAGCTAAACTCAAAGTGCAATTGCTTGGAACTTCTCGAAGCTAGGTAGTTGAAAACATTGCGGCTAATAGCCACTACGTCTTGTGGCAATAGTTCGGGCAAGGAACCTATTTTCGAAAATCTGTTTGCAATAATATTTAATCTGTTGACGTCTTTTTCTATTTCATCTACATAACTCGGATCAATATCTTCTGTCCGCAATATCGCAATCCATCCGAGTAAAGAAGATAGCGGTGTTCCAATTTGATGAGCGGTTTCCTTGGCCATCCCCGTCCATAATTTGTTTTGTTCTGCTATTTTTCCAGACTTAAAAACCATATAAATGATACTTAAGAAGAGTCCTAAAATTAGCAATAGGGCAAGAGGGTAGTATTTTAGCTTGTATAGCAAATCAGAATTCCGATAATACACGTATTGTTTAGGAGTATTTTTATAGCTAATTTCAATGGGAGTATTTTGGGCTCTCATGAGCTCTAATTGCTCTTGAAGGTAGCCATTTCGAAGTACTTTAAGGCTGTCGAGATTTTGACTTTCAATGATATTTCCGTCAACATCGGTTAAGATAAGCGGAATGTTTTGGATGCTTTCAATAACTTTACCTTCTACATTAAACTCATCATTCAAATTTTCGTTAGCGTCGAATTCTTTTAGAGCCGTGGCAAACAACTCCATTTTTAATCGTTCTTCTTCTTTAAATTTTTGGAAAAAAATATAGGTATTCCACAGGATAAAGGAAACGATTAGCACGGAAATAAAAATGGCGATACGCTTTAGCCAAAAGGTGTTTTGAAAAAAACTCATAGGTCAAATATAAACTATTCTAAACTATAACAGGTTATGTAATTCTGTAGTATATTTACAGTAAAATAAAATTAGAAATGTTATCTATAAATCCCAATGATATTCCAGTAGGTAAACTACACAGTTACCTCTTAGGTGCCATAGCGCCAAGACCCATCGCTTTTGCGAGTACTATCGATGAGGAGGGGAGACCTAATTTATCACCATTTAGTTTTTTTAATGTATTTGGAGCCAATCCTCCAATCATGATTTTTTCGCCAGCGAGAAGCGTACGTGCCAATACCACTAAACACACATTGGACAATGCAGAAGCGACCAAAGAAGTCGTAATTAATGTTGTCAACTACGACATAGTGCAGCAGATGTCATTGAGCAGTACGATGTACCCGAAAGGAACGAATGAATTTGAAAAGGCGGGATTAACAATGCTAGCTTCTGAAAAAGTAGCTCCCTTTCGCGTTGCAGAATCGCCAGTACAATTTGAATGTATCGTAAAAGAGGTCATTCATACCGGAACTGAGGGAGGTGCCGGAAACCTAATCGTTTGTGAAGTGGTGAAAATGCATATCAATGAAGAGGTGTTGGCAGCAGATGGAAGTATAGATCAACATAAAATAGATTTAGTTGCCCGAGCTGGTGGAAGTTATTACACCAGAGCTAAAGATGGTTTTTTTGAAATTCCTAAACCGATAGCAACCTTAGGTATCGGTGTCGATCAAATTCCAGAACCTATACGGTTTAGTAAGGTGTTGACGGGGAATAACCTCGGGATGTTGGGGAACGTTGAGCAATTACCTTCTGAGGTGGCTGTTGATAACTTTAAGCAAGAACATCCAGAATTTGTGGGGCTCACTGAGGAAAAAAAACATACTTTTGCACAAGAGTATTTAGAAAATAATGATGTAGAAAGTGCTTGGAAAGTACTTTTAATTAAATAGCATAGTAATGGAAGTAATAGGTAAAATTAAATTGATTCACGCAACGCAAACTTTTGGAAGCAACGGATTCCGTAAGCGTGAGATGGTCGTGACTACAGATGAGCAATATCCTCAAATGATTTTGATTGAATTTATTCAAGATAAATGTGATATTTTAGATAGCTACCAAGTAGGACAAGATGTTAAGGTATCTATCAATTTACGTGGAAGAGAGTGGATCAATCCACAAGGGGAAGCAAAGTACTTCAACTCTATCCAAGGTTGGAGAATTGAGAACTTAGCGCAAGCAGCAGCTCAAAATATTCCTCCTGCAGACAGCTTTGCTCCAGCTCCTGATTTATCAGATAATGAGCCAGACGATTTACCTTTCTAATACGTTAGGAAAGAAAAATATAGAGAAAGAGCGGGTTTCCGCTCTTTTTTTTTGCATAATTTATGATTTATAACGGAAAATTGCATTTTTTTTAACGGAAAACCCGTTTTTAAAATCGAGAATGCGTAGTACCTTTGTACCATCATCACTCAGTATGTACTGAGAGAGGAATTTAAGGGGAAAACAAACCTTCTAGCCAGGTCTAGAAGGTTTTTTAAAAAAATCATTATATGAGTATAGTTAGAAGGGTACTGATATAAAAAAACACCTTAATCGCTTGCGTTCGATTAAGGTGTTTACTTTTTATTGAAAGTGTCAGTTTTTTTGTTAGCTAACCATACTAAATATTGCCCATGCATAAATAGCAAATCTCAAAAAGCGGAACAAGCCAAAAACAACGACTCCTTTAAATGGATATTTAATCATTCCCGCCGTCATACAACTTATAGAGAAAGGTAGGGGCAATAAGGCACCTACTAAAATCAAGAAACCACCCCACTTGCTCGTGTTTTTAAGGTGTTTCGCCATTTTTACTTCGAGGTACTGTTTTACAGCATTAATTTTTAAGGCTGCTCGCCCTATAAAATACGATATAATTCCTCCTGAGTAAGAAAGTGTTGCTAAGAGTGATAAATTGAGTATCGGATCGGCAGTTTTCTTTGACCAAGCGATAAAGATCTCTGGCGGTATTAGCCCCAATAAGGTTTCTGAAACAAAAAAGGTTGTCAATACTCCGACGCGAGAAAAGGTCTCGGTCATCGCTTGCAATCCATCGTTGATATTGTACACGTATTTGTTAAAGAGTATAAGTCCTATTACCACACCGGCAATTGGCCAAAAGGCCTTCTTCAAGCTCTCCCAGATAAACATGTAAAAACCAGTTCGCTGGTAGTAAACATGAAGTCTTTTTGCTTTAGGAGTTGGATTTTTTTTCTTTCTTTTTTTAGAATCTTTCATTACTTCGTTTCCTCGTATTTTGAAGCCGCAAAAATACGAGGTAATCTGGCATATATCAAAGAAATATTGTTAATTCTATGCACATTTTCAAAGAAATGGAATAGGAATCCTAAAGTCGTTAAATTTTGAGTCTTTAACTAATTTCAATTGCTTGCTTTTTGGGAGTGTTGTGAATTGATTATTTTAGCAAAAACCGACCTTATTTATGAAGTTGACCAAACTGATAGAACAGATTTTTAAAAAGTACTTACCTTCACCGTTTACCATTGCCGTATTGTTGACTTTGACCACCATGCTGCTTGCACTCCTCTTTACAAAACCGGATGCGGTGTCGACCGTGGCCTATGGCGAGCAAATACTGTTGAGTTGGAAAGACGGAGTTTGGACAAAAGGCTTGATCGAGTTTGCTTTTCAAATGATGCTCATCTTAATATTGGGGCATGTATTGGTGTTGAGCAAGCCCGTGAGTCAAATCATCGTAAAAATTACACGCTATGCAACGTCGACAGCCACCAGTGCTGCTTTGGTGGCAAGTACTACGATGTTAGTGGCATTTTTTAACTGGGGACTCGGTTTGATCTTTGGGGCATTGATGGCACGCAAAGTAGCAGAACACGCACAAAAAAGAGGTGTGGATATAAACTATCCGATCATCGGAGCTGCCGGGTATACGGGGTTGATGGTGTGGCACGGAGGAATTTCGGGCTCTGCTCCAATAAAGATTAATGAAAGTGGCCATATTAAAGGACTGATGGAGTCCGTTTCATCACCAGAGCTACTCGACCAAATTCCTGATACCATTAACTACGGAGCCACGGTGTTGAGCTGGTGGAATTTGCTTATATTTTTCGCGGTACTGCTTACCGTGTCTGGACTTTTCTATTTTTTGGGGAAACGATCAAAACCGACAAAATTTCACTTACCCGAGTACGAAATGTACAGGGAAGTAAAAGCGAAAGACTTTTCTGAAAAACTCGATCAATCGAGGTGGTTGGCCTATGGCTTTGGAGGAATTATTTTGTTGAGTTTCTGGTTGAGTTACGGTGGGCAAGTAGCACGTTTAAAAATAACTCCCAATCTCATTAATTTCTTTATGTTAGGCTTGGCAATAGTATTGCACGGTAGCTTTAAGAGCTTTACCAAAGCCGTTGGAGATTCTATTGGAGATATCTCGGGGATACTCATTCAATTTCCTTTGTATTTTGGGATTATGGGAATCATGAAGGGAACGGGAATGGTCGCTTTGATTTCTGGATATTTTGCCGCTATTTCCACAGAAGTTACCATGCCAATTTTAACTTTCTTTAGTGCTGGTTTGGTCAATATTTTTGTGCCGAGTGGAGGTGGGCAATGGATTGTTCAAGGCCCTATAGTGGTAGAAAGTGCGTTACAACTCGGAGTTCCTTTACCCAAAGCGATAATGGCCTTGGCCTATGGTGATCAGATTACAAACATGTTGCAACCTTTTTGGGCATTGCCGCTTTTGGGAATTACTAAATTGAAAGCGAAAGAAATTTTACCCTATACCTTACTCGCAATGTTAGTTGGAACCGCCGTATACTTATTGGGATTACTATTGTTATGCTAGTGATTAGTTGTATTTTTGCACCTATAAGTACTACAGATGATTTGGCTCGGAGAAAATATTGAATTTCCACCTTATGAATATACTACTGAAGACGGAATCTTAGCTCTCGGAGGAGATTTGTCTACAGAACGATTGATACACGCATACCAACGTGGTATTTTTCCTTGGTTTAATGAAGGAGAGCCCATAGTTTGGTACTGCCCCTTAGAGCGTATGGTATTGTATCCGGAAGAAGTGAAGGTGAGTAAATCTATGAGAAAGATTTTGCGAACTTCTGATTTTACAATCACGGAAAACAAAGCCTTTGCCGAGGTTATCTTTAATTGTAAGTACATTCAAAGAGAAGGACAAGACGGTACGTGGATCACTGATGCCATGCTTTCCGCGTATTTGCAGTTACACAAATTAGGAATTGCAAAGTCCATAGAAGTATGGCGAAACCAAAAATTGGTGGGAGGCTTGTACGGGATTGATTTGGGGAACGGTGTTTTTTGTGGAGAAAGCATGTTCAGCAAAGAATCCAACATGAGCAAGGTGGCTTTTATTCACCTCGCTCAAAATTGTGGATATAAACTTATAGATTGCCAAGTGTACAACGATCACCTAGCGAGTTTGGGGGCCATAGAAATTCCAAGAAAGTTATTTTTAAGCTATTTACTTTCTTAACTAAGACCAAAGGTGTTTTTTAATAAATCTGGACTGATTAGCTGCACTATAAGTGTCACGATAAGTGCAATAATGAATATAAATAAGGCCGCAAGGATACAGCAAATGATTAGCACTACAATAAACCTGAGTAATTTCCCAAGTGTTTGCTTCCACGAGTGTTTTAAAAGTTTTGTGAAGGTATACAAGTAGTACACCACCGTCATGAGTAAGCTGTATGCGTAGATATTGGGAGAAATAAAGTAGCCCAAAAAGAAGGTAAGTATGGTAAAGTACATAACCGTTCCTTGCATATAAGCATTGATGACCAAATGCTCTCCAAAGTTATACGGTTTACGGTAGGTGAGCCAACTGATTAGGGCATAAAAAGGGAGGAATAAAAAAGTCATGATATTGTAGTACTTCAAGAAAAACTGCCACCATGCATTTTGAAATTTAATCTGGGCTTTCGCGCTATTTTGTTGTCGCAATCTCTTTTTGTATTCTTTTTCACTCAAGTTAAGGGCAGACAGGTCTTCCGTCGCTTGCTTTTCGAGTTCCATCATCTGCTCTGAAATCAGACTCTTCTGTATCGTTTGGTATTCGTCGGCGAATAGGTTGAACATAAGTAGTGTTAATGCAGCTCCAAGAGCTAGGTAGCCAAAGGGATTAACATAGCGCTTTCTGACCCCCATCAAATATTCTTTCAGTAATACATGTGGGCGGGTAAACATCGTTTTAAAGGTTCGGAAAAATAGGCTGTCAAAGCCCAACATAGCTAGGAGTTCTCCGATTAAAAAACGAAAGGTAATTCTATTTGTGATTACTTTAGCCCCACAGTGATCACAAAACAAAGCCTCGGCTTCGAGTTTTTCGTGGCAATTTTTACAGTGCATAGTATTTTGTTAGGTTGTTGATTTGAGGGCTAATATAAAAATATTTTAAAAACTGCTACGAATAAAAAAAACCGCTCGAAAGCGGTTTTTGAAATTATTGAAGTACTTTAAATTCGATGGTGGAATCTGTAAATACAGTATGGGTTTGTGTTTTGAAGTCCTTTTCATCGGCCTTGTAAATGTTATCCACGTAGGTTTGTGGGTTGAGGTCTATGAGAGGAAACCAGGTACTCTGCACTTGAATTTGCAATTTATGTCCTTTTTTAACGGTGTGAAAAACATCCTGCAGAGTTATCGAAACTTTTGTTTTTTTGTTCGGAACAAAGGGTTCTGGTTTTGAAAAACTATTTCTAAAACGTCCGCGCATTACCTCGCTGCGTACCATCATGTGATAGTTGCTTAATTTTTGATGCGTTTGCATATTTTTGTTATCGTTTTCCATATCGGCTGGATGTACGTCTATTACTTTAACCACCCAATCTGCTGCTGTTCCTGTGGTAGCGACATTGAGCTTTGCTACGATATCCCCAGCCAATTGTAAATCTTGTTCTAAAACAGGAGTTTCAAAAACTAAAACATCTGGACGACGTGCAGCAAAACGCTGATCATCGGTCATGTACTTTCTAGGAGTGAAGACAGTCTTAATATCTTCAGAATAAGGTACAGGGTGTTTGATGTCACTTACGAAATTCACTTTGTCTACCGCCGGAGCTTTACGTGTTAGCGATTGCTCTGGAGCCAAATAAAAAGATTGACTGACAACCTCTTTTGGTGGCCAAGTGTCAAATGATTTCCAATCTCTTTTTCCTGTGTCGTATACATAGGCTTCCGGTAAACCGCTGTTTTTTGAACCGTCACCCTTTAGAAAGTGATTGAAAAATTTACTTTCTATATTTTTTTGAAATTTTAAAGAAATTGAGTCTCCAAAATAGTAATTTCCTACGGCGTTGGTCGCGCTACTACTTGCCCATCCACCGTGATCCCAAGGCCCAAATACCATGGTGTTGTAATTGTTGGGTTGGTGGCGTTCGATACCTTTGTAAGTTTCCAAAGGACCGTAAAGGTCTTCTGCGTCAAACCAACCTCCCACGACCATAGTAGCTACCGTTGAAGGAACTTTGTCTAAGTGTTGGATCAGTCCTTTGCGCTGCCATACTGAATCGTAATTCGGGTGTTCTATGATTTCTTTCCAAAAAAAGTCGTCTACTTGTTCGGTGTGTGCTACTTTGGTATCTAAATGATCGTATTTGAAATAGCTATTGAGGTTTTTTAAAGGGCCTTTATCTAAAAAGAACTGGTATTGATCTTTGGTTTTCATATCCGGAAAAGCGTACCAAGCAGAGTCTGTTGGTTGATCTTTATACGTTCCGAAAAGTGAGATTGCTCTGAAATAACTCAACATAAAAGCCCCGTTATGGTGAAAGTCGTCGAAAAAGAAATCGCCAATACAGGCCTGAGGAGAGGCCGCTTTTAATGCTGGGTGGGCATCAATAGTCGAAACCGTAGTATAGTGACCTGGGTAAGAAATTCCCCAAGTTCCCACATTACCATTATTGTTAGCCACGTTGTTTACAAGCCAGTCAATAGTATCGTAAGTATCACTGGTTTCGTCAGTTTGTTTCCCTGTTTTATTAGGAATGTACGCACGCATATTATCGTAAACACCTTCACTCATCCAGCGTCCGCGAACGTCTTGGTAAACAACGATGTTTCCTTCTTTCATTAAGGTACTATTCGGCCCAATGCGCTTTCTAAACGTATCCGCTCCGTAAGGTCTACAGCTATAAGGGGTTCGTTGTAATAATATTGGGTATTTCTTACTCGTGTCTTTTGGACTGTAAATGGTGGTGTGAAGTAGTGTTCCATCACGCATAGGAATTTTTACCTCCTGTTTGCTGTAGTGTTGGGCCACGTAATTTTCTTCAGTGACTTTTTTTGGGGCAGTTTTCGTTTTCGAACAGCTCGATAAGAAAGCAACTGCCATACATAGACTAAGTCTAACCAGTAGTTTCATAAGTAGTATCTTTAAATAAGTTGGTTTGATTGGTATATCACACCACTATGAACAAATATTTAAGGTTGGTTTTAGCGCTCCGAGGAGTGGAAGCAAAACCGTAATTCTGGCACCTAATGTACAGATAAGATTTTGATATCTTCTTAATTAAATGTTAAAGACGTTAATAGTGTGTTAAAGAATTAGAGGAAAGCACGTATCTTGTGAAGCATGAAATGCATTAAAATTTTAGGGTGGATTTTTGTGAGTCTTTTGATAGGTTGTACTCCAAAACCCGCCGAAAATAAGTTTGTTAATAGCTCGGTGAAGCGCGAGAAAAAACGAGAAAAACCTCAATTGAATCCGGAATTTTACAATGTCGGATTCGTCATTATGGAGGGAACTTTTAATACTGAACTGACCGCTCCCTTTGATATTTTTCAGCATACGAAGTACCGAAAAGCGATAAAGGGAATGAATGTATTTACCCTAGCGAAAACTACCCAACCCATTCGTACTTTTGAAGGTTTGTTAGTGCAGCCCGATTTTAACTATGTAACCGACAGCTTACCCAAAATTGATATTTTGGTAGTACCCAGCGCCGAACACCATTTGGATTCTGATTTGGAAGATGTTGAACTGATTAACTTTGTTAAAAAAGTGGGCGCGGAGGCTACTTGGGTAACTTCTCATTGTGATGGTGCTTTTGTATTGGCAGAAGCCGGTTTACTGACGGGGAAAGCAGCTACCACGTTTCCTTCAGATATCGAAAAAATGAAAAATCGATATCCAAACATCGATGTGAAACAAGATGTGTTATTTGTGCGTGATGGAAAGTATATTACTTCCGTTGGCGGTGCAAAATCTTTTGAGGCAGCCCTGTATTTGTGTCAGCTTCTTTACGGAGAAGCCATAGCTAAAGACTTGGCCAAAGGTCTAGTTATCGATTGGAACCTCAAGCAACTCCAATTCATTGAAACCAAGTAAAAGGAGGACAAACTTGACAAATTATGTAACAATTGTTACATAAATAAGTAGGTTTTTTAACAGAAATAGGTACTTTAATCCTATCATAATTAATAATATTGCATACTTTGAACTCCTAATACGTCAATGTATTGTAAAGATAAGAATTTATGAATATTCGAAAACAAGTTAGATTAAGCATTTGGATGGTTTGTTTGTTCAGTTTTCTCAGCTGGACAGCTCCCGTGAATGCACAGATTTTTGATCCAGTAAAGTGGACGACCGCAGTTGAAAAAGTATCTGATACAGAGTACCATTTAATTGCGACAGCACTCATAGAAAAAGATTGGCATATTTATTCACAAAACGTCGATAAAGGCGGACCTATTCCTACTACTTTTTTCTTTACAGAGAGCGCTGATTTTAAGAGATTAGGAAAGGTCATCGAAGAAAAGGGGCATACAATTCAAGATGCTACTTTTAACATGCAGGTAAAATCGTTCAGTGATAAAGCCAAGTTTGTCCAAAAAATAAAATTGGAAAATCCTGTGAAAACGGTGAAAGCCTCCGTAGAATTTATGGTGTGTATGGACACGCGTTGTTTACCTCCGAAAGAAGTGGATTTAGTTTTTGACTTGAACAAAGCAAAACTGACCAAAGGAAACACCGTTGCTGGTGGGAGTGCTAAAAAGGATAAGGGAACCAAAGGATTGTGGTCTATATTTATCATTGCATTTTTATCAGGGTTTACCGCTTTACTAACCCCCTGTGTATTTCCAATGATTCCGATGACAGTGAGTTACTTTACCAAGCAGAGTAAAAATAAGGCGAAAGGAATTAGCAATGCTATTCTTTACGGAGTGTTTATCATTGTTATTTACGTGTTATTAGGAACCGTTGTTACCAAAGTTTTTGGTTCAGAATCATTGAACGAGCTGTCTACAAATGTGTATTTTAACTTGGTGTTTTTTGTGATTTTGGTGGTCTTTGCAGCTTCTTTCTTAGGAGCTTTTGAGTTGAGCTTACCGAGTTCATGGAGTACCAAAGTAGATGCGCAGGCCGACAGAGGTGGGTTTTTAGGTATTTTCTTTATGGCTTTAGCACTTGCTATTGTGTCGTTTTCTTGTACCGGACCTATTGTAGGTACTTTGTTAGTAGAATCGGCAACACAAGGTGGGCTTGCTCCGATGATTGGAATGTTTGGTTTTTCATTAGCCATTGCCTTGCCATTTACCTTATTCGCTATTTTCCCAGGATGGATGAATTCACTTCCAAAATCTGGAGGGTGGCTCAATACAGTGAAAGTGGTATTAGGATTTTTAGAATTGGCCTTTGCATTCAAATTTTTATCGAATGCTGATTTGGTACTGCAGTTACATTGGTTAGAACGCGAGGTGTTCTTGGCAATATGGATCGCTATTTTTGGAGCATTAGCACTGTATTTGTTTGGGAAGATTACCCTTCCACACGATAGCCCACAAGATCGAATTTCTGTAGGAAGGCTCATGTTAGGCTTATTATCATTGACCTTTACCATCTATATGTTACCGGGAATGTGGGGAGCGCCATTGAACCTAATCAGTGCCTTTCCACCAGCGCAACACTACAGTGAATCGCCATATGGAGTAGGCTATCAAAAATTGGCTAAGATTCCAGCGCAGCCGTCTTTTGGTGATTTTGGAGTAGGTAGCGAGAAAACCGAACATGAAGCAGGAGTGCCCGAGGGAGCGCACTTGATGCCTCCACATGATATTTTGGCCTTTAACGACTACGATAAAGGACTGGCTTATGCAAGGAAGGTGAACAAACCGGTATTGATTGACTTTACAGGACAGGCTTGCGTAAATTGCAGAAAAATGGAACAGAACGTATGGCCTCAAGACAAAGTGTTGAGCGTCTTAAAAAACGATGTTGTTTTGATCTCTTTATATGTCGATGACAGGAGAATGCTCGCAGAGGAAGATCAGGTGGAATCGAAGTTGCGTCCAGGGAAAAAATTAAAGCGCATCGGTGAAAAATGGACCGAATTTCAAACTATTAAATACAAAACCAACTCCCAACCGTATTACGTACTTATAGATGCTGACGAAAACTCATTGGTAGCTCCTGTTGCGTATACTCCTGATGCTGAGGAATACTACAATTGGCTTCAGTCGGGAATCAAAGAATACAAGTAACAAGTTAATAGCTTGTTTCATAGAGGGTTGCTTTTTTGAGTAGCCCTCTTTTTTTTGAGGTACTTTTTAGTAGGTTCTCCGGTAGTATATGTAGAATTCAAGGAAAACGTTGTACCTTTGCAGCGGCATGAGAATAAGACAACTTTCAGATTGGTTACCTACTACGAACAAGGAGGTGAAGTTACGAGGATGGGATGAATTAGATGTAATCCTTTTTAGTGGAGATGCGTATGTAGATCATCCGGCATTTGGACCTGCAGTTATTGGACGTATTTTAGAGAGCTATGGTTTAAAGGTAGCGATAGTACCACAACCGAGTGTACATGATAACTTGCAAGATTTTACTAAGCTAGGAACACCTCGTTTGTTCTTTGCCGTGACTGCGGGTTGTATGGACTCTATGGTGAGTAATTATACCGCGAGTAAGCGCAGGAGAGACAAGGATGCCTATACTCCGAATGGAGACAAAGGATTTCGTCCTGATTATGCGACTACCGTATACACCAAAATTCTAAAAGAGAAGTTTCCAGAGGTTCCCGTGCTTATTGGAGGTATTGAAGCTTCGTTGCGAAGAGTAACACATTACGATTATTGGTCAAATAAACTGATGCCTTCTATTTTAGAAAGTTCAGGAGCCGATATGTTGGTATACGGAATGGGAGAACAACCATTACGTGAATTGGTAAGCCTTTTACAGAAAGGAGTTCCTTTTGATAGTTTAAAAACCATCAAACAGACGGCAGTGCTCTTGGAAGCAGGTGATAAAGTTCCTAAAAATAAGAACTGGCAAGATGTAGAAATTGCTTCACACGATACTTGTTTACAGGATAAAAAAGCCTATGCGGCGAATTTTAAAGTAATTGAACAAGAATCGAACAAGCTGTATGCTAGGAGGATTTTTCAAGAAATCGGAAGTAAAAAGTTAATGATCAACCCTCCGTATCCGACTATGACGGAGAAGGAAATTGACGGTTCTTTTGACCTGCCGTATACGCGTATGCCGCATCCGAAATACAACAAGAGAGGCCCAATTCCAGCTTATGAAATGATTAAGTTTTCGGTGAATATTCACCGTGGATGTTTTGGAGGTTGTAGCTTCTGTACCATTTCGGCACACCAAGGAAAATTTATCGCTAGTAGAAGTAAAGAATCTGTTTTAAAGGAAGTTGATGAACTTACCAAAATGGATGATTTTAAAGGATATTTATCAGATATCGGTGGTCCATCGGCCAATATGTATCAGATGAAAGGAAAAGTACAGGCTATCTGTGATAAATGTGTAGCTCCTTCGTGTATTTCTCCGGTTATTTGTAGTAATCTAGACACTTCTCATAAACCGTTAACGGAACTCTATCAGGCTGTTGATAAGCATCCGAAAGTAAAAAAGTCGTTTATTGGAAGTGGTATTCGTCACGATATGCTCGTTCCGGAGTTCAATAAAAATGCAGATCCGAAAGAACTCGATGCCTATACGGAAGAGGTGATGACAAAGCACGTTTCAGGACGTTTAAAAGTGGCTCCTGAGCATACTTCTGATCCCGTATTGAAACTCATGCGAAAGCCGTCGTTCCATTACTTTCACAAGTTTAAAGACCGCTTCGATCGCATCAATAAAAAACGAAAACTCAATTTACAATTGATTCCGTACTTTATATCTAGCCACCCAGCCTGTGAACCTGAAGACATGGCTAATTTGGCGGCAGAGACTAAAGATATGGGATTCCAATTAGAACAAGTACAAGATTTCACCCCTACGCCTATGACAGTGGCTACGGTAATCTATTACAGTGGGTATCACCCGTATACACTTAAGGAAGTAAATACTCCGAAAACGAAGCAAGAAAAGTTAGATCAACACAAATTTTTCTTCTGGTATAAGAAGGAGAATAGAAAGTGGATTAAAGACAAACTAACGAAAGTTGGGAGGACTGATTTATTGAAAAAATTACTTCCAGAAGATGCTTCATGGCGAAAAAATAAGCCAGGGAAGGCCAAAAATACTTTTGATGACGCCGTAACTTTTAAAGGAGCGACAAAGTCGCCGCGTAACAAATCGAGAAGATTTAAAAAGAAACGCAGGTAATTTTTGTAGTTAAATAAGCTGATATTAAACTTCTTAGCGATGCTTCTGAGAAGTGGATTAGCGTACTATTATAGATTGTATTCATCTCTTAAAGAGGTGTTTATGCTGCGTTTTATGAATTTATTTGAAGGGTGCTGCACCATTACTTTTGATTATTTGCGACGTGTTGTGTGATCTTGTGATGGTTTTTAGCCACGGTTGCTGCATATACCTTGTGTTGGTCAATTGTTCCTTTGTAAATTGAAGAAGAGAACACGCTTTTTTGTCTGTAATGGCCTCCGATGAAATACCTTGACATATTTTTTTTGAAGTGAATAAGTGATCTTTGTTATAGCTGTTAGAAGCATGATGCAAAGCTTCGAAAGCTCGTATTTATTAACTTAAAAAAGAGGATCATGGAAAATAATACAGACCAACGAATGGTAGAGTTACTCTGTTTTGGCATTGGCTTTTTAACCGTAGCATTTATTACCTTTATCTTCATCTACGCTGGTAGAGTAGGGCTATTTCTGGCACCGCTTTCAGCATTTTTATCCGTACTGATGGGCTACTATCTGTGCAAAGATATCCTAGAGTTTTTTAAACCAAAGGTCAGGTAAAGTAAGCAGTATTCTAAATACAGCCAGGTCTAATATAGTTGATTTAAAGCGCACATTTTTATTAGTGTATCTTCTAGATTTGACGTTTTGTCAATTTTGGGGTTATTTATTCGTAACTATAAAGTCTTATAATATTGTTTTACTCCTTTTTTTTTAGGAGTCAAAATGTTAAAGTTTGACTTTTTTTACTGTTTTTTTTCTTGTTTTTACCAGGCTGTTTTTATCGATTGACTTTATTCATTCATGTAATATTATTCTTGTTAGCTTTTATAGTTTTTTAGTTCCATTAAATAGACGGATATTTTATGGTAATATCTTCTATCTTATTTTTGTCGAATAGCGCTGTATTACTGGGGGCTATGGAGCCTTCACCCCACAAACTTCCTTGCTTTTAGTGTTTTGGTTTTTGAAATTGCTACTACGATTTCTAAATCAATTTTCTATGACACAATTATGTAAAAATATCTCCATCCTTATAACAATGATCCTGTCATGGAGCATGTCAGGACAAACCAAAGAGGTAACGGGGACAATTACGAATAAGAAAGATCCTTTGATGGGAGTAACTGTTTTAATCAAAGGGACAACAAAAGGTACTACTACAGATGTACAAGGATTCTATAAAATAGAAGTCACGGAGGGTACTGTGTTGACTTTTCATTTTCTCGGGATGAAAACGGTAGAGAAAAAAGTACTATCCACGACAACTGTAATGGATGTGGAAATGGTAGAAAATGCTATCTTGGATGAGGTGGTGATTACTGCGCTGGGGATAAAGAAGCAAAAAAAGAGCTTGGGATATGCCCAGCAATCAATTCGGGCAGAAAAGCTTGTTTCAAGCAAACAAACGGATGTCTCCAATGCCTTGTCAGGAAAAATAGCAGGGGTTCAGGTGGTCGGTGCACCTTCGTCAGGATTTAAAACGTCCACCATTCGACTGCGTGGTGATGTGAATGTCTTGTACGTAGTAGATGGTGTCCGATTACAAAACATCAACGATGTAAATCCCGAAAATATAGTGAACATGTCCGTATTAAAAGGATCTGCGGCGAGTGCCTTATACGGTCCGGAAGGCGCACACGGGGTCGTAATTATCAATACGGTAAATTCCGTCAATCCTGGGGAAACTCAAATCATCTATGATGGAGCTGTTGAATTGGGGAACTCGGATTATTTTATGCCAAAATTACAAACCGAATACGGAGGTGGGTATAGTCAAAAATTTGATGTGTTTCACTTTGATGCGACTAAAGACCCAGCGTCATGGGCAGTTTTTGAAGGAGACCTGATGCCCCAGTACTACGCAGACGAATCGTGGGGGCC
Source organism: Tenacibaculum litopenaei (assembly GCF_964514025.1). Taxonomy (NCBI): domain Bacteria; kingdom Pseudomonadati; phylum Bacteroidota; class Flavobacteriia; order Flavobacteriales; family Flavobacteriaceae; genus Tenacibaculum; species Tenacibaculum litopenaei. The sequence continues at coordinate 312,040 of NZ_CAZEQT010000003.1, forward strand.
TAAGCTCGATGGAACCCTTGTAAGACAGTGGTATAGCTGGGTGCCTAGTAATGCGAAGTTCGGACAAAAAACACCTTGGAAATACTATGGAGGATCCGCAGGTTTTTTTCAAACAGCAGTAAGTACCAAACACAATTTGACGTTTAACAAAACTGGCGAAAGCTATAATCTCAAGGTTAATCTATTGAGAAATGATAGAACGCTTACCTTGCCGAATACCAAAAGAGTTACCAATCGTTTAACTGTCAATTTGAACATGAAGGCAACACCGAAGTTCAGTGTTGCAGCGAACATTTCATATAATGATCGCAGTACCTTAAACAATCCTCGAGAAGGCTATGGTTCTCTAGGAGCTAACTTTTATCAGTGGTGGCAGCAACAGTTGGATATTGATAATCTAAAAGACTACACGCAAGGAGGGAACAAGGTGAGTTGGAACATTCGAGGACCTCGAAATCCGCGTCCGAAGTATTGGAACTCTGTATATGCAGAGTTGTATGAGAATCTGAAGCACGATGATTACAAATCGGTTTTTGGAAATGTTGATTTTATCTATACCATTTCGAATGCGTTAAAAGCGAAACTCTCTCTGAAAAAAACCTACAACCAACTTACAGGGGATTCCAGAACTGGATTCGGTTTGTTACAACGTCCTTCCTACAAAGAATACACAATAATGAGGGATAGGAATCTTTTGGTAGGACAGCTGTTTTATAACAAAACGTTGGGCGATTTTAGTTTGGCAGCTATTGGAGGTTTTGAATATAGTGACTACAGTAATAAATTCTTTTCAGGAGCGACTGTTAACGGATTGAGCATTCCTGATTTCTTTAGCGTCGCTTCGTCTGTTGATAGACCTTCTTATACTTCGAGAACAACAATTATTAAAAACAGAGCATTGTACATAACGGGTTCGATAGGTTTTAGGAAAGACCTTTTTTTAGAAGGAAGTTATCGTCGTGACTGGAATTCGTCGGCAAGTGTTCAGCGAAATGCAGTTGATACAAAGCGTTTGTCTTTGAGTTGGATAGCAAGTGAGTTACTACCTAAAAACGATGTGTTGACTTATGTGAAATTTAGAACGAGTTTTGCTCAAGCACCCAATTTTCCGGGGGCCTATGATACTCAAGAAACCTACAGTGTATTGAAGGCTTTTGATGGTCATCCTCTTCTCGATATAAAGTCTAAAAAACCCAATCCATTTTTAAGAGGAGCGGAGCGAACGGAGTTTGAAGTGGGGTCTGAATTTCAGTTGTTTAAAGGGAGAGTTTCTGTAGATGCTACGTACTTCAAAAAAATAGATGAAGGATTGCCTGTAAGTGTAAACATCGACCCGACAAAGGGAGTTTCAGCACTGTTCCAAAATGAAGGAAAGCAAACCTATCAAGGTTTAGAGCTGGGACTGAGTTTTATTCCTGTAAAAAATGAAAACTTTTCGTGGGAATCCAACGTAAATATCGCTCAATTGAAACGGAGGGTAGACAAAGTGAGTAATACAACCACCCGAAGTGACTATCAATTTTTAAGTTCGAGATGGGGCGGGCTCATATTGCGCAATCAGGAAGGTCATCAATGGGGAGAAGTTTACGGAAGAAAGGTAAAAGAAATTGGAGGTAAAAAAGTAATTAATGATTTAGGTACGGGATACGTAACTGAAGATACTAAGTATTTAGGAAATTACTTGCCTTCCTTTACCGGTGGGTTTATCAACTCGTTTAAATACAAAAATTTTTCATTGGCCATTGATATGGATTTTCAGATGGGGGGAAAGTATTTTTCGATCACGCGTATGTTCGTGAATTCATCTGGATTAGGTGCTGATACCGTAGGTAATAATGCACTGGGGAACCCGAAGAGAGATGATTTGACTGGTAGTAGCGGCGCTGTATTGGTCAATAGAAGTGGTGTAGGCTTAAGTGTTCCTTTTGAAAAAGCGAAAAGCAACTCAGGAGGGATTAAAATTAATGGTGTCAACCGAAATGGAGAACCGGTTTCCTATTTGGTGAATCCGCGAACCTGGTGGGGAAATCAGTTTGGGAATATGAGCGAGTTTACTTATGATGCCAGTTATCTGGCTGTCAGAAATATTAAGCTAGGGTATCAATTGCCAAATCAATTAACCCACCAACTGGGGTTTGATCAAATCAATTGCTACGCTTATGTAAACAACGCCTTTCTATTATTCAATGCGATCCCCAATATAGATCCTTCACGACTTGAACAGCCCTATGGCGATAGTGCCGTCGGAACTGTCAGTTTTATGGAAGGCGGGCAACTACCAGGGATAAGGACCTTTGGATTCAATATTCGCTTAAAGTTTTAACCTATCAAAAACGAATTACCATGAGAAAAATAATAAAAATGACGGTGATGTTACTGTCTTTGGCAGCTTGTGAAAACGCAGATTTTGGCGATGCTGTGATCAATCCGAACGAACCTAGTGTGGCCATTGCCTCTGCCTTTTTGGGTTCAGGACAACTGGCTTTAGGGAACATATATTCTGAGGCCAGACCTTCGTTATACGTCCAATATTTGGCGAATGAACAATACAATTCGATGTCGCTTTACAGAACCCAACGATTTGATTATGTAAACTACTATCACGCTATTACAAATTTACTCAAGGTGATTGCGTTGAATACAAATCCCAAAACAAAGGAGAAAAGTAGTTTGTACGGTTCTAATAATAATCAAATTGCCGTAGCGCGATTGGTAAGGGCTTTCTATTTTCAGTTTATGACGGATAATTGGGGAATGCTTCCTTACAGCACTGCGAATGATTTATCCGTTGAGTTCAATAAGTTTGATACACAAGAGACCATATATCGGTCTTTATTTAAGGAAATTGAGGAGGCAATTTTACAGATTGATCATGGAGCTGGTCCTACAGGGGACATCATCTTAAAGGGCGATATGAGGAAATGGAGGCTATTTGGGTATTCATTGATGATGAATATGGCAGTTCGACTTTCTCATAAAGCACCGAGTTTGGGGAAAATGTATTACCAAAAAGCACTCAATGGCGGCGTGATATTTTCAAATAATGACAATTTTTATTTCCCGTATTTAGAGGATGAAAATCATGACAATCCATGGCAAGATAGATTTCAAACCCGTTCCGATTATTTGCTCAGTGATACCTTTGTAAACGCCCTGATAGGCAAGGGAACCAATGTAGCACCAGAAGATCCGCGCCTAGAAAAATTCGGTGAAAAAGCCGTGAGCACTCATGTGTACAACGGCGCTCCATATGGCGCTATTAATTCAAGAACCAATACTTTTTCATTTATCACGAAATCTGTGATTTATAATCAACGAGCAAAAGGATATCTCCTGACAGCAGCGCAAATGTATTTCAATGCGGCAGAAGCTGCGCATTACGGTTGGGATCAAAGGCATACAGCAGCGTATTATTACGAGCAAGGTATTCGAGCTTCTATGGAACAGTGGGGAGTTTCACAGGCCGATATAGTTCGATATTTGCAAAAGCGACCAGCCTTTATAGGGATGAGGTCTATTGCCTACGAAAAATGGGTAGCCCTGTTTTTACAAGGTTATGAGGCTTGGTTTGATTGGAGAAAGCAAGGAGAATTTCAAGTGCCCTTGAAAAAACCAGTGGCAGCAATTACCAAAGGAATTCCCAACAGACAAGCCTATCCGCTCAGTGCCATAAGTGCCAATGAAGCAAACTACAGAAAAGCACTCGCTTTACAAGGTCCCGACAATTTAGATACCAAAGTGTGGTGGGCTAAGTAATTCATGAAAATTTTAAGATGCCAGTACTAGCTCGTAGCCGTATCAATTAAGAGGAATTTTTTGTGAAAAAAATGGTTCGAATCACAAGGTAATGAGCGTCCCTGAACCTAGGATTTAGTAGTAATAAAGAGTAAAAATTTAAAAATAGATGAAGACATTTCGTAAGATACTGTGCTCCATTGTAAGCTGTTTCTTTACAATGCTAACGGTCTATGCACAACAAATAGAGATTGAGGGTAAAGTGACCGACGGTGTCATGCCCTTATACGGCGTTTCGATATTGAATAAAAGAACCACCCAAGGAACCACTACGGATAGCTCTGGGAAATTTAAAATCCGAGCGTCCATAGGGGCTACATTGCTAATCAGTTATGTAGGATTTCGACCAAAGGAAGTGCAAATTGTCAATCAATCTCTAGTAGTAATCCAATTAGAGCCGAATGTTTTGGAAGAGGTAGTAGTTGTCGGGTTTGGTACCCAATCAAAAAGAAGGTTGACTGACAATATTGTCACCATTCAAGGAAAACAACTCCAAGAAATTCCTACGCCTAGTGTCTTTAATAGCTTGACAAGTAAAGCTACCGGAGTTCAGATAAGGAGGATGAACGGGAAAGTAGAAGGAGGTTTGAACGTTCGTATTCGAGGTCAATCGAGTTTAGGTGCAGGGAACCAACCATTGTATGTCATTGATGGTATGCCTTTGATTAACGATAATGAATCGACCAACGGGTCACCATTAAATCCCTTATTAACACTCAATCAAAATGAAATCGAATCGATAGATATTTTAAAAGATGCTTCGTCTGCGGCAATTTATGGTGCCCGAGGAGCCAATGGAGTAGTGCTTATTAGTACTAAAAAAGGGAAGTCGGGAGCAATGCAATACGACTTGAATTTTTCATCCGGCATAAGTAGCCCCAGCCATACTCGAAAATGGCTGAATGCTAAAGAATACGTCACCTTGTTTTTAGAGGCGGGAAGAAATTCTTCCTGGTCGAGTGAAGCTTTTGTGAAAAATCGCTTTGATCGTTATGCAAATCATACGGATTGGGAAAATGGAGCGGTAGATACGGATTGGCAGGGGATGGCTCTTCAACGAGGGAACACTCGGAATTTTGATTTTTCAGCGAAGGGAGGAACTAAGCATACCCAGTATTTTTTTAGTACTAATTTTAATAATACTCAAGGAATAGTTGTGGGAAATGCCATGGAGCGACTTGGAGGTCGGTTACGGGTAAATCACAAGGTTAAGAACAAGTTTGCTTTGGGGGCCAGTTTGAGCTATAGTAGGGTTGGAATTTACCGTGTGGCCAATGACGGTTCTTTTTTAACACCCCTTCAAGCAGTGGCACAGGCACCCATATCTCCTGCATTTGATGCCTCAGGAGAACCCTTTAGAAACACGGTATACGCTAATTTCTTATTAGAAAAGAAATACGCGAGAAACAAAACAACCATAAGGAGAATAATTGCAAATGTGATAGGTGCCTATGAGCTGGGAAATGGACTTGCTTTTAATAGTAATTTCGGATTGGATACCTATGCGCAGGCAACCGATGCATTCCGAGGGAAAAAAACGCCCTTTATGGCCACGAATGGAAGAGCGTATGCGTCAAGTGTAACGACGGAATCGTATAACTGGGCAAATTATTTGGAATTTAAGAAACACGACGATATTCACAGTTTTACAGGGGTGTTGGGGATGGAATACAATGAAAAAAATCGAAGGTTTATCAGTGTTACGGGGATCGAATTTCCAGAAGAAGGCTTTCACAATGTGAGTAGCGCTGCAAAAATTACGAAAGGAGATGGGGCCATTCGTAAAAATTCGTTCCTTTCGTATTTTACTCGGCTGAATTACAGTTATAAGAATAAGCTTTTAGTGAAAGCTTCGTTTCGACGTGATGGGGCCTCCAGATTTGGTAAACAACATCGATTCGGAAATTTTGCATCCCTATCCGCAGGTTGGGTACTCAGTGAGGAGTCATTTTTTAATTTTTGGAAGGAACTGTCGTTCTTAAAAGTGAGAGGAAGCTATGGATTGTTAGGAAATGCTAATATCGGGGATTTTCGCTTTTTAAATCTTTATACGGCAAACTCATATAATAAGCTGCCGGGAATTGAAAGCTCCCAAGCGGGAAACAAGCATTTGAAATGGGAGTCTTCACGACAGTTAGATATCGGCTTGGAATTTGGGTTATTTGAAAATGATCTCAGTGGTAGTATTGTGTATTACGATAAGAGAACCGATGGCTTACTTTTTGCGAAGGCATTGCCCTATTCATCGGGTGAGTCGAAGATATACGAAAATATAGGAGGGCTTAAATCATCTGGACTTGAGTTCGAGTTAACGGGGAAATTGTTGGATAGTAAGGATTGGTACTGGAGTATAAGTGCCAATGCAGCTCAAAATAAAAATCAGTTTACCTCTTTGCCAAATGACAATGCGGATCAAATCAAAGGTCAAAATATTCTTCGCGTTAATCAGCCTGTGAATTCCTTTTATTTAATCGAGTACGCCGGAGTAGATCCTGCTAATGGAGACGCCTTGTATTATACTAATAACTTGATAAACGGTAAGCGCTCGAAGGCGGTTACCAATGATGTTTCAAAAGCCCAGCGAGTCGTAACTGGAAATCCCAATCCATTGTGGATTGGTGGTTTGACTTCCAATGTTAGGTATAAAAATGTGGACCTTTCCTGTACGATAGGCGGTGAATGGGGCGCTAAAATATACAATGGTGGAGGCCGTTACCAGTCGGCAAATGCCGATTGGTTTGACAATCAAACTCACGACCAATTAAATCGATGGCAAAAACCCGGTGACCAAACGAAAGTACCTCAACCGCGATTAGGCGATGCTAACGGAACAGCCAATTCTACACGTTGGTTAGAAAGTGGTGATTTTATCCGATTGCGGAATGTGATTGTAGGCTATAATTTTTCGCGCCGGTTTACTCAAAAAATACACCTTTCCAAGCTGCGTCTGTATATGTCTGCATTGAACTTATGGACATTGACAAATTATTCTGGTTATGATCCAGAAGCCCGATATGACGGTTCTCTACAGTCACGTGGAACCGCTTTTTATTCAGCACCCGCACCTACGACAATAGCGTTCGGAGTACAAGTTAAATTTTAAGTTGAAACTGATGAAAATAGTACAAAAAATAATTGTGTTAGTCCTGGCAGCTATTGTGATGTCTTGCGTCGATCGTTTAAATATTGCACCGCAGCAGAGTATAAGTCAGGAGCAAGCTGTTTCGAGCGAGGCTAATATTAGAGCTTTGTTGTTAGGTAGTTATACTACGTTAAGCGTAACCGGGAATAGCTTCGTAATGGCTGATTTATTAGGAAGTACCGGTCAAGTATCATGGACAGGGACCTTTGTGGGGCCTCGTCAAATTTTTAACAAAAAGATACTTAGCTATAACGGTATGATAGCGCGAAATTGGCGGTTGAATTACAAGTTAATTAATGCGGTAAACCTCGTTCTGGATAATGCGTATCAGGTCAGTGCAAAAGACAGGAATTCGTTAAAAGGACAAGCTTATTTTTTAAGAGCTTATGCGTATTTTGACTTGGTAAGAAACTTTGCGCCAAGCTACAGTGCTCGGACTGCTCATACTGATCTGGGTGTTCCATTGCGTTTAAAAGGAATTGTCGATTATACTACTGACCAATCAATTGCTAGAAGTACAGTGAGCGAGGTATACGAGCAGATTATAGAAGATTTAAAAGCAGCGGTACTTGCCCTTCCGGAATACAATGGGGTATTTGCCGATAAATATGCCGCAAAAGGACTGCTCGCGCGCGTGTACTTGCAAAAAGGTGATTTCGAAGCGGCACGAGAGCAAGCAGATGCTGTTATTCGCTACAGTGGACGTCAATTACTTTCGGACTATTCTTTGGTTTTTAATAATGACAACAACACTAATGAAGATATACTTTCTTATCAGGTAACAGATCAAACGGGAGTCAATTTGCTTATTACCTATTACGCTTCTCAAAAACACGGGGGAAGAGGTGGAGATATTTGGATTAATAGCAGTTATTATGCGGGCTTTGATTCTAATCAGGATGTCAGAGCTTCTTTCGTTACTGACGAATACGATTTGATAAAAGATCGAGGGGGCTTGACAGCGAAGTTTATGTCGAAATACGCAAATATTACGTTGATACGTTTGGCTGAAATGTACTTAATACGGGCAGAGACTAACTTTAGACTAGGACAATCAGTAGGGGCGAGTCCAGTGTCGGATATTAATGCAATACGAAATCGAGCTGGGGCTAAAACTTTAAAGATATTGAGTTTGGCGACTATCTTACGAGAACGTCAGTATGAATTGGCTTTTGAAGGATTTTTGATTCACGATTTAAAGCGAACACATCAGTCCGTAGGTCATTTACCTTGGGATGCTGATGCATTAGTTATGCCGATCCCACAATCGGAAATGGATACCAATAAATTAATGGAGCAGAATAAAGGATATTAACAAAGGCCCTGAAAAGGGCCTTGATTTTTAGAAACATTGATAGTCGTCTAACAGCGTTTTCGAATATTGCTTAAACTGTCATCAATAAGTAACTGACCATCTCTGAATACTTCGCGCAGTTCTCCTTGCTGCTCTTCATCCCATGAAACTTGGTCGTGTAACTGATAGTTACCGTTGTCTAGTGTTATTTTTAACAAGCCTTTAGCCGATTTTTTTGTTCCATCATCGGTGATGGGGTCCTTGTAAATTTCACGTCCCTCTCCTGCAACTTCTCCGTAGGTAGCTTTCATCGCAAATCCGAAGGTGTCTCGAGTATTGTATTGATAGGTAAATGAACCAATACCTAAAACGACATTGGTACTGGCAAAGCCTTTTTGAGCCAAGCCTTTGCAAATGCGTTCGGCGCGTTCTAGGGTGATACTATCGCCGTAAATAGCTCCGATATGCGCATCTAGTTCTTTGTATCCTTTGGTATTGGTAGTACCGCCAAAAATATCCCAAAGCAGTTGAACAACTCCTTTCTGTGCAGCTGGATGTTCGGCATCTGGATCGCCACAGATAATTGCTACAGGATCTCCGCTGTCAGGTCGTATTACAACTTTACCATCACGGTTTAGGACCTCCTTTTTTAGCGTAGGCAGGTACTCCGTAAGTACTTTCCATAAATCCCAAGTATCAGAAACTATAGAGACGATTCCGCTCGGATAGATTTCTGTAATCAATCGCTTAAAAGTTGCGAGTTCACCACTATTTGTACCCATGCACATTACAGAGTGTTCTGTGGCTGCTACCGATCCTCCAATTAATTCTTTGTCCTCGTCAGCATTGTAATAGTGCTCTAAAAAGTCAATTGCTGGAATGGTATCTGTTCCGGTAAAGTGTAATAAATGTCCGGTAGCACTTAATACAGCTGCTTCCAATCCTGCCATGCCTCGCATTGAAAAATCATGTCCTTGCCAAGCTACCATTTCAGGGGTAGAAGCTGTTTGTTCAGCATAGGTATCCAATAATTGTCGGTATTGTTTGGCAATAGTTGCCGAATTACAAGGTAGCCATATCGTTGTTGAGAGCAAGGTCTCGAAATAATTGGTCAACCAAAAGAATTCTGGTAAGGTATTATACATGGTAAACATCGGTACGCGAATAGGTACTTCCACTCCTTCAGGGAGGGCTTTAATGACCATGGGTATATACCCCAAATCATGCAAAGCGGCAATGTGTTCGATTCCTACTTGGTTTGCCCCTAAGTAGTTGTTGATTCTTTTACTGTAGCTTGCACAAACTTCTTCTTTAGGTCTGTTAAAAAAATGGTGACGAAATTCTTCGAGGATGTATTTTTTGATGAAGTATTGTAGTCCAAAAAATACTACCTTGTCAACTCCTTGAATTCTACTTTTTCTCGGCGTCCAATTAGAATATACCAAGCTGGTGTTTTCTGGGTATTGTCGTCGATGATCTACCTTGTATCCGTCTGTATATAATAATGGGTTCATAGTGTTAATTTTTTAATTTGTGTCAAAAATACGCAAAGTGAAAATAATCTCACAATAAAACTCAGGATTTTTTTAAGAGATCACGAACTTCCATCAGTGCATACCCTAGTAGATTTTCACCTTCCCAATGGTTTGGATTTAATGCCTTCGGATCGTTTTCGGCAAGACCAATCCCCCAAATGGCATCCACAGGACTGGCTTCTACGATAATGCGGTCACCAGTATTTAGTAAATACGTTTTTAGTGCTTTATTTTGTGCAAATTTCTCGAGGTTGGCGGTTTTAACGATGTCAAAGCGATGCTGATTCCAAACAACACTATCAAAATTTTTAACACTCCTTCCGAGCTTTTTTACAGCATGGGGATGTTTTGCTTTGAGCATAGGTTCGATCAAATCTAAATTCTTAAAGAGTCTGGCTTTTTCAACCATCATATAGTGCTCCGCCGTAGGGTAGGAAATGCCGGCTATTTCGAAAGAAGCTTCCCACCATTGGCTAAAACAACTTTTGGTGATACTACCATCTTTTGAAGGCTGATGTCCCCAGAAAAAAATGAATTTTTGTTGTGGGTTTTGTTCGTATTGTAATCGGGTGGTTTTATGGGTGTATTTCATGATTTTTTTGTTTTGATGAGTTTGTAGGGGCTTTTGTTTCTTCCCGTTTCAGTGGGGTACAATTGGTATACTGGGTCGCTTTGCCAGAACGATTTATTTTCGATGTCTAGCATGCTTAACCTTCCTTTGAAGGCTGCGCCTGTATCGATATTCCAAACGTTGGTAGCGCGCATAGGTGTCGATTGCTTGTAACGTGTAGTAGGGGTATGGCCTATGTATATTTCCTTGTAATGTCGTAAGCGTTCTGGATAGTAGTCGTCGATTTCATGGATTTGATGAGCAGCCAAAGCGGTTTCCCAAAGCGTTCGATCAAAGTGAAAATTCTTTGTAAAGGTCTCCTTGTGTACACCGTGCATAGAAGTAAATCCAGCATGTATAAACAGTCGCTGTTCGGAATCTATATAGTACGGAAGCATGCTCCTGAAAAAAGCCAGGTGAGCTGTTCGTTCCTTGTCGCTGAGTGCTGCATAACTTGTTACGGTTGCGCTACCGCCATGTGCAAGCCAAAGTTCATTGTTTGCAGTACCTTCCAGCCATTCTTGGCACCATATATCGTGATTTCCTTTGATAAAGATGCATGTGTATTGTTTGGCTAAGTTGATGAGGTAGTCAATGGTAGCGGCAGCGTCACTCCAGCCGTCTACGTAATCGCCGAGAAAAATTAGATGATCAGTAGGACGAAGTGTCACTTTTTGTATGAGCTGTTGCAGTGCCTTAAGGCCACCGTGGATGTCTCCGATAACATATGTTTTCATTTTTCTATTTAGTATTGTTTGGGAATTCGATAAATGCTGCCGGAACAAAATCCGTCAGCCAAACGCCGTTGTCTGAAAGGTAAAAATCATAACCTTCTCTTTGCATACGACGGGCATTAACTTTTAAAATGACAGGCTTACCTCGTCTACTACCTACCTGGTTGGCAGTACTGCGTTCGGTACTGAGATGGACGTGATTTCTCGACATTTTACTGAGACCTTCTTTTCGGATAGCGTCCAAAAAGTCGACCACAGTTCCGTGATAAAGAAATTCTGGTGCCTGTGTTTTTTCTAGCCCCAACTCGATGCGACGAATAGAATGTCCTTGATTAGCGCGAATTTTTGTTTGATTAGTTGAAAAGGAAAACCTTTTCTTAGAATTGCTAGCTACAATTTCTTTGAGTTCGTTAAAACTAAGACTAAAGGATGTTCGATTTATTTTTAGTAAGAGCTCTTCAACAGAAGCCCAGCCTTCATTGTCTAAAACCAGCCCGATTGCTTCGGGCTGATGTCTTAGTAAAAGACTTAAATATTTACTTTTTTTAGCGGTATTTTTCATTTTCAATTTAATTAAAATTAATGAGCATGTTATCAGCTGTTAGTACGCTAATGCATGCTCAGGGTGCTTAGGAGAATTTTGACTGCAACATGCGGTTAAAATTGGTACAGAGGTTTTGAATGTCGTCAAGTCTGGCCAGTTGTAAGAGCCAGCTTTTAGGAAGGGTATCAATCCCGAAATACAAACCTGCCAATCCACCGGTAACCGCTCCCGTAGTGTCCGTATCATCCCCCAGATTAATGGCTTTTAGTACGGCTTCCTCGTAGCTGGTGCTGGTGAGCAAGCACCACAAACTAGCTTCCAGCGTGTGGATAACATAGCCGCTTGAAGCAATGGCATTCGGTTTGAGTTGCCAAAAATCTTTTTTTAGTATTCTTTCGAATACAGCACGTTCTCTTGAAACGATGCCCTTAACTTCTAAAAGTACTCGTAAGGCTTCTTGTGTTTTGTAAAACGCTTCGAACTTGTCGAGGTCCTGCAATAGAAACTGACTGCACTGTACATAGAACCAGCAGGCAATTGCTGCGCGAATATGTGGATGCGTCAATGAAGAGACTTTCCAAAGGTACTCAAATTGAAGGCTGGGTTCCATGTGTTGTGTGGTAAAAACGAAGGGTAAAATGCGCATCAATGAACCGTTACCGTTGGTATATTCATCTTCGTTAGACCTCAAGTAGTTCAGTGCGTCGTAGTCCTTTCGTTCAACCAGTAAATGCAAGTGATCAAGAGCTTTTGTCGTTTGAATACCGATGTCGAAAACCGTACCGTGAGGGGTCCAATGCGCATGGTTTTTCCACAGGCAAAAACTATTCGCTAATCGATGGAGTTCCGTGCCCGAACAGATGCTTTCTGCAGTGCAAAAGGTCATTGAACTATCGTCAGACCAAGTTCCTGGAGGTTGATGATGTGTCCCGAATCCTCTTAGATCTGTTACAGGGTTTCGATGGAGTTCTGACCTGCTTTTGAATTCTACAGGGACCCCAAGAGCATCTCCCATAGCAAAGCCTATAAATGAGGGGTAACAATTAAATGAGTTCTTCATAACAATTTATTGTTTTAGTTACTGTTTTGCATCGCACTCACGAGTGCTAGTTGTGCCAACTCCCTAGTATTTTTTAAGAGGAGCAGTGCTTTGTATTCCAACGACAGTTCGTATAAGTTCAGAAATTACTAGTGTGCTGAGAAAGCAATTACGATTCCAGTAGTAAAGGCTTTTAGCAACAGCTTTGTAAGCTCTTTCCACAACCTTAGTATTACAATAGTGTATTAAGGCGTATTTGTGTAAGAGATTCAGATTGATAGTTCTGAAAGCTGTCAGTTACGTATATACGTTCGAATGTATTTTCTAAGGCAGTGAGCCCTTTACTGAAGATGCCATGGCTGATTGCGAGGTATAGTTTTCCTGCATTTTTGGCCTTCAATTCCTGGGCTAATCCTAAAAAGGTTCCTCCGCCATCACATATATCGTCGATAAGCAAGCAGTCTTTTCCTGCCAGATCATCGGTGTATACCTTGAATCCTGAGAGCGCTCCTGTACGTACGTCACGAGTTTTTGAAGCTTCAATAACCGGGTAGTGCTCTAGCTGTTGGGCGAGCTTGTATATTTTTTTTAAAGCACCACCATCGGGAGAAATCAAGCAAAGATCTTTAGGTAACTCACTACATACCTGTTTTATAAATCCGAGGTTAGAAATCACTTTACAACGATTGATTAAGGCCGGACTCACATCGGAATGCGGGTCAAAAATGCGAACTGTCTTATAGTTTTGTGCATTTAAAAGTTCGGCGTAGACTTTTGCGGTCAGCGCTTCGCCATCGGTCATTAAGCGATCTTGTCGAGCCCCAGGGAAATAGGGAAGCACGAGATGAATTTTTTCAACGCCCATATTTCGTAAGGCATTCGTCGCAATGAGTAAAACACCAACATCGTTAAACTCTTTGATGCGATGTGTTATGGTCACCTCTTCAGAAGTGATTTCTGATACGATGCGAATGTGTGGCTCACCACCTGGAAAGGTGCTGGTTTCGAAAACAAGATCGCATTCACTGGTAAAGGGTATAAAATTGGGATCAAGGTGTAAATACATATTGCGTTTTTTTTACGCAAATGTATAAAACATTTTGGGTTGAAAAAATATTTTTGTGTTTTTTTTACGCAAACTTAATTTCGAAATGGAATCCCTCGTTTAGGAGTTCGCTGTATTTTTCAGCATTGAATTGATATAATTTAGCGGGACGTCCACTTGTAGGTTGGTGCATTTTATCGGTTTCCGTAAGGATACCAAAACTCATGATTTTTTTTCGAAAGTTTCTGCGATCGAGACTTTTATTTAGGATTGTTTGGTAGAGTTGTTCTAGATCTGAAAACGGAAACTCGGAGTTCAACAATTCAAATCCAATAGGCTGGTAATTGATTTTGTTTCGAAGTCTATCGAGTGCTGCGTCAATTATTTTTTTGTGGTCAAAGGCGAGTTCAGGCAGTGCATCCATCGGAAACCACTGGACATCAGCAGCGTCTGTACTTGCGTCAATTTTAAAATTTTGTGGACTGACCAAGGCAAAATAAGAAACGCTAATGACTCTGTTTCTCGGATCGCGATTAGGGGTGCCAAAAGTATACAGTTGTTCGAGATAGTCAATAGTCACATTGGTTTCTTCCATCAGCTCCCTGCGAACGGCATTTTCCAAAGATTCTTCGTCGTGTACCAATCCTCCTGGCAATGCCCAAGATCCTAGATACGGAGCTATACCGCGTTTGATGAGTAGTACAGATAGTTTTTTTTGTTCGTAACCAAATACGACGGCATCTACGGCAACTTTGATGTTTTGTGGCATAGGATTATAAGCGTTTATTCGACGCAAAGTTACAAAACATTCTAGCAGTGTAAAAGCCCGCACGGTGGCGGGCTTCTTTTTTTGAGGGTACATAGCTCGGCAAATTTTCAAAACGAAATCGCTTTTAGGAGCATCGTTTTGTTGCAGATATTTGTATTAATTCTTTTTTTTCCAACTTTTTAAAGCGCGAACAGCCTCATCGGTATAGTCGGTAAAAACACCGTCAACTCCTGCGTCAAAAAAGAGGTGGTATTCTTTTTCAGCAGTTCCTGAACTCCATTGGGTATTTTCGTTTCTAAAGGTGTAGGGATGTACTTTTAAACCGTACTGGTGGGCTAGCTTTATAAAATTACTGGGTTTGTTCAATGTAATTTTGCCGTCCTCTGCTGTTTTATAGGAAATGATAAAAGGTTTCCAAGGTCCGATACCGTCTGCGTATTGAGCGGTGTATTTCATTCCTTCAGGCGTGCTGAAATAAGCATAGGTTCTCGTGTCACCGCGCTGATGAAAATCGTAGGGAGCTACATAGGAGATAAAATCACCTTCGGGAAGGTCAAAGTTTAAACGACCATCCTTTTTAACTCCATAAGTAGATATGAGTTGCACGAGTCGGACATCGATTTGCTGATTGATGTATTGCAGTGGGGCAACTTCGAAGCACTGCACAAAAATAGGAGCTTCGTACTCGTGTAGTTGGTGCTTTTTTAGGACAGAAATAAGTGTCTTTTCCATAAAATAGGCACCGAACTTTTGATTGTGAAAATAGGGGTGTTTAATTTCAGGATAAATACCAATTTCTTTGCTGCGAGTACTCGTGTTTTTTTTAGCGATTTCGATCACTTCTTCAAAAGTGGGAATGTCGAATTGGTTGTCGTAGTTTTTAGGTCGGCCTGGATAGGCTTGTTTAGCTTTCAATTGTTTGATTTCGGCCAAGCTAAAGTCAATGGCGAACCAATCGGTAACCATTTTTCCATCGAGGTTTTTGGTGGTTTTTAAGTGAGCGAACTGAGGTAAATCAGCGACATTAGTAGTTCCAGAAAGCATGGGCTCATGACGGACTACTAGGTGCCCATCTTTGGTTAATACAAGATCGGGTTCTATAAAGTCGGCGCCTAGTTCAATGCCCTTGCGATACGCTTCTAGGGTGTGCTCGGGCAATACCGATTGCGCTCCTCTATGGGCGATGATAAGTGGAGTGTTTTTTTGGGGATGATCATCGTTGTCTTGACAAGCGAGGAATGAGGAAAGGGCACAGCAGGCCCACAACGTAATAAGTATTCGTTTCATGAAGGGTACATTTTGATTTTGTGAAAACAAAAAAACAAAATCAAGATGATGGAATGGTAAAGGGAATATTATCTAATAGCTAGTTTATGAAGCGCAAACTTTACAGTCGTCTTTGTCTTTTACCTCACCGATGAGTTTTCCTTTTTCATTGATGGCAAAACCACAGCAATCGATAAAGCCTTGGGCAACCAATTTTCGGGCTCTTTGGATTTGAGATTTGGTCGTGGTCAAATTCTGGTTTAGCGTTTTTGCTACCTCTGTTTGTTTCATTCCTTTGATGTCTGATAAAAACAATGGAACGCGGTATTTTTCTGGCAGATTTTTGATGATTCCATAAAGACAGTCTTTCTCCGTATGTACTAGGGGATACTCTTCCTCACAAGTATCGAGGATATCGCTGGTAACTTCGATTTTTTGCGATTTAAAGTAATCCATAATCACATTGCGAGTGATGGTGAATACCCATGACTTTAGTTTATCATGGTTCTTTAGGGAATCTAACTTGGTATGTATTTTAATAAAAGCATTGTGGAGCAGATCTTCTGTTATTACAGGATCCTTTACTTTACTGCGTATAAAGTAACGTAAATCATCGGCGTGTTGATTCCAAACAGCTTGTGTATTCATAGTATAAATTTACAAAAAAGAGCGAAATAAGGAGGAGGACTTCAAAAATAGAGATCCTCCTTTTGATTTAACATTGGCAATTGTGACAGGTACAGTTCTCACAAGTACAAGCTTGACAAGAACCTGATTTACATCCTTCACATTGACAGCTACATTGATTTTTATGATTCATGATTATTTAATTTTAATATTTCGTCGTTAAGTAGACGTTGTAAATAGTAAATAGATGCAAAGAATTAAAAAAACTTTTGCAGTTCGCTTCGTATAGGTAAGGGTTGCGTTGCCGAGATGTTGCTCCCACCGGTATTGCCTTTAGGGACCCAAATTGGGGTAATGAGTAGGGCGGCAAGTATGCGTAAGATTTGCCCTTTGATTTCTTTGTAGTTAGCAGTACGAATGCCAAAGTGAAGCATGTAGCAATGAGATAGCGTATGGCGGTACCAATGTTTTTGACCTAGGATATGAGCGTTTTCTAAATGATAAAAAGACACTTCGTAAGCTGCGTTACGAAGTGCCTTTTTTGCGAGTTGTAGTTCTTGATAAAAAGCTTTTTTTCGGTACATGGTAGTTTTTTATAAAGTGACTGCCCTACCGAGAAAAAGATGCAGTTTTATACAGTGAATTAATTTACTCTTTCACCATTAACATAGGTGTGATTGACTTTAGTATGTGGAATTTTATTTCCTTCAACGGTCATAATATCGTTTTCTAGTATGATGAAGTCAGCGAGTTTTCCGACTTCAATACTTCCTTTTTCCGTTTCTTCAAAATTGCCATATGCGTTCCATATGGTCATTCCTTTGAGGGCGTTTTCTCGACTGAGTGCATTGTTTGTTTGATACCCTTCTGCAGGATATCCCTTTAAATCTTTACGGATCGTCGCTGCGTAAAACGTATACAATGGACTTACGTTTTCAATAGGGAAGTCCGTTCCAAGGGCCACTTTTCCGTATTCCTTTAGTAAGTCGTTGTACGCATAGGCTCCGTGAATTCTTTCCGATCCAACGCGATCTTCTGCCCAATACATATCAGAGGTGGCATGGGTAGGTTGAATGGATGGCAAAACGTTTTTAAACAGTTTGAAATCTTTTACATCTACAATTTGTGCATGCTCAATTCTCCAGCGTCTGTCATTTTCTGTAGGCAGTACTTGATGGTAGGTTTTTAGCATAACGTAATTCGCAGAGTCGCCAATAGCGTGCGTATTCATTTGGTATTCCGAAGCAGCAATGCGTTTTGCCAAGCTTTGTAAATTGTCATACGAATTAACGAGTGCACCAAAATGTCCTTTTTTATCGGCGTATGCGTCTTTTAAGGCAGCACCTCTTGACCCGAGCGCTCCATCGGCATATACTTTTACCGAACGCACATGCAAGCGGTCTGTTTTGATGATGCCTTTGTTGAGGTAGTAATCGAGATTTTTCTCGGTATTGGAAATCATGGCGTAGATACGCATTTTTAAGCTTCCCGCATGTTGTAAACTGTCTACAAGCTCAATAACTTCTCTGTCTAACCCAGCATCATCAACCGTCGTTAAGCCTAAGTCAAAACATATTTTTTGAGCGTCGAGTAGGGCCTGAATTTGTTCTTTTTTACTCGGTTTGGGTACCTTGATGAAATTCATGGCATTATCGATTAACACTCCGGTAAGTGCACCGTCTTTTATGAGAAATTCTCCTCCGTCAATACGGGTGTTTATATCGATACCGGCAAGATTGATGGCCGCTTGATTGACGAGCATGGCGTGCCCGTCGATGCGTCTGATAGCTACAGGAGTTTCAGGAAACAGTTCGTCTAACTTTGTTTTCGTAGGGAATTCTTTCACTTCCCAATCGTTTTGGTCCCATCCGCGTCCCGTAATAAAGGGAACTTGTTTTTCTTTTTGAAAAGCAACCAAGCGATCTAGCACTTCCTGGTAGCTTTGCGTACCTACTAAATCTACTTTTTGTTGTTGTAATCCGAGTCCGTAAAAATGACAATGTCCATCTATAAACCCTGGATAAACCGCTGCATTTTTTGCGTCGATAACCTCGTTTGCACGGTAACTTTTTTGAAGTTCCTCATTGGTACCTACGGCGATAAATTTACCGTCTTTAACAGCAAAACTCTCTTGGGTACTAAAGGATTTATCTACAGTATAAACTTTAGCATTGATGACCAATAGGTCAGCTTCTTTTTGGGTTTCACAGGCACCGAGGGCTAAAAAGAGGCCTGTACTTAGTAGTGTGTAAAGTGTTTTTTTCATGCTGATTTGCGCAAAATTAGGGTTTTAAAGTATCTGAAGTATACAAGTATTTGTCCATCAAATAAAGGATACTTGCCATGGATGCACTTCCGAGTTCGAGTTCTCTTTTATTGACTTTGTCAAAAGTATCTGTCACTGCGTGGTGATAGTCAAAATAGCGTTGCGAGTCTGGTCGGTAACCTACTAGGGTTACATGCTCGTCTTTAAGCGGTGAAATATCGGCACCACCACCGCCTTTAACCAAGTCGTGCAGACCGTAGGGAGCTAGTAATTTTTTCCAACTCTGCACGAGCTGAAGGTTTTTTGGATTGGCATCGATTGAGAATCCACGTGGGGTATGGCCTCCGGCGTCCGATTCTAACGCACCGATGTGTACTTCGTTGTTTTCTTTGGCTAAGCGATGGTATTCTTTGGCTCCTCGTAAACCGTTTTCTTCATTCATAAAGAATACGACGCGCAAGGTGTTTTTAGGGCGAATACCGTTCTTTTTAAATAAATAGGCCACTTCTAATGATTGGACTATTCCCGTACCGTCGTCATGAGCCCCATCACCGAGATCCCAAGAGTCCAAATGTCCTCCAACAACCATAATTTTATCTGGGTGCTCGCTACCTTTTAGTTCACCGACCACATTAAAAGATGGGGCGTCAGGAAGGGTTTGACAGCTTTGCTTAAAATAGAATTTTAAGTTCGGGTTTTCCTTCAGGTGCGTACTTAGATTTTCAGCAGCTCTTGAGCTAATGGCTGCTGCTGGGATGTAATTTTCTTCAGGGATCTCTCCATAACCCATAGATCCCGTGTGTGGATAATCGTCAATTCCATTGGTCATAGAACGAACAATAACTCCTACAGCTCCAAGCTTTCCTACGGTGGCAGCACCTGCAAAACGCTGTCCAACGCAACCGCCATAAGCTTGGAAAGTATTGATCAGTTTATTATCAAAAGCACCGTTGTAAAAAACGATTTTTCCTTTGGCCTTTTCACCGAGTTGTTTGGCTTCGTCAAGGCTGTTTACTTCTATTACTTCTGCTGTGATTCCTTCCTTTGGAGTGGCAATAGAGAATCCCAGTGCACAAATCGGAACGTCAATTGTACTGCCTTTAAATTCGTAATGAGCAGTTTCTTTTGCTCCGCGAACCCAATGCGGTACCATTACTGGTTGTAGCCACACAGAGTCAAGACCAACCTCTTTCATGAGTTGTTCACCCCATACTACTGCCTTGGCAGCTTCTGGAGACCCTGATAAACGACCTCCGATGTTACTGGT
Source organism: Tenacibaculum litopenaei (assembly GCF_964514025.1). Lineage (NCBI taxonomy): Bacteria > Pseudomonadati > Bacteroidota > Flavobacteriia > Flavobacteriales > Flavobacteriaceae > Tenacibaculum > Tenacibaculum litopenaei. Next base: position 331,973 of record NZ_CAZEQT010000003.1, read on the forward strand.
TAAGTCACGCAACCATTCGTAGGATTTTCCTTCGGTAAGTGCAGTATTAAAAAAGTGTTTTATGTTGGTTGAATCTATTTTTTCTTCTGCAGTACTTTTTTTAGCAGTGGCTGCATCCTGCGTTGTGGGACGTTGACAAGCGCCCAAACTTGCTAGCGTAGCAAGGGCTAGTAGTGTTATTTTTTTCATGAATTTGAGTAGTTTTAAGCACCTAAAGCTACGTAAAAATGCTGGGAAATGACGTTAAAATTTCGAATCTGTGAATGCGGTGTAGGTGAAAGAGGGGATGTGCTTATAATTGTACGTGCAGGTGATCGTCATGGCGCACCGCTTTGCAACCGTGAAAGCGCAGTTTCGAATGTTGTATGCCCATGCGCTGTATCAAGTGAGGCTCTAAAAAGATTTTTTTTACAGCGGATTGTCGAAGTAGCAGTTGTACTAGTTTTTTGGTGTGTTTCGATGAATAGCGGAGCTCATCGGTACTCCCAAAGGTGAGGTACTTAGTAAAGCTGTATTGCCAATATCCCTTTTGGTGGCAGTAAGCTGGCTTGTTTTGTTCGCCTGGTTTGGGTGCTTGAAAAACACCGTATCCGGAAACAGAAGGACCTTGTGAGGTAGGCTGCCCGGAAGGAAGCAGATACATAAAGTTTAAATCAATTTTTTTACCGTCCTTATGGCTGAGGTGAGGAAGTAATGGAAAGCCATCGAAAAAAGGAAAACAAGCGTCGAGATAACTTATTTTTACTCCGGGATAATACGTTTGCAGTTGTTTTCCCGTTTTTTGCAATACTTTGTGCAGTGTAGGTCGTACGTAATTTCTATTACACAGCACAGTAAATAAGGAGTGCTGTGTTAGGTATGGCGTGTTAGCTATTTTGACACGTCCAAATAAGGGGGCTATTTTCGGAACGATAAAGAATGTTGCTAGGAGGTAAAGGCTGGTAAATACCATTAGTTTGATTCGCCTAGTATACTTATAAAACAACAAAATCGACAGTAGATACAGTATACCGCCGATTTGTGTTATTATTGTTAATACCAATATAATACTACTGTGTATTAAGAATTTTATCATTAAAACAAGGTGTCAAATTTCCAAGTTAGCCCCGCCATGGCTTGAAAGCCTTGTACTCTAAAATTAGTATAGCGTTGATAATCGTTGCTCAGTACGTTTTTTAAATTGACAAACAACGAAAAGTCATCGTGAAATTGATACCCTCCGTGTAGGTTTACATCTATATAACTCTTCAAGGTAACTGTGCTAAAAGGAGATGGGTTGGTACCGGCATAAGAAACACCTTTACGCTCTCCGACAAAGAAGATGTTTGCACCAGCATACCATTTTTCAAGCTTGTATTCCCCAAATACTTCTGCTTTTAAGTTAGGAGTATTCCATGGGTGTAATTGATTGTTTAAGGTATATTGATTGTATTCAACAGAGGTTCCTAAGTTTAAGTTTTGAATGCCTTCAAAAGCTATTTCTCCAAATATACTGAGGATTTTTACATCGTTGTACACCACTCTAAACGAGTTACCGAATTCGTAACCTGATAAGAAGAAACCGTTATTTCCTGTAGTTTTACTACCGTCCGATTTCGAGTAATTTAAGGTGTAGAAGGGTTGGTCTTCCACATCGCTATAGCTCACTTTGGTATTGTAGCTAAATTGCTGCCCTAGCTTTCCTCGGATACCTCCAAAACCACTGTATTTCGTGTTGGTTTGCGTGAGGTATAAAGAAGGAGAAACAAAAGGGTTTTCAGTGGCGAAATTTTGATACGAATTAACGGCTAAATCTCCATCTGCACCTAGGTATACATCGACAAAGTCTTTTACTACCGGATAGGATACTTCAACATCTGGATAGGCTAAGAAATTGTTAACGCTATTTTGTAAGTCCATCGAAAAATAGGCCTTAGCACCGAGTTTAATTTTTAAATCACGGAGCTGAAAATGATAGGTAGGGTGCAGTCCTAGCGTTAAAAAACTGTATTGGATACTCTGTTGACTCTCGTAGGCATTGGCAAATTTACCACCGATAAAATTAATAGAACCGTTGAGTTTTAAATCGTTCAGTTCTCTGTGAATATTATCGAGCGGAAATAAAAAATCTGCGTCCGTACTGATATCGAATTCGCTGCTGCTGAATGAATCGGCGAAAAGCGATACACTAGCTTTGGCTTTGTCGATATACGAATCATCAAAGTCTATCGATCCGAAAATTTTGTACTTTCCATAAATCTGTTCGGGTTCAATGGCATCAATAACGCGATCTCTAAACGTAATGGCACCGGGTAAACCGTACCAATTGTATTTATTGCGTTCTAAATCCATTCCAGCTTGCCAGGTAAAATAGCGTTCCGTTTGTTGGTAGTACACATCTAAATCCATGTTGTAATAGGTGCTACTCAATCGGGTATTGGCTACGGGGTCGAGCGACATTAAAAAGTTAGCATGTACTCCTAATTCACTGTCATAGCTCAAATCTCTGCGGAAAAAACCTTCTACGGAAGGAGTCACATTATTTCCGAAACCGATGGATAAATAGTTTGGGTAGAGGCGTTCTCTTTTTCCCAAATCAATTTTTTTCATTGCTCCACTTTTAGGTATAAAGGTAGAGGCAACCGGAACAGAGAAGATTTGATACTCCAGCTTTTTCTTTTCCGTGTCTTTGGTGTGATTCACGGCAGGTTTTTGCTTTATTTTAAAAGCGTCTGTGATTTTAGGTACATAGGAAGTAACAACTTTTACAACCTCTGTTTTTATAATGGTGTCCTTTGCGGTCTCTTTTTTTTCTTGGGCGTGCAAATTGCACGTGGTAAACAAAACCAAGGCCCCTACAAATTTTTTCATTGCTTTCAAATCGTTAACGGTTGTGAGTATTGACATGTTAGTTTTGTTTGGTAATTGATTCATTCGTTTTCGCTTCTTTGTTTTTGATGCTAATGAGTTCATTTTTAGCTTCTTCAACGAGGTCTTTGTACTGACTGAAGTTTTTGACGATATTTTCAAGTATATAGGTCGCTTGGTAGGCATCTTTTAAGGCGTAGTAATTTTTAGCCATGATGATATAACTCTTTACTCCCCAATATTTATAGGTAGAATAGTTGGCAATCAAGTCTTGGATTGCTTCATTGGAACCCTGATAATCTTTGTGATCGTTCAAGAAAAAGGCATTGTAGTACAGGCACTCTGCTTTCAATTCTCCTGTAGCTTTTGTACTCACTTCGTTGAAGTATTCCTCGGCAGTAGGAAAGTCGTTGTTTTTTAGAGATGCTCTGGCAATGATGATTTCAGCGTCCTCTTGGATGTCTTTGTCTACCTTGACGTTGGCCAATACTTTTTCGGCGTATTTAATCGCTTTGCTATAGTCTTCACTGTCGTAATACCCTTTCATGAGGTTACTTTGAGCAAAAACGATGTTCTGCGGATAATTAGCTTCTTTCTCTAAGGCTAATAATAACGCGATTCCTTGTTTCCATTCATTGCGATCTAGGTGAATTTGAGCTAATTTGGCAAGAGACTCCTCTGTAAATTCGTTTTTAGCTTGTTCCGTCACGTACTTGTAATGCGGAATGGCCTCTGCGGGTTTCCCGCTCGTGTTTAACGATTTTGCCAGGTAAAAATTAGCAGCCAATGCATGCAGACCTTCCGGATAGGTTTGTAGGTATTTTCGGAAGCCGTTGATGGCTCTAGCCGTGTTGTTTTCTAAGAACTGGTTTTCTGCTGATTCGTATGCCGCATTGTCTAAATCGGCATTGGAAACATTGACGAATTTTACATTCTTAACCCAAGCAGCATAGGTGTCCACCTGTCCGAGATCGATGTATACATTTTTCACATTGGTTACCGCTTGTCTTGCTTCACTTGATTTTGGGAATCTAGCCACCACTGACTTGTATTTTTCGAGTGCTTTTTTGTTGTTGTTATTGTTGTAATAAAGCAGTCCTTGACGCAATAACACGTTTGGAATATAACTACTTTTAGGATGTTTTTTTAGGATGCGCTCGTAAGCAGCTTGTGCGTGATCAACCGAGTTGTTAGCGGTATAAGTAGATCCCAATTGAAACAAGGCATCGTCTTTGAGTTGAGATCCCTCATACTCGTTCACTACGGCTTGTAAGTTTGAAATTTTCTCATCGCTTTTTCCTAAAAACCCATAACTCATTCCCGTTTGGTATCGCGCGTAATCGGCACCTGTACCTCCTTCGTCAATTACTTTTTTATAGGCATTAATGGCTGACTGATATTTTTTGGTCGCGTAGAAAGCGTCACCCAAACGATTCGAAGCATCGTCGTTGAAATCGTTGTCTTCTAGGTTCTTTTCTAGATAGCGAATAAAGTGTTTCGAGGCTTTGTCGTAATTTTTGAGTTTAAATTCCGTATATCCTAAGTTGTAGTGTAATTGGTTAAACTCAGGTGTGGCTTCGTCTTTAACTTGTGAAAAATGAGTGCGTGCTTTGTCGAAATCACCGAGTAAGTAAGCGGTTTCTGCCAACCAAAAGTTTCCGCGATCACTGGTAATTAAGTTTTCAGCTTTTGTGGCACTTTCAAAAAACGGCAGTGCTTCTTTTAATTTTTCCTGGTTAAACAATTGGATTCCTCTATACAACGAAACTTCGTTGGCCAATTTGATGTTTTCAGGAGTTTTGTTTTTGTTGAGGTATGCCAAAGCCCCCACATAGTCTTGCTGGTGCAGGTACGAAGTGATGAGTAATTGGCGAATTTGATCGGCATCGGGACCTACAGGGTATTTAGATAGATAGGCCTGTAAAACCTCCGGTACACTCTGGTAAGGATTCCCTTGCTCATAACTTAATTTGGCGTAATTGAGCCAGGCACCTTCGGTGATTTTCGCATCAAAGTCCATTTCACTCGCATTTTTGAAAGCGTTCAGGGCTTCCACTTTTTTATCGAGTTCTAAATAGCATTCACCGAGGTGGTAGTAGGCATTTTGAGCAACTTTATTGGTACCTCCAATAATTTTATTGAAGTTGCTAATAGCGCGTTCATAGTCTTTTTGCTGGTAATAGGCATATCCCAAATAATAATAATCCGTATTGGTCCAACGTCCTTTTTTACCTTTGTAAGCCGTGAGAAATGGAATGGCTTTGTCGTATTTTTTCAGATTGAAGTAACTCTCTCCGATAATTTTTGAGATTTGCGAAGCTTCTTTTTTGTCTTTACTCGTTTCCAATAGTTTTTCACCAATTTGAACTGATTTGTCAAAACGTCCTGCTTTAAAACTAATATCAAGAATGTAGTAATTGGCTTTTGATTGATAGGTAGCATCATCGGCAAGTTGACTCAAGTTATCTTCGGCTTCACCGAAGTTTTCTTGCTTGTACGCTACATAACCGTAATAGTAACGAGCATCGTTACCGTAAATAGGGTTTCCTAAGAGAGATTTAAATCGCGCTTTGGCATCCTTTAGGTAGTTTGAAACGAGCAAGCAATAGCCCATTTTGTAGTTGAGTTCGTCCTTCTCTGCTTGGTTGAGCAGTTTATCGTTTACTTTCTGATACCAACGGAGGGCGTGTGAGGCTTTTCTGTTCGCAAAATAGTAGTTTCCAACATTTAAAAAAGCTTTTTCTTTTTTGTTGTTATAGGGGTAGGTGTTGACAAAGTCAATCACCTTATCATTGGCGTCGTCTTGATTGAGTTTGATAGCACACATGGCATCAAAATATGCCGCATTGGCTTTTCGGGTTTTGTGTGTGCCCGTTTCTTGGCCAACTTCAATAAATAGTTTTTGTGCAGCCGCGTACGATTTGTTGTTGTACAATTCAGTAGCCTTTATGAATGTAGCACTGCTCCCTTCGTTAAAGGATGATTTTTGTGCAACTATTCCCGTGGTGCTCGCTAAAAAAAGTAAGGTATAGAGCTGTTTTTTAAAACAATTAATTCTCATAATTTTTAGTTATCTAGAAACTATAACGTTCGTTTTTGTTTTTTGTTGGAAGGATTGAGATCAAAAGTAATAAATGTTGTAGAAATACCAGATAAAATTTTAGATTTGTAAAAAACATTTTTATTTATGAGTACACCTGTTTTACACCTAGAAAACGCCGATATCTATCAACGTGATAACCTCGTCTTGTCGAAAGTGAATTTTACGTTGGAAAAAGGTGATTTTTATTACCTCATTGGTAAAACAGGGAGTGGAAAAAGTAGTTTGTTAAAAACCCTATACGGTGATTTGCGTTTGCAGCGAGGCCTCGGGTCGATCGTAGGTTTTGACTTGAAGAAGATGAAGGAAAAAGACATCCCTTTCTTAAGGAGGAAATTAGGAATCGTTTTTCAGGATTTCAAGTTGCTAAATGATCGAAATGTTTTTGAAAATCTAGAATTTGTACTGAAAGCTACTGGCTGGAAGAACAAGACAGATATGAAAGACAAAATCTACGAAGTACTCGATAAAGTTGGGATGAAGGAGAAGTACTACAAGCAAACTTTTGAACTTTCAGGAGGAGAGCAACAACGCGTCGCTATTGCACGTGCCTTGCTAAACGATCCTGAATTGATTTTGGCAGATGAGCCTACAGGAAACCTTGACCCTAAAACTTCATTGGAAGTGATGGAACTTTTAAACACCATTCATCAAAGTGGTAAAACGATCTTAATGGCTACCCACGACTACCAATTAATTGTAAAGTTCCGACAAAAGACCGTAAAATGTGAAGGCGGAGAGTTGTTTGAGGTACAGCAGACTATGCCGGAAAAACAATAGCTAACATTTTTTTACAGCTGCTTGCCGGAGAAAATTCTCGAAGTACTTTTTTACGAGCCTCTTGCTGTTCATGATGAAAAGGCTGCGATAGTAATTTTTCCGTAGCACTCAAAAATTCCGCTTTGGTATCAGCGGTAGTAGTTAGTGCCGTTAGGCCAGTGTCAGCTGTCATCATCGTATTGCAAATAAGGTGTTTGCCTTTGTACAAAGTATTCAAAAGTTTGAGTTTGATACCCGTGTGTTGAAAAGTCAGTAGGGTATTGATATGTGCACTTTGTAAGAGGGTATCGAGCGCTGCTTGCGTTGGAATGGGATTGTGCTGGATGTTCGGATAATGACCTATAGTTTTTATAAGTTTTTCGTCGGCAGCACTACCGGCAATAACAAGTTGGTGAGGCGTGTTTTTATAGACTTCAATTAAAAAGTAGGCCGCCTTGATATTGTCGGCGATCCTCAGGTCTCCATGGTAGAGTATAAAAGGATTTTCGGGAGTTTTGAAATCCCTATTGAAGTTTGCTTCGTGAAAAGCGGGAATGTAATGCGCGTTTTTATAGTGGCTTTGAAAATATCGTTGTTCGTGAGGAGCTATGGTAAAAACTCCTGCTGCGTGGGCTAATTTGTTTTCAAAGGTTTTTAGTTTCTTAGCTTCGCGATAGTAGAGTGTTTTTTTTAACCAGTTCGATTCACTTTGTGCCAATTTGTAAAAATACGTGTGTTCGATATTGTGTGCCCGAACAAATACCTTGTGATGTTTTAACTTATCTATGGAAGCACAACTCTGCAATCCCTCAAGGAGCACAGGAGCTTCAGTGGCAATCAATCGTTGAGTGAGCAATTTGTGTTTACGTGTGGCAATGCGAAAGGGGTCGCTCGAAAAGAGGCCCCTAAAAAAAGATCCTCTCGGATAGTAATAAATGGCGTCACAGTATTTTTCTAGTTCTTGATGACTGGCTGCTGTACGAGTTCCATAAAGGTGTAGGTCAATAGAAATTCCTTGCTCGTAGAGGGCAATGATTTTATAATAGACATCGATAACCCCCCCGTAATTGGCGGGAAAAGGATTGTCGAAGGATACTAATTGTATTTTTTTCTTCATGTGCTCAGACAAAAATAGGTTTTAATAGGAAAATAATATCTTTACTCAGTAAATTAATCTAGAATGACCCGTAAAGATCTCGCTCAATACATCACTGCTCAATTGCAAAAACACCAAGAACGACTCGCCAGTCAATATGCTCAAACGAAATCTGGAATCGGATATTTTGTTTTGGATGATTTATTGCCTGAATCTTTGGTGCTGGAGGTATACAAAGCATTTCCTGTAGAGGGGGAAACAGTGATTAGGAAAAAGAATTTTAGAGAGTTTAAGCACGTGGCGTATCAAATGGACGCCTACGAGAACCTATTAGAAGAATTGATCTATGCTTTTCAAGAGCCAGCTGTGGTACAGTGTATTGGAGCTATTTGTGAAAAGTTAGATTGCTTACCTGATCAGTATTTGTACGCCGGTGGTTTATCGGTGATGAAAGAAGGTAACTACTTACATCCTCATCTCGATAATTCACATGATAAGGATAGGAATCGTTGGCGGGTATTTAATTTATTGTATTATGTAAGTCCGGATTGGGCATTAGAAAATGGAGGAAATTTGGAACTTTGGCCAGCAGGGGTGCAAGGAGATCCGATTACCTTAGTGAGTCGTTTTAATCGGCTCGTTGTCATGGCAACGCACGACACTTCGTGGCATTCGGTGAGTAAAGTAGCGGTACGTGCACCCAGGTGCTGTGTATCGAATTACTATTTCAGCGAAGTTCCTATCCATGCATCCGATCGCTTTCATATCACTACGTTTAGGGCGCGACCTGGAGCCACTGGACTGGATTTTCTAATGCGTTTAGACAATGGATTGCGCAACGGTTTACGCAGTTTGTTTAAGAAAGGAGTCCGAGAAAATCCCCATCAATACAAACGCGATCAGGAAGATTAGAGCTGTTTAAAAATGTCACCTAATACTGCTGCTTCGCGTTGCCAGCTAAACTGTTTTTTTGCGCGTAGTAAATTTGTAGCGTAGTCAGTGTTTACCATCCTTCTTAACTGCAATGCGAGCTGTTCGGGAGTTCGTTGTTGCAGTACTTCGCCGATACCGTGATTGGCTACTACTTTTTTCATCTCTGGTAGGTCAGAGACAATAACGGGAATTTCAGCGTGGAGGTAATCAAAAATCTTATTCGGAAGTGCGTACCTGTAGTTTAAACCTAAATCTTCTTCAAGACTCATCCCAACACAAGCTTGTGGGGTTATACTTCGCAAGATTGTTGGAGCTAGTTTTCCTGTAAAAACAACCTGATGTGTTAACTCGGATGCACGTACGTGTTCCTGCAAATCGGTATAGATATCTCCGGTTCCAACAATAACGAACTTAAATTCTGGTAATAAGGGGAGGGCAGCAAGCATTAATTCTAGTCCCCTTCCTATGTTTACGGCGCCTTGGTATATAATGAATTTCGAAGTGGGCAGTATTCCTGCAGTATAAGGGGCTACTTCGGCTTCTGGAATAGGTATATTTCGGACGAGTTGAAACTTACGATGGTATTTTTCTTGATAGTGATCAACGATGCTTTGACTTACGGTATAACCAAATTGGATTTTAGGAAGCAAAAAGTTTTCTAAAGATTCCCATACAGCTTTCACCTTGGGTCTATGTACTAGCTCAGGAATTTCCGGAAAGAGCTCATGACTGTCAAAAACGAGTTTGCTATTGGTGAATTTACAACTCAGATATGCTGGGAGCAGGGTATCCAAATCATTGGCTAGTACGATGTCTTTTTTCTTCGACAAAAGCAAAAGAAATAACCGAAGATTGTATTCGGCATAAAAGAGAAAACCTCGATTAAAAAAGAGCTGAAATCGCTTTGTTTGGTAGGGACGGTTAAGAGGAGCACTTGCAGGTAGTTCTCTACCAACTAGGAGCAGCTCGTACCCTAACTCAAACAGAGTTTGGCATACTTTGTACACGCGTTGATCTGTTTGAAGATCATTGGTGACGCAAACAATGACTTTTTTCACTCGGGAACATTTTAACGGAGGGAAAGATACTAAAAGAAAACCCACTTCTAGACAGAAGTGGGAAAATTGCTATGAAAAACTATGAAAAAGAAACATAATGGTATGCTTCTCTTCAAAGTAGACGTAGAACTTTCCTCAGGCTTACAAGGGGGAGAGTATTTTAACACATTTTAAGAAAAAAGCCCGCATGTACACATGCGAGCTTTTATTAAAAAAACTGTATATTTCTTAGAATTCTAAAGAAGCGTTGTTGTTTTTAACTGCTTCCGCTGAACTTTGTAAGTGCGCTTTTTCTTCATCGCTTAAGTTGATTTCAACGATGCTTTCGATACCGTTTTTACCTAATACTACAGGTACTCCGATACATAAGTCAGACAATCCGTACTCTCCTTCTAACAAAGCAGAACAAGGGTAGATTTTTTTCTGATCACAAGCGATTGCTTGAACCAAACCAGATACAGCTGCTCCTGGTGCATACCAAGCAGAAGTTCCTAATAATTTTGTCAAGGTAGCACCTCCAACCTTCGTGTCTTCTTTAACCTGAGTTAAACGCTCTTCTGATAAAAATTCAGATACAGGTACAGAATTACGAGTCGCTAAACGCGTTAATGGAACCATACCTTTGTCAGAGTGTCCTCCGATAACCATACCGTCAACATCAGAAATAGGAGCTTCTAAAGCTTCTGCTAAGCGGTACTTGAAACGAGCTGAATCTAAAGCTCCTCCCATACCGATGATTCTGTTTTTCGGTAATCCAGTTGTTTTGTGCACTAAATAAGTCATTGTATCCATTGGGTTCGATACAACGATGATAATAGTATTTGGTGAATGCTCAATTAAGCTAGCAGATACTGATTTTACAATACCAGCGTTGATTCCTAATAACTCATCACGAGACATTCCTGGTTTACGAGCAATTCCTGAAGTAATAACACAGATGTCTGATCCAGCAGTTTTGCTGTAATCTCCAGTAGTACCAACTACTTTTGTGTCAAAACCATTTAATGAAGCCGTTTGCATTAAATCCATCGCTTTACCTTCAGCGAAACCTTCTTTAATGTCAACTAAAACTACTTCTGAAGCGAAATTTTTAATAGCAATGTACTCAGCACAACTCGCACCTACAGCACCTGCTCCTACAACCGTTACTTTCATGTTATATATTTTTAGTAAATATTAGTAAATTATTAATAAGATGCACAAAAATAGCGATTTGAACAGGGATAAAAAAACAAAACTCCATCGAAATTAACGAGGAGTTTTGATTGTAAATATTTTTGTTGGTTTTTATCTAAAACTGAAAGAAATACCCGCATTAACTGCGTTGTATTCCTGAAGGGTGTAACTACCAAAGAGTTTGAAGAAACCTAGGCTTACGCGAGCTCCAACAGTAGCGGTTACACCTCCTGCGTCTTGTGTTAAAGCCAGGGGGTTGGTGATACTTTCACTGACGGTAGGCACCGTAGGATTATTGGTTTGGTAGGTGAGGGTATAGGTTCCGTCAACACTGAGTTTGGTGCTCCCTCCGGTATATCCAAATCCTCCGTATACGTTAATAATTGGGAAGTTTAAGGATGCAATGGCCTGTATGGTATAGGAGTTGAGCTTAAAATTGGCAGTCCCGTCTTGAGTACTTACCGAGCCTGTAGTATTTCCGAAATCGTGGTTCACCGAAAAGTTGGTATAAGCTCCTAACAAGGACACGTGAAGTGGCGTTTTGTCTAACGGACCAAACCAGTCGGTGATTTCTTTTTTCAATCCTAGGCCAAACAATCCGAGTTTCGTGTCATCCGGACCTAATTTTGGCAGGTAGCGGACCATTACTTCGAACTTTGCAGGAAGGCCTAAACCTACTTGTATGGCAGGGGCAGGAACTGAGTTTAAAGGGAAGTCATCACGCGCTCCATTGGGTAAGGTAAAATCGGCTTGTACCGTTTGTCCTTGTACAGTTGAGGTATAGCGAACCTGAGCTGGAGTCACAGAATTATTGGCAATAATGGTAGGTGAGTTCGCTTGCCCGTTCAGTACCGAAGTGTTGCTCGACAAATTCAAGGCGGGAATATTAAACAACTCATCTTTACTCGGTACAAAAGCGGCATTTAAACCAATAGTAATATCAAAACCTAAAGTTTTGTGAACTTTGGCTGTGTGATACCAACCTACATTCGAAGTATAAATCAGCCCTTTGGTGACAGGACTCAAATAGGCCGAAGAAATTTTCGAGGCGTCAGCTCTTGCTAAAAGAATGGTTTCAAAATTTTGGGCTTGGCTATTGAGGACAGTCAATACCAAAGCTACTAAAAGTAGGGTAGATTTTATTTTCATATCTGGATAGTTATCAGTACTAGGGTACTACTCGTTAATAGATTAAAGATATGATTTTTTTAATAGATGCGTTGTGATGCGCTTATTCATAAAAAAAACCTTAACGATTTCGTTAAGGTTTTTGAAGTTATGCATCGATATTTGCGTATTTAGCATTTTTCTCGATAAAGTCTCTACGTGGCGGAACGTCGTCACCCATAAGCATGGAGAACACACGGTCGGCCTCTGTTAAGTTTTCGATAGTTACTTGGCGTAAGGTTCTGAATTCAGGATTCATGGTAGTGTCCCAAAGTTGTTCAGCGTTCATCTCTCCAAGACCCTTATAACGTTGGATAGTTGCTCCTCCACCCATTTTTTGAACAATCAAATCGCGTTGGTTATCATCCCAAGCGTATTCTCTTTTTTGTCCTTTCTTTACTAAGTATAAAGGTGGTGTAGCGATATAGATATATCCTTGTTCTACCATCTCACGCATATAACGGAAGAAGAAGGTAAGGATTAAGGTAGCAATGTGCGAACCATCGACATCGGCATCACACATGATCACTACTTTGTGATATCTCAATTTTGACAAGTTTAAGGCTCTTGGGTCTTCTTCAGTACCAACGGTGATCCCTAGTGCAGTAAACATGTTTTTGATTTCTTCGTTTTCAAACACTTTGTGCTGCATCGCTTTTTCCACGTTCAAAATCTTACCACGTAAAGGTAAAATAGCTTGGAAATTACGATCGCGTCCTTGTTTTGCAGTTCCACCTGCCGAATCTCCCTCGACTAAGAATATTTCACAAGCTGCCGGATCGGTTTCAGAACAGTCAGATAATTTTCCAGGTAAGCCACCGATGCTCATTACCGTTTTACGCTGTACCATTTCACGAGCCTTTCGAGCTGCATGTCTTGCCTGCGCTGCTAAAATTACCTTCTGAACGATAGATTTGGCATCGTTTGGATTTTCCTCTAAGTAATCACTTAACATTTCAGCCACTGCTTGTGATACAGCTGAAGTTACTTCACGGTTTCCTAACTTTGTTTTTGTCTGTCCTTCGAACTGAGGTTCTGCTACCTTAACAGAAACAATAGCAGTTAATCCTTCGCGGAAGTCATCTCCTGAGATTTCGAACTTTACGTTTTTTAACAGGCCTGATTCATCGGCGTATTTCTTTAAGGTATGCGTTAACCCTCTACGGAAACCAGAGAGGTGTGTTCCCCCTTCGTGCGTGTTAATATTATTTACGTAGGAGTGTAAGTTTTCAGCATAAGAGGTGTTGTAAACCATGGCTACCTCTACAGGAATTCCATTTTTTTCACCTTCCATTGAAATCACACCTGCAGTCAATTGCTCACGTGTACTGTCTAAGTACTTTACAAATTCAGAAAGCCCTTCTGTACTGTGGAATTTTTCACTGATAAAATTACCTTCGTCGTCTTTTTCTCTGAGGTCGGTTAAGGTAATGGTGATACCTTTGTTTAAGTATGCGAGCTCACGCATTCTCGTCGCCAAGGTATCGTAGTTGTATACCACTGTTTGTTGAAAGATACTCGTATCGGGTAAGAAGGTTACTTCTGTTCCCGTTTTATCAGTTTCTCCAATGGTTTTAACAGGGTATAAGGTTTTTCCGCGCTCGTATTCTTGTTGCCAAACTTTACCATCGCGGTGTACAGTTGCAATTAAATGATCTGATAGCGCATTTACACAGGATACACCAACCCCGTGAAGTCCTCCCGAAACCTTATAGGAATCCTTGTCGAATTTTCCTCCGGCTCCAATTTTAGTCATAACAACCTCTAGGGCTGAAACGCCTTCTTTCTTGTGCAGCCCAACAGGAATACCACGTCCGTTATCACGAACTGTGATCGAGTTGTTCTCATTAATTACAACGGTTATATCATCACAATGTCCCGCTAAAGCTTCATCAATAGAGTTGTCTACTACCTCGTATACTAAGTGGTGCAGACCTCTAACGCCTACATCTCCAATATACATCGATGGACGCATACGTACGTGCTCCATTCCTTCAAGTGCCTGAATACTATCGGCGGAATAATTGTGCTTTTTTTCTTCGCTCATAAATTTGAGTTTAGTTTCACTTTTATTTTACTACAGAGGGTATAAAAAAATATTTTTGGTCTTATTACTCAAAAGACGGTAAGATTTCACACCCCAAAAAAAGAATCGCTCAAGGCGATTCTAATTGTTCAAATTTACAATTTTTTAACTTTTAAATAAAGTTTTTAAAGGGGTTTGTTTCTGAAAACTGCAAAAAAAAGGCAACGGGAAAAAGTTGCTTAAATCGGCTAAAAACAAGGTTAAATCAAATTTAACAATTCTTATTAATTGAGTGAACGGTGCTATGTTGTAAACGTCGCTTAAAACGCTTCTCAGTACTTTGAGTTGTACGGCCGTTTCTATAAAAATCACCAAAATTCTTCTTGAATAGCTAGATTTCTGTTAATTTAATATTTGTTGTGTTTGTGTTAAAAAACGAAGAATAAATCTTCAAAAAATCGTTTTTAGATATTTTAATTTAAGTTTTTAACTTTTTTAACAAAAAATTATGATTTTTTTGTATGTTTGCCGTCAGTATTAATAATTTAAAACCTTTCACAAATGAGAATCCCCCAATTTCTATTGAAATCGCTTGCGGTTTCTTTAATTATGGTAGGATGCAACAACACAGATGAATTACAAACATCAGGAGTTGCACAGGACGCGTCAACCAACCAAGTAAACAAGAGCGAAGTAGCTCTGAAGTTGATTGACTTAATGAAGAACAACGAGTTTAAAAACTCTACGTTTCGTTTACTAGAAAAGCAAGCACCAAGTGTTAGTATGACTAAAATTTTGGATGCTGCTCCAACGAGTTTGGAACAAACTGCAAATTTTAAAGCGCTCGAAGCTCAGGCTACTGATTTAGAGCAAAAAGCAAATTTGGAAGAAGCTCCGGACAAAATTGAAATTTTAGAGGTTTGGATGCACAATCCTAAAGGAAACCAAGACTTTTCAAATTTATTATTCTCGTTTGCTCCAGAAGGAGATGAGAATAAGTGGTCGGCTGTTAAGGCGTACAACATGAAAAAAGAAGTGGTGTACTTAGACCCTAAAAAAGCACCGAGCCAACCGGTAATCGTTATCGAAACTAATGGTTTCGAAACCTTAAAAAAAGAGGTAGAGCACATGAACAAGTACTTGCGTGAAGAAGGAGTACAAAACATGCGTTTTGCGAACGGAAAGCCTAATTTAGATGCAAGAGCTGCAGAAAATGCTGGTTTAGAAACTACTAAGTTGGATAAGATTAGACTTAACAACGACGAAGAGCCATGGATTAGTGGTGCAGCTGAGGTATACGCAATTACTTCGGGAATTAAGGATGCTGGTAACAAGCCTGAAATTAAGGTAATTCCAATGTATTATTTAGATTACGATGGTACTGATTACTATCCAAATCAAATTTTATTGTTCTGGAATGATTATAAGTATCAAGCTGCCAACATTCAATTGTTTGAAAAAGATGATAACGTGAATTACAAAAGCTTAGTATCAACTATTGTAAGCGGTGTTTTCCAAATTATCGGAACTGTATCTACTCAACCTTGGGTAAATGTATTAGGTCAAGTAGCAGGAGCGATCATTCAGGCAATGCCAGACCAATGGTATACTAATAATGATGATTATGTGGATTCTTTTTATACTATCGAAAAGAACAAGCGCTACACAAATCATTACGGAGCTAGAGGGAATGCTAAAGTTAATTTATCGCCTTTCTTCGTAGCTGCAAATTAATAGTAATAGTTAGTTAAAATAAAAACCTCTCCTCGTGAGAGGTTTTTTTGTTGGTGAAAAGTATTGCCGTATCTTTAAGAGACTAAATGAGTAACGGTGATAAAATCAACTTTTTCTATTCCTTTGATGGATTGTCCTTCCGAGGAAAGTATGATTCGATTGAAATTACAAGGTAATCGACAAATTAACAGTCTCCAATTTGAACTTGCCGAAAGAAAGCTAGTCGTATTTCATACCGGAGAGGTGGCTCTGATAGAAGAGGAATTAAGGGGGCTAAAACTGGGAGCAACCCTCATCAATTCAGTAGAATCCGACGCACCAAAGAATACTGCATTTGATCAAAGGGGCTTGCTTTGGACCGTGTTAATTATCAATGCGCTCTTTTTTTTAGTGGAGTTTTGTTATGGTATACTCGCTAATTCAATGGGCTTAGTAGCGGATAGTTTTGACATGTTGGCGGATAGTTTCGTTTACGGGTTAAGCTTGTTGGCTGTTTCGAAATCGGAGCTACGACAAAAGGTAGTAGCGAAGTTGGCAGGGTATTTCCAAGTAGCGATTGCTGTATTGGGGTTTGCGGAAGTGCTGAGGAGGTTCTTTTTTTTATCGAGTATTCCCGAGTTCAAAACGATGATTGTAATTTCCATAATTGCCTTGCTAGCAAATGTTAGCTGTTTGCTGTTGTTACAACGATCTAAAGGGAAAGAACAAGCACATATGCGAGCGAGTATGATTTTTACTTCCAATGACATTCTCATTAATACAGGAGTAATCTTTTCAGGAATACTCGTGTATTTTACGAACTCAAAACTTCCTGATTTACTCATAGGTACACTCGTTTTTATACTTGTCCTCATCGGAGCTCGAAGAATTTTATTGTTAAGTCGCTAGAGATTTCTGTTCGGAGCATGACGGTTTTAGGTTGAACCATATCGAAATACAGATAGTCACTACAGGGTTAAAAATTCCAATTGATAAATGGTAACGAACGCTTGTTGTTTTTATTCCACAAGCCAATTTGAATGCCTTTCAAGTTGGCTGTTTTGTTAAGCAGGCCTAATTGAAGTCCTTGTAGGTGCGTAGCGTTAATTTTGAAATTGTTTAGAACGCCAACCTGCACTCCGTGCATATGCACAGATCCGTTAATGATTCCTACTTGTAAACCGTTGGCAACGGTGCTAAAATTGCCCAAAGCAGCAATTTGCATTCCGTTACAAACAAAACTCTCATTCCCTAAAATACTCATGGAAATGCCGTTTGTTTTTTCTGAAAGCGTTGCGAAGGTGGAGCAACTTAACCCGTGAGTTTTGAGATTGTATTGACCTATAATGGCGAGATTGAGTCCGTAAACTTCCACATTACCTACCGCTCCTGTGGAGAGGTTGAGCCCGTAAATGAACTCCGAAGGAGTAGCTCGAATTTTTTTGGAGTATGAATCCACCGTTTCGGAAACCATAGATTTAGGAACCAATGGGAGTAAAACGCCGAGCCCTGGCGCCTCTAAGCGCAGGCCAAAGGTTCGTGTAAGAGTGCTGTCTTTAAAAATCTCTTTGGGCAGTATTCCTACAGATATCCCTAAGATATCGGTGTTTTTGGAATGAAAGGACCATAGTGGTCCTCTCAAAATTCGTTGTTGTCCATAGCTAATGTTCCCAATTGCGATACTAATAATTAATAAACTTAGATGTTTCATGTTTTTTTGATAAAATTATTGTGTTTAATGCGATTTGAATGGTGGTTTTAACGAAGTTGTCGTTTGATTTTTGCGATTTTCACAAAAAAGAACTAAGTTTAACGGATGTATCAACAGGCGCTTTTGATCAAATTATCAGAGAAATTTCCTAGAGCTTCGCTTAATGAATTGTTAGCAGAAGCTTTGGAGATTAGCTATGATGCTGCGCACAGGCGAACGAGTTTAAAAAGTAAAATGAGTTTTGATGAAGCAGTCGCTGTAGCAGTGTATTACAAACTGTCGCTTGATGAACTGATCGGGAATGTTGCCGGTAATTTTGTGGCAGTGGAGAAGACCTCGGCAATAGTCAATGAAGCGGGGCTGTGCCAATACTTACAAACGTCCTATCAAATGCTCAGGCAGGTAGTCAAATCCAAAGAGTACAGTCTCTGGTATTCAGCCAAGGACATCCCTTTGTTTTACCTACTCCACAACAATTTACTGGGGCGGTTTAAGTTGTTTGTTTGGTTAAAGCTATTGGATACGAAGTATGCCCCCATCACCTTTTCAAAGTTCAGTCCGTTCTTGTCTACAGTTCAGGCAGGATTGCAATTGGCGGATTTTTACAGAGGCGTCCGAAGTTGTGAAATATGGAATACCACCACCATCAACAGTACTTTAAAACAGATTCACTTTTATTACGAGGCAGGCGATATCACAACGGAAACAGCTTTAGAACTCTGCGAAGAGCTGTCGAAATTTTTGAAGAAAATTGCCAGGCAAGTGCATCCAGAGAGTGAATTTACCTTGTACTACAACGAATTGTTGTTGATGAATAACAACGTATTAATATCAGACGGTCAGCAACAGTCACTGTTTGTACCCAAAAGTATGTTGTCGTATTTTAAAACCACTGATCGAGCAACCTGTAAGGAAGCAGTTGACTATTTTGCAAAACAGGTAAATCATTCCAAGTTGTTAAATACGGCAGGAGCTAAAGAGCGGCATAAGTTTTTTGCAAAAATGGAGCAGAAAGTAAATGCTTTGCGAGCGATGATCAATGCAGCTGATTTGTTAGATTTTGAATAAAGAACCCCGCTTTATAGCGGGGTTTACACAACTAAATATATAAGTAGAATGCCTTGTTAATAGGCGTCTGCATGTACAGCTTTGATAGCGCGTCCGCTAGGCTCGTTGACGTTTTGAAAACTCGCATCCCAAGCTAGTGCTGTAGGTGAACTACAGGCAATAGACGGTACTGACGGAACGGTTAATGCAGCAGTATCACTTGAAAAGTGTTCTTCGAAAATACTGCGATAGTAATATTCTTCTTTTGCTCTAGGGGTTTGTATAGGGAATCTGTGTTGAGCATTCGCCATCATTTCGTCTGTTACGGCTTGTTCAACTACTTCTTTTAGTGTGTCAATCCAGTTGTAGCCAACACCGTCAGAAAATTGTTCCTTTTGACGCCAAGCAACACTTTCAGGTAAATAGCTCTCAAAAGCTTTACGAAGTACCCATTTTTCCATGCGTTCCCCGTTAATCATCTTGTCTTCAGGGTTGATGCGCATAGCAACATCCATAAATTCCTTGTCGAGGAAAGGGACACGCCCTTCAATTCCCCATGCCATTAAACTCTTATTGGCTCTCAAACAGTCGTACTGGTATAGTTTGTCGAGTTTTCGTACGGTTTCTTTGTGGAACTCCTCAGCGGTAGGTGCTTTGTGGAAGTATAAATACCCTCCAAATATTTCATCAGCTCCTTCTCCCGAAAGGACCATTTTTATCCCCATAGATTTGATAACTCTTGCCATGAGGTACATCGGAGTAGAGGCTCTGATGGTGGTAATGTCGTAAGTTTCTAAGTTGTAGATTACGTCTTTAATAGCATCCAATCCTTCTTGAATAGTAAAGGTAATTTCGTGATGGATGGTCCCGATGTGTTCAGAAACCTTTTTGGCGGCTACCAAATCAGGAGATCCTTCCAGTCCTATAGAAAAAGAGTGTAACTGAGGGTACCAAGCTTCGTCTTTGTCATTTGATTCGATGCGCTTTGAAGCGTATTTTTTCGCTATTGCCGAGGTGATAGACGAATCCAATCCACCTGATAATAAGACACCGTAAGGTACGTCGCTCATCAGCTGTCTGTGTACGGCAGCTTCTAGTGCATCTCGAACTTCATCGATGCTCGTTTGGTTGTCACGTACGGCTTCGTATTCCATCCAATCGCGGTTGTACCAGCGTTGCAGACCGCCTTCTCGAGTGTAGTAATGTCCTGGAGGAAATACTTCAATTTTATTGCAGTATCCTTCTAGTGCCTTGAGTTCAGAAGCGACGTAAAAAGTTCCTTTTTTATCCCAGCCCATATACAACGGGATGATTCCCATATGATCTCTGGCTACTAGGTACTCGTCCGTTGCAGTATCGTAGACCGCAAATCCAAAAATACCGTTGAGGTCATCTAAAAAGTGCTCTCCTTTTTCTTTGTATAAAGCCAAGATAACTTCACAATCGGATTGCGTCAAGAACTCGTGTTCTTCTTTGAGCTCCTTGCGTATTTCTTTGTGGTTGTATATTTCTCCATTTGCTGCAAGTACAAACCTACGGTCTTTACTAAACAGGGGTTGTTGCCCTGAGGTTGGATCGACTATGGCGAGGCGTTCATGGGCTAGAATGGCTTTGTTATCGCTGTAAATTCCGCTCCAGTCCGGACCTCTGTGTCTTACTTTTTTTGCCATCTCTAATAGTTGAGGGCGCAGTTTTTCTGTTTTTTCTTTTAAATCAAAGGCACATACAATTCCACACATATCTTTATTATTTAAGTCTTTTATGCTATTTTAGTTGGTATTACTAAGTAAAAACCTAGTGTTTTGTTTTAAATACATTGCAAACAACCGAATAATGTTTTGATTATTAAATGTTATTAGTGTTTTTAGTTTTAATTTGTTTGTTATTTTGTGTTTTTTGTTTATTTGTGAAAGTGTTTGGTGGTTAGGATCCCGTTTTTGCTAACTATTCGAAGGCTTAGAAAAAAATAGTTCGTGAACAGTTTGATTTATAAAAAATGTGTTATACATTTGTGAACTCATGACAATGCAAAACAACATATGGTGGTGGAACTCTCTTAACTCAAATTAAGTGAGCAGATCCTCTATATATAACATATAAACGAAAAAAGGCTTATCTCACGATAAGCCTTTTTTGTTTTTAAGCCAGAATCAAAATGAAAACATTTACGTTTAAAACCAAATTTAAAAAGCGCCTCGCAGACACGGTAACACCGGTAGGTTTGTATTTGAGATTTAGAGATGTATATCCCAATACCTTATTGTTGGAAAGTTCTGATTATCACAGTAAAGAGGAAAGCTACTCTTTTGTTTGTGTACAACCCTTAGTGAGCATGATTGCTGATAAGGATCGCTTTGTGACCTTAGAGAATGGCAAGGAGTTAGCATCAGTACCCATTGGACGAAATTTTAATGAACTC
Source organism: Tenacibaculum litopenaei (assembly GCF_964514025.1). Classification (NCBI taxonomy): domain Bacteria; kingdom Pseudomonadati; phylum Bacteroidota; class Flavobacteriia; order Flavobacteriales; family Flavobacteriaceae; genus Tenacibaculum; species Tenacibaculum litopenaei. The sequence continues at coordinate 353,025 of NZ_CAZEQT010000003.1, forward strand.
TTTACGCAATTTACAGAGGCAATCAACTTGGATTGCGATCCAGCCATCAAGGCGTACAACGGTTTGTACGGATATACAACCTATGACAGTGTTCAGTATTTTGAGACTGTAAAACTCGAGGTTCCCGATGCGCCATCAGCTATTCCGATGATGCAGTATAGCTTTTATAAGTACATTATCGCAATTAATCATTTTAATGATGAAATGACGCTTATCGAAAATATTGCTGCTGGTGAAGACGGTGACTTGAGTGCTATAGAAGCCATTATAGATGCGCAGGTTTTTAACACTCAAGAATTTAGTTTGGTAGGCGACGAGCGTTCTAATTGTACCGATGAAGACTTTGTTAATTATGTGAAAAAAGCCAAGGAACACTGTAAGCGTGGTGACGTTTTTCAGTTGGTATTGTCAAGGCAGTTTCAGCAAAAGTTTTCTGGGGATGAGTTTAATGTATACCGTGCCTTACGCTCAATCAATCCGTCTCCTTATTTGTTTTATTTTGATTATGGTAGCTTTAAATTAATGGGGTCGTCACCGGAAGCTCAAATAAAAATTCAAGAGGGGAAAGCAATTATTAATCCGATTGCCGGAACCTTCAGAAGAACGGGAGATATGGCTCAGGATATCAAGTTGGGAAAACAACTTTCAGAAGATAAAAAAGAAACCGCAGAGCATGTAATGTTGGTTGATTTGGCCAGAAACGATTTGAGTAAACACGCTGAAGATGTAAAAGTAGAGGTGTTCAAGGAGGTGCAGTACTTTAGTCACGTAATCCACCTGGTTTCAACGGTGCAAGGAGAGATTAAAGATCAGTCTATAAAAATTGTGGGGGATACCTTTCCGGCAGGAACGCTAAGTGGAGCACCAAAGTACAAAGCGATGCAGTTGATTGATAGGTATGAAAATCAATCGAGAGGTTTTTACGGAGGAGCCGTGGGAATTATAGGATTGGATGGTTCCGTGAATTTGGCCATTGCAATTCGATCGTTTGTGAGTAAACAAAATGTATTGTATTACCAGGCTGGAGCAGGTATTGTTATCCATTCTGATGAAGCCAGTGAATTACAAGAAGTAAATAACAAATTAGCTGCCCTCAAAAAAGCATTATTGTTGGCAGATTCCATTTAAACCATAACTGATTATGAAGATATTAATTTTAGATAACTACGATTCATTTACCTATAATTTGGTGCATATGGTTGAGAAAATAACTGATGAGTATCCAGATGTATATCGCAATGATGAAATAAGTATAGAAGCCGTCGGGGAATACGATGTGTTAATTTTATCACCGGGTCCTGGGATTCCGGATGAGGCAGGCATCTTAAAAGAAGTAATTCGTACCTATGCCGGCAAACTTCCGATTTTTGGAGTCTGTTTAGGTTTACAGGCCATAACAGAAGTTTTTGGGGGTACCATAGAGAATATGAATGAAGTGTTTCACGGTGTTGCTACCGAGATGAGCGTTACAGTAAAGGATGCTGTTATCTTTAAGGACGTACCTCCTGTTTTTGAAGCAGCTCGCTACCACTCGTGGATAGCGTCAAAGGAGCATTTTCCGGCAGCATTAGAAATCACAGCGATTGATGAAACTGGAGGTATCATGGCATTGCGTCACAGAGAGCACTTTATCAGTGCCGTACAATTTCATCCAGAGAGCATTTTGACAGTCGTTGGAGAGCAATTGGTTCGTAACTTCTTGGAGCAGGCAGCGCAAACAGTAACCCAAAAATTATAAGGATGAGAGTTATTTTAGAAAAATTATTTCAACAATACCGCTTGTCTAAAGAGGAAGCAAAATCATTGTTATTAGACATTGCAAAAGATGCTTATAACGAAGCGCATTTAGCTTCTTTTTTAACGGTGTTTCGCATGCGACCTATTACGGTTGCCGAGTTGGCAGGATTTAGAGAAGCCTTGTTGGAGTTGGCGGTCAGAGTAGATTTATCAGGGTACAATGCCATTGATATTGTCGGAACCGGAGGAGATGGAAAAGATACGTTTAACATCTCAACCTTGACCTCGTTTGTCGTTGCAGGAACAGGACAAAAAGTGACCAAACACGGTAATTATTCAGTTTCTTCGAAGTCGGGGTCGTCAGACATGCTAGAGCGTATGGGCTACGAATTTACCAATGATGAAGGTATACTTCGCCGTCAGCTGGAGAAGGCTAATATTTGTTTTCTTCACGCTCCTAAATTTCACCCAGCAATGAAAGCTGTTGGGCCTGTTCGAAAAGCGCTGAAATTGAAGACCTTTTTCAATATGTTGGGGCCTTTGGTGAATCCGTCGAGTCCGAAAAACCAGTTATTGGGGACCTATAACTTGGAAGTAGCCCGTTTGTACTATTACATCTTACAAGAAGAAGGAAGTAATTTTGGGATCGTACACGCGCTCGATGGTTACGATGAAATTTCATTGACGGGAAGTTTTAAGTTGTTTACCAAACGAGGAGAACAGCTGATCAGTCCAGAACAATTACAGCAAGAACGCGTTGCCAAAGAGGATATTTTTGGTGGTAATTCTGTGGAAGAAGCCGCTCGAGTATTTAAAAGCATCCTGAATGGAGAAGGAACAAAAGCACAAAACAGCGTAGTGCTGACCAACGCAGCAATAGCATTAAAGATTGTAGATGAGCAGTTGGACTTTGAAACTGCCTATGACAAAGCAAAAGATTCCTTGTTTGGACTACAAGCAAAAAAATGTTTAAGTACTTTAGTGAATAGTTAGCATAAAGAATAATAGTAAGATGACCATATTAGAGAAGATAATAGCCTTTAAAAAGAAGGAAGTAGCAAAATTTAAGTCGGAAATTCCGGTAAAGAAATTGGTGGAGAGCCCTAGTTTTAAAAAGTCGTGCTTTTCGTTGAAAGAATCGTTAACGGCACCCTATTCAACAGGAATCATTGCCGAGTTTAAAAGGCAATCTCCATCAAAGGGAATTATCAACGACAAAGCGACCATTGAGGATGTTACCACTGGCTATTTGGATGCAAATGTAGCGGCGCAGTCTATCCTGACAGACACTTCTTTTTTCGGAGGTTCGTTGGCAGATTTGATGGAGGCTAGAACGATTAACCAACAAAAGCCAATTTTGAGAAAGGATTTTGTAGTTGACGGATTTCAAATTGTGGAGGCAAAGGCTATTGGAGCGGATGTTATTTTGTTGATCGCTGCGTGTTTGACAGCTCAAGAATTAAAGAATTACGGGCAGTTGGCAACCGATCTCGGTATGGAGGTACTGTACGAAGTGCATACTCAAGAAGACCTGGATAAAATCAATGATTTGGACAACAAAATTATTGGAGTTAACAACCGTAACCTTAAAACGTTTGAAGTTGATTTGGAGCATTCTATCGCCCTCGCAAATCAAATACCGTCATCTGCCGTCAAAGTTTCGGAAAGTGGAATTTCTGATCCTCGTATCATTACAGGATTAAAAGAGTACGGATTTCAAGGCTTTTTAATCGGTGAGAATTTTATGAAAGAAGCACATCCGGGACAAGCTTGTAAAGATTTTATCGGACAAATAAAGTAAGGCGATGATCGAATTGAAAGTTTGCGGCATGAAACAGGTGCCAAATATCAAAGAGGTGGCGGCGTTGCAACCTGATTACCTCGGGTTTATATTCTACGATAAATCTGAGCGAAATTTTGAGGGGATTATTCCTGAACTACCTAAAAAGATTAAAAAAGTCGGTGTTTTTGTAGATGAATACCTCGAAATCGTGGTGTCATTAGCAGAGGAATACAAGCTACAATACCTACAATTACACGGAAAGGAAAGTCCGGAATACTTAAAGCAGTTAAAAGAACACCTTCCGAAGGTACAATTGGTAAAAGCATTTTCAGTAGGTGCTAGCTTTGATTTTGACCTATTGAAGGCGTATGAACAGGTAGCAGATATGTTTTTGTTTGATACCAAAGGGAAGCACCCAGGAGGAAATGGAGTACAATTTGATTGGACCCTACTAGAAGGATATCCGAGTGAAAAGCCGTTTTTCTTAAGTGGCGGTATCGGTGTCAAAGACCTTGCTGCATTGAAAGAATTCTTAAAGAGTCCGGCAGCGCGTTACTGTCGGGCTTTGGATGTGAACAGCAAGTTTGAAAAAGAACCCGGTCTGAAACGAGTACCGGAATTACAAAAGTTTATAAAATTATTAAAATAACAGCGCGTTCACGACGTGCAGAACCATCACAACTATGAGCAAATTTCAACCCGATCAGCACGGATATTACGGTCAGTTTGGAGGAGCCTTTATTCCCGAATTATTGTATCCGAATGTAAAAGAATTGGAAGATAATTACGTGACGATTATTCAATCGGAAGCATTTCAGCAAGAGTATAAAAACTTGCTTCAACACTATGTAGGTCGTCCGAGTCCCTTGTATTTAGCCGAGCGGCTGTCAGAAAAATACGGGGCTACTATTTATTTAAAACGAGAGGATTTAAATCATACAGGAGCACATAAGGTAAACAATACTATTGGGCAAATATTAATAGCAAAACACCTAGGAAAAACTAAAATATTAGCCGAAACGGGAGCAGGGCAACACGGAGTGGCGACCGCTACGGTTTGTGCCTTGATGGGCTTAGAGTGTATTGTTTTTATGGGAGAGACGGACATTGAACGTCAAGCACCCAACGTAGCACGAATGAAGATGTTAGGAGCTAAGGTAGTTCCGGCGACCAGTGGAAGTAAAACCCTAAAAGACGCGACTAACGAGGCTATTCGTTACTGGATTCAGCATCCAGAAACCTATTATCTTATCGGTTCGGTGGTAGGGCCACACCCTTATCCGGATATGGTAGCACGATTGCAAGCGGTGATTTCTGAGGAAATGAAAATTCAGTTAAAAGAGCAAACAGGTAGTGAAAATCCCGATGCTATTATCGCCTGTGTTGGCGGAGGAAGTAATGCTGCTGGAGCTTTTTACCATTATATGGAGGATGAAGACGTAGCATTGATCGCGGTGGAAGCTGCTGGATTGGGAGTGCATTCCGGCGAGAGTGCTGCAACATCTCAATTGGGTGAGGTTGGAGTGATCCACGGCAGTAAAACCATCCTAATGCAAGATGACTACGGGCAGATTGTAGAGCCGTATTCGATATCTGCTGGATTGGATTATCCAGGGGTAGGACCGTTACACGCTTTTTTGTTTGATAGTAAAAGAGCAGCATTTATGAATGCTACTGATGAGGAAGCGCTGGAAGCTGCTTTTGAACTTACGAGGTTAGAAGGAATCATACCTGCCTTGGAAACAGCCCATGCTTTGGCTGTACTACCCAAGTTAAAAGGATATGAAGGGAAAACTTTGGTAATCAATTTGTCGGGGAGAGGAGATAAAGACTTGGCTACCTACAGCAAGCACATGAATAAAATTATAGAGTAATCACCTGAAAAGAAAAGTATGCAAACGTTAAAACAAGTATTTGAAAAAAAACAACGCGATGTTTTGTCGATATTTTTTACGGCAGGATTTCCTCAATTGACTAGTACGGCGGCTATCATTGACGAGTTGGCAAAAAGCGATGTCGATTTTATTGAGGTTGGACTTCCGTACTCTGACCCTCTAGCTGACGGACCTACGATACAACACAGCAGTGCGGTAGCCCTTAAGAATGGAATGAATTTGGACGTTGTTTTTGAACAGTTAAAAGACGTCCAAGCAACGAATACAGTCCCTTTAGTATTGATGGGCTACTTAAATCAAATTATCAAATACGGGGAACACGAATTTTGCAAGCAGGTAAAAGCTTGTGGTATTAGCACCATCATAATTCCCGATTTGCCAATGGTTGAATACGAAACTCATTACAGAGCCTTGTTCGCCAAGTATGGAATTCAAAATGTCTTTCTGATTACTCCTCATACTTCCGACGAGCGCATTCGTAAAATTGATGCCATGAGTGAAGATTTTATCTATGTAGTTGCTTCGGCGTCTATCACAGGAGCAAAAGGGGAAGTTACGGCAGGACAGATGGCTTATTTCGAGCGTATTAAAAATATGCAATTGAAAAATAAGTTGATTGTTGGATTCGGAATTTCGGATGCCAAAACCTTTAACAGTGCTTGTAATTATGCCAACGGAGCTATAATAGGTTCGGCTTTTATCAAGGCACTTGAAGCAAATGGTACCGAAGGTATTGCCGATTTTATTGCCGGAGTTAAGAGCTAAAGGTAAAACCGACTGGCCAGTCAAAGATTTCGAACTTGCTATTCTTTTAATAAAATGATAAAAAACACTACAGTTTTTGTGTAGATGTTAAGATTTGTTAAGAGAATGCTAAATTTTATTAAATATTTGACCTAAAGATATACCTTAGTATTATAAAATAACAATTCATGCTAACTAGAAAATTACTTGCAGTGGCCATGCTGTTTTGCTCAGGCCTCCTAACTGCACAAACAACTTTTATACGAAAGCCTAGTTTAAGCCCAGATGGTTCGAAACTAGCGTTTAGCTACCACGGTGATATTTGGGTATATACCTTGGCTACAAAAGACGCGAGAAGATTAACTATCCACGAAGCTTATGAGTCTGATCCTGTGTGGAATGACGATGGTTCAGAAATAGCTTTCTCTTCTAATAGAACAGGGAATACCAATGTGTTTACAGTAGCTGTAAACGGAGGTCGTCCTAAGCAATTAACATATTACCCAACTTCAAACGTGCCTTCTGATTGGTATAAAGACGAAGTGGTATTTACGACCAACAGAGTGTTGAAAGGGCCTGAATGGGATGCACAAATGTATCAAGTTGAGGAAAAAGGAGGAACTCCAACTCGCTTGTTAACAGCCTTAGGTTCGCAAGCAACCATATCGCCCGATGGGAAATTCATCGCTTATGTGAAAGGAGCATGTCGAATTGCACGTGAAGATTATACCGGGTCAGCGCAGCGCGATATTTGGATTTTTAATACCCAAACCAAGCAGTACCACCAAATTACTACAAGCGTAAAGAACGATCATACGCCGCGTTGGGATGCAGCTGGAAATTTGTATTATATCGGAGCGGAAAGTGGACGTTACAACATTTATAAACAAGCAATTTCTAGTCAAGGTACCAAAAGTGGTGTTGCGAAGCAGTTAACGAAGCAACGCGTAGACGGTGTTCGTACTTTTGGTATAGCCAATGATGGTAAAATTGTATACGCATCTGGAGCAACAACCTATTTGTTCACTCAAGGTTCTTCAAAGAAATTGCAGTTAAGCCTAGGGTCTGATGCACATTTTGACGAAGAAGATGCTCGTGTTACTTCAGGAGGAATTCGCAATTACAGCATCTCACCAGACGCTAAATTAGTAGCGATGGAGATCGAGGGAGATGTATTTGTAAAGCTGAACAATAAAGAAAAGAAGCGTTCCAATCCAATAGGCCAAGGACCTTCAAGAGATAAAAATCCTCAGTGGATTTCGAACAAAAAATTATTCTTTATTTCAGATAGAGATGGGCAGTTCGAAATTTACAGTGCAACGTCAAGTGACTCTTTGGTAGGGTTAAACCGCAGTTTGAAAGTTGCGATAGCGAAAGAAACAAAAAGCAAACAAGATGTAGAGCGCATGTATGTTTCTCCTGACCAAAAGAAGATTGCCTACCAGGTAGGAAGAGGAACTTTGTACATCGCAGATATCAAAGACGGCGCGATTAAGAACCCTAAAATTTATTCAGATACTTGGGCGGCACCAGAAGATCTTAGCTGGAGTCCGGATAGCAAGTATATCGCATATTCTCAGGAGGATTTAAACTTCGATAGTGAAATTTTTATCCAATCAGTAGCCGATCCTAAAGTAAAGATGAATGTGAGTATGCACCCTCGTAGTGATTCGTCACCAGTATGGAGTGCAGACGGAAAAAAATTAGCCTTCTTATCAAACCGCAGCGGGATCAATTACGATGTTTGGATGTTGTGGTTGCAGAAGGAAGATTGGGAGAAATCGAGAATTGACCACGAAGAAGGAGACTATTACGCTTCGAAAGAAGCGACGAGTAAGAAGTCAAAAAAAGCTAAGAAAGGAAAGAAAGGGAAGAAGAAAAAGACAGTGAAAGTAAAAATCGATGCAGATAAAATCTACGATCGTTTGGTACAAGTAACGCGTTTGCAAGACAATGAATACAGTGTGTTATTCAGTCCAGATAGCAAGTATATCTACTTTTCTGCTACGAATCCGGCAACGCAAAAAAGAAACCTCTACAAGGTAAAATGGGATGGAAGCAAGCCTAAGGCAGTTCGCGGTTCATCTCGTGTAGGAAACTTCTCGGTAGCTAAAGGTAAAATCTACCTCACAGCTTCAGGTAGGTTAAAGCAAATGAATCCGAAATCAGATAAATTAACCTCATTGCCACACAGTGCTCGCATTGTAAGAGATTTGAATGGAATGAGAGCGCAGGTATTTGACGAAGGTATTCGCGCACTTACTGACGGTTTCTACGACCCTGAATTCCATGGATATAACTGGAAGTCATTGGTGAAGAAATACCGACCTTGGGTATTGTCAACAAGTACACAACAAGATTTCTCATACGTGTTTAACTTGTTATTAGGACAGTTAAATGCGAGTCACATGGGCTACGCTTCAAGAAATCCAGAGAAGGTTGCGAGCAGCAATATCGGATTGATCGGATTAGAAGTAGTACCTGTAAAAGACGGAGTAAAAGTAACCTATGTATTGCCTAATTCTGCTGCTGATAAAACAAAGAGCAAATTAAAAGCTGGTGATGTTATTGTAGCAGTAAATGGTAAACCTATCAAGAAGCATAGTAATTTTTACAGCTACTTAAAAAACACGCGTAACAGCGAAGTATTGTTACAGCTAAAAGGCGGAAAAGACGTGGTATTGAGAACGTTGAGGTCTTTGAGAGGATTACAGTACGATGCTTGGGTAGAATCTCGTAAAGAGCTCGTAGCTAAGTATTCAAACGGACAATTAGGATACATTCATATTCAAGGAATGAACATGCCGAGTTTTGAACGTTTTGAAAGAGAGTTAAAAGCTAGTGGGTACGGTAAAAAAGGAATAGTTATCGACGTTCGTTACAACGGAGGAGGTTGGACTACTGATCGTTTGATGGCTGTATTAAACGTACAACAACACGCCTATACAATTCCACGAGGTGCTACAAAGAGCTTAAAAAATCACAAGAGTTTTACTAAAAACTATCCGTTTAACGAACGTGCAATTTTATCGGTGAATACCAAACCTGTGGTTGCACTTTGTAACGAAAACAGTTATTCGAATGCGGAAATCTTTTCGCATGCCTTTAAAAATTTAGGTTTGGGTAAACTGGTAGGACAACCTACTTTTGGAGCCGTGATTTCGACAGGAGGAAGATCTTTACAAAATGGATTTATCCGCATGCCATTCCGTGCATGGTACGTGAAGAAGTCTGGTAAAAACATGGAGAATGAAGCGCCAGCAACACCTGATTACCTAGTAAAGAACGCTCCAGGATCTAAAGATCGAGGAGAGGATGCACAATTGAAAAAGGCCGTTGAGGTACTATTACAAGAATTGTAGTCGCTTACTAAAAATATAAAGAAGATTGAAGCGAAGACCTCAGGTCTTCGCTTTTTTTATGTTTATTTTTGCCAGATGGAACAGATTTTGGAAGCGGATATACTCAAGAAATTAAAGGCGAATTTTGGTTATGAAAGTTTTCGCCTGCAACAAGGGCAGATTATTGAAAACGTATTGGCAAAGAAAGATACCTTGGTTATCATGCCAACGGGTGGAGGTAAGTCTATTTGTTACCAACTACCGGCCTTGTTTTTTAATGGCATTACCTTGGTAATTTCTCCGTTGATTGCGCTAATGAAAGATCAGGTAGATAGTTTGAAGGCCAATGGTATCAAAGCTACTTATATCAATAGTAGTCAAAGCGCTGAAGAACAGGCGAAGGTATTCGAAGACGTGGCTACCAAAGCCATTACATTGTTGTACGTAGCTCCTGAAAGTTTACCCATGTTGCAAAATGTGTTGAATCAAAGTTACATCAGTTGTGTAGCTATTGATGAGGCGCACTGTATTTCTGCTTGGGGACACGATTTTAGACCCTCGTACAAACAATTGTCTTTCTTAAAAAAATCACTTCCTGAAGTTCCAATCATCGCATTGACTGCAACGGCTGATAAAGCCACGCAAGAAGACATTGTAACCCAGCTAGCCATTCCTCACGCAGATCGTTTTATCAGTTCGTTTAACCGAGAAAACATCGCACTGGAGGTGCGACCTGCTAACGAACGAGTACAACAGATTATTGAGTTTGTGACCAAACGTCCTAATGAGGCCGGAATTGTGTATTGTTTGAGTCGAAAGGCAACGGAACAGCTTGCCTCAAAATTACAGCAGAAAGGGATCGATGCCTTGGCGTACCATGCCGGTATGAGTTTTGACGAACGATCAGCTACCCAAGAAGCCTTTATTAAAGACGATTGTACAGTGGTTTGTGCCACTATTGCTTTTGGTATGGGAATTGATAAATCGAATGTTCGTTGGGTAATTCACTATAATTTGCCCAAAAATATTGAAGGTTACTATCAGGAAATTGGGCGTGCAGGTCGTGATGGTCTGCCTTCGGATGCACTACTTTTTCACAGTTATGCCGATGTTATTCAACTCCGTCAGTTTATTGAAAATACAGGCAATAAAGAAGTACAGGAAGCGAAACTCGACAGGATGAAGCAGTTTGCGGAAGCTACCGTATGTCGACGTAGAATTCTGTTGAGCTATTTTGGTGAGTTCATCGAAGAGAACTGTGGAAATTGTGATGTGTGTAACAATCCACCAACCTTTTTTGACGGTACGATTATTGCCCAGAAAGCGCTTTCAGCTATTTATAGACTTCAAGGAAAAGAAGCTATGGGGATGGTGATTGACGTTTTAAGAGGAGCCCAAAATGCCGCTGTGTTGGACAAGCAGTACCAGCAACTAAAAACCTATGGAGCAGGGAAGGATATTGCTTGGCGCGATTGGCAGCACTACCTGATACAATTGGTGAATCAAGGATTTTGTCAAATAGCCTTTCACCAGCGTAATGCCTTACAACTTTCTAACCTAGCAAAGAAAGTGCTCTTCGAGGGAGAACGTGTAGAATTGACCAAGCCACAGGTTGTTGAAGAGACAAAAGTAACGAAGAAAGCAAAGAAAAAAACGGCAAATACCACGTTGTTTGACCGTTTGCGAGCCCTGCGTTATCGCATTGCTAAGGAAGAAGATATTGCGGCCTACTTGGTTTTTAACGACGCCACACTCCGCGAAATTGAACGGGAACGACCACAATCAGCTACTGAGTTTTTAGCAATTAGCGGTGTTGGACAACGAAAACTAGCGGTGTATGGTGATGAGTTTATGGAAGAAATTAAGTCCTTTCTAAATGAAAAGCGCAAAACGAAAAAAGATACCACCTTAGAAACGTTTAAGCTGTATCAACAAGGTCATTCTGTTCAGGAAATCGGTGAATTACGAGGCCTGAAGACAACGACTATTTTTTCGCACCTGTCGAAGTTGTATTTGGAAGGTAAGGATGTTAGCTTGGATGAATTTGTGACGCCCGCTATTTTGAAACGCGTGGCAAATGCCAAGAAGGAATTGAAAAATGAAACAGCCTTAAAACCGTATTTTGAGTTTCTCGGTGAAAAAGTACCCTACGAACAAATTAGGGTGGCGCTGACGATTCTGCAAAAGAAATAAACTCTGATTGAAATTTATTTTCAGAAATTTTTGAAAGTTTTAAAACTAATCCTATATTTGTCACATGCAATTAGAAGAAGCCAAATTAAAATACATACAAACCTGGGGAAGTTTAGCCACACATTGGGGGATAAATAAAACCATGGCTCAGGTACATGCGTTGTTATTGGTTTCAGTAAAACCTTTGTCGTCCGATGAAATTATGGAAATTCTTAAGATTTCGAGAGGCAATGTGAACATGAATGTACGCGCGCTTATCGACTGGGGAATTGTAACCAAAGTATTGGTACCCGGGGAGCGCAAAGAGTATTTTGAATCTGGGAAAGATATTTGGGAACTGTTTAAGCAAGTGACAAAAGAGCGCAAAAAGCGTGAAATAGAACCTGTAATAAAAGTGCTAAAGGAGTTAAAAGGCGAAGTAGCCGAGGATTCAGAAGAAGCAGAAAGTTTTCGTGTTTTGATGGGCGATTTGGTCCACGTAACAGAAACGGTAAATGGGTTGCTAGACAAAGCCATTAGAGCAGATGAGCACTGGCTTTTGTCTAATGTTACCAAACTCTTGAAAAAGTAAAAAAATTTATCAATAAAGTTTCAATAATTTCTGAAAATAAAATAAGTTATGAAAGAAAATGATCAAATTCGCTATGGAAAAATTGTGCTAGCCCCACTTAAAATTCTTACCCTTTACCTCTTTATCTTGGGAAGTTTGACTATTGACTTTGCTGAATTGAGTAGCGAAGTACTGGGGTTAAATGGAGTATTGGTACTTCTTACTGTTTGTTTGGGGCATTCTGTAGGATTGCACCGCGGAATTATTCATAAGTCGTATCAGACTTCGAGGTGGTTTAGAAATTTATTGGCCTATGCCTTTGTGTTTACCGGACTGGGAGGACCATTAAATTGGTTAAAGTTTCATTATTACAGAGATTATTGGCAAAACCAATCGGAATGCTTGCCTTATTTTGGATACAAACACAGTTTACTAAAAGATTATTGGTGGAATTTGCACTTGAGTTTTCGTCCTACAAATGTCGACCGATACAATATTCCTAAGGACGATTTAGAAGATACCTGGCTGCGCTTTTTAAATGGTACGTGGCTCGCTCATATACTCGGAATGGCGCTACTTTTCTATCTGCTTTACGGTTGGAATGCCATGCTGTTTCTGGTTGCATTTCGCGCCGCTGTAACAATCTTAGCCCATTGGTTTATAGGCTATGCATCACATACCCATGGTTATGTTCGTTACGAGGTATCCGGTGCTAGTGAAAGTGGTTATAACGATGTACTCTTAGGAGTGTGTTCTTTTGGAGAGGGTTTTCACAACAACCATCATGCCTATCCAAAATCTGCAAAGTTTTCAAAAAGCTGGTTTGAACTAGACCTGGGTTGGTGTGCCATTGTTATTTTAAAGTACATTGGCTTGATTTGGGAGGTACAAACCCATCGTGATGCTGAAGCGCGAGCTAAGGCATTGAAGGTATATCCGATAACTACTACAGATATACTGCAATAGGGAGAATTGCTATCATCCCGTGAAAAAGAGAAAAAACCTCAAAGTACTAGGATACTTATGAGGTTTTTGAGTGTTTCTATATAAGGAACAAGAGTTTACATAATTTGTAGTTGTGCAGTTTAAAAAGTGTCCACAACAATAACACCATTGGCTCCGCGTGATCCGTAAATGGCAGAATCCGTACCTTTTAATACTTTAATAGCTTTGATGGTATTAGGTTCTATCCTCGCAAACAAAGCTTCACTGATGGCGTTACCGTTCAAGATAAACAACGGTGTCGTACTTCCGTTAACAGTGTTGTAACCCCTAATCGTAATGCGATTTGATGAATCGATGTTTACGCCTGGAATGCGTCCGCGCATATAGTCGTAAATATTCCAAAATTGTGCGGTACTGGCCACTTTGTTGTTAGCATCATTGACAGTATAACTATCGTTTCTTTTTTCGATAATTATCACAATAGATTTTTTACCGTTGTACTTGACTTTTTGGATACCTACTTTAGGTGAAAATGCAGCAATAATCTTGGGTACTTTCTGTAGTTTTGTTTTGAAAATACCTTTAGAATTTGTCCATCTTTTTTGACGTACATCGTCAAAGAGTATAATAGCTCCAGGAACAGGCCTCTTTTTTTCATCTTTTACTTGAATGGATAGATAGTTATCCTTGTCTTGAGCCGTGGCTTTAAACCCCATTGTTACAACGAACAAAAAGAGTAAGATTTTGAAGTAGTTATTTTTCATCCTTTCAGTATTTAAGTAGGACAATATACTAAATATTCTTTAGAGTTTTGGGTGGAATTCAATGGTTTTGCTGTTTAAAGTGTTAAAATTTAGTGTTTTGTGTTATTTTTGGGTGCTTTTACTAGCGAAAATAGTGCTATGGAGTTATTTTCTTGTAATCGCTTAGGCATCCATTCTAAACCTTTATTCCTGAGGTGTTTTAAGACTGGGGATTTCCAATGTGCCACCGTTCCTATGCGATAACTCTGCTGAATAACACGTCGTACCTTATCGGTTCTCAATTTTTGAAAGGTGTTGAATACCGAGGCATGTGGTTGTTCAGAAATTAAAGTAGAGAGCAAGTAGGCGTCTTCAATGGCTTGACATGCTCCCTGTCCCATATTGGGTGTCGTGGCATGCGCGGCATCACCAATACAACATACTCGGCCTTGGTACCACGGAGTGCCTTGTGGTAAATCGGTTATAGCAGCCCCATGAATTTTCGATTTTGGAGTATGTGTGATAAGTTCAGTGACTAACGGATGAAAGTTAGCATACGCAGTGAGCAAACTCGTTGGATGTAGCGTATTTTGTACACGCTGAGCCTCTGAGGTAACTGCAAACCAATACACCTGATTTTTATCGATGGGAACGAACCCGAAACGATAGGTGCCTCCCCAGCATTCATGAAGTTTATGTACGTAGTTCGAAGGGATATCGAAATTTGCAATACCTCGCCAGCAATACTGTGATGTCGTACGTATGGTGGCGTTGGGAGCTATGAGTGATCGAGTGATTGAACGTATGCCATCAGCCGCGATAACCATTGATGTCGACACTTCGAATCCATTGTCGAAACTAAGGTGAACCTGTTCACTGTTTTGGTGGAGCTTTTGAAGCTGATATCCGAGATGTATCGACGTTTTTTCAAGGCTGTTTAGTAAGGTGTTTTGAAGACGAGCGCGAGCGATGGCTACGGTTGAGGTCTGAAAGAGTTCATCGTAACGCTGTGTTTGTATCGATTGAATGGTATCGAGCTTTTCCGTGGCTATAGTGAACTGTTCAATCAGATGCCCTTCTTTTTTTAGTTGATGGGCAATCCCTAGGTTTTCAAATATTTGCATTGCGTTGTGAGCGAGGGTTATACCTGCTCCCACGGCTTCTAGTTTTGTCGCCCGTTCGTAAATGTTGACAGTGTATCCCTGTCGTTCTAAAAAAAGTGCCGTTGTTAAACCGGCAATTCCTGCTCCTATAATTGAAATCTCCATAGTATTGGTTTTAGGTCAAAGTTACTAAAAATATTTTTATTTAGGTCGTATGTACTAATTTGTATATTTGTGCTATGAATACGACAAAAAAAAGGATACGTGATAAGGCACTGGCATTGTTTAACAGTCAGGGATTGTCACAAGTAACGCTCCGAACGATTGCAAAGGAATTAGGAATGAGCCAGGGGAATTTAAATTACCACTACAAAAAGCGAGCAGACATCATCGAGGTTCTGTACGAAGACTTGGTAACAGCCTTATCCGCTGAGTTTATAAAATTTGAGACTGCCGAGCTTTCTATGAATTTGCTTTTTGAGGTGAATACGGCGGTTATGAAAGTATTTTTTAATTATCGTTTTATGATGCTCGACTTTGTTCAAGTAATGAGAACACATCCCAAAATTAGTGCACATTACCAAACCTTGACAGTTCATCGGAAAGAGCAGTTCATGAGTTTGGTACAGCGATTAATAGCTGCGGGCTACCTAAGGCAGGCAGATTTTAAAGGAGAATATGAAGAGGTGTGGGAGCGCGTTCAAATGCTCGGTGATTTCTGGTTATCATCGGCCTACATCAATTCCAAGTTAGAAGAAAGTCAAGTAGCGCATTATGCCAGGTTGATGGGAGGAGTTTGGTATCCGTATTTTACCCCGAAGGCAAAAAAGAGCTATCTACAGTATCAAAAATCATAAAAAAAACTCCCCGTTACCAAGGTAGCGGGGAGTTTAAAGTAATTTGCAATGAGTAGGTTACATATTACGACGGTACTGACCACCTACTTCGAAAAGAGCGGCAGTAATTTGTCCTAGTGTACACACTTTACTCGCTTCCATTAGTTTTTCAAAAATATTTTCGTTTTGAACAGCAGCATTCTGAATAATATCGAGTTCTTCACTCGCTTTGGCAGCATGTGCTTGGTTCAAGTTTTCTTTTGTTTTAATTTGGAATAACTTTTCTTCCTCCGTTGCACGGATGACTTCTTGAGGAGTCACTGTTGGTGAACCTTTAGAACTCAAAAAGGTATTCACTCCAATAATAGGAAACTCACCAGTGTGTTTTAAAGTTTCATAGTACAAGCTCTCTTCTTGAATTTTAGAACGTTGGTACATGGTTTCCATGGCTCCCAATACACCTCCGCGTTCTGTAATTCTGTCAAATTCAGTCAATACAGCTTCTTCCACCAAATCGGTCAGTTCCTCAATAATGAACGATCCTTGAATTGGGTTTTCATTCTTTGCGAGTCCTAATTCTTTATTGATAATCAACTGAATGGCCATAGCTCTACGTACACTTTCTTCTGTAGGTGTCGTAATGGCTTCGTCATAGGCATTCGTGTGTAATGAATTACAGTTGTCGTAAATTGCATACAGGGCCTGTAGAGTAGTTCTAATATCGTTAAAATCAATCTCTTGAGCGTGTAAAGAACGTCCCGAAGTTTGAATGTGATACTTGAGCATCTGAGCTCGTGGATTGGCTCCGTATTTAAATTTGAGTGCTTTGGCCCAAATTTTACGTGCCACTCTACCGATAACAGCGTATTCCGGATCAATTCCATTTGAAAAGAAGAACGATAAGTTCGGTCCAAACTTGTTGATGTCCATACCTCTTGATAAGTAGTATTCTACGTAGGTAAATCCGTTGGCTAAGGTAAGTGCTAATTGCGTAATAGGATTGGCTCCTGCTTCGGCAATGTGATATCCAGAAATGGATACCGAATAAAAATTACGAACGTTTTTCTCGATAAAGTACTCTTGGACATCTCCCATTAAGCGCAGGGCAAATTCCGTTGAGAAAATACAGGTATTTTGCGCTTGATCTTCTTTTAAAATATCGGCTTGCACAGTACCGCGAACTTGCGAAAGTGTAGCCGTTTTAATTTCAGCGTATACTTCTGCGGGTAAAATTTGATCACCGGTAACCCCTAAGAGCATTAATCCCAATCCGTCGTTTCCTTCAGGAAGATCACCGTTGTATCTCGGTCTTTCCAATCCTTTCGCGTCGTAAAGAGACGCTAATTTTTCTTCAACGAGGTGTTCAAGTTGCTGTTCTTTGATGTATTTTTCACAGTTTTGATCAATAGCGGCATTCATAAAGAAACCTAACAACATAGGAGCAGGCCCGTTGATTGTCATAGAAACTGAAGTCATGGCATGACTTAAATCGAAGCCTGAATACAATTTCTTAGCGTCGTCAAGACAACAAATAGAAACTCCGGCATTACCAATTTTTCCGTAGATATCTGGACGGTGACCAGGGTCATTTCCGTAGAGCGTTACCGAGTCAAATGCCGTCGATAAACGTTTTGCTGGCATTCCTAAACTAACGTAGTGGAAACGTCTGTTGGTTCTTTCCGGTCCTCCTTCACCTGCAAACATTCGAGTAGGGTCTTCTCCAGTTCTCTTAAATGGATACAGTCCTGAAGCATAAGGGAACTCTCCAGGTACGTTCTCTTGCAGGTTCCAACGGAGCAGATCACCCCAAGCTTGGTACTTTGGTAAGGCTACTTTCGGAATCTGAGAATGTGATAAGGATTCTGTATGCGTTTGAATATTGATTTCCTTATCGCGTACTTTAAACGTGTACACTGGAGCTTTGTATTTGGCCACTTTGTCTTGCCAATTCATAATGATTTCCCAGTTATAAGGATCGAGATTCATTTTAACGCGATCAAATTCTGCTAATAACAGCTTTACAAAATCGCGTTGCTCCTCGTTG
The DNA here is from genome assembly GCF_964514025.1 of Tenacibaculum litopenaei. Classification (NCBI taxonomy): domain Bacteria; kingdom Pseudomonadati; phylum Bacteroidota; class Flavobacteriia; order Flavobacteriales; family Flavobacteriaceae; genus Tenacibaculum; species Tenacibaculum litopenaei. Next base: position 370,939 of record NZ_CAZEQT010000003.1, read on the forward strand.
ATGGTTAGTTGTTCCGCATCAATTCCTGCCTTGTCAAGTACAACCTTTGAATCCGTAACACTTTCTATGGTTTGACTAATTCCGTATAGCTTTTGAGCCACAACCTCCTGCTGTGAAACCTTTTTATCGTAAGCGCGATTAGATTCGGCGATTTCTGACAAATAACGCGTGCGTGCCGGTGGAATGACAAAAATCTTTTCTGACATTTCTTTAGTGATTTCAAAGGTAGAAGCTAAATCAGCTCCTGTTTTTTCCACTAATTTATCCATGATGGCCTTGTACAACGAATTCATTCCTGGATCGTTGAATTGCGAGGCTATAGTTCCGTATACCGGAAGGTCTTCTTGAGGAATGTCCCAGAGGTTGTTGTTGCGCATATACTGCTTTTTAACATCTCTCAGGGCATCTAAGGCTCCTCGCTTGTCAAACTTATTGATAGCAACTAAATCGGCAAAATCTAACATATCAATTTTTTCCAATTGAGTAGCGGCACCAAATTCTGGAGTCATTACGTACAATGAGGTATCCGAATGTTCAATAATTTCTGTATCTGACTGTCCAATTCCCGAAGTTTCTAGGATAATTAAATCAAAGGCTGCGGCTTTGAGTACCTCAACAGCTTCGTTGACGTATTTAGACAGCGCTAGGTTAGATTGACGCGTAGCAAGTGAACGCATGTATACGCGTTCGTTATTGATAGCGTTCATGCGGATACGGTCACCTAATAAAGCACCTCCTGTTTTTCTTTTCGATGGATCGACAGAAATGAGTCCGATGGTCTTTTCTGGAAAGTCGATTAAAAAACGGCGAACCAGCTCGTCAACCAAACTCGATTTTCCAGCCCCACCAGTACCTGTAATTCCGAGTACAGGAGTACTTGCATTTTTATTTTTTTCGTGAATTTTTGCTAAGGTATCCTTAGCCACTTCTGGGAAGTTTTCTGCCGATGATATAATACGGGCAATACTTCCGATCTCTTTTTCTTCTAATTTGTTGATTTCTCCATTCAACTGATCACCAATAGCAAAATCAGCGCGTTGAACCAAATCGTTAATCATACCTTGTAGGCCTAATTCACGACCGTCATCCGGCGAGTAGATTCTCGTGATACCGTAATCCATGAGTTCCTTGATTTCTTCAGGAAGGATTACTCCACCACCACCTCCGAAAATCTTAATATGCCCGGCTCCTTTTTCCTGGAGTAAATCGTACATGTATTTAAAATACTCATTGTGTCCCCCCTGATAAGAGGTCATTGCAATGGCATTCGCATCTTCTTGAATAGCACAATTCACCACTTCTTCAACACTTCTATCGTGTCCGAGGTGAATAACTTCAACACCTGTTGATTGGATGATTCTACGCATGATGTTGATGGCAGCATCGTGTCCGTCAAATAGGGAAGCCGCTGTTACGATTCTTACTTTATATTTAGGTTTATAAGGAGTTGTTTGTTCCATTCGTAAATTATCTTGTATTTATCGCATGCAATTTACGGAAATATTAAAAAATAGAAGACTTTATTGAAAGGGTAAAAATCCCATTTGCAATTTTTTTATGTTTGCGACGTTGAGCATTGGGCAAAAAAGAATTCTAAATTCTAGGAAATTAGGAATTTTATAAAAATATTAAGAATGTATACAGTAGGGAAGTGTTGTAACGTTCTTGTTTAAATAACAACTAATACACACAAACTAGAAGACTATGTACACGTATACCTTTGAAAAAATATCCGCGATATTTTATCTTCTCACAGCTTTTTCCGCAGCCATGCTGGGGTTTCTGTTTTTGACTCACAGGCTAAAGGCGCATAAAGCAAACGTGTTTTTAGTAGTTTTTATTTGGAGTTTGGCCTACAGCCTTCTAAATGAGTTTTTGGCAGACGAAGAAGTTGTTGAGCTCATAGGAGAAAAGTTTTTTTCGTTTAATTCCTTTTTATTCATTGTGCCCTCCTTGTTTTTGTACATCGTGTCTCACAGTAATAAGAACGAAATTAAGTATTGGATCTGGTTGTATGCTCCAGGGGTATTGGTCAATATCATACCATTTCAAGATCCTGAGTTGGCGGAGGTCTTTAACGGGTTGCTCTACATGCTCATCAGTTTTCCTTTGATGGTGTTGAGCATGCGCTACATAAAAAAATACCGCAAAGACTTACAGAGTTTCTATTCAACAATTGATAATAGAACCTTGCATTGGATACGAGTTTTGATGCTTATGGTCATAAGCCTACACGTATTTATGTTTGTCGTCGAACTGATTATTGACGAAAACTCAGCACTGGATGCTATTATGGATTTTATAGAAAGTTTGGTAACGTTTAGCATCGTGTATTGGGTAGGAGTCAAAGGATTTCAGCAGTACGAATTGGATACACCGAATACAAACGCTGTAGAACCCCCAATTATCGAAGTAGAAAAAAAGTGTGTGGAGGAAAATTGTTCGTTGGAGGTTGAAGAAGATAATCTGGATACAGAATTACACAACAAGTTCGAATGTTTGTGTACGCTAATCGAAGAACATAAAATTTATACCAATCCGAATTTAACCATCAAGAGCTTATCCGAACAATTGACAGTTCGTGAACGCGAACTTTCTAACTTGATCAATAACTGTACAAAAAAGAATTTTCACCAGTTTATCAATCAATTTAGAGTGTTGGAGTTCAAAAGGCTCATCGCTTCTGATAAAGCAGTACAATATTCTATATTAGGACTCGCTCGAGATGCTGGATTCTCTTCTAAATCAACATTTTACAAGGTTTTTAAAGAGCTCGAAGGACTCACGCCAAGTGAGTACAAAAACCGGATAAATAGTCCGAATACGCGTTCTGGGACTCCTTAATCTGCATTTTTTTTCGAGTTTGACGTTTCTTTGTCGAGTGCCATTCACAAGCGGTAGTACTCCGTTTGTGAACAGTGCGTATTAGGTTAGTTTAAAATAGAAAATTAGTATAGAGATGAAGAAAGCAATTGTTATTTTAATGATGGTGGGAGTCGGACATTTTTCTGCCCAAGGACAAGATATCGCCAAAGAAATTTTTGGGAAATGGAAACTTGATGTCGTTGAAATGATGGGACAGAAAGGAACACCTCAAGAAGTGTTTGGGGTAGCAGAAGCGTATCAGGAATACAGTAAACCCAATAAATTTAAAGGATTTCTCGGTGAGGAAGTACACGGTGATTTTACGATTGACAGTGCAACTAGTAAAATCGTAGTTACTGTTGGAAACGATAGTACAGAATTTAAGGTCATTTCATTTACGAAAACCGGAATGATTTTGTCTATTCAAACCGATGAAGGCGCACTACAACTTCATTATAAAAAGAGTTAATTCAACGGCTTTTTCAAGTTAACCGTTTAGTTTTTTAGTAATCCTCCATACACATCCTCACAAGGGGTGTGCAGGGGATGACTGTACTTATACTAACCAAACCGTAAGTAATAGTCATCAAAACAAAGTTATATGTCATATTTATTAGAGAATCCTCTTATTTTACAATTAATAGTCTTTGCTTCCATCATTATCTTTTTTTGGAGTTTAGAATTGGTCATCTTTTCTCAAGATATCAAGTCAAAGGCCTCGCATTCCTTGTTAAATGCCAAGTTTATCAGTTTGGTACTACCCGTGCAAATGCTGCTGTCAACAGTGGTGTTTATGGTCGCAAATTGGACGGTCGACCAAAGTTGGGGACTGCTGCATTTACTTCCGATTACCGAAAATAAAGTAGTGTATTTTATTACGGCGTTTATCGCCATTGATTTTTTTGATTACTGGTATCACGTGATGATGCACAGGGTGCCTTGGTTTTGGCGTTTTCATCAAATTCACCACAGTGATATGGAAGTTGATATCTCTACTACAGTCAGAGAACACCCAGGAGAAACCGCAATTCGAGTAAGTTATTTGGCCTTAATAGTGTTTGTTTTAGGTGTCCCTGCCTCATTTTTATTGCTCAAACAGTTTATTCAGAGCTTTATCAATTTAACATCACATTCTAAAGTGAAATTGAATCCAAAAGTTGATAGAATTGTCTCTTGGGTGTTTGTAACACCGAGTACGCATCACATTCACCATCACTATGTGTTACCGTATACAGATAGTAATTACGGAGACATACTCGGAATTTGGGATCGCTTGTTTGGTACCTATACCAGTATGGAACAAAGTAGCATAGTGCACGGTATCGATACCAATATGGATGCTGAGGAAAATAGTGACTTTAAAAATTTGGTCACCCGACCCTTTGACGGAGAACGCATTCATTCAACCAATCCAGTTTACGCTAACAAAACGAGCTTAAAGTCAGTAAAATAGGGACGAGTTTATGAGGGGAGTTTTGTTTGGACTCTTGATCTTATTGGTGAGTAATGCAATAGGTCAAGTAAAGGTTAGTGGAGTGGTTGTAGATGAACAAGGAATGCCAATACCATTTGTTAATGTGGTATTTGTAGGTACGACTATCGGTACAACAACCAATGATCAGGGAGAATTTCAGTTGAAAAAAAATGGAGGGAAAGCAGATGTTTCCCTGAGTTTAATGGGGTTTGAAGAAAGGATTATTCCATACGCTAAATTGAAAGGTATACGCTTAGAGATTGTACTCAAAGAAAATGCGACCAGTTTAGATGAGGTGGTTATCGTAAGGAAGCCCAAGAAGAGGTTAAAGAAAAAAGAGAATCCGGCATATAGAATTTTAAAGGAAATATGGAAGCGCAAAAAGAAAAACGGTGTAGCGCTTGTTAAAAGCTACCAATTTCAACGATTCTCTTCGAGAGAGTTGGGATTTGGAAATATGGATAGCGCTTTTGTTCGTAAAGTATTGCGAAAAAAATACGGAGAACTCAAAGAGCATCTCCGACAGAATTACGATAATGACAGTTACTACATGCCAGTTGAGTTTATTGAAAAGGTAGAAAATGTATACGGAAGTAACGAACTGAACTTGGAACGAGTTGATGTTGAAGCACTGCGCGAGACGGGAATTCATCAGTTGGGGAAATACGTTGCCAGAGCTACCAATGTATTTAAAGAAATTAATGTATACGAAGACGGCATCCCTATTTTAGACAAGACTTTTGTCAGCCCAATTGCGACTTCTGGTTTTGGTAGTTATGATTACGTATTGTCTGACAGTACAGAAGTAGCAGGTGCTAAAGAGTATACGATTCATTTTTTCCCGAGACAAAATGGTGATTTGGTGTTTAAAGGCCATTTTAAAGTGAGTGCGAAAAGTTATGCCTTAAGTGCCATTGAAATGGAAATCTTAAAGGAGGTAAATTTAAATTTTGTAAGAGATTTGAGCATCCATAAGACCTTTGAGCTTAAAAATGACAGTATTTATTTACCCAAGTCAAATGAGTACAAAGGAGAGTTTACTTTTTTGACGAAAAACAAGACTGAAAAGAGTATTTACTTAGTAAAACGTGAACGCTACTCGAAGTATTTGTTCAACCGTGCAAAATCGCGCGCTTTCTATGAAAATCCTTTGGTGCAGTCGAGTAAGAATCAATTTAAAAAAGAAGCTGCCTATTGGGATGATCAGTTAGTTGAGGAAGAAAAGGGAACCTTGAAATTAGTAGCTAAAGCTAAGACAAGTACCAAAGTAAAGAGAGCAACAGGAACCATTTTTACCCTATCGGATGGATATTTTACCCCCATTACTGGGTTGCAGTTGGGGAATTTGTTTACGACAACGGCGAGAAATGACATTGAAGGGGTACGACTGCGATTAGGGTTTCGTACGTTTAAATCGAACGATGACCGTTTTCGTCTTTTAGGTTTTGGTGCTTTTGGTTTTAAAGACAACAAGTTTAAATACGGTTTGGAAGCGAGGTACTTGCTCAGTACAAAGCCCCGAATTACTATCGGAGCAGCGTATTTAAACGACATAGAACAGATGGGGTTCACTCGGTTTAACGAGCGTGATTTAAATCCACAACCCGATAAAGGTCCGAAGGCAGTTTTTGTACGAGGACAAAACTTTTTCTTATCACGTGTTCGTAAATCGATGTTTCGCTTTGATGTGGAAGTATTTAAAAATTTTAATGTCGGAGTAAAATTGGCGAAAGAACGCATAGTTTCGGCAGATCCTAAGAGATTTTCTTTGGCGTTTTTAAATGAGAGAACAGGGCAAGTACAACACAGAACAACGGATGTATACAGTGATATTTACTTGAGTTACCAACCGGGTAGACAGGTAGAAGGTTTTGGCGTCGATAGGGTAATAGGACCTAAGTTACACCCAAAAGTATTGTTGAATTTCAAAAGAGCCTATCGCGGCGTGCTTGGAGGGAATGTAGAGTACAGTAAGCTCGCTTTGTTGTATAATCACCCTATTCCTTTCGGTAAGTTTGGAGTGTTAGACGCCACTTTGATTGCGAGCAAAACCTTTGGTAAAACACCGCTGTCCGTTATTACTGCAGTACCGTCTAATCAAACGTATTTTTTAACACCGAATACTTTTGCGTTGTTAGATTACTACGATTTCGTAGCCGACAGTTCTGTCGAAACTCACTTTGAACATCATTTTAATGGGCTACTCATGAATAGAGTACCCTTGGTGAAACAGTTAGGCCTTCGAAGCTTGTTAACTTTTAGAGCTGTTTACGGAACAATCTCAGAGAAAAATAAACGCATTAACAGATCGACAATTCGCTATGTGGCTCCTGACAAAAAGCCCTATTTCGAATACGGTGTAGGAATAGAAAACATAGGATACGGAAATTTACGTCCACTGCGGGTCGATTTTATTTGGAGAAGTGACTTTACCAATGTAAACGGACCAGTGAGTCCGAAGTTTGGAGTGCGAGTTGGATTTAAAACATCATTTTAGGTATGCAAAGATTAATTATCAAAATATTTTTATGGGGGCTGCTGATACTCGCTGCCAATGTACAGGCACAGAGTTATCAGTATGATGTTATAGTTTTCGGGAAGAAAATCGGAACTGTAACTACGAAAAAGGAGCGAAAGCTAGAAGGGGTTATTTACACTTCTGATTCCAAATCAGAAGTGTCCTTTTTCGGAAAGAAACGCATTGTGACCACTATGAAAACAGTGTATAAAAACGATACGTTAATGACGAGTTTCTACGAGGTCAGAAAGAACGGAAAGGTGCGCGAGTTGTCGGAGGTAACTCCTCTTAATAACGGAGGCTATCAAATTGTGACTGATGGCGAGAAAACAACGCACAGCAGGCCGGTGACCATGAGTACCATATTGTTGACCTATAGAAAACCGAAAGACGGTGAAAAAATCTTTGAAGAAGTGGGAGGCTATTATAAAACTATGAAGAAAGTGTCGGAATTTCAGTTTGATTTAATCAACCCAAAAAGCAGGCACAAAGACAGTTATTTTTATAACGAAGCCGGGGTGTTGACGAAGTGTATCGTTCGGAAAACACTCTTTAATTTTCAAATGATTTTAAAACCTCAGGAAAAGCTTACAAGTAAGCTATAAAAGCCCATGGTTTTCTGGTTTCGAGGTAGTAGAGGTCGTGTTCATGGGCATAGGCCTCTCGCTCGAAACTTAAGTTCTTATAAGCTAGTGAAGTACTGCGATACCAGCATACTTTTACCATCCATTCAGCGATATAGAGTAAATAAAACAGTACGAGTAAGAGCTCTAATTGTTGCCTGAGATGAATTTTCTCGTGATTGATAAGCACGACATCTGTTTTTAATTCCTTTCGTTTTAAAACGATAAATGGAAAAAATGCCAAGCCGACAAAACCTTTCGGTATGATGTATTTGAGGATGAGTATCACAGTTCAAAAATAGTCAAAAATAACTACAATCCCCTTTTTCTCTAGGTATAATACCTATTCCTTACAGCTTTTATTGTTCAGATTTGTTAATTATTAGTTAGTTTTTTTTTAATAAAAAAAAAGATAAATGTTAATTTTTTTAACATTTAGTTAAGTGTTATGCATGCATAATATCACGTTGTTAAAAACGCTAGTTTCGGCAAAATTTTTAACACCATGACCCTTCAAAGACTACTTTTAATTTCATTAGTACTGGTAGGATTCAAGGCGATGGCAGGCAATGATCGCTATCGTCTTATTCTTACCGATGACCCCGCAACCACCGTAATGATCGGTTGGAATCAAACTTCAGGAGACGACCCTGTTGTCTATTATGGAACCACCGATTTTGGAAAGGCCTGGGAGCAGTATCCCAACCAGCAAACCGTAACCCGTAAAGTGTATTACAAGTTTATGAGTAATCACTTTGTAAAGCTCAGCAATTTGCAACCCAATACGGCGTATTATTTTGTGATTCGCGATTCGAAAGACGTGAGCCGTAGATTTTGGTTTAAAACAGCACCGAATACCAAAGAACGCTTGTCTTTTATCGCAGGAGGTGATTCTCGAAATAACAGAGATGTCCGACAATTCGCTAATCGAATGGTAGCTAAGTTAAAGCCTCATGCCGTATTTTTTGGTGGCGATATGACAAATTTAGATACGCTATTCGAGTGGAGAAATTGGTTTAGTGATTGGCAATTGACCATTGCTGAGGACGGCCGTATGTTTCCTATAGTTCCCGCGAGAGGGAATCACGAGCAATCGAACAAGGTAATTTACAACTTGTTTAATACCCCTTCTACAGCTGTTTATTACGCCCTTACTTTTGGCGATCAACTGATTCGTAGCTATACGTTAAATTCTGAAATTACCGCAGGTGGAAATCAACGAAATTGGTTAGAACAAGATTTAAAAGCACATCCAGCAATTGATTGGAAAATGGCGCAATACCACAAGCCAATGCGTCCTCATGTAGCTTCAAAGTCAGAAGGTAATGACGAGTATACCAATTGGTCGTCATTGTTTTATAATTACGGAGTACGCTTAGTTTGCGAAAGTGATTCTCACAGTGTGAAATCGACTTGGCCTATTAAGCCTTGCGCAGGAAACAGCAATTGTAAGGAAGGTTTTGAACGCGATGATAAGAGAGGAACGGTATATGTAGGAGAAGGATGTTGGGGAGCGCCTTTGCGTACCAGTGATGATTCTAAGCCGTGGACCAGAGATACTGGCTCTTTCAATCAGTTTAAGTTAGTATTCGTTGATCAATTTAAAATAGAAGTGCGTACAGTGATAGTAAAAGATCCGTCAGCAATGAAGGCCGTTTCTAATCATAATCCATTTGAATTGCCAGCTGATCTTAGCTTATGGAAACCCAAAAATGGAGAAAAGGTGGTTATTCACAATGAGAAATACGCTGCACAGCGCCCAGAAATAGCCTTTAAAAATCTCGTTAATGATCAGGCTGTGAGTGCTACGAGTCCGACTGAGATTCAAGTTGCCGTAAAAAATCCGGGTATTGGGATTGCCGCCGTCGAATTTAAGGTTGACGGACAAGCCATCGGAGTGGATACTTCTGAACCTTTTGAAACTAGTTACCAGCTGAGCAATGGGCGACATAAAATTGAGGCTACTGCCTACAATAGTGATTATTCAGCCTACGACCGTAAGGAAGTATTTGTAAATGCAGGAAGTTTTGTCCGAACGGTACGTAGCCAAATAGCAACGAGTAAAGACGATGTAGAGGAAGGGATCGATGCCCGTGGTAAATTGTATTATAACAGTTCAGATTTGGAAATGGGATTCGATTACGGATGGACTTTTTTCGGTACTAATCAATACATCGGATTGCGTTTTCAATATGTAGCATTGCCCAAAGGAGCAGTTATCACGCATGCGCACATTCAATTTGTGGCCGAAGATTCACAAAGCAATGGTGTGCATTTAAAAATTGCGGCACACGATGTGTCAAATGCGACGGAATTTAGTGCCCCATATGCGGTATCTGGCCGACCAAGGCTGCCTAAAACAGTCTCTTGGCGCCCCAGCGGTTGGTCTAAAGGAGCGCTTAGTGCTGCTACAAGAACGCCGGAACTTAGCGCTTTGTTGCAGGCACTGGTAAATAAAAAGGACTGGAAGTATGGTAACAGTATGAGTTTTGTGCTTTGGGATGCCGATAATTCTAGAAATCGAAGAAAAGCCTTTAGCTATGACAAAGATCCTTCAAAGGCAGCACAGTTAGTGGTAACCTATAAAATAGGATCAACAGAACGCAGCTTGAAAGCAAAGTTACAGGTTGAACTTGAAAATAATTCATGGGATGCCTTAGTATATCCAAACCCATTTAAAGAAGAGTTACAAGTGCGTTTACAGTCGTCCTTAAATACTCGTTTTTATCTGCAGCTTTTTAATGTGTTGGGAGCAGTGCAGTGGCAGGGCTATGCAGAGAGCCATGCTGGAGTTGTAAAGATTCCTACACAGACACTGGCAAGCGGGTCCTATATCCTCTATATCAAAGAAGAAAAATCTGGAAAAATAATCACTAAAAAAATAACTAAATAACCCTTTTTATCATGTCAAAATTTTTTCAACATGTACTATGTTGTGTATTGCTATGCCTTTTAGCGAACGTGACTAGTGCTCAGGAGCGCACAGTAATTACAAAAATAGGTCGTGGACAGGCACGGAGCATAGAAAACTACTTCGATGCTTCTCTGGCGCCATTTTATCACGGTGTAGCCTCAGGAGATCCCTTGCAGGACGCCGTTATTATTTGGACGAGAGTTACGGCAAATCAGAAAGCCGTTCCAGTAAAATGGTCGGTCTCTTTACAGCCTAATATGAGTCAGGTGATAAGTAGTGGAACAACGATTACGAATGAAGAAGCGGATTATACCGTTAAAATTGATGTTCGTAATTTAGCTGCTAACCAAACTTATTACTATCAGTTTGAAGCCTTGGGTAGAAAATCAATAATCGGAAAGACCAGGACTGCGCCTGCTGGAAATGTGTCGAACGTACGTTTTGGAGTTGTATCTTGTTCAAACTATCAAAATGGGTATTTTAACGCCTATAATGAACTGGCTAAAAGAACCGATATCGATGCCGTGATTCACCTAGGAGATTATATTTATGAATATGAGAGTGGTGGATATGGCTACAGTAAGAGTTTGGGAAGAGGGCATGTGCCAGCCAATGAAATTGTTACGTTAAACGATTATCGAATTCGCTATTCTTATTATCGTTTAGATCCTATGTTGCGTAACTTGCATCAACAGCATCCTTTTATTCTTGTTTGGGATGATCACGAATTTGCCAACGATGCAAACAAGTACGGAGCGGAAAATCACTCACCTTCTAAGGAGGGGAGTTGGGAAGCTCGTAAGAGAAATGCTCACAAGGCCTACTTTGAATGGTTGCCTGTACGTGCCAATTCTATTGAAGAGTACCGATTGTACAGAGATTTTTCATATGGGAATTTAGCTGATTTATTAATGTTAGATACGCGTATTGAGGGGCGTGGAGAGAGTGTTGCCTCGGGAGAACGTTTTCAGTCTATTTCTGAAAAAGACCTAAAGGCAAAGGTAAAAGCCTATATAGAAACACATCCCTTAAATACGAAAGCTGAAATCAAAACAGCCTTGGAGTTTGTAATGCCTTATTTTATTGAAAAATCGATGCTTTCTAAGGAAGAGGAAGAGTTTTTACTAACTAGTTTTACAGAGGTAGCCTTTAATTTTAAGAACGAGGGGGTGCGCAGGCCAGCCAGTGATATCGACACTCAAAAATTAGAAGCACTATTGCAAAAATCAGTGAAAACAAACTTTTTAGCCAAGCGAGTAAATAATAAAGGTACCTATACTTCAATTCTCGGTAAGCCACAATTCGATTGGCTTTTGAATAAATTGTCTCAGTCAAAAGCTACCTGGAAATTATTGGGAAATCAGGTAATGATGATGTATTATAGAGGAGTCCCTACCAAGGATGCTTGGGATGGATATAAAGAAGAAAGAGCGAAAATCCACGAGTTTGTTTTAAACAATAACATCGATAATGTAGTGGTATTGACCGGGGATATTCACAGTACATTTGCAGGAAATATAGAGCATAACGGAAAATGTGTTGCTTCGGAATTTGTTGTACCGAGTGTTACTTCACAAAATGTAGATGTCGTTGGTAGCTGGGCAGCGAAAATTGCGGAGTGGTATACCAAATCGTTGAATCGTCATATGAAAGAAGTCGATTTAGATCCTCATGGATATTATGTGTTAGACGTAAAGGAACAACGCGTACAAGCAGATTGGTACTATATAAATGATATTAAACGCCCTAATTCTGGACAGTATTTCCATAAAGGATTCTATGTAAATAAAGGACGTTGTGGAATCCATCAGGCCAGCACCCCTGCCAGAGCTACGAGTGCATCTAATTACGGAGCAGCACCGGTGGAGGTTACACAAATAAAAGAAGCGCTATCGCAGAATTTTGTGTTTTTAGGCTTGTATCCAAATCCAATGGAATGGGAGGGGAACTTACATTACATAATCCAAAAGCCAACCGATATGAGTGCGGCATTGTACGACTTACATGGTAAAAAGGTTAAATCATTAGTATTGGATAAACATCACGAAGCCGGAATATACAACATTAGTTTCGAGGTAACAGGGCTATCTAAAGGTCATTATCTTATGAAGATTACTGTGGGAACACAGGTAGTAACAAGGCAGATGGTAGTGCGCTAAAGAAATAAATAGCTGAAAAAAAGGTACTTAGTGTTTAGGTATTAGGTGCCTTTTTTTGTGGCTATATCTTTTATTTTTTGGCACGTTTATTGATGTTTTAAGAATAACGGTTTTTTAAATAAAATCGGGAATGAAAAACGTGAAATCAATCATTAAGAAAAGATTTCTTAGTGGGGCATTGAAAGTATAATCTAGCTGTCTGACACATTGCAATTTGCGATGGGTTGGCACTTAAAATTTTAAGAATATGATGAGAGTATCAAAATTGTTTTTAATACCGGTTTGGATGTTATTAATGGTTTCATGTAGCAGTGTGCGAGTAACGACGGATTACGACACTCAGGTAGATTTTGCAAAGTATAGAACCTTTGCTTTTTACAAAACAGGAATTGACAAAGCACCAATTTCAGATTTGGACAAAAAAAGAATCATGAGAGCCGTTGAATCTGAACTGCTAGCCAAAGGAATGCGTAAATCGAGTAACCCAGATGTTTTGGTGAGTTTATTTACCAAATCTAGAGAACGTATCAATGTCAACGACAACCGTTTTGGAGGATTTTGGTACCCTTGGTACTACGGACCGAATCAAATGAATGTCTCGCAATATACAGAAGGAACTTTGTTTATTGATTTGTTGGATGCGAAGAAGAAAGAGCTTGTTTGGCAAGGTGTTGGAACTGGAGCGTTGCGCATGACTGATGTTCGACGCAAGGAGCGAAGAATCAAAGAATTTGTTAAAGAAATAATGGCAAAGTACCCTCCGGGGAGCCGAAACAAATAATGTGTTTTTTATATAAGGGGATGAAAGAGGAGTTTTGAGCAATCAAACTCCTCTTTCTGTGTTAAATAAATCAATAATTTTGAAAAGGAGTAGCCAACCTCCATTCACTAACTCTCGAACACTATCGCCTACCTTATGAAATATAGAAAAATAGTATCGCTATCTTTATGACGCATTACTAAAAGAAACAAAAGTCCAACAGAAGTTTCAGAAAAATAAAGCATCTATAGAGAATATTCTTTAAAGAAATTTTCTCAATGGATAGAATTCCTCAAAGGAAAGGCGTCCAAAAAGGAAGCAGACAAATCAACACACGCAATTGCTCTTGATTCCTCAAATAATCTGTATATACCCCCTATAGATATACCATAGATTAGTTGGCGCTAGATGTTGTTCTGCAGTTTTGTGATACCAAGGAAATCATCCCAATGTTTCCAGTATCCTTCAATCATTTAGGTAGTAATGAATTTTTTTAAACTGTTGCAGATGAAGTTCTCGTTGTTAACGAATCCAATTCCTACTAATTTTTCAAAAAGACAAGTTTCGTACCTATGCTAAGTATCGCAAAGTAAAAGCTAGCTTTTACCCAATTGAAACACGCAAAACCTACATTAAACGACATCGTTTAACAAGAGTATCACGGTAATAACCCTTTTAAAAGACGATGTTTTTGATATGATCACTATTGCGAAAAGTTAGTCTACAAGTAACCTGCAATGGAATATACTATCAAAGACATCCCTACCCAATTTTTCAATGAACCATGTTGTTAAGTCTGAAATTTAGCTCTTGGAGTATTGGCAACCCACAAGCAAAATGTGTAATAAAAGTAGAAAAAGAGGACCTTGAGGGCAAAACCAATTGTTTGAATGCTTGTTATGATGGTATAAGTGGAATAAATATTGAAAAAATTGTAACAAATCGCATAGATGGTCTTCTAATCATAAAACTAGTAAAATCAAACAATTATGAGATTAGTAATTAAGAACTTAACCAAAACCTATAAAAATGGTGTAAAAGCTATTGATAACCTCAGTTTAGAGATAGGGACCGGTATGTTTGGACTTTTAGGGCCTAATGGGGCAGGAAAATCATCTTTAATGAGAACCATTGCAACCCTTCAGTCTCCTGACACAGGAAGCATATCATTTGACGGAATTAACATCCTTGAAAATCAAATAGAGTTCCGTAAAGTTCTTGGGTATTTACCGCAATCATTTGGTGTTTATCCCAAAATGTCTGCTGAAGATTTACTAGATTATTTTGCAACCTTAAAAGGGATTAGCAAGGCTTCAGAACGCGCAGCAATAGTGAAAGAAGTTCTTGAAATTACCAACCTCTATGAGGTGAGAAAGAAATATGTCGCAGGCTATTCAGGAGGAATGAAACAACGTTTTGGAATTGCACAGCTCTTACTAAATAATCCAAAGTTAATAATTGTCGATGAACCGACGGCGGGATTAGATCCGGCGGAACGTCATCGTTTTTTGAACGTTTTACGCGAAGTCGGAACCAACGCAACGGTTATTTTTTCTACTCATATCGTAGAAGATGTAAAAGAACTGTGTAATGAAATGGCCATCTTAAACGGAGGGCGAATTTTACAGCATACGACCCCTGAAAAAGCTCGAGAGGCCCTACGAGGAAAAGTATGGACCAAGCAGATTGAAAGGGAAGCGCTGGAAAGCCATCAAGCGACATTTGATGTACTTTCTTCAAATTATAATCCAGATAATTCATTAAACATACGTGTATATAGCGATTCGGAACCAGATGCGAGTTTTACCAGAGCCGAAGCACAATTAGATGATGTGTATTTCAGAGTGTTGAAATCTGAAGAGCCTATCACTATTTAATTCATCCTTCTAAAAAATCACTTATGTTTAGTACTATTTTAAAATTTGAGTTAAAATATTGGTTGCGAAAACCTGCAACCTACGTTTTTGCGAGCATCTTTTTTCTTTTTGGGCTTTTTATAGCTGCTAGTTCCGCAGGTATATTTGATAGCTTTTCAGTGAGCACAGGAAGTTCAAAATTAGCGAATTCTCCCATAGCCATCAATGGTATGTTTAATACACTGGCTATCTTTTTGTTTTTCTTGTTCCCATCCATAATAGGACTGAGTGTTTACAGGGATTACAAGAGTAATATGCATTCCATTTTTTATTCGTACCCCTTTACAAAACTCAATTATTTATCGGCAAAATTAATCAGTTCCATGCTCGTGGTATTAGGAATTGTCCTGCTCACCGGAATAGGAATGTTTTTAGGGTTTAGATTGCCGGGGACTAACCCGGAGTTAGTCGGAGCTTTTCAGTGGCAGGCCTATGCGCATGCGTATTTCGTGTATATTATACCCAATGTATTGTTGTTCGGTGCCATCGTTTTCGGAGTCGTCACCTTTACCAGAAATATTGCTGCTGGATTTATAACCATCGTTTTGTTAATATTTATTCAATCGGTTGCTGAGAGTTTTTTAAGCAATCCGGACAATCGTTTTTGGACCGCCTTGTTTGATCCATTTGGAGGTGGGGCAGCCAACTATTACACGCGTTATTGGACTTTGGCAGAGCAGAATGAGTTAATGCCTCCAGTAAAAGGCGTGGTGATTTATAACAGATTACTTTGGTTGGGAATCGCAAGTGCGTTCTTAGTCTTGATATATAAGCTATTTTCATTCAGTCAAAATGCTTTTAGTTTCCGATTCGGAAACAAAGAAGGAAAACGTATCATAAAACATAATTTTGGTAATATTACGAGAATTACACTTCCGAAGGTATCCTATGATTTTTCATTTGGGAATGCGTTAAAGATTACGTGGAAACTAGCTAAAATTGATTTGAAATACATTTTAAAGAGTTGGCCATTTATTGCAATTCTTCTTGTGGGACTTATTTCGTTATTGTTGTTTGCCCTTAGTGCTGGGGAACTTTTCGGAACTAAAACCTACCCAACAACCTGGCAAATGCTATTGTTACCAGGATCGGCTTTTACGTTCTTTATAAATTTATTGACTTTTTTATATGCCGGAATGTTGATCAGAAGAGGGGAAATCGCAAAAATGAATCACCTCGTTGATGTAACTCCAGTAAAAGATTGGACCTTGCTACTTTCAAAGTTTTTGGCCTTGGTAAAAATGCAGTTATTACTACTGACAATTATTATCGTAGGTGGGGTGTTGTTCCAAACGTATAAAGGATATTACAATTATGAATTAGGACACTACTTCTACGAAGTATATGTGTTGATGTCAATACATTTTATTATTTGGGCCCTGTTGGCCATGCTGATACAAACGTTAATCAAGAATCAGTACCTAGGCTTATTTGTACTCTTAGTCATTATGATTGGATTACCATTTTTATCCTTGGCAGGTATTGAACAAAGTATTTTTAAATACAATCAGAGTCCTAATTACCAATATTCTGATATGAATGGCTATGGAGCCTCTCTCTCAAAGTACTTTATGTATAAATTGTATTGGGGCCTCGGAGGAATCGTACTGCTTATTAGTGCAAAGTTACTTTGGATGAGAGGCATAACCTTTTCTTTTGGAGAACGCTTGCGTTTGGCTATCAAGCGATTTAAAGGAGGTTGGGCCATTGCGATGATTGGATTTGTCCTATTGTTTTTAGGACTAGGAACTCGTATTTATTACGAGAATAATATCCTGAACAAACGCTATTCTTCAAAAGAATACGAGGAGCTACGAGTGGCGTCTGAGAAGAAGTATAAAAAGTACGAAGGTAGAAAGCAACCACGTATCCAGGCAGTATCGGTGAAGTTAAACCTATTCCCAAAACAACGCGATTTCACTGCAGAAGGTACCTACACCATGGTCAATAAAAGTGATGAGGTTATCGATAGTTTGTTTTTAAACTACAATTCATATCCAAGTACCTTTCATTTTGATAAGGAGGTCGCTTTAGTGTCAAAAGATTCGGTGCATAACTTTGATATCTATCAATTGCAATCCGGTCTAAAACCGGGTGACTCTTTGACGTTGAATTTTACGGTTAAAAATAAGCCTAATACGATATTGAGAAACAATTCACCTGTACGATTTAATGGTACTTTTGTGAATAATTTTCAGTTGTTTCCATCGTTTGGTTACAGTGCTAACGGCGAGTTGACAGACGATAAAACTCGTAAGAAGTTTGGTTTGCCTAAAAACGATTTACGTCCCCATCCATCAGATTCTACCGCGTTGGGAGATACTTATATTTCGAAGGATGCAGATTGGATTGATTTTGAAGCTGTCGTATCCACGTCCGCCGATCAAATAGCCATCGCACCAGGGTACCTTCAAAAAGAATGGGAAGAAAATGGTAGAAAGTATTTCCATTATAAAATGGATAGTAAAATTTTAAATTTTTATGCCTTTAATTCAGCCAAGTACGAAATTGCAAAAGATACTTGGAACGATGTTGCCTTAGAAATTTATTATCAAAAGGGACATGAGTATAACTTAGACAGAATGTTTAAGGGAATAAAAGCTTCGCTGGCGTACAATACTAAATATTTTAGCCCGTACCAACATCGACAAGTACGCATTGTAGAGTTTCCGAGAACTGGAGGGAGTTTTGCCCAATCATTTCCGAATACCATACCGTATTCTGAACAAGTTGGATTCATAGCGGATGTAGATGATTCTGATGAGGGAGGAGTCGATTATCCGTTTGCAATTACAGTGCATGAGTTAGCGCACCAGTGGTGGGCGCATCAGGTAATTGGAGCCGATGTTTTAGGAGCGACCATGTTGTCTGAAAGTTTGTCTGAATACGTTTCATTGAAGGTGCTAGAGCACACTTATGGTAAAAAGAAAATGCGAAAGTTTTTGAAGAAGTCATTAGACGGGTATTTACAGCAACGAACTTTTGAGCGCAAAAGAGAAAAACCATTGATGTATAACGATGGACAGGGATACATACGTTATCAAAAAGGATCTTTAGTGTTTTATGCATTGAGTGATTATATTGGTGAGGACGTTTTAAACAACGCTTTGAAAGCTTATGTTGAGAAGGTGAAGTTCCAAGAAGCACCATATACAACTTCTATAGAAATGGTAGATTATATTAAGAAGGTAGTTCCCGATAGTTTGCAATACACGATCAAAGATATGTTCGAGACCATCACTTTGTATCGTAATAGAGTTACTGACGTTACATCTAAGAAATTAGAAAATGGCAAATATCAAGTCGATATAACGTTTAATGTCAGTAAATATCGCAACAGTGATTTAGGGAAAATTGTGTACGGAGAACAACAGGGTGATACGCTGCGC
The DNA here is from genome assembly GCF_964514025.1 of Tenacibaculum litopenaei. NCBI lineage: Bacteria > Pseudomonadati > Bacteroidota > Flavobacteriia > Flavobacteriales > Flavobacteriaceae > Tenacibaculum > Tenacibaculum litopenaei. Next base: position 389,557 of record NZ_CAZEQT010000003.1, read on the forward strand.
TATCAATCGGAAAGTATGAAAAAACCAATTTTATCGGTTCCATTGAACGATTATATAGATATTGGAATTTTTGGAGAAAAAGAGGTAGACGGGAAAAAGCAAGAAGTGGCCTTGTATTTGAAGAAACATAAAATAACTAAAATACATAATACACTTCAAATTGTTGTTGATGAAAAACCAATTGAGGTTGGTGTAGATCCTTACAATAAGCTCATCGATACACAATCTGATGACAATAGGAGGAAGTTGTAACCAAGGAGATTTTAAAAAAAAAGAGGTGACTTTACATATGTAAGGTCACCTTTTATTTTGCTATTTGGGTGCTTATAATTGTATCCATTCTTTAAGTTCGTGTAAGTTTTCAAATACGAGATTTACGCTGAAATCCATTGAGTCTATTTCTACTTTTGAGTACTTGTCAGGCATGGTTGCCGTAAATTTTCCTTTGGTAGGGTGTGTAAAGTTGTAGTGGATTGCACTTATTAAATTGTCATATCCCGCGTATTGGAAGGCTAGTTTTTGTAGGGTTAAATCAGTAATCATATCTAAGTCTTTTTTAAGTTGGTAATTTTTTTTGATTCAAAACTCGTACCAAAGTTTGGCAACCGTTGAATTACATTAACAAAGATAGAATACAAGAGCTGTTAAGTTCTGGGGTTTTCGGTGTAACTAATTGATGTGTAGTTGTTTGGTTGGTTTTAGTCGTTGAATGGTATAAAAAAAGCGTACACTAGGTACGCTCTTTTTTTAAAATCCATCCCCGGGGTCTTCAGGGCTTTGTGCTTGCGCTTTTTTTGGATGGAGTAACAGGTAGGTTCCCAAAGCAGTTAATGCTGTGTATTTACCGTAATCTCCTATCTTTTTTAGCGCTTCTTTTCTTGATATATCTGTAGTTGAATGCTTAGAATTCTTCATATGCCGTCCTTTAAATTATTGAATAACTATTTTTCGTTGAACTGTTCCTTCTGCTGTTTCCAGTACTACCATATAAATGGCACTACTCAGCGTAGGTATTGATAATTCACGAACCCCATTTGAAGAAAATGAAGTAGTATTCACTTTTTTACCTAACATGTTGTACATCGTCATCGTAGCCTGATTACTTTGTAATCCAGTGATGGTCAAACTGTTTTTAGAAGACTGATAAATACTAATTTGATGAAGGTCTTTAGTAATCGGTGCTGTAGACAGTGTTTTAGAACTTAGGTGTATATAAAATTGCCCAATTCCTTCATGATCTTTAGTCAATTTGATTTGGGTGGCATTTTCTGATAGTTCAACAAATTCCTTCGTTTCCCTGTTTTCTAGATAGACTTTGGTTCCCTGTGGAAGGTTGGTGCTGCTTATGGATAGGTCAATGAGTTCTCCATTTTTGGCTCTTAATGACACAGGTACAACTTGACGGTTTAGGTTGTCAAGTGGTAATGATTGGATAGCGTAGTCTTTACCAATGTTGTTAGTAACGAGTTGTGTTGCAATCTGAAAGGTGCTTTTTAAACCACCAAAAACAGACCCGTCATAACCGTTGTCAAAACCAGTTGTTACACCGTCTATAAAGAATAGTTGAGTACTGCTCTTTCCTTTAGTTCCCGTGGCAACAAGTGTAAGTTCAGGTCTAGCGTTACGTTGAAAACTATCGGATTGATGACTTTGATTTGCCGTTGTAAAGCTAATATTGGTCGATGCAGCGCCGGCACTTACAAAGAAGGCTTGAGCTGGAGCGATTTCAAATGCAGCGTGAGTACCTGACATTTTCGTTTCATAGCTATTGGTTGCTTGGTTCCACATCCAGATGGTTTGCTCTGAGAGCTGCCCCGCATTATTTCCAGCGAAAAAGGTTCCCAAATTGATAAAAGCAGCAAAGGGATTTCCTACTAGATTGAAATTGTTAGTCGCTTGCGTAATAGGATAGGTAACATTAGTAGACTGTAAACTACCTGAAAAACTCAGCGTCCCTGAAGAAGCTAGTTTAACAGACAATCCTTGACCAGAAGTAATGGTACCAGTAGTACTATTTGTTTTATAATCCCAGGCGGTTCCGTCATTTTTGTAGGGAGCAATACCAATATTGCTTCCTGTACCAGTAGCAAAAGTATTGCGTTGAATTACTGCTTGAAAAGTATCACCACTAACTGGAGGACTCACAAGGTACCAATTGCTGGTGCTTAAACTGCGATTATAGGTGAAATTTCCTGTTACTGTAGCATTCGCTATAACGGTCGCTCCTGATGCAATAACTCCTGCATTGATGGTCGTATTTGCTGAAATCACTGGATAGTTCGTGAGTCCACTAGGTATAGAAACATCAGAAGTGGCTACAGGTACTCCTACGGTCCAGTTACTTGCTGTGGTCCAAGAGTTACTCGTAGCTCCTGTCCATGTAGAACCACTGATTCTTCCGGGTGAACCACCGTTGATTACACTCGCTTGCCAATTGGAGCTCGTTGAGGCGTTGTCCGTTGCCGTGGCTACAATTTCATAGGTTGTACCATTACCGTCTGTTGAACTGACGTGTCCATCGTCATAGGTGACTACGTCTACGGTTACACCACTGCTGTTTTTCAAGGTAATAGTTCCTGAAGTGTTTCCTAATTTATTGGTGCTATTCGTGTCTTTTACCGCTGAGTTCGCAACAGAAAGATTATTAAAATCTGGCGTAAAACTATTGTCGTTATTATAGGTTCCATCACCGTTACTTCCTACGGCAATGGTAAAATAGCTTCCGTTACTGAAGTTGGTGGTCGCAGGAAATGTAAAAGTGTTACCGTTGTATTCTAAAGTCCAATTCGAGATATCGAGCGTACCACCGCTTTCGTTGAATATTTCAATCCATTCATCATCAGTACTCGGACTATTGTACATGAATTCTGAGATGCGTACCTCTGGGAGGTCGTCATCTTCTATCGTTATGGTATGTGTAGAAATGCCGAGATCAGCAGTTCCAGAGGTCACAGCGATGTCGAGGACTACGGTTTCGTTGTCCATGTCTGCATCGTCATTGATATCGATAGAGATGTTTTGGGTACCGTTGGACGTAAAATTAAGTGAGTTGGTATTGAGCGTATAGTCTCCTCCCTCTGCTGTACTCGAACCGTTAACTGTAACACTTACGGTTACATTGGCCGCAAAATTACTTAAGGTTACGGGGATGGTGGTATTGAAATTACTGTCTGTTTCGGTTTCGTTGCTCGTAGCACTATCGAACGTTACCGCAGGATTAGGGGAAGGAGCAGCACCTTGAACTAAAATATCGTCGAGCCAAAGAAACCCTGCTCTAGTAGAGGTATATTTGAAATATACACCGAAAAAATCTTTAAAAGTATAATCGGTGTTGTTTGCTGTTCCTTGACTTACTAAATTGTCAAATCCACCGTCTGCGTCAGCGAAAATTTCCCAATTCCCAGCAGTGCTTCTCGTTACACGAATTCCTCGTAGTTGACTGCTGTTCCAATTGATGGAAGTAGTGATAAGGGCAGTTTCTGCCGCTCCATTGGTGACTTTCCACAAGGTTAGTGCATCAGTTGAACCGCTCAAATTAACACCGATGGCATATCCATCAACTGTTGCTGAGCCTAAATCACTTTCATTGGCAGTTAAATACACCCAAAATTTGTTGGCACTGGAAGGATCCCAGGCTCCATTTTTAATATTAAATTGCCAGGTAACGTCTTGAGCTGCTAAATCAAGGCCAGAGATACTTTGGCTGATGTAACTGTTGCCAGTCGTACTGCTGACATTGTGTTTGAGTGAATTACTTCCGGTGATAGGGGAGTCGGTTGAGCTTATCCAGTGACCTACCGTTCCTTCTGTCCATCCAGTAATATTGCCGTCCTCAAAGGTATCATTGATCTCTTGAGAGTAGGAACACAAACTAGTGAACAAGCCGATAGCCAAAAGATAAATCTTAGTAGCGTAAGTGTGTCTCATATATAATTAATTTAAGTAGATTTCTAAAATAAGGAAAAGATTTGTTTTAGTGGTTTGCAATTCAATACTTTACTTTAAAATAACGTTGGGGGAGAATTTCAAAGAAAAACCCCAAGAAAACTTGGGGCGTATGGGTTAAAATCCATCTCCTGGATCTTCAGGGCTCTGCGCTTGTGCTTTTTTAGGGTTTAAAAGTAAATAGGTTCCTAAGGCAGTTAATGCTGTGTATTTACCGTAATTTCCAATCTTTTTTAAGGCTTCTTTACGGGTAATTTCTTCAGGGGTGTTTTTATCTTTAGTATTCATATAAGTCACAATTTAATTAGTTGATGATAACTTTTCTGGTAGTACTTCCAAGTGCTGTTTGCACTTTCACTAGGTATACTCCTGTGTTTAATGTAGGGAGTGAAACTACTGACTGCCCTTTGGCTTCAAAAGGAATTTGAGCTAGTCGTTTTCCGAGTAATGAGAAAATAGTAGCCTCGGCCTTGCCACTTTTCAATCCTGTAATCATTAAGGAATTCGTATCGGTTTGATAAACACTGATGGCAGCTAGGTCGTTTTGAATGTTATCAAGGTTTAAAACGCCTCTTTTAGCGTGTAAATAGTAGGTTCCGGCACCGTTTAAGTCAGCAGAGAGAACAGTGTTGAAGTCCTTCTCACTAAGGTTGTGATAGTCTCCAGTTTCTCGGTTTTCAAGGTAAACGTTGAGGCCAGTAGGGACGTTCTTGGTGTCGATTGCAAAACTGATTTTTTGGCCGTTTTTAGCCTTTAAGCTAATTGGTACCGCAGTCGTTTCCATACCTGTTACAGGTAACGATTGGATGGCGTAATCTTTTCCATTATCACCTTGAACAAGGCGTGTTGCAAGTTCAAAAGTACTGCTGTTTCCTCCAAAGACAGTTCCGTCGTAACCGTTGTCAAATCCGTTAGTAGTACCTGGGATATAGAATATTTTTGTCGTTTTACTCTTTGAGTCACTGGTAGCCATTAAGTGAATTTCAGGACGAGCAGCGCGTTGAAAGCTCTCCGTTGATTGATGACTTTGGTTACTCGTATTGAATGTTACGTTGGTAGAAGCAGCACCTGCTTTTACGAAAAATCCTTGCCCTGGAGCCACTTGAAAACCAGCGTGAGTTCCCGACATACGAACATCGTAACTGCTTGTAGCTTGGTTCCACATCCAAACAGATTGTTCTGCTAATTGTCCGCCGTTATTGGTGGTAAAAAAGCTTCCTAAGTTCACGAATGAGGTAAATGGATTTCCTACCAAATTTAAATTGTTCGTACTCTGAGTTATTGTTCTTGAAACATTACTCGTAGTAGCGTTCCCTGAGAAACTGATGGTTCCTGCAGAACTTAGTTTAATCGAATACCCTTGTCCGTTGGTCCAATTTCCTGAAGCAGCGTTTGTCAAGTAATTCCAGGCCGTACCGTTGTTGTTATAAGGAGCAAGACCGAGATTACTTCCCGTTCCAGAAGCCAAACTATGCGCACCGATGAAAGTAGCGATATTAACATTTGATAGCGGAGCAGAAATTAAGTACCAATTGTTTGTCCCAAGGCTTCTACTATAGGTGATTGATCCTGTAACTGTTCCCTGAGCAATGAATGTAGCACCACTGGCAATGGTCATTGTATTAAAGGTGATATTAGAGGCCGCAGTAGGATAATTGGTTAATCCGTTAGGTATAGTGATGTTTGCTGTAGCATGAGGTACACTTGACGTATTCCAGTTCGAAGCCGTAGCCCAATCATTATTGGTAGCTCCTGTCCAGGTAAAATCGTTGGTGGTTACGTTAAACGCTGTTCCAGAAGGCGCAAAAGGTGTAGTATTATCAAAATCCCAGTTGGCTGCGTCTGTGATTGCCGCTAATAAATCAGCTTTAGTTCCGTTGTGCAGGGCTGAAGTTTTATAACGGGCATTGTCAACTTCACTGCGAACACCATTGGTATACAAGCCAACGGCATTGGTCGCATTTACTAAACTCGATGGAAGAAAAGTACTTGACGTAGTTGCAGACAGTTGCCATGAGTTATCAGGACTTCCTATGCTACCTGTATTGGCACTGATACCTGTGATTATTTGGTTTACCGTAGGATTTCGAGAGTTTCCTTGATGAATAAATAAATTATCACCTCCCGATCCTAGCCAGTTATTACCGATAGGATTGGTTCCGCCTGAGTGGGTTAAGGTACCGAGGGTACTACCACCAGAGAAACTCAGGGTGTTGGTCGACGCATTGAAAGAGATTTCTTCTCCTGCAGGAATTGCTGAAGTTGCAGTAAACAAAAATTCAGATTCATTGGTGTTGAGAGCAGTTCCATTCCAGGCCTCATCGGTAATATAAAAAGTGGTGTTGATTTCTAGAGGAACGAGACAAACAAAGGAAAAGGAATCATCGTCCATTTGAATACGAGTGAAAGCTAAGTCTCCCGTAGTCAGAGTTGTTTGGGCGAAGGTAAAGGTGATACTTAACAAGGTTAGTAAGTTGAGCCCCCCTTTCTTCAATAATTGTATAGGGTAAAAATGTTTCATAGAGGTTAATTTTTATATGATTGGTGTTTTTAAGTTATGTCTTAAATTCTGGAAAACAATGAGTTGTTTGTTTTTGTTAACATAGGTTAATTTCTTGAAGGAAAAACACCTTGTATACAGATGATAAAATGAATTCCGGTATATGGGTTCCTATTGTCAAAAGCTTGAGAGCCTCCGTTCAAACCTACGGCTACGTTTCCTGTGACAGTAGCAGTTCCGTTGGCTAATTGAGCGTCTGGCGATGCATTGCTATATACTTTGTTTGTTCCAATTATATTTGGAATCGCTAGATAGTTCCCTGTAGGGTCATCTAGGTTAGCATCGTCAGCTACCGCAAACATTGTAGCGATTCCGGCTGTTTGTGTAAAACGAGCTAAGTGGTTGTGAGAGGGTAGGTTTAGTATTGATAAGGTGATGAGTTCTCTTCCTTGCATTTGTCCCCTAGTGACGGTTGCTAATCCTGGAAAAGTCCCGACCCCTTTTGGAAGCCTACTTCTAAAGTCAGGAAGTCCAAAAGTGACACGCCCATCTCCACCATAAGCAGTGCCTAAAATGGAAAACAATGCTTGATTTTGGGATATGGCCATCAGTTGACCGTTGCAAAAGGCCCAACCTCGTGGAGGGAAATTTCCGGCGAACATTTTAACTTCACCAAGAAATCCTTCTTGTTGTGCCTGAGTCGTTTTCATGGAAAGGATAAAAAATCCTGTAAGTAGTAAAAAACTGAATTTTCTTAACATTTTCAAAAGTTTTTATAGTGTTTGGGTTATTAGCTTCTCGATGGGAATAGTCCTACCAGTGCAATAATGTAGTTCGTTGCTAAAAAGGGCTGCATATTGTTTAAGGGTTGACTACCACCAGTATTGAATACAGTAACATTTCCGCCAACTTGAACTTCACCACTGTCGGGTCCTAACTGTGTGTCAGGTGCCGCAGTGCTATAAATTTGATTACCACCGCCAATATTGGGGATTGCCAAAGCATTGTTTGTGGGTTCATCTGAATTAGCATCGTCGTCCACGGCGGGTATAGCTATTGGAAAACTGTAGGGTTTAAAGGTGGCGGTATGCGTATGTGAGGGCAGGTTTAAAACGCTTAATACGTTGTATTCCGTTCCCGTTCGTTGTCCCAATCTTCGTGTCGACAATCCAGGTCCTGTTCCGGGATGTACGGCTACTCGCCCTCGTAAATCTGGAAGGGCAAAAGTAGTTCTTCCGTCACCTCCATACGTGGTTCCTAAAATTGAAAAGAGCGCTGTATTTGAAGCAATGCTGAGTAGTTGGCCATCGCAAAACGCCCAACCTCTAGGGGCGAAATTGCCTCCAAACATCATGATTTGTCCGATAAATGGTTCCATAATAAAATGTAGTTTTTGTGGTTATGAGCGCGAAGGATATTCTCCTTCCAACGCGATGATATAGTTAATGCATAAAATTGGTTGCATATTATTGAATGCTCTACCGCTTCCCGTATTTTCAAGTGTTATAGTATCACTAGGAGCCGTTGCCTCCGGTATGACAGGAGCAAAGGTCTTCATAGCAGATTCAGCTGGGTTAGAACTGTAAATTTGGTTGGTTCCTTCGATGTTAGGAATGGCGAGATAATGGTCAGTAGGCTCATCAGAATTGGCATCATCTTCAACGGCGTTGACTTGTACTTTTCCGTGGAGTAGTTGTGTTGTCATGTGAAAATGGTTAGGCATCGTAAGAGTGTTAAGAGCACTGGTCTCGGTTCCTGATCGATTTCCAGGTCTTCTTGTTGTAAGGCCAGGGCCGGTACCGGAATGTATAGGGGCTCTTCCTCGTAAATCTGGTAAGGCAAAGGTGGTTCTGCCATCTCCACCGTAGGTCGTTCCCAAGAGTGAAAACAAGGCGTCATTTTGAGAAATGGCTAACAGTTGTCCATTGCAATAAGCCCAGCCTCTGGGGGCAAAATTACCCGCGAACAACAGTATTTGTCCTAAGTATTGATCCATAATGTGGTAGGTTTAGTTAGTAGTTACATTTGAAATTTGACTTTCGTGATTAACAAAATTCAATTTCAAATCAAATGTACTTTGAATAGACTACCGTATAGGATTTAGATACCTGAGTGTATAATAATAAGGTGTGACTGTGATGATAAAAGGAATGTATGTAAAAGAAAAAGTCACCTTCGTAGGAAAAGGTGACTTAAGTGTTGTATGTATATCGTTGACGAGTACTAATTTTTTCTCCAGAAGAAAGGAGTGAGTAATATCAGTACTGTAAATAATTCCAGTCGTCCTATAAGCATGAGAAAAGAACAAAACCATTTTGCACTATTTGACAAATGGGCAAAATTATCTACCGGACTCACACTACCGATAGCAGGACCTATGTTTCCTAATGAGGAAGCACAAGCACCCAGAGCCGATTGAATATCTAAGCCCATAAAAGCTAAGGTTACTGTTCCTAAAATGAAGATCAACATATACAAAATAAAAAATGACAATATGTTGAAAACAATCGTTTGAGAAACGGCCTTACCGTCATAACGCACAGGTATGATTGCATTGGGATGCAACGACTTTTTGAATTCTAAAAAGCTGTTTTTTAGCATGATTATATGACGTACAATTTTCACTCCTCCCGAAGTAGACCCTGCCGATCCACCTAAAAAGAACAATGCGAAGAAAACACCAGTGATAAAAAAGTTCCACATGGTAAAGTCTGCGGTGACAAATCCGGTGGTGGTCATAACCGAAATTACAGAAAATAGACTGTGACGAAACGCACTTTCCGTCGCTCCTAAAACTTTAGGATGGGCAATAGACGTTTGTAAGTGAGGGTCTTGGAAAAAGAGAATTCCCAAGGCGACAATCACACTGATTCCGATCACACTAAACAAATAGTATTTAAACTCTTCATTCTGAAAAACGCGCTGAATCTTACCTTTTAAAGCAAAGTAGGTCAATACAAAATTGGTCCCTGCAATAAACATAAAGGCAATAATGATATATTGGATCGCCGGCATGTGATTCCAGTGGGCTACACTCGCATTTTTAGTAGAGAATCCTCCTGTACTCACTGTAGCCATGGCATGGTTAATAGCGTCAAACCAAGTCATCCCTGCAATTTTCAACAAAAAGAACTCTACAAAGGTCAAGAGCACGTATATTAACCACAAACGCTTGGCGGTATCCGTGATCCTCGGGTGTAATTTATCTGCCGATGGTCCTGGAGCTTCTGCCATAAATAACTGCATTCCTCCAATACCCAGTAAAGGGAGTATGGCGATGGTCAGGACTATAATTCCCATTCCACCAATCCAGTGCGTGGCACTACGCCAGAATAAAATTCCTTTCGGCATCGATTCAATATCGGCCAAAATTGAAGAACCTGTGGTCGAATATCCACTGATGGTTTCGAAAAAGGCATCGGCAACACTCGGTATAGAACCCGTGAGTAAATAGGGGAGCATACCTGTGATTGTAAGCATTAACCACCCGAAAGTTACAATGACATAACCTTCTTTCTTTTGAATGTTTTTTGAGATTGGCTTGTTAAAAAAATACAGCAACAAACCAATTGAAATGGTAATAATTCCCGCATTTAAAATACCGAATACTGCGCTGTCATCAAAATACCAACTAAATGGGACGGCAGTCCACATAAACAAACCGTTTAGGACGGCAGTGACCCCTAAAAATCGGTAGATGAGCTTAAAATTTAAGTTTTCCATTAGTTAAACAAATCTTCTACAGTTGAAATTGCTTCGGGTAAGCAAAATACGATGGCTTTGTCTCCGCTTTGTAGTTGGAAATCACCGAAAGACATTAAGGCTTTCTCATCTCTGATAACCCCACCAATAACGGCTTCGCGAGGGAAACGCAATTCTTTAATTACTTTTTTGGTTACTTTAGCACCAGGCTGTACCTCAAATTCGAATACCTCAGCATCAATGTTGTGCAAATTGGCAAGTGCTAAAATTTCCCCCTTACGTATATGTCGGAAAATGTTACTGGCGGCTATTAGTTTCTTATTGACCAATGTATCAATACCTATGGTTTGAGAAATATTGATATAGTCCATATTCTCTACCAAAGCAATGGTTTTCTTTACTCCTTTTGATTTGGCTACAAGACAAGACATGATGTTTGTTTCTGAATCTCCGGTTACGGCAACAAAAGCATCCATTTCGCGGATGTTTTCTTCTTCGAGGAGTTCCAATTCACGACCGTCACCAAATATAACTAAGGTGTCTCTCAAGTCTTCAGCCAATTGAAGTGCTTTGGTTTTGTTTCGCTCAATTAATTTTACTTTGAAATCGTCTCTACAGAGGTTGCGTGCGGTTTTCTTCCCAATACTACTTCCTCCTAAGATCATGACATTTTTAATGTCTATATGTTCTTTACCGATAATGGGGTAGAGTTTGTTAATACTGTATTTGGGAACTGAAAAGTATACCTGGTCATTGAGCTTGTACACCGTATCTCCTCGAGGAATAATGGTTTGACTAACGCCCTCACGCTTGATGGCAATGGTAATAAAGTCGACCAAACAAAACTTGTCTTTGGCTTCCTTAACGGTTAAATCCAGAATTGGAGATTTGTAGCCTAAAGTGGTTCCCATGATATTGAAAACACCATTTTCAAAAGCAACAGTGTCGTTGAACGAAGATTGATACAACAGTTGTTTTATTTCTTCCGCAGCGAGTTCTTCGGGCGAAATCATAAAATCAACACCGTAATCTTTAAAATTGATCACATCGTTCTTTAAAAATTCAGGATTGTTAATACGCGCAATCGTCTTCTTGACTCCTAAGGCCTTCCCAACTACCGATATGGTAAAATTGGTGTTCTGGCTTTCCGTTACTGCCAGCAATAAGTCGGCACTTTCTATCCCAATTTCTTTGAGTAGTTGGATAGAGGTTGCATCTCCTTTTTTGGTTATTACATCTAAATGGTTATTGATGTAATTTAATTTTTCCCCGTTAAAATCGATAACGTAGGTGTCTTGCGATTCGTATGATAGCAATTTAGCCAAATGGAAGCCAACGTCTCCGGCTCCGGCTATGATAATCTTCATAAGTAAAAATAAAAAAGATAGGGTACAAAGATACTGTGCTCGTTTGGGTTGTGCAAAAATTGAAGTATATTTATGAGACTTATAAGTATTTGGCTATGGAAAAATTATCGATTAAAGATTGGTATGAAGACGATCGTCCTCGTGAGAAATTGTTGTTGAAAGGAAAAGAACACTTGTCTAACGCTGAATTGTTAGCCATAGTACTGCGGATTGGAGGAAAGAATGAAAGTGCCTTGGAATTGGCCAAGCGATTGCTGGCTACCGTAGATAACGATCTACAAAAGTTGGCACAGCGCACAGTTGTGGAACTCATGCAGCTCAAAGGAATTGGAGAAGCCAAAGCCATTAGCTTAATTAGTGCTTTGGAATTGGGTAAACGACGAATTCACGAAGAAGTAGGCTTGCCGATGTACATCAAAAGCGCCAGTGACGTGATGCGTGTAATGGCCCCTAAGATAAGTGATTTGAACGTTGAAGAATTTTGGGTGCTCTACGTAAATAATTCAAATAAAATCCTGATGGAATACCTCGTAAGTAGAGGTGGATTAACAGCTACCTTGGTGGATATCCGTTTAATTATCAAGCATGCAGTGGCTTTGAATGCTATCGGAATTGTGTTGTGTCATAACCATCCCTCCGGAAGAGTCTCTCCCAGTACAGCAGACAAACAATTCACCACCAAAGTTAAAGAGGCTTGCAAATTGTTAGATTTAAGATTACTGGACCACGTTATAGTTGCGGAAAAACTGTATTTTAGCTTTGCCGATGAAGGTTTGTTATAGCCTTGTTATTTTAATTGAAATGGAATGCTGCTAGTTTATTCGCACACGATTACTCCGAGAGTTCGTTATATTTTTAAACACTTACTGACACGTATACTTCAAATTCCGATTGACTTTACCAGTAGAGTAGAGGACTTTGTGGCACACAATGGTCCGAAGTTTTCCTATACGAAAGTTGCGCTGGGAAAAGAATTTTTCGTGAAAAGTCATGATTTATTGTTTCAACAAGGTGTACGCGATGTAGAGATTCATGTACAACGTTGGGATCGAGTGCCCTGTTTCTTTTTACAAGGGGCGAAATCGGACATTCCTTTTGATATTTTTGCAGCGAGCTTTTATTTGATTTCTCGGTACGAAGAATATTTACCTCATATCAAAGACCACTATGGCCGTTTTGAGGCAGCAGAGAGCATTGCGTTTAAAGAGGGGTTTTTAGAAAAACCAGTGGTAGATATTTGGGCTTTCAAGTTCTTAGCGGAGTTGCAAAAACGATTTCCAGACTACCAGTATACAAAACGTCAATATCAGTTTATTTCTACGATTGATGTAGACAATGCCTTTGCGTATAAGCACAAAAGTTTTATCCGTACTCTTGGTGGATTTCTAAAGGATACATACGAATTGAAAATATTTAATTTGTGGGATCGCTTTGCAGTTCGATTTAATATAAAAAAGGATCCTTTTGATACCTTTGATCGCATAATTCGCCTAAAAGCTGAGCACGACGTTCGAACGGTTTTTTTCTTTTTGATTGGCGATTATACTACGTACGACACCAATGTATCGGCTTCGAAAACAAAGTTTAAGTTATTGATTAAAGATATGGTTGATTATGCTAGGGTTGGATTACACCCTTCTTTTTATACCATGCACGATCTCGATTTACTTAAGATGGAAAAGGAACGTTTAGAGCAAATTACAAATTTGCCAATTAAACGATCAAGACAGCATTACCTGCGTTTTTCACTACCCGATACCTATCAAAAACTCATTGATTTGGAAATTACTGAAGACTATTCAATGGGGTATGCCAGTCATGCTGGATTTCGAGCGAGTACTTGTACACCTTTCTATTTTTACGATTTGGATTTTGAAATACAAACGCCATTGAAAGTATTTCCTTTTGCCGTGATGGATACTACTTTGAATGATTATATGAAGCTTACACCTAAGCAGGCCCTCGGTAAAATACGAGATTTAAAAAACGAAGTAAAGCAAGTACAAGGTGTTTTTATAACCTTATTTCACAATGAGAGTTTGAGTGGTTACCTGCGCTGGCGAGGTTGGTCAAGGTTATACGGTTCTATGTTAAAAATAGCGAAAAGAGGATGATTCGAAAAGTACAAAGAGCAGCGTTGGATGAGGCAAAATACAATGCCTGTGTAGAAGAGGCCATGCAATCATCAATTTTTGGCTTTTCTTGGTATTTAGACCAGGTAGTGGAGCAGTGGGAAGTATTGGTACTTGATGATTATGAGGCAGTGATGCCCATTCCGAAACGCCGTAAGTGGTTTATTTCTTACGTGTATCCGCCCTTGTGGTTAATTCAATTAGGAATCTTTAGTAAAGTTGCTGTTGATGAGAACGAGTTTTTGATTGCTTTGTTCGACGATTATCGCTTTGTGGAGCTCCGATTAAATGCAGGGAATCATCCCAGTTTTTTTAAAGAGTACCAAAAAGACAAGACGTTGCAAATATTGTCGTTGTCTCCTTCTTATGAAGCGTTGTTGGCCAAATACAATAGAAATCGAAAGCGAGAACTACAAAAAGCAGTAAAACACGATCTGACCGAAAAGTGGTCCGATTCTCCACATGCCTTAATACAACTTTTTGAAAAAAACGTCGGTAAAAGAGTTCGCCACATAAAAGCGGAAGATTATCAGCGATTATTGAGGTTGATGCAGCATTGTTTGGCAGAGAAGAAAGGTGAATTGTTAACCGTGTACGACAAGGATAATGAGTTGGTTGCAGGAGCGTTTTTCCTTAAACACAAAAAGCGCGTTACTGAACTCGTCTGTTCTTCTGATTTTTCAAATAGAAAAAACGGAGCGAACACCTTTATGAATGATCGCGCTATTTTTAAGTATCAAAAGCATTTTGATGTTTTTGACTTTGGAGGTTCTTCAATGCCAGGTATTGCTAAGTACTACAAGAGCTTTGGTGCTAAAGATGAGCATTATTATCAATTGCACTACAACGAACTTCCTAAGCTTTTGAAGTTAGTGAAGTCCTAATTTGCTTGTTGTAATTATAGTAAAAAAGCCAAGCACTGGCAATTCCAGTAAACCACATAATGCTCGCGGTGGTAATAGCGGCACCTAGTATATGATAGCGAGGAATTAAATAGTAGTTAGAAAGAAGATTGAGACTAATAGCGATAAGCGTAAGGTAGTAATTGGTTCGTGCCAGTCCAATCGATGACAGCAAATTACCAAAAAGACCTCTCAAAAGCAATATTCCGCAAATTCCAAACATTAGAATTGTAAAGCTCGTTGCGTATTGATGGAATTGAGGATCGAACAACCTCAAAAGGGGAATTCTGAATAGATAGGTTCCAAAGAAAAGCACTGTACTTATGATAGTAAAGAGTTTTAGGTAAGAGTAAATGTAGTTTTTAGTTGCTTTATGATTGTAAATGTTCTCGGTAATACTCACAAAATCGGTGGTCATGAATACCCTAGGTAAAAACAATAAACTAAAGGGGATTAACGAGAGGTATCTGTACAGTGTTACCATTTCTGGATCGTGTAGTAATTCTCCTAAGAGTAACATGTCTATAGAAAAGAGAAGCATGGTGGCAACGTTGGAGAGTGCTGCGTATATTCCGAACGACCAAAAGCCTTTGGTAGGTACGTATTGAGGAGTTTTGAATACATTGTTAAAGTCACGCGTATAGAAGCCTAGGGTAAGGCTGGGGGCTATAACAAATGCTAATAGGTATCCTTGAATCGACCAAAATACACTGAACACAGCAATGCACAGCAGTAGTAACAATTGATACGTTCCTTCAATAAAGGCAACGCGTTTATTGTCGTGCGCTAGTCGTGCTTTAATTTTAAGTATTTCTATAAGGAATAGCAAAGGCAAACTCAATAAAAAAAAGAGCAAGTGCTTTGCAACAGAATCCAATGAAAACGGGATAAAAAAAGCGATTAAGCCCACGAAAAAAGCCAAAATAACAGATGCTTGTACTCCCTTTTTAACGACGTAGTGCAGCAGTGCTGAACGTTGCGAAGCATCGCTTTCTAAGGCGCCATAGCGTATGTATCCTTGGTGTAGCCCGAGACCAATTAAGGGCGTAATAAAACTGAAAATGGTCCAGGAAAACAAGACGGTTCCCAAAGCTTTGTTGGGTAAGAGTTGTAGCGCCAACCAAGAGCCCACAAACGAAAAAATCCTAGCGAGTACAGTAATCCCAAAGATATAGGCTCCTGCTCTTTGAAGAAAGTTAGTCAGATAGGTTCGCAGCATGAGACAAAGATGAATAATAGAGTTCGGTAAACTGATTCGCAATACTTTGATAACTAAAAAGGCGTTGGGCATAAGCGTGCATGGCACGCTGCTGTTGCGAACTGACAGGTTTGAAATGACGTAAGAAATCTAACAGCGCAGTTTCGTCATTTACTGGAATCAACTGACCGAAGTTTTCCGGGAAAAATTCAGAGATACCGCCCACATCAGTGCTGATTACTGGAGTACCACAAGAAAAACTTTCCAAGATAACACAAGGAAGGTTTTCGTAGTTGCTAAACAAAACGAATACATCTGACGATTGTAGAAATTCTATAACGCGCTCGTGTGTTACGTGATCGTGAAACTCTATATAAGGAGTCAACTGTAAGGAGGCGGCTAAGGATTGGTAACGAGTGGAATTTTCTCCTACCAAAAGGAGTTTGAAATCAGTCCTGTAAGAGCTGAGTTTATCAAGTGTTCGCAGTATTCCTGATACGTTTTTGTGTGCATCTAGCATGCTTGAAATATGCACGAGTGTCAATTTGGAATTCTCTGATTGCTTTGGAATAAAACGATCGGTATCAACCACATTGGGGACCGGACAATAACGTCCTTGTAAGCCCAATGCGCGCATACTATTTTCCAAATCCTTGGAAACTGGACAAAGGTAGCTGGCCTTTTTTGCGATGTGTTTTGAGAGTAGTAGTTCTGGTAACTTCAAAGCTTTTGAAAGGGGGGCATGGTAGCCTGTCCAATGCTCTGAGATGATAAATGGAATTTTATATTTAAACTTAAGATACAGGGCTAATAGGCCAAAAGGGTATAGTTTATTGACGTGAACTAGGTCAAAACTTCCTATTGTAGTCAATAATTGTTTAAATGCTTTAAAAAATAACCGTCCTTTTTGAATGCGAGAAGGTGTTTTTTTTAGATATGCGATATAGCTGGTTACATTATTGCTAACATTTCGTTCAATGCTAATGTCTTTCTTCGCATCGGGGTCGGTAATAATGTGGAGCACACTAACGCGATGGCGCAAACTAACAGCCTGTGCGTGACGTTCTATAAAATCACCGTTGTTGGGTAGGACCTTTGACGGATACCAACCACATAAAAATAAGATATGTAATCGTTCAGGATGCACGCAGTTATTTTTAAAGGAGCTAAGATAGTAGAATATATTAAGAATAGTAGCGATTTTCAATTTGGAACAAGTCCTACTATAAGGCTATGAGGTGATCGTGAATAATTAAAAACGATATCCAATAGCCAAGCCCCCTCGTTGTATTAAATCTGGGGAGTTGGTGTTGTAGACCAGCGGTCTGCCAACACCTAATGAGATGGTCACTGTGTATTTGTTAAAGGGATTCCACTTGTAGCCCAACCCCAAACCTAAACCGACATCAAAATAGTCAGAGGTATTTTCTCTGATTTTAGATGTATCATAAAATGTTCCCGAAACGGCTTTAATAAAGAGCTCTGTATAGAACCCGTAGCCTTTGAAGCGCGGTGGATTCAATAGGTATAGCCTCAAGAAAGGCGTCCAAGCAAATACTTGATGATAGTCGACCGTTGTATAAAAATTTACCAATACAGAACAGCCGTAACCAATGTTCTTAGGACTTATTCGCTCGTAAGAGAGTTCAATGGCGCTGTACAGAGCCAAGTCAAAGGCGTCGATGTTAAATTCGTTGTATTTTGTGGATTGCGAAGAAAATTCATCTGTGAGTTTTTGTGGGGTAGTACCCTTTAAAGCCTCTTGAGCCAGTAAGCTGCTCACCTGAAAATAAAGTAAAATATGTAAGAGTCTGAATACCGAGTTCATGATAAAAATAGTGTAATAATTTGATTGAAAATGTTTAGAAGCGTGGAGGAGTTGTTTCCTAGAAATTGCCTGTAAGTAAAAAGAAGGGAAGAGAAGTAATGCAGGTGAGTCTCCTCCCTTCCGATAGTGTTCGTTAAAAGCGATAACCCATTGAAATTCCTCCTCGATACAGTTGTTGAGGTGAGTTTTCACTAAAACCGAGGCTTCTACCGCCTCCTAAGGAGAGTTCTACAGTAAACCCGTTGTCATGTACCCATTTATGCCCGACAACAATACCTAGCCCTGCTTCAAAGTAGTGCTGTTTAAAATCGGTAGTGTCGAAGAGAAAATTGAATTCACGTTGCGTTCCTGCAGCAAACTTTCCGAACAATTCAGCAAAGAATCCTTTAGCACCATAACTTTCATCTGAAAAAAAGTACATCCTAAAAAAAGGAGTAAAGGCAAAGTCTTCGTTGTAAGCTATGGTATTGTCAAAATTCACGAGTACTGAAAATCCATAACTAAATTCATTCCTGGTGATTCGTTCGTACGACAAATCCAAGGCACTGAGAAAAGACAAATCGAAAGCGTCTATTTTAAGTTCGTTTTTTCGCTGCTTAATAGGTTTGCGTTGTTGTTTTTCGGGCGCTTCACTTTTGGTGAGTTTTGCTTCTTGTGATTGAACAGTGATTACCGAGATTAGTAATAGGACTGACAGTGCAATTTTGAATAGTGTTTTCATGAGTATTGTTTTGAGGCAATGTTACTCGTGAAAATTGAGTTCCTTGTCTGAAATATGTCGGTTTAGAGATTTCCGGATAGGTTTGCTGGATTTGGGACTTCCGTATTTTTGACGTGTTCCCTGTATTCTGTGGGGGTTTGCCCGGAATGTTTTTTAAATGCAGTATAGAAGGTAGATTTGGAATTAAAGCCGGATTCTAAGGCAATAGAGGTAATGGTATAAGCACTGTAAGTTGGATCTAAAAGTAATTTTTGAGCGTAGGCAACTCGGTAACTATTGATTAGGTAATTGAAATTTGACGGACTGTGCTCATTAATCAACTTAGACAAAGAACTCGTACTCATCACTAAATCATTTGCGAGGTTTTCGAGGGTCAACTGGGTATCTAAATACCTTTTGTTATCCAGTATGAAGTGTTCTACCTGTTGAAATTTATCCGATTTTTGATCTTTTGAACTCCCTAAAGTGACGGTAGAATTCCTCAAATGCTTGCGTTCTTCGGTCTGACGGATAACGAAGAGCGCTTGGTAACCGAGCCAATAGATGAGTAAAGTAGTCATCAATCGTAAAGGAAAGTGAAACTCGAGTACTTGCTTAAAATTGAATACGTATTCAAAAGAGAGGGCAACAGCCCATAAAATATAGGAAACTCCAGCGATTAGAATAAAGGTTTTTAGCCAGTTGAGGTTGTCGTAGGAGAGGACCTGTTTTTTGAGAATTTCTTTGGTATATATGAGTTTGCTAGCATAGCCAAAAATACTAATGGATACTAAAAAACTAACCGTTTCTTCGATGGTTGTGTATCGTTCGTAGTGAAAAGCGTAGTTTGCAATTCCCAGTTCGCGAATTTGGAATAAGTAAATCCCCTGAAATATTACTGATATGATAAAAGCGACAAGAGAAGTTTTAAGGATGAGTAACCTGTTATTGAGTTCTAAGTAAATACAAAGAAAACTGATAAATAAAGGAGCAATCAAAAAATGCCATGGAAATTGAAAGTACTCTAAATAGCTAATTTGTAGGCTGTCTTGTTTGGCAAGTAACCACGATTGTAAGTTGTTAAGAGACAAACAGACAATCATTAAGTTTAAAAAAAGTAAACTTTTACTCGTAGTTTTTTTCTTCTGATAAAACAAAAAACTACTGAATATGAAGCCATGAATGGCACTAACAATCAAAAATAAGTTAAAAAGGGTATCCACAATTGTTAATCATTTTCAGCACACAAGATACTATTCGTATGTAAAATGTGAAAATATTAGTTAAAATAGTTTTTTTACGCTAAAAACCCTTTAAATTTGGAACATGATGATTAAACACCTTTTTTTTGATTTAGATCATACGCTATGGGATTTTGAAAAGAACTCTGAACTGACGTTTAAACAAATATTTAAAGAACGTGACTTTCCATTGGACTTCAACTTGTTTATGGACACTTATCGTCCTATTAATTTGGAGTATTGGAGGCTGTTTAGAGATGATAAGATTTCTAAAGAGGCGTTGAGATACAGGCGCTTGAAGGATAGTTTTGACCGTTTGAACTATGAGGTTTCAGATGAGGATATCCAACAAATTGCTATTGATTATATAGATTATTTACCAAACTATAATCACCTTTTTGATGCTGCTATTGAAGTATTAGAATACTTGAAAAAGTCCTATGAATTGCACATCATTACCAACGGATTTGATGAAGTTCAGAAGCGGAAATTGGAGTCTTCTGGAATTGCTGAGTTTTTCACCGTAGTGGTGACTTCTGAGAGTGTGGGGGTGAAAAAACCCAATCCGAAGGTTTTCGAATTTGCCTTGGAACAAGCAAATTGTGAGCCGTCAGAAGCGATTATGATTGGAGATAGTTATGAAGCCGATGTGTTAGGAGCCCTGAATGTGGGCATCAAAGCCATTCATTTTTCAGATGAAGAACCGGCAGATACCTCGGTGATTGCGGTGAACTCCTTACCGCAATTAAAGCAATATCTTTAAAGTTAAATCGTTCTCTATATAACCCTATTACAGAATTATGACAAAACCATTTTTACGAGTTCTAGTGCTGATTATTATGGCTATAAGTACAGTTTCTTGTGTACAAGAACTCGATTTTGATCAGGCGGATAGCATCGTGTTGAAGCCAACTTTTACAGCCTCTTTGGCGTTTACCAAGTTAGACCAAACTTCCTTTGTCAATGCGGCAGGAGTAGAGGTGAGAACTATTACAGATAAAACCAGATTCGAATTGTTCGAAAATTCTGCTGCCGATGAAATGGAAAAAATCGATATCGATTTTGAAATTACCAATCCATTTAATCGACGTTTTACCTTGGATTTTCGATTTTTAGATGATGCTGATAATGAAACGTACCGATTAAATCAGTTAGCAATAGCCGAAAATGTAAAGGATTTTAAGCATAGAGAAGAAATTTTACTCACTCCAGGTGCTAGTATTTTCGGGTCTCGAAAAATTGAGGTGACACTTACTTTAATCCCGAGTACAGACGGATCAATCATAAATATTAACGAACGTAAAATATTTACGTTTAAATCAGCAGGAACTTTTTATTTCAACATTGACTAATGAAAAATAAATTAATAGCTCTTTTTTTTGGTGCTATGGGGCTTGTTAGTGCCTATGGACAAAATAAACAAGTACTCTACGGATTTGATGAGTTACCACAAACATTATTGTTGAATCCAGGAGCAAACGTAAGTTACAAGTATCACGTGGGAATACCGTTACTATCGGGGATTTCGTTGCAAACAGGGATGACGGGGATTACGCTTTCTGATTTGTTTTTGAAAGACGGAGTAGATTTTAATGTCAAGTACCGCAATGCTTTGAATAACATTACTACGAACGATTATATTCAAATGAATGTTCAAACAGAAATCCTCTCAGGAGGATATCGTTTGGATGATAGGCATTATTTAACAGCCGGTTTTTATACTGAGTTGGATGTTTTTGCGAACATTCCTAAGGATATACTTACATTGATAAATGAAGGGAATGCTTCGAATTTAAATAAGAGTTTTTTACTTTCTCAAGCCAATGTGAAAGCAGAAGCCTTAAGTGTTTTGCATTTCGGAATTAGCAGAAAAATTAACCGCAAACTTACTGCAGGAGCTCGATTAAAGATTTATTCGGGAATTATGAATGCTATGAGTACGAACAATTCAGGATCTTTTTCAACGCGTCGAGGACAAAATAATATTTACACCCACTATCTCAACAACGTGGATATCCGAGCGTATAGTTCTGGATTGTATAACGAGAATGATGAAGGAGTTGGTGCTAGTGCCGTTTTAGGAAGGTTGTTTTTCGGAGGGAATTTAGGACTGGGACTTGATTTAGGGATCACCTATAAATTGGATGCCCAAACCGAATTTTCTGCAAGCATACTCGATTTAGGGTTTGTTAATTACAGCAAAGATGTTAGGAATGGTCAAATAAAAGGAAGTTATTCCTTTTCAGGAGTTGAGTTTCAATACGATTCTTCGTCAACAGATTACTGGGAGAACCTAAACAACGATTTTAAAGCGAAGGTTCCAAGTGAAGAAAATAGAGAGTCGTATACGGTAGCTCGTCCTGTAAAGTTTAACGGATCAGTTAAGCACAGTTGGGGGAGGACGCGACGTGAGGAAACTTGTTATGATATGAGCTATGAAGACTATTTTGACAATGCGATAGGAGGACAGGTATTTGTCGTAACACGACCTACTGGGCCTAAATTTGCCTTGACTGGATTTTACGAGAAGCGCTTGTTGAAAGGACTCGCGGGGAAAGTAACCTACACCGTAGATGATTTTTCGTATTCTAATGTAGGACTAGGAGTTTCTGCAAAAATAGGAAAAGTGAACATGTATACGGCCATTGATAATATTTTCCAATTACCTAATTTGGCATCGGCAAACAACGTGGCTTTTCAGTTAGGATTTAACTTACTATTTAATTAATTAATGAGAATAAAATTTATACCTGTACTTATGGGACTTCTGTGTTCCCTAAGTACGTTGGCTCAAGAAGAAGTGACGAGTTATAAGTATGTTATAGTACCCAAGCAACTCGATTTTGTTAAAAAACCAGATCAGTATCAAACGAGCTCCCTCACAAAATTTTTCTTTGAAAAATTGGGGTATACCGTTTTTTTTGATACCGATAAATTGCCAGAAGAAATTTCTAATAACCGATGTAAATCGCTCGTAGCGAATATCAAGGATAATTCTGGTTTGTTTAAAACCAGAAGTGTTGTCGAGCTTCGTGATTGTCAAAATAGAGTACTTTACAAGTCCGCAGAAGGAATGAGTAGGCACAAGGATTATAAAATGGCCTATAATGAAGCGATACGCAAAGCGTTTCGCAGTATGAAGGAAGTGAAATACAATCCGAATTCAACAGTAGCACTTGCTAAGCCTGCTGAATCCGTAACCGTAGCTGTTGCCAAAGAGGTGATGCCGGAGACTAAGGAGAAGGAGCAACTAAATAAAGCGAAACCCGCAAATAGTTATGAGCTAAATCAAACCGATTTTGGCTATGTGGTAAAGGATCCACAAGGAAACGTAGTATACCGCTTACTAAAAACGAGTCGTGCAGATTTGTTTTTGTTGAACTCAAAAAAGGGAATGGTGTATAAAGAAGGAGTTTTATGGTTTGTCGAGTACTACGACAGTACTGGTAAGCTAAAGAAAAGTCATCTTCCGATAAAACTATAAAAAAAAGCAGTGAGCGTCCGTTCACTGCTTTTTTTCTTAATAATTGTATTTCGTTTTCCAGCGATCTTTCAGTTGGTTTCTAAACTGTTGCTCTCTGCTGTTCTGTCCAGGTTCGTAGAGTTTGGTGTTGCTCAGTTCATCAGGCATAAATTCTTGAACTACAAAATTGTTAGGGTAATTGTGAGAGTATTTGTATTCCTTACCGTAATTTAAGTCTTTCATAAGCTTGGTAGGAGCATTGCGGAGGTGTAGTGGAACCGGAAGGTCTCCGGTGGCTTTAACTAAGCGCTGTGCCTCTCCTATAGCCATGTACGAAGCATTGCTTTTAGGTGAATTGGCTAGGTATATTGCACATTGACTCAAAATGATACGAGATTCAGGATAACCGATGACAGCAACCGATTGAAAAGTGTTATTTGCGAGTATCAAAGCCGTCGGATTGGCATTCCCGATATCTTCTGAAGCTAAAATAAGCATGCGACGAGCGATAAATTTTACATCTTCACCCCCTTCGATCATACGGGCTAACCAATACACGGCTGCGTTGGGGTCACTACCTCGTATTGATTTGATAAACGCGGAAACGATATCGTAGTGTTGTTCTCCTGTTTTATCGTATTTAACCGTGTTTTTTTGAATTTTTTTAAGCACCAACTCATTGGTGATGACAGTTTCGTCTTCCGGGGCAACGAGTAAGTCAAATATGTTCAAAAGTTTTCGGGCATCCCCTCCAGATACTTGGAGTAGGGCGTCTGTTTCTTGTAAGGTAATTTTTTTGGCAGCCAGTATTTCATCTTTTTCCATAGCTCTATGGATGAGTGCAATCATGTCATCTTTGTCAAAAGAGTTGAGTATGTACACCTGACAGCGTGAAAGTAGGGCTGGAATCACTTCAAAACTCGGGTTTTCTGTCGTAGCACCTACCAAGGTTACCCATCCTTTTTCAACAGCCCCTAAAAGAGAATCCTGTTGTGATTTGCTAAACCTGTGAATTTCATCGATAAAGAGAATCGGGTTTTTGGCTGTAAACAAGCCATTGTGTTTTTTTGCCTTGTCAATAACTTCCCTTACGTCTTTAACCCCTGAAGAAATCGCACTGAGCGTATAGAACGGACGCGCTGATTCTTTAGCTATAATATTGGCCAAGGTCGTTTTTCCAATGCCAGGAGGTCCCCATAAAATGAGGGATGGTATAATTCCGTGTTTGATGTGATTGGTAAGGATACCATCTTTCCCAACAAGGTGTTGTTGGCTAATATAATCGTCTAAAGATTGAGGTCGAATTCTTTCGGCTAATGGTTGTGACATGATGTGTAACGTTGGTAGTTCAAAATTACTAAAATCTCGTCGTACCTGAAATGTTCGACTGCAGATTCTGCCATTTTTGCGCTTCTTGTGTTTTGGACTTGTTTTTGTATATTACTAATTATGGAAAAGCATAAGACAGAAACTATTGCAAAACGAGTATATACTATCCCGTTAATACTAGTACTGATTATCTGGTTTATTTACTGGGTTGAAATTCGTTTTGGACTAAATTTTAATAAGTACGGAGTACTTCCAAGGACATTTAAAGGTTTAAGAGGCGTTGTGTTTAGTCCTTTTATTCACAGTGGTCCTAGTCACTTATTTAACAATTCTGTGCCCTTATTTGTACTCTCGTCCATAGTCTTGTTGTTTTATAGATCTCTGGCGATGAAAGTATTTCTTTTAGGAGGGTTGTTTACAGGATTGCTCACTTGGATCATTGCAAGTGAAGCCTATCACATAGGGGCCAGTGCTTTGGTATACTTACTATTTAGCTTTAGTTTTTTTAGCGGTTTGATACGCCAACACTTCCGATTGATGGCGGTTTCATTTGTGATAATATTCCTGTACGGAAGTATGGTGTGGTATGTATTTCCCATCAAAGAGGGCATGTCGTGGGAAGGACATTTATCCGGCTTTATCGTGGGTGCTGTGTTCGCTATGCTGTATCGTAAAAAGGGAATGGTACGTGAAAAATTTGAATTTTCAAGAAATGAATTTGACGACATGTTTGATGAAGAAGGCAATTTTGTACCTCCACCGATACCGACTAACGAGGAACCAGAAGCTAACTTAGAAGCTGAAGAATCACCTACAGAAGAAAAGAAGGTATCAAATACAACGAACGACATTGCGTATCGTTATGTCTATAAAGAAAATAAAAAGCCAAAGGATTTGTAATTCTTTGGCTTTTTTCAAGGTTATAATCGTTGTCTTACTGCTTCGTATAAAAAGGCTCCACAAGCTACGGACACATTTAAAGAAGAAATATCTCCCTGTAGCGGTAATTTGGCCTTATGGTCAACCATTTTTAATACTGAATTACTGACTCCTTTGTGTTCAGATCCCATAATAATAGCTGAACCTTTGGTGAAATCGACATCGTAAACAGAGGCTTCTGTCTTTTCTGTTGCTGCTACCAGTTGTATTCCGGCTGCTTGAAACTGGAACATGGCGTCTTTAATGTGATCTACCTTACAAATGGGTACTCGAAAAGCCGCTCCGGCTGATGTCTTAATAGTCTCTGCATTTACGGGAGCGCTACCGCTTTTTTGGATCACGATACCACTAACTCCGGTACATTCAGCAGTACGAATGATGGCTCCAAAATTTCGCACATCAGAAACTTGATCCAGTAACAAGAAAATAGGTGTATCCGTTTTCTCGAGCGTAGTTTCAAGTAGACTGTCTAATTCGTGAAATGCTACTGGAGAAATTTTGGCAACTGCGCCTTGATGGTTGTTGTGTTTCGAAAGTCGATCTAACTTTTCAGTGGGCACCATACTCACGGAAATTTTGTGTTTTTTCAAAAGTTTTTCTAATTGAAAAAACAATTCCCCTCTCAATCCTTTTTGAAGGTATACTTTACTGATGGCCGAACCACTTTCAATAGCCTCAATGATGGCTCTAATCCCAAATATTACTGTATTTTCTTGCATGGGACAAAGGTAGCACTTTTCTCATAAAAAAAGCCACTCCAAATAGGAGTGGCTCTAATTTATACACTAAGTAATTCTTAGTTGATGAATGGGTTGTTTTGGATTTCCGATAAAGGAATTACCCAAGTTAATCTATCATCGTTATAAGGAATCGGAGTACCAACATGAGTTAAGTGGTTCGACCCTCTAGTAACCGTAGCTTTGAAACGCTTCATTGCTAAGTAACTCTTACCTTCACCAAATAACTCGATTCTAGTTTGTAAGTAGATCTCGTCTAATAAAGCTTGTCCTGATAATGCATCGATATAAGTAGCACTTGGTACACGTTGGCTAACAACTGCCTTTAAGCTAGTTTTAGCAGTAGCTTCATCTCCAGTTTTTGCAGAGAATTCAGCATTTAACAAGTACATTTCAGCAACTCTCATGAATACGTAATCAGTTACAACGTTACGTTGTCCTCCAATAGTTCTTGCTGGTGCATAGAACTTTCTCCAAGGAATTAAGTGATATCCAGAAGCTGAGTTGTTGAAGAACTGTGCTTTTCTTGCATCATTCGCAGGAATTGCGTTGAACAAGTTAGCATCGATAGCTTTTCTATCTCCAGCCCATTGGTAACTATAAGTAAATACGTCCATTTGACCCCACCAAGAGATTAAGTCAAATCCCATATCAGTAGTTAAGTCAAATCCCCACATCCAACCTGGAGTGTTGATATCGTTAAATCCACCTACTACTTCAGCTCCACTCATTAAAGTGTAAGAACCTCCTGCGATGATTTCGCTAGTTAAGGTTTTAGCTTTAGCATTTGAATCAGCAGTATTCATAGATCCGTATACATAAGCTAATAAAGCTTTAGCAACATCTTGGTTGATTTGGTTTTTAGATGCTCTGTTGAATCCATTTAAGTATCCGATAGCCTCTGTTAAATCCTTGATCATTAAGTTATACACTTCTTGAGTAGTACTTTGAGGTACAGCCGACTGAGTAGCTTCTGTTAATAAAGGTAATACTTTAGAAGTAGGAGTGTACTCATTGATATAGAACTGCGTTAAGTAAAAATATGCATAGGCTCTAATCGCTTTCGCTTGTCCCATACCGTATTTACCTTCTGCAGATGCAGGAACTGCATCGTTACCACCTAAACTAGAGATAAATGCGTTACATCCTCTAATTAAACGGTAGTAGTATCTCCAAGGAATATAGTTTTCGTTTCTTGTATTATCAACGGTTGTTTGATAATCTGTAAAACGTCTGTACCATCCGTAAGTACTTACTGATAATGCCATATCACTAGATAAGAAATCACTAAAGATATCGTATCCTTTTTGACCAAAATCATCGTGACCAGTAGTTCCACCTGTACCAGTGTTAATCATGGTAGAGTATAAACCTGTAAGTGTCGCGTCTAATAATTTTGGGTTTTTAATAGCAGATTGTCCGTACTGCTCAAAGTCAATTGTTTGAGTAGCGTGTGTATCTAAAAAGTCTGACGAACAACCATAACCTAGAGCTAATAATCCTCCTAGGGCTATTGCTTTTAACTTGATGTTTAATTTCATTTCTTTAATTTTTTAATTAAAATTTAACTCTTACCCCCATAGATATGGTTGTTAAAGGTGTGTATCTATAAGTGTTAGAAGATCCTGTTTCTGATGTAGCAGGGTTGAATCCGTCTCTTGCACTTAATAAGAATAAGTTGTCACCTGATAACCATAAGTTTACATTAGATACTCCAGAGTTCTCTAAGAATCTAGAAGGTATGCTATAACCAATTCTCAAGTTATTCAAAGCTAAAAAGTCAGTAGATGTTAAGAATCTTGTAGAAGCACTGTTTACGTTAGTTTGTTGGTTACTAAACAATCTTGGTACGTCTGTTACATCTCCTGGGTTGCGCCATCTATTTCTGATGTCAGTACTGTAGTTATTACCACCAACTTGGGTGTTTGACATTAATCCGGCATATACACCGTCATATGCATATCCACCTAAGCTATAAGCGAATTGTGTACTGATATCAAAATTATGGATTTTTGCAGAAATTCTGAAGGCACCTCTTACGGTTGGAATTGCAGATTTACCTACGTATCTCTGTGTTGCATTTTGGTAAGTTTTGGTAGTAGTTTGGCTAATAGCATTGTTAGGATTAGCGTTTGTGTACTCTGTTAAGTTACCAATTGCTTCTCCAGCATCCATAGTACCATTACCGTTAGCATCGTGGTAGTTTACATACCACATACCTAATCCGTCTGCAGGGTCAACTCCAGCCCACTCTCTCATGTAGTAGTCGAAAATTGAGTATCCAACAGATCTACCAAAATTTCCAGCTTGATCTAATACCTTTTGTTGTCCAGTTGCAGGATCGATAGGCATTGCAATCATTTCGTTATCTAACATTTCACCGTTTACAGTGAAATCTAACTTATAGTTTTCTTTGTTAACAATGTGAGTTGTTAAATCAAATTCAAAACCTTTGTTTCTTAATAAACCGTCATTTACAGTGATTAAAGCATCACCTGATGATGGTGGTAATCTTCTTTGGAAGATTTGATCGTCAGTGTTCTTGATATAGTAATCTAAACTACCTTCAAAAATGTTGTTGAACATAGAGAATTCAAGACCTGCTTGGAACATTTTCGAAGTTTCCCAAGTTAAATCAACATTTTGAATAGGTCTTAATGATAAAGAAGGCTCATCATTTAATACCCCAATAGTATATCCACCACGTCCAGAGTAGAAGTTTACTCCTTCTTTATCTCCGATTAAACCGTAACTTACTTTTGCTTTTAAGTTGTTAAGGAATCCAACATTACGCATGAAGTTTTCTTTAGTAACAATCCAAGCTAAACCAACAGATCCGAAAGTACCCCATTTGTTCTTAGCAAATCTAGATGATCCATCACGTCTAAGTGACCCAGAGAAATAGTACTTTTCTAAGTAGTTGTAGTTCACTTGAGCAAAGTAAGATTCTAAGTTTTCCTCTTCTGTGTATCCAGCAGGTAAACCTCCTGATTTAACATAGTTTCCTGGATCGTCTAATCCACCTTGTAAGTTAACTACTTTGTTAACGCTTAATGTACTTCTTTGTCTTCTGTATTTGTTAGCTTCCGTTGCTAATAATACTTTTAAGTTGTGATCTCCAAAAGACTTAGTATACGTTAACATATTTAAAATGTTTTGTGTAACTAAGTTTCTGTTTTGCTTAAATAAGCTTCCTCCTTGTGCTTGTGCCGATCCGTAGAAAGGGTTGTTAATGTTATCATTAACTAAGCTGTATAATTGAGCTCCATATCTCGTTTGGAAGTTCAAGTTATCAGTAAAGTCTAATTTGAATGAGAAGTTACCGTTAAAAGAGTGTCTTCTTGATCTACTTAAATCGTAATGAGCATCAGCGATAGAGTTTGTTAAAGCTCCAAATCCACGACCTACACCATAATCGTATACATTACCTCCGAAGATAGCATCAGGAATAAGGTTTCCGTTAGCATCTCTTTCGAATAATGGATAGATTGATGGAATGTTATCAACGAACCAGAAGATACTTCCTGAATCCGAAGTTTGTCCGTTGTTGATCGTTTGACCGTAAGAGTATCCTAAGTTAGCCGTTGCAGTTAACCAATCTTTAGGCTTGTGCTCTAAGTTTAAACGCGTAGCATAACGCTTATAGTTCGAGTTGATGATGTATCCTTTATCATCTAAGTAACCGAATGAAGAGAAGTAACGAGTTTTATCGTTTCCACCCATCATCTTTAAGTTAGCCTCCGTTCTGATCGAAGTTTGGAATCCGAAGTCTTCCCAGTTTTCTGGATCGTACTTTCTAGTAACTCCTGAGTTTACTCTTCCCGTTGCTGGGTTGATTAAAGTAGCAGCAGTGGCATTCCACAAGTTGTATTTTGCGTTGATACCTGCTCCTGAGAATAAGTTTGCGTTTGCAGCAGCGATAGCAGCAGCATTGTTAGCTCCACCAGCAGCAGCGTTGTTGTATAATGCTTCCCATGATAACTCGATGTACTCTTCTGGTGAGCTAATCTTGTTATAACGAGGTAAAGCACTAAAGTTAACCCCTGTTTTGATATCTACTTCGATAGAAGAAGTACCACTCTTACCTGCTTTAGTTGTAATTAATACAACCCCGTTCGCACCACGTGATCCATAAATTGCAGTTGCAGTTGCATCTTTAAGGATAGTAGTCGATTCGATGTCAGATGGGTTAATAGAGTTAATACTACCCGCAAAAGGTACACCGTCAATTACGTATAAAGGATCTCTGTTTCCGTTTACAGATCCAAAACCACGAATACGAATAGTCGCAGCAGTACCTGGCTGACCAGAAACATTGATTACGTTAACCCCGGCAACCTCACCAGCTAAAGCCTGAGAAATGTTGGCTACTGACTTCGCTTCTAATTGCTCAGCTTTTACCACTTTCGCAGTACCCGTATAGGCTTGCTTGGTAGACGTTCCATATCCAACAACAATTACCTCTTCAAGTAAGTTGTCGTTTTCTAGAAGAACATTGATTTGATTTGAAGCACCAACTGTTCTCTCAACAGATTTCATACCCACAAAACTAAATACAAGAACATCTCCTGTACTCGCTTTTACTGAGTAGTTTCCGTCAAAGTCGGTCTCAGTACCTTGGGTGGTACCTTTTTTCAAAACTGTAACCCCAGGTAATGGACCTGATTCATCAGAAACAGTACCTGAAATCGTTCTGTCTTGTGCAAACGAGACGTGCACAACCAACGCTAACAAAAGCGTTAAAATTCCATTAAACTTTGTTCTCATTATATAATTATTTGAATTAATTAGTTGCTAAAATCTTAAATAAATCTTAAAGAAACAATTTTTTAACAAAAAAAATCTCTTTAAAGTCCTTTATTGATAAAGGATTTAAAGAAACATTTAGAAAAAAATAAAAGAAAAAAAACAATTTTAATAAACTGCTTTTTTTCTTTTATCTGGTTGTTTTTTAATTAATTAGCATTTTGTTTGAATGCTGTATTAAATAAATGTTAACTATTCGTTAAAAGGAATATAAAAAATTAAAAGTCGGAATGTTGATAGGCACCCAAATCTATGGTCGGTGTTCTCGGTTTTTCCAAAATATCTGTAGTAACACTTGTGGGAATACCTTTGTTAATCGCAGCACTATTTTTACCAATAGTAAAGTCACTTTTTGACGGATCTTTAAATTGAGCGTCTTTATTGAGTACGATATTGCTGTAGTGAACCGTATTGTTGAAATTGAGTTCGTTGTTGTTTTTAAAGGTACCGTTGAGGTCGTTGAATTGGATGAGATTGCTGTTTATTTGGTAATTAAACTGCGTTCCAGCAAGACGATCCAAGATGAATTCAATATTGTTGTTCCCCGTCATAATACAATTGCTAAACGAAGCTTTTATCAAATCCCTAGTTTCAGTGATTTCTTTGCCGCTGTTGTCTTTATATGTGATGTGATTGTTTACAATTACAGCAGGGAGTTGTCGTAAGCTGTTGTTCCAAAAGTTGGCAAATGTGGCGTGGGTAAATTCGTAACGCCCACCAAAGGTACACGCTAATGAGGACTGCCCAGTATTTCCAATTACCAGGTTTTCCCCTTGGATACTGGTATGTCTACCCAGAATACCATAACTGGAGTTATTGTATATTTCTGCATTTTTGATTTGTAAAGATGTCTTCGTAGCATCTAAACCATCGACTAAAAGGCCTACAATACCATTCTTGATTACGATATGCTCAAATTCGTTGGCTGTACTTCCTTCACGTAACCAAATAGTTCCCCATTGTCCAGGTACGCGATCGAATCGATGTTCCAACCGATCGCCTACAAATTGAATTTTTTTGTCTTTAGTTCCCTTGGCCACTATGCTCCCTTGCTTGTCGGCAATGAGTCCTGAGTTTCTGTGGAAATGTAGAGTCGCGCCTGGAGCAATGTTTAATGTCTTATTGGCTGGCACAGCAGCATATCCGTAGATGACATAGGGCTTGTCTGCGGTAAAATTAAGTTCACTATCTTTTAAAAAGCGTCCTTGAATGGCTGTTTTTTTTCCGTCAATAGTAAGTGTTTCAATACCGGCAGCGGTTTTTGATGGGAAAATAAAATGGGCATCCTTTACCAAGGTGACGAGGTCTACATCTTGCTGGTTGTTACCGTTGTCAAAGAGTAATTTATCGGTGTATAGGGGATCGGTAACACTGCTAAAATCGATGGTGGTTTCAATGAAAACATATATGCTATCATTAGGTAAAATAACAACGTTTTTAAATTCTTTATCTGGAACTCCGTCTACATTGAGTCGGTAGTTAGAACTGTTACCGTTTTGAAGTTTGATTTCTGGGATGGTAATGGCCGATTTCCCCCGATTATAGACTTTTAAATTGTAAGTCGCCGAACCGATATTACTAAAAATGGTATCCAAAAATACAGTGTCTTTAGAGAACTCTAAAGAACCGTAACTAGGAATGGTATCGAAGTCTTTTCGACAGGCACTGTTGATAAAAACGCTTATCAGAAGTAAAAGGACTAAAACATATCGCATAGAAGGGTGCTGGTATTAGTTGAACTATATGTATAATATAACCTGACTAGGGTCGGATTATTGTTCGTTAATTTTAATTTCGAACAATTTCCCCCAGTGTTTTCCAGTCACGTACAGATGATTGTTTTCAGGGTTGTAGGCAATTCCGTTAAGTACTTCATCTTCATCTACGAGACGTTGCTCTGCCTGTACCAGTTTGCTCAATTCACTGAGATCTAGTATTCCTTCAACAATTCCAGTAGCAGGATCGATAATCACTATAGAATTCTGTTTCCATTTATTGGCGAATAATTTACCGTTGATGAGCTCCAATTCGTTGAGTTCATTAACAGGTGATTTGTGTGTATACGCCTGGATGCTCTTTTTTTCTTTTAAGTTGTTGGGATCTAAAAACCATATTTTGTTAGATCCATCAGATTTGAGAATTTCATTATTATTATGAGTAAGTCCCCAACCTTCATTACTCTTGTCGTAATCGAATTTTCCGAGCTTCTCAAAGCTTTCTAGATCGTAAATAAATCCTTTTCTCGCTTGCCAAGTCAACCAATAGATTTTATTATTGTGGATGGTTAACCCCTCTCCGAAGTAACGCTTATCAAGGTCAAGTTTTTGTAACACTTTTCCGGTGGGAATCTCAACTTTGCGCAAGGTCGATTTTCCTCGTTTCCCCGTAGTTTCATAAAGAAAACCATTGTGGTATTCTAAGCCTTGAGTATAGGCCTTTTTATCGTGCGGGTAGGTGTTAACTAAAGTGTAGGTATAGATTTTCGGTGCTTTAGGAGCCGTAATCTCAACTGTGCGGTATAATTTCTTACTTTTGTTTGGGTAAAAGGCAATAGCTGTGACCACGTGTTTTCCTACACCGTATTCGTCTGTGTTAAATTCCATACTAGTCTCTGACGTATTGATACGTTTACCATCGACGTACAAGAGCACCGAATCAATTGCTTCTCCTTTGAGTTGTTCAAATTTAACTGCGGCTTTTTTACCTAAGGTAGTTTTTGCTGTGGCTTGAAGCTTAAATTTGTAGTTGCTTTCACTACAGGAAGTTAAGATTAAAAAAGTTAAAGCCCCTAGAGATAGTATATTTTTTAAGCGCATGATGTTTAGTTTGAATTCAATTTTAATTTGTGTACTACAAATTAAAGCAATTTATTTATTGGAATTTAAAAAAAAGGGTTAAATTTGCACCCTCAAATAGCCATTGCAGGTTTTTGATTTTTACTGAAGGCGTTTAAAACTTTACCAATTTTAAATAAATTCAACTAAAATATAAAGTTATTACAAGATGAAAAAAGGTATACACCCAGAAAATTATAGAATGGTTGCATTTAAAGATATGTCTAACGGAGATGTATTTTTAACTCGTTCAACTGCAAATACTAAAGAAACTTTAGAAGTGGAAGGAGTAGAGTATCCATTAGTGAAGTTGGAAATTTCTAGAACTTCTCACCCTTTCTATACAGGTAAGTCTAAGTTAGTAGATACTGCTGGACGTATTGACAAGTTCAAAAACAAATACGCTAAATTCAAAAAGTAATTTAGTTAGTACAGTATATACGAAAGCTCTGATTTTAATCAGAGCTTTTTTTATGCCGTAAATCTTGTATTTTAGCTAGGCGTAAAAAAAATAACAATGAGAGATACTATTTTATTTGTGGTCACTGCAGTGACTGTTCTTTGTGGTGTATTGGTATATTTTATTCCTGATACCGGTACCTATTTAATGTTGTGTTTGGCATCCCTGACTACGCTGCTTGCTTATTACGATGCATTTTTTCAAAAGAAACATTCGTTGATGCGTGCCTTTCCTGTGGTTGCAAGGCTTCGTTGGGTGTTTGAGGAGGAGCGAGAGAAAATTCAACAGTATTTTATAGAAGACGACTTAAATGGTACTCCCATTAACCGCGAAAAACGCAGTATTGTTTATCAGCGATCAAAAAGAGAATTAGAAACGATTCCTTTTGGAACGCAGCACAATGTATACAGTAAAGGATATGAGTTTTTAAAGCATTCATTGTTTCCTACGGATCATCATGATATTCAGGGAGAACGCGTTTTAATTGGTTCCGATAAATGTAAACAACCGTATTCGGCATCACTTATCAATATTTCAGCAATGTCTTTTGGCTCCCTGAGTAAGAATGCCATAAAGGCATTAAATCAAGGTGCTAAAATGGCAAATTTCGCACACAATACTGGAGAGGGAGGTATTTCACCTTATCATCTCCAAGGAGGAGATTTGATATTCCAAATAGGAACGGGTTATTTTGGTGCAGGAAAAACGGTAGAAGGAAAACGTGTATTTGATAGAGAAATTTTTCAGGAGAATGCGCTACGCCCTGAAGTAAAAATGATAGAAATTAAATTTTCGCAAGGGGCAAAGCCAGGACATGGAGGTATTTTACCTGCTAAGAAAAACACAGAAGAGATTGCGGCAATTCGTTCGGTAGCACCCTTTACACGCGTAGATTCTCCTCCAAAGCACGCTGCTTTTAGTAATTTCAAAGAAATGCTGGGGTTTATCCAACAAGTTCGAGAATTGTCAGGAGGGAAACCTGTGGGAATAAAATTCTGCGTAGGAGATCAGCAAGAACTTGAAGAGATGATACAATATTTTGCTTCAGAGAACAATTATCCTGATTTCATTGCCGTCGATGGAGGTGAAGGAGGTACTGGTTCAGCACCTTTAGAATTTACCAATTACATAGGGAGTCCTTTAATTGAAGGATTGATTTTTACAGATAAAACACTAAAAAAATACGGTATTCGATCTCAAGTAAGAATTATTGCCAGTGGTAAAGCTGTGGATGCCTTTGATGTTGTTAAATATTTAGCGCTAGGGGCCGACGCTATCGGTATGGCTAGAAGTTTTATGCTGAGCTTGGGATGCATTCAGGCTAGGGAATGTAATTTGGATTCTTGTCCTGTTGGAGTTGCTACTCAAAATGAAGACTTGGTGGCGGCTTTAGTCGTTGAAGACAAGAATGTCCGTGTTAGAAACTACCATCAAAAAACGATTGCTGCGGTAAAGGAAGTGGTGGCAGCAATGGGGAAAAATAATGTCGGTGAGCTCTCAGCAAATCACGTGTATCGTCGTATGGAAGACAATACTATCAAGAGTTTGCAAGAGTACTATAATTTGTAATGCCATCAACTATGCAAACTGCAACCACAAAACTTACTGCTTTTTTTCAAAAGAGAGCTAATTGGAATTTTTTATTGCTCGCTCTAGTGGTAGGAGGACTCCCATTTGTTTTAAGACTTCACATCGAGAAAAGACCGCCTGAATCTTGGGAATTTAAAGCCTTTCCGTATCCAAAAGGTAACTTTGATATATTTCATTATTACAAAGGAATTGTCCTAATAATTTTAAGTTTTTTTATGGTTGTTTTGTTACCTAAAAAGAAACTTCGTTTAGTATTGAAGTACCGGGTATTGTTAGTTGCTTTTGCCTTTTTAATACTAATTTCTTCGATTTTTTCACCTTTTAGAGGGTATAGTCTTCTCGGTGGGGCGGAATCATATCAAGGAATGTTAGTGTGGTTAAGCTATGTTATACTTGTTACTAGTGCTGCAATGTTGTATTCGGTAAAAGCAATGATCCGGTTATTCTATGTAGTTTTTATGGCCGCAATAATTATGAGTGTTATCGGAGTACTTCAGTATTTTGATTTGGATATACGACCTTACTTTGAAAAAGTGATTTTTCATTCAGGTTTGAAAATGATCATTGAGAAACTTGAAACCGGAACTGTATATGCATTGGCATACAATACAAATTATTACGGTGTTTTTATGTTGTGTAATAGTCTTGTGGCGTATTTTTTGTTTTTACTTAATTCAAAAAAGCAATTAGGCTATCTGTTGTTTCTAGGATATTCATTGGTGTATTTCAATCTAGTGGCTTCTGGTTCGAGAGCAGCAAATGTGACCTATTGTATGATTTTGTTAATTGTGATTAGCATATTAGGAATCAGAAATAGAGAGTTAGTAAAAAAGAGTCTAAGAATTCTAGTAGTTTCAATTTTTTTATACTTTTTTTTAGGAAGTATGAATTCGGAAGATAATAGTCTGAATAATATGGCTATAAAATCAATTGCTGTTTCAAATTTAAAGAAGTTAGAAGTTGAATATAATGTACTTAAAGTAGTGTCGTATGATAGACCTGAATTACATATAAAGATAAATGATTCAAATAAATTAAGCTTTTTAAATAAATTTGGGGAATCTCAAAAAGTTCATAAAATAGGAAATGATACTCTTGGTTTTACTAATAAAGAGTTTTCCTTTTTGAAATTTTCTTTTTTTCAAAAGGAAAAGAAGAAAATTTTAAACTTGATTTATGACAATTGGGCAAACTTACCATTAGTAATTGATAAACAAGGAATTTATATATATGATAAAGGAAGATTGTTACCGATTAAAAATGCACCTAAGATAGACTATTTGAATAGAAGAAATTCGTTGATTTCAGGAAGGGGGATGTTGTGGGGACAGAGCTTACCCCTATTCAAGGATGTGCTTACGTTTGGGTATGGAGCCGATTGTTTTCCATTGGCCTATCCTAATGATGATTATGTTAGTAGAATTAAGACTTTTGGAATGATTAGTAACTCTTTTTGTACTAGCGCACACTCTTTGTATATCCAAATTGGAGTTGAGTTTGGAGTGTTGGCCCTGGTCTTGTTTATCCTACTATTGTCATGGTATTTATTTGATAGTTTAAAGTTGCTTTTTAAGTTGTCATTGATGCGACCGGTGGAGTTGATTTGCCTTTGCTGTTTCGTCGTTGTGCTCGGTTATGCTGTAACGGGAATAACGAATGCTGCGATGCTTTCTTCAATCATTAATTTTTGGGTATTTTTGGGGATTGGAATTGGTGTGAATGCAAAGATCAAACACCAGAGCATTAATCAGAAAACGAATTAGACCCATTGAATATTCAACCTATAGAACAAGTTCAGTTAGAACGCTACCCGAAAACTAACGATAGATCCTTACAGGCGTGGAGTAACGCAGAACTATTGGCATTGTCGTATATAGAAAATCGCGAAGCGAATCACATTCACCTTTTTAATGACCGTTTTGGAGTATGGAATTGTTGCATACGCAACAGTGAGCTAACAACCATTTGGACCTATGCCAGTCAGCAAAGAGCTATCCGCGAGAATTTGAAGAACAATGGAATCAGTCCGGATATCGTATTAAAAACCCCATTGGACATGCTTGAAAATGTTGATTTGGCTTTGATAAAAGTACCAAAATCATTAGAGTTGTTCGAATTTTTTTTAGCACAAATTCACCGAGGTTCAACAGCGAATACGGAAGCAGTTTGCTGTTTTATGACAAAGTATTTTTCAAAGTCGATGCTCCGCATAGCTGAGAAGTACTTTAGCGATGTGAGCCAATCGA
This sequence comes from Tenacibaculum litopenaei, assembly GCF_964514025.1. Taxonomy (NCBI): domain Bacteria; kingdom Pseudomonadati; phylum Bacteroidota; class Flavobacteriia; order Flavobacteriales; family Flavobacteriaceae; genus Tenacibaculum; species Tenacibaculum litopenaei. The sequence continues at coordinate 427,476 of NZ_CAZEQT010000003.1, forward strand.
AAGCTTGGAAAAAAGCGCGTTTGTTAGTCTTAAAATCTCCTAAAGTAGCCAGCGATAAACAAATTACAGCGTTCGTGAAACCTGTAAGTGATATATTGGGAGGTTTACAGCAGTATTACGGGGTATTTTCGTCAGGAGGTGTTGATATAGGTACTCAATTTTTAATGGATGAATTTTCGTTAAATACTTCTGAAATAGACCAACCGTTGAGAGCGCTAGATTTAGCCTGTGGTAATGGAATTTTAGGGAAATTTTTACGAGAGAAATCTGATAGTATCGCTGTTACCTATGTCGATGACTTCAACTTGGCAACTGCTTCAGCGGCACTTAATGATAGCGGAGAATCATCCGAATTTATCTGCGCAAATACCCTAGAAGAGCTTCCGGATAATCAATTCGATTTGGTGATTTCAAATCCTCCTTTTCACTTTGAACACGAAAATAATATAGAAGTGAGCATTTCCTTATTTAGGGGAGTTGAACGCTGCCTGAAACCGACAGGAAGATTCGTTTTAGTGGCAAATAAACACCTGAATTATCAAACGCATTTGACCACAATATTTAGTAAGGTCCGAAATATAGCTCAGAATCACAAGTTTGAAATTTACGAGTGTTCGTAGATAGCGGTAATAAAATCCACTTAACATTCAGGATGCTAAATGGATTTTATGCCTACCAGTAATAGGTGATTCCCCAGTAGAAATTTGACATATTGAGGTTAAAAACAAAATTGTCACGAGACCCTTTTGCATTGGATGCTGTGTAGGTATTACTTGTATGGCTATATGCAATAGATCCAAATTCGGCTTGTAAAGCTAAGTTATCATTGATAAAGTAGTTGATACCGGGGGTAATGCGAAGCTGAATTGTATGTGCTTTAATGTTGGTGTTGGACGGAGTTATTCGTTCATCTCCATAGCTGTAGACAAAGCTACCTTGTGCACTGAATGCAAATTTGGGTAAAATAAATAAGTATTTTTTTAGGTAGGTATTGATCGTATATGACGATTTTTTTCTTCCTTGTGCATTGAGCCCTGTGTATTCAGAATTTTGATAATTATAGCCAACTCCCAATCCGACCTCTGTGTTTTTTGAAACAAAATATCCTGTACTGAGTTGAGCACCATAATGATTGTTTTTTGAGGTCAGTGCTGGTTGTTTGTCAGTGTCCGAAAAGATATTGATAGCTAATGAGGTATTCCAGACCCCAGCATTAATGAACTTTCCACTTTGATCAGATTGTTGGGTGAATGCCTGTAATGTTAAAAGGAACAGGACGATGCTTGTAAATTTTTTCATAGTTTAAAGTATTAGAATGAACTTAAAACTACAATTTGTAGAAGTAACTGTTCTCGAAACTTTCCCAAACGACCATTTTAGTTGCTTAATCCATGTTTTAAGTATGAGTGTCGGATGAGCTGTGTTCGTCCCATAAAAAATCCCTGCGCTCATACGAGGCAGGGAATGATGTTGTTTCACGGAGCATGCTACCAATAATAAGCGATGCCTAAAGTGATGTTTGACATGTTTAGATTGACACCGAAATCATCTCTTTTTACAGGTTCTGGAATGTTTTGAAATTCTGTCTTGGTATGTCTGTAAGAGATGTTACCAATTTGCGCAGTAATGGCTAAATGTTCAGTAGCGAAATAGCTAAGCCCAGGTACCAATTGAATGGCATAGGTAGTTAGGTCGTCTTGGGTCGTGTCGTTGTTGTACTCCATAACACCACCGCCGTAACTGATCGTTCCTTGTGCTGTTAATGCGAGATTGGGAATGATGAAAACATACTTCTTGATATAGGCGTTAATTGTAAAGTCTCGACGTGTGATTTCATTGGTATTGGTAAGGAGTTTGTTTTCTGTGGTGTTGGTATTGTAACCTGCTCCTAATCCAATTTCAAGGTTTTTGGAAACTGCGTATCCAAACGTGGCGTTTAAACCAAAATTACTGTTGCTTACTTCTGCTTGATTATTTTCTTGATTGGAAGAAAAGAAGTTCAGGTTAGCTTGTGTGTTCCAAGTACCCGATTGGATAGCGGTTGTAGTGGATGATTTTTCTTGAGCTTTTGCACCAATGGCAAAAATAGTCATGGCTATGATAGCTAATTTTTTCATAACAAGATGTTTAACAATTTTTGACTAATTTACGGGTAAAAGCTAAGATAAACCGGTAAAATTTTGTTAAAATTCGACCGGTTTATGAATAGAAGGGCACATCTAATCATTTATTGTTGTGGGGTTTAAACTCCGAGAGTTCCAAGCTTCTGACCTGTATACTTCCGCTAGTTTACCGCCATCTATATGATTCCATCCAGGAGGTTGGATGAGGTAGTTAATTTTATCCTTAAACGTGGGAGCATTTTTGACATCCGTCCAAAGTTCTTTCCAAAGTAAAAATTGAACGTCCCAAATACTCGTGCTATCTAATTGATCATGCATAATTCCGTAATCGATTTTTACATCGGGCAATTGGGTCTGAAAGGTTTTAAAAATTCGGTCCCAAATGCTAAAGGTTTCACCGTAGTTTCTATCGAGGTAAATAGGATTTTTGGCATGATGTACTCTGTGCACCGAAGGAGTGATGAATAGCTTTTCTAGCCATTTATGTTTACCTACAAAACGTTCACTTAAGTGCGAATAGGTGGCGTATAAACGGGCTACGGGTTCAATACAGAATATCATTAGAGGGTGAAAGCCTAATATGGGGAGCCAGGTAAAGTTATGAGGAGTGAAAAAGAAATCGAATATTGAGCCTCTTGCGACTACGGTCAGGTTCATTTCTTCAGCGGTGTGATGTACACCGTGAATGCACCATAAGAAGCGAACGCGGTGTCCCATATAGTGAATAAAAAAGACCATAAAATCATACACCAGATAGGCGATAATCCAAATATACCAGGCAAAACTGAGATCGAAGATACGGTGACTGTAAAGCCAATACATGGTGCCTACGATCATGAGCTTTGAAAGTAAAAAATACGGAATACTCTGTATGAGATAAGATGCAATACTGACCATACCTTCTTTTTTCTCTTCTACTACATTGATGGCAATAAGTACTATCCATTCCACGATCATAAGTACCAATACCAGTACGCTAGTGTGTTGAGCACTTTCAGCAAAGAACTCTACGGAAGTTAAATTCATGATTAGTTTAAATTAAGGGTTTATTGATTGTTTGATGTTTTTAATTTTTCGAGAGCTTCAGCTCTGAATTCCTCCGCGAATTTACCGCCATCTACATGGTTCCATCCGGGAGGTTTGATAAGGTAATTGAGTTTGTCTTTGAAGCTAGGAGCGGTTTTTACATCATGCCATAGCTCTTTCCACAATATGGTTTGTACCTGCCATAGATTTGTACCGTCAATTTTGTCGTCCATCATACCATAGGTTGGGGTTTCTTGTTCCAGCTCTTTTTGGAAAGTACCAAACAAATGATCCCAAAAGGAAAAGGTTTCTCCGTAATTGCGGTCCAGATACACGTGGTTTTTAGAATGGTGCACACGATGCGCTGAGGGAGTGATAAATAATTTTTCAATCCATCCACCTTTGGCACTGATAAAATGTTCGTTAACGTGCTCAAACAGTCCGTATATTTTCGCAATGCCGTCTACAATTAATACCATAAAAGGATCAAAGCCAAGTAGGGGCAGCCATAAGGTGTTGTGGGGAGTTAATAAAAATCCAAAGAAAGAGCCTCGTACAGCAACGGTTAATTTCATTTCTTCTGCGGTGTGATGCACCCCGTGAATACACCAAAAAAAGCGAACGCGATGTCCTAAGTAATGTATGATGTAGAACAACAAGTCGTATAAGAGGTAACAAAGTATCCAGATGTACCAAGCATTGCCTAAATCAAACAGGCGGTAATGGTAAAACCAGACCATCAGACCAAAAAAGAAAACATCCAATACAAAGTACGGAAGTAATTCAACAAAATAGGAGAGGAGGTTAACGAGGCCTCCTTTATTGCTGTTTATTTTGTGATTTATGACAAGGACTAGCCACTCGATGACGACAGAAAAAAGGAAGATGAATGCAAATTTTCCTTGCATTTCTTCAAATAGTAGGGTTAAGTTCATTTTTATTCAGTCTAAATAAATACAAATATAGATTTATTTGATTACCGAGCTGCGAAATTGTAAGGGATAAACTGTTAAAATTTCTCTGATTATACTAAAGAATTGAAAACGAGAAGCATAAAAAAGCCCCGTTACTAACGGGGCTTCATTGTATTAGTGTTCAACTGTAAACCTTAGGCTTCAGCTTCGATATAATCTTCAATAGGATTACATGAACAAACGAGGTTTCGATCACCAAAGGCATCGTCTACACGGCGCACAGATGGCCAAAACTTGTTGTCAGCAATGTAGTCAAGAGGGAAAGCAGCTTCTTTTCTTGAATACGGTAAATCCCATTCATCTGCAGTTAGCATTTCCTGCGTATGAGGAGCATTTTTCAACATATTGTTAGCGTCGTCTTTGCTTGCGTTATCAATTTCTTTACGAATAGAAATTAAGGCATCACAAAAACGATCAAGCTCGGCTAAGTTTTCACTTTCCGTTGGTTCTATCATAATAGTTCCTGCTACTGGGAAGGAAACTGTAGGAGCGTGGAATCCGTAATCCATGAGTCGCTTAGCGATATCAACTACCTCAATTCCGTTTTGTTTAAAGGCTCTACAATCTACGATCATTTCGTGGGCAGCACGTCCCATTTCTCCGGTATATAGGGTGTCGAAATGTCCTTGTAAACGCTCTTTCATATAATTGGCGTTCAAAATGGCATTTTTGGTAGCATTGGTAAGTCCGTCTGCTCCTAACATAGTAATATATCCATACGAAATTAAGCAGGCTAAGGCAGATCCCCAAGGGGCCGCACTAATAGCTGTGATAGCTTGCTCTCCACCGGTAGTAATTACAGGATTCGTAGGTAAATAAGGTACGAGTTGAGGAGCTACACAGATAGGTCCAACACCAGGTCCACCACCTCCGTGAGGAATCGCAAAAGTTTTGTGTAAGTTCAAGTGACAAACATCTGCTCCAATGGTTGCTGGATTCGTTAGGCCAACCTGAGCATTCATATTGGCACCGTCCATATATACTTGTCCTCCGTTGTCGTGAATAATTTGAGTAATTTCTCTAATCGCCTTTTCGTAAACACCGTGAGTTGATGGGTAGGTTACCATTAAGGCAGCGAGGTTGTCTTTGTGTTGTTCAGCTTTCTGACGAAGATCGGCAACATCGATGTTTCCTTTGTCATCTGTTTTGGTTACAACCACTTTCATTCCGGCCATAACAGCAGAGGCAGGGTTGGTTCCGTGAGCAGATGCAGGGATGATACAGATGTTTCTGTGGTGATCGCCATTAGCTTGATGATAAGCTCTGATAACCATCAATCCAGCAAACTCTCCTTGAGCTCCCGAGTTGGGTTGTAGTGAAGTACCGGCAAAACCAGTAACCACGTTCAGTTGCTCTTCTAAATTTTTGAGCATTTCTTGATATCCTGCCGCTTGATCAATTGGAGCAAACGGATGGATATTTCCCCATTGTGGGTTGCTCAATGGCAACATCTCTGATGCAGCATTTAATTTCATAGTACATGATCCTAACGAGATCATTGAATGATTTAATGCGAGATCTTTGCGCTCTAATTTTTTAATATAACGCATCATTTCTGTTTCAGAATGATACGTGTTGAAAACCTCGTGGTTTAAGAAATCAGTGGTTCTAGCCAATTGACTATCTATTGCGGTAGTGGCCACTAATTCTGTGATTTCGATATCTTGAACGTTAAATGCTTGTTCAAAACAATCTACGATAGCATTTAATTCTTTGAGGCTTACCGTTTCGTTTAATGAAATTGAAACGTGGTTCGCATCGATATAGTTAAAGTTGATGTGCTTACTTTCTGCAACCGTGCGCAATTGCTGTGCTTCTACTTCGATAAGTAAGGTGTCGAAGTAATTTGAGTTTAGCTGTTTAAATCCTAATTTATTTAATGCAGCAGCTAGGGTTACAGCGTGTTGGTGAACGCGGTTAGCGATATAGGTTAATCCGTCTTTACCGTGGTACACGGCATACATTCCTGCCATTACAGCTAATAATACCTGAGCTGTACAGATATTAGAGGTTGCACGTTCTCTTTTAATGTGCTGCTCACGAGTTTGCAAAGCCATTCTAAGAGCTCTTCCACCATCTCTGTCTTTAGTAACCCCGATAATACGACCTGGAATGCTTCGTTTATATGCCTCTTTGGTAGCAAAGTACCCTGCGTGAGGACCTCCGTATCCTAATGGAATACCAAAACGTTGGGTAGTACCTACAACCACATCAACACCGAATTCTCCTGGTGCTTGAAGTGCTACTAACGATAAAATATCCGCGGCAACAGCCACTTTTATTTGCTGTTCGTTTGCTTTACTTACAAAGTCAGCGTAGTCGTGTACTTCTCCGTGCTTTCCTGGGTATTGTAAAATTGCTCCGTAAAAGTCTTCGGCAAAGTCAAAATCCTTGTGGTTTCCAATAACGAGTTCAACGCCAATTGGAATAGCTCGTGTTTTAAGTACCGAAAGGGTTTGTGGTAAAATCTCTTCCGAAACAAAAAACTTATTGGCTTTTGCCTTTTTCTTAGCACGTTCTCTTACATCTAAAAGCAATGCCATTGCCTCTGCAGCAGCAGTCCCTTCATCGAGTAAAGAAGCATTAGCCAATTCCATTCCAGTAAGATCGCAAACCATAGTTTGGTAGTTGAGTAAGGCCTCGAGTCTACCTTGAGCGATTTCTGCCTGGTAAGGTGTGTAAGCAGTATACCATCCTGGGTTTTCCAAGATGTTGCGTTGAATTACACTAGGAAGTATCGCTTCGTGATAACCAAGTCCAATGTAACTTTTAAAAACTTTGTTCTTCGCAGCTAACTCGTTGATATGATTGAGGTATTCGTACTCACTCATGGCTGGAGCTAAATCGAGCTCTTGGTTCAATCGAATATCGTCTGGAATTGTTTCGTAAATTAATTGGTCTAATGTTGTTACCCCCACAGTTTTCAACATCGTTTCGCGGTCTTTTTGATTAGGACCTATATGTCTTAATTGAAATGAATTTGTGTTCATTTGTGCTGTTTGTTTTAAGTGGCTCAAAAATAATCAAAATTGCTGATTTTAAACCTATCTTTTTTACCGTAAATTGTTAATTTATTAACTTAAGTGTGTGGAAAGGATTCTTGTCTTACCTTTGCCTTATGAAGCTTTTATTATGGTTGTTTAATTTTTATATCAATGCGAGTATACACGTTGCATTAGCCGTGTACGCCTTGGTAAGAATTACAGAGAAATACCTCGGGTTACCCTATAATGAACCCGTTGCTTATACCGCTTTTTACGGAACGATTACGGCGTATAACTTTGTGAAATACGCGAGTTTAGCAAAATTCAAACACGCGAGTTTGACCGTGAATCTTCGATATATACAGGTTTTTTCATTGCTGTGTTTTGGCTGTTGGGTGTATTACGTAGGGCAATTGCCAGCGCGTATATTGTGGTGTTTAGTGCCTTTTGGCCTTTTGACTTTGTTGTACACGATCCCTTTTTATAAAGGCTTCAAAAAAAATCTCAGAAGTGAAGGAGTGGTAAAAGTGTTGATTGTCGCTTCCGTTTGGGTGGGGGTAACCGTTATGCTTCCGGTATTGCAGTGCGAACAGTATTCGTATACGAATGTCCTAATGCTAGGAGCGCAGCGATTTTTGTTAGTGGTGGTTTGGGTACTACCCTTTGACATTAGAGATATGAATCGTGACGAACTGAGTTTGCGCACCCTTCCCAAACGGTTGGGCGTGGCTCAAACGAAAAAATTAGGAATCTTATTACTGGCAATTTGTCTGATTCTTGAATTTAACATCATGGCACCAGCGTTGTATCACCGTGTGTTTTTAGCGCTTTTTGGACTGACAGCCATTTTACTAATGCGAGCTACTCCGCAACAATATCGTTATTATAGTTCTTTCTGGGTCGAAGCACTACCGATATTTTGGTTGATTTTACTAATAGTTTTTGTAAATTTCTTATAAATATGTTTGCAATTTAAACTAAATGGCTTCGGATTTGAAAATGTTATCGTTTTGTGATACTTTTTTAGCAGAAGCTTTGTACTTTGCGACCAACAATACAACAACACAATACAATGAACACAGTTGGTACACAAAAAAGAAATTTTATTTTCGACTTTGACAGTACGCTTACTAAAGTTGAAGCGCTAGACGTACTCGCAGAAATTACGCTGGCAAACAATCCCGATAAAAAAGAAATTATCGAAGGCATTGTTAATATTACGAATTTGGGAATTGATGGAGAAATATCCTTTCCTGAATCATTAGGGAGAAGAATCAAAATGTTACAAGCTAACAAAGCTGATTTGGATGTTTTGATAAAAGAACTAAGACAAAAAGTCTCCCGTTCTATAGAACGTAACAAGGAGTTTTTTGAGAACTTTTCAGAGGACATTTATGTGATATCGGCCGGTTTCAAGGAATTTATTGATCCTATAGTTGCTGATTATAACATCCCTTCAGAACGCGTATTTGCCAATACGTTTGTCTTTGATGAAAATGATGTTATTGTCGGGTTTGACGATCAAAATGTTTTGGCCTCTCACAATGGAAAAATTGCCTGTTTAAAGGCGTTGGACTTGGAGGGAGAAATCCAAGTAATAGGAGATGGTTACAGTGATTACGTGACCAGAGAAGCAGGAGTAGCGGATAAGTTTTTTGCGTATACAGAAAATGTGTCACGCGCAAAAACAGTAGAAAACGCGGATTATATCACTCCGAATTTAGATGAATTTTTATACGTAAACGATTTGCCGAGAAATATATCATACCCAAAGCACAGAATTAAAATACTACTTTTAGAGAACATCCACCCAGATGCTGAAAAAAAATTGTCTGAAGACGGTTTTACAGTCGAAACTGTAAGTAGAAGTTTGTCGGAAGAGGAACTTATTGAGAAGTTAAAAGATGTACATGTCCTCGGAATTCGATCGAAAACTCAGGTGACGAAGAAAGTAGTCGAGGCGGCAGACAAGCTCATGGTAGTGGCAGCCTTTTGTATCGGAACCAAACAAATTGATTTGGATACTTGTAAGGTGCATGGTGTAACCGTATTTAATGCGCCATATAGCAATACGAGATCCGTTGTAGAATTGGCTATCGGTGAAATTATTATGTTGATGCGAAGCGTATTTCAACGAAGTAGTGAATTGCACAATGGTCAATGGAATAAAACAGCTCAAGGATCTCGCGAAGTCCGTGGAAAAAAACTGGGAATTGTCGGATATGGAAATATTGGAAAGCAGTTGTCAGTATTGGCAGAAGCATTGGGAATGGATGTCTATTACTACGATGTAGAAGATAAGTTGGCACTCGGAAATGCTACCAAAGTAACCACACTAAAGGAACTACTTGGAATTTCAGATGTCATTACTTTACACATTGATGATAATGCTGCCAACAAGAATTTTATCGGAGAAGAAGAAATTAAACAAATGAAAGACGGTGCTTATCTGGTAAATCTTTCACGAGGATTTGTGGTAGATATACAAGCCTTGGTAGCCGGATTAAAGTCTGGTAAAATAGCGGGAGCAGCTGTTGATGTTTATCCGGAAGAGCCTAGAAAGAACGGTGACTTTATCACGGAGTTAAAAGGATTGGATAACGTAATTCTTACCCCGCACGTTGGAGGAAGTACAGAAGAAGCTCAACGAGATATTGCTGATTTTGTGCCCGGTAAAATTATGGATTACATCAATTCAGGAAATACTGTTGACGCAGTGAACTTCCCGAATATTCGATTACCAAAACACCGAAATGCACACCGTTTTTTACATATACATCAAAATGTACCAGGTGTTATGGCTCAAATCAATAAGGTCTTAGCAGAGTTTGAGTTAAATATTACAGGGCAATACTTATCTACAGATGACAAAGTAGGTTACGTAATTACAGATGTTGATAAAGTATACAACCAAGAAGTGATTGCGGCCCTCAAGAAAATTGAAGGAACCACGAAATTTAGAGTGCTGTACTAACAGTTATAGAGCGTGTTGTATACGTATACAGCACGCTTTTTTTAAGAGCTTTGCATACGCGGAGCTAAAGGGATCAATTGGCTCACGTATCCCATTAGGTAAACAGCATTGGCATTGAGTTGTTGTTTATCACCGTTAATCATTAAATTTTCTACAGGGAATTGAGCCACACTAACTTCTTTGTTGGCCTGTAATTGTGAGTGAATGAAATTCGTGTCATTCGCTTTTAAACTTCCAGTAATTTCTATTTGAGTTCCTAGTAAGACACCAGTAATCATCAGCGGAAAAACGCCGTCATTGTTGGTCGTTGAACCTGAACTGTAATAGCCAATAGGTTGCCCGGATAGGTACCAATCATTCATAGTAAATAGTTCAGTATTGAGCCATGATCGCTCAACCTGTACCATGAGGTAACGGAATGAAATAGTTTCGAGGCTACTGTCGGTACTTAATGAAATGTGCTTGCCATCTTGTTGACCGGGAGTTCTGGACTGAAGTTTAACAGCGTTTTTGGAAGGGAGTAAGGTTTGATATTGATCGTCAAAAAGTGTTGGCAGTTTTTGTAAATCGAGGTATATCTTAGGTAAACTTTTTGGGGCGGTAAGTAGGTCTGTCCAATTGTATGGTATGGCATTGGCCAATTGCCAGGAGGTAGGGCTTTGAGAAAGTCCTGACATTTTGGACACTGAGAATTTCTGTTGTGCCTCGTAAAAAGCCTGCGATACAAATTTAGAATCTTCTACAATACTGGCGCCTTGAATGAGATTTTGATAAGATTGCTCCACGGTATTCGCACTTGTAGTGAAGAATTTTGTCAAATCGGGAATTGCGTTCACCAAATCGCGAAAGCGAAAGGCGTGCAGGTAATTCCCTTCGGGGTTAGCAGGGCTGTAGGCATTATTGTATGCGTCTAAGGCTATTGGAAAAGGAAATTCATTAAGTTGAAAAACAGGTTTTTCAACGGTTGCTTGACTACGGGCCTTGGGGTGGTTTTCTTCAAGGGCATGTGCAACTATTTTTTCGAAGTCTAAAAGTAAGCTCATAATAAAATATGGGGTTTCCCGTTTTGAAAAACCCCGTTATTTAGAATTAATTGGTAGCGAGTCCTGCCTTTTTTGTAGCGTTTTCCGTCACCTCAGGAGCGCTTAATGGCGCAGATGGAGGTGTGATTTCGCTGGCAAAGGCTATGATTTGGATACCCGGTACTTTTATGGTACTACCGTCGAAGGTAGAATGAAATGTGTCTTTTGAGCTACTGTGGGTGTAGGATCCAGAAAGTTTAAAGGGGCCCCAACCTACAGAGGTAGTTCCGGAAATAGATTTTTCAATGTGCGATTTATCTTCAGTACTGAAATCACCCGAAATTTCGATGTCTCTAGCAACGATAAATGATGTCGGAATTAGCGGTAGAAGATTGTCTTGGTTCCCTGCTAGTTTACCATTCGAGATTCCGTGTTTAGGACGTCCATCAATAAACCAATTATCCATTCTGAATAGGAATTCATGCATCCAAGGTCTAAATACTCTGACAACGCCTATTTTGGCAGAAAGACTAAAGTTTTGAGCCTGCATGTGGTAGTTTGTCTCTTCGGTATGTCCGCTGGTACCACCTCCAATACTCCAAAGGCCGAGGTTCCATGATGCACCACCTTTCCATTCATTGAATGTACTGTTCGTTTCTTTGTCTAAGTATTTGCTCGTTAAACTAAGTTCAGAAAAGTTAATCGCTGCCTCTTTTTGCATCCAATTTGAAGGCATCGCATAGCTCAATAACCAGTTTTGTCCACCTGGTAAGTTTGAGGCCATTTGATGTTGAGCAGAAACGGCTTCTCTCGCTGCTGCTATGGCATTTTGTACCGATGAGTTGATACTCGAAGCTAAGGCTGCCAATGCTTGTTCTACTTGGTCAGCACCTTGAGCTCTCCAGGTGTCGTACGAAGCGGTAACAGCATTCATTAATAAAGGTTGTCTAGCTTGCCATTCACGCTGGTCGTGAACGTCGTCCATGTTGTAACCCAGGTAGGCTGTTCTGTATCCGCTAACAGCGGCAATGTACGCTTGTTGGTTTTGTAAATAGGTTTGGTAAATCGGTGACTTGTTGGTTTGAGTCGTTTCTTTACCCGTAAAATCTTTGATAGTGGTTTCTACATTTAAGTAGTTGTAAGCTTCCTCGTAGATTTTTTTCTGAGCAGGATCCACAACCGAATGTGTATTCGCACCGTTGACAATGGTTTTGTAAACTTCCGATACTTGATTTGCTGTCGCTTGAAAATCAGCGGCAATGGCAGGTATAGGATCAACAAATAAAGAGAAGGTCTCCGCTGAATTTAGGTTACCCGTTGGATTTGCAGGTGATGCCGCATTTTCAAAATCCGATGGGTTAATGGCCATATTCTTGGCAAGTTGGATAAAAGTTGTTTGCGGATTAAATGGTGCCTGAGCACCGCTCTCTGGCGTTACTGTAATTGCTTCGAATAATCGGGTGTACAAAGTACTGAGTACATTCTGTTCCGTTTTTTGGTCCATGATTTTTTAAGTTTTAAGTTATGTTTAGTAGTACGTAGCAAGCTTAGTTGTTATAACTAGCTACTTAAAATTAAAAAGTCAAGGTTACTTTATTAGGCGCTGTGTGTTAAGTGTTTGTAAATCAGTTGTGAGAGTGGGTAAGGGGAGTATGTGTGTAGCTGTGTGCTAAAGTTGTTCAAAATGCAATAAATTACGCTCAATATTTGAAACTCCTTTTTTGAGTATGTTGAGGTAATTCGAAACATTTTCCATTTTGAAACGACTGAGAGGGCCGGAGGCACCCAGAGCAGCAATGGTTTTATGTTCTTTATTTTTAACCGGAATGGCTATACATACCAGTCCTGGTTCAAATTCTTCGATGTCCAAAGCGAATCCTTTTTCTTGAATTTCTGAAAATTGCTTCGTTAAACCAGCAGCGGTAGTAATCGTATGCTTGGTGTAGGGTTCGAGCGTAGCTTGATTTAAAAAATGCTGCTGTTCTGCTACAGAGCTGTAGGCCAATAGCAGTTTTCCTGACGCTGTAGCATGCAGAGGTTGATAAGAGCCGATACTCGTATTGATTTTTAAGCCATGCATACTGTCAGCTTTGTTAATGTGAAAGAGTTGGTCTTCTTTAAGTATGCTTAGTAATACGGTTTCCTGAATTTCTAAAGCAACCATTTTGATGGCGTTGTTGGTTAGGTTTTTCAGCGTTTTGTATATCGAAACGCGATTGCCTAGTTCGAACAATTTGCTTCCCAAGCTGTATTTGTCGTTTTGATTTTGCTGCACCAAATTCATAGAACTCAAGGTGTACAGTAATCGGTACACTGTGCTTTTGTTATAACCCGTTTTTACGGCGAGCTCTCGAACTCCCCAAACAGGGTGGTCGGTGGTGAAGGCCTCTAATAGTGTAAAGGCTTTGATGATGGACTGATTTATTTTTTTATCGTCTAAAAGGGACATAAAGAAGTGTTCTTTTTAAGCTTGTTATTGCTAATATACATAAAAATGTTTAACTTTATAAAACACCGTTTTGAATAGTGAAACGGAACGAAATGAAATAACCAAAAAACGGCAACGAGTAATGCCGTAAAAATAAAAGGAGCTTTTATGTATTCATCATCATTAGCGTACGCGATTCAGCAAGATAAAGAAGACGCGCTGGCACCTCTGCGTGAAGCGTTTCATATTCCAAAAACTAAGGAAGGAAAAGAGTGGTTGTATTTTACGGGGAATTCTCTGGGATTACAACCTAAGTTGACAGAAAAATACATCCAACAAGAACTCAATGATTGGGCAAACTACGGAGTAGAGGGCCACTTTGAGGGCGATACCCCTTGGTTACCTTACCACGAATTTTTAACCGAAAAGATGGCAGCTATCGTCGGAGCAAAGCCTTTAGAGGTAGTGGTAATGAATACATTGACAACCAATTTACACCTGTTGATGGTGTCGTTTTATCAACCGACAAAGAAGAAGTTTAAAATAGTCATAGAGAGTGATGCGTTCCCTTCCGATAGGTATGCGGTGGAATCACAGTTAAGATTCCACGGTTTTGATCCTGAAGAAGGATTGGTGGAATGGCGCCCGCGAGCAGGAGAAGAATTACTGAGAATAGAAGACTTAGAAAGTATTATGCAAGAACAAGGCGATGAAATTGCGTTGTTGTTGATCGGCGGAGTAAACTACTATACCGGACAGTATTTGAACCTAAAAGCAATTGCAGATATAGGACACCAACACGGTTGTATGGTAGGAATAGATTTGGCGCATGGAGCTGGGAATATCAGTCCCGAGTTGCATGAGAGTGGAGTCGATTTTGCTGCTTGGTGTACTTATAAGTATTTGAACTCAGGCCCAGGAAGTTTAGCGGGGTTGTTTGTGCATGAACGACATGCTCACAACCGTGACTTACCGCGCTTTTCAGGGTGGTGGAATCACAACAAAGCTACTCGATTTAATATGCGACAACCTTTTGATGTTATGCCTGGAGCAGAAGGTTGGCAACTGAGTAATCCTCCTATTTTGTCCATGGCGGCTATTAGAGCTTCATTGGAAGTTTTTGATCAAGTAGGAATGGCTGCATTGCGAGAAAAATCAGAGAAACTTACAGGGTATTTTGAGTATTTGATTAACCAAATAGATACCGACAGAATAAAGATTATTACACCGAGTGATCCCCGACAAAGAGGATGTCAATTGTCAATACAAGTAAAAGATGCAGATAAGAGTTTGCACAATGCCTTAATGGAACATCACGTGATAACCGATTGGAGAGAGCCCGATGTAATTCGCTGTGCTCCGGTACCGTTGTACAACAGTTTTCAAGATGTGTACCATATGGTTGAAATTTTAAGAAAATTACTCTAAGATCTAGAAATACTAAAGAATATGAAGAGTGCTCAAGTACATAAAAAAGAAGTAGTTATTATCGGTGCAGGACTGTGTGGAAGTTTGCTAGCACTGCGATTGGCTCAAAGAGGCTATAAAGTAGACGTCTATGAAAGCCGACCTGACTTAAGGAAAGTGGATATTTCTGCAGGACGTTCTATCAACTTGGCCTTGTCAGACAGAGGGTTTAAGGCCTTGGAAATGGCAGGAGTGGCAACCAAAGCACGTGAAATTTGTATACCGATGTACGGTAGACTTGTACATGATAAACAAGGAAATACCTTCGCGTCAAATTATTCAGGGAGATCCGGAGAGTACATTAATTCGATTTCTCGAGGAGATCTCAATGCTATCTTGTTAGACGAAGCTGAGGCAGCTCCAAATGTAAACTTACATTTTAATGTGAAGTGTACACGTGTCGATATTGAGGCCAAACGAGCATATTTTAGCTCCTATGAAAATGACGACAGTTTTGAAGTGGAAGGAGCCGTGATTTTCGGAGCGGATGGTGCTGGTTCAGTTTTACGTAAGAGTTATTATTTGGAAAAGAAATTTTTGTTCAGTTACAGCCAAGAGTATTTGACACACGGCTATAAAGAACTTGAAATTCCGGCAGATGCCCTTGGGAACCATCAAATCAGTAAAGACCATTTGCATATTTGGCCTAGAGGTGCCTATATGCTAATCGCACTTCCTAATATGGATGGAAGTTTTACTGTAACACTATTTTTGGGGCATGAAGAAGGAGCATATCATTTTAAAGGACTCGATTCTGAAGCGGCAATTACAGCGTTTTTTAAGGAAGAGTTTCCCGATGCTTTGGCCTTGATTCCAAACATCCTTGAAGAGTTTGAAAATAATCCGACGGGTGCCTTGGGAACCGTGAAGTGCGCACCTTGGTATTACAAAGGGAATACGCTGCTGATTGGTGATGCCGCTCATGCAATTGTGCCGTTCTACGGACAAGGGATGAATGCTTCTTTTGAAGATGTCTTGGTGTTAGATGAGGTATTGGATACCTGTGAGGGCGATTGGGAACTCGTATTTAAAACCTATCAAAAACGCCGTAAAAAGGATGCAGATGCCATTGGTGATTTGGCAGTTGAGAATTACTACGAAATGAGAGATCACGTAGCCAATCCACTCTTTAAAGAAAAGAGAAGATTGGAAATGCTATTAGAAAAAGAATATCCAGAAGCCTACTTTTCTAAGTATTCTATGGTGACCTTTAATGAGGATATCGGATATCATGAAGCAATGATAAAAGGACGCGCTCAAGATAAAGCCCTGTTAAACATGATTGCTGATGGTACCGTAGCTACAAATTTACCTGACGAAGACTTAGACCTTGCGGCCATTTTTAAGAAAGTTCAGGAGGAAACACAGGAGGTGATGGACGAAGATAAAATAGCAGGACTCAAGTAATGAATACGCATATAATTATTCTTCGAGGGGTCAATGTTTCCGGAAAGAACAAGCTTCCTATGAAGCCCTTTCAGTCCGAACTCTTGAATAGGGGGTTGCAGAATGTACAAACCTATATACAGAGCGGAAACATCGTTTTACAATCAGAGAAAACGACCTCTGAAATCCAGGAGGTGATCGAGAAGGTGCTCCGTGACAATTTTGAAATAGATGTTCCGGTGCAGGTATGGAGTGTACAAGCTTGGAAAGAGGTAATTTTTGCAAACCCGTATGCTGAGATGCCCGAAAAACAACAGTATTTTACCTTTCTAAACAGTGAAAGTGAGGTGAAAACTATTGATGTGGATGCCAAAGAAGACGGTTTCGAATTGACTGCGCATTGCGTATATGTAAATGCTGTGGGAGGGTATGGTAAGACTAAATTGACGAATAATTTTTTTGAAAAGAAGTTAAAAGTGCAGGCGACGACAAGAAACTTAAAAACAACAATCACGTTATTGTCGTTAGCTGAAAATCTAACAAAATAATTTATGGATAGTAAAGTAATCAAAGGAAAGGCAACGCCTAGAGGGAAGTTTCCTCATGTAAAACAGGTAGGAGATTTTATTTATGTTTCTGGTACTAGTTCGAGAAGACCAGATAATAGCTTTGAAGGTGTGGAAGTGGATGAGTTTGGTACCACTAACTTAGATATCAGAAAACAAACCCGCGCGGTTATCGAGAATATTCGAGACATTCTTCAGGAAGTAGGAGCTGATTTAAGTGATGTGGTAGACGTGACTTCGTTTTTGGTTAATATGAACGATTTTGGAGGTTATAACGAAGAGTATGCTAAATTCTTTGACTATAATGGACCGACGAGAACGACGGTAGCAGTGCATCAATTACCACATCCACATTTATTGATAGAAATTAAGGTCGTGGCTTATAAAAAACAGTAATCATGCAGTTGACAAAGGATCAAATAAGACAGTTCGAAAAACAGGGGTTTTTAATAATTCCTGAGGTGTTTACCTTGTCTGAAGTTATAGAGTTAAAGCAAGTTTTGGGTGTGAATTCCGATGTACATGCCGTGCGACAACTCTTTAAAAAGTGTCCTGATGTATGGGTGCGACTGTGCCAGCACAATGTATTTAACGAGTTGTTACAACCCCTGATGAAAGACCGATTTGCTGCAAAGAGTATTTATTTTAACAAACCTAAACAAGCGAACTGGTTTGTGTCGTATCACCAAGATGTAAGTATTGGTGTGGAACAGAAAATAGAAGCCGATGGTTTTGCGCAATGGACTTCCAAACAGGGACAATTGGGAGTTGTACCTCCCAAAGAAATTTTGGAAGAATTGATTACGTGCAGAATTCACTTGGATGATACCGATGAAAATAACGGAGCTTTACGCGTAATTCCGGGTTCACATCAGCACGGAATACTGCGTTTGAACGAGGCATCCACCACAGTGGATTGGTCGAGTGAAGTTTGCTGTACGGTGCCGAAGGGAGGTATCATGTTGATGAAACCTTTGCTCCTTCACGCCTCGAATAAATCCGTTTCATCAGAGGAGAGAGCTGTGGTTCATATAGAATTCGCCGCAAGTGAGATTCCAATGGGGTGGTTAGAAAAGTATAAAATGAATTAAAATAGTGTAAAAAGCTGGGAAATGAGAATACAAAATTACATAGCTGGTGAATTTACAGATCCAATATCAGCGCAATGGCTGGATAACTACAATCCATCAGAGGGAGTAGTGTACGGGCAAATACCGAACTCAAACCAAGCCGATGTCGAAGCAGCGTACAAGGCTGCAGAGCGTGCTTTTCCTGGCTGGTCTAGAAGCGCTTTAGAAGAGAGGAGTCGTATTTTATCGGAAATTTCGCGAGGAATTCAAGAGCGATTAGACGCGTTGGCAACTGCCGAAGCAAAAGATAACGGGAAGCCTTTGACCTTGGCAAAACAAATTGACATTCCTAGGGCTGCGGCTAATTTTCAATTTTTTGCGAATGCAGCCACACAGTTTTCATCAGAGTCACACGAAACGGTAGGACGAAATGCCGTTAATTTTACCTTGAGAAAACCAATAGGGGTAGTGGGCTGTATTTCACCTTGGAACTTACCGTTATACTTGTTTACATGGAAGATTGCTCCGGCTTTGGCGGCTGGAAATTGCGTAGTTGCTAAGCCTAGTGAAGTAACCCCGATGACTGCTTATTTATTAGGAGAAATTTGTAATGAAGCAGGATTGCCTAAAGGAGTATTAAATATCGTTCACGGACTCGGAAGCACCGCAGGACAGGCGATCATTAGTCACCCCAATATTAAGGCTATTTCCTTTACAGGAGGAACTGCCACTGGTGCTCATATTGCCAGAACGGCGGCACCGATGTTTAAAAAATTGTCGTTGGAGTTGGGGGGCAAAAACCCGAATATCATTTTTGCTGATGCGGATTACGACAAAATGTTAGCAACAACACTGAGGTCTTCCTTTGCGAATCAGGGACAAATTTGTTTATGTGGTAGTCGAATTTTTGTGGAAGCGAGTATTTACGAACGTTTCAAAACTGATTTTATCGCGAAAGTAAAAGAACTCAAAGTAGGAGATCCTTTTAGCGATACTTCAAACTTGGGGGCCTTGGTAAGTGAGGAACACCGTAACAAGGTACTCTCTTATGTAGCTTTAGCTGGGCAAGAGTCAGGGATGAAGCTGTTAACCGGAGGAAATAAAGTAGTCGTTAAAGGAAAAGAAGGAGGCTATTACATGGAGCCTACTGTAATTGAGGTTACATCTAACAAATGTACCTTGAATCAAGAAGAAATTTTTGGACCGGTAGTTACTTTGATGCCATTCACCTCTGAAGAGGAAGTGTTGGAAATGGCAAACGATGTACCCTATGGCTTGTCAGCGACTTTGTGGACGAGTAATCTTTCAAGAACTATGCGCATGAGTCAGTACTTACAAGCCGGAATAATTTGGGTAAACACTTGGTTACTTCGGGACTTGCGTACCCCTTTTGGCGGAATGAAAGCTAGTGGTGTGGGACGTGAAGGAGGTTTGGAAGCGCTTCGTTTTTTTACGGAACCAAAAAATGTATGCATACAATACGATGAATAGTGAATTAAAAAAATAAACAGAGATCATGAATTTAGGATTGATAAATAAAAATGCCTTGGTATGTGGTAGTACGCAAGGAATAGGTAAAGCAACTGCGATGCTACTCGCATCAGAAGGAGCTGCTGTGACTTTGGTGGCTAGAAATGAAGAAAAATTAAAAGCAGTACTTGAGGAGTTACCTAATGAAGGTCAAAAGCACAGCTATATAGTTGCGGATTTTTCAAATCCAGCACAGTTAAAAGAGCAATTGGAAGCGAGTCCTTTAACATATCACATTTTGGTAAATAATACAGGAGGACCTGCGGGAGGACCTGTGTTTACAGCGGAAATAGCTGCATTTGAAAAAGCGTTTACCCAACACCTAAAATGCAATCACGTGTTAGCACAAGCTGTAGTTCCGTTTATGAAAGAGGAGGGCTATGGTAGAATTATTAATATCATATCGACTTCAGTAAAGCAACCACTCGACGGATTGGGAGTTTCCAATACGATTCGAGGAGCCGTAGCGAATTGGTCAAAAACACTAGCAAATGAGTTAGGAGCACATAAAATTACGGTAAATAATGTATTGCCTGGGGCCACAGCTACAGAGCGCTTGACTGAAATTATTAAAAACAAAGCAGCCAAAACAGGAAAGTCACTTGAAGAGGTTGCAGAGATAATGAAAAACGCGTCGCCAGCGAAAAGGTTTGCCGCTCCTGAAGAGGTAGCCAATGCCGTTGTGTTTTTAGCAAGTGAAAAAGCGAGTTTTATCAATGGTATCAACGTACCGGTAGACGGTGGACGTACCAAGAGTTTATAAGTAAACAGCAACCCATAACACACAAAAATATGAGCAAGTTAGTACAACCTTTGAATTTTAAGAAGTGGATTGATGAACATCGTCATTTACTCAAACCACCCGTAGGAAATAAGCAGGTATGGAAAGATGGAGAGTATATCGTAATGGTAGTGGGAGGCCCAAATAACCGTAAGGATTACCACTATAATGAAACTCCTGAGTTCTTTTATCAAGTAGAGGGAGATATGGTATTGAAAATCATTGATGATTCCGGAAAAATGATCGATGTAGAAATCAAGGAAGGGGATATTTATCTCTTGCCAGGAAAAGTACCACATTCACCACAGAGGAAAGCGGATACCGTAGGTTTGGTAATTGAGTATCCACGTGCCGAGGGAATGATGGATGCCCTGGAGTGGTATTGTGAAAATTGCGGGCATCAATTGTACCGAGAGGAGTTTGCTTTGGATAATATAGAAACGGATATGCCGATCATTTTTGATAGGTATTATTCGGATAAGCAAAAGTGTACTTGTGATAATTGTGGTACCGTGATGGAAGCACCGAACAAAGCCTAGGTTAGGTATGGAAGAGCGCGTAAAAAGTAGCTTTGAGCAACAACAGTTTATGACCACGCTCGGCGCAAAATTGGCTTTAGTAACGGAGGGACAGGTAGTAATAACCTGTCAAAAGCGACCTGAGTTAACACAACAAAACGGTTTTGTCCACGCTGGGGTCCTAACTAGTTTGATGGATGTAGCCTGTGGATATGCTGCATTGACCGTTATGCCAGCGGATGCCGACGTACTTTCGGTGGAGTTTAAAACTAATTTATTGCGCCCCGCGGTAGCTAGCGAGCTAAAGGCGATAGGAACCGTGGTAAAAGCTGGAAAAACGCTCGTTTTTTGTGAAGCTAAACTCATAGGGAATGACGATACGTTGATTGCGACCATGCAAGCGACCATGTTTTGTGTCAAGAATGAATAAACAAATTAATCAGAAATAGTTATTGATAACTCTTATGGAAAAAAGGAAACTTCGAATTAATGGACATTCGCATTTACTGCCTTATCCAGAAGAAATCCCGAGCTTTATGAAAGACAAAGGGATTTTCTGGGTAGATAAGGACAAAAAGTTTATGCTGCAAAAGAACTGGAAGCGTCCTGTGACGGATTCGAGCTTCTTTTTAAATGAAAAGCTCGCGTGGATGGAGCATTTTAAAATCGATCACGCAGTGGTATTAAATTTGTCGCAGTTGTACGGGAATGGTTTGCGTTTGGAAGAAATGAAACAGGCCTTGCGATTTCAAAATGACTTCAATGCAAAAGTACAACAGGACCACCCCGATAAGTTTACCTGTGGCTTTGTTGTGCATCCCGGTTTTGTGAGAGGCGCCTGCTGGGAAATTGAGCGCTGTGTAGAGCAGTTGGGAATGCGCTTGTTGTGTTTGCCTACCCACTACATGGATACTATAGGAACTTGGAGGTGTATTTTTGACGAAGAAAATGAACCTATTTTTGAACTGGCGAACAAGTATAATTTAGCGGTAGAAATACATCCCTATGACGGAGAAAAATTTATCAAATTAGAAAATACTAGTTGGCGTTTTCACCTTATTTGGATGCTGGCCCAATGTGCCGATGCCTATCATTTTTTGAGTTTAAACGGCTATTATGATAAATATCCTAACATGCGTATCTGTTTTGCTCACGGTGGACAGTTGGCACAGATGAATTTAGGAAGGCGTATACAGGGCTTTGATGGAAGACCCGATTTGTTTGAAGGGAAACAACATCCGCGTAAAGCCGTAGGGCATAAAAATATCTTTTTTGATACCCTGGTTCACGATACGGGGTCGCTTGATTTATTGATAAAGAATCAAGGAGCCCAACAAGTGCTTATTGGATTAGATGACCCTTATCCGCTCGGTGAGATGGAAAGCGATAAGCAATCTTCTTATCCTGGGAAAATTCTGGACTTAGCGATCGATCGCGAAATTATTACCGAAACCCAACGCGATGACATGTGGGAAAACAATGTGTTGCAATGGTTGTATGGCGATGATCAGCAAGCCAAGGATGACTTGGTAAAACGTATTCTACAAAATTAAAAAACCGTATTAAATTGGATTTGCAGAGAATAACCTAGGGATTATCCTTATTTTTAAACCGAAAAAATTGTAAATCCAAGGTTTTTATGTCAGAAGTAACACAGTTCCATAATTTATCTCATATTTTTATTTCATTGATTGGGGCAGTGTTGCTTTTGGCAATTTACTACAATATTAGAAAGCGCTTTCGAGTTGTACTCGAAGAAGGGAACTCGTTTAAACGCGTTGATAGAGGCTTACTTTTTTTCAGTTGTGGTATGCTCGTTTGGGTACTTTCCGGACTTTGGGCATTTACCGCCTATACTTTCGGATTTGAGCGTGGCTTAGGCTATCAATTTGGTGTAAACCTGCTCTCGACACTTAATAATCTATTTTGGTTGCTCGCACTGTACTACGTATATGATGCCCCACAGTTTATTTATCGAAATGAAAAGAATGTCCGAATTATAAGTTTGATTATTGTCGCTGTAGCTTCGTTGACAGGAATACTTTCCATTTTCTTAGGCAATACGGTCTATGCGGGAGTCAAACTCATGGCCATTCCCGATTTTCTGTTAACCAGTTTTTTGTGTTATTTAATGGGCGTTTCTTTTTTTAACACCTTTATGCATCGCGATTTGAAGTTGGTGGCAGGTATTTCCGTGCTGGTGGTCGTTCTTCTGTTTGTTTCACAGTGGTCCGATGTGTTTGTTTGGATGCACAATGATTTTGTGAATCACCTAATTCGAATAGTGACCAAAACCTCTTTAGTAGCGGTGTTTTTAGTCTTGGCGACCAGTTGGGTTATTCAGTTGGCCAATACGCCTAAGCCCGATGAAATGAAAATTCGTTTTCTCGATTGGTCTTTAATCGAATTGACTATCCCTTCCAAAGGAATTGTAGGAAGAAAGGTAGATTTTGGAGCCAAAACTACCCAGTACAAAAACCTGTTGCTTTTCGGTATTAGGAGGTTGAAGTCGGCTCCAGAAGAACAATGTATCGAAGTCCGATATGGAGGCGAGATCAACAGTCAAACCTATGTTACGCGAATTATTGATAATATCAATGCAATATTACAGCTGTCGGGGGAAGATAAATTGGAAAGAAAGGACCTTATTACTTTTATAGGAGAAAGTAAATATAGACTGCGAATTTTACCAGAAAATATTTTTATTGACAAGGCATTGAAATTGGAATTCTCTGAGGAGAGGTCTTAATTTGTTTTTAGGGTTAACTGTATGATTAATAGGGTTACAAATAAATACAGAGACTTATTTTTACTCACAATTAGCTACAACATTTTTGCTTAGATGAGGTGAAAGATACTTTCGTGAAAACTAATTTTTTATGAAGAATTTCACATCGACAACGGATGTTATGGGACATCCTCAAGGATTATTGTACTTATTTTTTGCAGAATTGTGGGAGCGCTTTTCTTTTTATGGAATGCGTGCCTTACTGGTACTTTACATGACCAAGCACTTGCTGTACAGCGACCGTATGGCCTTTGGGGTTTATGCGGCATACATGTCTTTGGTTTACGTTACTCCTATGATTGGCGGGGTACTTGCTGATCGAATCTTGGGATTTAGAAAAGCAATCATACTAGGAGGTGTTTTAATGGCATTAGGACACTTTTTCTTAACTTTTGAATACGATGTGTTCTTTTATGGCTCTTTAGCCTTAATCATCGTTGGAAATGGTTTTTTTAAGCCAAATATATCTTCTTTGGTCGGATCTTTATACGAATCAGGGGATTCTCGTCGTGATTCTGGCTTTACCATTTTTTATATGGGAATTAATATCGGAGGTGCTGTCGCGCCACTACTCTGTGCTTGGTTGGCTGAACACTACGGATGGCATGTGGGCTTTGTGTTAGCAGGAATTGGGATGCTCATAGGCTTGATCGTATTTCGAGGCGGTTTGGTACGCAACGTGTTTGACGATAGAGGGAAAGTTCCGAATGTTTCACGTTATAACGAGAAATTTCTGGGCATAGCCAATGGTAACTGGGTAGTAATTACAGCGTTTTTATCAGTGCCTATTTTTGCAGCAATCGTATACTTTTATGAGTTTGAGCACTATTTAGTTTGGTTGGTGTCTGCGTGTTTATTGGTCTTTATAATGTCGGTATTGCAAAAAATAGACAAGCCCGCTCGAAAAAAACTCTTAGTAGCGGTTTATTTTACGGTTTTGTATACACTGTTTTCGGCCATTTTTGAGCAGGCAGGCAGTTCGTTGACCTTGTTTGCTGATAGAAATGTGAACTTGATAGCTATGAATGCGGCGCAGACCAACAGTATTAATTCGGGCTTTATCATACTATTAGCAATTCCTTTTTCTGTGCTGTGGACCTATCTGCACAGGTTGAAAATGAATCCGAATTCTGTGGTGAAATTTGGTTTGGGGTTGTTTTTCCTAGGCTTGGGATTTGTCATTTTTGGGATGTCTGCCAGAGCGGTTAATGAATGGGCACAAACTCCGATGAGCTATTTACTTATTGGGTATTTGGTGTTGACCATGGGGGAGTTGTTTTTATCACCTATTGGCTTGTCTAAAATTACAGAGTTGTCTCCTGTGAAATACACCGCTTTTATTATGGGAGTATGGTTCTCAGCTAATTTTTTTGGACATTATTTCGCGGGGAAAATAGCTGAGCTTACAACGGTAGCAACCGGTGATTTGGGGGTGTTTTCAAAAGGTGTTTTGGGGTCACTAACTGAGCTCATAACAGGAATGTCAGTTTCAGAGACCTTAGCAAGTGCTGAGAATTTGCAACAGTTGTATTCCTACGTGAGCGTATATGCTTGTTTTGGTGTACTGGCCATGAGTATTGGAGTATTGGTCATTGTCAGTTTTAGGTTCGTAAAAAAGGCGATGGGAGCGGTTCACTAACGGAGAGCCCAGAGGTGGTTTACTTTGGTATAAATGTAGTATCTTGTTCAAAAGAAAATCGTGATATGGAAACTAATGAACACTATTTTAAGGTCAATAAAGAAACCTGGAATAAAAAAGTAGCTGTACATGCAGGGAGTGATATGTATGCTATGGAAGCCTTTAAAGCAGGAGCTTGCTCACTACAGCACTACGAAGTGGAAGCTCTTGGAGATGTAACAGGAAAATCCTTACTGCATTTGCAATGTCATTTCGGACAAGATACATTGAGTTGGAGTAGAAGAGGAGCGAAGTGTACGGGTATTGATTTATCAGATGAGGGAATTGCCTTAGCGCAAACGCTGAATGCAGAATTGAATTTAGATGCAGCATTTGTATGCTGTAATGTTTATGATGTACCCAAGGAGGTATCAGAAACATTTGATATCGTGTTCACGAGTTATGGAACCATCGGTTGGTTGCCTGATTTAGATCGTTGGGCAGCAGTCATAGCCGCCAAATTAAAGTGCGGTGGTGTATTTTACATGGCGGAGTTTCACCCGATAGTTTGGATGTTTGATTATCAAAAACAACCGGCGAGTATGGTGTATGGCTACAATCAATCAGAAGTTATTTACGAAGAGTACAGCGGTACCTATGCTGATGAATCTGATGCGATTGTAAGTAAAGAATACGGTTGGAATCACGGTTTAGGAGCAGTGGTTACGGCCTTAACTAAGCAAGGACTGCACATAGAGTATTTGGAGGAACACGACGAATCACCGTATAATGTGTTTCCCGACTTGATAGCTACTGGTGAGGGGACTTACGTAACCAAAGACCGACTCTATCCATTGATTTTTACCCTAAAAGCAACAAAGCCTGAGTACTAGTACTCAGGCTATGATTTTGTATTTGTGTAGCGATTAAAATTGTGTATTAATTTCAATGGCAACTTCATCCCATGTTTTTGAAACTCCGTCTGCACCTTTGTGCAAATCGTGACACACTTTGTTTAAAGAATCGAGTGCTGATTCTGCTTTCCACGCTGCTAACTTCATCGTTCCTTTTAATTGGAAATTTTTGTCGTTTAACGTATAAGTAAAAGGAAGTTTTTTAGTAACTCCATTCATGGTAATATCACTGTATCCTGTAGAATCGGTTTCAATAACAAGCTTACCTGAAAGTAAGTTCGTATTATCCATGACACCGAAAAAGAACTTCTTAATTTTGAAATCTCTTCCAGAATCTGCGGTAAAAATACTTGAAACAGGAATGGCAAAGGCAGCATTATTGATAGCTTCCTTAGCAGTGTTTCCCTCTCCACCAGCAGTGATATTTACTTTTTTAAATTGTCCTTTTACAGGTACTTTGTCAGTGGTCTTATAAGCAACCCACTTAATTTCATTTTTTGCGTTTTGAAGCGAGAAAGGGGCTTGTTTTTTAACTTCCTCAGTTGGGGTAGTGGTTTCCTTTTTTACTTCTTTCTTGCAAGCTGTCATACTAATAAGAGCTAAGCAGAGTACTAAGGAGTAGCGTAGTTTTTTCATAAGAGTATATTTACGTCTGTTAAAGATTTTACGAGTGATGTAGATCACAGTGTAAAGGTACACAGCGAAAATCAATTTTCAAATGGAAAATGATTGTTTTAATCTATTAGGCTATGTACGAGTTTTATGTATTCGGTTTTGGCGACATCAGCAGTCATCCCTCTTAATTGTAACCAAGCATTGAGTTTAAAGGCACTGCGAAGCCCTTTGGCTTGCGGATATGCATTGATGGCAAACTGATCTCCTTTGACTGCCTGTTTGTAATAGGCATAAAGCTTTAGCATGGTATCTGGAGGGAGTTTCTTCTCCATTTTCGAAGCTAATTCAAAGGCCTCCTGAAACCGTATGTCGAGGTCACGCATAGTCATGGTGGTAAGAATAAGTTAAGCGAAGGCTTACATCACAAAATGTATGTACAAATATACGAAAGGAGCGAGAAAAAATAAACTGTCTAATCTGTCTAATAAACCTCCGTGTCCAGGCATAATGGTACCGCTGTCTTTTACATTGGCTTGGCGTTTAAATTTAGACTCCACTAAGTCTCCTACCGTTCCGAAAATACCTACGATGACAGCAATAATTAACCAGTGTACCAACGAAAATAAATTGCTGAAATACGAAATGGTAACCGCGGCAATACAAGCAAATACGACCCCTCCTACAAATCCTTCAATGGTTTTCTTGGGAGAGACGCTCTCAAAGAGTTTGTTTTTTCCTAGGTTTTTACCTACGATATAGGCAAAACTATCATTGGTCCATATTAGAATTACGATATAGAGTAAAATCCATGGATGGTAACTGTTATTGATGACAGGTAAGAGCATCAAAAAACAGAAAGGAAATATGATATAGCGTAAATTCAGGTCTAATTTATCGGTAAAAGAATTCGGATAAGCACTTCCTTTGGCATACAAGTGAAAAATTAATCGCACTGAGCACAGTAAGGTAATTACCAAGGCGAACAACGATACGTTGTAGGTAATAAAGTGTTTTGAATAATATACGGCTACAGGAAGTATGAGAAAGGGTATATAACTATCGAACTTGATAATTTTATTAAATTCCCATAAACACACTGCGGCAAAAACAGCCATTAAAACAGTATAGCTAGCTTCTGAATACAGGGTAGCCGAAATAAATAGTACTGCGTAGATGAGGGCTGAAATGCTCCTTTTAAGTAAGTTTTGCATAGCTTAAAGATCTTCGAAGAGTAACAAATATAAATTTTTAGAATTACAGTTTCCGTAATTCAGAAAATCATCGCTGTTTCTCTCAGTGGTGTAATTGGTGACTGAACTTATGTTAGTCGGTATATTACCGCTAAAATGCGTCTTGATACCTGTAAGTCCTTCACTGGTGTTTTTTACCAATTGACTGGTTGTTGCATAGACGATAAAAAAATCGGGGAGAGCCGCTATTTTTTGGCTGCCCAATTGGTTGGATGAAAACAAGATGTCTCCTTTATCGGCTATCAAGTGCTCACAAGTTGTAAAAAACGGTATGTTTTTATCAAACACTTGTTGTGAGGTCAACGGTAGTTGTTGTGTAATTTTAAGCAGGTTAAAGTCGGTACAGGTCAGTGTTGACCACTTGTTCTCTTTGATAATATTTTCGAGGTTAATAATGACCTCGTTGATACTCGTACAATATAAAAACTTACCGCCTTTATTGATAAAATTGTGTACAAACAAATCATCTAAAGATAAGTCAACCGGTTGGCGATTGATCTCCTCTTTAGATGATTCAGTATTTGAGTTAAATAATTTTTTAAAAAAATTCATTCAAATTAAAACTAAACTTATTCTTCTATTATTGTATTGTTTTCGTTGTTAGTTTCTTTTTTGTCAAATGGTCTTTCGCCAAAGATTTTAATCAGATCGTCTTTGAAGATTACTTCTTTTTCCAACAAACGATCGGCTAACATACTCAATTTATCTTTGTGTAAATTGAGGATTTCTATAGCTCTTTGGTATTGTCCTTCTATAATTTTAGAAATTTCTTCATCTATGGTTTTCGCTGTAGAATCACTGTAAGGTTTAACGAAAGCGTCATTTCCTGTTGAATCGTAATAAGTAACGTTTCCTACTTTGTCATTCAAACCATACACGGTAACCATAGCACGTGCTTGTTTCGTAACTTTTTCCAAGTCGCTTAACGCTCCGGTAGAAATTTTATCAAAAATGAGCTTTTCTGCAGCACGTCCACCCATAGTAGCACACATTTCGTCAAGCATTTGTTCTGTTTGTACGATTTTGCGTTCTTCTGGTAGGTACCAAGCAGCTCCTAACGATTGTCCACGTGGAACGATAGTTACTTTAACGAGTGGCGCCGCGTACTTTAACATCCAGCTTACGGTAGCGTGTCCGGCCTCGTGGAAAGCGATTACTTCTTTCTCTTTTGGAGTGATTACCTTATTCTTTTTCTCTAAACCTCCAACGATACGATCAACGGCATCTAGGAAATCTTGATGGTGAATGGCGTTTTTACTGTTTCTTGCAGCGATTAATGCAGCTTCATTACACAAGTTAGCAATATCTGCTCCAGAGAATCCTGGTGTTTGCTGTGCTAAAAACTCTAAGTTCACATCTTCTGCTAAACGAAGCGGTTTGATATGTACCTCAAAAATTTCTCTACGCTCGTGTAAATCAGGAAGGTCAACGTAAATCTGACGATCAAAACGACCAGCACGCATCAATGCTTTATCCAAAACATCGGCACGGTTGGTAGCCGCCAATACAATTACATTGGTATCTGTACCAAAACCATCCATTTCTGTCAATAATTGGTTCAGGGTATTTTCGCGTTCATCGTTACCACCTGTCATACTGTTTTTACCACGAGCTCTACCGATGGCATCAATCTCATCGATAAAAATAATCGAAGGTGACTTTTGTTGTGCTTGCTTAAACAAATCGCGAACACGAGAAGCACCTACTCCTACAAACATCTCCACAAAATCAGAACCTGATAAAGAGAAAAACGGCACGCCAGCTTCTCCAGCAACAGCTTTCGCTAACAAGGTTTTTCCGGTTCCTGGAGGACCAACTAAAAGGGCTCCTTTAGGAATTTTACCTCCGAGTTTCGTGTATTTTTCAGGGCTCTTTAAGAAGTCTACAATTTCTTGAACTTCTTCCTTAGCACCTTCTAAACCAGCCACGTTTTTAAAGGTCGTTTTAACTTTGGTATCTTGATCAAATAACTTCGCTTTTGATTTACCGATATTAAAGATTTGTCCTCCACTACCAGCGCCACCTCCGGCTCCTGACATTCTTCTCATGAAGAACAACCAAATAACAATCAATAAAATAAAAGGTAAAAAGTTAAAAATACCATCTAAAATACTAGTGCGAGGTTCGTTTCTGGTATCAAAATCAAGTTGATATTTAGTTTTAGCCTCGCGAATGGTCTCTTCAAAATTTTGAAGATCCCCAAAGTTATAGGTGTACAATGGAGCGCCTTGTCTGTAAAAAGGTGAAGAAGTTAACTTCTTGTGTGGGTCTTTTTCAGTAGCGCTTTTTTTCAAAAAAATCTCAGCATATGATTTGTTGAGGATGAGTATTTTCGCAATATCATTCTCTCTTAAAATTTGGCTGAATTCATTTTCTGATAATTTTTTTTGCCCCATACTCCCGCCGTTGAATAAACTAACACCTATAATCACTGCGATTATAGGAATGTAAATCCACATGGAGTTAAAACTCAGTTTGGGCGTGTTTTTTTTCTTATCACTCATGATTTTGTCTCAAGTTGTTTGTTTGTTACACGGGATTGATTTGGGTGATTTTAGCATCTCCCCACAGACCTTCAATATCGTAAAAGTCTCTTACTTGTTTTTGAAAAATATGTACAACAACGTTCACGTAGTCCATTAAAACCCATTCAGCATTACCCTGTCCTTCAATATGCCAAGGTTTGTCTCTAAGTTCTTTACTTACGACCTTCTGAATAGATCCTGAAATAGCGTTTACTTGCGTATTTGAGTTACCCGAGCAAATTACGAAATAATCGCATACGGTGTTGTCAATTTCTCTTAAATCAAGTAGTTGGATGTTTTCACCTTTAACGTCATCAATCCCTTTTATAATTACAGCTAATAAATCGTCTGTACTTGCTTGCTTTTTTGTCATCAAAAAAAATTAAATTTTAGCAAAGTTATTATTTTTTTGCGAGTAAATTACGTATTATTAATACTAGTTTACTTACCTAAAGTTACATGAAATTAATCAAACTTAGTGCCATTGACTCGACGAATCTTTTTTTGAAGAATTTGGCAGAGAACACCTTGCTAGAAAATTCAACGGTGGTGATGGCTGAAAATCAAACTGCTGGACGAGGACAAATGCACACGGTTTGGAAGTCGGAGCCTGGTAAGAACCTTACATTCAGTGTTTTTGAGCGTCTTGATCAATTGTCGGTTGCGGAACAGCGCTATTTGAATTACGCTGCAGCATTGAGTGTTTGGGAATGCTTAGAAGAGCTCGGAGTGGCAAATGTTCAGATAAAATGGCCTAACGACATTATGGCAGGGCATGCCAAAATATGTGGTTTGTTAGTCGAAAATACTTTGAAGGGAACGGACGTGGTTGCAACAGTGATAGGAATCGGGCTAAATGTCAACCAAAGTTTTAAGGAAATTACCTCCTTTAAAGCAACCTCGCTTGTGGATGTTTTGGAACAAGAGTTTCCGCTTGAAATGGTTTTGCGAACTTGGTATACGAGTTTTGAAAAGTATATGGCGTATTTAAATAATCGCGATTACGATTTGTTGGAATCTAGATACCTAAAGGTCTTGTACAAAAAAAACGTTCCCAGCATGTTTAAAACTGCTGAGAACGAATTATTTTTAGGTAAAATTGTCGGTGTTTCCACGGCCGGCAAACTTCGCGTAGAACTTGCAGACGAAACACATCGAGATTTTGGAATTAAGGAAATATCCTTTGCCTAAAATACTCGAATTACAATTTTGCTATATTTTCAGTTAAGGTGTCAATAAACTTGGTCAAAGGTTTTTTAACCATCATTGCCATCATAGGATTAAAATCTCCAGCGAATTTTAGGCTTACTTCACATTGGTCAGCAGCGATTTCTTTAATATCAGAAGCAAGGGTAAATGGAAGTTTACTACTCGCTGCACCAAGGGTTACATTCGTGAATTCTGTTTTGTCTTTTAACACTAAACGAATTTCAGGCATTCCTTTTAATCCAAAAATAAAGCTCTCACCATCAACTTCAAACTTTTCCGTGTTTTCTGGCATGAGTTGTTGGTAGTTTTCTAATTTGGTGAAAAAATCAAAAACTTCGTTCGCTGCTTTGTTTACAGTAACTGTATTTCCTTCGATATTCATAAGGTTCTTTTTTACGTATTATTTATTTGGGTTCCAGGTGCTCGGTGACAGGCGCCAGTCTTCTAGTAAGCGCAATTCTTCATTGGTGATATAAGAACTGTCTAAAGCCTGTTCTAACAAGCACTCATAGTTGCTTAGGGTAGTGAGTTCAACGTGATCTTGGGCAAAGTTTTCGGTAGCGATTTCGAATCCATAAGAAAAAATAGCCACCATTCCTTTTACAGTAGCATTGGCTTCTTTCAGGGCTTTTACCGCGTTTAAACTACTCTTACCTGTACTGATTAAGTCTTCGATAACAACTACGTTTTGTCCGCTTTCTAAGTGTCCTTCAATTTGGTTTTTTCGACCGTGTTTTTTAGGCTCAGGACGTACGTATACAAAAGGGACTCCTAATTCTTGTGCAACGAGTACACCAATGGCAATTGCTCCTGTAGCAACTCCAGCAATAACGTCTGGTTTTCCGTGCTTATCTTCAACGATTTTGGCGATTTTTTCTTTTAAAAAATTTCTAACCGATGGGTATGACAATGTGATGCGGTTATCACAATAGATAGGAGAGTTCCAGCCAGAAGCCCATTTGAATGGGTCTTGCGGGCTCAATTTGATTGCTTTTATTTGTAATAGCAGTTCGGCAGTTTTTTTTGCCGTATCTTTGTTAAAATCCATGTCACAAATGTATAAAGTTTTTGTTAATGATAAACCAATAATATTAACAACTTCTAATTCAAAAGAAGAAAATTATCCCGTGTATATCTTCAAAAATATTGTTTTCGAAGAGCTAATTTATAAGTTAAAGAACGATATTTTATCAGGAGTTTACCTGTTTTCAACCGATTTAGAGGCCGATTGGGAAGCCATTCGAACCATGTACAGACCTATGGTAGCAGGAGGAGGCTTGGTGACCAACCCAGCAGGAGAGTACTTATTTATCTATCGAGGGAACAAATGGGATTTGCCCAAAGGAAGAATTGAAGAAGGTGAGTCAATAAAAGAAACTGCTATCCGAGAGGTTGAAGAGGAATGTGGCATTACAGGACTTGAACTCGGTCCGTTTTTATTAAATACGTATCATTTATTTGTACAAGACGGTGAGAAATGCTTAAAAGAAACGTATTGGTATGCCATGACTACCGAATATGACGGTCCCTTGAAGCCTCAACTTGAAGAAGGCATTACCGAAGTGGGGTTTAAGTCGAAAGCGGAAGTGTCAGTAGCACTCCAAAATACCTACGCTAATATCATCTTAGTGTACGATACCTATCAAAAAATGTCAAAAAAATGACACTCTGTCACAATAAACAGCCTCATTTTTATGCAAAACTGCCAAAACTAGGGTAAAAATCCTCTGGCATACAGTTTGACTATTGTTCTGACGTAAGATTGAATTAAAATTTAAACTGTAAATAAAATTATGAGTAAAATTATAGGTATAGATTTAGGTACTACCAATTCGTGTGTATCTGTAATGGAAGGAAACGAACCCGTAGTAATTCCTAATGCAGAAGGAAAAAGAACCACGCCATCAGTTGTTGCATTTGTTGAAGGAGGTGAGCGTAAAGTTGGGGATCCAGCAAAACGTCAAGCGGTGACGAACCCAACAAAAACAGTTTATTCTATTAAGCGTTTTATGGGGAATAAATTTTCTGAGTCTAGAAAAGAAGCAGAGAGAGTTCCTTATGAAGTGGTAAGTGGAGATAACGATACTCCTCGTGTAAAAATTGATGACCGTTTGTATACACCGCAAGAAATTTCTGCGATGGTATTACAAAAAATGAAGAAAACTGCTGAAGACTACTTAGGTCAAGGTGTTTCTGAAGCTGTAATTACGGTACCAGCATACTTTAACGATGCACAACGTCAAGCGACTAAAGAAGCAGGTGAGATTGCTGGATTGAAAGTTCGTCGTATTATCAACGAACCTACAGCAGCGGCTTTAGCTTATGGTTTAGACAAAGCAAATGACGATAAGAAAATTGTAGTATTTGACTTCGGTGGAGGTACGCATGATGTTTCTATCCTCGAATTAGGAGATGGAGTATTTGAAGTATTAGCTACTGATGGAGATACGCACTTAGGAGGAGATGACGTAGATGAAAAAATCATCAATTGGTTAGCAGAAGAGTTTAAAGCTGAGGAAAATATGGACTTACGTCAAGATCCTATGGCTTTACAACGTTTGAAAGAAGCAGCTGAAAAAGCAAAAATCGAGTTGTCGAGTACGACTTCTACAGAAATTAACTTACCGTATATCACGGCGACAGCTTCAGGACCTAAGCACTTGGTAAGAAACTTAACCAGAGCTAAGTTTGAGCAGTTAATCGACGATTTAGTAAAGCGTACTATCGCTCCATGTCAAACAGCACTTAAGAACGCTGACTTATCTACATCTGAAATTGATGAGATTATCTTGGTAGGAGGATCTACTCGTATTCCTGCAATTCAAGAGGCTGTAGAGAAGTTCTTCGGTAAAGCACCAAGTAAAGGAGTAAACCCAGATGAGGTTGTATCATTAGGAGCAGCAATTCAAGGAGGAGTATTGACAGGAGATGTAAAAGACGTATTGTTATTAGACGTAACTCCATTGTCATTAGGTATTGAAACTATGGGGAATGTATTCACCAAGTTAATCGATGCAAATACGACCATTCCAACAAAAAAATCACAGGTATTCTCAACGGCTGTTGACAATCAACCTTCTGTAGATATTCACGTATTACAAGGAGAGCGTGCAATGGCAGCGGATAACAAGACAATCGGTAGATTCCAATTGACCGATATTCCACCAGCACCAAGAGGAGTTCCTCAAATTGAAGTAACTTTCGATATTGATGCGAATGGTATTATCAATGTATCTGCAGCAGATAAAGCTACAGGAAAATCTCAGAATATTCGTATCGAAGCTTCTTCAGGATTGACTGACGAAGAAATCCAAAAGATGAAAGCTGATGCAGAGGCAAATGCTGAAGCAGATAAGCAAGCAAAAGAAACTGCTGAAAAAATCAATGGTGCAGATGCCATGATTTTCCAAACTGAGAAGCAATTATCTGAATTTGGAGACAAGTTGTCTGCTGATAAAAAGCAACCAATTGAAGCAGCATTAGAAGAATTGAAAAAAGCACACGAGTCAAAAGACTTAGCGCAAATCGATGCTGCTATGGAGAAAATCAACGAAGCGTGGAAAGCGGCTTCTGAAGAAATGTACGCTGCACAGCAACAAGCTGGAGGAGCAGATGCAGGGGCTCAGCAAGCACAACCTAACGGAAACGACGCACAAGGCGATAATGTTGAAGACGTTGATTTCGAAGAAGTAAAATAAACGTGTAAAACACCTTTTTTTAGAAAACCCGATGAGTATTCATCGGGTTTTTTTGTTTTTGTGCTATCTTTAAGTAGCACAATACTCGCCAAACCATGAAACTAACCACCAATGCCATAGGATATAGCTGCTTTTTTCTCGGACAGCTTTTGTTTGGAATCACCGGAGCCATGGGGCAAGCACATACTCAGGAGTTAAGCTCGACTTCACCGGATACTTTGCGGTTTTTAAAAACGGTTTTTGTCGATGATGTTTCGTACCCTAGATCAGATGTCTATACATTTATTGAAGGATTGCGCAAACTCGAATTCGTGTTTGATGACCCTATCGATAGTACCACTTCGTCATATCTTTATCGCTACCGCCTTATTGATAAAGAGAAAAATATAGAATGGACAGCGGTTCCCGTAGCACACAAACGGGTTGTTTTTCACAGTCTGTCCGCAGGAAAGTACGTTTTTCAATTCCAAAAACAACCGCGATTTCTTCCAAAACCCGGGGCATTTTACGAATGTGAAATCAGTATTCGACTTCCTTGGCATCAGAAAATAATGATCGTTAGTATTACTGTATTGTCACTGTTATTGGGGATAGTGTTGTACAGAAAGAGAAGGCGCATCTACGGCTTTTTAAAAACTCAGTTGGGCGATTGATAGTGCAGAGTGTCTTTTAAGAAAGCAATACTGTAATTTCAGAAGCTTTGTATTGATTTCGTTGGAGATAATTTTATATTTGAAGTTAAACCCCATTTTTTGAAAACACTACTTTTATATTCGGCGTTTTTTTTATGGACCTTTCAATTGTTCGCACAGCACCCTGTAGCCATTCAATTGACTGACAAGGACGGGCTACCTGATATTGAATTTTACGATATTTTGGAAGACCGACAAGGAATTATTTGGTTGGCCGCAGACAAAGGCTTATACAGTTACGACGGTAAGGAGTTTAAGCATTTTACACATAAGAATAAACGAGGCTTGTCTGTATTCGGACTGAGTATGGATGCCGCAGGAAGAGTTTGGTGTAACAATATTACAGGACAGTATTTTTATATAGAAAACAATAAACTCCAGCTGTTTGTAGACATGAAAGCCTACACTAGGGGGCAATTGGCAGAGTATTCATTTTACGACGGAGAATTATTAGTAAATTGTGGAGGTCGCTCTTTTAGAGTAGACCTACAGTCCAAGAAAGTGAGGAGTGCTCTTGAAGATCACGGTGGACATGTATCGAGTTTTATCCGTAATGATACGCTTTTTTACGTTCAGGGAAACGCTTTTCGATATCGTGTTAACGGGGATCCGAAGCCTAAGCTAATCAGTAGTTTTGAGATTCCTAAGAAATTGCGTCATGTAGTAGTGAGAACGAAACCCTTCTACAATACGGTATTGCTTACGGTACAGGATAATACGATTTTTAAAAGAAAGCTGTACCTCTTGAAAGGAAAGCAGTTTGTTCCGATTTCTAAAGAAATTTTAGATTTAGAGGAGCCCATTATTAATTTATATCTTATAAATGATACTGTTTGGATAGCTACTCCGAAAGGTTTGCGCATTTATACCTATAAGGACGGACAATTTACTTTAAAGCATCATTATTTCCAAGGAAAGTTTATCACTGCCGTAGTCAAAGATAAAAATGAAAACTACTGGATTGGAACCCTGCGTGAAGGCGTGTATATCATTCCGAATATCGAAATAGAAAAAGTAGAACTTAAAGAAGGAGCGGAATTTGTAAATGAATTGTGTAAGCTTGATGATACCAGATTATTGATTGGGGATATAGAGGGAAATGTGAACGTACTTAACCGGGCACTTAATACACAAGAGCTCATCTATCGAAATCCAGGAATAAAGGTGAGTAAATTAGGCTGTGATATTTCGTCGAAAATCTATCTCAGTTTCGGGAATTCGGGAGTTGCTTTGGACAAGCACAGTTATCAAGTATTAGACTATCCTATGCTACGAGGTAAAGGTAATGCCAAAGGAATCTCTTCCATTAACGATTACAGTTTTGTGTACGGAGCCTTTGGGTATGCGGAAATCGTTGATTTGAAACACAAAACGACTAAAAGGATCGGAGATCGACGCACCTATGCTACCCATTATAACGGTTTGACCAACGAGATTTTTGTGGCTTATGTGGATGGACTGCAGTATTACCAAGCCGATTTACAACCGAGGAAAATCACCTTTAACGAAGCACCGATATTTGTAGTAGATATAGCGAATACGCAAGATGGCACTGTTTGGGTTTCGACTTTTAAAGACGGAATTCTTGGAATCAGAAATGGTAAAGTAACCTGTAATTATACAGCGGCAAATGGCCTGTTGTCGAATAGGGCTTCAGGTATTTTTGCGGATGGAAATTTTTTATGGGTGGTTTCTGATAAAGGAATCCAATGTTTGGATAATATTACTGGCAATATTCGAAATTTAACCGTGAAGGAAGGTCTAGGATCCTTCAATATAGCAGATATCGTTGTGCTAGGAGAACAGGTGTATTTTGCTACGAATAAAGGCCTGTTTCGCTTTGATAAAGAACGTGTATTTAAAAAATTCGGAGCTCCTGAATTTTATATTAGAAACGTACTGGTTGATGCCATTGAAAAACCAGTGAAAACAGCATATGACCTGGAAAGTGATGTCAAAAAAATTGTCATAGGTTTTCATGCAAATGGTCATTTATCGGAAGAGAACACCGATTATTATTACCGCTTGTTAGGAGCTAGTGATACGTGGACTACCGTATCCAAAGGAGCCAGTGAATTGGTGTTTGACGGGTTGTCGCCAGGAGCCTATACTGTTGAACTTAAAGCGGTAGAACGATTTGGACTAATGGAGTCAAAAATTAGTAAGATATCGGTAAATATTGCTTGGCCTTGGTATCAAAAGTGGTGGTTTATAGCCTTGATGCTGCTGTTATTGACCTGTGTAGTTACGTATTACTTTAAGCAGCGATTACGCACTCAAAAGGCAGAGCAACTACGTCAGTTGAATCAGTTAGAACGCGAAAAGGAAATGGTATTTCTAAAACTGGAAAACTTGAGGTCACAGATGAATCCTCATTTTATTTTTAACGCCTTGAACTCTATTCAAGATTATATCTTGCTAAATCAAAAGAATTTGGCGGGAGATTACTTAGGGAAATTCGCCGACCTTATCCGAATGTATTTGAATCACAGTGCCAAGGGGTACATTAGCTTGGAAGAAGAGATCGAAGCTATTGATCGGTATTTGGAATTGGAAAAACTCCGATTCGAAGATGCCTTGGATTATGAAATAAGTTGCAACAGTGCTATTGATCCAAGTAGTATAGCTATTCCTACCATGTTGATACAACCGTATGTAGAAAACTCATTGAAACACGGATTACTCCACAAAAAAGATCAAGGAATATTGAAGATATTGTTTGAATTTGATGGAACTTCTGGGTATCTTCAGTGTACAGTAGAAGATAATGGAATTGGTAGGGCACGTGCGCAGTTACTCAATGAAAAAAAGAACAGAAGGCATAAATCGTTCGCTACCAAAGCCACTCAAGATAGATTGGAGTTACTGAATTTTGGAAGAACCGACAAGATTGGCGTAAGCATCAATGATTTGATAACACCGGATGGTAAGGCCTCAGGAACACAAGTGATAATTCGCATACCATATAAGCAAGTATAAATGAAAGCAATAGTAATTGACGATGAACCAAAAGCGAGGAATGTCTTGCAAATTTTAATTCAAGAGAACTGTCCCAAAATCACTGAGATTTTTGAAGCGGAAGATTTGATTTCAGGAGTTGAATTGATCAAGAAAGAACAGCCTAAAATAGTTTTTTTGGATATTGAAATGCCCGAGTATTCCGGTCTTGAAATTGTCGACTTTTTAGACAAGGACACCCATAATTTTGAAATAATCTTCGTGACAGCTTATAGCGAATACGCAATTCAAGCCCTTCAGTTATCGGCCATTGACTATTTATTAAAGCCCGCCCGCCCAACCCAGGTAAAAGAAGCCGTAGACAAAGCCTTGGAGCGCATTGGTAAAGGTATATTGAGCGAGCAGTTGGTCGAGTTAAAGAACAGCTTTCAGAACTTGCAGTTTAAAA
The DNA here is from genome assembly GCF_964514025.1 of Tenacibaculum litopenaei. NCBI lineage: Bacteria > Pseudomonadati > Bacteroidota > Flavobacteriia > Flavobacteriales > Flavobacteriaceae > Tenacibaculum > Tenacibaculum litopenaei. The sequence goes on from NZ_CAZEQT010000003.1 coordinate 467,040, forward strand.
AAATAGCACTGCCGTTTTCCGACGGTATTAAGTTTGTCAATTTTGACGAGATAGTTTTGTTGGAGGCCGACGGTATGTATACCAAAATTTATATGAAAACTGCAGAAGAAATCTTGGTGAGTAAACCATTAAAGCATTTCGTAGAACTGTTACATAAACAAATGATGTTTTATAAACCCCATCGTTCTTTTCTAATTAATATCTTGTTTATCAAAGAATACATCAAGAAAGATGGCGGGTATATTATCATGGATAACGACAAAGTTGTATCCATTTCCAAAGATAAAAAGCAAGAATTTTTAAATATCGTAAACTGCATATAACACCTTTAGCAACTCATATTCTGATTTCAGCAATTGGTTGATTTTTAACTGGTTGGTTTTTGTGATTTTTGTATGGGATGAAACAAAAGGGGATTTTTATACACTGTTTTGAAGCCTGGGACGCTACACTAGCATTCCTGAATAACTGCGAGTCGAACTCGTATAAGGCGGCTATAAACAAGTGCAATACAGCGAGAAGTCTGTAGAGAAATTCGTGTCTCTACAGACTTTTTTGTCGTTTAAAATCACCGAGTAGTTGTCATCACATGAACCAATTAACTAAAGATATGAGAGCCATTGCACTAATTTTTTCATTATTGATAACTGTTGTACTCAAAGCTCAACAGCATCAAAATCAAATTTTACAAAATGTTGAGTCAGGAAACTACAAGGTATTTAAGGTAAAGCAAAAGTCACATCGAAAGTACCAGTGGGTCCCCGTAAAAAAATCTTGGCCGTTGCAAATTACCAAAAATGCAGCCGGAGCAATTTCTGAAGTAATGGTAAAACGCGCTGGTATATTGAACGAGAAATTTGTTCCAGACGTTCCTGGCTACCCAGCGTACTTTTCGTTTGCCGCTTATCGATTGAGCTATTTGGATGGTTTGTGGGTGTATTACTCATGGAACGGTAAAGAAGAGGCCACGGCAAAATACGTGTTTACCAAAAAAAGCGATATCGGTTTAGGGGTGCAAGCACTGAATTCAAAAGTCGCGGCTTATGCAAAAGCGGTGTTTAAAAAACAGACGCAGGCAAGGGCACTAGTCAAAGAAGAAAAGATGCGTGCGGCTGAGGAAGAACGAAAATTACATTCTATAGAAAATAGAAAAGTAAAAGCACTACGCATCAAATTTATCGGAAATGTGGGGAAGGTTGCTCATTATGCGGAAGCCATAGCTTATGGTGTTGAGGCCGAATTAGCAGACGGAACAGTCCTGTCCACAGCGAATCTAGGTGGGAGCTTGCCTTGGAGTGATTTCGAACTTCATCATCAAGGAGTTAGTAATACTACCGAGGAAGTGCGTGTTGACGAAGATGCCACTTCCTTAAAAAATGATCAAATAGTAGTTGAGTTGCGATCGAAATTTCATGCTGATCTCAAAGCAAGGAGAAGTTTACCGACGACGAACGACATTCCGATTCGAGTAACCCAAAATGGTTTTTGGGGCTATAACCGGCATAAGCACATGGCTGTAATTCAGGGAAAAGATGGTCAGCACGCCGGTAGAGGAGATCATTTAACGGTTAAAATTAAAACTGTTAAACACCGTCAAACGGGGAGGCTACTCAATAAAATTGAAATCTTCAATACTACTAAAAATAAGCTGGTGGCACGCTACAAATTGCTCCCTACTACCAAGCTGAGTATCCATGCGAATGGCGGTGGGGGTATGAATGGCTTTGAAGGCAGTGATCGCAGTCCCAACGGTGGTAACGGAGGATATGGAGGTGCTGGGGGTGTTATCACACTGATCAAAGATCCGTCGGTAAAACAGGCTACTTTGGAATTTCAAGTGAATGGAGGGAAAGGAGGTAGAGGAGGGGCTCCTAAGTACGCGAGTGCGAGTAGAGGCCAGCGAGGAAGAGCAGGTGACCCCGGTAAAATAATTAGAAAAACACAAAAAGTAACATTCAAATTTTAACTAAAATACACATAGCATGCAAACGAGAATCATTACTGTAGTAGCGTTGTGGATGGCCCTGTTTTTGGGAACAACGCAAGAATCTAACGCACAGTTCAATCGCTTATTGAAAAAAGTAACCAAAAAGAAAACTACCAAATCTGGGGGAGGTTCCGGAGCTTTTACTCACCTAAACTCAGAGAATGACGAGTTCGGACTCAGCGGACAATATTACAGTTTGCAAGATGGCAAGGTAGTGGGTTTTCAATTTGTAAAAGAAGATGGTGGAAAAGTGGTAAATGAATTGCGATATTGGGAAAAGAAGGGGGGAGATCCACAAATTAAACTGCAACTAAAAGAAAGCTTTTTAAGAAAGAAGAACATCAAAATGTTTTTTGTTTGGATGTCGAGTTATGCCAAATCATATATAGAAGTTTTTGAAGTTGCTCCTGGGGTCTTAGCACAAACGCAGCAAACCGAGCGTTCTATCAATAGCTATGACGAGTCGGTGCCACTCGATACAAAAAGATCGGTGGTTGAAGTAATGGCGAAAAATAAAGGGGATTTGGATACTTGGGATCTTGAAACAGCGCAGGCCAAAGTAGATATGATGGTTGCCGAGTTAAAAGCAGCGCAAAACAGCAAGGTGAAGAGAAAACTCATGCGCTTCGAAACCTACAAGAAATACCACGGAAAAATTGCTTTTGCAAAAAGCACAAATGCCTTGCGTAGTTCCAAGAGCAATCAGCCAGTAGAGAAATCGGCTAATTTTATAACCAAGCAAGTGCTTGGTGAAACGGTGGCCTTCAAGCCCTATTTTGATCAGCCATTATCAGTAGCACATCCGGGAACTTGGTTTAACATTACTTACGAGATGGCAGGAATCACGACTGACAGAGAAAAGTTGAGAAAATCGAGTACCAAGTTTTCTAAGAATATACCTCAATTGGATAAATACAAAAACGACTTTTATTTTTTCTATCCTAAAGTAACCAACAATCGCTCTAACAATGTTGCGGATTACGCTTTTTTAGAATTATTACGCCAGGCACAAGACAAACTAAAAAAAGGAGATGTATACGATTTAAAAGTTACCGTTTGGGCCTTTAAAGACGGTGAAAACATTGCCCCAATGGCAACAGGAACCATACAATTATCATACAATGAAAATACTGAAAATTTATTATTCGATCCAGTAAAAGGTTGGATTACGGTATTGGAAGATTACCTTGATGAATAAGCCTAGTGCTTGTGTTAAAAAAGAAAGCTCCTTCATTGAAGGAGCTTTTTTGGTTTTTATTGATTTTTGTATTTGTTGGAATAGCGTTTCCACAGTTTCGTTTGGTGAGTGTCTAAGCTCAACGCTCGTCCTTGAATATAAGCTTTCGTTAGGATGTTGGTACGCATGTCTAATGCGTCTCCTTCTGATATAAACAAGGTAGCATCTTTACCTACCTCTAAGGTTCCCATCTGTTTATCGATTCCTAGAATCTTGGCATTGTTGCCTGTAATCAGTTGAACAGCCTTTTCTTTACCGAGTCCGTAAGCTCCATAGGTTCCTGCGTAGAACGGTAGGTTACGCGTACTCATACGCTCCATATCTCCACTCATTCCAACACCTACTAAAATACCGGCATCTGTTAAAATTTTGGCTGAACGAAAGGGTAAATCGTAATCTTCATCCTCTTTCGTCGGTAATCTATGTGCGCGCTTTAAAACTACCGGAATGTTGTTGGTACTCAATAAACTTGCCACCTGTTCTGCCTCGTGTCCACCAACAATGACTACAGAGTTGATACCTAGTTTTTTAAAGAAATGTATGGCATCACTGATGCTCTTCTTACCGTTGACATGAACAAAAACTTTTTTGCGCCCTTTGAATACTTGCTCCAAGGCTTCATAAGGCAGGTTAACAGCGGTTCTATCACCTTGCAAATACAGTTTCGCACGTTGAAAAAAGTCTTTGAGTTGGTTTACAGCCACAGGGTATTGCTTGTTTGGTTTTAAGTCACTAACTTCTCCTAACCACCAACGACCTCTAGTAAAAATTGAAGGCCAGTTGATATGGATGGCATCGTCTAATTTTACTGAAGCATCTTCCCAGTTCCAAGCATCTAACTGTACTACAGACGAGGTTCCGGAAATTCGTCCTCCTCTCGGAGTTACCTGAGCGATGAACACTCCATTCGGACGCATAGTTTCAACAACTCTACTTTCTGTATTGTAGGCGATAATACTGCGTATATGCGGAAGCATGGTTCCCACTTCGTCGAAATCTCTTGTTGCTCTTACGGCATCGATTTCTGCTAGTCCTAAAGAAGTATTGGCGGCAATAAATCCAGGATATACGTGTTTCCCAGTTGCTTTGATGATTTCTCCTTGACGGGCAATTCTGGCATTGGCACTTCCGACGAAGGTAATCTTTCCTTTGTCAAACATGATCAAAGAGTTTTCGATCACTTGCCCATTTCCGAGGTGAGCCGTGGCTCCCTCGATACTAATGGCTCGAGTTTGTTTTGGAGCAGGAGTCTGCTGAGCAACAGCGTCTGTCAACAAAAGTCCGGTTGCCAATAGGGATCCTACGATAGTTTTTATAAATTTTTTCGTCATGATGTTATTCGGTATCACAGTGGAATAATTTTTTAGTCTTTTTTACCGGAGCTTGAGTTTTTGCTCCTTTAATTTTGGCAGAAAGCATCATCGTGATGAGCTTGTTGCGCTCTTGCTTAATGGCGTTTCGCTTGGCCAAATCATCTTGTATATCAAAGTATACAGCACCGTCTATAATGGTGTTTTCTGCCTTGGTGTACACGGATAGTGGATTGCCACTCCAAACGACGATATCCGCGTCTTTCCCTACTTTTATACTTCCTGTGCGGTTGTCTAAATGCAGTAATTTGGCAGGGTTAATCGTAACCGTACTCCACGCTTCTTGCTCTGTTAAATTACCGTATTTCATGGTTTTTGCAGCTTCTTGATTAAGGCGTCTCGACATTTCAGCATCGTCTGAATTAATGGCTACGGTAATCCCTTGACGATGCATAATGGCAGCGTTGTAAGGAATAGCATCGTTCACCTCGTATTTATAGGCCCACCAATCAGAGAAGGTAGAACCACCAACACCGTGCTTTTTCATTTTATCGGCTACTTTGTAACCTTCCAGAATATGGGTGAAAGTGTTGATGTTGAAATTGAACTGTTCAGCAACTTTCATCAGCATATTGATTTCTGACTGTACATAAGAGTGACAAGAAATAAAGCGTTTTTTATTGATGATTTCGGCTAAGGTTTCAAGTTCGATATCCTTGCGATATGGTTTTCCACTCTTTTTAAGAGCAGCGTATTCTTTGGCGCGTTGAAAATAATCGATATAGACTTGTTCAACTCCCATTCGCGTTTGAGGGAATCGAATGGTATTTTGATCTCCCCAGTTCGACTGTTTGACATTTTCACCCAAGGCGAACTTGATAAACTTCGGACTGTTTGTGTATATTAAGTCCTCAGCATTTTCACCCCATTTTAGTTTGATGATAGCTGATTGTCCACCGATTGGATTTGCAGACCCGTGTAAAATTTGTATCGAAGTGACTCCACCGGCAATATTTCTGTAAATATTCACATCATTGGGGTTTACCACATCTTCTATGGTTACCTCCGCCGAAGAGTTTTGTCCGGCCTCATTGACCGCCGAAGTTGCAATATGCGAATGCTCATCGATGATTCCAGCAGTGACATATTTTCCGGTAGCATCGATAACTCGTGCATTTTTAGCTTTTAAGTTTTTACCAATTTTTGCGATTTTTCCTTTTTTAATTAAAAGGTCCGTATTCGTTAAGACAGCTTGGTTTTCAGAAGTCCAGATTGTCGCATTTTTGATTAAAATGGTTTCTTGGCGCACTTTCTGACGATGCCCTAGTCCAATATTTGGATAACTCACCGGTAAAATTTCGGGAGCTTTAGTTACGGCAGGTGTTTTTACCGCAGTTTTTTCGCTTGTAGCTTCCTTTGTAGCCGTCCAAGAAATTGCGGTACCGTTGGCATTGGTTCCATTTCCTGATATCGTACCAGTACCGTCTGTATAGGCTTCAAGGCGAGTGATTTTACCAGCATCATTAAAGCTTAATTGTATCCAGTTATTCGTAAAACTAAATTTGCTAGTAACTTTTTTACCCTCTTTTTTTAGGCTTGCTTTTTGTTTTCCTGGAGTGCCTTTGATACTGAGTTCATAGGTAGTTCCATTCGCAGTTAGCTTGTAATTTCCGGCGAGGTCAGTGATATTTCTATCGTTTAAAATAGTTTGTTCACCCTGTATCCAATGTTCGTAATAGGTAGTTTTAGCATCGAAGGCATCACCTGAGGTGATTAAAAAGTTAGCAAAACTTCCCGGAGCTAAATTTCCGATACGCGAATTCTTTAAAATGCTAGCCGGAACCGTTGTAAGTGCTTGTAGTGCCGTTGTTTTATCTAGTCCGTAGGTGATGGCTTTGCGCAAATTCGGCAAAAATTCTTTGGTAGATTTAAGTTGATAAGTAGTCAAAGCGAAAGGGACTTTATGAGTAGCCAAGACCATTGGATTACTAGGCTCTTGGTTCCAACGGCGCATATCGTGTAAGGATATGTGCTTGGTAAGCTCCATATTGCTTACATCGTAAGGTTTACGGAAATTGATGGGAATGATAAATTTCGCATTGGTTTGTTTGATAGCTTCAATGCGTTCGTATTCGTCACCACCACCTACCAATGTATATTGTATGTTAAATTCATCACCTAATTTATCGGCGCGCAAATCGTTCAAAGCATCGCCTGCACGGAAAATTTGTGGTAAATCGCGTTGTTTGTTAATTGCGGCTAACGACAGATCGGTATTTTTCGCGTGCCCCTCTTTATACCAAGCAGCATCGAGATAGGCCTGTCGTATTAAAGCCATAGCTCCCATTCTCGACGTAGGATAGGATTGGCGTGACAATTTACTTTTAGAAAAGGATAAAAAATTACCCGATTTATTGTCTAATATGCGATAGGCATCTGTCGATTTTGGGTTGAGCGCAACGAGTATTCCCGTTCCTTGCATAATACCGTCGTTACTATGGCTATTGACTACTCCAAATCCTGATGCTAATAGTTCTTTAGCCTTTTTAGTATCGAAGTGAAAGCTTTTAAAACTTTGCGTTTCAGGTCGGATATGGTCGTTCCAATAATATCCTTTTCTAGATGCGTCGTACTGAGGACGTCTGCTGCCTCCCGATTTTCTTTTAGGAGTTTTTATTCCAAAAGTACTGTAGGCATCAATAAAAGAAGGGTAGATACTGGTGTTGGTAGCATCGACAATTTTGGCCTGCTTCGGAATGTTTACTGATTTGCCAACGGCAACTACTTTGCCGTCTTTAATGAGTAGCGTTCCTCGATCAATTATTTGGGTTGGGTTTACGTAGATTTTTGCATTTTTAAATGCAATGAGTGTGTGTTTTGTAGTTTTTACCCCTGTGTTTGTAGGAAAGTATTCTTGCGCAGAAAGCTGAGAATAACACAAAAAGAGTAGCACTATGAATAGTCTCTTCATTATGATATAGTTGAATTAGAATTTAAAAATATCGAATTCTTAAAATTTGAGTCTTTTGTTTAACAAAAAATTAAGAATATTTTAAGAGCATATTCTAGTGCTAAGCAGTGCTTTACAAGCCTTGTATAGGTTAAAAGCTCAATTGTATGCGTGCTATTCGGTTGGCTCCGGCTACCCAAGCAGTAGTTTTCGAAACAAATTGAAGTGTATAAAACGCTTCGTTGCTGATTGACTTCCAATGAGCACCCCCGTCATTTGAATAGGAGATTCCTGTTTTACCGATAGCGATTAATTCCAATCCATCACTTCCTGGAAGGTACTGTACGCAACTTTTATAATTGGGATTTTGCTTATCTGCGACGAGTTTCCAGGTTTGTCCGCCATCATCAGTTATGGCCTTATTTGCAGTATTCGCGTCAGGCTTGCTGTAATCTCCCCCGATAATGCAACCGTGGAGAGCATCGTAAAAATCGATGCTATAAATACCTTGCGGTCCGTTACCTTGAATAATAGGAGTGGTCATTATTGACCATGTGTTACCGCGATCTATCGATCGTAATACGCGCGCTTTTTTTCCTCCTGAAGCAATCCAAACGGTATCGCCTACAATCTTAATATTTGTATTGCTAGCCGCGAAAAAAGCTTCACCTTCTTCAAAGGTAGGCAATGCTTCGCATGGGGTTTTCGACCATGTTACTCCTCCGTCGTGGGTTATTAGTAATGAAGGGCAGGTAGTTGTAGGGTCTCCTACCGCGATACCGTCTTTACCATTACTAAAAAACTTCATAGCATCGTAAAACACCTTGGGGTGTTCTTCCTTGTAAACCAGTTGTACACTGTCATTTTCTACTTTGTAAAGCAACGCAGGGTTAGCAACGGAGAGTGCGAAAACTTTATGATCGACAACAGCGATACTTCGAAAGTGAGGATTGATACTATCGTTGTATCGGATTTGTTGGCGTTGCCATGTTTTACCACCATCTGTCGTCTTCCCGATGTAGCCCTTAGAGTCTGCGTAATACACTGTTTTACTATCCACGGCGTGAATGGCGCGTATACTAGATTGCGTGCTGTCGGCCTGTTCAATAATCACCGTAGGAACCTTAGAAGATTTCTTGTTTTTTTGACAGGATACTAGGAAAATAACGACTAAAAAAATAGCTAGGAATCGATTCATTTTTTGATATTTTTACGAAACTAAAATAGTTAAATTCAATGAAAAAAGCATTGGTAATTTCAGGAGGAGGAAGCAAAGGAGCATTTGCGGGTGGTGTTGCCGAGTATCTGATGAAAGAAAAAGGGAAATCTTACGATATGTTCTTAGGGACTTCTACGGGAAGTCTAATGGTTTCTCATTTGGCGCTCGGACGCGTGGAAGCGCTGAAGCAGTTGTATACCAATGTTACACAACAGTCAATTTTTAGCAACAGCCCGTTTAAAATAAAAACGGTACACGGAGAAAAAGTTGTTTCCATACGACATAGAAACACGCTTTGGAACTTCTTAAACGGACGCAAAACTTTTGGAGAGAGTAAAAACTTGCGAAAGTTGATTAAAAAGAACATCACGGAAGCTATGTACCATGAGATTCGCGAAGAAGCGAAAGAGGTAGTGGTAACGGTATCCAATTTGACCAGAAATAAAATAGAGTACAAATCAATTTTAGATTGCAGTTATGACGATTTCTGTGATTGGATCTGGGGTTCTTGTAATTACGTTCCCTTTATGAGTTTATTGGAAAAAGATTATTGTCAGTATGCTGATGGAGGTTTTGGCTGTTTGGTACCGATACGTGAAGCTATTCTTCGTGGGGCTAAGGAAATTGATGCCATTATTTTAGAAACAGAAGTCACACAAATTAACAGATTGCCGGCTAAAAACCCATTTTCGTTAATGCTCGATGTTTTTGGTTTTATGCTGGAGCACGTAGAAAAGCACAATGTGACCATCGGGAAATTGTCGGCGAAACACAACGATGTGCAACTCAACCTATACTATACGCCTACAGTGTTAACTACCAATTCATTGGTTTTTGACAAAGTAAAAATGAAAAGCTGGTGGAAGCATGGCTTTGAACACGCTCGCTTTAAGGACGATGCGACGATGAATGATTACAGAACAGAATTGGTAGATAAATAATGAAGTTTGGAAAGGTAGCAAGACCAGATTTAGTCGATTTTAGTTTGCCCGAAACGGCAAAGGGCACTGCACAAAGTTTAGGCATGATATCGCCTCGGCAACAAGAGCTGCGCGTAGCTGTTGGCTGTGCTCAGTGGAATAGGAACGAGTTAAAAGGGTTTTATCCGAGAGGAACGAAAGACGAGTTGCGATACTATAGCAAGCGGTTTAATTCAGTGGAATTGAACGCGACATTTTACAAACAGTATCCCAGAGAGCAATTTGAAATTTGGAGGGAAAAAACACCAGAAGGGTTTCTTTTTTTTCCAAAGTTAACACAAGAAATAAGTCATTGGAAACAATTGAGTAAGGTTTCGGATGAGGTGAATGTTTTCCTAGATGCCATTGGAGGGTTAGGAGATAGATTAGGGACTGTATTTTTGCAATTACACCCTAGTTTTTCACCAGATGATTACGTTCATCTAGCGCAATTTATTACGGGATGGCCTCAGGGTATCCCCTTAGCAGTAGAACTTAGAAATGAACGGTGGTATACAGACGAAGGAGAAAAAACGGGGTATCGGTCACACTTCCGTAATTTTGGAATAGGAAATATTTTGGTAGATACGGCAGGTAGAAGAGATATGTTACACATGGAATTGACGAATAAAGAGGCTTTTATTCGCTTTGTAGGCGCTAACCATCCATCTGACTATGATCGTTTAGATGCCTGGGTACAGCGAATCCTAGCATGGAGTGATGCTGGGCTTGAGAAGTTAGATTTTTTTATACATCAAAATGTGGAGGAGGAAGTGCCGATGTTGGCAAATCACTTTATAGAAAAGCTCAACCAAGTGCTACACCTACAATTGACGATTCCTAAAGAAACTGAGCAACAGCAATTAAGTTTGTTTTAGCAATATGAACTATATAAAAAAAGCCAGCATCTCGGTGCTGGCTTTTTTTATTATTCTGTATCTACGTACATATTGTTAAATGTCGGACTGTTTGCTTTTGAATTGCTGATGGGGTGTACGCTAAATGCGCTGCGAGGTCTGTTGCTCTTTCTCCCGGTGGTAATTAACTCGATGGTTCGTTTTAGCAGCGGTTCATTAGGGTCTCCTAACACTCCTAAATTACCAAAATCTTCATCAAGGTCTACGGTAGGGTCTATACCGTCTTTGTCATTTTTTCCTTCTTTATTCACTATTTCAAGAACTATGGGTTGCATAGCCCAGTTGTGATTGGGATTGATACCCGATTTTGACGTGAATGTTGGAGAGTCGTACATGGTGATGGAACCTGCGTATTTTCCGTGCGTTCGGTTTCCTACTGATCGCACTGTAATATAGGGCGCTAAACTGTTCATCACGAGTTCAGATGCCGAAGCAGAGTCACCAGTAGTGATAAAATAAACACGTGTAAGGTTTAAGCTATTAATTGCCGTTCCGTTACTAAGTGTATTCACAAATCTATTCACTAACGATTCTGTAGTGGTCGCGCTCATAATTTTTGAATTCCACATTTGTTGCGCAAATATTTCTCCGTTAAATTGCCCGGTTATCATACTTCCTAAACGAGTTGCAGTACTTACAGCACCACCGCCATTGTAACGTAAATCTACAATTAAGTCGGTAACGTTATCTGCTTTAAACTGACCGAAGGCAGTATTCAGTTGTGCATCGAAATTAGAAGTGAAGCCATTGTACATCAGGTAGCCAATTTTTCTACCAGAAACATCGAGGGTTTTCGCTACGTGTACTGGGTTTTCAGTGGTATTTCCTTTGTTGAGGCTCAAAGAATTTGCATTTCTCACCGGATTTCCTGTATTGTAATCGGCGAGCCCTATGGTATAACTCGTTGCATCGGAAAACAATAAGTTTCTGTAATTTTGTCGTGTTAATTGCGTTCCATTAACTTCTGTAAAAAGCATTCCTCTTGTTACTCCTTTGGTCGCTGCATCTGTACCGGGAACCACGTAACGCACATAGCCGTAAACATTATTGGGTTGGCTTCTGTAAGGAGCGATACCAAATTCCATACCGGTAGTTTGTGAAGTTCCTTGAAGCGCTTGTTCTAAAGCGATATAATCATCAACAATCCACGACCATTTGTCTACAGTACCACGCTGGTACAATAGGCTTTCAAATAAATTTTTAGGATCACTATAGCCGTTGAGGTAGTTGTACAATTGCTGTTCCGACGAAAATCGTCTGTCTGATAGATCAGAAATATTCCCCTGCCACAAATAATAGGCATTCAGGCCTTTCCAAACGAAATTTTGGACTTGAATATTTTCAGGAGTCTCGTCTTTTTTACTGCAGGCCGTAAAAACAAAGGCGATTATAAAGAATAATAATACTTTTGTGGTTCTCATACTGTAACTATTAGCTATATAATTCAACGCAATTTAGCGAATATTATTATTTTTTTTTAGAATTCGTGTAACAAAGCATTTTATGAGTCGTCGTAGAGATGTAAACCTGACAAATTAAAAGCAAATCAGGGATACCTAATCAATTAACTAACAATGAAACAGTCGGATTTTTTAAAAGTTGTTTTACCCTTTAAAGACAAGGTCTTTCGTTTAGCAAAAAGACTGCTCGTTTCAACAGAAGAAGCGGAGGATGCTACACAAGAGTTGTTTTTAAAGTTGTGGAAGAACAAAGGGAAACTGACGGAGTATAAAAATGTGGAAGCCTTTGCGATGACCATGACAAAAAATTACTGTTTTGATCGATTGAAATCGAAACAAGCAGGAAACTTGACCTTGGTACACAGCAATTACAAAGAAAAAGATACCTCGTTAGAGAAAAAAGTAGAAAATAATGATGCGATAAGTCACGTTCACAAACTCATCGAACGATTACCAGAACAACAACGTGTAATCATTCAATTAAGAGATATCGAGCAATACGACTTTGATGAAATATGTAAGGTGGTGGATATGAAACCGACCGCCGTAAGAGTAGCGCTATCGAGAGCGCGTAAAACAATAAGACAAGAATTAATAAAACAACATAACTATGGAGTTAGCTAACATAGAACGCTTATTAGAGAAATACCTCGATGCTGAGACGACCTTACAGGAAGAGCAAGTACTTCAAGATTACTTTTGCTCGGATGACGTAGCACCTCATTTACAGGAGTACAGCGCGATGTTTACCTTTTTTAAGCAAAGTAAAGACGAGACCTACACTAAAACCATACAGTTAACACCTGAGCAATCATCCAAGAAGAACTGGAATTGGTTATCAGTGGCAGCGTCGGCAGTCTTGTTGTTAAGTACTTCTTATATAGGCTATCAAACCTATCAGCAGCAATTACGAGCGAAACAATTTGCCCAAGTAAAAGAGGCTTTAAAATTAGTTTCATCTAATCTAAACAAAGGAAACGAGGCGTTGTATGCCGTTTCAACAAATTTAAACAAAGGGAAAGCTGCTTTAAGTCATTTGAATACCTATAAGGAAACCGTTAACAAAGCAATTAAAACCGTAAACTATTAGTTAAAATCAATCAAAACCAAGTAAAACCAAGTAGATTAAAATTAGATTACCATGAAAAAAATAGTATTTGTACTCGCACTTATATTGTCAGCCACCGCAAGTTTTGCACAATCGACATTTGATAAATTAGAATCCTTAGACGAAGTTTCTTCTGTAGTGATTACCAAGGACGCCTTTGAGTTGATCAGACAGTTTCCGGACGCCAAATCAGAGGATATGGAAATTTTTAATACCGCTAAAGGCCTCAATGAATTGAAGGTTTTTTCAACTGAAGATGCCAAGATCGCAGCCAAAATGGAGGCTATGGTGAACACAGCCATCAAAAATGCGAAGTTGACGCAGTTAATGCGTGTTAAAGACAAAGATTCAAAAGTGAGAATCTACGTTAAAACAACCAAAAACAAAGATTTAGTAAGCGAAGTATTGATGTTTGTAAGAAACAAGAATAAAGGCGATAAGTCAGAGTCAATTATTGTGACCCTAACAGGAGAAATTGACGTGAATAAACTGTCGAAAATAGCAGAGAAGTATTCAGATAAAGAATAACGAGATTCCTGACCCCTCAATCTTATTAGTAACCGATAAAATCAATTCCAATGAAAAAAATATATTTCTTAGCAGCCCTTTGTATATCCTTAATCAGTGTTTCTTGTAACGACGATTCTTTACAGTCATACCTCGTAAAGAGTCAGGATAAACAAGGATTTATAACGCTAGATATTCCGGCAAGCGTGGTCGAATTAAACACGGCAAATGCCACTGATGAAGAAAAGGCCGCCTATGAGAGTATTCGTAAAATTAACATTACTGGTTTGCCGTATGCCAATACCGACGAAGCTACCTACGAAGCAGAGAAAGCTCAACTGTTAAAAATCTTAAAGAAGTCGAAGTACAAAAGACTGATGAATATGAAAAAAGACGGTGTAAGTGCAAGTATTTATTACACAGGTGAGGCAAAGGCTATTAATGAAATTATTGCCTTTGGTTACGGAAAAGAATTTGGAGTTGGAGTTGCTAGAATTCTAGGGAAGAACATGAATCCAGCAAAAATTATGGACATGATGAAAAAGGCAAAAGTAGATGTAGATGGCGTAGATTTTAAACAACTACAGGCTGTTTTAAATAATAAATAGTCCATTTATAATAGATCAGTTTTTATGAGGTTCCTCCGGGAACCTCTTTTTTTGTATCACCAAATTTTAGCTACTTTTGGGGTATGCATATACACCAAAAAGAGATGACCGTTGGGCCTTTTAAAAGAGGCTATCATTTGATTACTCATGACATCCTTTCAAACTTTGAAGAACTAAAGACGATTAAGCAAGGAATACTTCAAGTGTTTATCAAACATACCTCCGCAAGTTTGACCATTAACGAAAATGCCGATCCTACAGTGCGTGAAGATTTTGAATCCCATATCAATAAAATGGTTCCAGAGGAGCAACCGTATTATAAACACACGTATGAAGGTCCTGATGACATGCCTGCACATATTAAAAGCTCGCTCATGGGGAGTCAAGTGCAAATACCCGTAACTCAAGGGCGGCTAAATTTAGGTACTTGGCAAGGAATTTACTTGGGTGAGCATCGAAATTTTGGTGGAAAAAGAAAACTTGTCTTGACAGTTTTTGGTATATAAAATACTGAAAATAAATAAGTTGTAAAAGATGATTTTTGTTTTTAATTAATCTAAATTGTGTTTTTTTTATGGTATTTGACTGGATTAGTTAAAAACTTAACATTTTGCAATATGTTGGTTTTGAGCGAATGATTTTTAGTAATTTAGATTCACTAAACCCTTCAAAATCAATAAAATGAAAAAACATTATTTGTTTTTCATAGTAGTTTTACTATGGCAAACACCTTTTGCGCAAACCCAAAATCCTAATGACTTAGGTAGTATCCAACAACATTTTAACACACTACAAAAAAAAGGCAAAAATGCCTCTTTGGATTATGCAGAGTGGAAGATTACCAGTACGGCTTCTTCTTTGCGGAAAGGATTGGTACATTATTATTTAGGACAGTATTACAAAGGAATCCCCATTGTCAATGCTACGTATAATATGTCAATTTTAAATGGAAAAGTAAATTACGCGAAAAATCAATTTTTTGACAATCTCGAAGACAAAGCACGTGATGTAAATAGGGCCACTATTAACGAGGAAGCCGCGGTAAGAGCTTTGGTTCGCGAACATCAATTAGCTACTCCAACCCGATTACAGCGGTCAACAGCTCAAAAAGGAGGGGATCCTATTATCGTATTTGAGAATTCTGGTATAACACAAGATAACGAACCAATTACCGTTAAAAAAGTGTATTTGGTACGAGAGGGAAAATTGCGTTTGTGTTGGAATGTGAACTTATACGAACAAGGTGGAGAAAATTGGTGGAATAGCTATGTAGACGCCACCAGTGGAGCCGTACTTGAAGAAGACAATTGGGTGATTAAATGTAATTTTGGTGACACCCCTCACAGTCATACGGCTGCTGATACCCAGCACAAGCACAACAGCCTGGGAGTGGCTAGTGCTACTCCTTATGCTAAAACGAATAGTTTTTTGGCACCAGACTCATACAACGTTTACGCTATGCCATTAATTAATCCAGATGATGGCGGAAGAAGTGTGGTTAGCAATCCGGCCAATACGACAGCCTCTCCTTATGGTTGGCACGATACGAATGGTGCTGCTGGGGCCGAATTTACCATTACAAGAGGAAATAACGTTTGGGCTCAGGAAGATGCAAATGGAAATAACGGTACCGGTGACTCACCAGATGCAGGAAGTAGTTTGGATTTCAACTATCCTGTTAACTTGAGTCAGGCACCTAGTACCTACAGAGATGCCTCTACAACCAATTTATTTTATTGGAATAACATCATGCACGACGTGTATTATCAGTACGGATTTGATGAAGCTTCGGGTAACTTTCAAGAGAATAATTACGGAAAAGGAGGTACCGGAGGTGATTCAGTAAATGCTGATTCGCAAGATGGTAGAGGAACGAATAACGCCAATTTTGCAACTCCAACAGACGGTGGAAACCCGAGAATGCAAATGTATTTATGGAACAGAACAAGCCCTGGTAGAGACGGTTCTTTTGATAATATGATTATTGCGCATGAATATGGACACGGAATCTCTATTCGTTTGGTGGGAGGAAGAAATGCCAACGTATTGGGTGGTTACGAGCAAATGGGAGAAGGTTGGTCTGACTGGTTTGGGCTAATGCTTACCATGAAAGCGGGTGACAAAGGAACGGATAAAAGAGGAGTAGGAACCTATGTGTTAGGTCAAGGATTAAACGGAGTAGGTATTCGTCCTACGGTGTACTCTACGGACAAGTCAATTAACGGAACAGACTACGCCGATATTAGTGGATTGGCAGTGCCCCATGGTGTTGGGTATAGCTTTGCGAGTATACTTTGGGATATGACGTGGTTGATTATTGACCAAGAAGGATTCGATCCTAATTTCTACACAGGTACCGGAGGAAATAATATTGCGATGGCCCTTGTGATTGAAGGTTTGAAAAATACAGCGAGTAATCCAGGTTTTGTTTCTGGTAGAGACGGAATTTTGCAAGCCGATCAAGATTTGTACAACGGTAAGTACAAGTGTTTAATTTGGAAGGCTTTTGCTGGTAGAGGTGTAGGTCAGGGTGCCGTAGAGAATAATAACGGAGGTACCAACTCGAACAATGATCAAACAGTTTCTTATGTCAATCCTTGTGATGGTGGAAATCCAACGCCAGGAAATTGTAGTGGTGATGTCGCTTCATTTCCCTACAGTGAAAGTTTTGAAACCAACTTAGGACTTTGGAAAGATGCAACTACAGGTGATGATCTTAACTTTACTCGTCAATCAGGAGGTACTCCTTCTAATGCTACAGGGCCTTCAGCGGCAGCTGATGGATCGTATTACCTCTATGTAGAAGCCTCAGGAAACGGAACTGGATATCCTAACAAGCGCGCAATTTTAAATTCTCCTTGTTTGAATTTTAGCTCTTTGACCAAACCGTCACTGGCATTTAAATATCACATGTACGGAAGTGCTATTGCTTCGTTAACCGTAGAAGCTCGCAAGGACAATACAGGAACTTGGACGTCGGTATTTTCAAAATCTGGTGATCAAGGGAATAGTTGGCAAACAGCTACGGTCGATTTAACTTCGTTCGCTGGTCAGGCAAGCGTACAGCTCCGATTTAATGTACTTACCGGATCGGGGAATAGCGGTTGGCAAAGTGATATTGCCATCGATGCGGTAGGAATATCAAACGGCGACGGAGGAGGTACTCCTGGTGGATGTACGGCTTTAAACTTCAACGATTATACGATTTCTCCATTTTCCAATCAAGATGCTAGTGGAAACTTTAGTATTGGTAGCGGAGGCGCTTCCTTGGTTTTGACAAATAACACCTGGAAGTATATAACCATGAATTACAACGTAACAGCAAATACCGTTATAGAGTTTGAGTTTAGCAGTACTTCGGAAGGTGAAATTCACGCTGTCGGGTTTGAAAATGACAACTCGTTGACGTCAACCCGTTATTTTAAAGTTCACGGGACACAAAATTATGGAATTACCAATTATGACAATTATGCAGGAGGTACTAAAAAATACGTTATTCCGGTAGGTAGTTCGTACACAGGAGCAATGGATCGCTTAGTATTCATCAATGATAATGATGCTGGCTCAGGGAATAACTCAACCTTTAGTAATGTGAAAATTTACGAAGGAAGTTGTGCCGTATCAGGTGTGGTGCTGAGTGATTTGGGAACTCGTAACGACATACTCGGAGATGAAGATGAAGGTGCGTTTACGAGCATAGCGATTGCACCAAACCCTGTAAGGAAAGGGAATGTAATTCGCTTGCAAGGACCTGCTCGCAGTTTGGAAAATGCCACGTATAGCATTAGCAATTTACTCGGGCAAGTACTAGAATCAGGGAAATTGTCTGGACGACAAATACAAACGAATTCGTTAGAAGTTGGCGTGTACATTTTAAGTATTTCCAACGAGAAAACGAAAACGAATAAACGCTTTGTGATTGAAAAATAAATGTATAATTTATTTAAACGGAACCCCTTGAGTTATCAAGGGGTTTTTTGTTGTAAATACTGTTGAAATTCGTTTTTTAGAGCGGTTATTTCAGTAGCGTTGTACTTTCTTGAAAAGTGAACGGGAATTGCAGTATGTATACCACAAGTATTCATAATACTGGCAGAGGCCTTGGTGTAACTGTGGTAATTTTTTTCTGCCAAATCGCGATCTTGTTCGAGGTAAAAAGATTCGATATAGACTTTGGTAGTTCCAGTAAAAATTTCTGCTATTTTACGGTGATTCGCTGCACTGGAAGCATGGTCCATAATAACCCCTAAGCTCATACCTTCCTTAATGGTTAATAAGTTGTACAGTTCAAAGGCTTTATAGCTGCGACCGTTGACTTGAATTGGAGTGTTAGGAAGATTGGCAACAAAGGCTTCTTTAAGCGTTTTTATCCAAGGGCCACCGCGAAATTCAGATTTCTCTAAGTGTATTTGTACACTGTCTTTTTCTTTGAATTTATAGGCCATGGATGGAGTTTTATGATCTAATAAAACGGCAGCAACCTCAAATTTATCCGTTTCGTAGAGTGGCGTCCCTATTTCTTCGGAAAGTGCTTCCAGTTCCCAAAAAGGAGGGAGGAGTCGGTATCTTTTAATCCGATGGTTTTCGTGAACTTCCCGTACTTCGTAATGGATGGCATCAGCGCTGACCAAATTCCAAGTATAGGCTTTTAATTTGGCCTGTACTTGTTTGGCGAGTTCAGGAGGTCCGGCTATAACGACGTGGTTTTGCGTTCCTATTTGATGTCGTAGTACGGAGTCAAAGTTGATAAAATGATCGATATGTGTATGGCTGATAAAGATGGCCTTACACTGTTGGATTTCCTTAACGCTCAGTTTACTTGCCTGGCCACATTCGCAAAGATACTGATACGGATGGTTATCAAAGGATACCAAAATAGCAATGTCTTCGTCTACTAAATTTTTAATTTCACTGTAAATCATAACGTCGTAGTTTTTCTTCCAAGTGCATCGACGAGCTTTAGTAAGGTTGGAAAACGAAAGTTTCCGTGCATTTCCCGGATATGATTGGCAGCACGAGCCAAGTCAATTCCCATACTTGTTATATGAAGGGCTTTGTTACTGCTGCCTCTGAAAACTGCTTCTTGCAAGGTTTGAATACCAGAAAATTTGTTTTTAGCAACACCGATAACGGGTATTTTACCATTGAGAGCGTCGTAGAGGTGTGCGCCCAATCCTTTGCTACCAGTATCGTCGAGTTGTACATAACCATCGACAATGATAGCTTCACAATTAGCGTAATCAATTTGTTGAAGTAGGCTTAGTATGCAAGGAAGTTCTCTTTTGTAAAATTGTCCCGGAATGTACTCGTCTACACCATTTAAGGTTTCTTCATATACATTCAGGGGTGTTTCGGCTTGCCAATGGTCAAAAGCGATTGCAACTGTAGTTGCTGTATGTTCTTTGTAAAAAGTATCAAATGCTAAAATCATAGCGAAAATTTTTGCGATGTCAACGCAGTAAGGCGCGTTTTTACTCCCAAACCTTCACGAGGGCATCTATGGCATTGTTAAGTCCTTTAGCGTAGTGTCCATATTTAAAATGAGGGAGCATTTTGGTGCTTATAATTTGTTGTGCTATACTATCCGTAATGCTTTTTTGGGTTTCCTTTCCAGTAGCAATGACGGTTGTATCTAAGTTTTTCGAAAGGAACAGGCAAAGGCTGTTATTTTGTATTTTATTTCCAACACCCCAGTGGGTTGTCAGTGCCAGGGTATAGGATTTCGGGGTGGTATATGGATCGATATTCGCAATCGAAACCACGGCAATAGCTCTGGATGTTTTTTGATAGTAGCGATCAATTTTATCACTGAGTACAGCACGTTCCATTGGAGTGAGTAGTCTTTCGTAATCGTTGACCCAACCTTGTGGACTTGGAAAAGTTACGGAGATTTTGGCCTCGGGGTGGTCACTTTTATTCGTGTTATTAATGAGATTCTGACAGCTCAGCGTTCCCATTAATAACACTATACATATTAAGAGTTTATTTTTCATTTATCTTGTAATCCTTGTTGTAAAACAGCTTTAATACCCTCTAAGTTATCCGCAAACGTCATCATCTGTTGAAGTATTTGCGCCATTTCATTCTTAGAACCCAAACCTTTTAGTTTATTGTTCTTAGTGAATATTTGCTTAATGTTTGTCCATCGTTCTTGATCCTCTTCCGATAACTGTTTGCGAAGTTCCTTGTACTTCAGTAAGTTGGCTTCCGCAGCAGAGGTCAAGGTTTGCGATTCACTTTCGTAATGAGAAAGTAACAACCTGTCCAGTTCTTGCGAATTCATAATGGGAACGATTTTAGCCACCAATTTATTCATATCACGATAAGAACCTTGTAGTTTGAATGAAGGCTCTGTACGGTAATCGTCTTCCATAGCTGCTGATTGTATATACGCTTGATTTACTTGCATAATGGCAGTTCGTACGGCGATGACCTTTTCGAGTACTGAGGTGTAATCTTGAATTTCCTGTTTGGTATGATTTCCTTTGAGAGTTACTTCCTTTTGGTTGTTTTCAACTTTATCGATAAGGGCGTAAACATCCTCAAAATACTTGCTGCTCAACTGGTGTAATACGGGGTTAGAAGTCAGTGAGTTTTCTATCAAACTCAATTTGAACAAATGTTCCGTATCACCAATAATATCCCCTAGATTGTATATGTCAGCACGGTTGGCTAACATGTCGGGGATTTGAAATTTATCACCGCTTTCAGTATATGGGTTTCCAGCCATAATGACACAGAATTTTTTACCTCTGAGGTCATAGGTTTTTGATTTGCCATTGTGAACACCTTCAATTTTTCTGGTTCCGTCAGAAAGTGAAATGAACTTTTGCAGAAACTCAGGGTTACAGTGTTGTATATCGTCTAAGTAAAGCATTACATTGTCACCCATTTCAAAGGCTAAATTTAGCTTTTTAAGCTCTTCTCGAGCCGCTGAATTGTTTGCTGACATGGGATCAACAGAGGTTACTTCATGACCGATGGCTGGTCCGTTAATTTTCATAAATATGAGCCCAAGACGGTTAGCTACGTATTCCATGAGGGTTGTTTTACCGTATCCAGGAGGGGAGATGAGTAACAACATTCCCATACGGTCTGTTCGCTTGCTGTCGCCTACGGTACCTAATTGTTTGGCTAGGTTGTCACCGATAAGTGGAAAATACACCTGATCGATGAGTTTATTTCTAACAAATGAAGACAATACCCTTGGCTTGAATTCTGTTAATTTAAGCTCCTCTTTACGATCTTCAATCAGTTGGTGTTTTTCCGATCGATATTGTTGGAATCTAGGAACTTCGACTCGTTGGAACTGTTCCATGACTTCTACAAACTGATGGTAGTTAAAATGCCATGTTCCGTCTTTAATACTGGCATGTGTACCTTTGAGGTTCCCAACTTCGCTATACGGGTGTACTGCGAGTACATCCGAATTAGAGGCTTGCTGAAATACTATTAAACACACAATTTCGTGCAAGTAATCGAGAGACACATCCATGTTTTCAAGATACGATTGTACCCATTGGATGGCGAGTTGAAGCTTAGCAACGTACTGTTCTGTTTTTTCCAAGCCCGATTTTAAGTGATGCTCAGCCTGTTGGCTTTTCAAGGTTTTGACAAAACTTTCTTTCAAATGAACTGCATCGGAACTTATTTTAAAGGTATTGTTGTCTTTGAGTTCTTGAAACAAATACAACGCGATGTCTCTACTTAGCTCAGGATCAAAAAGGCGACTGCTCTCAGCGAAGGCAAGTACGTTTTTTGTCAATTGTTGGATGCTGAAATCGAAGCTAGTGCTCTTAGGAAAAACTTTTAGTACATCCCCGGCATTTTTAATACCAGCGTTGAGCTCTTCTTGTAATTCAGGTGCCAGTCCATGCCAAAAGTATTGGGCATATGCTCGGATGGCAGGTTGATACTTAAGTAGTCCTAATTCGTGGTGTTTGTGGACCAATACATACAATATCGTTGCGGCATCTCGATCGTGAACACCTTTTACATAGCCTTCTGAATAGAGGTTGGCGCTCTTTTTCTGAACCACAGCGAGAAGGTTTTCTTCATTGCTGTTAAGAAGTGCGTCAGCATCAGTGGATTTGAAAATTTGATAGGCCAAATAGGCGGCGCGGTACACGGTGTCATTTTCTGAAACCAATTCTTGATTCCAGTATTTCTGTGAGGTGTACATCGTTTCGTTTTCGATTTCCTCAAAGTAATCCGTACCGATGAGGTGGTAGTATAGTTGCTCGTTTTTATAAACGATGGTAAGGTCTAGTGCCTGTCGGTTAACCCCGAATTTATGCTGACCGAGTTTGATGATATTCTCACCATCTTCGTAGAGTTCTTGTTTGTCTTTTAATTTTCTTAAGGCGTCTTCTTTCGCAACTTTCAGTTGTGTTTCTATGGCTTCGGCTTTCCCGATATCGTCGAGTTCTTTGAGCTGTTCAACGATATCACGTACTTTATTGATCATTAAATCAGCGGCAAAGTACCCGTTGATGTCTTGAATAGAATCAAAACTCAATGATTTTTTTCGAACACCTTTTAAAATACGCTCCGTAGCTGTTTGCAGTGCTACCGTTTTTTTGTTGCGTTTCTCTAAGAGATTGCTCTTTCTGCTGTCAAAAGCGTTGTGAATTTCCTCGCGCTTTTCAATAACCAACGTAATGAATTCTTCGAAATCAGCAAATTTTCCCTCTAACTCCTCTAATTGAATGGCCGTTTTGGTTAAAAACTCATCGCATTTTTCAGGGGTATCCGCCATGTCGATATAGTTGATAATACTCTGATCGATCAGTTTTAACTGAGCTGTAAAATCGGCCTGTGCTTCCGTACTACCTAGGGAGCTAATTTTATTCTTTATAGCCGCTTTTAGCTGGTTTAAATTGGCAAATATCAATGAGATATTGTCGATTATCTTGGTCGATTGCGATGTGTCTTCAATAGCTAAATTCGAAACGATCTCTATCAGGAGTTCTAAATCAGCGGTAATTTGATTGACTTCAAGTTCCAAAGCCTTGGCGTCTATTGCTTTCTTGATGGCTTCTAAGTCAGCTTCTTTGGCACTCACGCGTTCGTGATAGGGACTCAGCGCTTTGTCGTCTAATAAAAACTGAACGCAGCGCTTAGAGATAAGAAGGTTTTGCTCATTGACCTTGGTTTCTAGCGCAGCCAAATGGTTTTTATCGATGTAACGGATGTCTGCTAAACTGATTACTTCCCCGCGAAGCGTGCGCAGTTGACTTAACAAAACGACAAAATCGTCAATGCTCTTAAACGAGGTACTCTTGATTTTTCCGAAGAGTGCTTCTGAGTTTTCGTCAATAGCAGTGGTGGCAGCAGCGGCTTGTTTTTTTAAGGCGACTACCTTTTCAAATTCCTCGATGGCTGCATTGGCGGCCTCGTTGATCTGTTGTATGGGAAGGTTGAGTTCGAAAGTGTCTTTTTCCGGTAACCAATAATAGGTATCGTTGATGTCTTTTGACATTTTCACCAAATCGTCGTACAAGCCGTTATAGTTGTCTTCCTTGTTAAGTAAGGTAATCAAGGCGTGGCATTCGGCCATGGCTTTCACGATGTCTTTGTTACCAATTTTATACAGTAAGCTATCCTCGTGCTGCGAAGGCATAAAATCGCCTTTTAGATAAGGCGTTTGCCAAATTTGCACTACGTGGTGTTTGGTTTGCTCATTTTCCGTTTTAAAATAGCAGAGTTCTCCATTTTCCAGCACGGTAAATCCGTTACATATAATGGGAGTTTTAACAGCTTGTTCAATAATGTTATACGACATTAAAATGTACAAACCGCGAATGCTGGCATAAAAGACATACAAGTAGTCTTCACCATTAGGAGATATAATTTTTTCTTGGAACTTAACCTCTTTGGCATCGTTTTCAAAAAGTTTGTATTCTCCTGTTTGTAAATAGTAACCGTTTGGAAATATGAGTCCGTGGTCGTCTGGAAGTTGAACAGCGGTATCCTTTATGCTGTCAATTTTTTGTACTTCACGCAATTTGTGATTGTACACAAAGTAACGAGCTTCTTCCTGGAATGGTTTTACTTCAAGTGGGATGAGATTCCCGAGATCTGCGAAGCGAAATTGACCGTCGTCCAAGGTTTGGTCTACGTGGAGAACGGGCTCGGAAAGTATCCCTTGCCCTTCATCAGTATTGTCTTCAATTTTAATGGTTAGGTCGCCACCGATAGTTTCGACAAAAACCTTATCTAAGATCGATATATGTGAATGTTCCCCGTAACGGTGCATGTCTCTGTTCACTTCCTGCCACTTAAACTCGTGCTGGGTAGGAAATTTGTATTCATGTTCGCTTCGGTTGTCTACATACAAGAGTGTATCGTCTTTGATCAACCATTTAAAAGCTTTGATGTCTGTTTTGTTTTCGCTCAGTTGGAAAATCATGTATAGGTAGTTTCCAAGGATAGCGAATTTTGAAAATATTGTATTTCTGTAGTACTTGTACAGATTGGTAAAGTCGTCTAAAAAAATAGGATCTTGTAACAGCGATAAGTCTTGCAATTGAAAGCGCTGTTCTTTGAACTCATACACACTAAATACATCCGATAAGGTGATGTCGGTACGGAGTCCAAAATGCACATTGTATCCAAAAATAGAAGTATTCCCGATTGAAACGATATCTCTGGCAATACAATTGTTTTCGGTGTTGATTCTATCGTTAGCAATTAATTTTGTTTCTATGGTTCCAAAAACGTGTTTACGAGCATCGTTTAATTGCTGTAAACGATCTTGTAAGTCTAGTTTTTGTTTTTGTAGTCTACCTTGAATAATCTCATAGGTACCTCCATCGAGTTGTTGAGAATTTTCTTGATTTTCCATATAATTTAACAAGTGAGGTAGTTTGTATCAACAGCAGTTCGTAGCTTAGTACTGCGTGGCTGGTTGATATGAATTGTGTTCTCAGAAAGAAAACAAGAGTCTGTTTAGAGACTCTTGTTTATGGTTTTTTTAGGATAGCTTTTTGTCAGCTAAGCCCATACCTTTAGCGAGGTTAAACAAATTGCTAAAGAGGTTTTTATCATCTGTTGAGGTCGCTTTGCCTTGCAAGTCTGTCAATAAGCTTGCTACGCTAAGGTTTTTGATGTCTTCGCTAGAAATTCCGTATTTGGTTGCAAAATCTTTGATTCTGTCTAATAGGTTTCCTTGTACGTCATCACTGCCTAAAATAGCATCTTTTACATCTTGAATGTTATCACTGTGCTTCACCAATCGGTCAACACCTTTAGCTTTGGTAATTTGTCCGATAATTTGATCGAAGAACATAGTTTCACCACCCACGATGTCAATATTAGCAGCGCGTAATGCATCACCAATAACTTGGGCTTGAGCATCAGCAATATCTTTTTGGATGTTGATATGTGCCAAGTCAACTTTCAATTCTTTTTCTAAGCGTAACTTGAATTCTTCGTGCTCTTTTCCAACACCGTCAAGCTTCTTCATCGCTTCAGCTTTTTCTTCGATACCTACTGCTTCTGCTAAAGCAATTTCTTTGTCACCTGCAGCTTTTGCTAAGGCTTTTTCTTTGATAACTTCTGCTTCTGCAATTCCTTCTTCTTTCAAGGCTTCTGCCTTGGCTAGGATACCAGCAGCTTCTGCTTTGGCTTTTTTCTCGATAATGGTTGCCTCCACTAAGCCTTGACGTTCGTTAGCATCCGCTTTTGCGTGCATTACTTGTGCTTCAGATAATCCTACAGTAGCTTCTTCTTTGGCAGTAGCTTCGGCGATGGTTTTACGAGCCTCAGCTTCTTTTTCACTCGCTTCTTTTTGTGCTTGAGCTTCGATATTGATTTCTTCTGCTTTTTGCTTAGCCGCTTCTTTTTGCGCCTCTGCATTTTTTACGGTACGAATCAGTTGCTCTTCAGCAAAGGCTTCCGCTACGGTAATTTTTACCTGCTTTTCACGATCCGCAGTTTTGAAGGCCTCGATATCTTTCATGTTTTCTTGCTCTTCAACTACGCCTTTTTCTAACATTACTCGGTCTCGAATAACGTCTTGGATATTCTTCTTTTCTACCTCTACAACCTTTTCTTTTTCAATTTGAGCTAAGGTTACGATGCGTTCTCTTTCCGTTACTTCAAGCATGCGATCTTTTTCTACGCGTTCTGCTTCAACGGCATCAGTACGGAGTTTATTTTTCTCAGCTACGATTACTTGGCGTTGTTTGTTCTCCTCAGCTACTTGAACTTTCTCTTCTGTAGCGATACGAGCTGTTTCTGATTTTAAACGCTCTTCCTCGGCAACTTTTAAGGTTTCCGCTTCTTCACGTGCTTTGATGTTGGCAATTTCTCTTTTTTGTTGTTCTTCTTTTTCTGCCAATTGCTTGTCTAACTCCAAAATAGCCTCGCGAGCTTCTACATCTTGTTTGCGAATAACTTTTTCTTCATCGCGTTTAATCAAGTTTGATTTGATGTTTTGAGCAGCTGTTAATTCTGTAATTTTCTTGATACCCTCAGCATCTAAGATATTATCAGCTTTTAAAAAGCTTACAGGAGTTTGCTCTAAATAGTCAATAGCACAATCTTCCAAAGTATATCCGTTCAAATCGCGTCCGATTTCATTGATGATTTCATCTCTAAATTCACTTCGCGATTCGTACAACTGTACAAAATCGAACTTTTTACCCACAGTTTTAAGTGCTTCCGAAAACTTAGCTTCGAAGAGCTCTTCCAAGGTAGCTATGTGAGATGCGCGCTCACAACCAATGGTTTGGGCAACTTCGATAATAGCATCTTTTGACTTGTTTACTCGAACGAAAAATGCTACTTTGATGTCCGCTCTCATATTGTCTTTACAAATTAAGCCATCAGTACCCAAACGATCGATTTCAATTTTCTTTACCGAGATGTCCATAATTTCCAGACGGTGTACTACGGGAATTACGTACATTCCTCTGTCAAAAGCAACTGCGGTACCTCCAAAACCTGTTTTTATCAAGGCCTGTCCCTGAGGTATTTTTTTGTAAAATAGTGCGATAATAATGATGGAAATGAGAATTACTCCCACGAAGCCACCGATTACTATGCTAGTGATTCCGCCCGCAATTGATTCTTCGCTAGTTGTGACATAATCTTGCAGTGCAACGAGCATTAATAATGAATTCATAGTTTAATTTTAGTTATTGATATGATTGAATGTAATAGTATTTTTTATCTGTTGACTCTTTGATGATTAAAATTTCAGTTCCAAAGGCAATTTTTTCTCCGTTGAGTGCTTTGGCATATACGTTAATCGGGTCGCTTTCAACAAAGAGTTTGATACTTCCTAATTTGTCACCTTGAAGATTTGATAGCAAGGTGCCTCTTCTTCCTATGAGGTCTAATGATTCCACTCCTTTTCGATCGAGCTTTTTGAAAAAAGCTTTGAAAGGCATCGTGAAAACTTTATTCACGAGTAGGGAGGGGATGATAGCACCAAAGAAAAAAACGAGTCCGAATACACTATTGTGACTGTTGGTGTAATAGGTTCCTAAAACGGTAAACATCCACCAAAAAAAGGTCCATGAGGTAAAGGTAAACAGAAAAGGCAATTCAACAAAGTTGAAATATAACAATAGTACTTGCCACCATTTTAAAGGTTTAGGTCGTTTACCTGCTACAGTTTCCTTTTTTATTTCTATGTTGGAAATATCTTCAAGGTCTAATCCAGTTGAATCAAATCCAGGGCCTCCGTCAATATCGAAATCTGTATCCACGTCGACGTCCACATCGATGTCGATATCCATGTCAAAATCCAAATCCAACCCAAACAGTAAGGTGACTAATCGATAGGCTGCCAATACGATTAATAAAATCGTCAACGGTGCATTTATTTCTGAAAAGATTAGATCGGTTAATGTCATAGTAAATAGGTTTATGCGTTATCGTTAAATCCCAACTGTTTTTTTAGCTGAGCTAAATCGTCCTCCGCTGTAGTTTCTCGGGTATCGATTGCTTTATTGAGTTCTTCGTCAATGGTTTTTGATGAATTGGCCAAGTCGCCATAAGCTTCAGCGAGTGCTTCTTCTTGGTTCACCTTATCTTTCATGCGTTCTAGCATAGCAACGGTGCTGCTACTGTCCATCTCAGCCATTTGCTTATTGAGGTTTTTGGTCGCTTTGGAAACTTTTACACGTGCTTTTAGTGTTTTTAATTCACTTTCCCACTTGTTGATATTGCTTTTAATTTCCTGTACACTGTTTTCGAGTTGGGCAACTGAAGTATCGAATTTTTCGGCTTCGGCTTTAGTTCTCGAAATGTCCTGTATGGCTTCTTCTTTTTTGATTAGGGCTTGTTTAGCCAAACGATCGGCTTCTTGAACCTCTAGGTCACCCTTTTGTGCTTTTTGTAAAATAAGCATGGCTTTCTGTTGATAGTCTTCGGCCTTGTGGGTAAATTGTTCTATATCGTTCTTAGCTCTAATAGCCAGTGCTTTGATTTGAGCTAAGGATTCTAAACTAGTCTCTAAATCTGAACGCAGATCTCTAATTCCTTGTTCAGTCATTTTGATAGGGTCTTCCATTTTTTCAATCGCAGAATTGGCTTCTGCTTGACCTATCTTGAATAAACGTCTAAATATGTTCATGATAATTTTTTTAATATTTTGAAAATGCAATGATTTGATCAGAATACTCACTGAGCAACAGGCTCAAGGAGTTTAAACTTGCTTCTAGCTCGTTTAGGTCAAGGTTTTCCAACTGCAAGGTATCTCTAAAGATTACGCGTTCACCGCTGTCGTCGAGTACGAACGCGCCGTGGACAATGTCTCTGTTTTTCTTGAGAAGTTCTTTGAATATGGTTTCGTTAGATTGGTTTATTTTAAAAATAAACTGTTCCAAGATAACGATAGGTGAGGCGACCCCCACGATTAAATTTTTTATTCCAAAACTTTCTTTTTCAATAACAAAAATCCCATCATTTTCGTCTTCTTTAACGATGTTTACCTTCAGTTCTTGTAAAAAATTCTTCGTTTTTAAATAGTGATTGTTCATTAGCAATTAAATGGTTGATTGTATAGTTTTTCTTTAGCGGCGTAAACTTACAAAAAAGTTCCTAAAACAGCGCTCGTTAAACATAAGGTTGCGAGTATCATAGTTGATTAATTTTAAATGGTTGTTAATTTATACTAATTTTCTTAGCAGTTTTCAATTTTATTAGCTAATATTGTTAGTGTAAAGATAGGTAAAAAAATCTATTTTGCAAATAAAATTAGCATAAAATGTCATTTATTGGTAAAAATATAAAAAAGATACGAGGTGTAAAAGGATTAAGTCAGCAGGCTTTTGCAGAGCTATTTGATTTAAAAAGAGCAACCTTAGGAGCTTATGAGGAGGGTAGAAGTGAGCCTAGGATAGATACGATAATTAAGATTGCTAATTATTTTAGCATCCCTATAGACGATTTGCTAACGGCAGAGCTCACAGTAAATGCCTTGTTACAGTTTAGGGCAGACCTCACTTTGGAGATTGAAGTCATGGAAAAAGAGCAGTTTCCTCATATTCCGATCATTACCCCAAAAAATACGATAGATTATATTAAGTTTCACGACAAAGAAAAGTTTATTAAAGATTTGCCAGTACTGCAATTGCCCATTGCTGTGGAAGGAAAATTGCGAGCGTATACAGTACAAAATTTGGAGATGACGCAGTACGAGAAGGGCTTGTATCCCGGTGATGTTGTTATTGGAAGACAAAGGCTTTTGACAGAGCTTACGGCTGCTGGTACTAATGACGGCGTTTTGGTCTTGGCATTGATAGGTAATGAACTCGTGTTGCGAAGAATGTACGAAGTTGGAGAGCAGCTGGTGTTTAAGGCAGATCACAAAAATATAGCCGATAAGACCTTTCCGAAAACAAGTTTAAAGGAACTGTGG
Source organism: Tenacibaculum litopenaei (assembly GCF_964514025.1). Classification (NCBI taxonomy): domain Bacteria; kingdom Pseudomonadati; phylum Bacteroidota; class Flavobacteriia; order Flavobacteriales; family Flavobacteriaceae; genus Tenacibaculum; species Tenacibaculum litopenaei. Next base: position 497,176 of record NZ_CAZEQT010000003.1, read on the forward strand.
GAAATTTCTAGTGTCTATTTTAATAGGTTACCTGAGCTAGGGAACCCCTTAGAAGATAAAATGGAATTTTTAGAAAGAGAATTTAGGAAGTTGAAAGACAAAATGTAAGAAGTTTTGTAAATTTGTATACCTAAATAAAGTAAACAAAATGAATATACCTCAAACCAGTTTCCCACGGGTGGTTATCGTGGGTGGGGGATTTGCAGGATTGGCTGTTGCTAAGGGATTAGAAAACCAAAAACTACAAGTTGTCTTAATCGATAAACACAATTACCACACGTTTCAACCATTGCTATATCAAGTTGCCACAGGTGGCCTTGAACCAGACAGTATTGCCTTTCCACTGCGCAAACGCTTTAACGACGTCGAAAATTTTTTCTTTCGTTTGGCAGAAGTACAAGGAATAGATGCAGATAAAAATACCATTGAAACTTCAATCGGTTGCTTAGAATACGATAAGCTCATTATTGCTACGGGCTCTACAACCAATTTCTTTGGGAGTGAGAGCATCAAGGCAAATGCGATGGAGATGAAATCAGTTCCGCAAGCACTCAATATCCGAAGTCTCGTTTTAGAGAATTTTGAAGAGGCTTTGTTAGAAAGTAATCTCGAAAAAAGGTTGGCCTTGATGAACTTCGTCATTGTAGGAGGCGGGCCTACAGGAGTTGAGTTGGCGGGCGCTTTAGCCGAAATGAAGAAAGGGATTTTACCCAAAGATTATCCGGATTTAGACATACGTCAAATGAAAATTCACCTTATCCAAGGATCGGATCGATTGTTGCAAGGGATGAGTGAAAAAGCTTCCAAAAAATCTGAAGATTTCTTACGAGAACTCGGTGTAGATATCTGGAAAAACCTGCGAGTACTGAATTACGATGGTACTACCGTAACTACGAGTGGTGAAGAAGCCTTTGAAGCGCAAACAGTTATTTGGGCTGCCGGAGTTCAGGGAGATGCTGTACCCGGTTTAGCAGAGGAGAGTTTGGTGGAGCGAGCAAATCGATTTAAGGTAAATGAGTTTAGCAAAATAGAAGGCTATGAACATGTTTATGCTATTGGAGATGTTGCTTGTATGAAAACCAAAGGTTATGATCACGGACATCCGATGATGGCACAACCCGCTATCCAGCAAGGGAAGTTGTTAGCTAAAAACATCATAGCGGAGCTCAAAGGAAAAAAGAGGAAAGCTTTTGTTTACAACGACAAAGGCTCGATGGCAACCATAGGAAGAAATAAGGCAGTCGTAGATTTGCCAAAGTGGAAGTTTCAAGGAGTGTTTGCCTGGTTTGTATGGATGTTTGTACATCTGTTTTCACTTATAGGTTTTAGAAATAAGGTCATCGTGTTTATGAATTGGGTCTATAACTACGTGCGTTTTGATAGAGAAACACGCTTAATTATACGTCCTTACAAGAAGAAGAACAAGTATTCATTTGACAAGGAGCATGCATAAAACCAGTTCAAATATTCGTTGTTCGGATTGTGGGGTATTTACTGAAAATAGTGATTATTGTAAACAGTGTGGTGCTGTCATATCTTTCCGAAAAAAACGAGAATTAAAAATAGCACAGGTGCAACAAGAAGAAGTGCACGCTTACGAAGACGCTTTGGCAAATCCGAATTTGCCAAAGCGTCTTATGCGTCATAAAAACGCGTTGATGCGAATGTTCGGATACTTGTTGCAATCGGTGTACTTTGTAGGGAGTTTAATTGGAGCCTTATTGGCTTGGTTTGTGGCCATGGTAGCCGCAGGATAATGTTTATGAATTACCTACTATCCTATGTTTTGGGGGTATTGTTGTGCCTAGGAAGCGTGGTGTATGGTTTTCAGCACATGGGGTGGTGGCTACCGAGATGGGTGGCTTGGTATCTCAATGATTTCTTAATTGTTCCCATTAATTTATTGCTGATACTGATCGTAATGCGATACCTAAAGCAGCAACCAGGGTATTTGTTGTCACCTCTATTTATCACCTGTATTTGTATTGGCTACGCTTGGTTTTTTGAATACTATTTACCGCCTATTTCAAATAGGTATACTGCAGATATATGGGATGTTTGTTTGTATTGTGTAGGGGGATTTGTATTTTTCTTGCTTCAAAAACTATCCATACGTGAACACTATAAACAAAGACATCGTCAGCCGAATAAATAAAGCGCTACTCTATATCGACGCACATATTCATGAAAAATTGAAACTCGAAGATATTGCGGTACAAGCGCATTTTTCTGCTTATCATTTTCATCGGTTGTTTTCAGCCGTAGTAGGAGAAACTTTAGCGAATTTTATTAATAGGACGCGTTTGGAAAAAGCGGTCGATCGAATTTTACACCATCCTGAAATGGGGATGACAGAAATTGCTGAATCGCTCGGATTTTCTAGTGTTTCTTCCTTTTCTAGGAGTTTTAAAAAGTATTACGGGGAAAGCCCCAGTGCAGTGAAGGGAAAGGTAGTAAGTAAATTTAGCAAGATTTGTATAAGAGATAGCAAAGAAGGACAAAAGGAGGTCGTTTTAGAGGAGTACATTAGCAATGTGAACAAGTATCTAAAATTTATTGAGATGAAAGCAAGTATTGAAGTTCGAGAGCTCGAGCCTATCCAAGTGGGTTATTTGACGCATATCGGAAATCCTGAAGGTGTTGGAGGAGTTTTTGAAGAATTGATTCGATGGGCATTTCCTAGGGGGTTGATGAATGAAACGACTCGAATGATGACCGTATACCACAACAGTCCTAAAATTACTCCAGAAGATAAGTTGAGAATGAGTGCGTGTATTGTGTTAGATAGGCCTGTGGCCATGTCAAATGGTGTTGGTTTGCGCACAGTACCGGGAGGGAAACACGTGGTGGCCCAGTACGAAATTGGGTTGGAAGATTTTCAACAAGCTTGGGAGGCTAACTTTGTATGGCTGTCTGAAAAAGGGTTTAAGGTACGCGGCCAAGAGCCTTTTGAAATTTATTACAACGACTACCGCGAACATCCTGAGAAAAAATGTAGGGTCGATATGTGTATCCCAGTAGAATAAAAAAACAAAAACCGAACGTACAGCGTTCGGTTTTTTAAATTAACAGCATCCAGATGTCGGGTCACAGCTCGAAGAGTTGATTTCCGACAGTCGAATTTTTTGTTTTTGTGGAGGGGTAATTCCACATTGATCTTCGGCCAAACACGCTGTTGCTTTGTTGGTCAGAAGGAAATGAGTTCCGTTAAAATCTAATCCGTATTTACCGATGGTGTCCCCTTGATATTCCACTTCGATAGGTAAATCTTCCAGAGCTAGTGTCTTTTCTGAAAGAGCAATGATGTGCAGTAACTTCTCGGGGTGCAAACGGTGATCGTAGTCATCCTTGTTCCACAATTGAAAATTAATGACCTGTTCTCTGCGGACGGTACCTCCACAGTCAATAAAGTGTTTTTGAACCAGTCCGACTTCTGTAACGTGAAAATGGGCGGGTACCAAACTGCCGTCAGGTAGTTTAAATCCAATGGTGTTCAGCGTATTGAGATGGTGTTTTATTTCTGATAATTTCATGAGTTATAGGTGGGTTAGTACATAATTGAGTTCTGTAGCAATTTGAAGGCTGCGTTCTGCATAGGTAGCTGCTTCCTCCTGACTGCCGTCTGAATGCTTTGGATCCTGATAGGTTAGGGGGATCCTGTGTGTTGCACCCGCTATAAAAGGACAGCCTTCATCCGCTTCTGAGCAGGTCATGATGGCAATAAAGTTGCCTGAAGGATTCATGGGGTGATCGTAGGTTTTAGATAAAGCAATTACAGGGGCTGAGTCCTTTTGGTATTTGATGCTGTATACTGGATTGCTGCCCTCTGACAACGCATGGATATCGAAACCTTGTGCACTAAGTGTTTTGATAATTTGCGGCGCTACAGCAGTCGCTTCGGTACCTCCCGAATACGCCGTAAATTGTTGCTTTTTATGAACCTGCGCGAGGGTTTGTAGCCAAACCTGCCCGAGGTGACTCCTTCTAGAATTATGTGTGCAAATAAAATTAAGGCGTACGCTCTCGTGTACCGAGGCTGCTCGTATTGCAGTGATGAGCTCTTGCAAGTGTATTTTTCTGTCCTCCGGGATAGGTCTTGACGCTATTTGTGTAAGCGTGCTTTGTAAACGTGGATTCATAGGTAATTACGTTGTTTGTTGTGCTGTGTAAGGTGAATAGAACTGAATATTAACAGCATTGGTCTTTTGGGGTTAGTTGGCCAAACAGCGCATTAAAACGTTGTTGGATATAGCTCCATTTTTCTGGATTGATACAATAGCAAATACTTGTACCTTCAATGCTTCCTTGTATGATGCCAATTTTTTTCAATTCTTTGAGGTGTTGTGAAATAGTGGGTTGGGCCAATCCGATTTCGTTCACCAAATCACCACAAATACAGCTTTGGCTTTCTAATAAATATTCAAGGATGGCGATGCGTGCAGGGTGACCTAGCACCTTGGCAATGGTTGCTAGTTCATTTTGAGCGTCGTTAAACATTTCAGATTTGGTAATTCCCATAGTTGTATTATTATATTGCAATATTACGATGAAGTTGGTGTTTGTGCAAGAAAAGTGTAAATTATTTTGAGATTGTTGGCGTTAAGAAGGAGGGGATGAGTTGGTGAGGAAGCGCAGAACGATACGTAGCAGGGTATCGTATCTGAATGGTGTTGGGGGCTAACTACTTATTTAAAGACGGAACTTAATGGTTTTTATAATCTTAGCTCCGAGAATGATCTTACTAGAAAAACACCCTCATTTGAGGGTGAGAAGGAGCCTACTAAAGGCTTTGTTTAAAAGTTTGCAGCTGTTCATTTGCGGCGGTGGCAATGGTTTGTCCGTCTTGGTCAAACCAAACATGTACATCTCCCAAATAATGCATGCCCAGGTAAGCGGCACTCGCTTCAAAAGGCATCGTAAAACCGGGTCTTCGGTCATTATCGCCCGAATTACTGAGGACGGCGAGTGATTTACCGCGTAACTGTCGTCCTAAATCTTTGCGATAATGCAACAAATCGGAAAGTCTGTCCATAAATACTTTAAGTATACCGCTCATGGTATACCAGTATATTGGTGTGGCGAGTACGATGCTGTCGTATTGCGAAAGTAGGTTTTCCATGAGAGGGATAAAGTCGTCTTCTGCATTTTTCATATCGTAGTCAAAATGCCCTATATTTTTGGTGCTGAGGTCGATAATGTCAAAGCTATTATCTTCGTTGAGTACTTCGAGTATGTGATGGGTGTTTCCCATACTTTTTGAACTCGCTTGTAGGATTACAGTTTTTTTCATGAATTGATTTTTTTTCAAGGATAAAATTGACCAATAAAACTAGAAATCGCTGCGAATTTGTATTGAAATAATTGATAAATACCCAGAAAAAATCAATCGCTTTCCGTTTTAAATTTCTTACTTTTATAGTACTATTACGGATTTTTATGAAGGTATCGGATTACAAGGTCACAGGAAAGGTGGAATTGGCGAAAAGCAATACATCTGTAGTGCGAAAAGACGCTAAAAAAGAATTAAAAAAACTTAGAAAAGAACTCAGTGAGTTGCAAGATGCCATGTATGCAGAAGGCAAGTACAACGTGTTGGTTTGCTTGCAAGGAATGGACACGGCGGGTAAGGACAGTTTAATTCGTGAGGTGTTCAAGGATGTCAATGCACGAGGAGTGGTAGTTCACAGTTTTAAGGTACCGACTTCAAAAGAGTTAAAACACGATTTTTTATGGCGCCACTATATCGCCTTGCCAGAGCGCGGTAAAATTGGAGTTTTCAATCGAACGCATTATGAAAATGTTCTGGTAACCAGAGTCCATCCGGAATATGTTTTGGGGGAACAGTTACCCCATATCAAAAGCCTCGATCAGGTAAATGATGCATTTTTTTACGACCGCATGGAACGAATCAACAATTTTGAGAGAAATTTAACGGCGAGTGGAACCATAATTTTGAAGTTTTTTTTAAACTTGTCTAAAGAGGAGCAAAAACATCGGTTGTTACGACGCTTAAATTTACCTGAGAAGAACTGGAAATTTTCAAAAGCGGATTTGGAAGAACGCAAACTTTGGGACAGCTATCAAAAGTGTTACGAAGACCTGCTGAACAGAACGTCGACACCAGAGGCACCTTGGTATATGATTCCGGCAGATGACAAACCTACAGCTCGGACTGTAGTGGCAGCAATTATTGTCGACGAATTGCAAAAATACCAATTTAAAAAACCGACATTGCCAGCAGCACTACTCGAGCAGTTGGAAAATTTTAAGAATCAATTAAATAATGAATAAACTGAGATTTTAATTAGTAATAAAATCTCTTTACGTAACAAATGGAATTAAATTTAAAGAAACCAATCGTATTTTTCGATTTAGAAACAACGGGAATTAGTATTGCATCAGATAGAATTGTGGAGATTTCCATATTGAAGGTATTTCCTAATGGAAATAAAGAGAGCAAAACATGGCTCGTAAACCCTGAAATTGAAATTCCTGCGGAATCTACGGCGGTCCACGGTATTACGAATGAGAAAGTAGTGAACGAACCTACTTTTAAAGAGTTGGCTCCACAAGTAAGCGCGTTGATTGCAGATGCTGATTTGGCTGGGTTTAATTCAAATCGATTTGATATCCCACTATTGGCTGAAGAGCTATTACGTGCTGGAATCGATTTTGATATGAATGACAAAAAGGCGATTGACGTACAAGTAATTTTCCACAAGAAAGAGCAACGTACGTTGAGTGCAGGATATAAGTTTTACTGCGATAAAGATCTAGATAATGCTCACTCGGCGGAGGCTGATACAATGGCAACGTATGAAATTTTGAAAGCGCAATTAGATCGATATGAGGATATAGAGAACTCTGTAGAGGCCTTAAGTGAGTATTCATCGCATAGCCAACGTGCCGATTTTGCTGGATTTATTTTGTTCAATGAAGAAGGACAAGAGACCTTTTCCTTTGGGAAGTACAAAGGACGATTGGTAGAAGATGTGCTCAAGGAAAATCCGGGGTATAATTCATGGATGCAAAACGCCGATTTCCCGCTTTATACCAAAAAGGTGTTGCGTCAGATCAAAGAACGTATGACAGCGCCAAAAAAAGTGTTATCAGACGATGAAAAGCTAAAAGCTTTACAAGACAAGTTTAATGCGAGATAATTAGAAAAACAAGGTGAACCATGTATACAGAATATAAGAATTTACCCGACAGCGCTCGTGTGTGGATTTATCAAGCAGATAGAGAGTTTACGCGAGAAGAGCAGGAGAAAATTAGCGAAAAAGCAATTGCTTTTATTGAAAATTGGACCCGTCATGGATCGGATTTAAAAGGGAGTTTTACCATTAAGTACGGGCAATTTATCACGCTAGGAGTCGATGAGAACTTCAACGGAGTTTCAGGTTGTTCTATCGATGCTTCAGTCCGTTTTATCAAGGAAGTAGAGGCTGAGTTTGGAGTGGATTTAATGGATAAAATGAACGTGTCATTCAAAGATGGCGAACGAATTAATATCGTGAAGCTACCAGAATTTAGAGCTTTTGCCAGTCAGCAAAAAATTACTGAAGAAACGGTAGTGTTTAATAATATGGTAGCTACCAAAGGTGATTTTGAGACGAACTGGGAGGTTCCTGCTGGCGAAAGTTGGCACAAGAGATTTTTGGTATAACTATTGACAGTGTAAGTATATGATACAAAGGAAAGAGATATTTTTTATAGCACTCGTAATGTGTGTTTCTTGGGTAACAGGGCAACAAAAAGACCCCTTGAAAGCCAAAAACGCCGCACAGCAAGAGCAATGGGTTGATAGCGTTATGGTGTCCATGACGTTAGAAGAAAAGTTAGGACAGCTGTTTATGGTGCAAGCCTACTCTAATAGAGATGCAAAACACGTTCGCTTCATTTCTGATTTGATAGCGGATTACCATATCGGTAATTTGATTTTTATGCAAGGAACTCCTGAAAAACAGGTGAAACTTACCAATTTGTATCAAAGTCAAAGTCGCATTCCTTTAATGATTGGTTTTGACGGGGAGTGGGGCTTGGATATGCGATTAAAAAATACCTATAAGTTTCCTTGGAATATGAGCTTAGGAGCTGTTACTGATACCACCTTACTCACAGATTTAGGGCAACAAATAGGAGCTCATTGTAAACGAGTTGGTATTCATATGAACTTCGCACCTGTGGTCGATATCAATACCAACCCAGACAATCCCATTATTGGAAATCGTTCGTATGGAGAGCTCAAGGAAAATGTTGCAGCCAAAGCAGTGGCCTTTACCTTGGGGATGCAGGGGCAAGGTGTGCTAGCCAGTGCAAAGCACTTTCCAGGACATGGAGATACAGCTACAGATTCGCACAAAACACTTCCGACTGTTGATTTTTCAGAACAGAGACTCGATTCGATAGAGTTGTATCCGTATCGAAAAATGTTTGAAGCAGGAGTAGCGAGTGTTATGGTAGCGCATTTGAGTTTACCGCAGGTAGAGTCAAATCCAGAACTGCCTTCGTCACTGTCTAAAGCGGTTGTGACCGGATTGTTAAAAGAGAAAATGGGCTATGAAGGATTGGTGATTACCGACGGATTGAATATGAAAGGTGCGGCGAATTACAGCAGTGCTGCTGAAATTAATTTGGCCTGTTTGTTAGCTGGGAATGATTTGTTACTCATACCACAAGAAATACCGCAAACGGTAGCGCTCTTTAAGAAAGCCTTGCAGGATGGTCGTTTAACGGAAGACCGTATCGATACCTCGGTAAGAAAAATTTTGAAAGCGAAGTACCTTGTCGGTTTGCACCGCTATCAACCTCTTGATGAAACTGGGATTCAAAAAGATTTGCATACCGTAGCCAATGATGTACTGTACCGCAAACTGATGAAAAATGCGCTTACTTTGGTGAAAAATCAAGATTCCATTGTACCTATAGCCCAACTTGAAAAAGAAAAGATTGCCTACGTAGCTTTAGGAGATGGTAGCTCTAGTTCTTTTTTAGGGATGCTTAAAAACTATGCGAAGATCGATAAGGTGAGTGCAAAACACTTGAGTACCTTACAGAAAAGACTCAAAAAATACAGTACGGTGATAGTAGGTTTTCACAAATCGAACAGGCATCCTTGGAAAAGCTATAAGTTTAGTAACAAAGAGCTCGTTTGGCTTCAAGAAATTGCTCGAAATCACAAAGTAATATTGGCGGTGTTTACCAGCCCTTACAGTTTGAATCAGTTAAAGTCATTTACTAATATTGAGGGAGTTGTCGTCGGATATCAAAACAGCAAGGTAGCACAAGAATTAACTGCTCAGGCCTTGTTTGGAGCCAATGCTATCCACGGAAAGTTACCCGTTAGTATTGGAGAGGAATTTCCGGCAGGAACGGGACTCACTACCAAAGAGCTATCAGTGTTGTCGTATACCATACCTGAAATGGTGGGGGTATCTTCGGATAGCTTGAAAATTATAGATCGTCGTATAGATACTATTTTACAACAGCGCATGGCTCCTGGAGGTCAGGTGTTGATTGCGCGACATGGGAAGGTGTTTTACAATAAAACCTTTGGGTATCACACGACTGCAAAACGCAGGAAAGTAAAAGCTTCCGATGTATACGATTTGGCCTCGTTGACGAAAATTTTAGCTTCCTTACCGGTGTTAATGAAAGCCGAAGAGGAGCGTAAGGTGAGTTTATTTTCGAGTTTAGGAGATGTGTTGCCTCGATATCACGAATCGAACAAAGATACGTTGATGCTCAAAGAAATATTGTCACACTACGCCCGACTGCGATCGTGGATTCCGTTTTATAAAGATACGCAAGATGAGGATACAGGAAAAAATTCGACAGCGTATTACCGAAATAAGTGGTCGAAGAAATACAGTATTAAAGTAGCGAACAAATTGTACTTGGCTAAGAGTTATAAAGACAGTATTTACAAACATATCGTGGATTCGGAACTCCGTGAACGACCAGGGTATAAATACAGTGATTTGGGCTATTATATGATCAAGGAAATAGTAGAGAAAAAATATAAGTTGCCTTTGAATAAACTAGCCGATCAATTGTTTTATAAAAGCTTAGGAGCCTATAGAACTTCGTATTTACCATTGCAAAAATTCCGTAAAAGTGAAATCGTGCCTACTGAGAGAGATTCTTATTTTAGAAACCAATTGGTACACGGTTATGTGCACGATATGGGAGCTGCCATGTTAGGGGGAGTAGGAGGTCATGCTGGTTTGTTTGCCAATGCAAATGACGTGGCAAAAATTATGCAAATGTTCCTTCAAAAGGGCTATTACGGTGGAAAACAATACTTGTCAGCAGAAACTATAGCGAAATTTAACAAGCGTTATTATGCAGATAAAAAGGTACGCCGTGGTTTAGGTTTTGATAAGCCTCAAATTCGACCACAAGAAAAGCCTACCTGTGGATGTGTTTCCGAACACAGTTTTGGTCACAGTGGTTTTACCGGCACCTATGCATGGGCAGATCCTGACTCAGGTATCGTATACGTGTTTTTATCAAATAGGGTGTATCCTACGATGAGAAATAGAGGTTTAGTGCGAAGTAACATGCGCACTAAGATACAAAGCGATATACAAAATGCTATTGTGGAAGAGTTCTCGCACAGCGAGTAAATAGCGCAATGCTTCCGCAGCTCAAACAAAAATACAACACTCCCAATAGGGGAGTAAAGAAGTAGCCTATAAGGGTACTTTGAATACTGTAAAACAAAGGAAATAAGAGGAGGTTGATACTAAATCGAAAGGTGTCGACAAACTCTATTTCCTTTATTTTTTTGTATACTTTTCTCCAGAGTAGGTACGGTAAAATACTGTTGATAACAATCAGGTACCACAACGGAGTTTCCCAAGCAAAACGCTTTTTGGCTACTGCGGGGAATTTTCGTGTTGCAATGATTTTGTTTACGTCAGTAACCGCCGTAAAGTCAGTTTGAGCGGCTACCAGAGATGCAACCGCGCTGTCGTAATGCTCATCATTCGGAATATGTACGCTCAAGGTTTTTAATTGTTCTGAAACTTCTCGTTTTAGCGCTTGAATGTTTGCGTTGGAAATCTCGGCATTGTAGTAGGTGTTGGCTACTATGGGAGTGCCGAAATGTACCGCTGATTTGGAAGGGAACGCAGCCGATTGTTGATAGGTAATTCCTACCGGAACTACATAGATTTTTTTAGTTGGATTTTTTTCTAATGCTCGAAACAAAATTCGGGTAAATCCCTTGCTCAAAGTTCGCACTGTTCTATTGCGGTGATGACTGCCTTCAGGAAAGATTAAAATGGCTCCACGATTAGCCAAAATTTCTTCGCATTGTTCAAATATCGCTTCGTTTTTTGCCAAAGACTTTAACCCATCTCGTATTCGGAAAATAGGCATCATTCCCAAATAACTCAAGTATCGGGCAATCCGAGGGTTTTTAAACACGCCTGCTTGTACTAAAAAATGTAGCGGCATGGGTACCCGAGTAGCAATGAGCAACGGGTCTAACAGGCCATTTGGATGGTTTGCTGTAAACAAAATAGCACCGTCTTTCGGTAAGGGCGCTTTGAAATGAACGGTGATTTTTTTACTGTAGAAAAAAAGCCCCGTTTTAACTATTGATTTTACGATGGTGTAAAGCTTCGTTTTCATGGCTTATCTTTTTCGTCCCCATAGTGTGGCTAGGCTCATTCCTGAAAAGATGTCCCATACTCCCCAAAATGCCGCAAGTAGGGCCATTCCTCCTAGGCCGTCAAAAAAGCTAAAGATGAGCAAGAGGCCTAAGCCTCCGTTCTGAATGCCCGTTTCTATGGTAATGGTTTTGGTATCGGTGTCATTGAGTTTAGCGATTTTTGCAGTGCTATAGCCAATGAGGTAGGCAAGGATATTGTGGAATACAACTAAGAATAAAACGTGATGTATGTGGTTTTTAAAAATTGCGGCATTGTCGTAGAGCGCAATTACAATTAAAATAATAAAGAAAATCACCGAAAAAGGACGTAATACGGTGTTAATTTTCGCTGCCATTTCTGGATGGTAGTGTTTTATAAACATACCAAAAAGCAGCGGTAGGCCTAAAATAAGGACCACTAATTTTACCAATTCATAAGGGTTCAGTGCTACGGTCTGTAATATTTTTTCTGTGGGAGGATACAAGCTAGCCCACAACTGTAAATTAAAGGGGGTTAATACGATACAAACTACCGTTGCAAAGGCTGTTAAACTGATAGATAATGCACTGTTTCCTCCTGCCATTTTACTAAAAAAGTTTGAAACATTGCCTCCCGGACAAGCTGCGATGAGTATCATACCCAAGGCAAAACTGGGGTGTGGTTGTATGATGTACACCGCTAAAAAAGTGAGTGCAGGTAGGATGATGAACTGGGCAGCTACCCCCGTTAGTAAGATTTTCGGATGTTGCAAAAGTCGTTTAAAGTCACTTATAGTAATATCCAGGGAGACACCAAACATAATAATCGCAAGCGCTATGTTTAACATCCACAGCGCATCGGTATCAAAATTTATACGTATTTGGTCAATATTAGTGTTTAAAAGCATATTCAATGATGTTAGCACCCATTTTTAGCGCTTTCATACGTACTTCTTCAGGATCGTTGTGTACTGCAGGGTCTTCCCAACCATCACTTAAATCACATTCAAAATCGTATAGTATTACTAAGCGCCCTTCATAAAAAACACCGAGGGCTTCGGGCCTCTTTTTATCGTGTTCATGAATTTTGGGTAATCCTTGTGGGAAGTTAAAAGTCTGGTGAAAAATAGGGTGGTCGTTAGGCAATTCAGTCAGTGGTTGGTTCGGAAACAATTCAGCGATTAGCGGACGAATATAGCGGTCCATTCCGTAATTGTCTGAAATATGAAGAAAGCCTCCGGACTTTAAATAGGTTTTTAATTTGGTTATTTCATCGTCGGTAAAACTCACATGTCCATGTCCTGTCATAAACAAAACTGGGTAATTGAAAATAGCCTGATCTGTAGGTGAAACTACTTGTACGTCGGTATCGAGTGCCGTTTTGATATGGGCGTTGGTAAATTTTACTAAGTTGGGTACTGCAGTCGGGTTGGCGTACCAATCGCCTCCTCCAGAATATTTGAGTATAGCAACTTGTTGCGCGAATGCATGACAAGTAAGGAAACACAAAATTATTTTAACGATTGCTTTCACGAAGATTGAATTTACGGACAATATACTAAACTTCATAAAAAAAACACCAACTATGAGTTGGTGTTTCCTTTTTTCCCCTTATAGAATTAATAGATTGAAAAAATCTTATACTTTACGTAAGTCAGATTGTTTGTACTAATTCCATTACAATTCTACGAGATTTTTTCAGTTATTGAGTTCGAAAACGTCCAAAAGACGTGAATTCGAACCAGTTGCTAAGATTATTATTCATGCATTTTATAAAAAAAACATCAACTAGCGAGTTGATGTCTTTTAGAAATAGCCTTTCCTTTTTCATTATTGTTTTTGTAGGTAAAACAACAAGTTATGTTAACTATAAAGTATACTTAAATTAAAAACCCCTTCACAAATTTTTAATTTGAATACAAATTCAAATTGTTAGTCAAATATATAGGATACGTAGGATACAAGGGTTTTAATTCGTCCATTTTGGACGTTTTCGGACTGATCTATTGTCAAAAATTAATTCGCTAAAACTTGATTTCTATAATTAACAGGGGTGAGTCCGGTGTGTTTTTTAAAAACGGTGTAAAAAGTAGATTTTGAGTTAAACCCCGATTCTAAACCAATAGAGGTAATAGTGTAGTTTTCGTAATCACTATCCGTTAACAATGTTTTGGCTTGGTCGACACGCATTTCATTAAGGTAGTCAATAAAGCTTTTTCGAGCGATGGTATTGATGATTACGGAAAGCGTACTCGAGCTGTACTCACAATCCATTGCCAAATTTTGCAGCGTATATTTAGTGAGCAAATATTTTTTTTCTTTGCGAATGAACTGATCTAATTCTTTAAAATACTCTTGGTACTTTTCCAATTGTTCTTTGGAGTGTATGGCTGTCGAATTTTCTTCTTTTGGTTTTAGGTTTTCTTCGGGCTTTGTCGGTTTATCTGTTCGCTCAGCCGTTTCGTTGAGGTTTTTTCTCAGTGTTTGGCGTTCTTTTAATATGCGAACCTGTCGTAACCCTTGGTATCCCAGCCAATATATAAGTATGGTTGTGTAAATGCGCAGGGGATAATACGAAAACAAAAAGCCTTGAAAGTTTAAACTAAATTTGATGATTAAGGCAGCAATCCACAAGAGGTACCCTAAAGAAGAGAGAATAAAAAAGTTATGAATCCACCTTAGGTTGTCATAGGTCAGTAGTTGGGAAAAGAATTTTTCTTTTTTGTACAACAAATAATACGAATACAAAAACAAACTGATGGAAATAGCAAAGCTAACAGACTCTTCAATAGATGTATATCGCTCAAATGCTAGGTCTTGAATGCTCCTGTCAGACGTAGGGTCATAATTGTATACAAAACTCACTTGAGCAATGACGGCTACTAGAAATAACGGTATCGCCACCTTGAGTAAATTGTAGGTTTTTGAGGTGATATCTAGGTAGTGAATCAAAAACATATACAAGAATGGCATGGCCAAAAAGTGCCATGGAATTTGCAGGTATTGGAGCGCAAATTTGTGTTGAAACAATCCCATTGCCAAAGCCCATGACTGTATATTGTTTAAAGATATCGAGAGTATGAGTAAATTCAGATACCGCATGCTTTTTTCACCTCCATTCTTGGAAGCAAAAAGCAAGGCACTAAAGCCGAAGCCATGCAGTGCACTTACGAGCAAAAACAAGTTAAAAATATCCGCGGTGTTCAAAGGACTCTCAATTTATCAGAGAGTTAAATATACAAAAAATGAATTATTCGTGAATAAAATTGATTCTTTGTACAGCATTTAATCCTGCGGTCTCTGTTCGGAGTCGAGTATTTCCTAAACTGATGGGTTGATATCCTTGGGTGATTGCAGCGTGAATCTCATCCGTAGAAAAGTCTCCTTCTGGTCCAATCAGTACGGTATACGATTGCTCGGGCTGCACAAGTTGTCTCAGTAATTGCTTTGGTTTATCGTCTTCGCAATGTGCTATAAATAGCTGGTCGTTGTTATGGGTAGCAATAAAATCAGCCAGTTTGGTTGCTTCGTTTAAAATGGGGAGTTTGTATTGCAGGGATTGTTTCATAGCACCTTGAATAATTTTATTCATGCGTTCTATTTTTACAATCTTGCGTTCAGAGTTCTTACAAATAATTGGAGTTATGCTGTCGATTCCAATTTCTGTTGCTTTCTCCAAAAACCACTCAAAGCGGTCATTGTTTTTGGTGGGGGCAATGGCTACGTGTAAGGAATAGGAGCGTTTTGCTGGCATTGCTTGGCCTTCGATAACGGTTGCCGTACATTTTTTATCACTCGCTATGATAATAGCGACTTTGAACAAGAAGTTCTTTCCATTGGTGATGAGAAGCTGATCGCCTTCTTTTTTCCTTAAAACACGTACAATATGTCTCGATTCTTCCTTGTCAAATACGAGTTGTTCAGTGTTTTCGTCAATGGTTGGATTGTAAAATAGCTGCATTAAATATCCTTTCTATAAGTTCTACGTCTTTTGTGCGTTTGCGGGTCAAAATCTTTCCATATGTTTTTAATCGCAATGTTATCCTCTAACTCTGGAGTACGAATACAATTTTCGATTCCCTTGGCTTTAAAACTCTTTACGTACTCTCTAAAAATAACCGCTGTGGCTCCTTTGTTTTGGTAATCGGGGTGCACACCTATCAAATAAAATATAACATCCTTAGCATTTTTACGCGCGTTTAGCATATGAAAGAGACCGAACGGGAACAGTTTTCCTCGAGCCTTTTGCAATGCTTTAGAAAACGAAGGCATTACGATGGCAAAGGCGATGAGTTTGTCATCTTTATCAAATACAAATTTGATGTATTCTGGATTGATAAAGCTGATGTATTTTTCCTTAAAGTATGTGATTTGTGAGTCAGAAATAGGAACGTAGGTCGATAACTTTGAATACGATTTGCTAAACAAATCAAACATTTCCTCTACATAAGGCATGATTTCTTTAGAATTGGTAAAATTTCTAGCTTTCAGTTGAAAGCGTTTTTCGATGAGGTTTCCTGCTTTAGTGTATTTGGCTTCGCTCACATTTTTAAACAGAAACTTGTTCTCTAAGTATTCTTTTTCTTTGACGAAACCGAGTGTTTCCAGGTGTTTTTGCTGATGGGGAAGGTGATACCAAGTAATCATAGTTCCGATGTGGTCAAACCCATCAATAAGAACCCCCGTCTTGTCCAGATTATTAAAACCTACCGGACCTTCCATGTAGGATAAGCCTTTTTCTTGTCCGAGTTCTTGGACTTTGTTTAATAGGGCTTCACTCACGGCTATATCATCGATAACATCGTACCAACCGAAGCGCATTTTCTTCAATTGTTGTTGTTCAATTTCATAGCTATTGGTGATTGCTGCAATTCGTCCTACGGGCGTACTCCCTTTATAGGCGATGAAATAGCGCGCCTGCGCGTGTTCAAATACCGGGTTTTTTTCAGGGTTAAAGGTTTCGAGTTCATCCTTGATAATAGGAGGCACCCAATAGGGATTGTCTTTATAAAGTGAAAAAGGAAATTTAACAAATTGTTTCATTTCCTTTTTAGTTATGGCTTCTTTAATATGGATCATAGTAATTGTATAATACTACAAGTAATTAATTATCTTCTTCGTTTTCTTTTTCTTTCTCCTTTTTTTTCTTCTCTTTTTCCTCTTCTTTCTTAATTTCTTCTTCTAGTTCTTTAATCTCTTTTTCTATTTTGAGACGAGCTTTTTCTTTTTCCTTAGCAGCCTTTTCTTTTTCTTTCGCTTCTCTCTCCTTTTCTTTTTCAAGTCTTTTGCGCTCTTTCTCTTTTTCTTTTTCTGCACGGCGCTTTTCTTTGGCTGCTTGTTTTGCAGCTTTTTTCTCTGCTTTTTTAGCAGCTTTCGCCGTTTTTTTCTTTTGTTTAGCGTCTTCTTTTGAAATGATGTCAATGAGCGATTCTTCGCGCTGTCTTCGAGGCTTTTCTACTCGTAAAGGAGCACTGTCATCTGCAGGACTCATATCGAGGTTCACTTTTTGTTCCCTTTTGTCTTTCTTTTTAAACAGACGTCCAATTTTACTGAATAAGCGACCGAAGAAACTTCTATTCTCGTCGTATTTTATAGGTTTGTCTTCTTCGATTTTATTTCCGAATTCATCGATTTCTACAAAGCTATCGACATGTCGATCCAAACGGTACGATACTCCAATTGCCGCAGTCATTCCTACCGTGTTTCGTTCAAAATTGGCTCTTACAGATGCGTTAAACTGCATGTTTTCACTCCATAAATAGGCAGCACCCCCACCGATACTAGAGGTTTGTTCATATTTTGCAAAAATACCCTGCATTTCTGCAAACCCCGACCAGTAGTCATTGAAATTATAGGTTCCGGTTACTACGTATGAATATTCTCTGAAATCACTACCTATATTGTTGTAGTATAGGTTTGTTACTACATTGAGCTTGTCTGAGAATTCATTTTGGAGTAAAACGCCCACCTTTGGGGTAATTCCGCCCTGGTTGTGGTAGTCGTTTAAAAAGCTTCCGAAGTTCAGGCCTGCATAAACTCCAACATGAGGAATCCATCGCTTCCAATCAAAGGAATGCCTGGCTTTCCAGCTTCGAATTTCTTTTGATTTATCGGTATAAGTAGGTGCGTACACTAAGTACTTTGCGCCTAAGGTAAATTTACTCAACCCAGTGTTGTAATACGAAGAGGTAAAGATGTTTTTAAACGCGATTTGGTTATTAGAAAGTGCCGTGTTTAAATTAAATTCAAGTTTTTCATGCAAAAAACTCGTTCTAAAAAGTAAATCCAAACCAATGGATTGTGGATTGCTAAAAGTTTCACTAATCGGAACTTTTCTGAAAAATAACGACGATTCTAATTGGTATACTCCCGATCCAACACTGTAAGGTGATTCTGATAGTCCTGGTCTGTTTGAGTTTATAACACTAGTGTATTGTGCTTGAGCACAAAGACTTGTGAATAATAAAGTAAACGCTAAGAGTTTTCTTACCATGTTATAATACCAATTTAAAGGAGTGATACAAACATACAGTAAAAATATGAAATACCGTACATTTGAAGATTTGTAAAGTCTTAACGTAACCTTTTACTTCAAATTGTTATTTTTGATTAAATTTTTAAGTTTTTTTAATGAATATACAGGTAGCCGGCCCAATCGCCTTTTTAAAAACGCTCTTAATTTTGGCCTTAATATATTATGTGTTAAAGTTTTTAGCACGTACGTTTGGTCCTTACATTTTGAAAAAGGCTGTTGACAAAGCTCAAAAGCAAGCGGCACAGCAACGAGCACAGTACGAACAACGTGACACCACCGTGGATGTAGGTAAAACGGTAATAGATAGAAAGCCCAACAACACGAAACAAAGTAACGACTCCGTTGGGGAGTACGTTGATTTTGAAGAAATCGAATAACTATGAATTTAAAAAAGTTTATCCCTTATGCCATTGCAATTGCGAGTTTTGCAGTGGTTTCTCTTTTGTATTTTAATCCTGTACTTAGTGGCAAACAAATTAAACAAGGTGATATTGCCCAGTTTATTGGTATGTCTCGACAGGCCAAAGAGCACCGAGTAAGTACCGGTGAAGAATCGTATTGGTTAAATAATGCGTTTAGCGGAATGCCTACCTATCAGGTCGGCGCGTATTTTCCGAATGATTTTATTCGATATGTCGATAAAGCAATTCGCTTTTTACCCCGCCCAGCAGACTACTTATTTTTGTACTTTTTTAGCTTCTTTATATTACTTACCGCTCTAAAGGTAGATTGGAAATTAGCTATTTTAGGAAGTCTGTCCTTTGGTTTTTCTACGTACATGATTATCATTTTTGGGGCAGGACACAATGCCAAGGCGCATGCAATTGGATATATGCCTCTCGTATTGGCAGGGGTGGTTTACCTCTATCAAAACAAGCTGTTGTTAGGGTTTGCGCTGACCTCGTTGGCCATGGGATTGGAAATTAGTACCAATCACCCACAAATGACCTATTATTTAGGGTTTTGCTTGTTGATACTAGGGGTTACAGAACTAGTAGTTGCTTACAAAAAACAACGATTGGCGCTCTTTGCAAAGCAGAGTGGCTTGGTGATCCTCGCAGCCGTCTTAGGACTCACTGTAAACGCGACGCGATTGATGGCGACCAAAGAATACGCTGACTATAGTACCCGTGGAAAATCGAGTTTGACCATCACGCCAGAAGGAACCCCTAAAAAGGCGTCAACGGGATTAGATACTTCTTATATTACGGAGTACAGTTATGGAATTGCCGAAACTTTTAACCTGATGATTCCGAGATTTATGGGAGGAGGGACTATTGAAGCCCTTGGAAATGATTCCAGCTTTTATGAAACGATAAAATTGAACGCAGGACCGAGAGTGGCCGATGAGTATTCAAAACAAGTGTATACGTATTGGGGAGATCAACCTATTGTGGAAGCTCCTGCGTATATCGGCGCCGTAGTATTTCTGTTCTTTTTCCTAGGAGTATTTCTCGTTCGTGACAAATTAAAATACTGGTTAGTTGCCGCCACTATCTTTTCGATAATGATGAGTTGGGGGAAAAACTTTGCTGGATTGACGAATTTCTTTATTGATTATATACCGCTTTATAACAAATTCAGAGCAGTTTCTTCCATCCAAGTAATAGCGGAACTTTGTGTACCATTGTTAGGTGTTTTGGCACTAAGAGATTTCTTTAATGCAGAGATTTCGAAGGAAGAAAAATGGGATGCCCTGAAAAAATCCTTTATGGTCATGGGAGGAATTTCTTTAGTATTCCTGCTGTTTGGAGGGAGTTTGTTCCATTTTGAAGGATTGCGCGACGGAAGTTATCAGCAATTACCCGAATTACAAGGAGCATTGATACGTGATCGTAAGGATATGTTGTTTAATGACAGCTTGCGAACACTTATACTCGTAAGTATAACAGCAGGTGCGCTATGGGCATTTTTACAAGACAAACTTAAATTAGTACCGGTACTGTTGGTTTTAGGAGGACTCGTCGTCTTTGATTTGGTTAGTGTAGATATCAAGTACGTTAATAAGGAAGATTTTACAAGCAAGCGTAAAGTAATGAATCCTTTTAAAGCAAATCAGGCAGATAAAGAAATTCTAAAAGATGCATCGTATTACCGCGTGGCTAATTTTACAGGAAATGTGTTGAATGAAGCACGTACATCGTACTTTCACAATTCTATTGGAGGGTATCACGCGGCAAAAATGAAGCGATATCAAGAACTTTTTGAATATCAATTAGCAAAAAAGAATACTGAAATTCTCAATATGTTGAATACGAAGTATATGATTGTTGGAGAGAATAAGGTACAGGAGAATCCGGATGCCAATGGTCCGGCCTGGTTTGTGAATGAGTTGTTATTGGTAAGGTCAGCAAATGAAGAAATACAAGGTTTAGACAGCTTGAATACGAAGCGTACGGCATTGTTAAATGTTGAAGATTTTAAGGAATTTTCGGGAAGCCAGAAAAGCGTACTATTTCCTAAAGATAGCACGGCCAGGATTACTATGACCGCTTTTAAGCCTAATGCGATTACTTATACCACGAGTACCCAAGAAGAACAATATGCTGTCTTTTCGGAAATGTATTACGGCAAAGGATGGAATGCCTATGTCGATGATGTATTGACTCCACACCAACGCGTCGATTATGTTTTACGTGGAATGAAAGTTCCGGCCGGAAAGCATACAATAGTATTTAAGTTTGAGCCTTCTGTAATTCAGCGTGGATCCATGGTGTCATTGCTAGGGTATATATTCATGATTTTACTGCCAGCTGGAGGGTATTTTTACCAGCGAAAAAAATCTTAATTTATCAAGAGAAACGGATAGATTAACGTTTAAATAATTGACTCAAAAAGGGTGTTGTTACAGTTGTAATGGCATCCTTTTTTAGTTAAAGTGCTTTGGGGTTAAGCTGTTGTTTGTTAGGGTTTTGGGTGTTACATTTTATAAAATGATTCCACTAGTTTTAGGAAAATAGGTAGGGTCTCGGTATCTTTGTTAAGCAAACGAGAAGCATACAAAATATACATTAACGCATATTAAAAAAGGAGAAGTATTATTGCTTATTGCTATGAGAATTTTAAAAGAGAGTTTAGTTGCTATGAACTCTCTTTTTTTTGTTTTAATTCGGTTATGTAGGCAGATGGAGTTTGCCCTATTTGTTTTTTAAATGCCCTAGTAAAAGAGGAGGCATTTTTATAACCGGCCTCTTCCGCCAATGCTTGAACAGTAAACATTCTGAATGTAGGATTATCCTTCAATTGCGCTACGATATAGTTGATTTTTTGTTGTGCGTAGTAATTGGTGAAACTCATGTGTTTATGTTCGTTAAAAACATAGGAAATATAGGTCGTATTGGTTTCTAGAGCAGCTGCTAAATACTGAATGGAAAAATCTGGCTTTAAAAACTGTCGCTGTTTGTCTACCTCTTCTAAATAAGAAAGTATGTGTCGCTCGAGTTCTGGGTCGATATTATAGGTCTTTTTTTCGGAAACAGCACTTTTTTCTTTTCCTTTTTGGTCGACAACAGTTTCTCGGATTTCTTCAGGTGGCTGTGCGGCTCCAGTTCGTTTTCTCCATACTAACAAGAGTAATGCCAGTAGTACTGTTAGTAGTGCTAGCCCCCATAAAAAAATAGCTTTTTGTTGCTTGTTTGTTTTCTTTTCGATGGCCTGTTGTAAAGCCTCGGCTTTTGAACGATTGTGATCTAGAAAAAGGTGATAGGTATTGTATTTGTGCTTACCTGCCAGTTCAATTTGACTCAACGTGAGGTCCGAATACTTAGAGGCACTATCTGTTTGATTTAGTCTAAAGTAGCTCGTAGAGAGTACTTTGTAAATCTCGATGAGTTTACTGCTTGTTTTGTTTGGGTATTTAAGAAACTTTTCTGCGAAAAAGATAGCAGAGTCAGTTTGTTGTAAGTGGTAATAGCACAGGGCCTTCTGATAGCTTAACGGTTTTTTGTAAGGGTAGCCAGCACTGATGCTTTTATAGGTTTTGACCAAGCCTAAGGCTTGCTTGTAGTCTTCTTGCGCAATGAGTACTTTTACTTTGTTGAGCATGTGTATTATTGGCGTGTCTTTATGAGGAGGATCTAAAGCAAGTGCTTTAGCATAGCCCTTGTTGTATTGAACCAAAGCACTGTCGAGATACCTTTTGTCTCCAGTTAAAATACCGGATTGATAGTAGCTGTTTCCCAATACGTTTTGAAGGTTGGCTGTAGCCAACAAATACCCTTTATGTTGCTCGAGGTCATTCGGTAGATTTGTGGTCTCTTGAAGTGCTTTTTTAATTATTTCGATGGCTTCAAGGGGTAGGTTGAGTTTGTTTTTAATAACCGATTTATTAATAGTTAATCCGATGGTATTTATGTGATAACTATTGGTTTTGTCATAGTAAGAAAGAAATTTTTCGGCCTGAAGTAGGTGTTTAAAGGCTTCCTCATACAGTTCCAGGTTCTTGTAAGTCCAAAAATAGCGGTTGTGCATACCGAGTCCGGCTTCATAAGCAGCTGGGGAAATTTGTGCATCAGGAGTGTTTCGAAGGTAATTTGTTAGTTTGTGATTGCAGCTATCAAGGAGTTTTAACGTATGGTCAAACTCTCTTTTTCGATAGTATTGGTAAGCTGTATTTAAGTCGGCTTTTACACTGAATTCCAATATACCGAGTGCTTTTAGTTTGGCAACATAAAATTGAACGCTATCGGCATTACTATTTTTAAAATGCTTTAATTTTTTTTCGTAAGTATTGGCCAATTCGGATGGGGTCTGTGCATGAGTAGGCCGGACGAGTACTAAACTCCAAAAGAGTAAAAAAACAGCATGGAATAACTTCATAAGTAAAGGTCTTTTAATGGCTGTGACAGTTGTTTTTTTCTTGCAGTAAAGCCATGAACTGACTCGGACTTTGCCCCGTAGCTTTTTTAAAAGCTCTACTAAAAGCTGCAGCATTGCTATAGCCTGCCTTATGAGCTAGTTGACTCACAGTATAGGATGCTTTCGGATCAGCTTCTAACAAGGCAACAATATAGTTTATTTTCTGCAGTGTGAAATACGAAGTGAAGGATTGTTTTTTGTATTTGTTAAAAACAAAGGAAACATAAGTGGTATTGGTTTGAAGAGCTTCGGCGATAGCGCTAATATTGAAATTAGGAGCTAGAAAAGCGTGTTTTTCTTCAGCGTCATTAATTTTATCGATGATCTGACGTTCTAACACCGGTGATATTTTGTAGTTGGTTTTTTCTTCTTGCTGTGCTGAAGGCTCACCTTGCAACGGTTGCATGGATGTTTCCAAACTCGCTGTTATCGCTGAGGGAGCTGGCTTTTGCGTTTGGTATAGGAGGTAAATACCGACGGCTGTTATACCTAACAACAATCCCCATAAGAGACTGTGAATGGTTTGGTTAAAGAGACCGTTATTTTCAATTTTTTTAGTGAGTATTTCTTGTGATTCGCGATTTGTTTTGTGAAGGTACAGTAAGGCTTGTTCCTTGTTTTGAGCGATGTTTAGATACGCCTTTTTGGCGAGCTCCGAGTATTTGTACATGCTGTCATTACTCCCTTTTAGGCTGTATTGACGCGCCAGTATTTGGTAGGTGGTTAGTTTTCTGTGTACCTGCATGTGCTCTGGAGTGCCCTTTAAAAACTTATAAGCGTAGTACAGGGTAGAGTCCCTATGTTCTGCTGTTTCGAAGAAATTGGCTTTTTCGAAATAGTACCGTATTTTATTCGTTTTATTTTCGGTGTGTTGTACTTCGTTAAGAAGGTTTATCGAGGATTGACAGTCTTTAAAACGCAAATAGAATTTTGCAGTGTTAATTTTTAAATCTCCGTAGTTTTCAGCATTGGTAGTGCAGCATTTGGGTAATGATGCGGCCGCTTTTTTTAGGTAGAAGGCTACAGAATCAATACTGGAAGTATCGTTGTTTTTAATGTGGCGTAAATCATAACACTTTGCAAGGCTGCTGTAACTTCGGTATTGCAATGCCTGTAACTGGTGGATTAGAAGTTTGTTGGAGCTTGCTACACTCAGGTGTTTGCGTAAGTTTTTACAAAGGGATTGGTTGTGACGAATGGCTTTTGTTAAGAAATCAAGTTGCCTGTATAATAAAATTTCATCCAGCTGGAAATGCAAAATATAAAGTTGCTGTTCAACGGTTGCGTTTTTTATAGTTTTGAATAGCTTTTTTCGCTGGCTCAAGTTCACTAATGCCTCTTTGTACAATGCTTGATTGTAAAATAAACAAAACTGCTTTTTTAGGTTTTGAAGCGTCTTGTCAGTAGGGGGGAGCTGCGTAGTACGCTCCAAAGCTAACGACGGAGCGCCTTGTTGTAACCTCACTTCTGGGGTGATAGAACCAGATTTTTGGGTACTCTTATAGGCTTCATTCTCCAAAATAGTGACTGTTACAGAGGGAATTCCTTTGTTTTCGCAGGCTGGGGAAGAAGAATTACTTAGAAAAATACTCGCTATTAGAACAAATAGGTAGTTCATTATTACAAATTAAGTAATATTAATCCAAATAAGGAATATTTATTTTAGATTTGTCTACCTTATAAATTAGCGTCATTTATGTACGAAAAGTTACCAAAACGCAGGTATGAACAGACTTTAAAATTTCTTCAAAAAGAAGTTCCGCAACCAACAACGGTATTGGATTTAGGAGTTCGCAATCCGTTTACGGAAATTATGGAGGAACACGGATATACAGTGTTTAATACGCAGGGAGAGGATTTGGATGTAGTGCCGGAAATAGTAAAAGAATACGATATCGAAGTAGTTACCGCATTTGAGATTTTTGAACACCTCTTAGCGCCATTTAATGTTTTACGAGAAATTCAAGCGAAGAAACTAATCGCCACGGTTCCATTAAAACTTTGGTTTGCGAATGCTTATCGAAGTAAAACAGATATGTGGGACAGACATTACCACGAGTTTGAAGATTGGCAGTTTGACTGGCTTTTGGAAAAGTCGGGATGGGATATACAAGCAAGAGAAAAATGGGTGCACCCGGTAAACAAGCTTGGAATTCGCCCGATATTGCGAAATTTTACACCGAGGTATTATGCGGTGAGTGCTCAGAAAATTGACTAGCTCATGAAAATAGGAATGATCCTCGATAATGTGTATCCACCAGATCCCCGAGTCGAAAATGAAGCTTTGGAGTTATTGAAAGAAGGCCACGAGGTGTATTTGTTTTGTTTGGGATATGGAACATTTGTAGCAGAAGAAGTCCACAAAGGAATACAAGTGCGACGCTATTCTTCGAATGTTTTGGAATACAAATTATCGGCATTGGCTTATACGTTGCCTTTGTACACATGGCTATTAGCTCGAAAAATAAAAGTTTTTGTTAAAGAAACTGGAGTTTCTGCACTTCATATTCACGATATGAGAGTGGCAGAGGCGGCGTTTTTAGCAAATAAACGAACTGCCTTACCTACGGTTTTGGACCTGCATGAAAACCGTCCTGAAATCATGCGTTTTTACCCGCATTTACAAAAATGGTATGGGAAATTATTAATTTCGATCAATCGTTGGAAACGAAAAGAAGAGGAATTTGTGAGATTAGCAACGAATACCATTGTGGTTACAGAAGAGGCCAAAGAAGAACTTGTGAGTAGAACAGGAGTACCCGCTGAGCGTGTAAAGGTTGTGCCGAATACTGTGAGGAGGGCTTTTTTTGAAGATGAGCAACAAGTCGAAATTGCACATGTTAAAGGGACTGATGAATTCACTGTTTTATATTTGGGTGACACTGGTAAACGAAGAGGATTGTTAACGGTGGTCGAAGCATTGGCGAGGATCCAACGGACGCATCCTGATATACATTTGGTGATCGTTGGTAAAACCAGTGCGTATTTGGAAAAGCGCATCGCAGAATTGAAGCTTTCCAATTCAATTAGTTTGATGGGATGGCAGCTAGATACCTGTTTTCCTAGTTATATAAAAATGGCAGATGTATGTATTTCTCCACTACACAGAAATATCCATCACGACACCACCTATGCCAATAAGGTATTTCAATACATGAGCATGGGAAAACCCGTACTGGTGAGCGATGCCATTGCCCAGGAACGAATCGTAAAAATGGCTGGTGGCGGCTTGATACATAGGGCAGAAGATGTTGGCGATTTTACGGATAAATTGCTTACCTTGTATCGTGAAAAATCGCTTAGAAAAGAGTTGGGAAGTAGTGGTAAATCTTTTGTTAAAGAACAGTTTACCTGGGATAAAACTTCTGAAGAATTAAAAAATATATACAGAGAATTAGCTTGAAAGTACTTATAGTTACCTATTATTGGCCTCCAGCCGGCGGACCTGGCGTGCAAAGGTGGTTGAAATTTGTAAAATACCTTAGAGATTTTGGTATCGAACCCGTTGTGTTTACGGCAGAAAACCCGAGTTATCCTATTTTGGATGCCTCGTTGAGTGTAGATGTTCCGGAGGGAATAGAAGTACTTAAATGCCCCATTTTTGAACCTAACGGAATACTGTCCAAACTCAAAAAGGACAACGGTCAAAAGAGTATGGGGTTCTTAAATCCCAATCCAGGACCTGTCGATAAATTGCTCAGGTATATCCGTGCGAATTATTTTATTCCAGATGCCAGAAAATTTTGGATAAAGCCAGCTGTTAAAATGTTGAAGGAGTACCTCAAAGAGCATCCAGTCGATGTTTTGATAACTACAGGACCTCCCTACAGTGTCCATTTGATAGGACAACAGGTTAAGGAAGCGATCCATTGTAAATGGATAGCGGATTTTAGAGATCCTTGGACCAGTGTTGATTATTTTCACTTATTACCCCTTACTAAGGCTTCTTTGGCGAAACACGAAGCACTGGAGCAAGCGGTAGTGCGTTCGGCAGATGCCGTATTGATGGTGAGTGAGCACGCAAAGAAAAAATACGAAAAAGAAGCGAAGTTTATTGATTATATCACCAATGGCTTTGATGTAGATACTGTATTGGAGCACAGTGACGTGACTTTAGATACTAAGTTTACAATTACCCATATTGGCATGATGAATTCAGAGCGAAATCCATCAATTTTATGGGAAGTCCTCGCAGAGCTCTCTGACGAAATAGACGGTTTTAAAGAGGATATGATATTGAGGTTTGTCGGGAAAATCGATACGACGATAGAACGTGAAATTCAAGATCTTGGGATCCAAAACTTGGAGCAAATTAGTTATGTTCCCCACCATGAAGCAAAATTATATCAGCGTCAAACTCAGGTACTGCTCATCGTTGTCAACGACTATCCGAGCGCGAAAGAAATGATTCCTGGAAAGACTTTTGAATACCTACAGGCGAGGCGTCCAGTAATTGGTATGGCTCCCGAAGATGGTGATTTGGCGCGTGTGATTAAGTCGACCAATGCAGGGAAGGTATTTGATTATAGCAATAAAAAGGCATTAAAACGCTTTGTAGCCAGCTTGTATCAGCGGTTTAAAGAAGAAGGTATTCCAGCCTTGCAAAATGATATAAGTAAATACCACAGAAGGAATTTAACAGGCGATTTGAGTGCGTTCATTCAAAAAGTAATTCAAAAACAATAACAGCAGGAAAGTGGGAATCATATTTAGACAATCATTCCGAAATACTCTTATTATTTATTTAGGATTCTTGATAGGAGGAATTAATACGATATTTTTATATACTCGATTTTTAAAAGATGAATATTACGGTCTTGTGGCTTACGTATTGTCTTCGTCGAACTTAATAATGCCACTAACGGCATTTGGTATTCACTTTACGATAGTAAAGTTCTATTCATCGTATCAAGAGCGTGACCAACGGGATAAATTTTTGAGTTCAGTGATGGTCTTACCAATGGTTATAGCACTGGTCATCGGAACCTTTTGGAGCCATTTTCACGAATGGATCATGCATTTCGTATCAGAGGAGAATAGAATAGTTGAGAATTATACAATTTACATCTATATCGTTGCAGTGAGCTGTGCGTATTTTGAGGTCTTCTATTCATGGGCCAAGGTACAAATGCAATCTGTTTTCGGAAATATGCTGAAAGAGCTGTACAACCGAGCAGCTGTCATGGTATTGTTATTCGCCGTATTTTTTGAATGGATAGGAAAAGAAGATTTTATTCGTGTATTAGCCTACGCCTACGTGCTTAGAACGGTGTTGATGATGGGCTATGCCTTACGTTTATATCGACCTAAATTGTATTGGAATCTTCCGGATAATTATCGAGAAGTACTCAAGTATACCTTTTATATTATTTTGGCAGGGAGCGCAAGTGCTATTATTTTAGACATTGATAAGTTTATGATTGCTGGTAAAGATACCTTTAACAAAGCAGCATATTACAGTGTAGCGGTATTTATAGGGTCTTTTATAGAGGCTCCGAGTAGGGCAATGACTCAAATTTTACAGCCCTTAACATCAAAGTCACTGAATAATAATGAAGATGAAGAAGTTCGCAATTTATATGTAAAGAGTTCGATTAATCTCTTGTTGATAGGAGGGCTCTTTTTTATTTTGGTGAATTGCAATGTCACAGAACTCTTTAAAATAATGCCTGCTGGTTATGCCGGTGGGGAATGGGTGGTACTGATGATTTCCGGGGCTAAATTATTTAATATGTCGCTAGGGAATAATGGAGCCATTATTAATAATTCAAAGTTTTACAGAATTACCTTGTTTACAGGATCTGCCATGGCTTTACTCGTTTGGTATTTGAATAAGTATTTCTATTATACGCTCGACTTCGAAACGGAAGGCTTGGCACTTTCTACCTTGATGGCTTTTTTGATTTTCGGGGTCTTTAAAGTGTGGTATGTACGTCGCAAGTTGAATTTGTATCCCTATACCAAACAAACAATAGTGATGGTGTTGATCATAGCACCACTGTATTTTTTGTTTAACAGTTGGAATTTTGATCTCCCTGGAGTAAGCATTTACGGAGTGTCTATTGCTCCTGTGTTTAACATCGCGCTGAAATCCCTTATCATAGTACCGATCTATGTGTTGGTCGTTTTTAAATTAAAAGTGTCTGTACAGTTTAATGCTTTGATAAGCAGACTGTTGAAAGTATAAAATAAAAAAGGTTTGTGCATAGTGACAAACCTTTTTTAGTTAAGGGGAAACTAAATTTAAGGGATGGGGAATCCCAATTAAATATTTTAGACGAGACAAATATATGCTTATTAGTTATAGCCTATATTTACATATGTTAATAATTTTACGTGGAATATAATTTCTTTCGAATCCTACTTAATTGCACCGGAGTTATGTTTAAAAATGACGCAATATGGTATTGAGGGATGAGGTTGTTGATTTCAGGAATCTCTGTTTTTAATTTGAGATAACGTTCTGTGGCGCTCAATAGGGCAAGCTCATCTACTCTTTTTTCAGTTCTTATAAAAAGACTTTCCAATACCCTGTTGTAGAATAACGCGAGTTCGTGATTGGTCTTGGTCAATTCGATAAAGGCTTGAAAGTTCCCTACAAAAAACTCGCAAGGAGTTAAACAGTCATAAGTCGCATTAGAATCGTTTTTTTGAATTAAAGCAGAGAGTGATCCAAAAGTACTCAAAGTGGTGTAGAGGGTACGGATATGCTCTTTTTCCTCGTTGTTTTTAATAAAGCTTCTGGCAACACCACTTTTAAGGATATAAAAATTTTGTGGTTTTTGACCTTGTTTTAAAACGACCTTACCTTTGGCAAAGGATTTTAAACTTACAATTTCGTTGAATTGTTCAATGGATTCATCAGAGATATTCGGCATAAAATACCTCATGAATTGTTCTATAATGTTGTGCATAAGTTACTTATTAATGTACAGTTCACTTCTAAGAACAGTTGCTCTTGCACCAACCGTTTTCAGTGAGTAAACTTCAAAAAAATACATTGGGGGACAAATAAGTGTCTAGTCCAAAACTAGTGAAATTTTCTCTAAATAACTAATACTATTGGCACCTTCCATAAAAAGTAAATCGAGCATTGAAAGGTTGGGTATAAAGCCGTGTTTATCATCAAACATTTGCACGTAACTGTCCATAGTAATGGCCACGCCATTTTTAGCTATGGCAAGATTTCGGTAATCTGCTTGAGTGGGAGTGAGCTCGTACTCGGTCGTTTTCGCAAATTGTGAATCCAGTTCCAGTGCATCGGTAATAAACAGATGGGTGTCAATATTGACGTCCTGTAAAAACTTGTAAGGCTTCGAAAATATTTTCTGTAAATCTTCCTCGAAAAACTCAAAAAAAGGAGAGGAACGATAGGCAGATTGTAGTGATTTAAAGTGTTGTTGTTGCCACGGAAAATCGTTTTCTACAAGCGTGTCCTTTGTTTTCTTTCTTCCCGCAGAAGCTAGGTGCTTTACGGGAATACTCAATGCTAGTTTACCATTTGCACCGTAAATAGCACAGCGGTTTCTATAGGTCTGCTTCTGGAAGTTGTCTTCCATCTCAAAAGAAATTGCCTCCTTAGCTTGATACATTGCTGCATACTGAGCAATGGGAGCAAAATAGGTTGGAATGTATAGTGCCATGGTTATTTTTTCTTTTTATTATTGTAAACGGTGTAGGCGATATAGCCTCCTAATAATAAAACAACCAACCATAAATACGATACGGGTTTACCACTACCTCCTACGGTTGTAAACATGCGATCCCAACGAATTGATCCCGTTTGTTTGTCATAGCTAAACCAAATCATTACTGGTTTACCTACTACGTGATCGAAAGGCACATATCCCCAGTTTCTAGCATCTAATGAGTTTTGACGGTTATCCCCCATCATCCAGTAATAATCTTGCTTAAATGTATAACTAGTCGCTTTTTTACCGTTGATATAAATATCGTTTCCGAAAATGGTTAAATCATTATTCTCGTATCTTCTTATAATCTGCTCGTAAAATGGAATACTGTTCTCATCTAAAGCGACAGTAACTCCTTTTTTAGGAATGTAAATGGGGCCGTAGTTGTCTTGAGACCAAGCGTATTTCGGATTGTGAGGGAAAAAGCTCTTATTGTAATACCCTTTAGGTTGAATTTGCTTGGTTACCTTTTTTACTATAGGATTTTTAGCTATTCGAGCAGCTTCTTCGTCTGTTAAATTCAGTAAATACTTACCGTTTCGCGTTCCGAATTCACGGATATTGTAGCGCTTTGCTGCACCCGGACCAAAGTTCTGACCATCGGTGTCCACTTCAAAAATCCATTGTGGTTTTGCGCGATCTGGTAATTGATTTTTCTTTCCGTTGATGTATACATAGCCACCTCTAACTTCAAGACTATCACCAGGAACACCTACACAGCGCTTGACGTAATTGGTGCGTTTGTCAACAGGTTTAAAGGTTTGTTTACCTGAAGTATCTCCCCACATAGTTTTGGTGGTGTCTGCAGGCCAGTTGAATACGACAATATCATTGCGTTTAATAGATTGAACTCCAGGTAAGCGCAAATAGGGCAAGCTCAATTTGTTTTTCCAACTGTTGCTGTGCTCTGGATTGTCGTCTGATAAGAATGATTTTACTTTTAGTACCGGTACTGTATCGTGTGCCATAGGAGTAGAAATTGCAGTCATTGGCAATCGTGCTCCATAGTGGAATTTACTTACAAAAAGGTAATCACCTACGTAGAGAGATTTCTCCAATGAAGAGGTAGGGATGGTGTAAGGCTGCATAAAATACGTGTGTACTAGTGTCGCTGCAATAATGGCGAATGCAATAGAACTCAGCCACTCATCAACTCCTGATGGTGGTTTGATATCTCTGTTTTGGCGGTAGGTTAACTTTTCGAAATAATTGATGTAGTAAATGTAGAAACCTAAGGTGAAAATCGCCAGTAAGGTGTCTTTACCCTTATTAAATCCAAAACTTCTACAAGTTTCAACCCATATAATAGGGAACATTAATAAGTTAACAATCGGAACAAAAAATAAGAAAATCCACCAAACAGATTTTTTTCTGTTGATGATTTTCATCAAAACAACCGCATTGTAAATAGGCACTGCAGCTTCCCATGCTTGTCGTCCAGCAGCTTTGTAAAGTTTCCAAGTTCCTAAAAAGTGTATGACTTGGATGATCAGTATGAATATGAATAATTCAGAAAAATTCATGATTTATTTTTTTTGTAAAAGTCTTCGTTTGTTAGTGAGCTTCCGAGGGTAATTGTTACCTTTTTTAACCTAGGTTTAACACATCTTTCATTGAGTACACCCCTTCTTTATCAACCAACCATTCAGCGGCTACAACAGCTCCTAAAGCAAATCCTTGGCGGTTGTGTGCCGTGTGGTTAATAGCGATACTATCAATAGTGGAATCGTAATTTACGGTATGTGTTCCTGGTACATCAGGGGTTCTTATGGCCTTGATAGGAATGGAAGTATCACTAGGAGTTCCATCGAGTTCCCATTCTTGTTTAGAACTCTGGTCAATAATACCTTCTGCGAGCGTAATTGCCGTACCGCTTGGAGCATCGAGTTTTTTCGTATGGTGGATTTCTTCAATAGCCACATTGTACTCATTGAGTTGCTCCATCATTTTTGCCAATTGTTTGTTTAGCTCAAAAAATATATTAACCCCTAAACTGAAATTAGAAGCATAAATAAAGGCTCCTTTTTGGGCTTCACACAGGGCAACAATATCGTTATAACGCTCGAGCCAACCTGTGGTTCCAGAAACAATAGGGACTCCATTTTCTAGGCAATTAGCAATGTTGTCATAAGCTGCATTGGGCAAACTAAAGTCGATGGCAACGTCGGCATCATTGATGTTATAGGATTCTTTTCCCGCGTATTTAATCACGATTTCGTGACCGCGTTGTAAAGCAATTTTCTCTATTTCTTTACCCATTCTTCCGTATCCAAGTAAAGCTATTTTCATTTTAAAAAGAATATTTTAAGGTTAATCCAACCTTTGGTGCTTCGATGAGCATTGGATCCGTGGCCAAACTAGGTCTGACAGATAAATTATCACTGGTGTCAAATTGTAAGAGGTGTGCATTGACACTGGCCTCAACAATTTGAAGTACGTACAGTAGTACTCCTGTTAAGAGTGATAAATCACGATTTTTTCGCAATACTTTTTGAGCGTTTTCTAAACCTGCGGTTGAAATATTGGGATTTCCATTTAATCCGTTAAATTCGTCAGGCAATCCTTGTTGTCTGAGTCGAAAAGCGGTTCTAAACCTATCGTATTCATTACTGTTGTCTAAGTAGTAATAAACACTTGCACCGATAGCTGCCCATACTATGGGAGCTTTCCAGTACTTTTTGTTATAGATTTGTCCTCCTCCAGGAAAAATTGCTGAATAAAAAGCAGCTTTGGAGGGAGATAATGGGTTGTAAACGGGGGCGATTTGGCTTTGTTGAACTTTTACATCAACACCGTTTTGCCCTACTAGTTGTTGCAAAGACAGGCAACAACCAATGATAAATATGAATGATTTAAATGACAATTATTGTAAAAGGTTTTTAATACGATTAAAATCTTCTTCAGAGTTAAAAGCGATAGAAATCTTACCCTTACCTTTACTGTTAACCGTTACGTTTACTTTGCTTCCGATAACAGTCGTCATTTCTTTTGCTCCTTCTGAAATGTATTTAGGGAGCGCTTTTTTCTTAGCAGCTTTGGCGATAGTGCCAGCTTTTAAATTTTTCACTAACTCCTCAGTTTGACGCACAGACAACTTATCACGAAGTATTTTTTCGTAAATAGTAAGCTGATCTGTTGTACTATCCACATTGATGAGTGCTCTTCCGTGTCCCATAGAAATGAAACCGTCTCGCATACCTGTTTGGATAATAGGATCTAATTTAAGCAAACGGAGGTAATTGGTAACGGTTGAACGTTTTTTTCCTACACGCGTACTTAGTTCTTCTTGAGTTAGTTGAATTTCGTCAATTAAACGTTGATAAGACAATGCTACTTCAATTGGATCGAGGTTTTTACGCTGGATGTTTTCTACCAACGCCATCTCTAGCATTTCTTGGTCGTTTGCTAAACGAATATAAGCGGGAATGGTTTTATTTCCGATGAGTTTTGATGCGCGAAATCTGCGTTCACCAGAAACTAATTGGAATTTGTTTCCCGTTGTTTTTCTTACAGTAATGGGTTGGATAACACCGAGTTCTCGAATAGAGCTCGCTAATTCACGTAAGGCCTCTTCATCAAAATAAGTTCTCGGCTGGAATGGGTTAACATCAATTGAATTAATATCAATTTCAATAATATTTCCCACCAACTTATCGGCATTTTTGTCAGCTGCTGAGCTAACGTCAGCAGTTTCTTTTAAAAGTGCAGATAATCCTCTACCTAGAGCTTGTTTTTTTGTCGCTTTTGCCATTACTGTGTTATCCGTTTTTATTTAAGATTTCGTTCGCCAAATTTAAGTAATTTACCGCACCTTTACTCGTCGCATCGTAAGAAATTATACTTTCTCCATAACTGGGTGCTTCACTTAAGCGAATATTTCGGTGAACTACGGTTTCAAATACCATAGAACTGAAGTGTTTGCGCACTTCTTCAACTACTTGATTTGAGAGGCGTAATCGAGCGTCAAACATGGTGAGTAGTAGTCCTTCAATATCTAAACTAGGATTGTGAATTTGTTGTACACTTTTAATGGTGTTTAACAATTTTCCGAGCCCTTCCAAAGCAAAGTATTCACATTGGATAGGAATGATAACTGAATCAGCGGCAACCAAAGAGTTTAAGGTAATCAACCCTAGTGAAGGAGCACAGTCGATGAGTATGTAGTCGTAATCGTCTTTGATACTCGCCATGGCTTTGTTTAACATGTACTCGCGTTCTGCCTTGTCTACCAATTCTATTTCAATAGCGACAAGGTCAATATGTGCCGGAATAAGGTCAACATTGGGAGAATCGGTTTGTAGTACAGCGTCTTTTGGATTTACAGTATGTTCTAATACCTGATAAGTTCCCACTTCAATACTTTCTACATCTAAACCAAGTCCAGAAGTAGCATTCGCCTGGGGATCAGCATCTATTAATAATACTTTTTTTTCTAAAACTCCTAGAGCCGCAGCTAAGTTGACAGTAGTTGTTGTTTTACCAACTCCACCTTTCTGATTTGCAATTGCAATAATTCTACCCATGGTATTTCGTCTAGTTTAAGAGAGGTAAATTTACAATTATTTATGGTTTTTAAAAGCGAAAGATGTTAACATTAGTTAACTCTCTGTTTTATAGGTTGTTCTGTTGTTTTTTACTGGTGCTCTCCCCTTTACTTAAGAGGAATTTCCTATGTTTTTTTTCGAGTTATTTTCCTGATTTTATACCGTTTTATTCATGGGAATCCCCGCTGTTTCTCGGCCTAAATTTGCATCGACAGCTTTGATTACTAGTTGGTAAGTTGTTAGTGAAGCGATCTGATCAGTCGCGATGAATATTGTTAAAATTTAGTAAAAACGCGGATGCCGAAAAGCGTATGAGTAGGCGAATTTTAAATTAATCAAACCATGAATAATACAAATCTATTGAAAATGACTTTCCTCATCTTGTTAACTGTAATGACTCCATTGTTTACCTCGTGTAGCGATGAAAAATTAGAGACACCGAAAGAGGATCCTGTGAAGGAAGAACTCGGTAAATACACGAAGCAAATTTTAGTGTACGATGCAACTAAAAGTAATTCTATTGAGTTACTCGTTGGTTCTGATGATCCTTCAGTGTTAAAGTTGTGGAATAGTAGCAGTTTTAGTTTAGAGAAAAAGGAAAAAGGCCAGAAATTGACAACCATGAATTGGGAGCTATTGCAAAACCAATCGAAAACGAGTGATAGTGACGACGATGAGATGGTAGCTGCAGAAATAGCCTATACCGTAATTGCTAAACACTATGAAAATCCAACCGATGTATTTGTGCTTGTCGAAAATCCGCCGTACCAAGCTGCTTCGAGAGGGTGGTTGTATTCTACGTTTTACAGTCATGCCATAGAAGACCAAACGGTTACTGTGAATGTGTATGGAAGAAATTTTTGGAAAAAAGGATTTTACAGTGTGAGTTATAAAAAGAATAGTGGATCGTCTTGGAGTAGCATTGTTGGTGAGTGGACGCGCATTAAAAACAACGAAGAGAAAAATTACACCAGAACTCCTTGTTATGTGATGAAGGCAAGAAGAAAGTACAAAGGAACTAATAATTCGGTGGTGATCGAATTCGAATACTAAGAGTGACGTGTTGTTAAGGAAGTTGTACAAGCAGGCAAGGTATTATTGCCTGCTTTGTGTGGTATATGGATTTGTAATTACTGCCAATGGACAAAATTACGAACAGATTCAATGGAGGGAAGTTGTTGCTGTTTTAAAGAATGTTCGATTGGATACGGCAACTCCAGTTATTGCTGTGATAGATGAGGCCGTAAACTGGTCTGTAGTTCCTAAGCGTTTATTTTGGGAGAATTCCAGAGAAATTCCAGATAACGGTTTGGATGATGATGGGAATGGTTATGTCGATGATGTGCGAGGATGGGATTTTTATCACAATGATTCTGATATCACGAATGATGGATTAGGGAGTTGGCATGGAACACCGGTTTATAGTATGCTCACAGAAATGCTATATGATGAATTGCAGTTGGATTTTAAGTTTTTGGGAATTGAAGGCGGGCATTCGATAACCGAAATTAAACGTTCTTTAGAGTACGTGATTGCATTAAAACGCTTGTTTGTAACTAGCAAAGGAGCTGCTGGAGCTAACATTTTGGTGCTGAATTGTTCGTGGGGAAAAGAAGGTTTGTGGGCTGAAGATTTTCCGGAGTGGTGTGCGCTTTACAATACGTTGCAGGCTTTGGGGGTATTGGTGGTAGGAGCGGTGCCAAATGCTGAGGTCAATGTGAGTGAAGTAGGAGATATGCCTACGTTGTGCTCGGCTAAAAATTACCTTGCAGTAACAAATGAAAATGAAAACGGTTACTTGGAAACGGCGGCTTACAGTGTCCTAGATGTTGATATAGCAGCTCCAGGAGCTGGTTCTGTAACCCTGCTAAACAGTGGTAAAAGAGGGGTTTTTGATGGGACTTCTGCTGCGACACCCTATGTGAGTGCAGTTTGTTTTGCTATTTATGTTTACAGTCAGCAATTTTTAAGCAATGAAAGTGGTAGCATGCCTAGTTCAGAGTGGCCTCTTTTGGTAAGCGATTTTGTGGAAAGAGGAGCATTTCGAAAGTTGAGTTTACAAGATAAGGTTAAGGGAGGGAGAAGTTTAAACGCCTTGGGAGCTGTCCGATGCATGCTCGAATATTTCATGAAGTCAGAGTTGCTATCTGGTACCCGTAAAGAAGTGGAATTGAAATCATACTATCCGAACCCAGTACGAAAGGACTTGGTGTTTCGTTTAACTTCGGGAGAAGCTTGTCAAATAAGGGTAGTAGTTTATGGAATGTCTGGAGCAACTATTTATAGTGAAAATGAAAATGTTCGGTTAGGGGTAAATGATTTAAGTATAGACTTTGAGGAATTGGAAGTGGAGCGAGGGGTGTATTTGTTGGCTATAGAAGTTCCTGGAGGAAAGGTGCTTCGTGCCAAAATAGCTTATCTAGGGAAATAAAAAAACTCTAAGCCTAAGCTTAGAGTTTTGTATGATGTGTAAAAGGTTATTAGTTGTTGAGCATAACTGGCATTACCAGCATCGTCACTAATTCTCCTTCTTCTGTTCCGTCAATAGGGGTAAGGATTCCAGCTCTATTTGGTAAACTCATCTCGATAAGTACATCGTTTGAGTTTAAGTTGTTTAACATTTCACTTAAGAAACGAGAGTTAAATCCAATTTGCATATCATCACCTTGATAGTCACATGACAAGCGTTCATCAGCCTTGTTAGCGTAATCGATATCTTCAGCAGAAATGTTCAATTCAGTTCCAGCCATTTTCAATCGAATTTGGTGAGTAGTTTTACTAGAGAAAATAGAAACTCTTCGAACTGAGTTTAAGAAAGTAGCTCTGTCAACAGTAAGTTTATTTGGGTTTTCTTTTGGAATTACCGCTTCGTAGTTCGGGTATTTACCGTCAATTAAACGACAAATAAGTACGACGTTGTCAAAAGTAAATTTGGCATTGGTGTCGTTGTACTCTATAGTTACAGAGTCTTCTGATCCTCCTAAAATACCTTTTAATAAGTTTAAAGGTTTTTTAGGCATGATAAACTCAGCTGTTTTATCAGCGGTAACATCTGTTCTTGTATACTTTACTAATTTGTGAGCATCCGTAGCAACAAAAGTAAGTTCTTTTGAATTAAACTGGAAGAATACTCCACTCATTACTGGTCGTAAATCATCATTACCGGCAGCGAAAATCGTTTTGGTAATGGCAGTAGCTAAAATATGTGATGGGATTTCAGTACTGCTAGGTGATGGTAACTCCACAGCTTTAGGGAATTCGTCCCCGTTAAAATAAGCCATGTCGTACTTTCCTTGCTCAGAGATGATTTCAATCGTGCTATCTCCTTCAGTTTTAAAAGTTAAAGGTTGGTCAGGGAAAGTTTTTAATGTATCCAGTAACAATCGAGCATTAATAGCGATAGCACCTGTGTCAGTACTTTCAACCTCTACCACAGCACTCATGGTGGTTTCTAAATCTGAAGATGATATCTTTAATTCATTTTCAGCTAATTCAAATAAGAAGTTGTCCAGAATAGGCAGCGTATTGTTGCTGTTTATCACTCCTCCTAAAACTTGTAATTGTTTTAACAATTGAGAGCTAGATACGATAAATTTCATTGATTAAATTTCTAATGATTAGACCTACAAATATATTTTAATTTGATGATATT
This sequence comes from Tenacibaculum litopenaei, assembly GCF_964514025.1. Taxonomy (NCBI): domain Bacteria; kingdom Pseudomonadati; phylum Bacteroidota; class Flavobacteriia; order Flavobacteriales; family Flavobacteriaceae; genus Tenacibaculum; species Tenacibaculum litopenaei. Next base: position 536,093 of record NZ_CAZEQT010000003.1, read on the forward strand.
TAAAATTTATTTTTCATTAATTCCACAAGTATCGTAATGTGATGTTTCCGTAGAAGTTAGATTCCGGAACTCGGACACTTTGTAGTTTTTTACTGTGGTAAAAGATACTGTAACCAAAGTTGAAACGATTACTGGTGAACATAATTCCCAACTCAGCGTTGAAAACAAGTGGGTTTATTGGAAATGTAATAGGGTTGTCAGTTCTGAAAATACTACCTTCGATGGTGGCGTCGTGAAATACGTATTGGACGCTGGGTTTGAATACGAGGAAAAACTCAGATTTGTTTTGAGAAATCTCAGCATTGCCGTTAAGATTACTGCCAAATGCCAAACTGTTGGTGCTCGATTGAAGTGTGTAGAATCCCCATCGACTGAGAACCCCAGTAGAAATATCAGTAAAAACAGTTCCAAGGCTTCCTGAATTTAACCAGTGAATATCCAATTTGTTGTTGATGCTAGTCCAAAGCGGACGGGTGTATTGAGCTTTGATATTGATGGCGAAGGCATTTTTTATTTGATATTGCCATCCGGTCGCTTTTCTAAATCCGTAAATATCATGGATAAAGTCTTGTAGCTCTCTTCCCATAGCAGCAGGCCCAATGATACCCAATTCAGCGTCAACAGCGAGCGTTTCTCCCTGTTTAAAATAATGAGCAATACCGCCGCTCAAATACAAATAGCTGGCAAAAGGGCGGTCGTGAAGTTCCGGAGAACTCACGGTGGCCTTAAATGGTGTATACATTTTATGTCCGAGACGAAATTGGTATATTTTTTTTGCACTAATTTGAGTACTGTTGGCCAAATAACGATAACCAAAGGTCATCCCGTTGGTATAATACCTATCCTGACTTGTTGAAATATAGAGATCGTTGTCGTTTGAGAAACTGAACTCGTGGTCGTAGGCTCGTTGCGAATGAGCTATAGAAAAGCTAAGAAGTAATAAAAATGTTGTAATTCTTTTCATAGTCGCAAATATCCTCTTATTTTAGCAATACTACAGAAAGAATTTTAAAATTATTGCAACGCAGCTATGTCGGAACACAACAAATTGACCATTCAGGATTTTCAAAGTGTGACCTCTAAGGAGCAACTTCGCGATTTGATTCATGAAAAGGGGATCGATATCGATAAGGTTGAAGTGAAAATTAATTACGAACGGGAATTAAAAAAACTCCAAATTGAATTGGTGAAACTTCAGCAGTGGGTAGCTAAAAATAATAAGCGAGTAGCAGTCATTTTTGAAGGTAGAGATGCCGCGGGAAAAGGTGGAAGCATACGTCGTTTTATGGAGCATTTGAATCCGCGTTCCACACGGCTCGTAGCGCTGAACAAACCGACAGAAGTTGAAAAAGGGCAATGGTATTTTCAACGTTATATAAAAGAATTACCGAACCCCGGTGAAATTGTCTTTTTCGATAGGAGTTGGTATAACCGTGCAGTCGTAGAGCCAGTAATGGGGTTTTGCTCAGAAAATCAGTATAAAAAATTTCTGGTTCAGGTTCCCGAGTTTGAGCATATGCTGTACGAAGACGGTGTGATCATTATCAAATTTTGGTTATCCATTTCTAAAAGCGAACAATTGAGGCGTTTTAATTCGAGAAACAACAACCCCTTAAAGCGATGGAAGTTTAGTCCTGTAGACAAAAGAGGTCAGGAATTGTGGGATAAATACACCTACTATAAAGATGAGATGTTTAGTAAAACCCATACCACCTATAGCCCGTGGATTGTGGTAAAAACGAATAATAAAAAAGAAGCACGTGTAGAGTGTATTCGATATGTGTTGTCGCAGTTTGATTATGAGGGGAAAGAGCTAGCGCAAACGAAGCTAAATCCGGATCCCAATATAGTAATGCGTTATTACAGATCAGTAAGTCAATTAGATTAATTATGGAGAAGTTAACTCAGAAAGACGTAAATAAATTAAATTCTGCTAGAGGATTTAAGGCATTGTTATCAAGCGAACAATACAATCTTGAAAAGGCGTTGCGCTATGTCAATTACGAACGCAAATTGAAGAAACTTCAAGTCGAGCTAATACGATTGCAAACTTGGGCCATAGAGCAAGATGAACGCATCATTATTTTGTTTGAAGGTAGGGATGCTGCTGGTAAGGGGGGCGCTATTCGAAGAATTACAGAGCGTATTAACCCTCGTCATATGAGAATTGTGGCACTGCCAAAACCAAACGAAGATGAAAAAACGCAATGGTATTTTCAGCGCTATGTAGAACAGTTTCCGAAAGCTGGTGAAATGGTTTTTTTTGACAGAAGTTGGTATAACCGAGCTGTAGTGGAACCGGTAAACGGATTTTGTACACAGGAAGAGTACGAGGTCTTTATGAATCAGGTAAACGATTTTGAACGGATGATACTCGAATCTGGGATTCGTTTGGTGAAAATTTACATGTCGATTACTAAAAAAGAACAGGCAAAGCGTTTTATGGATATTAAAAATAATCCTCTGAAGCAGTGGAAAATGACTCCTGTAGATGAGCGAGCACAAGAATTGTGGGATGATTATACTAGTTATAAGCGAACCATGTTTTCTAAAACGAATACCCTTATTTCACCTTGGAAAGTGATTAGAGCAAACCGTAAAACAATGGCCAGAGTTAATGTAATCAATCACATACTAAAGAGTATTCCGTACGATAAGAATACGCCTGTTTAAGCTTCTTGACTTGCTTGAATAAGTTGCTTTTTAACTTCTTCGAATAGAATGTAGAGCTCTCCAGCTATTTGGTTGCAGCACGCTAAATATACTTCCTTTGTGTCATCGTTGTCATCCGAACGTTTGGGGTCTTCAAAGCCCAAGTGAAAGCGTTCGAGTGCATCGGGAATAAATGGACAGTTTTCATCGGCACTGTCACAGGTGGTGATCGCTATATACGGATAGGTATTATGAGGATCGTCAAATGTTTTTGAAAATCCAGTAAGCGGTTGCTCTGCGCCTTCAAAACTTATGAGGTATCTAGGATTTTGGTGTGAGAAATTTTCTACGTGAAATTCAAATCCTGACTGTTGTAACGCTCGAACCGTATTTCTGTGAAATGCGGTAGCTTCTGTGCCTCCCGAAAGTGATTGTATATTGGGGATATCAAAATAGTGAACAGCATAAAAAGCCCATACCTGAGCAAATTGACTTCTCCTAGAATTGTGTGTGCAGATAAAATTTAGATTTAATTTTTCTCTATCTAGATATTCGTCAGTAATAGCATCTGCGATTTCAAATAAAAGTTGTTCACGTGTTTCACTTAGTGTTAAGCTTCTCTTGGCTTCTTCGAAGAAAATTTTTGTACTCGTGTTTTTAGTGTTAATCATTTATTTGCTGTTCTTTTGTATTTTAAAATTATCTGCAAAAATAATTTGTTAAGCGAGTTAATAAATTAAATAATAGTTAAGTATGTGTTTTGAAATTGGTAATAAAGTAGCAGTTATTGATGATGTTATCAAAGGTGTTGTTATTGAGGTAGATGGGGCAGAAGTAGTCGTCAGAGATGAAGACGGGATGGTGTATCGATTTGATGCAAAAGAATTGGTGAGGTTACATGTTGAGCAGCGAGAGTTAAGCAGGTATAGTGATATCAATAATTCTATGTTACGACAAAAAACTTCAGAACCGGTGAGGAAAAAGAGTGGTTTTGTGAAAACGAAAAATGAAATAATTCTTGAAGTTGATCTGCATATAGAGAAATTGGTAAAATCGACAAAGGGAATGGATACTTATGATATCTTGAGTTATCAATTGGAGGTTGCTAGACGGAAAGTTGAATATTGTATTCAGAAAAAGATTTCTAAAATTGTCTTTATTCACGGAGTAGGTGAAGGGGTGTTGAAATCTGAATTAAATTATCTGTTAAATCGGTATCCAGTGAAGTATTATGATGCTTCCTATAAAAAATACGGATTGGGGGCAACTGAAGTTTATGTGTATCAAAATTCTAATTAGTTTATCTTTGTTCCATGAAAAGAATTTATCTGGATAATGCCGCTACGACACCTATGTTACCAGAGGTGGTAGAATGTATGGCGGAGTCGATGTTGCAAAATTTTGGAAACCCTTCCTCTACACATCAATTTGGGAGAACAGCGAAGTCTGCTGTTGAAACAACACGAAAACAAATAGCGAAGTATTTTAATGTACATTCTAGCGAAATAGTGTTTACTTCCGGAGGAACAGAAGGTGATAATATAGTGCTTCAAAATGCAGTCATAAACCTGGGGGTTACTAGAATTGTGACTACAAAACTGGAACATCATGCGGTATTGCATACCGTAGATTTTTTGGAAGAAAAATACGGAGTCGAAGTAGTTTATTTAGAGGTCGACCAAAAGGGATGTTATCAAATAGAGGCATTAGAAGAGGTTTTAAATGCCAGTGACAAAAAAACCTTGGTGACTTTAATGTGGGTGAATAATGAGCTCGGAAATATTGCACCGGTAAAAGAGATTGCTGAGGTTTGTCAGCGACATGCGGCGCTATTTCATTCAGATTCTGTGCAGGCAATAGGTCACGTTCCCATAGATTTACAGGAAGTTAAGGTTGATTTTATGGTAGCAAGTGCACATAAATTTCACGGTCCAAAAGGGGTTGGCTTTTTATATGTAAGAAAAGGGCATGTGGTAAAACCGATGTTGCATGGTGGTGATCAAGAACGAGGAGTTCGCTCAAGTACTGAAAATGTACACGGTATTATTGGTATGGGAAGAGCTCTTGAGGTTTCTCTAAATGTATTGAATGAAGAAATGGCTCGTTTGAATGAATTAAAAAGTTATTTTATTTCGAGCCTTAAAACTAAAGTTCCTGGAGTATTGTTTAACGGTGAGTCTGAGAATTTACGCAACAGTAGTCCTACCATTGTAAGTGTTCGTTTTCCTCTTGAAAATCCGATGATGTTGTTTAATTTAGATATTAAAGGCATAGCTGTTTCAGGAGGTAGTGCATGTCAAAGTGGAAGTTCCAAAGGATCTCACGTGTTACAAGCTTGTTTGCCAGATGTGGAAGCAGCCAAAACATCGATAAGGTTTTCGTTTAGTAAACTGACAACAAAAGACGATGTTGAAACGGCTTTAGAGGCTGTTGTAGGATAAAAAATACTTTTTTTTGATTTAATTGATGTTTAAGCCCTTTTTGAAGGGCTTTTCTTATGATGTGTTTAGAAGAAATAGAACTGTTGTAAAAAGGCTTTTTAAATGTTTATTTCTTATAGTTCTATGTTATGGTTTTTTATTTTCGTATTTATTTTTCTTATAATTAATAAAAGGGACTTCAAAACTGAGTAAAAAAAATGTAACTATAAGTATCAATTTAGAATAAAATTAATTTATATTTGCCACGTTTATTAGATGTCCCCCCAAATTATAATTATCGTTAGCACGGTTAATTAAAATTTTGGGGGGACATTTTTTTAAATCCCTCCCATATAATTTTTTGATAATCAGATAAATGCCCGATTTGTTTTGGGTGTAATGTACCTTTATAAATTATTCTATATGGTGAAGTATTACTCTTTTGTTTCAACAGAGTGGCTTAAGTCAAGGGAGATACTAAAAAACAACTTTTTCAGCTCATTGAGAATTTTGTTAATGTTAGTTGTTCTTATTTTTTCTACCCGTGGGGTGGCACAAACTACTTGTGTGTCCGAAACATGGAATGGAAATGCTTTTTTTAGTAATAGTACTGGGATTTCGAGGGTTGTAAATATTTCAGCTACACGCCCAATCACTGACGTTAACGTGACCGTGGATATAGACCATAATTATGTCGCGGATGTCGAAATTTCATTAATTAGTCCAAATGGTACAACAATAGATTTGTCTAGTAGTAATGGTGGGGCCGGTGATAATTATCAAAATACTGTTTTTGATGATGCTGCAGCTACAGCTATTACGTCAGGTTCAGCTCCGTTTATAGGTTCCTACCGACCAGAAGTCGCTTTAAGCGCTTTTAATGGAGAGAACCCTAATGGAAACTGGACATTGGTAGTGACAGATAATTATGCGATTGCTGATAATGGAAGATTGAGGAGTTTTACTGTACAAGTTTGTTATTTAGATCCTTGTGGCGCAGGTGCTACTGCAGGAGTAGTGACAGCTAATGATCCGGATGCAGATGGAATTAATAATGTTTGTGACGCAGATGATGATAATGATGGAATTTTAGATGTCGACGAAATGGGAACCTGCGCCAGTAATTCTACATTGAACTGGGATGCAAATTATATTGAAGGTGGAGCAGGGAGTGTAACACTAGGTCAAGACCCTGTGACAACCAACCCGAACTTAACTATCAATGGTACAGGAGTAACGTTGTCGAGAAGTTCAAATGTGGTAGGTACTCAAGAGTATAGAATTAATGACTATGGTACTACGGCATCTTCCTATACTTTGTACCAAAAGGCTGAAAATAATGGAGAATCAATCCATGTATTTGACTTCAACCAGCCAGTATATAATCTAGGTTTTACCATTTATGATGTCGATAGAGGAACAGGAGCTACATCGTTTAGAGATGAGGTAGAGTTGATTATCACAAGAACTGATGGGACCTTACATACACTAACTTCGGCTGAGTACGATGCAGATAATCAAGCTGTAGTAGGGAATGCTTTTAGAGGAACTAATGCCAGTACCGATAGGAATGTTGTTATTTTGGGGATTCAGGCGTGGATTAGTAAATTAGAAATTCGATATAAAAACTTAACGGGGTCACCATCATCGACACAGTTTCAGATGACGGCACTTGGGAATTTTACTTTCTGTAATACCCCTAGAGATACAGATGGAGATGGTACTCCTGATTATTTAGATACCGATTCTGATAATGATGGATGTTTTGATGCACTGGAAGCGGCAGGGAGTTATAATTACACCCAGCTTACTAATGGTGCGTTTTCAGGAGGAGTGACGAGTAACGGAGTGCCTTCAACTGTGGGATCGGGAGGTCAGGCCATCACTGCGGCAGTGACAGATGCTTCTGATAGTACCGTTTGTTGTTCTGTAGCGGTATCTGGATTTCCAGATAATGATTCTGATAATATCGCAGATACTTGTGATTTGGATGATGATAATGATGGAATTTTGGATACTGTTGAAAATAACTGTCCTGGTTTTGTGTCATATGAGTTTTTTGATGCAGTACCATCTGGATTTACGGTAGATAATATACCTACTACAGGAGCAACGGCAACAGGAAGGGTTACGAGCTTTTCAACGGGAGCTTTAATGTCGAGTGTTTCAGGTACTCCAGAAACTTTTAGCGTTCGTTATAAAAGTTTAATAACAATTGCTACACCAGGGACTTATACCTTTTTTACTTATTCTGATGATGGTTCTAAATTATTAATTGATGGGGTTGAGGTGGTTAATAATGACGGATTGCATCCTGGACGCGAAAGAAGTGGGACGATTTCTTTAAGTGCAGGAACGCATTATCTGGAAGTAACATTTTTTGAGAATACAGGATTTGAAAGTTTAAATGTTCAGTACCAAGGACCTTCAATAGCCAAGCAAGATGTTCCTTTTTCAATTTTGTCATGTTTGGTAGATACGGATAAAGATGGTACGCCTGATTATTGGGATACAGATTCAGATAATGATAATTGTACTGATGCTAACGAATCAGGAGGTGTAGATAGTGATAATAATGGTACTTTAGATGGTACTGGAGTTGGTCCTACAGGGCTAGTATTAGGAGGGTCAGGAGGATATAATGGATTAACAGGAGCAGAAAAGGCTAGTGATGTCATAAACTCTGTAGTCATTAGCCCCAAACCGGTGAATACCTGTGTAGGAGAAAATGTCGTGTTAACGGCTACGGCTGCTGGGATTCGTGTTACTGACTTCGGAAATACTGGAGCTACTTCTGATGATACCACAATAGCTATTCCTACAGGAGATTATGTTTATCGCTGGTATCTCGGAACGAGTACAACTCCATTAACAAATACAGGGCCTTATTCAGGAGCCACCACAGCATCTTTGACGATTACAAATGTTCCTATTGGGTTTAACGGAAATACGTATAGAGTAGAGGTAACTACCAATAATAATTCCTGTCCCGAACAAGATTCGGTATCCATTGCAGTTGGTGTTGCACCAAATGCAGGAACTAACGGAACACTAACGATCTGTGCAGGAAGCACGGTAACATCGGCGCAGTTATTTGCAGCCTTAGGTGGAAGTCCAGCTACCGGCGGAACTTGGTCACCAGCATTAGCAGGGGCTAATACCTATACATATACAGTAGCAGCAACCGCACCATGTACCACAGCCGCAACAGCTCAGGTAGTGGTAAACGAGCAGGCTTTACCAAATGCT
>NZ_CAZEQT010000003.1:544418-546398 GCF_964514025.1 Tenacibaculum litopenaei
CCATCTGTGCAGGAAGCACGGTAACATCAGGGCAGTTATTTGCAGCCTTAGGCGGAAGCCCAGCGACCGGCGGAACTTGGTCACCAGCATTAGCAGGGGCTAATACCTATACATATACAGTAGCAGCAACCGCACCATGTACCACAGCAGCAACGGCTCAGGTAGTGGTAAGCGAGCAGGCTTTACCAAATGCGGGAACTAACGGAACACTTACCATCTGTGCAGGAAGCACGGTAACATCGGCGCAGTTATTTGCAGCCTTAGGTGGAAGTCCAGCTACAGGAGGTACTTGGTCACCAGCATTATCAGGCGCAAATACCTATACATATACAGTAGCCGCAACGGCACCATGTACCACAGCAGCAACAGCTCAGGTAGTGGTAAGCGAACAAGCTTTACCAAATGCGGGAACTAACGGAACACTTACCATCTGTGCAGGAAGCACGGTAACATCGGCGCAGTTATTTGCAGCCTTAGGCGGAAGTCCAGCGACAGGAGGTACTTGGTCACCAGCATTATCAGGCGCAAATACCTATACATATACAGTAGCCGCAACCGCACCATGTACCACAGCAGCAACGGCTCAGGTAGTGGTAAGCGAGCAAGCTTTACCAAATGCGGGAACTAACGGAACACTTACCATCTGTGCAGGAAGCACCGTAACATCAGCACAGTTATTTGCAGCCTTAGGAGGAAGTCCAGCTACCGGCGGAACTTGGTCACCAGCATTAGGCGGCGCAAATACCTATACGTATACAGTAGCAGCAACGGCACCATGTACCACAGCAGCAACAGCTCAGGTAGTGGTAAGCGAACAAGCTTTACCAAATGCGGGAACTAACGGAACACTAACGATCTGTGCAGGAAGCACTGTAACATCAGCGCAGTTATTTGCAGCCTTAGGTGGAAGTCCAGCTACCGGCGGAACTTGGTCACCAGCATTAGCAGGGGCTAATACCTATACATATACCGTAGCTGCAACGGCACCATGTACCACAGCAGCAACGGCTCAGGTAGTGGTAAGCGAACAGGCTTTACCAAATGCGGGAACTAACGGAACACTCACAATCTGTGCAGGAAGCACGGTAACATCAGCACAGTTATTTGCAGCCTTAGGTGGAAGTCCAGCTACCGGCGGAACTTGGTCACCAGCATTATCAGGCGCTAATACCTATACATATACAGTAGCCGCAACTGCACCATGTACCACAGCAGCAACGGCTCAGGTAGTGGTAAGCGAACAGGCTTTACCAAATGCGGGAACTAACGGAACTCTTACCATCTGTGCAGGAAGCACGGTAACATCAGCACAGTTATTTGCAGCCTTAGGCGGAAGTCCAGCTACAGGCGGAACTTGGTCACCAGCATTATCAGGCGCTAATACCTATACGTATACCGTAGCAGCAACCGCACCATGTACCACAGCAGCAACGGCTCAGGTAGTGGTAAGCGAACAGGCTTTACCAAATGCGGGAACTAACGGAACACTTACCATCTGTGCAGGAAGCACGGTAACATCGGCGCAATTATTTGCAGCCTTAGGTGGAAGTCCAGCTACCGGCGGAACTTGGTCACCAGCATTAGCAGGGGCTAATACCTATACATATACCGTAGCAGCAACTGCACCATGTACCGTAGCAGCAACAGCTCAGGTAGTGGTAAGCGAACAGGCTTTACCAAATGCGGGAACTAACGGAACACTTACCATCTGTGCAGGAAGCACTGTAACATCAGCACAGTTATTTGCAGCCTTAGGAGGAAGTCCTGCTACAGGAGGAACTTGGTCACCAGCATTATCAGGCGCTAATACCTATACGTATACAGTAGCAGCAACCGCACCATGTACCACAGCAGCAACAGCTCAGGTAGTGGTAAGCGAGCAAGCTTTACCAAATGCAGGAACTAACGGAACACTAACGATCTGTGCAGGAAGCACGGTAACATCGGCGCAGTTATTTGCAGCCTTAGGTGGAAGTCCAG
>NZ_CAZEQT010000004.1:0-76327 GCF_964514025.1 Tenacibaculum litopenaei
GCTTTACCAAATGCGGGAACTAACGGAACACTTACCATCTGTGCAGGAAGCACGGTAACATCGGCGCAGTTATTTGCAGCCTTAGGAGGAAGTCCAGCTACAGGAGGTACTTGGTCACCAGCATTAGGCGGCGCAAATACCTATACGTATACCGTAGCAGCAACCGCACCATGTACCACAGCAGCAACAGCTCAGGTAGTGGTAAGCGAACAAGCTTTACCAAATGCAGGAACTAACGGAACACTTACCATCTGTGCAGGAAGCACGGTAACATCGGCGCAGTTATTTGCATCCTTAGGTGGAAGCCCAGCTACAGGCGGTACTTGGTCACCAGCTTTAGGTGGAGCGAATACCTATACTTATACGGTAGCAGCAACCGCACCATGTACCGTAGCAGCAACGGCTCAGGTAGTGGTGACTGATAAATCATGTATAGCACCGGTAGCAGTTGATGATACGGAGGTGGGTATTGTAGGTACCCCTGTATCAATTAATGTTACAACTAACGATTTTGATCCAGATGGTACTATTGCTGTTAATTCTGTAAATCTTGTAACAGCCGGCGCAATAGATACAAATGGAGATGGCTTTAATGATACTTTAGTTGTTCCTGGTGAAGGAACATGGACAGTATCGACAACGGGTATTTTGACTTTTACTCCTGAAGCAGGATTTACGGGAAGCCCAACAGCTATTAACTACACTATTGAAGATAATGAAGGTAATGTATCAAATGTAGCAACTGTAACCGTAAATATGCAAGTAGATACGGATGGAGATGGTATTGTAGACAGTATAGATGTAGATGACGATAATGATGGGATTCCAGATATAGCAGAAGGAACTGGAGATACAGACGGTGATGGTGTTCCTGATTATTTAGATTTAGATAGTGACAACGACGGTATACTGGATGTAGATGAAGGTGGAAATGGAGCATTAGACACGAATGGCGATGGAGTAATTGATGCTAATGACACTGGATATACAGATACAAATGGTGATGGTCAGGCCGATGGTTCGGTAGATACTAATGAAGAGCCAGATACTGACGGTGATGGTGTTCCTGATTACAAAGATCTCGATAGTGATAATGATGGAATTAATGATGTTATTGAAGATGAAAATATTGATGCTAACAATGACGGAATAGCAGATGGTGTTGATAGTGATGGAGATGGAATTGTTGATAGTGTTGATGCAGACGATACTAATTTTGGAGAAGGAGCAAATGGTGAGCCAGACAATACAGATAGCGATGGTGATGGTGTTCCTGATTATCAAGATTTAGATAGTGATGATGACGGTATTAATGATGTTGTTGAAGGAGGTAATTCGGATGCTGATGGTAATGGTCATGTAGATGGTCCGGATACCGATGGAGATGGTATTTTGGATGTTGTTGATGAAGATGCTTCCAATTTCGGTGATACAGGGAACTCTGATTCAAATGATACAGATCCTACTGATGCTACGAGTGGAGGTTCAGGGCCTGTTGGAGATTCAGGAACTGATGCTGATGGTGATGGTATTGCTGATAGTGAAGATGGATTGAATGGATTTGGTGATGCTGGAACGGATACAGATGGAGATGGCATTGTTGATAGTGTAGATGTAGATGACGACAATGATGGTATACCAGATACTGATGAAGGAACAGGAGATACTGATGGTGATGGAATTCCTGATTACTTAGATTTAGATAGTGATAATGATGGAATACTCGATGTTGATGAAGGAGGTAATGGAGCATTAGATACGAATGGTGATGGTGTGATTGACGCTAATGATACCGGGTATACAGACACAAATGGTGATGGTCAGGCAGATGGTTCGGTAGACGCTAATGAAGAACCAGATACTGACGGTGACGGTGTACCTGATTACAAAGATTTAGATAGTGATAACGACGGTATTAATGACGTTATTGAAGACGAAAATACTGACGCTAATAACGACGGTGTTGCCGATGGTGTTGATAGCGATGGAGATGGAATTGTTGACAGTGTTGATGCTGATGATTCTAATTTTGGTGAGGGAGCAAATGGCGAGCCGGATAATACGGATAGTGATGGAGATGGCGTTCCTGATTATCAAGATTTAGATAGTGATGATGACGGTGTTAATGACGTTGTTGAAGGAGGTAATTCGGATGTAGATGGAAATGGACATGTTGACGGTCCAGATTCTGATGGGGACGGAATTTTAGATGAAGTAGATGAAGATGCTGCTAATTTTGGAGATTCAGGAAATTCTGATTCGAATGATTCCGATCCAACAGATCCGACTAGTGGAGGAACTGGTACCGTTGGAGATTCTGGTTCTGATGCGGATGGCGATGGAATTGCAGACAGTGAAGATGAATTAGATGGATTTGGTGATGCTGTCGATTTGGATACTTGTGTTATCGTATACAACGAATTTAGCCCGAATGGCGATGGTGTGAACGATACTTTGCAGATTGATTGTATAGAGCATTTCCCTGAAAATTCTATTGAAATATTTAATAGATGGGGGAACACCGTGTACAAAGGTCGAGGGTACAACAATAAAGATGTTGTTTTTGCTGGATTATCTGAAGGTAGAGCGAGTATTAATGTGGATAGTAAATTACCAGTTGGAACATATTTTTATATCTTAGACCTAGGAAATGGAACCCCAGTTAAGAAGGGATGGATTTATTTAAATAGATAAACCGCATAAAAAACCAAATATGAAATTGTTATCTCCTTGGATATTGATTTTGTGCATAGGTGTCAGTACGTTGGCCTATGCACAACAAGATCCTCAATTTACCCAATATATGTATAATACGATGATTGTGAATCCGGCCTATGCGGGCTCGAGAGGACACGGAGTATTTACGGCATTGGCACGAACTCAGTGGGTGGGCTTTGAAGGTGCACCAGAAACACAAACCCTTAGTTATGATACTCCCTTAGGAGTTTCTGGATTAGGATTAGGGATCAATGTAATGAATGATAAGATTGGTCCATCACACGAAATTTATTTCGATGCAAATATGTCATATGCCATAGAAACTGGCTATGACGGTAACTTAGCATTTGGATTGCGATTGGGAGGAAGAGTGCTCAATATTGATTGGTCCAAAGGACGTTTAGTCGATGATGAAACCTTGTTTGACAATAATATCAACGGCCGATTTTTACCCACAGTAGGGGCGGGAATTTATTATTACACTCCAGAATGGTATCTGGGAATATCAGTTCCTAATTTTTTGAGATCAGAACACTACGATCAAAATTTAGAAGCTAAAACCTTAACAGCGGTGGAGCGCATGCACTTTTTTATGATTGCGGGCTATGTGTTTCAGTTAGGGGAAGATGTTAAATTAAAGCCAGCAGCCCTTGTAAAAGCAGTATCTGGAGCTCCCGTTTCAATTGATTTGTCAGCTAATGTATTGTTTAGCGACAGATATAGAGCTGGATTGGGTTGGAGATGGGGCGATTCTATTAGTGCCTTGCTTGGTATTCAGGTGTCGAATGCTCTTATGATTGGATATGCTTATGATTTAACCACATCCAATTACAATGTAATTAATTCAGGTACTCATGAAGTTTTTGTTCGTTATGAACTCGTTCAGGAGTATAAATATAGATCACCAAGATTTTTCTAAAGTTATTTTAATGAAATTAAAAAAACACTTTTTATTGTTTTTAGGTATCGTATCTGGTGTCGCTAGTGCCCAAAGTAGGAGAGTGGCGGATAGGTATTTTGAAGAGTTTTCATACGTCAATGCAGCAGAGTTATACGAGGCTATAGTTACTGAAAAAAAAGATAGTTCATATCATGTTTTAAGTAGGCTAGCAGATTCTTATTACAACAACTCTAACATAGAAAATGCGGTGCAGTGGTACGCGTTAATGGCAGAAAAGTATCCAGAGCAGTTAAGTGATCAGAATCTTTTTAGGTATGCGCAAAGTTTACGAGGAGTAGGTAAGTATAAAAAGTCGGATTCCCTTTTCCTTGCATTGGCTTCCAAAGAAGGAGCTTTACAGAGAGATTTAGTAGTTAAGGATGAAGATTATTTACTCGATTTGACGAATACCGAAGACAAGAGAATTGGTGTACGCAATTTAGCACTGAATACCCCGTATTCTGACTATGGAGGTTTTATTCTTAATGGAAAGGTGTATTTTGCCTCGGCATCACCGCAGTCAGATAAAAAACAGCGTTTGTACAAGTGGAATAAACAGCCATTTTTAAATATATACAGTGCCGATGAGCGTATTGAGGCCCTCGAAAATGAACGAGATACAGTTTTGGAAATGTATAATAAAATCAAGTTTGAACATCCTATTAGTACGGAGTACCACGAAGGGAAACCCGTTTTTACTAAAGATGGTAAAACGATTTATTTTACGAGAAACAACTTCGATGGTAAACGTGTAAGTAAGGATAAAAAATATACGGTGAACCTTAAAATTTACAGTGCTCAGATGATGAATGGTTTGTGGATTAATGTAAAGGAATTGCCTTTTAATAGTGATGAGTATTCCGTTGGGCATCCTGCATTAAGCCCCGATGAGAAGTTTCTGTATTTTGTTTCCAATATGCCAGGAGGCTACGGAGGGTCCGATTTGTATAGAGTCGCTATAGATGAACAGGGTAATTTTAGTACTCCTGTTAATTTAGGGCCTACTATCAATACTCCTGATGGTGAAAAGTTTCCTTTTGTCGGAGCTGATAATACCCTTTACTTTTCATCGAATGGTCACGTTGGATTAGGACTGATGGATGTTTTTCAGTCTAAAATTGTCAAAGATACTTTGTATTCAAAAGTGATGAACCTAGGAGCGCCATTTAATAGTAAGAAAGATGATTTTGCATTCTATATAGATGATAAAGGAAAAAAGGGCTTTTTCTCATCAAACAGACCCAGAGGAAAAGGAGATGATGATATTTATAGTTTTTACATTTATGAAGATGTGTGTACGCAAACCATTAAAGGGACTGTTGTTGATAATACATCAGGAGCGCACATTTCAGATGCTGTAGTTAAACTATACGATACTTCGGGGAATTTGGTTTTAGAAACTATTTCAGACGCTCTAGGAAGCTATGCATTTGAAAGTATGCCTTGTGAGATGCAATTTGTTATTAAGGCGAGTAAATTTGATCATAGACCCGATCAAGTAGCTATCCAGACAACTAAAGAGTCGAAGAAAGAGGTGGTCTCTAAGTTGCAATTGACACCACTGATTGTAGGAAATCAGATTGTTATTAATCCAATTTATTTTGACTTTAATCAAGCTGTCATCAGGAGCGATGCGGAGTACGAATTGGAGAATATTGTAACGGTAATGAAAAATCACCCTGAAATTGTCATTAAAATTGAAGCTCATACGGACAGTAGAGGTAACGATGCATACAACAAACGACTTTCTGATAAGCGAGCCAAAGCAACGAGAGACTACTTGTATTCTAGAGGTATCGATAGATCGAGAATTGCAAGTGCCATTGGCTATGGTGAAGAGCAGTTATTAAATAATTGTAATAACAAAAACCAATCAAAATGTACCGAAAAGGAACATCAGGTAAATCGTAGATCCTATTTTTATATTGTGCGTGGTAAGGAGTTCATTAAAGTAAAACAGCAGGCCGAGAAAATTAAAGTTAGAAGAAGGTTGAGTAAGAAAAATAGCTATTTACTTTTCTTGAAAAATAATTTTAAAGGAGGCAAGTACAAAAATGAAAAGTGCTTTACTAAAGATAAAGAGAAATGTGGAACGGATGCCTTAGACCATTAGGCAATTCATTAAGTTATAAAAGAGAAAACTCCGATAATTTGTTAATTATCGGAGTTTTTTAAATTAAATCATAGTTTCTTTCTCTCAGTTCCTTACGAGAGCCATACAAGAATATAGCTCTGGTTTATTGGCCGTGAATTCTGTCAGCCAAATGGTCAATTCACTTATTTCATGAGGTAAAAGCCTTGTTAATGCTTTCTTCAATTCCTTACAAAACAAGTCTGAATTAAAACTAACTTTTTTCAAGATAGTTTTAGTGTAATCATACATAGCTCTTGCCATATTGGGGATATTGGTTATATAATTAGTAATCGTAATTTACGAAAAAATATTATCTCCGGCGTGTTAAAATTAGTCTAAAAAAAAAAGCCAGTCGTTAAACTGGCTTTTCTCTTATAGGTTGTTTAATTTATCAACCAAGCTTTTTGCTTTTTCTTCAAGTTCTTTACTGATTCCTTTGAAGTGAAGCTTTTTGTTTTCGATGTTTTTGGCATTTACCTTATCCAATAACGCATCAAAAGTAGCGAAAGCCTCTTCAATAATAGCTTCAGATTTGCTAACGTCTTCATTTGGGTTCTCTATTGCCCAAACGTCACATTCTCCGACAATATCTCCTAATGTATAGTTAATATCTTTCTTTAAGTTTTTAATACTTGCCATAATAAAAATTTTTGCAAATTTAAGTGTTTTTATTCTGATTACTACTATATTTTGCGTAGTATTCCTGTTGTTTTTATAAACGCATATTTACAGTAATGCTGTGATTTCAGTAATGTTATTAAGCGTAGGATATTGAACATCTGCTGGCGTTTTTTTCACTTCTTCAAATTGCCAAGTCGTGTGGAAAGGAACATGGATGGCCGAACCACCGATACTTAAGATGGGTAATACATCTGATTTTAATGAATTCCCTATCATTAAAAAGGCTTCTGGAGCAATGTCTAAGTGATTTAGGAGCTTTTGATAGTCGTTTTCCTTTTTCTCGCTCATTACTTCAATGTGATGGAAGTAGTGGAGTAGTCCTGATTTTGCCAGTTTCTTTTCTTGGTCCAACAAATCTCCTTTAGTAGCTACAATGAGTTTGTATTGGTCTTTAAGTGCTTCTAGCACGGTGATGACACCTTCTAATAATACCACTGGTTTTTCTAGCATATCTTTACCTATTTCTAAGATCTGATTTAGGATTTTAGGCGGTAATTGTTGGTTTGATAGTTCAAGTGCACATTCTATCATCGATAGGGTAAAACCTTTAATCCCGTAACCGTAGAGTGGTAAATTACGAATTTCTGCTTTGAACAGCTCTTGGTGTATTTTGTTTTCTGTTTCATAAGCAGAAAGTAAAGAAGCAAATTGATTTTCTGCTTCTCGAAAGTAAGTTTCATTCACCCATAAAGTATCATCTGCATCGAAGGCGATAACTTTAATTTTTTCTTTATTAATCATGTTGCTGAATGTAATGTTGCGCTTTTTCTAAATCTTCAGGTGTATCGATTCCAATACTTTCTACTTCGGTTTCAATCATCTTAATTTTTTTTCCTGCTTCCAAATAGCGTATGCATTCTATTTTTTCCGCTGCTTCTAACGGCGTCATTGGAGTGTGATAAAAATTGAGTAGTGCTTCTTTTCTAAAGGCGTATACTCCTTTGTGTTTGTAGTACTTGGTGTTTAACTCCTTTGCTCTAGGGTAAGGGATTACGCTACGTGAGAAGTAGATAGCAAAGCCATTGGAATCCGTGATTACCTTAACATTGTTTGGATTTTCAATAGCTTCAATGTCCGTTATTTGTACTTTTAAGGATGCCAAATCGATTTGACGTTCTGGATCCTCATGAAAAACATCAATTAATTTACGAAGTGATACTGTATCAATAAATGGTTCATCACCTTGTACGTTGACAACAATATCTACGTTTAAATCAGTAACTGCTTCTGCAATTCTGTCAGATCCGCATTCGTGTTCTTTGGTACTCATTATAACGTCGCCATTGACAGTTTCTATGGCTGTTTTGATCACTTCTGAATCAGTAACTACGTATACCTTATCAAATAACTTAGCTTGCAGTGCTGCCTCGTAGGTACGTACAATTACGGGTTTCCCACCAAGGTCTTTCATTAATTTTCCTGGAAATCTACTGGCATTATAGCGGGCCGGAATCATTGCAATTATGTTCATGGGTATGAAATTATTCGTTATTCAAATATACTAGTTTAATTCTGCATTTAAGGCATAAAAAAAACCAGGAGTGATGACTCCTGGTTTTTCAATCCATTAAAAAATGAATGTCTTAATCGTTTAATCGGAAGTTAATAGGTAACGTATACTGAACGTTTGCTGCTTGTCCTCCGTGTTTTCCAGGGATGAACTTAGGTAACTTCGCTACCATTCTCTTCGCTTCTTGTTCTAATAATTGTCCGTTACGCGGTCCTCTCATTTTGATGTTTTTAACTTCACCTTCTTTGGTGATAACGAAAGTAACCCAAACTTTTCCTTCTATATTTTCTCTTGCAGCTGCTGCAGGGTAGTTAAAGTTACGTTGGATATGACTAATCATACGCTCATTGAAACAGTTTAACTTTTCAAAATCTGAAGCATTTTCACATGCTGTAAATTGAGGAATAGTCTGTACTTTGTTAAACTTCACTACATCTGTTATGATTGCTTCTTTCACTGCAGGAGCAGCTTTTCTTACAATTCTTCTAGGTGCCGCTGATGCCTTTTTAGTTGCTTTCTTTCCAGTTGATCCTGGAACTTTAAAGTAAATTGGAATACCGTACTTTACTTTTACAACTTTTCCGTGGTGCTTTCCAGGATTGAATTTAGGTAAGCTGGTTACTAAACGTCTAGCTTCCTTTTCTAATAATTCTCCTCCTTTAGGACCTCTCATTCTGATATCTTCAACATCTCCTAATTCGTTGATGGTGAATTGTACCAAAACTCTACCTTCGATCCCTTTACTTAAAGCCTCTTGTGGATAGCTAAAGTTTTTCATGATGTGTTTTGACATGCTTTCCTCAAAACACTTCGCTTGTTTGATTAAAGGTTGGTTCTCACATTTTGAGAACAATGGAATTTCTTCTACTAAGTTGAATGGAATTTTTTGCAACGTATTTGCAGACTCTTCTAATTCTAGTTTACCTACGAGTAAAGATGTTTTCTTTACATCAGCAACTTGATGAGAACTAGTCGATCCTCCTAGCGCGACCGCTGATTTGTTTTTGCGAACAACTCTCCTTCTGGTCGATACTTCAATTGATACCTGCTTTTTAGCATTACCATTGGCATCTTTCACTTCCTCAACAGCACATTTAGTGATACTGTTTGGATCAGCAATACCCTCTTCCGGAGTAGCGCAGTGTTCCTGTGCTATTGCTGTAAATGAAAACAGCATAGCTAAAATTAACAAGGGGAATCTCATCATAATCTTGCTTAATTTAGGGGTTAATAATTTAGTTTACATTGTAAACGTACTAAAAACAATTTTGATAAACAAAAAAAAATAACAGATAATTTACATTAATTACAAAAAATTAATAGCTGCTTTTAATTTTTCCGTTTTTCGTCGTTTTTAATACGAATCTTCATTTATTTAGACGCAAAAATATATAAAAAGTTACAATTAAAACAAGTATTTATCTAAAAATAAGCTGTTTATCCGGTTTTGGAACCTCGTTTATGATAGGGAAAACAAGACAGCCCCCAGTTATAATGGGGGCTGTCGGTATATTGATTAAAAATATTTTTTTTTAAATATTTTTTGGAAGTTTAAAGATAATTGGAAGTGCGTATTTAACTAGCACCTTTTTTCCGTCGTGAGTTCCTGGAATGAATTTCGGTAACTTTGAAATTAGTCGCTCAGCTTCTGCTTTTAAAATGTCGCTGTTTTCAGGACCTTTTTTCTTTATATCTATAACATTTCCGTCTTTGTCAATGGTAAATTGAACAAGAATTTTACCTTCTTGCTTTTTAGTCAAGGCCTCTTTGGGGTAACTAAAGTTGTTAGCGATGTGTTTTGCCATTTGTTTTTCAAAACATTTGTTTTGTTTAACCAATGGAGAATTCTCACATTTAGAAAATAATGGAATTTGATCAACTAAGTAAAACGGAATTTTTCTCAAAACAGCCAACTTGTTAGTGGCGTTTTTTACTTTGTCTACTTCCGCTTGTTGCGTATCTAGTTTCGATACTTGGTTAACGTCATTTGAACTTAAAGATGTTCCATTGACTACTTTTTTTCGTTTGATCCTCGTGCGTAGCTTTTTACCTTCTATTTGGTTCAAAGCATCTTCTACGTCCTTTACAGAACATTTGGTAATAGAGTTTGGATCATCAACTGTTTCGGCTTCACAAGTTTCTTGAGCAAACACGCTTGTCAGTGCGAAAAATAAGGCCACCGTTAAAGAAAGGGGACGTCTCATAACAGATTAAATTTTAAAGGGTTTGGTTCAAAGTTGCGAAAATATAATTAAATAGTCAAGCGAATGTTATTCTAATGTTAAGTTAATAGGGAAAACGTAGGTAACTTGTACCGGGAGTCCATTTATTTTCCCAGGTTGGATTTCGGGAAGTTTTGCTAGGGTCTTTTTAATTTCTCGTTCGAGTAAGCTGCTCTTTTTACTGCTTAGTATTTCGATGTTCGTCGCCTTTCCTGTAATGCTAATATCGAATTTGATAAGGACCTTTCCAGAAATTTCATCTTCGGCAATGCTTTCTGGATCGAAGTACTTTGCAAAGTGTTTTTGAAGTTGATTTTTAAAACACTTTGATTTCAATTTTTTCGATTCATGTGCACAGGTTGCCGGAAACTTCGGTAGCTCATCCGCAAGATTAAAGAGGATGGTGGTCGTTTTTAGTTTATTGGAAACGGTGTTGTAGTTCACGATGGTCTTGTCTACAGACGAATCCAAATTCATATCCGAATTTAGGGCTTTCGGATTGGTTTTAAATCGTTTGGTGATTCGTTGACGAGTGGCGCGTTTGCGAGCAATTTTTCGAGTGTTTTTTGCGCTGTTCTTTGTGTCTTTATTCTCAGTAATATCACATTTGTTGAGTGATATGCTGTTGGGATCCACTGATGTTTCATCAGGATTGTTACAAACTTTTTGCGCCATCAGCGCAGTTGTTGTAAAAACGAGTGCTAATAAGGTTGTAATTTGTGCTTTCATATTTCCGAGGGTTTACCGTTGTAAAGTTCTTTCTTTTTATCAGCTTAGCCCTTAAGGAAATGTCATGAGTGCATTAATTGTAGTTTGAGTTAATGTTAGGAAGGTTAATTTAATGTAAGTAAAAAGGGCTTCCAAATGGAAGCCCTTTGTGATTATTTTACGTTCATTAATTCAACGTCAAAAATAAGAGTTGCATTTGGAGGAATTACACCACCAGCACCTCTTGCTCCATAGGCTAGGTCAGAAGGGATCACAAAACGAGCTTTATCTCCAACTTGTAACAATTGGATTCCTTCGTCCCATCCTGCAATAACTTGTCCAACACCAACAGCGAAATCAATTGGTTGCTTGCGTTTGTATGACGAGTCAAATACAGTTCCGTCTAAAAGTTGTCCTTTGTAGTGTACAGAAACCATAGCACCCTTAGTAGCTTGCTTACCTTCACCTTTTTGTAATACTTTATAGCGAAGACCACTTGGAGTCTCATCGTATCCAGCAGCTACTTGATCAAGTAGTTCTTGTTGTTTTGCTTTTTCTTCAGCAAGGCGCTTTTCACGAGCTCCTTCGAAGCTGCGAAATGCTTCAACAGCATTAAAGGCTTCAGCTTCTGATCCTACGCGAATAATTTCAAGGTTCATTTCATCATCTTGCTCCACAGCATCAACAACGCTTTGACCTTCAACGACACTTCCGAATACCGTGTGCTTACCGTCTAACCACGGAGTAGCTACATGGGTAATAAAGAATTGAGAACCGTTCGTTCCAGGACCAGCATTGGCCATAGAAAGTTTTCCAGGAGCATCGTGCTTAAGTTCTGGATGAATTTCATCGTCGAATTGGTATCCTGGACTTCCAGTTCCTGTTCCTTGTGGGCATCCACCTTGGATCATAAAGTCAGCGATAACTCGGTGAAATTTTAATCCGTTATAATAAGGAGTACCTTGTGGTTTTGCAGAGTTTTCTAAATTTCCTTCTGCTAAGGCAACGAAGTTACCAACAGTACCTGGAGTTTTTTCGTATTCTAAATTCACTAAGATATCTCCTTTAGGAGTGGTGAATTTTGCATAGATTCCGTTATTCATTTGTTTTAATTTTTCTATTGATCATTAATTAGTAGATGTTAAACTCCCAAAGTTGAAGTTACATCCTATATTTATATTCGTAGCATTAACATTTCCGAATGGAGCAATAAATTGTCCAACAGAACTCGTGATACTAATCGTATTATTTACGTTGACATTGATTCCGGCTACCAATCGAGCAACAATGCCTTCATCGGTATCAACACCGGCCCCTCCTGCAGCACCTCCCGTGGCATCTATAAAGAACTCTAGGTGATTGGATAGAAAAGAGGGACTTTTAACTCCCATACCAACCAAACCATGAGCATAACCGCCTGACCTTCCGTCATAGGCAAATCCAGCTTCTCCAATGAGGTATAGGTTTTTGGTTAGGTCGTAATTTACTTGGAAGGCTAGAAGTTGTAAATCGACTTCTTTGAGGCCTTTACTATCGTCTGTTTTGGCAACGCCTAAATACGTTTGGTTTTCGAGGCTTAAGCTGATGCCTTGTATTCTGTAATTTGATCGGTCGGTTTGATTTGACTTTTGGGTACCACCGCTGAAGTTAGTGTATTTTATACCGAATCCAAAGGTATAGGCTTCCAGGGTGCCACCAATTGCCCTGTAATAACCACCGTGAGTACTCAGGCGGAATCGCTGTGAGAGCTTTAAGTCAATACCGGCTGAAGGGTAGAGCATCAAACCTCCTTCAGGAGCGACACGTCCACCAGCGGCACCGACGGCAAATTTGGTAAACACGTCGACATAGGTCGACTGTATAGGGTGGTAGCCCATACCAAAAAATAGGTCCATAAAGCCGGCACGTAATCCTTTGTATATGGCATCGGTGTGCACAAACAAAAAGCTCTTTTCATCGAGGTATTTTTGGTATTCAAATCCTAAAACATACAAGGTTTCACGCAAAGGTGTTCCGTTATCCTTTTGTGATGATCCTATTGGTTTAAAGAAATCAAAACGCAATTGCTGTGCGTTTTTTACAACGGGCTGCTGCCACAGTTGGTCTTTTTCCAATTGTTTGAGCTCGAATTTTTGTTGGCTGTGACGGTAATCGGTAAATCTTAGAAGACTAGGTATTTCTACAAACACAGAAACGGCATTACTTTTAATAGCACCCGAATAGAAATCGAAGTGACTGTATTGCACACCGACTGCATAGTGCTTTTGTTGTAACTGTAACCCTATATTCGGATTGATATATCCTCCGTCATTTACCAAATAACGATACCCACCGCCACCACCAAAATGAAAGTTGGCATCGAGGTATAGTGATTTGTAAAGTTTCTTGTTAATTCCCAGCGTAGCTCCCAAGGTGAAAAGGCCTCCTTGGTCACCGGTAATGGCTGCATACATACCTGCACCACCATACAGCCAATCGTTAAAAGGTATAAAGTAATGCAAGCCCATAAGCCCCATGGTTTTATCCAGTGAAGGATAGGTTGCTTGAGGCATCGAAACCGGAATGAAATTCAATCGCACTTTATTGTTCAACTGTTTTCGCTGTGGAACATCGGTTGACTGTGCGTGTGCAGCAGTTCCCAATAGTAATCCAGTCACTAAGGTTAGCGGCAGTTGCACATTAAGGATGAATTTTCGGTATGTAGCTCGGATTCTGCGAAACATTATTTTTGGGTGTTATTCAAATTCACTAGTGGTATGTAATTTTACCGTAGGGTATTTACTTTGTGTCATTTGCATAGTAAAGGCAGAATCGGCTAAAAATACGAGCCTACCAGCTTTGTCTTTTGCTAAATAACGTTGTTTAACGCGTTTGAACTCTTTGAATTCTTCATTTTTTTCATCTTCTGCTTGTACCCAACAGGCCTTGTGAACAGCGATATTCTCGTAGGTACATTTGGCCCCGTATTCGTGTTCAAGACGGTATTGAATAACCTCGTATTGAAGGGCTCCAACGGTACCGATAATACGTCGTCCATTCATTTCAAGGGTAAATAATTGGGCAACTCCTTCATCCATTAGCTGGTCTAAACCTTTGTACAATTGCTTTGACTTTAAAGGGTCGGCGTTGTTCACATATCTAAAGTGCTCTGGAGAGAAACTTGGAATCCCCTTGAAGTTCAATTGCTCTCCTTCTGTTAAGGTATCTCCAATTTTGAAATTTCCCGTATCGTGTAAACCTACAATATCACCTGGGAAAGATTCTTCTACAATTTCTTTCTTTTCAGCAAAGAAGGCATTGGGACTTGAGAATTTTACTTTTTTACCATTTCGAACATGTAAATACGGAGTGTTTCTCTTAAAAACTCCGGATACAATTTTAACAAAAGCGAGGCGATCTCTGTGCTTTGGATCCATATTGGCATGAATCTTAAATACAAAACCTGTCATTTTGTTTTCTTTAGAATCTACAAGTCTGTTGTCTGACATTTTAGGTTGTGGATTCGGAGCGATATCGATAAAGCAATCTAAGAGTTCCTTGACACCGAAGTTGTTCAGAGCCGAACCAAAGAAAACGGGTTGTAGGTCTCCTGAATTATAAGCTTCTTGATCAAACGCAGGGTAAACTTCGTATACGAGATCGAGTTCTTCTCTTAAGGTATCAGCGGAGTCTTGTCCTACTATTTCATCCAATTCAGGATTGGTAATATCCGTAAACTCTACGCCTTCTGATATTGTTTGTTTGTTATCTCCTGAGAAAATATTGAGTTTTTTACCCCAGATATCATAAATACCTTTAAAATCGTATCCCATACCTATTGGGAAACTCATCGGAGTTACTTTTAGCTTGAGTTTTTGTTCTACTTCATCGAGGAGGTCAAAAGCGTCTTTTCCTTCGCGGTCAAGTTTGTTGATAAATACGATCATAGGAATTTTTCGCATTCTACAAACCTCTACTAATTTTTCGGTTTGCTCCTCAACTCCTTTTGCCACGTCAATAACGACAATTACACTGTCAACAGCCGTGAGTGTTCGGAAAGTATCTTCCGCAAAGTCTTTATGCCCAGGGGTATCGAGTATGTTGATTTTTCGGTCTTTGTAAATAAAGGCTAATACCGAAGTAGCAACCGAAATTCCACGTTGTCTTTCGATTTCCATGAAATCGGAGGTTGCTCCTTTTTTAATTTTATTGTTTTTAACAGCACCGGCCTCCTGAATTGCCCCACCAAATAATAGCAATTTTTCAGTAAGCGTAGTCTTACCTGCATCGGGATGGGAAATAATTCCAAAGGTTCTTCTCTTTTGGATTTCTTCTAAAAAACTCATCTATAAATTTTAAGGTGGCAAAGTTAAACTTTTATGTGTTGAGGCGCAATTATATAACAGGTTTTTTAACTGCTTTAAAGAGATGGAGTTGCCTCGATTAGCAGGGTGGATTGTCTAAGAGATGCGCTTTTTATTTACAAAAAAACAAAAGCAATTTCAACGAGGAGTAAGTACAGTGTGGATTCTATTTTGTAAGTTTGTTTTTTGGTAAATAGTACACATGAAAGAACAAGTAATTTTAGTAGATGAACAGGACAATCCAATTGGATTGATGGAAAAAATAGAGGCCCATGAAAAGGCGTTATTACACCGTGCTTTTTCTGTTTTTGTATTCAATAGTAAAGGAGAATTGATGTTGCAGCAACGCGCAAAAGAAAAGTATCACTCTCCGTTATTATGGACAAATACTTGTTGTTCGCATCAGCGTTCTGGTGAGAGTAATATTGCTGCAGGAAAGCGACGATTACACGAAGAAATGGGATTTTCTTGTGAGTTAGAGGAAGTGTTCAGTTTTATCTATAAAGCTCCTTTTGACAATGGGCTTACGGAACACGAGCTCGATCATGTGATGGTCGGTTTTTATGAGGAAGATCCAGTAGTAAATCCAGAAGAAGTTGCTAGTTTTAAATGGATGGACTTGGAAGCAGTGAAAACAGACATCGAAAAGAACCCTGATCAATACACAGCTTGGTTTAAAAT
This sequence comes from Tenacibaculum litopenaei, assembly GCF_964514025.1. Classification (NCBI taxonomy): domain Bacteria; kingdom Pseudomonadati; phylum Bacteroidota; class Flavobacteriia; order Flavobacteriales; family Flavobacteriaceae; genus Tenacibaculum; species Tenacibaculum litopenaei. The sequence goes on from NZ_CAZEQT010000004.1 coordinate 15,938, forward strand.
CATCTTTCAAGAATCGTATCGAGAATTATCTAAATTTTTAGCCTAAATGCCAAGAGTTACTGTACATAGAAAAGCGCATTTTAATGCAGCTCACCGATTGTTTAATCCGAATTGGGATGACGCCAAAAACAAAGAAGTATTTGGAAAGTGCAGCAATCCACATTACCATGGACACAATTACGAGTTAATAGTATCTTTAACAGGAGAGATTGATCCTGTTACGGGGTATGTATACGATTTAGGTGTCTTAAAAGACTTGATAAAATCAGAGGTGGAAGAAGCTTTTGATCATAAAAATTTAAATATTGAAGTACCAGAATTCAAGAATTTAAATCCTTCTGTTGAGAATATTGCTGTGGTTATCTACGAGAAATTAAGAGTTCGTATTGAAAACGAGTTAGACTTGTCAGTTACTGTTTACGAAACACCGAGAAATTTTGTGACCTACTCAGGGAACTAATTTTTTTCTTATCTTTAAGTATAAAGACTTTATTATCATGATTATAGAACAACCCTTTTTTAAATTTACCCCCATTTTAAAAGAGAAGATTTGGGGCGGAGATAAATTAATAAAACTATTACATAAATCCTCTGATAAATCGAATATCGGAGAGAGTTGGGAGATTTCTGACGTAGAAGGAGATACTTCTGTAGTTAGCAATGGTCCATGCCAGGGTATGTCATTAAAAGAACTCATTTCCAATGAGAAAGGTCGCTTTGTAGGAGAGCGTGTTTACAGCGCTTTTGGTGATAAGTTTCCCTTGTTAATTAAATACATCGATGCAAAAGAAGCCTTGAGTATCCAATTACATCCACATGATGATTTGGCGATGCAACGTCACAATTCATTTGGGAAAACAGAGATGTGGTATGTGATGCAGGCAGATGAACAGGCAAATTTGATTGTAGGATTTAAGAAGGATACCGATAAAGAGGAGTATCTCAAGCATTTGAATAATAAATCGCTAACGGAAATTTTAAATATAGATACCGTTGCTAATGGAGATGTTTATTTTATCCCTACGGGAAGAGTACACGCTATCGGAGCGGGCGTAATGTTAGCCGAAATTCAGCAAACTTCTGATGTTACTTATCGAATTTACGATTGGGATCGTCAGGATAGCGAAGGAAATTATCGTGAACTGCATACTGAAGAAGCTATTGATGCTATTGATTACAAAGCACAAGACAGCTATACAACAGCATACCAAAAGGTAACCAATAGTAGTAGTGAAATGGTGAGTTGTCCGTATTTTACTACCAATATTTTGCCAATTGAAGGAAGTGTAAGTTACGGAAAACGAGGGTTGGATAGCTTTGTGATATACATGTGTGTGAAAGGGGAGGTAAGGTTTGAAAGTAACGGAGTTGAGGCGACTATTAAGATGGGAGAAACCCTGTTAATACCAGCCTATGTACAGTCGTACACATTACATTCACTTGAGGAGACTTCTGAGCTCTTGGAAGTGTATTTACCAGAAAATTAGCGGTCTAATTTTCTGGTTGATCTCAACTTTCGTATGAGACTTCTATTGAATTCGTGTTCAGCTACTTCAAGAGCTAGTATTTTCTTGTAGGGAATGATGGTAGCCACTTTCTCAAAAAAATCATTTTTAATTTTAGCCTTTTTATTACTGATGTCGCGAATGCGTAAAATGACTTTTTTGGCTTCTTCTTCACTGAGTTTTTCAATTCCGCCTTTTTTGAGTATTTGCTTTTTGATTTTATAGCGTTCTTCTTTGTGTAGCGCTAACATTTCTAAGCTATACGCGTTGTATATTGGCCAAAACTTTTCGGCTTCTTGGGTGCTGAGACTAAGCTTGTCTGTGATATAGGCTATTTTGTACGAATGAATTTTTTCGTGGTGTTTGGTACGATACACCTTTTGCCCAAACGATAGGGTAGAGGTACAAAGGCACAAAACGGCAAGGTAAAAGCTTAGGGTTTTCATATTATTCAATTTCATTTGCTAGGGTTTCACTACTGAGATTATTTAAATAGGCTTCCACATCTTCATCTTCCAAACTGACAGTATTTAAAATATCGCTGTCAAATGTAAGTGAAGCCTCGTCAATAACCAAAGCGAATTCACTGTCATTATTATCTAAATAACCATAATCATACCAATCTTCAATTTCTTCGGTGCTAAAACTCGAAAGGTTGTTGGGCTCTACGATGGTAAAATAGGTATAAGCCATAAAGAGAAGCAAAGAAGCGGCAACTGCAGTCGGAATCATCTGTATTACGCGACGGTAATACGACGTTTTACGATGCTGCGGTTCTCGGCTTATAGTGGCCTCAAAAATGCGTTCTTCAGCGTCGTTAAAATAGTTTTCGGGTATTTTAAAGCCTTTGTTTTTAGCTGTGTTTGGAATTTCTTCACGAGCAAACAAACGCTCTTCAAAAGCGTCAAAATAGCCTTCAGGGGCCTTAAAGCTCGAAGCTTTGCCAGTGTTCTCTTTGAGGAACGCGATACTATTTTTTAAATCTTCACTCATAATCCTTAGACTGTTGGTTGCACTAATGGTTTAATGTTGGTTTTTAATAAAGGCTTCTATTTTTTTTACCGCATGGTGATACGATGCCTTTAAGCCGCCGATACTAACGTTCAAAATAGCTGATATTTCTTGGTATTTGAGATTGTCAAAATACTTCATGTTAAATACCAGTTGTTGTTGCTGGGGTAGTTGGGCTATGGCTTTCTGAAGGATGATTTCTATTTCAGATCCTTCAAACCAATAATCACTATCTAGGTTAGAGGTGAGTTGTTGCTGGTAATCGCTGATGTCCAGATTTTGTTCTTTTGCTTTTTTACTTAAAAAACTCAAGGCCTCGTTGGTTGCAATACGGTACATCCACGAGTATATTTTACTGTCTCCTTTAAACGAGTCAATATTTTTATACACCTTGATGAACGTGTTTTGCAACACATCATCAGCGTCGTCATGAGATAATACAATTTTTCGTATGTGCCAATATAAGCGTTCTTTGTATTCGCTCACGAGACTTCTAAAGGCAAGTTCCTTGGTAGAAGTGTTTTGTAATTGGTGTATTAATAGCGTTTCGTCTGCCAACTAGATAGATTTTAGTTGTTAGACACTAAAGTTACAAAAAGGTTTAATCAGATGTCAAAAAATTATTTTGACATCCTTCTAGAAAAACCAAATAAGCGTTTTGCTTTAATCGTTTCAGAAACTCCTTTCGGAAGCATTTCTTCCCAACCTTCTTCGTTGTCTTTGATCATTTGAAGAACTTTACGAGAGAAAATGTGTAAGATGTCTCCGTTAAAACCTTTGATATCTACGAGTTTACCGTTGAGTTTAAAGAATTTGTACAATTCTTTAATTCTAGGGTGCACTTTTAAGTTTTGACTGGTGATGAATTCTTCAGTTTCTTGATCCTTGTAAGGATACATATACACCTTTAAATCGCGGTAGAATAATTTACCGAAGGCTTCCAAAATACCTCCACTTAAATCGCGGTAGTATTTTTCGTCGAAAATCTGGATTAAGTTGTTGACACCCATAGCTAAGGCCATGCGCTCTCTTGTAAATTCACTGAAGTATTCAACGAGTTTAAAGTATTCTTGGTAGTTGGTGATCATTACATTCTGTCCGAGTGAACACAGTAATTCTGCACGGTCTAAGAAATCACGTTCGTTAATTTTACCTTCTGCTTTTAGGTTGCTCAAGGTGATTTCGAATATGATTTGAGTTTTTTCAGGGTCTACTTTTTTCTCTGCCAAGAAAAGTTCTTTTGACTTCTCAAACATGTCCATGTTTACCTTAGTAACAGGCCTGAAACTTCCTCGAAGTGCCAAGATATTACGTTTGTACAAGACTTGTGCAGGGAGAAGGTTGTTTCCGTCTGGACCGAACATTACAGCATTGGTCATTTCATTCTTCACCAACTGTAAACTCATCAAACGGTTATCTACGTACATAAATCGAGGTCCTGAGAAGTTGATCATGTCAATTTCAAGGCGGTCTTTGTCAATATTGTCGTAGAAAGACTTTAACAACTCTTTAGGGTTGTCGTTTAGGTAGAAAGCACCGTAAATTAAGTTTACCCCTAAAATCCCTAAGGTTTCTTGTTGTAATCGAGCATCCGTTTCTTTAAAACGCAAGTGGAGTACAATCTCGTTGTAGTCTTCTAGAGGGTCTAACTGAAAGCGGATACCTACCCATCCGTGACCTTTGAACTTCTTTGTAAAGTTAATGGTAGCCACGGTATTGGCATAACTAAAAAATAATTTATCTGGGTGTTTTTGACGGTCTAAACGTTCCTCAATAAGGTCCATTTCATGGCGAAGCATCTTTTTTAATCGCGCTTCGGTAACATAACGTCCGTCATTTTCTACACCGTAAATGGCGTCAGAAAAATCTTTATCATACGCACTCATTGCTTTTGCAATAGTTCCTGAGGCTCCTCCAGCTCTAAAGAAATTACGAACAGTTTCTTGCCCAGCACCAATCTCGGCAAAAGTACCGTAGATGTGAGCGTTCAAATTTATTTTTAAAGCTTTTGATTTGGTTGTTGGAACCGTGTTGATCTTTTGATCTCCCTTTAACGTAATTGCCATTTTATTCTTTTTAGTTACGTGGGGCAAATGTACTGAAATTTGAAAGTACCAGTCAATTTTTATTGTATTTTTGTGTAACAGATGAACAAAAAACAACAATTAAAATTAACCTTTTTAGGAACAGGTACTTCTACAGGGGTGCCGATGATTTCAAGTACCCATCCAGTAGCGTTTTCTGAAGATCCCAGAGACAAGCGACTGCGATCTTCTGTTAAATTCTCATGGGGAGACCATACCTATATTATCGATTGTGGTCCCGATTTTAGGCAACAAATGATTCGTGAAAAGATCCATGCTATCGATGGTATATTGTTTACCCACGAGCATGCTGATCACATTGCTGGCTTAGACGAAATTCGCCCGTATTGTTTTCGAATGGGATCCGTGCCGATTTACCTAAGCGAGCGCGTATTAAACGTTTTGCAAAAGCGATACGATTATATTTTCGCAACGGAGAATCGCTATCCGAGTGCTCCCAGTGTTGCACCTACAATTATCAGTCATCAAAGTAGCTTTGTTTTGAGTGGAGTGATGGTTACACCCATTGAGGTGATGCATGGAAAACTACCTATATTAGGATACCGCTTTCACAACATGGCTTATTTGACAGATATCAAGTACCTAGAACCCTCGGAAAAAGAAAAATTGAAAGGACTTGAGGTATTAGTAATAACAGGATTGCGAAAAGAACCGCATGCCACCCATTTAAACATCGAAGAAGCCTTGGCACTGGTCGACGAATTGAAACCGCGTTTTACCTATTTGACCCACATTAGTGAGCTGCTTGGCTTTCATGAAGAAGTGTCGAAAGAATTACCGGAAAATGTGTTCCTTGCGTACGATGGATTAGAGGTGACCACAGAACTATAGAAGACCTTGATAAATACATAAATAAAATTGAAACAGAGAACGGTAAATTCTGCTTCTTTCCTCGTATTTTTACCGTGTTAATTAAGAAAAAATAACAATGAAAATAATTATATCTCCAGCAAAATCCTTGGATTTTGAAACCAAAGCAACAACAGACCAGTATACACAGCCCAGATTTCTTGAAGATTCAGCGAAATTGAATAAAAAACTCAAAACGCTTTCGAGAAATAAATTGGGAGAATTGATGAAGATCTCGGACGAGTTGGCACAGTTAAATTACGATAGAAATCAGGTGTGGAGTCCACCGTTTGATTTGTCTAATGCCAAACAGGCCTTGTTTTCATTTACAGGTGAGGTATTCAGAGGAATTGATGTGATGAGTTTAGATGAAAAGCATCACGAATCAGTACAAGGAACACTTCGAATTTTATCGGGATTATACGGTTTGTTAAAGCCTTTAGATTTGATTCAGCCATATCGTTTAGAAATGGGAACCAAGTTGAAAGTTGGAAGGACAGAAAATTTGTACAAATTTTGGGGAACCAAATTGGCAGAATCACTGAACGAAGAAATGGAAGATGGAGAGCTTTTGATTAATTTGGCCAGTTCAGAATACTTTAAGGCACTTCCGAAGAAAACGCTAAAAGTACCGATGATCACTCCGGTGTTTAAAGATTTTAAAAATGGTCAGTATAAAACGATCATGACCTATGCTAAGAAGGCGAGAGGCCTAATGGTGCGTTACATCATCGAGAACGAAGTGACAAGCTTGGAAGGATTGAAAAACTTTAACGTGGAGGGCTACGCTTTTGACGCGACAATGTCATCAGAATTAGAACTCGTATTTACCAGGTAATATGCTGTTGCGAAAAAAATTGCTTTGGAAATCGATTTTGGCTGTTTTACTGCTGGGGACCTTATTCATTTTCGGTTGTAACTGGCTCGTTAAAAAGAATGCTACTGGAAAAATGTACGACTCCGTTACGGAAGTACCCGCACGAAAGGTGGGGCTTTTATTGGGGACGGTAAAGTATTTAAAGAACGGACAGGTAAATCTGTACTACAGCTATCGCCTCGAAGCTGCCGTTGCCTTGTTTAAGGCAGGTAAAATCTCTTATATTTTAGTAAGTGGTGATAATGGTAGTAAAAGGTATGATGAGCCTACGGCTTTTAAAGAGGATTTAGTAAAGCGAGGCGTTCCAGAATCTAGAATTGTTTTGGATTATGCGGGCTTTCGAACCTTGGATTCCGTGGTACGAGCAAAAGAGGTTTTTGGACAAGACGAATTGATTGTGATATCACAAAAATTTCATAATGAAAGAGCGTTGTATTTGGCCGAAAATAAAGGGATAGCAGCAGTGGCTTTTAATGCAAAAGGAGTATCTGGACGCTATGGGTTAAAGGTAACCGTACGCGAGTATTTCGCTAGGGTTAAATTGTTTTTAGATATCTTGTTCGGTGTAGGACCGAAATTCCTTGGACCCAAAGTGACAATTTAACCCTAGTGTTTTATTGTTAGCAATCTGCCAGACCTACAGTCACTGCCAATCCACCTTCAGAGGTTTCTTTGTAGTTTCTGTTCATGTCTTTGGCAGTTTCCCACATGGTATCAATTACTTTGTCGAGGGGTACTAAAGATGATTTTGGATCTGTTTCTAGGGCGAGTTCAGCTGCGTTGATAGCCTTGATAGCGCCCATTGCGTTTCGTTCGATACAAGGCACCTGAACGAGTCCTCCAATAGGGTCACAGGTGAGTCCTAGGTGGTGTTCCATGGCAATTTCAGCAGCGACTAAGCATTGTGAAGGGCTACCTCCGAGCAGTTCTGTTAATCCGGCAGCAGCCATAGCTGAAGAAACTCCGATTTCTGCTTGGCATCCACCCATCGCGGCTGAAATGGTGGCATTTTTCTTAAAGATACTTCCAATTTCACCAGCCACTAATAAGAATTTTTTGATCTGTTCAAAATCAGCTTCGTGATTTTCAATAACTAAGTAGTACATCAATACTGCAGGGATTACACCAGCACTTCCGTTGGTTGGAGCGGTTACCACACGACCTAAAGCAGCGTTAACCTCGTTAACAGCTAGCGCAAAACAGCTCACCCATTTTAGGATTTCTCTAAACTTTACCTCTGTACTACGAATGGCTTTTATCCATTCGTGTTGATTGTTGTAAGTGGCCCCTTTAATTAATTTTTTGTGGGTCTCAAAAGCTCTTCTTTTTACATTGAGACCTCCGGGAAGCGTTCCTTCGGTGTGACATCCGATATACATGCATTCGAGCATAGTTTCCCACACGCGGTTTAACTCACTGTCAATAGTGGCTTGATCGGCCAACTCCAATTCATTTAAAAATACTATTTCAGAGATGAGCTTGTTCTCTTTTGAACAGTACGCTTCTAATTCTGTAGCACGGTTAATAGGAAACGGGAAATTTTTCTTATTAATTTCCTTATCGTCATTACTCGCTGCTGATTCTTGAATGACAAAGCCACCTCCTATAGAATAGTAGGTTTCTGATGAAAGTTCTTCTCCAGTGCTGTCAAAAGCATAAAAACGAAGTCCATTGGAATGAAAAGGCAAGAAATCTCTGTTAAAAACAACTAAATCGGCATTACAGTGCAGCGTTTTTTCTCCATTAAAATTCAGGGTATTACTCGTATTAATGGCTTGAATAATACGTTCGATATCCGAGATAGGAATGTATTCCGGATCGGTTCCGCTCAATCCTAAGAGTACCGCCAAATCCGTGGCATGCCCTTTTCCAGTAAGAGATAATGACCCGTACAAGTCCACTTTTACGAGGCTTACTCGATCAAAAATACCGTTTGTTTTAAGCTTGGAAATCCATTGTTGTGCGGCTCTCCAAGGGCCTAAAGTATGTGAGCTTGAAGGTCCCACACCGATTTTCAGCATGTCAAATACACTGATAAATTGTGACATAAATTTAGGTTGTTTGTTGAGGGCTAAAATAAAAAAAATCCCGTAGCATACACCACGGGATTTTTCATTTAGTTTATTGGTGATTTACATACCGTAGATAGCTTCTTTACTAAACTTCTCGGTTAACATATAATACACGACCGCACGGTATTTGTTTCGCTCTGATTTACCGATGCGTTCCATTACTTCTTGAATTGCTTCGTCCAATTTAGGTCCGTCTTCTAATCCTAACTTCTTAATTAAAAAATTGTTTTTAACGGTCAATAACTCTTTGGCATCCGATCCAGAAACTGTTTCGGCATCTTTTTTGTAAATTGATGGACCTAATCCTTTGGTGACAGCTGTTAAAAGGTCACTTTTAAACGCGAGGTTTCTGTCGTTCATAAACTTAGAGTACAACGCAACTTTTTCGTCAAATTTGCTCATGATTTTTTGTTTAAAGATTAATTTGTTTGATTCAATTTTTTAATACTTTCAAATATAGAAAAATTATTGAATCTCTCAAATCAGCCCCTGAAATCTCTCAGTTTTTAGGAGAAAATTGTTAATTACTTTGTTAACAATAAAAGTAGCTAAATGTTTTTAGGCATCATTGTTGTTGTAAATTTATGTGTATTTCAAATCCGTAGCCTATGCCAGTGTCAAAATTTGAATCCATGTTGAAAACGAATAGCGTCTATTTTTTCGATGCTACAGAGTTTGAGTATATTATAGAGCACTATTTGAATATAGGAAAGCATTCCTTAGCGAAGAAAGCCGTTAAATTAGGGCTCGAACAACACCCCACTTCCATACAGTTAAAGCTGATGCAAGTGGAGCTTTTAGTGTTCGATGGTGACCTGCCAGAAGCCATCAAGTTATTAACAGATATCGAAGCAGTGGAACCTCACAACGATGAGGTGTTTATTCAAAAAGCAACAATTTTATCAAAAAAGAAACAACATAAAGAGGCCATTGAAGTTTTAAAAGCCTCGTTAGAATTTATCGAGTCCCCAGAAGATGTTTGGTCTATGTTGGGGATGGAATATCTGTATTTAGACGACTATGAAAATGCGCGTCTGAATTTTGCAAAATGTATTGAAGTGGACTTCGAAGACTATTCATCTCTTTACAATATTGTGTATTGTTTTGATATGGAGGAAAAAAATGAAGACGCTATTAAGTTTTTAAATGCCTATTTGGATAAAAATCCCTACTGTGAGGTAGCTTGGCATCAGTTAGGACGTCAGTATTTTGAGTTGGGTATGTTTGAAGAAGCCTTGCGAGCGTTTGATTTTGCCGTAATTATAGACGATAGTTTTATTGGAGGGTATTTGGAAAAAGCCAAAACCTTGGAAGAATTAAAAAATTATCAGGAAGCCATCGATAATTACTTGATTACTCTTGAACTCGATGACCCGACGGCCTTTGCGTACATCCGAATCGGAGAATGCTATCAGAAATTGGATAATATAGCTACGGCTATGCACTTTTATAAAAAGGCAGTACATGAAGATCCTTTATTAGACAGAGGGTGGATGATGCTTACCAATGCCTGTTATCTAAGTAATAATTATCCGAAGGCGTTGTACTACATAAATAAAGCCATTCAAATAGATGAAACCAATGCTTTGTATTGGAGGAGGTACGGAGACATCAACTTGAAGTTGAATTTTTATGAAGAGGCGGTAAAGGCATTTAATCGCTGCATTAGCTTAGGTGATAAGGAAATTGAAATTTACGTAGCGCTAGCTGATATTTTACTTTTCTTAGGGGATTTTAGTGAAGCGTTGACAGTGTTGATTAGAGCCAAGAAAATATATCGTGAATTTGCCGAAATTGAATACCGTTTGTGCGGATTGTTTATGATTTTGGACAAGGAAGAATACAGTTTGACACACTTGAAAAACGGTCTTGCTATTGATTTTGACTATCATTTTATAGTAAAAGAACTGTACCCATCAGTATATGACAACCAGCGCGTACAAGAATTGATAAGCGCAGCAAAAGATATGGTCAACTAGCGGGAGCACTCCTAGTAGTAACCCCAAAAAAATAAGGTTTCGAAATCCTATACTTCACCTAGTGGAGTTAGGATTTTTTTTATGCCTAGACTTTTCAAATGTTATGTTAAAATTAACAAAAAACACCCCGTTTTATTGAAAAAAAAACGTAGCTTTTCCAGCTCTTAAAAGAGTGAAAACGCAGTGTTTTCGGGGTGTTTTATCGAAAACGATTTCGTTTTTTTTGAGAAAATCAACGTAAAAAATAACTAGATTTGACACAGAAATTATGGCAAATAAAATAAAGAAAATAGCAGTAATGACCTCAGGAGGAGACGCTCCTGGAATGAATGCAGCAATCAGATCAGTGGTGCGTACCTGTGCGTATTACAGAACAGAATGTGTGGGAATATACCGTGGGTATCAAGGGTTGATAGAAGGTGATTTTACGAATATGACTGCCAGAAGTGTGAATAACATTATTCACAAAGGAGGGACGGTACTGAAATCGGCGAGATCCAAAGAATTTATGACGCCAGAAGGACGTGAAAAAGCCTATCAGAATTTAATTGAACACAATATCGATGCCTTAGTGGTTATTGGTGGAGATGGTTCGTTTACAGGAGGTGTTGTTTTTAATCAAGAATTCAAGTTTCCAGTAGTCGGAATTCCAGGGACCATCGATAATGATATTTATGGAACTTCACATACGTTAGGGTATGATACAGCACTGAATACAGCCATGGAGGCAATCGATAAGATTAGAGATACAGCCTCATCTCATAACCGTCTGTTTTTTGTGGAGGTTATGGGACGCGACGCCGGGTTTATAGCCTTAAATGCCGGAGTAGGTGCAGGAGCTGAAGAAATTTTGATTCCAGAAGAAGATTTAGGAGTAGATAGAATGCTCGAATCTTTAAAGAAGAGTAAGCGCTCTGGAAAGTCATCGAGTATAGTGGTGGTGGCTGAAGGAGATCGTTCGGGGAAAAATGTATATGAATTAGCCAATTACGTGGAAGAAAATCTTGAGGAATACGAAGTGCGTGTTTCTGTGTTAGGACACATGCAACGCGGAGGTTCGCCTACGTGTTTCGATAGAGTACTTGCGAGTAGATTAGGTGTAAAAGCTGTAGAATTGCTCATTGACGGGAAAACCAATTTAATGGTGGGCTTACAAAACAATGAAGTAGTGGCTACAGATTTAGAAAAAGCAATTAAAGGAATTAACAATATTGATTTAGAACTCTTACGAGTTTCTGACATCATGACGACTTAAAAAATAGAATAGATATGATTAAAATTGGGATTAACGGATTTGGTAGAATTGGACGATTGGCATTTAGATCTGCAGTGAAAAGAGCTAATGTGCAAGTGGTTGCTATCAATGATTTATTGGATGTAGACTATTTAGCATACATGCTAAAGTTCGATTCTGTACACGGAGCTTTTGAGGGTACAGTAGAAGTAAAGGGAGATAAATTGGTAGTCAATGGAAATGAAATTCGTGTAACTGCTGAACGTAATCCTGAGGAAATCAAATGGAATGAAGTAGGTGCTGATTACGTATTGGAATGTACTGGATTCTTTACAGCCAAAGACAAAGCGAGTTTACACCTTGCCGGAGGAGCTAAAAAAGTGGTGATCTCTGCGCCATCAAAAGATGCGTCTATGTTTGTGATGGGCGTGAACCACCAAGAGTTGAAAGCTGAGGATACTATTTTTTCAAATGCTTCTTGTACAACCAACTGTTTGGCTCCGTTAGCGAAGGTGTTGAATGATAATTTCGGTATCAAAGAAGGGTTAATGACGACAGTACACGCGAGTACAGCAACACAGCGTACCGTTGACGGTCCGTCAATGAAAGATTGGAGAGGCGGTAGAGCTGCTTTACACAATATCATTCCTTCTTCTACGGGAGCAGCAAAGGCGGTAGGAAAGGTAATACCTGAGTTGAACGGAAAGTTAACGGGAATGGCATTTCGCGTACCGACCATGGATGTTTCTGTGGTAGACTTAACCGTACAGTTAGAAAAACCAGCGAGCTATGAGGCTATCAAAGCAGCGATAAAATCGGCTTCTGAAGGAGCGATGAAAGGAATTTTAGGGTACACTGAAGAATTAGTGGTTTCACAAGATTTTGTGGGAGATACAAGAACTTCTATTTTCGATGCGAATGCCGGAATCGCCTTGTCAGATAACTTTGTAAAGTTAGTTTCTTGGTATGATAATGAAATGGGATATTCAACTAAAATAGTTGATTTAGTGGAGCACGCTGCTTCTTTATAACTGAGAATATAAAATATTTGAAAAACTGGTAGGAAATTACATTCTACCGGTTTTTTTTGTTTCTATATGGTTTATATTTGTATGTCCAAATAGTGTAGTAGGCTACTTCGTATGTGACAGGAGTCTAGTACATGAAATTAAAATTAGGATAATGATTAAAATTGGGATTAATGGATTTGGACGAATAGGTAGGATTGCCTTTCGTTCTGCGATACAGAGAGAAGGAGTGCAGGTGGTAGCTATAAATGACCTCCTAGATGTAGATTATTTAGCGTATTTGCTAAAGTATGATTCTGTACACGGTCGATTTAATGGAACTGTAGAGGTACAGGACGGAAATTTGATTGTTAACGGAAATACTATCAGAGTCACAGCAGAGAGAAATCCAGAGGCCATAAATTGGGCAAGTGAAGCTGTGGACTACGTTATTGAGTCTACAGGTTTTTTTACGGATAAGGACAAGGCGGCTTTGCACTTGAAAGCAGGAGCTAAAAAGGTGATTATTTCAGCGCCTTCAAAAGATGCTAATATGTACGTAATGGGGGTAAATCATCAGGATTTAAAAGCAGATGAAACTGTTTTTTCAAATGCCTCTTGTACAACCAACTGTTTGGCCCCATTGACAAAAGTGATTCACGATGCTTTTGGCTTAAAGGAAGGATTGATGACTACCGTGCACGCAGCCACGTCGACTCAAAATGTGGTTGATGGCCCAAACAAAAAATGGAGACGAGGAAGAACTGTGGTAAACAATATTATTCCTACGAGTACAGGAGCTGCCAAAGCGGTAATTAAAGTAATGCCGGAACTGGAAGGACGCCTAACGGGAATGGCTGTAAGAGTACCTGTACCCGATGTATCGTTAGTGGATTTGACGTTTAGAACCGAAAAAGCGACCTCTTTAAAAGAAATATTGAGTGTCTTAAAGTCGGCGTCTGAAGGTGAATTAAAAGGAATACTCGGGTATACTGAAGACGAAGTGGTATCACAAGACTTTGTATCGGAACCCCGAACTTCTGTTATTGATGCGGATGCGTGTTTAGAGTTAAATGAAAACTTTTTTAAAGTGATATCATGGTATGATAATGAATTTGGTTATGCGACAAAAATTATTGATTTAATGCTGCATGCCGCAAGCTTATCATAGTATGAGTTAAATAAATAAAAACGAACCCGCTTTACGCGGGTTTTTTTAGCGAATTATGGAGATAGCAATTATTGCCCACGATGGGAAAAAAACAAAGATGATCGCCTTTTTGGAGGAGCATCAAGAGGTGTTAAAGCAAAAGCGAATTAAATTGATCGGAACCGGAACTACGAGTACCAGAGCTCGTGAAGCTGGATTTGAGGTGGAGGCATTACTTTCTGGTCCTTATGGAGGGGATGCTCAAATAGCGAGCCGCGTAGCGGAAGGTAGCTGTGCTATGGTGTTGTTTTTTCGAGATCCTCATGAAAAGCATCCGCACGAGCCTGATATCTCAATGTTACTGCGATTGTGTGATGTACACAATGTACCTTTAGCAACGAATCCTGCGACGGCAGAGTTGTTGATTAGGTCTATATAAAAAAACGTCCTGATGCGATTTGCAGCAGGACGTTTCTTTTTTAATTAAAAATCGGATTACTTAATGGCAATCATACTGATTTCTACATTGACAAATTTCGGTAAGTTGGCTACCTCTACAGTTTCTCTAGCTGGAGCTGTTGCCTCGTCGAAATAGGTTCCGTAAACTGCGTTGATATTCGAGAAGTTGTTCATATCTGAAATGAAAATACTCGTTTTTACAACGTTTTCAAAGGTCATTTCAGCGGCAGCCAATACTTCCTTCATATTTTCCATTACCTGCTTAGTTTCGTCCTCAATAGTCCCTGTTACGAGCTCGCCGGTTTCAGGATCGAGTGCAATTTGACCAGAAGTGTACAAAGTATTCCCGCTCAAGACAGCTTGGTTGTATGGGCCTATGGGTTGAGGTGCTTTGTCTGTTGTGATTATTTTTTTCATGTCGTGTTTGTTTGATTCGTTTTTAAATAGGGTAGTGCTTAGAACAATACTCTGTCGGGTGGTCTGTTTTTGTCCCACTTTAAATCGCTTAATACAGACGATTTTACACCGATAAAGAAATAGTAGGCCGATTGTACTCCGAACGGCGTCCAGTTAAAGTTAAAACGCCAACTATCTAAGTCTCTAGAGAAGTTTAATCTCGTAAAAGTAAACGCGTTGTTTTTAATGTCGTATCCAGAAGAAAATCCTACTTTCCATTTTGGGGATAACTCCACATCGCCGCTGAACATCATGGTGTGATTACCAATACCACTGGTAAGTCCGGTGTTGGTGTAATTCATAATGTAAATTAAGTTAAGGGTCCAGGGAATTTTAGCATTGTAGAGCTTCTCTACTTTCGTTTCATTACTGTTTCTGTTACTCCCGAGTCCGGTAGCAAAACCGTTTGTCGTATTCATGTTTTGTCCGAATACGTCTGGGGTATTTTGTGCACCGTTTCCACTTTGAGTATCTTTTTTCTTGTTTTTATCTTCGTCTTTCTCCTTTTCAAAATCCTTGCTCGAAATAGAGTAGTTTGCGGATACTCCTACATTGGTAACACGGAAGATTCCAGAGTTAAATTGATTAATGCGCTGTCCTTTGCTATTAATTCGGTACGGATCGAGTGTTGCATTGACGTTAAGCGCAAGTTTGTCGCTAAACAAGCGGGTTCCTGCACTGGCACTTACTGGGCTCCAGCGCAAACTGTCGGCAGCAAAATTGTACGAGGTGCTAAAGTTTAAGTTATTTAGGATGGTTATTTTTTTATCCTCTTCTTCACTATCGGGATCCTTGGGGGCTACTTTGGCTTCCAATACGTTGTTTAAGGCAATACCTACAATATTCGATACTCCTGGTCCTGGCGTTCCGTAGATTCCTCCGTCAAAAGGGGAATAGGTAAGTAGGTCCGTATTGGGATCGTTGGTTGTCGGAACCGTCAAGTTATGAGCATCTGCAAAATTAGGACGATAATTATATGAAATAGAAGGTCGAATGGTATGGCGTATTGCTTTTAGTCGTCCTTTTTTGAAGTTAAAAGTACCGTATATGTTTGTCGATAAAGACATACCTACGCTGTATTCGTTAAAGCGAGTAAAACCGCTGATGGTATCATTGACCACAGCACCGGTATTTCCGTTAACAGGGTTCGTAGCTGTAGGGTCAAAGCGCTTGTTGATTTTTCTAAAATACCAAACATCCTTATACGTAGCCGTAGGGGCAAGGGTAAAGTGTTTTAGCACCTTAATATTGGTGTTTGCATTCAGATTGTGTTGGATACCTGCATTGGCCTCTCTAAACATTTTAGGTTTAAAAAAGTCGGCATCCGTTGTATTGATACGGTACTCACCACTCATACTGTAGTTAAGTCCCATTTTTTGTAAAGGATTTTTCTTTACACCGTTCTTTCCAGCAAAGGGATAGATGCGATCCATGTTCAGCTGTAAGGATGGAAGCGTCATGGTAATCGCATTATTATTGGTGTTTTGCGAGTGTGTAGCAGTAACGTTCATATTGAACGGAGTCCCGACAAATTTCTTGTAATAAGAAATTGAGGAACTCAAGGTGTTGGTCAATCGCTGTGAGTTATTAAACTCGTTTAACGATTGATTGTAGTACTGGCTACTTCCTAAATTAACCGAGGCAGAAAATCGTGAATTTGGACTCGATTTAGAATCTTGACTGTGGTTCCATCGGATATTGAAATTCGATGACTTGCTGTAGTCGCTAAGCCCTCGAATACCTTGAATAATATTTTCAAAGCGAATGCTAAAGCTACCACTAAACTTATAACGAACGTAATAATTTGAATCACCGCGCAGTCCCCAACTTCCGTTCGTGTAAATGTCTCCGAGCATAGTCAGATCAAAATAATCACTCAATGCGAAGTAGTACCCTCCGTTTTGTAAGAAAAATCCTTGGCTATTACTATCTCCCCAAGTTGGAATGATAAAACCAGAGGTTCTTTTATCGGTGAGCGGAAAATAGGCAAAAGGCAAGAATAAAGGAGTGGGTACATCGGCTAATACCAAATGACTGGCTCCTACAATTATTTTTTTACCAGGAACTAATTTTGCCTTATTGGTGGCAATATAGTAATCTGGAATTTTCTTTTGCGAAGTGGTAAAACGCAGTTTACGCATATATATAGTCGAATCATTGACGCGTTTGGTCTTCTCTCCGTAGGTAATAATTCCGTTTTGATCGGTTTTTACATTGTAGATGAGAGCCTTTTTGGTTTTGAAATTAAAAAGAATGGAATCTTGCTCGCTCTCTTGCCCTCCTTGTTTAAATTGGGGACGTTGGTGGTAGCCCAAACTGTCTTTAATTCCTTTCGCATAAAGCGTGTTGTTTTTGTAGTCGATAATAATGATACCGGCTTTTAAATCGATATCTGTATACGTAACATGTGCCTTATTGTACAACGTCACCGTTTGGTCTTTTGCATTTTGAATGGTATAATCTTGGGCATCATGAGTAATTTTACCATCAATGACCTCTTTTGGTTTCGCAATACTGTCCTTCTTTATGGAATCAAAAGGTTGTTCTAAAAGCGCATCTTTTTTTGCATTAAAAATGGTATCTTTAGGTGTAGCAGTTTTTTTTGTAGCAACGGGTTTGACCGGATCAATGCCTTTTTTACCTATTTCTTGCGCATTTATTACATGAAAGCTAAAGAGGCAGAATGCTAAAAGTATGTAAGTGAGATTTGTTCGCAATATTATAAATACTATTTTTGTGTTAAATTAAATTTATGGCTTACTATTTGTGTTCACAAATTTTAAAGACCAAAATTACTTAAAATTTATTGATGAAAATCTTAAAATTCAGCAAATATACCATCAAAAGCCTAACAATTCTTTTTTTTATGGCAGGGCTTGTGTTTGGCCTTAGCAACCAGGCGTTTGCACAAAAGAAATATGTCGTTGTTCTTGATGCTGGGCACGGGGGAAAGGATCCTGGGAATTTAGGAAATGGATACAAGGAAAAAAAGATAGCCCTTCGCGTTGCCTTAGATGTAGGAAAGGAATTATTGACGGCGAAAGATGTCGAAGTAGTGTACACTCGAAAAAGAGATGTTTTTGTCGAGCTGCACAACAGGGCTAAGATAGCCAATGATAAAAAAGCAGATTTGTTCGTTTCTATTCACTGTGATTCCTACAGCAAAGAACGTGCTCATGGAGCGGGTACTTTTGTTCTTGGACTAAGGGGGAATAGCAAGAATTTGGAAATTGCAAAAAGGGAGAATGCCGTAATTTTACTAGAGGACAATTACAAGCAAAACTACGATTACGATCCAAATTCTCCAGAATCGCTGATAGGATTGTCATTGATGCAAGAAACAAATTTGGACAATAGCTTACTAATCGCTGGATTAATACAAACCAATTTTTCGAACTTGAGGCGATTTGATAGAAAAGTAAAACAAGATAATTTTTTGGTGTTACGAGAAACGATCATGCCTAGTGTTTTGGTTGAATTAGGGTTTTTGACCAACAGACCTGAAGGGAGGTTCTTGAATTCCAGAAGAGGGCAGATTAAAATGGCAAAGGCCATTGCGGAAGCAATTAAAAAATACATTCGCCAACTTAAACTAAATAGTGTGAATTCTGGTTTTACTGTGGTGAAGACTAAGAAGAAGACGGAGGTCATAAAGAAAAAAACGCCGATTAAAAAGAAGACGATTCCTGCGAAAACCAAAGTCGCTGAAACGAAAATTAAAAAAACTCCTACAAAAGTAAGCCCACCAGTCAAAAAGAAAGTGGTGGCGGCTACAACCAAAAAGACTTCAAGTACTAAGAAAGCGCCAGTGGCTAAAGTGAAAACTTCGGTCGAGAAGAAGAAAGATAACAAGGTTGTTTTCCGCGTTCAAATTGCTGCTTCAAAAGCGAAATTAAGTACGTCCAATTTTAACTTTAAAGGATTGCGAGGAGTCGATTCAAAATATATTGAAGGCTATTATAAGTATTTTTACGGGAAAACTTCTGATTTTCAAGAGGTAAAGCGATTACAGGCTAAGGCACGTGAGGCTGGGCACACCGGTGCCTTTGTGGTAGCTTTTAAAGGAAATGTGAAGATTTCAGTGAAAGAAGCATTAAAAACCTTATAATTTAGACATATTCTAGACAGTTTCTACCAAAAATTATTAGTATTTTCGCTACTATAATTTTTTTGCATGTCTAAGGAGTTAAAAACAGGAATTTTTGCGGTAGTCGCAATAGCAATATTTGTATGGGGATATAACTTTTTAAAAGGTCAAGATATCTTCAATCCAAGTGATCGATATTTTTTTGTAGAATACGATAATATCAGTGGCCTCAACGAGGCGAGTGTGGTAACCATCAACGGGTTAAAAGTAGGGAAGATAGCTCAGATAAACTTTAATCCTAACCCGGATAAAAAGGGAAAGCTACTCGTGAAATTTATCGTTCAGAACAAAATTAAATTTTCAAAAAACAGTGTCGCAAAAGTGGCTTCTGCCGGTTTTATGGGAGGTCAGAATTTGGCGATAATCCCTGTTTATGACGGCGAAGAAGCTGTTTCAGGAGATTATTTAAGAGGTGTTGTTGAATCTGATTTTATGGCTAAAATCAGCGATAATATCAGTCCGAAATTGGAGCATACCCTAGTGGGAGTTGACAGTTTGGTACACGCCTTAAATCAAGTTCTCAATCAAGATACAAGAGAGAGTTTAAAAAAGAGTATAAAAGGTTTAGAATACACCATCGGTGACGTTCGTAAAACCTTACATACGGTTAACGGAACGCTTTCAAATAGCAAAGGGAACATTGAAGCTACCATGGCCAATGCCAAAAAAATGACGGAAAATTTTGCAAAAGTCTCGGATGATTTAGCGAAAGCAAACTTGGGAGCAACTGTGAAAAAGTTGGAAGCTACTTTGACAAATGTCAATGGCTTATTGGCAGATATGAAGTCAGGGAAAGGGACGCTTGGAAAGTTGATGAAAGACGACGCAATGTACACGAACTTGACCAATGCAAGTAAAGAAATGGAAGAGTTACTTCGCGAAATGAAGTTAAATCCGAAGCGTTTTGTACATTTCTCACTTTTTGGAAAAAAGCCAAAACCTTACAATGCTGAAAAGAGCGCGAAAAATGTTACGAACCAATAGATGAGTTGGATTAAGAGTATACCATTTGACGAGGCTACTGGAAAATTAAAAAAGTTATACCAAAAAGTAACAGGGCCAAAGAACAATGTGGACAACATTATGAAAGTTCACAGTTTGCGACCTCATACCATGGAGGGGCACATGGCACTGTATAAAAATGTTTTGCACCACAGTGCAAACACATTCCCAAAGTGGTATTTAGAAGCTTTGGGCGTGTTTGTAAGTATGCTTAATTCATGTGAATACTGTGTTTCACATCATTTGGCGGGCTTAAAGAGATTGATAGGAGAAGAAAAAGGAGGTGAAATTTTTAAGGCGTTACAAAATGATACGGTAGCAACGCAGTTCGACAAAAAGCGCTCGGCGGGATTTGAGTATGCAAAACTACTTACCTTAACACCTACACAGTTAACAAATACGCACATAGAAGTGCTCAGAAATAACCAACTTTCAGACGGTGAAATTCTCGAAATTAACCAAGTGGTTAGCTATTTTAATTACGCTAACAGAACGGTACTTGGATTGGGAGTGGTTACCGAAGGAGACATCCTCGGATTGTCGCCGAACAGTGCTGAAAATTCAGATTGGAATCATCAATAACTAACAAATAATACATGGAAAATTACGTACCAAACATCTTTTTTGCAATTATTTTAATAGCAGGTATAGGATATTTTGTAATGAATGTTCGAAAGCTTATTAGAAATATCAAATTAGGAAAAGACATTGATAGAACCGATCGAAAACCCGAACGCTGGAAAAATATGGCTAAGATAGCCTTAGGTCAGTACAAAATGGTACGCCGTCCAGTGTCTGGAATTTTACATATCATCGTGTATGTAGGGTTTATCTTGATCAATATAGAAATGCTCGAAATCGTAATTGACGGATTGTTTGGAACCCATCGTGTTTTCTATCCAATTTTAGGAAAAGGGTTTTACGGTTTCCTTATCGGAACGTTTGAAGTGTTGGCTTTTGCGGTACTCGTAGCGGTAATTGTTTTTTGGTTCCGAAGAAATGTGGAAAAGGTGAAGCGTTTTTGGAATAAGGAAATGCAAGGGTGGCCTAAGAATGACGGGAATATCATTTTGTACTTTGAAATGGTATTAATGTCGTTGTTTTTAGTAATGAATGCCACTGATGTAAGCTTTCAAGAGGCAGAAGCAGGAAATATCATTTCTCAGTTTGTGGCTCCGTGGTTTTCTGATTACAGTCACGATCAATTACACCTGATTGAGCAAGCCGCTTGGTGGTTACACATTGTAGGGATTTTAATTTTCTTAAATTACCTGTACTATTCGAAGCACCTACATATTTTATTAGCCTTCCCGAATACTTTTTATGCGAACTTAAAGCCTAAAGGACAATTTACCAATGTGGAGGCGGTAACGAAAGAAGTACAAATGATGATGGATCCTGATGCAGATCCGTATGCTATGCCAGAAGAAGGAGAGGAAGAAGGAGAGCCTGAAAAATTTGGAGCCTCAGAGGTGACCGATTTAAATTGGGTACAGCTGATGAATGCGTATACCTGTACAGAATGTGGTCGATGTACCTCTTCTTGTCCTGCAAACCTTACAGGGAAAGAATTATCACCACGTGCGATTATGATGAAAACTCGTGATCGTTTAGAAGAAGTAGGAAACAATATGGATGCTAATAACGGAACCTTCAAACCTGATGGTAAGCAGTTGTTAGACGATTATATTACAAGAGAAGAATTATGGGCGTGTACTAGTTGTAATGCTTGTGTTCAAGAATGTCCAATCGGAATTGACCCATTGTCAATTATTATGGAAATGAGACGTTATTTGGTAATGGAAGAATCGGCAGCTCCTCAAGAGCTCAACATGATGATGACCAATATCGAGAATAACGGAGCACCTTGGCAATACAGTCAAATGGACAGATTGAATTGGAAAGATGAATAGAACGTCATCTGAAAAAAAGCAAACAACAAGTAAGAATCACATCAACAATTAAACGATAAAGAATTATGAACGTACCAACAATGGCAGATATGATGGCTCAAGGAAAGCAACCTGAAGTTTTATTTTGGGTTGGGGCCGCAGGAAGTTACGACGATAGAGCAAAAAAGATTACCAAGGCATTTGTGAAAATTTTACATCAAGCTGGAGTTGATTTTGCGGTATTAGGTACTGAAGAAAGTTCGACAGGAGATGCAGCAAAGCGCGCTGGAAATGAGTTTTTATTCCAGATGCAAGCCATGACGAACATTGAAATATTAAATGCATACGAAGTAAAAACCATCGTGACCTGTGATCCTCATTCTTTTAATACACTAAAAAATGAGTACCCTGGTTTAGGTGGAAACTACGAGGTATATCACCATACGCAATACATCAGTAAGTTAATTAAAGAAGGAAGACTCGAAGTAGGGAATGACGTATTGAGAAATAAAAGATTAACTTTTCACGATCCGTGTTATTTAGGAAGAGCGAATGACGTGTATGAAACTCCGAGAGAATTGATTAGAAGATTGGGAGTTAAAATGACGGAAATGAAGCGTCATAAGTCTACGGCGTTGTGTTGTGGTGCTGGAGGAGCGCAAATGTTTAAAGAGCCAGAAAAAGGAAATATGGACATCAATATTCTCCGTACTGAAGACGCTCTAGAAACCAAACCACAGATCATTGCAACCGGTTGTCCTTATTGTAATACGATGATGACTGACGGTGTGAAATTTAAGGAAAAAGAGGACCAAATAGAGGTAAAAGACATCGCTGAACTGATTGCCGAGGCGAATCAGCTATAGGGAATTATAAAGTTTTCATAAAAGAGCATTTCATTTGAAATGCTCTTTTTTTTGGTATGTATTTTGTGCTGATTAAGTAAACTAATTTATATAAGAATGAAGAGATATTTAGGACTACTTGTATTATTATTTACCATAGGATGTAATGACATTGCTGTAACCAGTTTCGAGGGAGATGATTTCGGAAGCTATAAAATGACGGTATCGTCTGATGATGGCAATGCCAAAGGAAAGGTACGTACTGCCTTCGCGGAATCGGGAAATTTTAAGTTTGATGATACGGTAGCAGGTATTCGATTGCCTTATAGTAAAACCTATACAGCGGCCATTAATGTAACCGCTACAGCTTTTACTTCGTATACAGATGAAACAGTGGGGACTTTTGCACCCTATACGGTGAAACTTCAGATTTTTAGATCCAATATTTTAGAAGGGGAAAAGCTTGTTTTGGTCGGCCATCGTGGTGCTGAGGTATCTTTTGACCTCAGTATGAATAAATAGGGACTCTCATACCTGAATCGGCCTCAGACAGGTAGATCGTTTATAAAAGAATAACTTAAACCAAAGACGTTGAGGTCTTTGGTTTTTTTGTTAGGGGTGTTTTTCAAAGTTATCACACATTCTAAGAGAAGACAGTATAATCCTCTAACCCCTGAGAAGGGAATATAAATAGTTGCCAATAGCGCCTTTGACTATGTGTACATTTACAAAGGCTATTTAGAGGGTGGGGCGTTAATATATGGGATGCTAAATCGTGTTAGCGAACGAGCCAGCTGGCGGGTTGGCATGGATTGTCCTATACCGATGCGAACAAGGATGGAGTAATAACAGCTGGTCCCGAGATTGTTGAAGAAATCGACGAAGGAGATTCACTGAATACCAAGATAAATAAAGAGCGGTGAGGTAAAATAACTATTATCAATTTGAGTTAAAACATAAAGGATATAATAACGTGATTAGTGGAACAGCGCATAGATGGAAGTATCAAGGTTAAGAGTTAACAGAGGATTTAGGATACAATATGTATGAATTTAAATGGAGACATTAATGATGCCTCAATTGGTATATTTGTGACGGTTGACCCTAAAGCAGAAGATTATAATTATCAATCTACCTATACATACGCTGTTAACAATCCTATATATTTTGTGATTAGAAAAGGAGAAAGCCCAGAGGCTTATCCTATTGAAAGAATAACCAAACAAAAAACTGGGAAAACTGCTACACAAAGAGTTCTGGGTTATAGTGGAGGAAAAACTACTCAAGTTGATTTATACAAAGTTGTTGTAACGGATACTGAGGATTCTAGTTTTAGAATGGGGTTCTCTCTTACTAGAGATGCTTGGACAGTGGAAAAGGGAAATTCTGTTGCAAGCAATGTAGCTTTTGAACTAAAGGATAGAAAAGTAATGAAAGGTGGTTACCCTAGAGGAAATGGTACAGAGGCTTTAAAATTAACTCAAAAAGGTTCTGAGGAGGCTAATGAAACTTCTGTTAAAGTGGATATAGAAATAAGAAAGATGTGGCAGCTGATGAAATGATACATGTTGGAGGTAATTATAATAAAAAAAGGTACCAATAGGGTATCTGCGTCAGAAGGGGGTTTTGGTGTTTGTAATAATTATTCAAGTACAAACCGATCAAATAGTGAATCAAATTGAGTGTTGAAAACAATACAAAAACAAGCTAATAAAAGTAAAAGAAACCTAGGTTATATAAGAGTAATAATAGAAAAAAGAATAGGAAATGAGTATCCAAAGAACAAAAAGATTAAATTTTATTTTAATGATTATAATTACATCAATTGTGTTATTAAATTGTAAAAAACCAGAAGAAAATAAAACTTTAGAAATTTTTACTGGTTATGAAATAACTAATGATAACTATGTTTATTCAGAAGAGTCAATTTTTAAAACTAAAGATAAAACTTATAGTTTAAGAAATAAAGTGTTTTACAATACTCATGGAGAAGTTGATAAACTTTTAGTCTATGAACCAGAAGATATAGTAGAGTTTACTAAAGAAGAAATTATAAAAGATAAACTTTTACTAGAAACTTTAGATTTACCTTACAAACTAACATGGTCATATAAAGAAGGAGTTTTAGTTATTAATGATGAAAGGATTAGGATAGAAAAAATAACAGATAATATTTTGTTAAACAACGATAAAAATAGAGTTGTTTTTTACAAAATTCATTAAGGATTAAGGTAATGATACAGATTAGCTGATGTATAAATTTCAATAATTAACATGTTGAAAGATATAGTTTTAAAGTGTGGGTAATAGTTAAAAAAGATGAGCTGTAAACTTATCTGTAAGCTTCTCAAAAAAACATTTTTTTTTGTAAGTACAATTTTAGTTCATAATAAAAGAATCAATTAAATGTTATCTTATTTATATTACAGTTATTATAAATTTACTCTTGTAACTCCATCTAAAAAGGAGATGCCAGAATTTCTTGCTAACACAACTCTAACATTGATTTTAAGTTTAAATGTTTTTATCTATTTAAAGAATCAATGATCTTTTTTTGCTCACTCTTTTCTAAATAATAAAATGTACTTTGCTGTTACCTTTTTATTATTTGAGATTTTAGGTTATGTTTCTTTTGTTAGAAAAGGAAAGTATTTAGCTATTACAGAAAAGTTTGATAAGGAATCTAATAAAGCAAAGTATATTAAAATGGGGCTAGTCATAATTTACACAATAACCAGTTTTATTTTGCCTCTTACTATAAGTGAGTAAACCCGATTGCGCCAATAAAATTTTCGGATTTAAGGATGGTACTCATTCACATGATGATTTTGGATAAAAACAAAGGGTTACCAACATCGAGCACAATCACCTAAATCTACCGATCCGAGTACACTTTGGAAGCGGAAAATCAGCTTTAGGTATCATTGATTATGTTTACGATGCTGCTGGTGGAAAAATTCAGAAGTAGTTAAATGATCAAGGAACGCTTACCAAGCACTCCTATGCAGGTGATTATGGCTACAAAAACAATGAATTTGAGTTTGGAACTCAACCTGAAGGTGATATAACATCAAAAGGGATTTTTTCATCTTATATAGATTTAGAACACGAAGGTGATTACGCAAATAGACATCAGACTCTGACTGAAGATCAACGGAAGGATCAACAAAATAAAGATCCTAATGATACAGAGAGTATAAGTGAAGTATTAGCTTTTAAAGCAGAATCCAAAATGGCAAAACAACTAGGAGTGTTAAAGACTGGAAATTCCACAAGGGTTAACTATGATGATGCTACCCCAGTAAAGACGATCAAACCAAGTAGAACTGAACTTAATGTTACTGAAACTAGTAAGTAATTGAAAAAGCAAATAGAAGCAAATAAGGATGAATATTGGATAGTTTATACAGTTAGGTTGTTAAAAAGGATTCAATTAGCAGGGAAAAAAGTGAAAACACATAAAAATAAATTATGAAATTAATAACCTTAATAAAAGTCTTATTACTAATTTTCTATATGACGTCTTGGAAAGTTCAAGAGAATAAAACCATATCTTCACGAATATATTTTGTTCCTAATAATTATTCAACATATAATTATGGTAAAGCTACATATAGAAAAGAATATAAAGATTATGGTAGATATTTTGATATGAAAAATCAAAAAACAATAAAGAAAATAAAAAATATTTTATCAAATCTTAAAAAATCAAATGGAGGTCGAAACGGTAAAAGAATAAAAGTTATACTAAAAGAGGGTGAAAGAATAGATAGTATATATTTGTCATATTTACCTAGTGCAAAAATCGAGTATAATGGTAATACCTGTACAGGAAATCCAAAGTTATTTAATTTAATTGTGAATGAAATTAAAGATAACTACAGGAAGGGGAATTATATTTGTGAGGGAAAAGAATGTTCAAAAAATCCAGATAAAAATAATGTAAAGTTTTTGGAAATGATGTCTGATAATAAATCAAATTAATTTTTAGATAAAGTAATACGGCAGTAAATAAACAATGAAAGAATATATAGAAAAATTTATGAATAACATTGACTTAGAAAAATTACAATATAAATCTCTAGGTTTATATGAAGAATTGCTTAGTAATGAAGAAACTATAGTTGATTTAGAAGAGGACTTACCAGAAGGAGTAAAGATGAATGATATTAAGATTGAATATGAGGATTTAATTATTCATTTTAAAGATGGAGAGATTAGCAGAGTGTTCCTGAATTATAAACTAAACTTAAAAGAAGAACAAATAGGATATTATAAAACGGAGTATTCAATTTTTGAAGACCTTTTTATAGACGATTATTTAGTATTCTATTAACCCAGCTCCCGATAGATTCCTTACTAGTGGCGGTTATGAGTATGTAAATAGAAATTAAATTTTAAAAATAATAAATGTAAAGCCACTTTATAGGAGATTATAATGTGGTTTTTTGTGCTTGAAAGAGAAGCTTACACAGAAGCAGTAAAAAAGAGGATATATTTAGTTGATAATCTAAGAAAAATATTAGATATGCCACAAGGAGCGGCTGGTGAAATTGAAGGTAATAAAACATAGAGAAGATGACTATACTATCGAAGTATCAGATAAAAAATGTAGCGATATAGCGATAGGTAGTGTTATTAGCCTATATTATGTAAAGAATTTTAGTTCTTACTATGTGCCTTATCGTAATGATGAGTTAGTTTTATTAATATTCTTTAGTTTATTGTTTTTATTTCCCTTTTATAAATTTGTCTTTAATTTTTTTATAAAAATGTTTGAAAAATTATCTAGGTTTTAGTTCTTAGGGATAATAAAAATACTAGTGGTGGATTGTTGAACTCATTACCCGAACTACCTAAAAGAAGTGAAATAGCTATGATTATTAATGCATCGTATAAAGGAAAGCAAGAATAACTAATTATGAAATTCTTATATATCTTAATAATAATTTTGTGTACTACTAGTGTTAGTAGTATTTATTCTCAAGATTCTAACAATTATTTTGTTTTTACTTTTTATGTAACTCAAAACAAAGGAGAACATAAAACTTCTAAGTATTATTGGATAATTGAAAAAGATTCTCTATTTAACACAAGTAAACAATTATCACCGTTGTATATTGAAGATTTTTCTGCATCAGATATTGTAGATTGTCAAAATAAAGAGGAGACATCTCCTTTTGTAGTTTTTAAGGGAGAAAAATTTGACTTCAGTAAAAAGTATTTAGAAATGCAAAAATCTTTACCAAAGATTATTGAGTTAAATAGAAGAAAGGTTTTTACGATTAATAAAAAGTTTGTTGGTGGCTATAAGGAAAAAATAAGGGTTTATATTACTCTTGTAAATGGAGTTTTTTGTAACAGTAAAATGAATGTGGAAACAGCACAAATGATAAACTTTTATGGCAATGTTTATTTACCAATTAAGAATATAACTAGTGCAAGTTTTAGTGATTTTGAAAAATTGAATTTATATAATATACAATCAAAAATTAATTTATCCATCGTAAACAATATACCATGGAAATAGCCCCGATAGTACATAGTATGTCGGAGTAAGGCCTCTGCTAGAATCCTTTCTAGTGATGGTTATGAGTATACAAATAGAGATTGTATAAATCATGAAGATAAATCCACAGTAGTGATGTTGTGGTTTTGTTGTTTTAATGTTTTATAACTTGTATTACTTAACAAGAATAAAAATACTTTTAAATACTATTATTTTCATTTTGTTTTCGATACAAAACGAAATAAAAAATCAAGTCCAAATAAGGAAATTACTGCGTACCGCTCTCGTTTTCGAAACATTATGCTTTTGTGCTATCACACAGCAATTTCACTTCTTGGCTTGCTAAAGCAGGTACAGCAAATCAATAACCATGAAGCGGAGACCTTAGTAGCCAATGTTTATGATGAAGAGAATAAGCTTAGCAGGGTAACGGATAGCGCAAATAAAACTTTCGGATTTAAGGATGGTACTCATTCACATGATGATTTTGGATAAAAACAAAGGGTTACCAACATCGAGCACAATCACCTAAATCTACCGATCCGAGTACACTTAGGAAGCGGAAAATCAGCTTTAGGTATCATTGATTATGTTTACGATGCTACTGGGGTGAAGTTAGCCAAGACAGTAACCGGAAGTTTATCGAGTCCGGTAACTACGGAATACGCCGGGAACTATATTTACAACAAGGTTTCGGGTCGTGGAGCATCGGTGAACTTAGCATTCTTTAACCACCCAGAGGGATATGTAAGTAATGATAGTGGAAGTTTAAACTATGTATACCAATACAAAGACCACCTAGGAAATGTTCGTTTATCTTATATAGATGATAATAAGGATGGTAATATCACTCAAAACGAAATCGTAGAAGAATCTAATTATTATCCTTTTGGTTTAAAGCATAAAGGGTATAATGGGAATGTTTCTTCTTTGGGGAATTCTGTAGCGCAGAAGTTTGGGTATAATGGAAAAGAGTTAAATGATGAATTAGGAATAGAGTGGCATGATTTTGGTGCAAGGAATTATGATGCTGCATTAGGACGTTGGATGAATCTTGACCCTCTTGCTGAGAAAATGCGTAGGCATAGTCCATACAATTATGCGTTTGATAATCCTTTATGGTATATCGACCCTGATGGGATGAAACCTTTTGATTGGAGAGACAAGAATGGTAATCTAGTATATGATGCTAAAAAAAGAGAGTATACCAAACACGCAACAGACGACCACAAAAGGTTTGGAAACTCGTTATTAAAAACTTCTGCTGGAAGAAAGCAATTTAACAAGTTGGTAAATTCGAGTATTCCTATTACAACAGAAATATCTTCTGGTAAAGGGCCATCTACAGGGACTTCATATGTAACTGGGCAAACCAGACAAACCAAAGATGGGAATACTGGAAAAGTAAAAAAGGCTCATATTGTAATATTTGAAGGGAGAATAAACGATTTTATGGCTACTATTGATAAATTTTACAAAGCTGGACAAGAAAGCAAACTAAGTGAGCAAACTCAACTATATCACGAAAACACAGAAACAAATGATGAAAGAGTTGCAGCCATAGCTGGACACGAAATTGAGCACGCCACTAGTGAGGCTAATCAGAAATTAACTGGTGCTGCTGCTGAAGTTGAACCAGAAGCTGTGGAAACAGAGATTTTAAAACAAACACCAGGTTCAAAACCTATTAAAATAACGCCTATGCCAATAAAGATAGAGCCTGTTAAAATAGAAGTTCCTAAAATAAAAAATTAAAAATGAAGCACTTAGCGTTAATTATTGTTTTAGGTGTTTGTGTTAATTGTAAAGCACAAAGCATACCTAATTCTTTTAAGTCAGAAATGATAGATTTTTACATCTCTTCCAATGAGATAGAGAAAACCGAAAAAGAGAGTTTAATAAATGGTTTTGATGAATCATTTACAATTAGAGAGTTAGGGAGTGAAAATTCCACATCTGTAATTAAAAATGGTATTTACACTTTAACGCCTAATATTAGCCATACTACAACAATACTATTAGCTCATAATGTGAATGGATATAAAATTTTATCAAGTAGCAGTAAATATGAAACTTTAAGTAAAGTGTTAAGTTTTTTAAAAGAGAATAGTACTATAGATAAATTAAAAGCTTTAGAAGCTGTCGAAGACATTATGAAATTATTGAAAGACAACGAACAGCTAACAAATCTTAATGTACTAGAATTTAAAGAAAATTAGATTTTCAAAGTAAAGAAAACCACCCGAAGGTGGTTTTTTTATGCGTAAGCTTTTTTGGTTTTAAAATCCCTTAAAGCCATATCAATCATATTAAAAATAAAGGTTCTATTCTCGTCAGAGAGTTCAGAGATAAGCTCCAAACGTTTAAGAGCTTCCTTATCCAGTTGCAGTTTGCTTTTACCGATTAGGTAATCTACAGATACTTCCAAAGCGTCAGCAATTTTTACAACCACGTCAATAGACGGTTTAATGTCACCACGCTCATAGCGACCAACGACATCACCAGACGTACCAATTAAATTACCCAAAGAAGCTTGGGAAAGCTTTTTCTTCTTGCGTAGCAACATCATATTATCTCCAAAATCCATAATGATAAGTATTGAAAATGATTGTAAAATCAGTGTTTAAGCAAAATTAAATGATTTATAAATCATAAACAATAATTAAAAAGCTTGTTTATGTAAGATTGATAATGAAGATGGCAGGTTTTTAGTGCTAACCTATGCTGAAGGTGAAATCATAGCATACACCCTAAGTATCGTTAAATACAACAAGAAAAAATTTAGTAGATCCTCAGTAAACATTGCATGTGGTGAGTATAGTTTTTCAAAAGTTGTCAAGCAAGATGCTCTAAATATACCCGAGCTTATGCTTGAATTAGATGAAGGAAATGGCCTATTACCTTCAGAATTTCTAATTTTTACAGAAATTGATAAAAATCAAAGGCTATCCTCTATACTAGTAAGCGGTATACCAGAATATATTGAAAATCATATTTTAATTAATACTAGTAAGTAGCCTACGGGATTAGGATAATGTGTCAGATTTGTACTTATGATAACTAAGGTTTTATTTGGTTTGTAAGTCAGTAGGTTAGGTGTGGGGCTGCTCTAAATACATCAGTGTTTATTTAGGTAATAGTTTTAAGTTTAACAGTTTTAATAAGTTGCTGTGCTATCTGAACTCTTCGCATTAAATCGGAAACATTAGTATTAGAAATTTTAGAGAAAAAAAACAGAAAAAGAGTAAAGTAATTTTAATAATTTCACTGTTATCAATATTTGTGATCGCTATCTTCTTAATCAAATCGAACAATCTGTTTTCCTTGGAAACTGTATTTTCCTGAACTTGTTTGGGGATTATCACGCCTTTTTTAGCTTGAGATTCTGTGCTGAGCCCAGGGCGAACTAAAAATCACAAGGGGACACTTTTTTCGGAGTGCATTCGTATTTCTAAAATCTGTCAAATTTGTGTCGACTTCTTTTAAGAGGGATCGAGTTTTGTTAATAAGGAAGTTTATAGGCTTCCTTTTTTAGGTCCAAATACTGTATCTTTGATCCCAGTATGAAAATGATGAAATATTACATTCAAGCAGCGCGTTTGCGCACCTTACCACTATCGATTTCTGGAATTATAGTAGGAAGTAGTTTAGGGTTTAAAGAACAATTGGCAACCGGTGCGAATACCAGTGAATTTGGAATTTTTGGATCGGCTATTTTTTGGTTGGCCATAGCTACTACAATTGCCTTTCAGGTATTGTCAAATTTTGCCAATGATTACGGTGATGGTGTGAAAGGTACCGACGCTAATAGAACTGGAGAACAGCGGATGGTAGCCTCAGGAGTAATCTCTTCGAAACAAATGAAAAATGCGGTGGTGATCACGGCTGTGTTGAGTCTACTTTTAGCTTTGGGCTTAATCTACGTGGCTTTCGGAAGCGATAATTTTTTATATACCTTACTGTTCACCGGGCTGGGACTAGCATCCATAGTAGCAGCCATCAAATACACCGTAGGTAAGTCAGCCTATGGGTACAGT
This sequence comes from Tenacibaculum litopenaei, assembly GCF_964514025.1. Classification (NCBI taxonomy): domain Bacteria; kingdom Pseudomonadati; phylum Bacteroidota; class Flavobacteriia; order Flavobacteriales; family Flavobacteriaceae; genus Tenacibaculum; species Tenacibaculum litopenaei. The sequence continues at coordinate 48,074 of NZ_CAZEQT010000004.1, forward strand.
GGTTTTGGGGATGTGTTTGTCTTTGCATTTTTCGGTTTGTTAGCAGTATTGGGAAGTTATTTCTTATTTACCAAGAGTTTTGACTTTTTTGTGGTCTTACCCGCCGTAACGATAGGATTATTGAGTACAGCAGTGCTCAACTTAAACAACATGAGAGATCGTGAGAACGATAAAAAGGCAGGAAAAAAAACCTTAGTGGTAAAAATAGGGGCTGAGTTTGCCAAGTATTACCATTACTACTTATTGGTGGCTTCCTTTTTATTTTCTTTTTTGTTTACCGGAATACGCTATAGCTCACCGTTACAATTTCTTTTTATGATCGCATTTATTCCGTTGGGATTGCACTTACATTTTGTGTATAAAAATGAAACTGCATCGCAATTTGATGGCGAGTTGAAGAAGGTTGCTTTGAGTACCTTTTTGTTTGCAGTCCTATTTGCTATAGGACAATTAGTTACTATTTAAAATAATGAAAAAAATGAATATTACATTTTACGGACATGCCTGTTTTGGAATTGAAATAGCGGGTAAACACATCGTAGTTGACCCATTTATTACAGGGAATCCTAAAGCAGCTCATTTAGTACTCGAGGACGTTCAAGCCGATTATATTTTGTTGACACATGCGCATCAAGACCACGTATTGGACGTAGAGGCCTTGGCAGAAAGAACAGGAGCGACGATAGTTTCTAACTATGAAATCGCGATGTATTATACAGCTAAAGGATTGAAAGGACATCCTGTGAATCACGGAGGTAGCTTTAGTACCGATAGATTTACAGCAAAATATGTCAATGCCGTTCATACCTCGTCGTTTGCAGACGGTACCTATGGAGGCGAGCCTGGAGGATTTGTAGTCACTGCTGGAGAAACAAGTGTTTATATCGCTGGAGATACTGCATTAACCATGGATATGAAACTCATCCCGATGACGACTACATTGACAGCGGCAATTTTGCCCATTGGAGATAATTTTACCATGGGAGTGGACGATGCTATTATTGCAAGTAACTTCGTTGAGTGTACTCGTGTAATTGGATGTCATTACGATACCTTTCCTCCGATAGAAATTGATAGTGCTAAAGCAGTAACCGCATTTAGTGCAGCTGGAAAAGAATTAATGTTACCTGCTATAGGTGAAACGCTAAGTATTGGATAAATGAAGACAGTAAAAATAGTTTTAGGAATTGTTATTGCACTATCGGTGGCGTTTTTGGCAACAGGTTTTATCATCAATGAATTGGTGTATACTGCAGAAGTTTCTGTTGAGAAGCCAGTGACTGAGGTTTTTGATCTGTTGAGTACTCCTGAAAATATCAAACAGTGGGCGCCTGAAATCAAAGAGGTGCGCACGGTGAAAAAGACCGAAAATAACGAAGGGAGCAGTTATGATATCGTTGTAGAAAGTCAAGGGCAAGAAATAGTATCTCAGATGCGAATTAAAACCTATGTGCCAAATGAATCACTAGTGCTGATTTACGAGGGTGGAGGCCTGTTTAAAAAAGTGTCGTATCGCTTCTCTTCAAACTCTAATGAAACGACAGTTACTCAGGAGAGCAAGGTGCGTGCAACGAGTTTTATATTGGGTTGCATGCTGCCTTTTGTTCAGTCGAAACTGCAAGTACAAGACGAGCAATATTTAAATGCCTTTAAGGAGTATTCAGAAAAGTAATAGAGCAGGATGAAAGCTAGTTATCATAAGTATGATTTGGTGTTTAAACGCCCGAGTGGTACATCGAGAGGAGTATTGAGAACCAAGGAAACTTGGTTTTTAAAATTAGAGGATGAAGGAAATGTCGGATACGGAGAATGTGGTTTGTTTAGAGGATTGAGTATAGATGACACCCCTGATTATGAGTTAAAACTTAAATGGGTTGTGGCCAATATTCACAAAGGAAAAGAGGTCCTACTTGCTGCTCTAAAAGACTATCCTTCCATTCAATTTGGTATTGAACAAGCTTTTCTTGATCTAGCATCGCCTACACCTTTTGAGTTACTTTCACCTGAATTTATCCGAGGAACGAAAGAAATTCCTATTAATGGATTGATTTGGATGGGGGATAAAGCCTTTATGCAGGAGCAAATTCGAGAGAAGCTAGCCAGTGGGTTTACCACCATCAAAATGAAAATTGGAGCGATAGATTTCGATACTGAGATTTCCTTACTAAAAGCGATTCGAGAAGAGTTTTCAGCAGATGCAATTACGTTGAGAGTTGATGCTAATGGGGCCTTTAGTCCTAATGATGCCATGAGTAAATTACAGCGCTTATCCGAATTGGATATCCATTCTATTGAACAGCCTATCAAACAAGGTCAATGGCAAGAAATGGCGGCGTTGTGTGAAAACTCGCCAGTGCCTATTGCCTTGGATGAGGAGCTTATCGGGATCTTTGATTACGAAGCCAAAGTGCGTTGTTTGGAAACAATTCGACCTCAGTTTATTATTTTAAAACCGAGTTTGGTTGGAGGATTTCAAGGTAGTACGGAGTGGATTGAGTTAGCAGCGAAACAAGGAGCTGATAATTGGATAACGAGTGCTTTGGAAAGCAATATTGGGCTGAATGCTATAGCGCAATGGACTGCTACTTTAAACAACCCCTTACCACAAGGTTTAGGAACGGGAAGTTTATTTACAAATAATATCACGAGTCCACTGGTCGTTAAAAGTGGACAATTAACCTATAATCCAGCCTTGCGTTGGGAGTTTAACATGTAATTTGATATGAATTTTATAGAACAAGCATACAAAGGGAGAAACGATTGGTATTGGTATATAATCGTTATTTCCATAGTTGGAATTGCATGGCAATTCCTAGGAGGAATACCTTTTATAATCGCCGCTATGATGCACCTGTCAAATCCGGCAGATTTTGCGGCAGAAGCAGCTACCAATTTTACGAATATAGGAATTGATAAAAACCTCTATCTCTTCTTGATGATCTTTACGTTTATCGTAGGTTTAGCAGCATTGTTATTATGCGTCAGAAGCATTCATCAAAGAAGTATCACTTCTTTAGTAACGAGTAGGACCAAGATTGATTGGAAACGCTTTTGGTTCGCTTTTGTATTGTGGGGATGTATTTCTATAAGTTTTATCCTTATCGGTATTTTTATGAGCCCAGAGGATTATGTTTGGAATTTTAATGCCAAGCCGTTTTTTATCCTCGTAGCCATATCTTTTCTTTTTATTCCGCTACAAACCAGTTTTGAAGAATTACTTTTTAGAGGGTATCTCATGCAGGGATTAGGAATCATGGTGAAAAATCGTTGGTTTCCCTTGATCGTGACCTCTATTATTTTTGGGGTACTTCACATGGCCAATCCTGAAGTGGATAAATTAGGGCCTATAGTGATGGTATTTTACATAGGTACCGGGTTTTTATTTGGTATCGTGACCTTGATGGATGAAGGTACCGAATTGGCATTAGGTTTACATGCAATTAATAATATAGTGGCTGCATTTATGGTAACTACCGATTGGACAGTATTTCAAACCAATGCTTTGTATATTGATACTTCTGAGCCATCAGTAGGAATGGAAATGTTTTTTCCAGTATTTGTTTTGTATCCGACATTGCTGTTTTTGTTTGGAAGAAAATACCAATGGTCAAATTGGAAAGACAAGCTCTTTGGAGCAGTAGAGCCTCCCGTGAAGTCGGATGAATTGAACGAAATAGGAGGCTAATAGTATGAATACTCCACAAATGCATAGCGATTTCTCTTGGAACGATTGTCAATTTTCATCTTTAAATCAGTTGTTGGAATATGCCGAACAATCTGATACAGAGGTTGCTGGTTTTTTGAAGCAATGGTTTGATACTACGCCAACCCTAACAGTGAGAACATCGGGGTCTACAGGAGTTCCCAAACCCATAGCCTTATCCAAAGAAGCAATGAAGGCATCGGCCTTAGCCACGGGAACGTTTTTTGAGTTGCCAGCAAAGACTTCGGCATTAATCTGTTTGTCAGTAAACTATATTGCTGGTAAGATGATGTGGATTCGAGCTTTGGAATTGGGTTGGAAGGTGTATTATACGCCACCGGTAGCCAATCCATTACAAATTTTGGAAAATGCAGTCGACTTTAGCGCCATGGTACCTATGCAGCTCGAGGCCTCTTTGAACGACCTTCACAAGGTCAAAAAACTCATAGTAGGAGGAGGGGCAGTATCCAAGGAATTAAATGAGAAAATTCAAGCTGTTTCTACGGAGGTATACGCTACTTATGGCATGACGGAAACCATTACACATATTGCCGTTAAACCTTTAAATAGGGCGGCTCAGAAGAATGGAGATTCATCAGTTTACAATGCACTTCCAGGGGTTAGCTTTGAATTGGATGACCGCGGTTGTTTGTGTATTAGTGCCCCTCGGATTTCTGACGAAATGGTTGTGACCAATGATGTGGTACAGTTGAATTCGGCTACGGCTTTCGAGTGGAGAGGACGCGTGGATAATGTGATTAACTCAGGAGGGATTAAATTACAACCTGAGCACATTGAAGCATCGCTTGGTGCATACATTCAACAGCGATTCTTTGTCGCGGGAATTCCCGATAAAATACTAGGTGAAAAATTGGTGCTTCTACTCGAAGGCGTATCCTTTACAACGGGGCGAGAAATATTAAAAAACCTCGCTTTGATCACAACGATGAACCGCTATGAAATTCCAAAAGAGGTCTTCGTCTTACCGAAGTTTATAGAAACTGAAACGCATAAAATTCAACGTTCAAAATGCTTGGAAAAAGCTTTGGAGAAGCACTAGTAAAAACGAAGTGTAAATGCGTTGTTATACGCGGCATTAGGTGCTAAATGAAGCATCCCCATTTTCTCGATAAATTGCCCGTTGTGATCTGTGGTATCTGCAATTCCCATCCAAGGTTCAAAACAGATAAATGGCGCACCCGTTACTGGGGACCAAAAGGCCATGTATTGCCATTGATCAAAGGTCATTTCAAGACCGTGCTCATGCAGCTTAGAAGCTAGTTTGAAACTTTTAGATTTGACATTTTCAAAAATTAGAGCATCGTTTTCAAATAAGCGCTGATTTAACGGGATTTTTTTCGGAATACTAACCTTCGTAGGTGTAGGTTTTACGGTGCCTGTAGCCTTGTCTAAATCGTATTTACGAACTACTTCTTCACGTTCAAAACAGAGGTGGTAATCTTCAAATTGAGTACCGGGAACCAAAGGGCAATTAAAAGCAGGATGTGCGCCTATTGAAAATGGCATGGCAGTACTGTTTTTATTTAGGACTTCATAGCTCGTTATGATTTTGTCGTCGTACAACTCATATTCAAGGCGAAGTGAGAATAGAAATGGGTACTTTATCAAACTTTCTTCATTGGCGTCTAAGGCCAAAACTGCTTTATGAGTTTCCTGTTCCACTACCCTAAACTCCATGTCTCGAGCAAAACCATGTTGATTCATTTCATAGGTTTTACCATCAATAACACACTGATTTTCCTTTAGCTTTCCGACGATTGGGAACAATACGGGAGCATGTCTTTTCCAGTAAGTGGGGTTTCCATTCCAGAGGTATTCTAATTGCGTTTTTTTATGGTAAATAGCGCATAACTCCGCACCGTGAGTGTTGATTTGTACTTTTAGGATATCATTTTCAAGGCTTATCATAGACAGTAAGGTGTAATCAGTAAAGTAAAGATACTAAATATTGAGGTATCGCAAATCGGTTTTTGAAGGTCGAGGACTCGATAGGAGGTTTTGTAACCGAAAAATCAAGTTTCGTGACATTTTTTTTATGAGGCAGGAAGAAATTCGAGACCTTAGAAATATCAAAAACTAACTAATCATGAAATTAAACCAACAAACTTGGCTTGGCTCTTTATTGATATTGAGCCTGGTGTTTGCAACCTCGTGCAAAAACAAAAAAGAACAGCCGGTCGCTGCAACCGACCACTACCAGAATGTAAAGACGAACACACAAACGGCTTGCGATACAACCTGGTTTCCTCATGCTTCTACAAAGGCACCTGCTGAGGGACCTAACAGTTTATTTGCCCGTGACACAACTTCGAATATTTTGTTTCATCGTTGGTCATGGCAAAAGTTCTTATGGTTGACCAAGCCGATTCCACAGTCTCAAGGGACCTTACCGCTTTTTTTGGCTGATCCTACTATTTTACAGGTCGATGCTTCAATGGATACGGTAGCAGTCCCAAAGGGTGTTCAATTGGTGTTAACTGATACGGAACAAGCCGGGTTTGAACAGGCCGTTTTACATACGAATAAAGCTTACAGTGCCACAGGAAACTCACAAACAGTCTATTATTCCATTCATATGAACAGCACTATGCTCAACGCAGCGGTAACAGCTATGGACGATCTGGTGGCAGGAAAAATTACTAGTTTAAAGAACAAGGCATTTCCTGTCGGGAGTTTTGAGCTAAAAGTATCATGGGTACCTGTGGAGGCCATTAAGGAGGAAAATCGCAAAAATTACTTTATAACAAAAGCGCATTTTCCGGATGCAACAGGTTTAAATGAAGGTAATGAAGGAGTGTCAGTAGCGATGTTAGGGATGCACGTGGTCGGAATAGTAGAAAATCACCCAGAATTTATTTGGGCAACTTTTGAGCATCGCGATATGGCTCCTAATTTTAGTTGGAATAAAAGATCTGATGGGGAAGTAGAAGGAGCTACAGCTGCTACTGATAAGTTGCTATTTGCGAAAGGAAATATCAATACCATTGACGGAATTAAATGGAATAGAACAACGCAAAGTGGGGTAGTACCTTCAAAAGTATACGATCTTTTTGCCTATGGGGTTCCTCGTGATGTCGGTGGTGAATTTATGGAAACCTCACAAGACGGAAAAACAAATTTTAAGAACATCCAAGATATCAATGCCTGCGTAGCGGATAATTTGACCGATGTTTGGAATAACTATTTCTACAATGGATCTATATGGATCAATACAGATAAAACGTCGAAAGAACGCCAATTGTTTGTGGTTGACTCACTAGGTGGAAATATCAAAAATGCAACTCCAGGTTCTTTTGCAAGAGGGTCTTTAAACTGTGCGAATGTCACCATGGAAACGTTTACACAAACGTTTAAGTCTAGTTTAGGAGACATCAATGCTTCAACGCTTGCGAATTGTTTTTCATGTCACAATTCAGAAAGTTTTCAGGATTCCGATATCCGATCACCCATGTATATTAGTCACGTCTTTAATTCGTATGCCTTGAGCAGGGAGCAAGTAAGTGACAGAGAAATTGAAAAGTTAAAAGTTATTCAGGAGAAAATGCAAATGAAGTAAAAAAGAACAGCCCTTAGCTTAAAAAAACTGAGGGCTGTTTTGAATATTAATATTCTATTTTGTCATCTTTCTCAGACCATTTCTGAAATGGCTCCAATGCGATTTCTCTACCAACTTGTTCGAATGGGATACTTCTCTTTTCATAAGGCAATGGAATTTCTTTATAAATAAATTCATCATCAAACCCGATGTTGGCAGCGTCTACTTGATTACTTCCGTAGAAAACTTTATCCGGACGAGCCCAATAAATAGCACCTAAACACATAGGGCAAGGTTCACAAGAAGTATAAACGATGCAACCGTCTAATTGAAAAGAACCTAAGTTTTTACAAGCATCTCTAATAGCTGTTACCTCTGCGTGCGCAGTAGGATCATTGGTAGAAGTTACTTTGTTGTTTCCACGACCAACAATTTCTCCATCTTTTACAATAATACAACCGAAAGGACCTCCTTCATTATTTTGCATTCCTCTTAAAGCTGCTTTGACAGCTTCACTCATATACGCTTCGTGTTTGTTCATTTTTTTGGGTTTTTATAAATAAAAAAGCCCGTAAAAATACGAGTTTTTTTAGAAATGGATGACTTGTTCTTAGAAAAGTATGAAGAGGTGAGAATAGGTACAAAAAAAAGAGAGTTCGAAAACTCTCTTTTTTAATGGGTTATAAGGTTGGTGCTTATTTTAAGCTTCCAGTCATATCTTCTGGTTTTACCCACTCGTCGTACTGCTCGGCAGTAACATAGCCTAAATTAATAGCTTCTTCTTTTAAGGTAGTACCATTGGCGTGCGCAGTATTTGCTATTTCAGCTGCTTTGTAATAACCGATTTTGGTGTTTAAAGCAGTAACCAACATTAATGAGTTGTTTAAGAGTTCGTTAATTCTGGTGTGGTTAGGTTCAATACCTGCCGCACAGTTCGCTTCGAAAGAAACACAAGCATCTCCGATAAGTTGTGCAGATTGCAATACGTTGGCAGCCATCACAGGTTTAAATACGTTTAATTCGTAGTGTCCTTGTGTTCCTCCAACAGTTACCGCAACATCATTACCCATTACCTGTGCACAAACCATAGTGATAGCCTCTGCTTGCGTTGGGTTTACCTTTCCAGGCATGATAGAAGATCCTGGCTCATTTGCAGGAATGATTAATTCACCAATTCCTGATCGAGGACCTGAAGCCATCAATCGAATGTCATTGGCAATTTTATTCAAAGAAACTGCTAATTGTTTTAAAGCTCCATGAGTTTCTACTAAGGCATCGTGAGCTGCTAATGCTTCGAATTTATTTTCAGCAGTAACAAATGGAAGTTCGGTAAATTCAGCAATGTACTTTGCTACCAAAACATCGTATCCCTTAGGGGTGTTTAATCCAGTTCCCACCGCAGTTCCACCAAGTGCCAATTGTGCTAAGTGTTCTAAGGTGTTTTTTAAGGCTTTTAATCCAAAGTTTAACTGCGCCACATATCCTGAAAATTCTTGTCCCAAGGTAAGTGGAGTAGCATCCATTAAATGGGTACGTCCAATTTTTACAACATCTTTAAATGCTTCTGATTTGGCTTGTAAAGTGTCGCGTAATTGCTCTACACCAGGAATAGTAACCTCTACTATTTTTTTGTAAGCAGCAATGTGCATTCCCGTAGGGAAAGTATCGTTTGACGATTGAGATTTGTTTACATCATCGTTCGGTTGAATCGTTTTTTCACCCTCACCAATTACCTTTCCGGCAATTTCGTGTGCGCGATTAGCGATAACTTCATTAACATTCATGTTTGATTGAGTACCTGAACCCGTTTGCCAAATAACCAATGGAAATTGGTCATCGTGCTTACCAGCTAAAATCTCGTCACATACTTGACCGATTAAATTTTTCTTTTCCTCAGCCAATACTCCTAATTCGCAGTTGGCAAAAGCAGCAGCTTTCTTAAGGTAGGCAAATCCGTATACTACCTCTAAAGGCATCGAACCTGCTGGTCCAATCTTAAAATTATTTCGTGAACGCTCTGTTTGAGCTCCCCAATATTTATCAGCAGGTACTTCTACCTGTCCCATAGTGTCTTTCTCAATTCTGTACTTCATTTTGAATGAATTTAAAATACTAAAAATTAATGATGCTCAAAATTACAAATTCTTAAACGTTTACTTGTTGATTTTTGTCAGATTTTATTGGATGATCAGAAAAATAGTTTTAATTTTGTGGCTCGTAACTTATATTAATAAAATACAGATGTTAGATTTTTCGGAATTCTCAGGTTTAGTTTTATTCATGTTCATTTTTACAGCTGGTTTTTGGCTGTTAATTTTCTTATTAACATTTGTAGTTCCTTACTGGATTGGTGGAACTATCTGGGAAAATATAAAATTAAAGAGAGAAGCTAAGAGAGCTGCTGAAGGTAAGTAAGCAGTGGATTCATAAGATATATAAAAAAGCTCGTTTCAAAGAAACGAGCTTTTTTATATGAGATACTTTTCTTGCGGACTAGTGTATTTTAAAAATAGGCAAGGTCATGTGAGTGGGTTCGTAATGAGGGCTATTTTTGTATATATAATCTAATTGGGCATAAGGACTGTGCGCAAAATCGGCATCCTCCGTCATTTTTTTTCGGAAAGCCATTTGTAATTCCTCATCTTCTGCGAGTAGTTTTTCAGCAATATCTTCAAAAACATAAGCCGAAAATCCTTCTTTGCGTTGGAGTACGGTATCAAAATAATTCCAGTTAAAAAAAGAGTCCGTTGCGGCCGGTTCTAGGGTTTCAAGGAGGTAGCGTATACCAATTTGTTGAGTAGGGATATAAAGGTCTCCTTTTTTAAATTGGAAAGTCTTTTCAGTTGTCGAAATTTGAGTCCCATAATGTAAGTAATGTCCTTCGTAAGGCATGGTGCGTGTTTCGAAGTTTTCAATGCGCAAAGCAGCAGCAGTCATCACAGTATCTTTTGTAAAGGTCCTAAATTGAATTTGGTTATTTTTCAATTGTGCTACTACCTTATTCCATCCTGATTTTAGTACATAGGCTTTCGGAATTTCCACGTACTTGGTGGGTTCAAAAGTATTGTAATAATTAACCGTTTCGGTATAGGGTTTGTAACGGTCGTAAAACAATCGCTGGCCGGTGGTAACTTTACTCGGAACATACTTACCTTCATATCCTTTAAAAGTCAGTGCACTTGGAGTTTCTTTGTTTACCTGATAATGAATTGGGTACTTTTTTTGCCCCAACCAATAGTGCTCGGCTTGTTTGCGTAAGTCTTTAATTTTTGATTGTTCTTGTTGAGCAATGGCTAACATGCTTCCCATGAGTTCATAGGTTTGCGTAACGCGAAGCTGGTAGGGTTTAAGCATATGGGTTTCAACCATCATTCCTAAAGTGTGGAACAAGCTAGTATATCCGGTAGAGTAGCGTGGTGAATCGAAGAATTGTGACCAACCTTTTTTAGGAGTGCTTCCCCATACATTGACATAAGGGGTAATGGGGATGCCTTTCTTCGCTAACCGGGCCTCTAAGTTCGGACGAACCGTTTGTTCGAGGTAGTTTCCTAAAGAGCTACCCAATTTATTATGCTGGGTGAATAAATGAGTAATAGCGTATTGATAATCGGCGCCATTGCTTACGTGATTATCGATGAAAATATCCGGTGCTACTAGATGAAAGATTTTAGCGAAGGAAGCAGCATTTTTAGTGTCTGCTTTAATAAAGTCGCGGTTCAGATCATAATTTCGCGCATTGCCACGAAATCCGTATTCTTTAGGACCATTTTGATTCGCTCTGGTATGAGAGTTTCGTTGTAAAGCTCCCCCGATATTGTAAATAGGAATCACACATAATAAGCTGTTGCTATAGGCGTGTTGCAGAGAATCGTTTTGTATCAAATCTCTCAACAACAACATGGACGCATCGATACCGTCCGATTCACCTGGATGTATTCCGTTATTAATGAGAAATCGAACCTTTTTACTTTTGTGAATATCGGAAAGTTTGGTAGGTCCTTCGGGGTTGTACACTGCTAAATGCAAAGGACGACCAGCATCTGTGCTTCCCATTTCAAAGAGTGAAATTTTCTTAGAGTGGTCGGCCAGTTTCTGATAGTACGAAATTACTTCGCTATAGGTAGGTGTTTCCGTTCCTTTTGAGCGTTCAAAAAGGGTCGTAAGATCGCTGGTTTCCTGGGTAGGAGGTGGCGTGACACAGGCAGCACAAATACCGATGAGAAATAGTAGTTTTTTCATGGCTTAGATTCTTACTGCATCGGGTACAAGCCCTGTATAATCACCGTTGTTTCTGATAACATCTCGAACGATGGATGAGGAGATGTAACTCTTACCAGAAGAGGTGAGTAAAAATACGGTTTCTATTTCTGAGAGTTTTCTATTGGTGTGTGCAATAGCCTTTTCAAATTCAAAGTCAGCTGGATTTCTGAGTCCTCTCAATATAAATTGAGCATCGATCTCTTTACAAAAATTTACCGTTAATCCGCTGTAGGTAACAACTTTTATTTTGGGCTCATTTTTAAAGGTTTCTTCAATAAACCGCTTGCGTTCTTCGAGTGAAAAACTGTATTTTTTATCTGCGTTAACACCGATGGCAATGACTAATTCGTCAAATAGGGTAACACCTCTTTCGATGATGTCAACATGACCTAAGGTGATGGGGTCAAATGACCCCGGAAAAATAGCTCTTTTCATACGTGATAGTTAGTTTTGTGTTGTTTTTTGTAGGGCTTGCTCTATGGCATTTGCAAATAACTCAGAAAGAGAAATACCGTATTCGTTTGCTTGTTGAGGTAGAATACTGGCTTCAGTCATTCCTGGCACGGTATTCATTTCTAAAAAATGAGGTACGTCATTTACAAAGATGTATTCTGAGCGCGAAAATCCGCTCATATTTAAAATTTCGTAGACGCGTTTTGCCAAGGCACGAACGTTTTCTTCTTGTGTTTTACTCAGGCGAGCAGGTGTGATTTCTTGAGATTTCCCTAGGTATTTTGCTTCGTAGTCGAAAAAGTCGTTTTCCGATACGATTTCGGTAATCGGTAAGACTACAACTTCTCCTTTGTATTCAATGACACCCACCGAAACTTCTGTTCCATTTAAAAAGCTCTCTATTAAAATTTCATTGTCTTCTTTGTACGCGTGTTCTATGGCGGTTAACAACTCTTCCATTTTAGCGACTTTAGAAATTCCAAAACTAGAACCTGCATTGTTGGGTTTTACAAAACAAGGGAGTCCAACTTTTTCGATGATCGCAACTTCGTCAATAGGGTCTCCTTGGTTGAGGTATACCGAAGTAGCGGTCGGAACACCGTACTGCCTTACAACACTGAGGGTATCCCTTTTGTTAAAAGTTAAGGCCATTTGGTAAAAGGGTGCAGAGCTATGAGGTATATTGATCAAATCGAAATAGGCCAGGAGTGCACCGTTTTCACCTGGGGCACCGTGAATGGCATTGAATACACAGTCCACGGTAATTTTCTCCTTATTGATGATAAAGGAAAAATCGTTTTTGTCAATAGGGTATTCATTGGCTTCAGCGTCCAAAGCTACCCAACGGTCGGGTAGTATGTGTACTCTAAATACTCGGTAGTGATCTTTATTGAGATGTTTGTATACTACAGCTCCACTTTGAAGGGATATAGCTACTTCTGATGAATAGCCACCCATGACTATAGCGATGGTGTTTTTCATTTTGTTTACAAGGGGCAATTAGTTCCCTAGGATACAAACTTACCAAAAAAACTCCTTACTTTATCTAGGAGTAGAAAGATTCGTCTAGAACACGCAGTGGCAAAATGCCTTGTAAGGAGAACTGGGAAAATCGATAGTGGATTTAATTAATTCTGCTATTTTTACAGTAACTTTGTGCTGCTTTAAAAAAAGGCACAGATAATTTAAGCTAATATGAAAGGAATCGTTCAATTTTTGAAGAGTAAGGTATTTTTAAAACAAATAGGAATCGCTATCGTCGGTATACTACTGTTGGTATTTGGTTTACGTTGGTGGTTAGGTGTGACTACAAATCACGGACAAAAAATTGAGGTACCGGATTTGTCGAAAAAGACCCTCGATGAAGTCGAGCGTATTTTAGCGGCTGCAGACCTAGATTACAAAGTAATCGATAGTGCTAGTTTTAATCCTACGTATCCAAAAAAGTCAGTGATTGAACAAAATCCTGAACCGGGAGATTTTGTAAAAGAGCGTCGAAAGATATATTTGACCTTAAATCCGTCAAAATACAGAGATGTTGAAGTACCCGATTTAAATGGTAGAACAAGACGTCAGGCTACTACGCATTTACGTTCTATAGGATTTAAAGTAGGAACACAAGTAACGTGGGTAAAAGACCTAGGAAAAAATGTAGTTCGCGGATTGAAATACAATGGAAATACGATAGCTCCTGGAACCAAACTACCTAAACAAACAACCATTAATTTGGTGTTAGGTGACGGTAACGGAGGAAATTAATCATAGCAGATGCAGGAAGGAAACACAAATGAACTAGAAAACGAGGAGTTGTACGAACACCATCGTTTTGTGGCAACCGAAGGGCAAGACCCTTTGCGCGTCGATAAGTTTTTAATGAATTTTATTGAAAACGCAACTAGAAACAAAATTCAACAGGCGGCAAAAGCAGGGAACATTTTAGTTAATGACACTGTGGTGAAGTCGAATTATAAGGTAAAACCAAACGATGTTGTTCGTGTGGTGCTGTCGTATCCACCTCACGAAAATTTGTTGGTGGCTCAAGACATTCCACTCGATATAGTATATGAGGATGACGAAGTAATTGTGGTGAACAAACCGCCTGGGATGGTAGTACATCCTGGACATGGGAATTACTCTGGAACTTTGGTAAATGGATTGATCCATCATATCGAAAATCTCCCGAATAACAGTAGTGACCGTCCGGGGCTAGTGCATCGTATCGACAAGGATACTAGTGGGCTTTTGGTGGTCGCAAAAACTGAATTTGCCATGGCGCATTTATCAAAGCAGTTTTTTGATCGTACAACGGAGCGTTTGTACTATGCGTTGGTTTGGGGAAGTGTGGAACAAGATGAAGGAACCATCACTGGGCATATCGGACGCAGTTTAAAAGATCGAATGCAGATGGCGGTATTTCCTGATGGTGAATACGGAAAGCCAGCGGTAACGCACTACAAGGTTATTGAACGTTTCAATTACGTTACTTTGGTGCAATGTAAATTAGAAACAGGACGTACACATCAAATTCGTGCTCATTTTAAATACATAGGACATACCTTGTTTAATGATGAACGCTATGGAGGTGATTTAATTTTGAAGGGAACGACGTTTTCTAAATACAAACAATTTGTGGACAATTGTTTTAAAGTATTACCGCGTCAGGCGCTGCATGCGAAAACTCTAGGATTCACGCATCCGAAAACAGGAGAGTTTTTGCAGTTCAATTCAGAAATTCCAGAGGATATTACCAACTGCTTAGAAAAGTGGCGTAGTTATTCCAGAAATTCGACACAGCAAGATATTTAAAACGTAAAAGCACCTAACTTTAGGTGCTTTTTTATTTTTGTGAAATCCTCGTTCAAAAGGTGGATGTACAAAAAGAGTATTTATCTTACGTAAGTATTTTGAAATAAATGTCTTGTGATGTAGTTGAGGCAGTTTAATGCTTCTGAGAATCGCGTATTTTATTTTTTCTTGTAAAAAGTATGGAATACGAAATTTTCAGCACGAGTAGTTATGCCAACCTATCGTTTACAAGACTCATAATACGTTCAAATTGCTCTTCTAGTCCCATATCAGAATTATCAAACTCTATGGCGTCAGCAGCTTGCACTAGCGGCGAATCGTCACGGGTTGAATCGATGCGATCTCGTTCTTGTACATTGTGTAAAATTTCATCAAACTTTACGTTATCTCCGCGATCTAATAGTTCTTTATAGCGTCGCGTGGCTCTTTTGTCGGCCGAAGCAGTCATAAAAAGTTTGAGTTCTGCATCCGGAAATACCACGGTACCGATATCTCTACCATCCATCACAATTCCTTTGTTAGCGCCCATCAATTGTTGTTCACGAACGAGCTTTTTACGCACTGCTGATACAGCAGCTACCTGGCTTACAAAGCTAGAAACTTCGATAGTACGAATGTCTTTTTCAACATTGCTACCATTCAAATACATTTCCGCAAAACCTAGGTCTTCGTTAAATGTAAAGCTGAGTTCTATGTTGTTCAAATCGGCAATTAAAGCTTCTTTATTAAACTGTTCTTTTGAAATATACTGCTGTTGCATGGCATAAAGGGTCACTGCCCTGTACATGGCACCTGTATCTACGTAGATATAAGCGAGTTTTTTCGCAAGTTGTTTTGCGATTGTACTCTTTCCTGTAGATGAAAAGCCATCGATGGCTATGGTAATTTTCTTTGTCATGGGTTCTACTTATCGGGCGCAAAGATAGGGGATGCAATAGAAAAAAAGGCAATTGTTAATAAAAACAATTGCCTTGATAGTACGATGAGTGCTCGGTAGTATAGTTTTACAAACAGCTTCGTTAGAACTCCGTAGTTCGTGCTAACTCTCAGTATGTATTGTCCGGCAGGAATGTCGTATACTGGAATGGTAGTAGTACTTCGTACAGAAATTTTACTGTCAGTTGTTGGTTTATGTATTGTTGATGGTTTGTACACTATAGCTTCTCAACACGTATAAATTGATAGTGTCTTGTCGATGATCAACTTTAAATATTTAGCATGAGTATATTTACCTATGAACTAATATCTCGTTGGTTCTTTTCCTCGGATTCTTTTGTCTAAATCTATTTGTAGACTAAAGGTGCTTACATTACTTGCGGCGTGGAACTTAGAGTAGGCGTAGTTGAGTTTAACCTTGTTCATTTTGAGTCCAAAGCCAAAGGAAAGCCCACCAAAAGAACGTACATTTTGTAATTTAAGTTCCTGACTTCTTCTGAAATTATATCCTACACGTAAGTTAATAGCGCTGTCCGGAAATAGTTCAGCACCGATGATAACGTGTCGGAAGGCATTGTTGAGGAAAGAAACAGATTCCTGAGTAGTGTTTCCTTCCAAATCGGTAGTTGCATTGGAGGGGTTAGCGATACCGACTTGCCATTTTTGAAGGTTGTCGAGCGTCAAGTACCAGCGTAAAGGAACGCGTTCCAGTTTGTACGAAGCACCTAAGGCAACCTCAAATGGTAGTTTTTCTCGAGTACCGTTAAAACTACTGATCTGAGTACCTATATTTCGTGCCACCAAAGCAAAAGTAAAAGGGTGGTCGGCACTGTAATAGCTAAGTCCTACATCGAGGGCAATCCCTGTGGATGAAAAATTATCGATGGCACTGTAAATAAGTTTAATGTTGGCTCCGTAATAAAAGTCACTACGTGGAATGTTACGGGCATATCCAATAGACAGGGCAATGTCATTGGCGTTAAATGTACCTAGTTCTTTACCTTCTTCGTCAGCCCTAATGAGGGTTCCGTAGTTAATATACTTAATATTGGCGTGAAGGGTTTCAACATGCTTATTTATTTCATAGGCATAAGAGACGGAACCCATATGGATACCGGCCAAGTAACTCGTATAATTGACGGCGAGTTGTTGGTGTAAAGCGTTGCTGATAGTCGCAGGATTCCAAGTAGGTTGGTTTACATCGTCAATAAGGGTAAGGGTTTTACCACCTAAGGCAATTTGTCGAGCATAGCTCGGGGTATTTAAAAAACTGTATACAGATTCACCTCCAGTTTGGCTCCACAAGGAGCAACTGAACAAGCCTACTACTATTACTATAATACTCTTCTTCACAAATAAAAATCTACGTTACTACAAAAAACGTAAAAATTATTGATTATTTCATTGTAATTATCTTTTCTTGTTAAAGTCGACATTTTTTTTTACCTTTCACGAGGTAAAACTGTCCATATAATTTTGCTTTTTGAAAACTATATGTACCTTTGCCTACCCCTAAAGAATTCCTTAGATGAGTAAAATTATAGCTAAAAGGCTTAACATACTTTTAGTAGCGTGGTTGCTATGTATCCCCTTAACCTCGGTTTCGCAAGTGTTGTTGAAACCTGAGTTGCCTAGTGCAACACCTTCAGTTTGTGGGACTACCATCGATTTTAATTTTACATTCCGATTTACAACGACGCCTTTTGATAACGCCAATAGATTTATTTTGGAGATTTCAGACGCTTCTGGTGATTTTTCAGGTGCTACTGATGTCGGGTTGGTAACTGGTCAAAATACGAATTTTGGAAAAATTCCCGCGACTATCAGAATTCCTGCAGGTTCGTACGGAACAGGATATCGCGTAAGAGTAAGATCAACATCACCTGCCATGACAGGGCCGCCGTCTGATCCCTTCTCTGCCTACGATATTCCTAGTGGTCAATTGGTACTCAATAATTTTAGTGATGTTTATCTCTGTGGAAGTGGAGGGAGTGCTCAAATGGTACTTAATACAAATACTGTAGCAGAGTATAGATGGTCTTTGAATGGAAGTTTTTTACAAACTACCAGCCAGCCTAATTTGACGGTTACTCAAGAAGGGGCATACACTGTTGAGGTTTTCTACGGAACTTGTGGTAGAAGGGTTTCTACCGTATCTTCTTTATTTAGAATTGATGGAGCAAAAGCCCAGATTGAAAAGGGAGTGTCCGAGGTGAGTATATGTGGAGGAGACACCCATACGTTTAAAGCAGATCATGTAAATACCAAATTGACGTATAAGTGGTATAAGGATGGTAAGTTGGTAGATACTTCAAATACAGGGAGCTATACGACTCCAAATACAGGGCAGTTCGGAATCTACCGATTGGAAGTAGAGACCCCAGCTGTTGCTGGGAATCCTTCTTGTACTGCTCGTAGTCAAGATGTAAAGCTTAAGCAAAAGACTGCAGCCACGTTTACCGTTGAACAAGAGAATTATACAAAAACAGTTTGGGTGCCAGGAGAAACGCGTCAATTAAAGGTTGAGGTTACTCCTCCAGGGAGTTATACCTACGAATGGTACAAGCTAGATGCTACAGGAACTCCGCAACGTATTAATATAGGAGCTGGGAATACTATTTCGGTATTGTCACCTGGGCATGGAGAGTATTTCGTACGTGTCATTGACGGTTCAGGAGCCTGTGCGTTTACCAAAGATTCAGATCGTTTTGTGTTGGTTGAAACCAAAAAATTAATACCTACAATTCGAAGAGCTAATGATTACAAGGAATGTGCTGTCGATCGAACGCGTTTGTTAACCGTTGGTATTAAGGCGCAGGGTGCAGATGGAGTTGAATATGATTTGACAACACAACAGTTAAGTGTCTTGACCTACAGTTGGTTAAAGGATGGTGCTTCTGCTGGGCCTTTTACAACTAATGAATTAGATGTGACTTCTTATACCGAAAATGGTTCTTATGAATTAGTAGTGTCTGCAGGACCGACCTTAACTGGGATGAAGTCCAATCCTCGAGATGTTAAATTAACCATAGCGGATCCGACAATTTCCTCTTCAACAGGTTCTAATTCCCTGTGTTCGGGAGGAAGTATTGTGTACACGGTCTCTGATATTGTTGCCGGATTCACCTATAAGTGGTTTAAAGATGGGACGGAAATTACCGTTCCGGATCCGAAAACTTTAAATGTTAACGCTACAGGAGAGTATACATTGCAGATTTCAGGCTTTGGATGTACAAAGGACCTTACGCCGATTAAAGTAGTGCCTTTTGATGATTCCGCTGTCAAGGTGACGCCATCAGTAAAAGTAGTGCTCGTGCAAGGGCAAGCAACAAACATTACGGCAAGTGGAGCTAACTCGTACCAATGGTTAGATGAAGCTACGGGAGCAGTATTGTCAACAACAGCAACCTTACAAGTTAATAAGGTTGGAAAATATATTTTAGTAGCAACCGTTGATAGTTGTGAAGTAAGAAAAACGATTGAAGTAGTAGAGCAAGATGATCAGATAATTGTGCCGAATATTGTTTCCCCCAATACCGTTGATGGTATCAATGATACCTGGCAATTATCAAATCGTTACGCTTTTCAACCTTCTGTTCGTATCGCAATTTACGATTCGAATGGTGTTCAGGTGTTGAGTACTACAGAGTATAAAAACGATTGGCCAAGTGAAAGTTTGGGTAATCAAAGAATATTTTATTATCAAATTATACGAGATGATAAATTAGTTAAATCAGGAAGCATCTCAGTTATAGATTAAGAAGGGATATGATAAGAAAATGTACGTTTTGTCTATTATTAATACTAAGCACTTGTGTGTATGCACAAGGGTCTGGTAGTGGGGAGGTATATAATAGCTTTACATCTCGTAATTTTATGAAGTTTAACCGTTTTTTGACCGTACCGACGTTTTCGGCTTTGCGTGAAAATAAAACTTCAATCAGTGCTATCGTGCGTAATAGTTTTGTGGAATTTGAGGATTCTCCTAAGTTATATATGCTGAGTTACTCTGGTAAAATGAGAGAAAATGTAGGGGCAGGATTGGCAATCTATCAACAGGAAGTTGGAGTTTTTAAAGATTTTGGAGCCATAGCAAATTATGCACAGCGTATTCAGTTGAGCGAAGAAATGGATTTAACCTTTGGGTTCAATGTGTTGTACAGTCGAAGAAGTGCCGATGGACTAAAAGTGAATTCACAAGTGCCCGATCCGGCAGTTAGTAATTTTCAAGATATTCCGATTATTAATTTTCAACCTGCAGTAACGGTTTCTTTTGGGAAGTTTGATGTAGGATTGTTTTTTGAAAACCTCTTAGATTATAATTTGAAAGAAAATAAGATGGCAACGGATTTCGGGAAAAAAACCTTTTCAGCCCACGCCATGTATTCACATGAATTTACCTATGCGAGTGGTATTTTTGAAGGAGCCGATTTACGAGTGTTAGCCCAAGCCAGAAAACCTGGTTCGGGTAGTTTTGGTTTTGGAGGTAACGCCATTTTAGATTTACCAAAAGCTGGATGGATTAAAGCAGGATATGATAAGCAATACGGTTTGTCAGCAGGTTTAGGGGTGAATTTATCAGATAGATTATCGATTGGATTCTCTTATGAGAAAGGCGATTTTGCATCGACCAACGAAATTGGATTGCTCTATAATTTTGGAGCCAAATCATTTACGAGAAGAGTACCTTCTAGAAGGCCACAAGGAACGGTAAGTGTAAAGTTACCGCAACGCCAGCCTAAAAAGGAATACAGAAATAAAGAACGCGCGAATCTATCAATTGAAATAGAGCAAGCACACGATTCAATTAGAATTCTGAATGAAAAAATCGACGAGATTTTAAGAATTCTTAAAAATCAACCACCAAAAGTGAAAACGTCGGTTACAACACCTCGTGATTCAGCCACTACCACTGGTCCTGAGGAAAAAGATACTTCACTTAGAAGGAGAAATAATGCTCCTTGGCGTCAGGCGACAATTACGCGTTCTGGTGGAGGTGGAACCATGTACTACGTGGCTGCGAATCAATTTAAGAGCAAGGAAAACGTAGAAGCTTATATCGAAGAAAAGAAGCGCAAGTTTGAAAAAGAAGAAATAGAAGCAAAATACGTGTACGATCCAGCTACTGAATACTATTATGTATACTTCGATAGGTTTGCTAAGAAAGAAGATGCTGAAGAGATGACCGATGAGTTTAAAGAAAAGAAGATTTTTGAAGGTGGCGATGATGATCCGTTAAAACTTTCGAAGGATAAAGGATACAAAGAAGCTGTGTTTGTAATGAAAATTACCTTAGGCGGAAGTGGTGAGAGTTACCAAGAGCCTAAAAAACAGCCACCAGCAAAAGTGTATCCGATGAAAAAGCAAGGAGCTATGGAAGAAGGATATTATTTACGAGTAAATGTATTCTCTAAAAAGGCCTTTGCCGATCGTATGATTGACGAATTGAGAGCAGATAATATTGACGCAAATTTTTATATAGATCCAGCAACAGGATATAGACATGTATATATTTTTAAAACAAATGACCGAAGTGAAGCGATTAAGATGTACAACAACAACCTTAATGGTTCCTATTATGACAGAAAATCTATCATAAATATTAAATAAATTAGAAGTAAGAACTAGTACAACATTAATTTTCCCCTTACCCCATGAAAAGATTACTATTAGTTAGTATTGCTTTATGCTTGTATACTTTTAATGCGTTGGCACAAGACAAAAGTCTTGAAAACCGTGTTAAAGGAGACCCAGACAAAAAGATTGAATACAAAGAGAGCCTTGTTAAATCAAGACCAGACGTCCCATTTACCCAGCGATTAGGTGCCGGAGGTTTGAATGTCCGAGGAAATATGACATTCATAGCCAATAATATCATGAACCGTGAGTATACCACTATATACAGGAGAAGCTCTTCTGCTCAATGGCAACTCGATAATTGTGGTGATTGGTATTGGGATTATGTATATACCGCAGCAGGAAGTTTAGATGCCAATGACAGCCACCCTTCATCACCAACTAGGTATTATAGGAGGAGTACAGATGCATGTAATCGTCATTATTATTCAAATATTAATACATTGAATAATGGACAGGCCAACATGCAGTATATTGATATTGATAATGCAGACGGAATTCCTGGTAGTGGATCGACATTTTCTTCGAGTAGATCTACTTTAGCGTTGCCGAACTGTTCTCGTGTGGTTTTTGCGGGATTGTATTGGGCAGGAGTATATCCCTATGAAGATTTTGCGACTCAGACGGCGCGTGATGCAGTTGCATTGAGAAGTATTAAATTCAAGATCCCAGGGAATGCAAATTATGTGGATTTAACAGCGAGCACAGTTACTGCTGACAAAGAAGTCTATGATAATAACAGTGATGGTGCTTATGTTTGTTTCAAGGATGTTACCGCTATGGTTGCGGGTCAGGCAAACGCCAATGGTAATTATTACGTAGCCAATGTAAAAGGTGCTAGAGGTATTGACAATCTTCGCGGTATTGGGGGATCCGCAGGTTGGACCTTGGTAATTATCTATGAAAATCAAAACGAATCAAGTAAGAATATTTCTATTTTTGATGGTTTTGTTTCTGTTAATGGTAGTTCGAGTCAAGATATCAGCTATTCTGGATTCAAAACCATTCCTGCAGGTCCAGTACGTGCAGAAATTATGGCCGCGACCCTTGAAGGAGACGGATATATTTCTGGTGATCGTTTCCAGATTCGTAATAAGGTGGGAACTTATGAAGATATCTCCAATGCTGTGAATCCAGCAAATAACTTTTTTAACGGAAGTATTACCCGAAATAATAATCATACGACTACAAGAAATCCTCAAAGTACCAATACTTTAGGGTTTGATATGGATCATGTAGTTCTAAATAATCCAAGTAATAGTATTATAGGAAATGGTGATACCTCTGCAAATATTCGTTTTACAACGGGAGGAGATGTGTACTGGCCGTTTTTAAATGCGCTGTCTGTAGAAATTATTGAACCTGAATTACAGTTGATTAAAACGATTGACGATGGTGCAGGAAATGATTTATCAGGGCAAACAGTAGCATTAGGAAGTGAACTGTGGTATAATATTAGTTTCCAAAACGTAGGAACTGACAACGCATTGAATGCTGAAATCGTAGATCTTCTGCCTAAAAATGTTGACTTAGTAGCTGGAGATCTTCAGTTACCAGCAGGAATTCCTGCGAGTAACGCAACGTATGTTGCTCCGTCATTAGCTAATGGATTTAGAGGACGATTGACAATTCAGATTCCTGACAGTATGGTTCAGGAAAATGGCGCTAAATACAATATCCGTTTTAAAGTAAAAGTAGCAGCTACCTGTAATGATTTAAGAGATGTATGTTCAAATGTAGTACAAAATCAGGCTTTTGCCAATTACGATAGTGACCGAGGTGGACTGCCTAGAAAAATAAATGAACCGAGTTTTGCCGGGTTAGACGCCTGTAATTTTGGTATTGTAGGTACCTCTAATTTCTTAGCAGATACTTCTGGTTGTACTTTTACCCGTGATGAAGTATTATGTGGTTCTAGTATTACACTAACAGCGGGAGCTGGATTTGCATCATATGAATGGCGTAATGGTGCAGGAACAGTAATTGGAAATACACAATCAATAACAGTAAACGCAACGGGAACGTATACCGTTAACAAAGTAGCTCCTGTAGGTTGTATCAATGCAACGGAAACCATTAATGTAATTCCTTATACTACACAACCTAACCCATTAATTCCTTTCGCTGACAGAATGCTGACCTGTCCTAGTGATGGTAGCGATTTGGCAGAAATGTATTTATGTGGTGTGGGAGGATCTAGAAGTATTAATCTACCAATTACACCTGGTTCGGGAACTACCGTACGTTGGTTTAAACTTGACGAAACTTCATGTCCTGATGAAACTACTGCAGGATGTGCTAATAAAAATACGAGTTGTACTTGGAATGAAGTTAGTACGGCCCTTACTTATAATGTAACAGATGCTGGTGAATATAAAGTAGAGGTACTATACGATGGACGTTGTCCGAGTGAGTATTTCTTTAATGTATTCAAAGCTACGTTGAATCCGGATATCGTTAAAACTGATATTACGTGTGGAAATAACGGGCAGATTATCATCAACAATGTTCCTGCAGGATATCAATACAGTCTTTCAGGACCTGGAGGATATTTTGTAGATTTTCAAAATTCTAATACGTTTACGGTAACTAATCCTGGAGATTATAACTTACGTATTCGTATCAACAATCCAACAGCAGCTTCTTGTGTTTACGATTTCGGACCAATTAATATCCGTGATCTTTCAATTGCGTTGGATGTAACAACGACGAATATTTTATGTGCAGGTGATCGCGGTCGAATTAGAGTACGCGTCAACAATGTACCTGGACAATATACTTATACCTTATTACAAGGAGCAACTACGGTAGCAACTCAAGGTCCTATCAATAGTAATGATTATACTTTTGAAGTTAGTACTGGTGGTAATTATACGGTTCGTGTAGCAACTCCAAGCTGTAACACAACTCAGGATGTGGTGATTACGCAAGCACCCGCATTAACCCTAACCGCTGCAGCAACTAAAAATATTTCTTGTACTGCCGGATCCTCAGCAGGAATCATCAATTTGACTGCGGCTGGAGGAACGTTAACTACTGGAGCACAATATACTTTTGCAGTTTGGACTGATAAAGGAACTGATTTATATACAAATGTAGCAGACATACCGTCGTCTGCCTATTTTACCAATACAACTTATAATGTTACGAATGGTAATCAAGGTACTTATCGTTTTGTAGTAGTTGACAGTAATAACTGTGCTACAATTTCGAACCCAGTAACGATTACTGTTGAACCACCATTGGCATTCAACCATACTGCCAATGATGTTTCGTGTGTCGGAAATTCGGATGGTTCAATTGCTGTATCAGTGAATGGAAGTAACCAAGGATATACTGTAGAGTATAGTATTGACGGTGGAACTAGCTGGAATACAACAGGTAACTTTACTGGTTTAGCTCCTGGATCGTATGACATTAACATCCGAGCGACAAAAACTTCATACCAATGTTTGTATACTATTGATAAGGTTTTAATCAATAACAAAACTGCAATAACAGGTTCAGCAAGCCTAACGCAAAATTATACATGTACGCAACAAGGTGAAATTACCTTTGCGGCAGCGTCAGGAGGAACGGCACCGTATAGTTATGGTATTGATGGAGTGTATTCTACCAACCGAGTAAAAGGTGGATTGACACAAGGAACCTATGCTTTAACAATAAGAGATGCTAATAATTGTGTGTTAACACTATCAAATATAACTATTGATCCGTTGCCAACGGCTCCTACCTTGGCCGCGACAATCGCGTATAGCTGTACTGGTGCAGGTAATGTTACAATTACGCCACTCTCAGCGGGGTATACATATAGCTTAGATGGAGCTACTCCGGTGACTACCAACGTGTTTACTAACGTTTCTGTAGGAAATCACACAGTGACTGTAAATTACGGACGTAATTGTACAAGAAATGTTTCATTCAATGTTGCTGCTAATCAGGCTTTTACAGGAACAGTGGTAGGAAGTACAAATAGTGTTTGTCACAGTGCTGATAATGGAACGATAACAATTTCTGCGAGTAATTTTGTAGGAGGAGATTATGAATATTCTATTGATGGTGGAGCAAATTGGTTGACAGCAGTTGACAATCCATCTCGTATTGTGGGGGTTCCTGATGGAACTCACAATATCAGAATTAGAGAAACTTTTGGTGGAGCTACTTGTGTGGTAGACTTAGGAAATGTAACTATCACTGAACCACCACAGTTAAACTTAACAGCGACGGTAACTTCGAATCCATCGTGTACAGGTACAACAACTGGAGCGACAGTAACAGCAGTAGCTACTGGTGGTACACCACCGTATACCTATAGTATAGATGGAGGACTTACTTGGCAATCATCAGGAGTATTTACGAATGTAGCTCCGAGTGCAACCGATTATATTATCAATGTTCGTGATAGTAGAAATTGTGACGAATGTGGTTGTACGGTAGATCCTTTTGTAAATGGAGGATTTGAATTACCAACAACTACTGGTAGAAGATATAGAAGTTTGCATGAAGACCAAGTTCCAGGTTGGGACACTACGGCTTCAGATAATAGAATAGAAATTTGGTCAAACGGTTTTAATGGAGTAACTGCTTCTGAAGGAGTTTCATTTGCAGAGTTAAATGCAAATGCTGTTTCTACCTTGTACCAAGAATATTGTACACAACCTGGTGACATTATTTCATGGTCAT
Organism: Tenacibaculum litopenaei; assembly: GCF_964514025.1. Classification (NCBI taxonomy): domain Bacteria; kingdom Pseudomonadati; phylum Bacteroidota; class Flavobacteriia; order Flavobacteriales; family Flavobacteriaceae; genus Tenacibaculum; species Tenacibaculum litopenaei. The sequence continues at coordinate 74,107 of NZ_CAZEQT010000004.1, forward strand.
TAGATCACAGAGGTCGTGCCGGTACCGATGTTGCGAATGTTAAAATCGGTGGAGATTTAGGTTCGGCTACTGTTCAAAGAACAATGACTGACGGAAATACTGCATGGGGAAGTTACTCCGGAACATATACAGTACCTGCTGGTCAGTCAACTACGGTTATCGCTTTTGAAGCAGTGTCAACTGCAACGGGAAGTTTGACTGTTGGTAATTTCATTGATAATGTAAATATCAGAATTACAAAAGTTACTTGTACCCCTGTGCGTGTAACTGTAAATCCACCAGCTCCAGTTACCCATACAGCAACGGTAACAAATTGTTATGACGGAACCAACGGACAGATTGCGGTGAATGTAACTCAAGGTGTACAAAATTATTTGTTCAGAATTAATGGTGGAGCATGGGTAGCACCAACACCGGCTACGGCAACAAGTCATACTTTTACAGGTTTGACACCGGGGGCTTACACCATAGAAGTTCAAGATGCGCTTGGCTGTGTTTCAACAGCAAGTAATCATAGGTTAGATGACACTTTGACAGCAACAACAGCTGTAACTAATATAACGTGTAATCCAGGAAGTATCACCATTAATGCAACCGGTGGTGATGGGAATTATAGATACGCAGCCGTGCCAACTGGAGGAACTCCAACGTTTGGAACGAGTAACACAATCGCAGCTACGGCTCCTGGAGTATACGACATTTATGTACGTGATAACTCTGGAAATGCAGGGTACTGTGAGTTCCGTGATAACGTAACAGTACGTGCTATAGCGAACCCAGTTGCTACCTTAACTCCAAGTCAACCAAACTGTAACGGTGATACGGGAAGTATTAGTGTAGCTATTACACAAGGGGTAGGTCCTTACACAGTAAGAATGACTGCTACCACCGCAGGAACTACTACAACGGTTGGGCCAAGTGCAAGTACTACAGCAGTGTTTAATACACTTGGTGCAGATACCTATACCTTCGTGGTAACGGATGCAAATGGTTGTACTAGTGCAGCAGTATCTGAAACAATAACAGTCCCAACGACTATTACGGGTTCTGCCAGTTTGACAGAGAATTATACCTGTACGCAACAAGGAGAAATTACTTTTGCAATTGCAGGAGGAGGAACAGCTCCTTATAGTTATGGTATCGACGGAGTATATTCTACAAACCGTGTGAAAACTGGTTTGACCGAAGGAACGTATGTATTGACAATTAGAGATGCTAATAATTGTGTACGAACTTTACCTAGTATTACAATTGATCGTTTACCAACCCTACCTGCCTTTACACCGGCAGTAGCGTACAACTGTACAGGAAGTGGTAATATTACCATTACACCAACCGGTGCTGGATATACCTATAGTTTAGACGGAGCACCTGCAGTAACTACCAATGTATTTAATAATGTAGCAGTAGGTCCTCATACAGTAACGATTAACTACGGACGTTCATGTACCACTAATGTGGCCGTTACTGTTTTGGCAAATCAACAGTTTGCTGCGAGTATTACCGGAAGCACTAACAGTACTTGTAATGGAGCTGATAATGGTACGATTACCATAGCAGCATCGAACTTTGGAGCTTCATTTGACTATACAGTAAATGGAGGAACCAATTGGATCAATGCGACTTCAAGTCCGGTTACGGTAAACAATGTTCCTGATGGAGTGAACAACGTTCGCGTTCGTATTTCGGCAGGAGTTTGTGAATTAGATTTAGGAAATGTAACCATAACAGAGCCAGCAGCAGTAGGAGTAACGGCAACGATAACAAGTCCGGCCAACTGTACAGCTACTCCAGGAGCTACGATAACAGCTGTAGCTACCGGAGGAACAGCTCCTTATGAATACAGTATAAATGGAGGAACTACTTGGCAGAGTTCAGGAGTATTTACCAACGTGGCAGCGAGTGGAACTGCATATACTATCCAAGCAAGAGATAGCAGAAACTGTGCTTCTACTTCGAATGCAACGATCACGGTAAATCCTCCATCAACAGTAACCCATACAGCAACAGTTACCAATTGTTACGACGGAACCAATGGTCAGATTGTAGTAACTGCAGCGAACGGAGTTCAAAATTATTTGTTCAGAATCAACGGAGGTGCTTGGGTAAATGCAAGTCCAGCAACTTCAACGAGTCATACCTTTACAGGATTAACACCAGGAGCATATACTATTCAAGTGCAAGATGCTTTAGGTTGTGTTTCTACAGTAAGTAACCACAG
>NZ_CAZEQT010000005.1:0-263912 GCF_964514025.1 Tenacibaculum litopenaei
TTTACAAACTTAGCAACAGATAATTATACAATAACGGTAAGAAATGCAGGAACAGGTTGTGTGTTAACGACAGCACATGAAGTTAAAGCAGCTCCTAGTTTTGTAGTAGACATCAACCGTTTGAGTAATGTAACGTGTTTAGGTTCAACAACAGGATCAATATCATTCGGATTCAGTGCAAGTACACCGTATACAGGAAACTACAACTACGAAGTATTCCAATCAAGCGGAACGACCACTGGAATTACCGGAAATAACGTAACTGGAGTAACTACGGTTTCTAATTTAGCAGCCGGAACATACTACGCACGTTTAACTATGGTAGCATCACCATTCTGTCCAGTACAGTCTAGTAATATTACCATCGAAGCTCCTGCAGCAGCCTTGACCTTTACTTCGACTATTGGAGAGATTGATTGTACAGGAGGAAATAACGGATCTATCACTGTGAATGCCACAGGTGGTTGGGGAAGTTATCAATACCAATTAGAGAGTACTGGTGGAACTGTATTAACAGCGTATACAGCGACGAACATCTTTAACGGATTGAGTGCAAATACCTACGTAGTACGTGTACGTGATGCGAATGGATGTATCGTTACTAACAACGCAGTAGTTAACAATCCGACGCCAGTAACCTTTACCATGGTAAAAGACGACAATGCATGTACGGCTACCTCAGGAGGTAGTATTACGGTAACGGCAGCAGGAGGTAGCCCAGCGTATACCTATATTTTATCACGTGGAGGTACAGTCATTAGATCTCAAGCATCTAATGTATTTACCAACCTTGGTGCAGGAAATTACGCCGTTGAAGTAAGAGATAGTAAAGGATGTACTGCAGCAGCACAAAACATCGTATTGTTACCAGAACTAGAATTTACGGTAACTGAGACCAAGAAAATTGACTGTACGGCAAGTCCGGCAGCAACGGTTCAGGTAGCGGTTAGTTCGGGGTCAGGAAACTACGAATACGAAGTGTTGAACAGTGCGGGTGTAAATGTTGTAACAAGAGTTGCTATTGCTGGTACTACAGTTACCTTTAGTGCAGCTACTGCTGACACCTATACCGTTCGTGTGTTTGATGTCGGAGTAACTCCTAACTGTTCTGAAACGAAGACAATTAATATTGCACCGAGTATCAACCCTAGCTTTACACATGTGGTAACCAATAGCGTTTGTAACGGAAGTAATTCAGGAAGCATCCGTGTTACTGCAGTTGCTAACGGAGCAGAACCTTTAACTTATGCTATTACACCAGCGGCGGGTACGTTCAATACTGCAACTAGCAGCTTCGAGAACTTACCTCCAAATACGTATAGCATTACAGCGACAGGAGCAAACTCATGTACAACGACAGTGAACAACATTGTCATTACAGAATTTGCTGCCATTGCGGTACCAACACCAGTTGTCAACCAATTTGGTTGTACCACTGCGAATACGACAAACCCAGCAACAATCACAATTCCAAATACTGGAGCAACAGTGATTACTGGAGGTAGTGGAACCTATGTTAGAGTTGAGTTTATCGATACGAAAGGAACTCCTGATACGGCTGATGACTTTGTAGTTCAAGACAGTAATAACTTTACATATTCAACTACGGATGAAGCAGGTAGTACCTACCAAATTAATGTATATGATGATAGAGGATGTGTGGGTAGTACTACGGCAACCATTGCACCGTTTGCTAAATTATTAACAGCTCCTGTAGCGGTTGATAAAGCAATTGACTGTGCTACTGGTGAAAATATTACTGTGACCTTTACGTCGAGTAATCCAATTCCTGCAGCGAATATTAGCTATACTATTACTGGTGCAAATACTGGATTTACAGCAACAAATAGCACCGGAGTATTTACCAATTTAGCTACGGATATTTATAATATCGCTGTAACTAATACAGGTACGGGATGTGTATTGACAACTTCACACAGTGTAAGTACACCACCAAGCCACACGGTAGATATTAATAAAGTAAGCAATGTAGCGTGTTTAGGAACTGCAACCGGAGCAATTTCATTCGGATTTAGTGCAGCTCCTGCATATACAGGAAACTATAACTACGAGGTATTCCAGTCAAGTGGAACCACGACGGGTATCACAGGTAATAATGTAAATGGTACAACAACTGTTTCAACCTTACCAGCGGGTACGTACTATGTACAATTGACAATGGTAGCATCGCCATTCTGTCCAGTTCGTTCAGGTAACATTACCATTGAAGCACCTGCAGCGGCCTTGACACTTACAGCGAATCCATCGTTAATTAGTTGTGTGCGTCCTGACTCAGGAGAAGTTCAATTAACTGCAGCAGGAGGATGGGGATCGTACCAGTACCAATTGGTGAATACGACAACCAGCACGACGGTTCAGGCTTATGCGAACAAGAATGTGATTGACGGTTTAGTTGCGGGTAGATACGAAGCAACGGTAAGAGACCTTAATGGATGTACAACAACAGTAAGTTTTGAATTAACAGATCCTACGGCGATTACAGCTACGTTTACTGTAGCTAATAACGCGTGTTACGCTGATGCAGCTGCGAGTATAACAGTAACCAACCCTACAGGTGGTCAAGGAACTCCAGCCGTGTACCGATACAGCTTAACGTATCCAAATGGTACAATTTCAGCGATTCAGACTGGAAACGTGTTTACGAACTTAAAAGCCGGTAATTATGAGATTAGAGTATACGATGATTATTCGTGTCAAAGTGCTCCAATCCCAGTAACTATTACTGATCCGACTAGAGTAGTTGCTCAGGCTACAATCGTAGCGCCTATTACGTGTACGAGATCGCAATCGTCAGTGCAAGTATCAGGAACAGGAGGAACTGGAGCCTATATGTACAGTATGGACGGAACGAACTTCGTTGCGAGCAATGTATTTAACGTAGATGCTGGTAAACACCAATTCTATGTAAGAGATGCTAACGGATGTATTTCTGATCCTGTAAGTTTAGTAACCGTAGATCCTTACGAAGAAATTCGTTCGAGATTAGTAGTGAATGCCGGAGTTATTACCTGTAATGGAGAAAACAACGGGGTATTATCTGCTACTGTTGTGGGAGGATTAGGAAACTATCGATACGAATTATTGGATGATGCCAATAATGTAGTTCGTCCATTACAAACTACGAGTCGTTTCGATCAGTTATCAGCAGGTAGATACAAGATTAGAGTGTATAGTTCTAATGCAGGAGGAGATATTTGTCAGATAGATACGAGCGTTCATGAAATTACGGAACCTGATGCCTTGCGAATTGCTTCTGACGTGAAACAAGTAAGTTGTAACGGAGGAAACGATGGTAGAATTACTATTAATTCACGAGGAGGTAATGGTGGTTACCAATACAACATTAGTCCTGGTTTTGCTCCAAGTAAATTTGTGTCTAATAATGTATTTGACAATTTGGCGCCAGGTACCTATACGATTACTGTAAAAGATCAGGTAGGATGTTACGATACCATTACGGTTCAAATTGCACAGCCATCAGCGGTTACTGCAGCCCTAGTGAATGTAACACAACAAGTTTGTAGTGCTGATCCGACACCGACGATTTCGATTACTATTGGAGGAGGAATCTTACCAGCTGGAGGACCTACAACGTACATCATTAGCCTAAACGGAATTGATTTACCAGGTACTTATAATGCCGGAACTGTAGTTCTTGGTGCAGCAGAAGGTATTGAAGCGAATAAGAAGTACGGTATTGGAGTACGCAGTGTAAGCGGTGGATGTTCACCAGTGTTTATCCCAACGGTAATTGAGACTGTAAAACCAATCGCCCTACAATTACAAGCAGGATTGACCTATACTTGTCCGACAGGAAATGTAATTAATGCCGGAGTTCAGGATGAATACAAATCAGTAGTGGTGTATTCGTTATTAGACAACGGATCGATAGTCGCATCAAATGATACAGGAATCTTTACCAACGTGGCTCCAAGTGCTAATTATACGGTGAGCGTTGAACACGTAGTGAGTTCGTGTCCGGTAAGTGTAACCATTCCAGAAGTACGTGATATTACTGCCTTAGCAATGGCTGTAGATGATTCACAGAAAAATAAACTCATTGCCTCTGGTAACTTCGGATTACCTCCGTATGAGTATAGCTTCGATGATGGAGACTTTTCATCGGACAACGAAATGACCATACTTGAAACACGTGATTACAGAATACGCGTGAGAGATAGTAGAGGATGTATTGTTGAAATGATCGTGGAAGGAGTTTACATCACTATTGAAGTACCGAACTTATTTACGCCTGATGGCGATGGACAAGACGATTACTGGTACCCAACTCAAGTAGAAGATTATCATGAAGTACGCGTATTCATCTATGATCGATATGCACGTCAAATAAAGGTATTTACTGGTTCTCAACAAGGTTGGGACGGTAAGTACGAAGGTAGAGACTTACCTTCAGGTGATTACTGGTATACTATTTACTTTAAAGAGTTATCAGGACAGGAAAGAAAAATAATGGGTCACTTTACTTTATACAGATAAAAAATGAAAAAAATAATAATAGTATTAGGGATTTTATTGTCTAGTGTAAAGGCATATACCCAAGAAGTAGAACTTCCTACCTACGTAAGTCATTTAGCGGATAATCCCTTTCTAATTTCACCAGCGTATGCTGGTATTGGATCGGGGTTGCAAATTCGCCTCAACGGGGTTAGCCAATGGATTGGTGTAAAAGGAGCACCAGACACACAGTCGCTAACCGTAGAAGCGCGTTTGGCAGATAGATTTGGTGGTGGAATTACCGTTTTTAACGACAAAAACGGTTTTACCTCTCAGCAAGGAGCAAAATTATCTTTGGCGAGTCACTTAACGTTGAGTGATTTTCACGATAGCTTTTTATCGTTTGCCTTGACGTATAGTTATATTCAATTTGGAATTGATACTTCTCAAAACAATATCGGATCGAGTGTGCCTAACAGATCGTTTGGAAATTCGAATTTCGATGTGGGTATGTTATACCGATACGAGCGTTTTAGTATCAGTGCCAACGTGACTAATTTATTAGATAAGAAGATTCGAGACTTTGCTTCTAACGAGCCTAAGGTACTTCGTAAGTACTTGTTGTATTCGTCTTATGTATTTGCGCGTTTGAGTAGAAATTTCGAAATAGAGCCTTCGATTTTGATGGAATACCGAGAGTTTGATCAACGTTCTAGAACGGATGTCAATGTAAAGGCTCGTAAAGGAATTCGCGATGGTTATGTTTGGGCAGGGGTAAGTTATACCTTCTTGAACGATCAGTTCTTTCAGCCAAATGCTATAGCGCCATTGTTCGGGTTAAAGAAAAGTAATTTTTACGCTTCGTACGGATTTAGTATTAATATGAATAAAACGCAAGATTTTAACTACGGAACGCATATGATTACCATTGGGTTTGATTACGAGCGTAGACCTAGTTTAGCGCGTTGTACCCAAAAAATGATGATATTTTAAGAAAAATATAGCTCAATAATTTGAAATCCTCAGGAAAGCTTTCGCTTGCTTGGGGATTTTTCTTTTTCTTTGTGGTCATGGAAAATTTGAATGAAGCGTCTACAAATATTAACAAGTTTATCAGTAGCACTGGTGTGTGTTCGCGTAGAGACGCTGAAAAACTAATAGTAGAAGGTAGAGTCCGTATCAATAATGCGGTAGCTGTGCTTGGAAATAGAGTGTTTGAAGGAGATGTAGTAACGGTTGATGGGAAAGCTTTACAAGCAAAGCCAAAAACGCTTTATATCGCCTTAAATAAGCCCGTAGGCATCGTGTGTACTACAGACAGTAAAGAACGTAAGAACATCGTAAAATTTGTAGGACATCCGGAACGGTTGTTCCCTATAGGTCGCTTAGACAAGCCTTCTGAAGGTTTAATATTTCTTACGAACGATGGGGATATTGTAAACAAAATACTCAGAGCTGGTAATAATCATGAAAAAGAGTACATCGTAAGTGTCGATAAAAAAATTACACAAGAGTTTGTTCGAAAAATGGGAAATGGAATACCTATTCTCGGAACGATGACCAAGAAATGTAAAGTGGAACAAATCAACGATACTACTTTTAAAATAGTCTTGATCCAGGGATTAAATCGCCAAATTCGACGAATGTGTGAATACCTGGGGTACGAAGTAACTCGATTAAAGCGCGTGCGAATCATGAATGTACACTTGAATACCTTAAAGGTGGGAGAGTGGCGTGAACTCACTGCGAAAGAAATGGAAGAAATTAACCGAATGGTAAAGTCTTCTGTCAAAACCGAAGAAGCTTCACTGCAAAAGAATACGCCAACCAAGTCACGTGCTAACTCGCGACGAAAACCAAGTCGAAATGCTGGTACGAGGGGGAATAGTTCTAAAAGAAAAGGAGCAAATAACTCCAAAAAGCCAGGGAATTTCTCAAATAAATTCGGAAGGAAAAGACGTTAAGTAACTCAAATAGCGACTTCTGAACAAACTATAAGAAACTTTTAACTTTCTACTTATTAACATTAACCATTCATCCGTATCTTTGCCAACTATGCAGTTCGATTTAAAAAATAAAGACCCTAAAAGTAAAGCTCGAGCAGGAGTTATTACTACTGATCACGGAACAATTGAAACTCCAATTTTTATGCCTGTGGGAACCGTTGGGACGGTAAAAGGCGTACATCAGTCTGAATTAAAAGATGAAATTAACCCCGATATCATTTTAGGGAATACCTACCATTTGTATTTGCGTCCTCAAACGGAAATTCTTGAACAAGCGGGAGGTTTGCACAAGTTTATGAATTGGGATCGCAATATACTTACCGACAGTGGAGGATACCAGGTGTATTCGCTTTCGGGAAGACGTAAAATTAACGAAGAAGGAGTGAAGTTTAAGAGTCATATTGATGGATCATTACACTTCTTTACTCCTGAAAATGTCATGGAAATCCAACGTTCTATCGGGGCTGATATTATCATGGCTTTTGATGAGTGTACCCCGTACCCATGTGATTTTCGCTATGCGAAGCAGTCTATGCATATGACGCATAGATGGTTAAAGCGCTGTATAAATCACTTAGAAAAGGTGCCGCCAAAATACGGCTATAACCAAACCTTGTTCCCTATTGTACAAGGAAGTACCTACACCGATTTGAGAAAAGAGTCGGCTGAATTTATCGCTTCTGTTGGAGCTGAAGGAAATGCCATTGGAGGATTGTCAGTAGGAGAACCTGCAGAGGAAATGTACGCGATGACCGATGTGGTATGTAGTATTTTACCAGAAGACAAGCCGCGTTATTTGATGGGAGTAGGAACGCCGATTAATATACTTGAGAATATCGCTCTAGGAGTAGATATGTTCGATTGTGTGATGCCGACGAGAAATGCCAGAAATGGAATGTTATTTACCGCCCACGGAACCATCAATATCAAAAATAAGAAATGGGAAAATGATTTTTCACCAATTGATGAAATGGGCATCACTTATGTAGATACCATGTATTCAAAGGCATATTTACGCCACTTGTTTGCTGCGCGCGAAATGTTGGGGAAACAAATAGCTTCTATTCATAATCTAGGATTTTACCTTTGGTTGACGCGCGAAGCTCGTAAGCATATTATCGCAGGTGATTTCGCGGAGTGGAAAGATAAAATGGTAAAGCAAATGAATAAACGTTTGTAATTTGAAAATACTAGACTGGTACATATTAAAACGGTATTTAGTAACGTTTTTATTTACGTTACTTATCTTGATCCCTATTGCAGTAGCGATTGATATTGCTGAAAAAATCGATAAGTTTTTACGTCATGAAAACCTTACATTGCTGGAAGTGGTTGACGATTATTATAAAAACTTCATCATCTACTATGCAAATACTTTTATGCCGTTGGCGTTGTTTATCGCGGTGATCCTGTTTACGTCTAAATTGGCGAACAACACGGAAATAGTTGCGATCAATAGCTCTCAAGTGTCCTTTACTAGGTTTTTATACCCTTATTTTGTTGGAGCTACTATCGTTACCGTGGTGGCCTTGTTGATGAATCATTTCTTTGTTCCGTCGAGTAGTAAAACGCGTAGGACCTTTGAAAAGAAATATTTGTCATCGACAAAATACGAAGACAATACGATTCGAGATTTTAGTCTGCAATTAAATGATTCGACGTTTGTATTCATCCAAAACTTTAATTTAGATCGCAATTCTGGATACAATTTTTCGAAGGAAATATACAACGGTATACAGTTGAAGTACAAGTTGATTGCTGATAACATTAATTGGAATCATACAGATAGTACTTATAAATTGTACAACTGGAAAAAGCGTTGGGTTTTTAAAGATAGAGATAGCATTAGCTATGGTAATACCATGGATACGATCTTTGCCTTTTATCCTAGTGATTTAAATTACAAGTCGATTGTAGCGCAGGAAATGCGCTCTGGCGAATTGATGCGATTCATTGAAATATCCAAAAAGCGAGGGATTAAAAACCTTAACCAATATTACGTTGAATTGTACAAGCGTACCAGTTTACCAATCGCTTCTTATATTTTAACCTTGATAGCCATTGGTTTGGCGCATAAAAAAAAGCGAGGAGGACTAGGGGTAAACCTGGCCTTGGGCTTGGCAGCGATGTTTATATACGTCTTCTTTATGAAGATAGGAGAGGTCTTAGGAGCTGTTCCCGGAGCAAATCCGTGGTTGAACGTATGGATGCCAAACATCTTCTTTGGCTTGTATTCTATATATCTTTACCTAAATGCCAGGAAGTAAGTTGAAAAATTATTTGCAGCTCCACTTCATAGTTTTTATTTGGGGTTTTACTGCAATACTCGGTAAATTAATTCAAATAGAGGCGGTTTCCTTGGTTTGGTACCGAATGTTATTGGCTGTGATCTTTATCGCTTTTTATTTGTTGCGTACACCCGCTAAGTTCCGTTTGGAAAAGAAGGCTGTCCTAAAGTTTGTATTTTCAGGAATCATTATTGCGGTACACTGGATTACTTTTTTTAAGGCTATAAAAGTTTCTAATGTTTCAGTAGCCTTGGTAACTATGAGTACAGGAGCTTTTTTTACCGCTTTTTTAGAACCCATCTTTTTTAAAAGGAAAATGAATCCCGTAGAATTTTTAATGGGCTTTTTGGTGGTAGTTGGGTTGTATATCATTTTTAATTTTGAGAGCCAATACACTTTAGGTATTTTGTATGCCTTATTATCGTCTTTTTTATCGGCGTTGTTCTCAGTATTGAATGGCCTGTATGTAAAAAAGTACGATGCCACAACAATCTCGTTTTACCAGCTGCTCTTTGGGGTGGTGGGAGTGAGTTGTTATTTGGCGAGTCAAGCAACCTTTACGAGTTCTTTTTTCGCAATTTCAACAATGGATTGGGTATATCTCTTCGTATTGAGTAGTGTATGTACTGCCTATGCATTTATCGCTTCTGTAAAAGTTATGAAATACTTGACCCCTTATACGGTCATGTTGACAATTAATCTGGAACCCATATATGCGATCGTTTTAGCCCTGCTAATTTTTGGTGAATCGGAGGAAATGAAACCCGAGTTTTACCTAGGGGCAGTAATCGTACTTGGAGTTGTGTTGGTTAATGGTCTGATAAAAAATAAGTTAAATTCTAAGTTAAAAATTAAACTAAAAAACGAGTAAAAAATAAGGTGTTGTATTTGAGCTGTACAAATTTTTAGTATGTTTGCTTTTACAAACAACTTATTAATTAAGTAGAAAATCAAACTGTATACTATGGAATATTTAGATTTTGAAATGCCGATTAAGGAATTAGAGGAACAATTGGCAAAATGTTATGACATAGGAAAGGAGAGCGATGTTGACGTGACAGAAACATGTAAAAAAATCGAAAAAAAATTAGAGAAAGCTAGAAAAGATATATATAAAAATTTAACACCATGGCAACGTGTTCAGTTGTCTCGTCACCCGAATAGACCTTATACTTTAGATTATATCAAGGCATTGTGTGGCGATACTTTTATGGAACTACATGGTGATAGAAGCGTAAAAGATGACAAAGCCATGATCGGTGGTCTTGGAAAAATTGGAGATCAATCTTTTATGTTTATCGGGCAACAAAAAGGCTACAATACCAAAACCCGTCAATACCGTAACTTCGGTATGGCAAACCCAGAAGGGTACCGTAAAGCGTTGCGTTTAATGCGTATGGCTGAGAAATTTGGTATTCCTGTAGTAACTTTCTTGGATACTCCTGGAGCTTATCCTGGTTTGGAGGCTGAAGAAAGAGGACAAGGAGAAGCTATTGCTCGTAACATTTTTGAAATGACACGCTTAAAAACTCCAATCATTTCTATCGTTATTGGTGAAGGAGCCTCAGGAGGTGCCTTAGGAATTGGTGTAGGTGACCGTGTTTATATGATGGAGAATACCTGGTATACGGTAATTTCACCAGAATCTTGTTCGTCAATTTTATGGAGAAGCTGGGAGTTCAAAGAACAAGCTGCTGAGGCATTGAAGTTGACTGGTGAGGATATGAAAAATTTGAAGTTAATCGATGGAATTATCCAAGAACCAGCAGGAGGTGCACATACTGACAGAGAGGGTGCATTCGAAGCTGTTAGAAATCAAATTTTGAGTGCTTTTTCTGAGTTGAAAGACTTAAACGATACTGATTTAGTAGCGAAAAGAATGGATAAGTATGCAAATATGGGTGTTTACAAAGAGTAGTAATCACTGATATAAAGAACATAATAAAACACACCTTAGGGTGTGTTTTTTGTTTTGAATCTAGTTTTATACGTGTATTCGGTTAGCCGAGCACCGAAGCCCGATGATGCTCGATTGGTGTATGGTAAGGTTTATCCGATGAGATGCAACAAATACCCGAGTATAGAACCACCGATGATGATATAGATACTACTCAGTTTTTTATAAAAGAACACAGCGATAAACGATAGGATGCCTATGCTTAAAGGTTTCCAATCGATTAGAATTTCGGTTCCCATTTGAGCACATACACTAAAAATAAGAGCTACGGCAGCTACGTTAACCAAGTCTAATACACGGCTAATTTTAGCGGATGCTCGTATTTTAGGCAATATAGGGTTGAGGAGTAATACAAATACAAAAGAGGGCAGAAAGATGCCTAAAGTGGCTAATAAAGCTCCGTAAAATCCATGTAGTTGCCAGCCTATAAATGTGGCTGTCGTAAGTATAGGGCCTGGTGTTAGTTGTCCTACTGCAACAGCATCGAGCAATACTTGCCTAGTGAGCCAACCAGTTTGAACGAGTTCAGTGTCTAGAAAGGCGAATAATACATATCCACTTCCGTATAAGATACTTCCAATTTTTAAAAAACTTAAAAACAATTGTAAAGGAGGCATATGACTGATTCCTGTAGTCCCTAAAAAATAAGGAACAATGGTGACTGAGGGTACACTTTTAGCAGATCTTAAGCTTAAGAGAATACCGAGTATGGCCGTTGCAAAGAGTAAGGTAAATTCATTGATACCTTTAAGGCTTAATAAGAAAACAAGAACTCCTACAACTGCATAGAAGTTCGATGTAATGGCTTTTTTGCTGAGCTTGTGAGCGGCACTAGCAATAATGGCAAGCACAGCGGGTTTGATACCAAAAATAAACGGAGCAACGTCAGGGAGTGTTCCATAGCTTAGGTAGAGGTGTGCAAATAGAGCGGTAACCAGGGCTGCAGGGAAGATAAAACTGATCCCAGCTACGAGCAAGCCTTTCCATCCAGCGCGTTCTTGACCACAGTGCATGGTTAATTCTGTCGAGTTTGGACCAGGAATTAAATTGGTAGCACCGATTAAATCTAAAAAGTGCTGTTCGGTCATCCATTTTCGCTTTTGAACAACTTCTTCTTCCATCATGGCAATGTGCGCTGCAGGTCCACCAAAGGCAATACAGCCTAGTTTAAAAAATAAACCAGCAATTTCTCTGAGGTTTCCTTTTGAGTTAGTTTCAACTGTAGCCATCGTTATTGCAAAGGACTAAAAAAGTGCAATTCATAGTCAGGAAGTATCTCTGGCTGTGTAATTTTAACCAAATCTTTTAATACTAAATCAGGGCGAACGGGAGACTGTTCGTAATAGATAATACCTCCAGTAGGACCTCTGTGAACTCCAATAGAATACAGTTTGTTCTGTTTAAAAGCATCAAACTCTGCATAGTTTTTATTCGCGGTGAGCATTTGTTCCTTGGTACCGTATGAACCGCATTTGATCCAGTAGGTGGCATGTTGCCCTTTTTCGAGTACACTTTCAAACCCGAGTTGTAGGCTACCTGTTCCGGAGGTGTCACTCCAAAAGTAGTCTAGGTTGGCATCTTTAAAAAAGCGGGCGGTATAACTGTTACCGGCGGGTACATTCCAAACGTCTTTATACAGGCTTCCTGAGAGCACGGTCGGTTTGTGTTGCGCATTTTGAGCTAGTTTTTTTGCGTTCAAGTATTCCTGTTCTATATGATTAAAAATACTGTCAGCTTCCTTTTCCTTTCCTAAGAGTACTCCGAAGAATTTAAGCCATTCTGCACGTCCTAAAGGAGTTTCCTCAAGCCACTCTCCGTTGTAGAGCACAGGAATGCCGGCTTTTTTAATGTTTTCGTAGAGTTTGTTGTTAGGGTGCAATGAAAAACCGACGACCAGAGCAGGGTTCAATTCCAGTAATTTTTCGGTATTCATGCTGCGTTCAGAGCCTAAGTCAACAATGAGTCCATCGGCTATGCGCTGTCTTGTTTTCTCAGAGGAAATATAACGGGTATTCGGAAAGCCAACGATTCGTTTTTCTGCCTGCAGTAGCTCTAACATAGGAATATGAGAGGTACTCGTAACCACGATATTCTCAACAGGAACCTGAAGACTATTGCCTTCAATATCGGTAGTAGCACCAAGCGTATAGGTAGTAGTTTTGTTTCCTTTCTGGAAAACCCGTTTAACGATGAGTTTTTTTTCGCCATTTTCTGTGCGAATATCAAAACCATTCGCGTATTTAATGGTACTAGTAGTGACTTCTTTTGTAGGCGTTGTCTTTTTACTTGGAGAAGTACATTTATAACTCAGTATCAAGAGTAGGAAAAGAGCGTATAATTTTTTCATGTTATAGTTGTAGTTTTAAAATGGAACCATAAGACAGTTTAAGATCAAATGATTTATTGAGAGGGATATCGTGGACATGAGCCCAAATACTTCGCATGACTCCTCCGTGGGTAACGAGCACAGCATTCGTGAGATTTTGTTGTCTGAGTTCTTCTAGAAATTCAGTAGTTCTTTTGTGGAGATCAACATACGATTCTCCTTGAGGAGTTGGAGTATTGACAAAGTCATGCATCCAAGGATCGAGCTCCGCTTTGGGAATATCGTCCCAAGCACGCATTTCCCAATGTCCGAAATTCAATTCCTTCAATCGCTCATCAAAGCGTACGGTTTTGAATAACTGCTGAGCTAAAAGAGAACAGCGTTGTAATGGACTACTAAAACAGGGATAGTTGAATACTTGCTTTGGAAGCGCTTGTTGAATGGTCTTTAGTTCAGAAGGAAAACTCCTAGCTAGGTCTAAATCATACTGACCATAACAGATTCCTTTGGCAATTTCAGGGGTGGTATGACGAATCAAATATACTTCCATAAGGCAACTAAACTTAAATAAAATACAACTTCTGCAACTTGCTGTAGGGCACCTGCACAATCGCCTGTTTGTCCACCAATCCATTTCGTATACAGCCTACCCAAGTACAAATAGCACAAAAGAACGGGGAATAGGCTTAGGTAAACCAAGGTGTTTTCTAATAACAGCAAAGGTGCAAGGCCAAAAAATCCGGATATAATGAGTGCTTTGGTACTCATTTGTTTGGTTGTTGGCTTGATTTTAGAACTGTCGTTATCGCGTACATACGGATGTGTATACAACAATAAGGTTGCTACAAATCTACTGAGGCTATGTCCGGCAATAAGGATAAAAGGAAGTACAGTTGAAAGGGTACTCAGTTTATACAAGGCCAAAAACTTGAGCGCGATGATAAAGAGTAAACCTAACACACCAAAGGTTCCTAAGGTCGAGTCTTTCATAATGGTAAGTATTTTAGCTTTGGTCCATCCTCCACCAAATCCATCACAAACATCAGCAAATCCATCTTCGTGAAAAGCCCCTGTTATCCAGACCGAACTAATCATACTTATAAGCACCGAGATATCGTTGTCAAAGACCTGTGTGCTCAACCAATACAATAGACCGGAAATTGCACCGATTAATATACCGACCAAAGAAAAGTAACGACTGCTTTTGTTGATATAATCAGGTGAGTGATCTACCCAAGAAGGACAGGGAATTCTCGTAAAGAACAGCACGGCAGTTAAAAAGTAATGCACTTGTCTTTTCATGGGTTTAGGCGTTTTTTGTGGTGGCTGATGATACTTGGGCACTGTTAAAAGTTGCCATATCATTTAAAAATGCTACACTTGATTTAATAATAGGAAAGGCTAGGGCACAGCCGGTACCTTCTCCTAAACGCAAGCCCAAATTGAGTAGGGGCGTCGCTTCGAGGAAATTGAGCATTTTAAGGTGTCCTTGTTCACCTGAAGTATGCGAAAAAATACAATAGGCTGTGATGTTAGGTTGTAGTGCATGTGCAGCTAGTAAGGCGGCGGTAACAATAAAGCCATCAATGAGTAAGGTCATTTTTAAGTGGGCTGCTCTCAGCATAGCACCGCTCATCATGGCAATTTCAAATCCTCCAAAAGTAGCTAAAGCACCCAAAGGAGATTCTAGCTTTTCACGGTGAAGAACATAGATATCACTCAGCGTTTTTATTTTAAGTGCAAGTCCTTCATCATCGAGTCCAGTACCTCTGCCGATACAGTCAGCTATGGGCGTGTTGGTAAAGTAGCTCATGAGCAAGGCAGCTGAGGATGTATTGCTAATACCCATTTCACCAAAGCCAATGACATTGGTTCCGTTCTGATACAGTGTATCGACGATGGCAGCTCCTTGATTCATGGCGTTTTCTAATTGTTCCATGCTCATGGCTGGGCCTTGGCTATAATCGCGAGTACCTTTCGCAATTTTGGCCTGTATAAGGTTTGCCTGTGCCTCAAAATCGGCATTTACGCCAGCATCAACGATGCGCAAATCCAACTGGTTTTGTTGGCAAAAAACATTGATTGCTGCCCCACCGTGTAAAAAGTTAAGCACCATTTGTTGGGTAACTTCCTGTGGGTATGGGCTTACTTTATTGGTAGTTGCGATTCCGTGGTCACCCGCAAAAACAACGATGGTAGGGGCAACTATTTCAGGAGTACAAGTTTCTTGTATTTGGCCTATTTGCAAGGCTATTTTTTCGAGAGTGCCAAGGGCTCCTAAAGGTTTTGTTTTGGTGTCGATGGCCTGTTGAAGTTCAGGTATTAAGGTTGTCGGTAATGGTGCTATCGTAAACATGTTGTTTATTTTAAGTGTAAAGGGAGTCCAGAAACCATAAAGGTCGCTTTGTCTGCACGTTGTGCAATATATTGATTCATCCAGCCTTGAAGTTCTACAAACTTTCTTCCAATAGAACTCGTTGCGTGCAGTCCCATGCCAATTTCATTAGAAATGATAATGATATTACCGTCGATTTGCTGCAGTTTGCCGAATTCTTCTTTAGCGAGTTGTAAGCTCTTCTGTACGTCACTTTCTGTATCTGTAAAGTAATTCGTGAGCCAAAGCGTTACACAGTCAATTACCACGGTTTGTCCTGCAGCGATGACTGTACTGAGTTTTTTTTCTTCTTCAACGGTGCTCCACTGCTCTCCGCGATCATCGATATGTCGTTGTACGCGCTTTTTAAAATTAGCATCCCAAATACGAGAGGTGGCTAAGTAAATTGGTGCTGATGACAAGGACTCTGCAAGTCGCTCTGCGTAAGAGCTTTTTCCGGAACGTTCTCCTCCAGAGATGTAGTAAATCATAGAAGATAAATTTTGAAATACAAAGATTAGAAAGATTTTGATAGCAAAAAAGACTTTTTATCACGAATTCGTTAGAAAGTAGCACGAAAAGAAATGAAAAATTAAAATATTGATAAAAAAACGGTAATATATGATTCAGTAATTAAAAGAATGCTATACATTTGCCCCGAATTTTGGTTTTTCCTTTGTTGCCCAACGGGCGAGGAAAATTAAAAGGGAATTCGGTGTAAATCCGAAGCTGTTCCCGCAACTGTAAGCTAAACCGCTTATTATCATTCAAGATTACCACTGTATTTATGGGAAGGTAGATAATAAGACGCAAGCCAGGAGACCTGCCAATTTTCAAGAATTCGAACTTTCGGGATAAAAGTTTGGGGGCGGTTTACTGCGCTGATTTTTTTCCTGAATATTTAAAAATTAAAGTAACATTTACTAATGAGAAAACAATTATTTTTTGTTGGTGCCTTGGCACTATCAATGGTAGGGGGAAGTTTGTACGCTCAGGAAAATGAGCAAACGAAAAATGAAGAGTTGGACGAAGTTGTGGTAACGGCAACCAAGTTTGATTTGAAAAAAGAGCACACGGGTAAGGTGATCTATACCATCTCTCAAAAGGAAATTCAACAAAACGCTGGAAACACAGTAGTTCAGTTATTAAACAATTTACCAGGAATTGAAATTAATGGTGCAAACTCGAATAGAGGACGTCAAATAGGAACTTATATCCGTGGAGGAAGAAGTAGACAGGTGTTGGTGTTGATAGACGGTATTCCGGTATCTGATGCATCGGGGATCAATCAGAGCTATGATTTGCGTCTGTTGTCGTTAAACCAGATTGAAAAAATTGAAGTTTTAAAAGGAGCTGCTTCTACTTTGTATGGAACAGGAGCTGCAACAGGGGTAATTAATATCATATTAAAGAAATCGTCAAAACAAGCGATCCGCGCTACCTATGAAGCGAGTATCGGTACGTACAACGATAGCAAGTCGTTTAGTGCCCGTCCAAATAATAAAAATCAAAACGTTAGTATCAACGGAACGCTTGGGAATTTGAAGTACTTGGCCTATTTTGATTTAACTGGAGTTGAAGGATTGTCAGCTGCTAAGAGCAAAACGGATCAAGTTTTTGAAGATGATTCTTTTTACAGCAAAAATGCCTTGGTAAAATTAGGCTATGATTTTACGGAGAATCTCGATTTAGGATTATTTCTTAACTACGATGAGTTTGATTCGGAATTTGATGCAGGTGCCTACAGAGATGAAGCGAGAAATACTTGGGCATTTTCTCAAGTTCGCTACGGTGTAAAACCGAAGTTTAGTTATGAAAATGGAGAAGTGTACGTGTTGGCGTCTTTTAATAAAATAACACGTGATTTAAAGCAGTACAGTAGCTTTTCTAAATCGATTAACGAAAGTATGTATGAAGGAACTGCGGTAAACATTGACGTGGTAAACAAATATGCTTTTATGGATAACAAATTCCAAGTGATTACTGGTTTCAATTTCCAAGAGCACAAGAACGAAACCAATACGCCTTTTGCCCAAATTAATAAGGACGTAGCAAACTTTACTACTTCAGATCCGTACGTATCTATGGTTTATATCAGTGATTTTGGATTGAATGTGAACGCAGGAGGACGTCTTAATATTCACAGTAATTACGGGAATCATTTTGTTTATGACGGAAACGTATCATACAATGTAATGAATACTAATGATTACGGAGTGAAGTTGTTAGCGTCGTACGGAACGGCCTTTATTGCACCGAGTACTTACCAGTTATTTTCACAATACGGAGCACTTACTTTAAACCCGGAAACCAGTGCTACTTTTGAAGCTGGATTTGAGTCTTATTATAAAAATTACAAGTTGAATGCCGTATTCTTTAACCGTAAGGTGAACGATGCGATAGTATTCCAAAGTTTGTCAGCTGCTCCTTGGGGAGTGTATGCAAACTCTAATGGAACTGTAAAAACCAATGGGGTAGAAGTACTTTCAGAGGCGAAACCTCTCGAGTATGTTAAATTGACGGCAAATTATACCTATACGAATAAAGATGATAATGAAGGAGCTAACAATTATATTCCGAAACACAAAGTTGTGGCAGGAGTTGAGTTAACGCCTATTAAAAATGCAGCTTTTGCCTTTGTGTATAAGCACATTGGTGATCGTACAGTATTTGATAAGTACGGATCTTTTGGACCACGTGGTGAAACGGTAACCATTGACAGTTATAATTTACTTGACTTTACAGCGAATTATTCATTGTTAAACAAAAAAGTTACCTTCTTCGGAACGGTATCGAATATCTTCAATACTGATTTTGAAGAAACCTTAGGGTTTTCAACCTTAGGAAGAAATGTAAAATTAGGAGTTCGTTTAAACTTTTAAACGAATTGTTTGTTTCCAAAAAAGGCGCACTTCGGAGCGTCTTTTTTTATGGTAAAAACTTTGCCTGTTCAACAGGAGTTGGAATGCGGCATGCAGCCCTTTTCCCAAACCAACGATAGCGGTTTTTGGCCACCCAATCGTACAGTACATCTCGGAGTGATCTCGGCACCAACCATCCGATGGCAAGGAGGTACCAAAATCCGCCAAAACTAGTCCCTATTTTGAGCACTGCCGTCGATTTTATATCGCAGGAACCCCCAGGTTCATAAAGAATGATGGAATCCACAGCTTCAGATGTGAGATTTAAATGGGCTTGCACCGCACTACCAGTTTTCGAATCCAAGGCCGCAAAAACATACAAATTATTTTTGTCATATTTTAAAATGCGCTGGACCGAAGCATCGCAAAAATTGCATACTCCATCAAATAAAACAAGTCGCTTGCCCTCGGGAATATCGAACATTTGATTCAGATTGTTATTTATTTGATAAAATTACCAATTGTTTTTGTAACATTAATTATAAATGAGCGTCTTGTAAAAGAAAGCGGATATTGAGTAAGAATTTTCTAATGATGAGAAGGATTACTTATCATAAAACAAACTAACAGATGATACGAATCGAAAATCTGCACAAATCTTATCCAATTGGTAAAGATTCACTGCACGTTTTAAAAGGATTGAACTTACATATTAAAGAAGGAGAATTTGTTTCTATTATGGGATCATCGGGATCTGGGAAATCAACACTTCTGAATATAGTAGGCTTACTCGATGTACACGATGAAGGAAAATATTATTTAAATGATCAGTTAATTGAGGATTTAAATGAGAAGAAAGCTGCTATTCTAAGAAATAAATTCTTGGGATTTGTTTTTCAGTCTTTTAACCTGATTTCATATAAGACAGCCGTTGAAAATGTCGCACTTCCGCTGTATTACAAAGGAGTTGGGCGAAAAGAACGCATTCAAATAGCGTTGGACTATTTGGAAAAAGTAGGCTTAAAGGAGTGGGCAAATCACCTGCCTAATGAGTTGTCGGGAGGACAAAAACAACGGGTAGCCATTGCCAGAGCCTTGGCAACCAAGCCCAAAGTAGTATTGGCGGATGAGCCTACCGGAGCCCTCGATTCATCGACAACGGATTCGGTAATGGATTTACTGAAGGAAATTAATGACGAAGGAATGACGGTATTCGTTATTACTCACGAAGAAGATGTTGCAGAACAAACAGATAGGGTGGTTCGATTGAAAGATGGGGTCATCATCAGTGATGAATTAACAGAGTCGGGTAAATCAAAAGCTAAAGTTCATAAGTATGTTTGATTTAGATCGCTGGAGAGAAATATTTCAGAGTATCAGTAAAAATAAGCTGCGTTCGATATTGTCAGGCTTTACGGTGGCGTTTGCGATTTTACTGTTTACCTTGCTGTTCGGAATTGGAAACGGGCTTCAAAATACCTTTAAAAAAGAGTTTGCAGGGGATGCCATTAATTCTATGTACGTTTGGTCAAACAGAACTACAAAGGCCTATAAAGGAAATCAAATAGGAAGGCGCATCCAATTTAGAAATGACGACTTTGAGTTTATAAAGGAAAAGTTTGCAGATAAGTTGCAAATGATTAGTCCACGTATTCAACGCGGTGTCAAGGTGGTATACAAAACCAAAGAGGATAATTATACCTTGAGAGGGGTGTATCCAAAATACGACTTGTTAGAGTCGGCTACCGTTACTGAAGGTCGATTTTTGAACTATCGCGATATCAAAGAGCGATCGAAAGTAGTCGTTATTGGTCGTATGGTTGAAAAGGATTTGTTTGGACAGCTGAGCGCTTACGGTAAATTAATCAATATCGGTGGAATCATGTACCGCGTAATTGGGGTATTTTCTGATCCAGGAGGCGATAGTGATGAACGTTATATTTATGCTCCCTTTACTACTTTACAACGTATTTATGGTAATAACGATCACATTGATGAGTTTGGAATGATGTACAATCCAAAGTTAAGTGTTGATCAGGCCATCGTTTTTGGAAATCAATTGCGCAAAGCGTTAAAGATAAAACACGAAGTAGCACCGAATGATCAACGCGGTATCCGAATCAATAATTACGCTTCAGATAACAAGCAGGTATCGAGTATGATGTTTGGTTTGGGAATCTTGATTCTTATTATCGGGTTTGGAACCTTAATTGCCGGTGTGGTGGGGATTAGTAATATCATGGTATATATCGTGAAGGAACGTACCAAAGAATTGGGAATTCGAAAAGCAATAGGGGCGACTCCGAAATCGATTGTTATGATGATTATGTTGGAAGCAATTATCATTACAGCCTTGTCAGGATATATCGGATTATCCATCGGAGTGGGTATATTAGAAGTTGTAGGTCCAAGTTTAAAGCAATATTTTATACTCAACCCTGGTGTCTCTACTCCTGTAGTTGTTGGGGCCACTATCACCTTAATTTTATCAGGTATGCTCGCCGGATATTTACCTGCAAAACGAGCTGCCAGAATTAAACCTATTGTTGCATTAAGAGCTGATTAATTATGAAATTTTTATTTGACAAAGATACCTGGCAAGAAATATACGGGAGCATTCGCAAGAACAAAATGAGAACTGCGATTACCATTTTTGGAGCCTTTTGGGGAATTTTACTTTTGGTGGGGCTCTTAGGAGCAGCAAAAGGAATAGAAAATGGGTTTAACAGCTTGTTTGGTGATTTTGCGACCAACAGTGTATTTATGGCAGGAGGAAGAACGTCGATGCCGTTTAAAGGTTTCCAAAAGGGACGTCAGATCAATTTAACGAATAGTGACGTCGAAAAAATTAGATCTGAGATCAATGGAATCGAGTTCGTCGTACCTCGAAATGTGACTGGAAGTTTAGTGGTGAAGGGGACGAAAACCGCCAACCTGACTATTTTTGGTGATTACCCAGAATTGGATAAAATTCAAAAGAAAAAGTTGACCGCTGGACGCTTTATCAATCAATCTGATATAAATCAGAATAGAAAGGTATGTGTGATAAGTACGGAGGTGTTCAAGCAATTGTATGACATAGATGAAGAAGCTATTGGTAGTTTTCTCAAAATTAACAATATCGGATACATGGTCGTAGGAGTGTATAAGCCAGGACGTTTTGAAGGGAGTAATAATATCCACATTCCATTTAGTACCTATCGTCTGGTATACAACCAAGGAGATAAGTTTCGTTGGATGGTAGTTACTGGAAAAGCTGATGCAGATATAGAACAAGTAGAGTCGGATGTAAAACTCTTACTAAAGAATTTGCACAAAGTACATCCTGAAGACAACAGAGCTTTTGACGGGTTTAACCTCGGGAAAGAAATTGCCAAGGTAACAGGCTTTTTAACGGGAATGCAGTTTTTAACTTGGTTTGTTGGGATTGCTACCTTAATCGCTGGAGTGTTTGCCATTGGAAACATCTTACTGATTACCGTAAAAGAGCGAACGAAAGAAATAGGTATCCGTAGAGCACTTGGAGCTACGCCAGGTAAAATAAAGCAACAAATCATCCTTGAGTCCGTATTTTTAACCTTATTAGCGGGTTCTTTAGGGATCATTGCAGGTGGGTTAATATTGATGATGATCGATAAAGCGGATTTGTTAACCAACCCAACGGTTGATATCCCTATCGTACTCATCGCCTATACTGTACTCATTGTATTGGGAACGATGATTGGATTCATACCTGCCTACATGGCTACTGTGGTACAACCAATTGAAGCATTAAGAGAAGAATAAAACAGTCAATTAACAATAATAACGAGATAAATTAGATATAAAAACAATGAAAAAAGTAATCATTTTTGGAGGTATAGGATTATTACTCATAGTAGTTCTACTTTGGTTTGGTAAAAAGAATAGCGCTTCTCCAATTAGTTATGACACGGAAAAAGCATTCAAAACATCTATTGTAAAGAAAAGTACTGCCACAGGAAAAGTAGTTCCTTTAGAAGAAGTGGAAATTAAACCACAAATTTCAGGAATCATCGATAAAATTTATTTAGAAGAAGGAGCCTTAGTTAAAGCTGGAGATCTCATTGCAACGGTTCGTGTGGTACCTAATATCCAATCGTTAAATGCGGCAAATGGTCAGGTTAAAAATGCGCAATTGGCCTTTGATAATGCGAAGGTTCAATTTGAAAGAAATAAGAAGCTTTTTGATAAAGGAGTGATCGCACGTCAAGCTTATGAGAATTCAGAATTGAGTTACAACAATGCCAAGCAAAGCTTGTACAATGCAAAATCGGATTTGGATATCATTAAGAGAGGTACTACTGCAGGTTTAGGAAAAACAGCAAATACCAATATCCGTGCTACGGCTACAGGAATGGTGGTAGAGATTCCTGTGAAAAAAGGATACCAAGTTATTCAGAGTAACAACTTTAATGCGGGGACGACGATTGCGAGAATTGCAGATATGACAAAGATGATTTTTGAAGGAAATGTAGATGAATCGGAAGTAGGGAAGTTAATTAAAGGAACCAATATCGATGTTGCCATTGGTGCAATTGAAGAAAAGAAGTTTCCAGCAGTATTGAATTTTATCGCTCCTAAAGGAACGGATAATGGAGGTGCTGTTCAATTTAAAATTAAAGCAGATGTATCATTAGACGATAAGTACTTTATCAGAGCAGGATACAGTGCCAATGCAGAAATTGTATTGGATAAAAGAGATAGCGTATTGTCGATAAAAGAATCGTTGTTACAATTTGACAGAAAAACAGAAAAGCCTTTTGTAGAGGTGCTAATTGGAGAGCAAGAATTCGAGAAGCGCAAAGTAAAACTTGGATTGTCTGACGGTGTCAATGTTGAGGTATTGGAAGGGGTAGGTCCGGAAGATGAAATCAAAATTTGGAACAAAGTCGACAAGCAAAAGTCTAGTAATGACGATGGAGAACTATAATTTTCATTACATGTATCAGAAACACCGAGTTGTACTCGGTGTTTTTTTTGTGATTAATTTAACATTTGTGATTGCCAATCCTAGCGGTAAAGAAAGCTTTTTTACGGAATTTCATACCTATTTAGGATGTACGGTAACAAAAAAACATTGAGGAAAGAGGAGTGGGATAAGAGAAACTACGACAAGAGGTATTCTAAACTAAAAAAACCTGAAGCTAGGGCTGCAGGTTTTTTTATGTTGTAATTAGTGTTTTTCTCTTAGTTAGTACCACCAGTTGACATCATGCTTTTCGCTTTCGCTGGAGCTGCATTTTTGTCGATAAATCCTTTGATTTTAACTACTTTTCTCGCAGACTTAGCATTAGAGATGATCGTGATTGATTTAGAGAATCCTCCAGGTCTCTTAGTATCGTAAGAAACTTCAATCTGTCCTTTTTGACCTGGCATAATTGGCTTTTCAGGTTTTTTAGGTACAGTACATCCACAAGTAGATCTTACATCTTTAATAATAAGTGGAGCATCACCAACATTGGTAAACTCAAATACGCGCTTACCTTCTGAACCTACTGCTACCTTTCCGTAGTCAATAACTTCCTTCTCAAACTTAAATTCTTGCGCACTTACTGTTAAGGTGACTAAGAAAATAGCTACTAATGATAAAATTGTCTTCATAATGTTAATTTTAATTAGGGGGTTATTATTATAACCGTTACACAAATTTATAATTATTTTTTGGATTAAAAAATGACAACTATTTTTCTGTACCTCATAGATAGTTGTATTTTTGCTAATCAGATTTCAAAAATAATGCCAAAAAATATTTTGGACTTAATATAGTTAATTACATGAAAATTCCATCAAAATACAACGCACAAGAAGTAGAAGGGAAATGGTACGATTACTGGATGAAACACAATTATTTTCATTCGGAAGTAGATGAAAGAGAGCCTTATACGATTGTAATTCCACCACCAAACGTTACGGGAGTTTTACATATGGGGCACATGTTGAATAATACCATTCAAGATGTTTTAATTAGAAGAGCGCGATTACAAGGTAAAAATGCATGTTGGGTACCGGGTACCGATCACGCCTCTATTGCCACTGAAGCGAAGGTGGTCGCAAAGTTAAAAGAACAAGGAATTGAGAAAAGTGATTTAACACGTGAGGAGTTCTTAAAGCACGCTTGGCAATGGAAAGAGGAGTACGGAGGAATAATCTTAGAGCAATTAAAGAAGTTAGGAGCGTCTTGTGATTGGGAACGTACTGCATTTACGATGGATCCTGCGTTGTCAGAATCTGTAATCAAAGTATTTGTAGACCTGTATAACAAAGGGATGATTTACCGAGGATACCGTATGGTTAACTGGGATCCTGAGGCAAAAACTACCTTGTCTGATGAAGAGGTAAATTACGAAGAGCGTCAAGGGAACTTGTATTATTTGCAATACAACATCGTAGATTCTGACGAGAAAGTGATTATTGCAACTACGCGTCCAGAAACCATTTTGGGGGATACTGCTATTTGTATCAATCCAAATGATGAACGTTATACCCACCTCAAAGGAAAAAAAGCAATCGTTCCGTTGTGTGGTAGAGAAATTCCGATTATTGAAGATGAATACGTAGATGTAGAGTTCGGAACAGGATGTTTAAAAGTTACTCCAGCTCATGACGAGAATGATAAGGTGTTAGGTGATAAGCACCAGCTGGAGGTAATCGATATTTTCAATGAAGATGCCAGTCTAAATTCATTTGGTTTGCATTACGAAGGGAAAGATCGTTTCGTAGTTCGCAAGGAGATTGCCAAAGAGTTGGAAGAAAAAGGCTTCTTGTTGAAAACAGAACAGCACACCCACAAGGTAGGAACTTCTGAAAGAACCAAAGCAGTTATTGAACCTAGACTTTCGGATCAGTGGTTTTTGAAAATGGAAGAGTTGGTTAAGCCAGCATTGGAAGCTGTATTAGGAGAAGAGCGAGAAGTAAAGCTTTTCCCGAAAAAGTTTGAAAATACCTATCGTCACTGGATGGAAAATATTCGTGATTGGAATATTTCACGTCAACTTTGGTGGGGGCAGCAAATTCCTGCTTACTATTTCGGAGATGGTAAGGACGACTTTGTAGTCGCTGAAAATAGCGCAGATGCATTGACCTTGGCCATTGAGAAAACAGGGAATGCCAACTTAACAGAAGCTGACTTAACCCAGGATCCTGATGCTTTGGATACGTGGTTCTCATCGTGGTTATGGCCAATGAGTGTGTTTGACGGAATTAGAAATCCTGAAAATGAAGAAATAAAATATTACTATCCTACCAATGACTTGGTTACCGGACCAGACATCTTGTTCTTCTGGGTGGCCCGTATGATTATTGCAGGATATGAGTACAAAGACCAACGTCCATTTGAAAATGTGTATTTGACAGGATTAGTGCGTGACAAGCAACGTCGTAAAATGTCAAAGTCACTCGGAAATTCACCAGACGCTTTGAAATTGATTGAAGATTACGGTGCCGATGGTGTACGTGTAGGATTGTTGTTGAGTTCGGCAGCAGGAAATGATTTGTTGTTTGACGAAGGATTGTGCCAACAAGGAAAAGGATTGGGGAATAAAGTGTGGAGTGCATTTTATTTAACCAACTTATGGGAAGTTTCAGAAGCGGTGGCACAACCAGCATCGAGTAAAATCGCTATTGAGTGGTACAAAGCAAAGTTTCAACAAACCCTAGCGGAAATCGAAGATCACTACAGTAAGTATCGTTTAAGTGATGTGATCATGGCTATTTACAAGTTGATTTACGACGATTTCTGTGGATGGTTGTTAGAAATTGTAAAGCCTGCGTATCAACAGCCAATTGATGCCATTACTTATAGAGAAGTAATGCAATTGTTTGAAGATAACTTGAAGATATTACATCCTTTTATGCCGTTTATTACTGAGGAAATTTGGCAAACGATTGCAGAGCGTTCTCCAGAAGAAGCTTTAATTATTGCAAAGTATCCTAAAATGACTGCAACTGAAGAAAAGTTGATTGCTGAATTTGATTTCGCTGCCGATGTAGTGTCTGGAATTCGTACCATTCGTAAGGATAAAAATATTGCTTTTAAAGACAGTATTGACTTATGTGTGCTTAACAATGAGCAAGCAACGACAAATTTTGATGAGGTAATTAAGAAGCTGACCAATGTAGAGAACTTGAGTTATACCGATTCAAAAGTTGATGGAGCTATGAGTTTCCGTGTGAAGTCTAATGAATATTTTGTGCCAATTTCAGCTGACAGTATCAATGTAGAAGAGGAGATCGAAAAGTTATCGGAAGAGTTGAAATACACGGAAGGTTTCTTGAAATCAGTTCAGAAGAAGTTAGCTAATGAGCGCTTTGTTAACAATGCTCCTGAGCAAGTAGTAGCTATGGAGAAAAAGAAGGAGGCAGATGCGTTGGCAAAGATCGAAACGATTAAGAACAGTTTAGCGAGTTTAAACGCTTAAATCTGACAATCATATACAATAAAGAAGACCGTTTTTTACGGTCTTTTTTTATGGATTGATGTCAAGGGGCGGAACGGGTGTGTACTCTAGATCGAGATGCATGAAGTACCTCAGGTCCCTGAATGGAATAATACTAAAAAAGACTGCTTTTAAGGCAGTCTTTTTTGATATATGGTAATTGGTGTTACTTAGTGTTCATTTTGGCGGTAATAGGCCAATAAGGTGTTTTTTAATAGCATTGCAATGGTCATAGGTCCTACACCTCCAGGCACGGGAGTAATATGCGAGGCTTTGTCTTTAACTTCGTCAAAAGCAACATCACCTACCAAACGGAAACCGCGTTTCTTTGAAGCATCTGCAACGCGTGTAATTCCTACGTCAATAATCACTACATCATCTTTGACCATAGCACCCTTTAAAAACTCAGGAATTCCAAGTGCTGCGACAATGATATCTGCTTTTTTGGTGATTTCTGCTAAATTTTTCGTGCGACTGTGGGTCAAAGTAACAGTAGCGTTACCAACGGTTCTCTTTTGAGCCAATAAAATACTCATAGGGCTTCCTACAATATGACTACGTCCTATAACCACTACGTCTTTACCTGAAGTTTCAATCTGGTAGCGCTCGAGTAATTCTAAAATACCATAAGGCGTAGCAGAGATAAAGGTAGGTAAGTTCAAGGCTAATTTTCCAACATTCATCGGATGGAACCCATCAACGTCCTTCTCAGGAGCAATAGCCATTAGTATTTTTTGTTCATCGATATGGTCGGGAAGTGGAAGCTGTACGATAAACCCGTTAATGTCTTTATCGACATTGAGTACCGCGATTTCGTTGAGCAATTCCTCTTCTGTCGTAGTCTCTGGTAAACGGATGAGCGTCGATTCAAATCCAACGCGCTCACAGGCTTTTACCTTAGCGTTTACATAGGTTAAACTCGCTCCGTCATTACCGACTATGATAGCCGCAAGATGTGGGGATTTTTTTTCCTGTTGTTTTAAGGAAGCTACTTCTAGAGCAATTTCTTCTTTGATATCCGCAGAAGTTTTTTTACCGTCAAGTAAGATCATGTGTTTAGGTGTTGTGTTGTTTTGATTGTGTGTTGTGTAAAAGTAAAAAGAGAAGATGAATCTTCTCTTTTTGTATTTTTTAGCGCATACCGCGCATCATTTGCATCATTTTTCTTCCGCCGCCACCTTGCATCATTTTCATCATTTTGCTCATCTGGTCAAACTGCTTCATAAGTTGGTTTACTTCTTGAACCGTAGTTCCTGACCCCTTTGCAATACGCCTTTTTCTACTGGCATTAATCATGGATGGAGTGCTTCGCTCCGATGGTGTCATTGAAAAGATAATCGCCTCAATTCCTTTAAAAGCATCATCGTCAATATCGATGTCTTTTAATGCTTTTCCAGCACCTGGAATCATTCCGATAAGGTCTTTCATGCTACCCATCTTTTTGATTTGCTGAATTTGATTTAAAAAGTCGTCAAATCCAAACTGATTCTTTGCAATTTTCTTCTGAAGCTTGCGGGCTTCTTTTTCGTCGTATTGTTCTTGTGCACGTTCTACTAACGAGATAACGTCTCCCATTCCTAAAATACGATCGGCCATACGATCAGGGTGGAAAACATCAATGGCGTCCATTTTTTCTCCAGTTCCGATGAATTTAATCGGTTTGTCAACAACAGACTTAATCGATAGTGCAGCTCCACCACGTGTATCACCATCTAACTTGGTCAATACAACTCCGTCGAAGTTCAAGACATCGTTAAAGGCTTTTGCGGTGTTTACAGCATCTTGCCCTGTCATGGAGTCTACGACGAAAAGCGTTTCTTGTGGAGTAACGGCTTTGTGGATGTTAGAAATTTCTGTCATCATCTCCTCGTCGACAGCTAAACGTCCCGCGGTATCGATGATTACTACATTTTTTCCATTAGCTTTTGCGTGTTTGATCGCGTTTAATGAAATCTCTACAGGGTTTTGGTTGCCTTCCTCAGCGTAAACTTCCACACCGATTTGCTCACCAACCACGCGCAACTGATTGATTGCCGCAGGTCTGTAAACGTCACATCCTACTAATAAAACCTGTTTGGTTTTTTTAGTTTTTAAATAGTTTGCTAGTTTTCCCGAAAAAGTAGTTTTACCTGACCCTTGTAAACCAGACATTAAAATAACAGATGGTGCTCCTGAAAGTGTAATTCCAACAGTATCTCCTCCCATTAATTGTGTAAGCTCATCTTTCACGAGCTTAACCATTAACTGACCTGGATTTAAGGTTGTCAATACGTCTTGACCTATTGCCTTTTCTTTTACGCGCTTGGTAAATTCCTTGGCAATCTTAAAGTTAACATCGGCATCGAGTAATGCACGTCGAACTTCTTTTAAGGTTTCAGCTACATTAACTTCGGTAATTTTTCCATGACCTTTAAGCGTGTGAAAGGCCTTATCTAATTTTTCGCTTAAATTATTAAACATGTATCGACTTCATTTTTAGAGGCACAAATATACTATTTACTAGGCAGAATTTAACCTATGTGGACAGAAAAAATTATCATTCTAGCAAAGCGGGTAGAAGATACTTTTGAAACAGGGTTTCAGGAAGTTTGGTTTGACTGCTGTTGTAGTTGCCTGCAGTGATTACACAAACGGCTTTTAATTTGGGAATGATGATAATGTATTGACCTCCATTGCCACGGGCCTCTATCGTAGTAATTGATTTATCGGCATGACGGTACTTCTGTATCCACCACAGATATCCATAGGCATTTTTTGAGACTGTATTTTCTAGTCGAACGGAGGCTTGAGTGGCTTCTTGAATCCATTTTTTAGAAACCACCTGTTCTTGGTTAAATTGTCCGTTTTGAAGCACCAGCTGCCCAAAGCGCAACATGTGTTGAGAACTGAGTAGCATCCCACCTCCGAGATATACCTTTCCGTCCCTATCTTTTTGAATTGCGTACTGGTTAATCTTTAGGGGAGCAAACAAATATCGGTCTATAAACAAAGGTAATGGAAGTTTGTTGTTGTGCTCTAAAGGATATTTCAAGAGGTACGGATTGGCCGTTCCGTAGTTTGCCTTGGTTCCCGGAGCAGAGCGCATTGGAGCGTCTAGAATAGTTTGCGTCCAATTGGGGGTGTTTTGATAGACTTGTTCAGAGGCCTTTGACGGAGTGGACGTTCCGAAATCGATGGCGTCCATACCGGAGCTCATCGTTAGTAAGTGTTTGAGTGTAATTTGTTTTTGCTGTACGTTGAGGTTCTGTTGGTAAGAGGTAGGAAGGTAGTATGCTAATGGCTGGTTAACAGAGGCCAATTCCTTGCGATCCAGAGCGATGCCAATCAAGGTTGAGCTAATACTTTTTGAGGCAGAACGTTGATCGTGTAGCGCTGTTGCATTAAACCCACTAAAATAGTGTTCATAGCCTATTTTCCCTTCCTTCATAAGAAGTATACTGTGGATTTTAGGATAGCTTCCAGCAATGATTTTTTGCTCCATTTCTCTAAGTGATGGATGATGAATGGGGTTGGGTAAATTTTCGTTTTTGTCGGTGAGTTTGGAGTCTGATAGGTCCCAGTCAGTGGTGCTGCGACGGAGTAATACACTTGTGAAAACGGTGTCGAAAAGTTTGAACTTAAGGAGTATTGCTTTCTCTTTTAAATCAGCTTCGAACTGCAAGCCGGTGCGGAAATCTTGGAAATTTATAGTGCTTGCTCGTTGCTTGGCACCAAAACACCAAGTTCCTGGAAATCGACGTTCCCCAAAAAAAGGATAGGCATCAAAGGAGGAGGCACTGACATTCTCAATACTTAAAAATACCTTTTTATTGAGAAGCCTTCGAACTTGAAAGAGATCCCAACGGCTTTGAAAGTGCGTCTCATCAATTTGGGTAAATGATAGCTGATAAAAGTAAATACCACTGCTAATAAAACCGCGTAATTGGTTGGGGTTCTCAGTATCCAGTAGGAGGTATTGCTCGTTGCCTATGGAGTATTTGTCAGGAGTGGAGGTTGAACTTTCTATGCGTTGGGTATAACGGATATGGTGCGCGTTAATGGTAAAATTGTACACGTGATCACTGATTTTTTCAAGGTTGATGGTAAAGTTGAGAGGTTGGGCATTGTCAAATTCACCTTCCCATTGACCTCGGTACGAATTCATGCTGTGTTGTTGTGCTATAAGTGTGTGAAAACTCACTAATAAACAAAGAAGTAAAATGTTTTTCATTGGTAATGTATTTAGATGTCAAAGTTGGAGTATCCTGAGCAGTTAAAATTGTACCTGCTTAACACTGTGAAGAAGTTTTACCAATTGTTTTGGAGTGAGGGTATGATGTTTTTGAATAGTTTTTATAAAATGACTCTGGTCAAAAAATCCACAGGTATGACTGATGTTTGTTAGGTTGTATTCAGGATTACTCATAAGGGTAAAGGCTTGGTTAATGCGCAAGGTGCGGAGGTAATCGGTGAAACTTTGACCAAAGTACTTCGGAAATGCCCTTGAAATATGTACGGGGTGCACACCGAGGATATTGCTAATATAGCTCAGGTCAAGCTGAGCTGTTGGATCGCTGTGAAGAAGGTCTTTGAGTTGTGCAACCCAGTTTGGCGCTGGCTTCCGTTGAGTGCCAACAGGCGAATTGGAGTGGCATAATGCGTTGATAAGTGCACTTTCAACAATGAGTTTAGTATCGGAAGTGTTGCGTTTTGTAGCGAGAAATAGTTGCTGGATCTCTCGGATAATTGCAGGATGGTCGAGCTGATGACTCCCTTCCAAATGCCAGAGGTTCAATTCGTATTTATCGAGCCATTCCGTATTGATTTCGATGTGAAAGCCTCGTGTATATTCAGGGGGTTTTTTGTTGTAATGCGCATCCTGCCAATAGTGGAATACCAAATTTCCTGGCTGTAAATAGTACGCTTCTTTCTTGTTTTCCTCATAGAGTTTTCCTCGGAGTAAAAAAGTAAAATAAGGGTGTTCGTGTCGATGCCAATCTACCCGTTCATGCGTGTAAACGGTATCGGTTATTTTGAGTTGCTCAAATTGATTTTCCGAATAGTGAGATCCAAAAAAATATCCTGAAGGTAGTGTGCGCATAAACTCGAACTTAAGATTAGGTTTCTAAGTGCAAGACGACCCACAGGAAGTTTTGTAACGTGAATCTTAGGCCTGTATTGCAAAGAGGCTACAGGTTTCAAGTTCAGGATATGCAGTGAGCAAGGGATGTTTAAAATCTTTGACTTTGACCATCCCAATTTTTTTCATTACCGCTAGAGAAGGGAGGTTCACGGTCGGAGCCACCGAAACAATTTCTTTTAAGTTGAGCTCTTTAAAACCGTAATTTAGGCATGCCTTTGCACCTTCGGTGGCGTATCCTTTACCCCAATAGTTAGGGAGTAAACGCCATCCAATATCTGTCGAAGGATTAAAGTCGATGTCGTAGGTTTGTAGCGAGAGTCCAATAAAACCAATAAATTCCTCGGTAGCTAATTCTTCTACAGCAAAATAACAGTATCCGTGTTGTAGGTAGTGCGTTTTCATGCGTTCTATAAATTCTCTACATTGAATAGCTGTTTGAATAGTAGGGAAGTAACGCATCACTTCCTGATGGGTATTCATTTCTAGAAGCTTTGGGAAATCACTAGTTTTCCAAGTTCTAAAGCCTAGTCGTTCGCTGGTAAATTCATAAGATTGCATTGCACAAAAGTAACGGATTACAGGTCGTCAGTAAAGTGCTTTCTACTTTTTTCTTTTTGAAACTTTTCGTGGTTGTACGTCTCAGAAGCGTTTTTAGCTATGGAAAGTGATTGCCACTCATCGTCTAGTAAAAGTTTGGCAATAAAAACCATTTGACCAATGTGATATGGATAATGACTCAATTGTCTGTTAATAGCTTCAACTACGGTATGACCGTGATTTCTGATATAGATAATGCGTTCTAAATCTTCCGTTTCTAAATGCTCAAGAGTATGGATAAAACAATGCCAACCGCGTTCCCAATAGGCGAGCATTTCTTCTTTGTCAGCAAAGGTGTTTACGAATTCATCATCTCTATTTCTGTCAGGCTTTTCTCCGTCTTCTGTAAAAATCCGGGTCCATCGTGAACACATATTACCAGCGAGGTGCTTTACAAGTACAGCAATCGAGTTACTGTTCGAATTGACCGTGTAGAAAAGTTGGGCGGTCGTTAATCTTTCGAGCGTTTTATCGCCCAACGATTTGTAGTAGTTGGCTTGTTTAAGCGCGCTGTTAAGATAGGATTTGGACATAAAAAAAGAGCTGATTGGTTATCAGCTCTAAAATACTAAAAATAAATAGTTTATTTTCTGGGTATGAATTTTAAGGCAACTCCATTAATACAATGGCGCTTTCCGGTGGTTTCTCTCGGACCATCAGAAAAAGAATGTCCTAAATGCCCATCGCAGGTAGCACATTTTAATTCTGTACGTGCATAACCAATTTTGTAATCGACGTCAAAACTTACGTTTCCTTTGATTTCTCGGTCAAAAGAAGGCCAGCCAGAACGCGAGTCGTACTTGTGCTCTGATTTGTACAAGGGAGTTTTACATGCAGCACAGACGTAAATCCCTTTTTTGTAGTTCTTGTTTAACGGGCTAGAAAAGCGCGCTTCTGTTCCTGCTTTTCTCAAAATTCGAAACTGTTCAGGACTTAGGAGTTGTTTCCACTCTCGTTCCGTTTTGTTAATTTTTTTTCTCTTGGTTTGCGCTGTGGTCGCTGTGCTTATTGCGAACAGCAATACCAGGCAGTACATTAATTTTTTCATACGTCACTTACAATAAAGTCAATAATCTTTCTGGAAACTTCAGGTGACCTCAAAATCTTGGTATGACCAAGACCATTGGTAATGTAAAGTTCTCCGTTCTTTAAGTTTTGACGTATATTCAATGCACAACTTACATCGACATCACCATCACAACTGTCGTGAATGACAAGGGTAGGGATGTCAATGCTCTTAGCCATCTCACTAGCAGCGTGTTCATCGATGTTTTTATTCCATTGTTTATCAAAGGCTTGTTTGATTTTTTTACCAATTACGGGTTTTATATCTAGGCTTGCTGCGAAATTTAAAAGGACGTCTTCTATTTTATCAGCCGCCCCAATGGTAATTAATTTTTGTACCTCAAAACCTTCATTGACTGCATTGTATAGGCAGAGCCCTCCAAAAGAATGCCCAATGGCTATATCAAAAGGACCGTATTGAGCGTTCACCTCTTGAATGGTCGCGACAAATTCGGGTAGTGAAGTGGTTTTACCAGTCGATTTCCCATGTGCTGGGCCGTCGAAGGCAATCATCATATAGCCTTTTTCCAACAACTTGTCAGCGGTTAAGAACAGTTGGGTGCCACGACCTGCCCATCCGTGTACAAAAAGAACTTTCTTTTTAGAGTACCCATACGATATCAAGTCAATTTCCTTGTCGATAGCAGGAATTTGTAATCGCTTCTTTTGCGCACTTTTGTAGAGTGCTTTTTCCCGTTTAGGAATCGGGAAATTTACAGGAGTGATAAAGAGTTTGGTAGCGAATTTCGTTGCCAGTGATTTGGAAAAAAACTGCAGTACTTGTGCGCTAATTTTTATAAATGTTGGAATGAGTATACTTTTTGGGTTTTTTCGTTCGTTAATAAAGTCCATTCAAATAGATTTAATGCTAAAATAGGATTTGTAAATTTATAAACTTAATTTTGGTATTAGGTGTGACGCAAGTCTAAATTTTGTGTCAGATGAATATAACCCAAACAATATACAGCATGAAAAAATTAATTGCTTTCGCATGTGCCAGTGCTTTTTTGGTTCAGTGTAGCACGGTGCCAATTACCGGAAGAAAACGATTAAATATGGTGAGCGATTCGAAGGTCTTACCTGCGAGTTTTGCACAGTACAAAGGATTTCTGGAGAAAAACAAATTATCAAAAGACAAGGCTAAAACAAACCAGATTAAACGTGTAGGAAAGCGAATTTCTGCTGCAGTTGACCGTTTTATGCGTGCCAATGGAATGGTTGCTGAAGCAAATTCTTATAAGTGGGAGTTTAATCTAGTAGATGATAAAACCGTAAATGCTTGGTGTTTGCCAGGTGGTAAGGTGGTGTTTTATACTGGAATTATGCCTATTTGTGCAAATGAAGATGGAGTAGCGGCAGTAATGGGACACGAAGTAGCACATGCCTTTGCCAAACACGGACAAGAACGTATGTCAAACGCCATGATTCAACAAGGACTTGCTGTTGGAGTTGCCTACGGTACCCGTAATAATAAAAATTCACAACTTTGGAACATGGCCTACGGGATTGGTTCACAGGTAGGGATGCTAAAGTTTAGTCGTAATCACGAAACAGAAGCCGATAAACTCGGATTGGTGTTTATGCTCATGGCCGGATATAAGGGTGAAGAAGCCGCTGAGGTTTGGGTTCGTATGAGTAAAAGAGGTGGTAAAGGAGGTACACCTGAGTTTTTAAGTACCCACCCTTCTAATGAAACGAGAATTAAAACACTGCGTGCATTTTTACCCGAAGCACGACAGTTAGCGGCGAAATACAATGTCCCAGCTAAAAAATAAAATAACTAGTATTTTATACTATATTGCAAGCCGTTCGTCAATTCGAACGGTTTTTTTAGTTTATGTATAAAATTGGAAGCAAAAAATTAATCAACGGATGGGCGTTTTACGATTGGGCCAATTCGGTATATTCACTAGTGATCAGTACGGCAGTTTTTCCGCTGTATTACGACGCAGTAACAGATAAGAGCGTCGTACAGTTCTTGGGTATTGATTGGGAACATCCCGATAGCTTATACAGCTATTCACTTTCCTTCTCTTTTTTGGTCGTAGCCTTGATGTCTCCAGTATTGTCGGGAATTGCAGATTACACGGGAAGCAAGAAAAAATTCATGAAGTTTTTTTGCTGGATGGGATCGTTGTCCGTGATGAGTTTGTACTTTTTTGATGGATTAGATACCGTTTGGGTAGGAATTGTATTCACCATATTGGCAAGTATTGGATTTTGGTCCAGTTTGGTGTTTTACAATGCTTTTTTACCCGAAGTAGCACACCCAGAACAACAGGATAGGGCCAGTGCACGTGGATTTATCTACGGTTATATAGGGTCCGTAATTTTGTTGATTATCAATTTGGTAATGA
Source organism: Tenacibaculum litopenaei (assembly GCF_964514025.1). NCBI lineage: Bacteria > Pseudomonadati > Bacteroidota > Flavobacteriia > Flavobacteriales > Flavobacteriaceae > Tenacibaculum > Tenacibaculum litopenaei. The sequence goes on from NZ_CAZEQT010000005.1 coordinate 35,886, forward strand.
TACAGTTTCCCGACGTTTTTGGGATAACCACGGGGATGGCCTCTCGAATTTCATTCGTAATGGTCGGTCTTTGGTGGCTGGGCTTTGCTCAGATTACTTTCAAGCGATTACCCGATGATATTTACAATAGAAAGCCCGATGCTGATTATATCTGGAAGGGATATATAGAATTGCGTAAAGTATTGAAAGAACTTGCAGGATATCCATCCTTATCTAAGTTTTTATTGTCTTTCTTTTTCTTGAGCGTAGGGGTACAAACGATTATTTTGATGGCTGCCATTTTTGGTTCATCGGAGTTAGGATTGGGAAAAATGAATCTGATTGTCACCATACTCTTGGTACAAATTGTGGCCATTGTTGGTGCTTTTATATTTTCGAGATTGTCAGAGCGATACGGTAATATTTCTGCGTTAAAAATTACTTTAGGTATTTGGACTTTGGTGTGTTTTTGTGCCTTTTTATTAGATAAAAATCAAGAAAATGTCGCTGTATATTTTTATGGATTGGGAGGTTTACTCGGTTTGGTACAGGGTGCTATTCAGTCGTTAACACGTTCAACTTATTCTAAGTTATTACCGGAAACAGAAGACCATGCTACCTATTTTAGTTTTTACGATGTAACAGAAAAGATAGCCATTGTATTAGGAACCTTCGTTTATGGATTTTTGTATTCTAAAACGGATTCTATGCAGTGGTCAGTATTGTGTTTGGCATTGTTTTTCTTAGCTTCATTTATAGTTTTGAGTACTTTGAAGAAAACGAAATACGTGCAGTAATACTTTTTAGACACAACTTCAATAAGCCCCGGTAATAGCCAGGGCTTTTTTAATGGATTTTACTCAGCACGTGCCAAGTATTTTTATCTGTATTGTGGAGTGTTAGACTGTCGGGATGCTCACGGAGTACTTTGAAATAGCGTTGTTCCGATACAAAACTGAGTCGACAGGAGCCATTTTCACCAATGGCCACAGGTTTTAGCAGATCTAGATTTACAGTTTCACCATCTAGTACTTCAAAACGCAGTACTTCCTTATCGTTTTGAAAACGGTAATACGTCTGAAAATTCTGGTATATAAAATGACTTTTACTAAGGGGTACTTGTCGATATATATACGACGTATTAGCCAGCGTATCTTTATGTGCAATCCGCTTTATGCGATAACTTCGCACAATTTTATAATCGTGAGGTCCGTTACTTAACATCAAATTCTTTTGGCCGCAGCAAGCGACGAATAGCTGTGTCAGTATGAAGGTGATGAGGATAGTTTTGAAGCGCATTTTCTAGCAAAGAGTTTTATGAGATTATTTTCAGCAGTACCCGCGGTATAGCTGTCGTTTTTACGATAATTGGTGGTGTCGTTAAAAAGTGCCTCCATCATTAAAGAACTTCCTGAATGAGTTTGCGTGTGTAGGTAGGCTTTCACCGGTTGGTTTTGCCCAGTTTTTACATCGTGTATATAGCCCGAAAGTAACAGTTCAACAGCTAATTCAGTAGTTGTTTCATGGTTAGAATCAGTACCTTCAAAGGTAGCTTCGCTGAGTATTAGCTCGCTTATATAAATGGTGTGTTGAGGTTTTCCAGTTTCAGATGGAATGATATTTACATCTTTCAACGCATTCATGAGTTTACTCGGGAAGGCTTTAATAAAGCTACTATCCACTTTTTGGAGAAACTCTCCCTGTTCTCGATCGATATGGATATTTATTTTGGGTTCGTATATCAGAGAGATTAGTACAGGTTTTTCTAACTTTCTATGGGTGTTGGTCAAGTCATTATTAAAACGTCGCATGCTTACCTGTGATTCGAAAAAGAGACGGCAAGAACTCAGTGATAATAGAAGACAGCCTAGGATGACTCGTTTTTTTATCATGAGCTTAATCCTTTTTGAACATGGCTCTCAAATGATCTAAGCAAGGAGCGATGTTGAAATAGAGCCCCGTAATCCCTTCGTCGTTTTCGGCTAGTTGTAAATAATCGCAGGGACGAGTAAGTCTTTGTAAACCTCCGAAGTCATAGCCCAGAGCGGATAGGAGCGCGTATTCATGTGCCGCAAAGATTACGTAATAAGCAGTTTCTTTGGATTTCCCGTCTCCTGTACTAACGATGGCATCGAAAATAATGTGCATTTGCGCTCGCCTTTTGTTTAAAGTCTGTGTTTTACCGAGTACGTCTAGCAAATTCATTTGGTAGGTGATTGCCTGTAAGTCAAATGGATTCTCTTGGAGCATAGCGTCAGTGTATTTGAGGATTTTGTTTTGTAGAGGTATCAATTCTTTGATAGTTTTCACTACTTGTCGAAGACTGTCCCCGTATTCAGAACGGTGGTAAGGTCGATAATGGGTTTGATGAATAAATCCGTAATACAAATGTCTTTTTTGTTGCAAGGTCATACTGCTGTCTCCCTCGTGAAAGCGCTCCATGAGTCTTTTATAGAATAGGGGAGTGTTTGGTTGTTGAATTGCTTTGCGAATACCGTTATAGTCGGGTTTGGTAAAGCCTTGTTCTTGAGCCATTGAGATGTTGCTGCTCATGAGTACTAAAAGCAGTAGTAGTTTTTTCATAGTGTTATTTTTTTTATTGTCAAATAGGCATCAAATAGTATGCCTAATTATTTAGTAAGGTGGAGTTTCTAGTAGTTTTTGAAATAGATCAATAAACTGACTAACTTCTTTACCGTCAACCAGGGCGTGATGTACGTGAATAGACACGGGCATTTCTAATTGGCCATTAGTTTCAAATACTTTTCCAAAGGAAATTTTCGGGCAACTGTCTTTGTAAGCATAGTGTCGCGCATGTGATAAGGACGTAAATTTTATCCATGGCAAAGAAGAGAAATGGACTACATTTTCACCACCCACAGCAGGGATTAATGGGGCTCTACCTCGAACGCGGTCTATTTCCAGATTAGCAATTTTCTGAAATTCTTCGAAATCGGGATGGTAATTCATATAGGAAAAACCAAAAGTTCCATCGGGTTTGTCTATGGTTGGAGAGGCATTTATTTGTTCGTAAAGATATACAGCATCTTCTTTGATACGGTATTTAAAGGCCGTTGTTTGGTTGATAGCTTTCAATGAGGCGTGTAAATAGTACAAGAAGAAAGAGCAGGTAGTGGCTTTGCAATATTCAAATGCTTTGGTACAGGTAACATTGACTGTAAGACCGTAAAAGGGTTCGTCAAAATCTTTGAAGAAATTAAAAATTTCACGACGGTTCCATGTGCTAATGTCAATTTTTTTAGGGGTGTTCATCAGGTGATTTTCTTTGCTGTAAAAATAGAGATTATAAATGAATACAAAAACAGCAACTCGACGAGTTGCTGTTATTTTAACGCAGTTTTTGATGAAAAAATTTACTGGTTTTTTCTACGGCCAAGCTCACTTCTGGTTCTTGATCATAAAAGTTGAATTGATGCATAGGGGATGCTAGTGTTGTAGGTACCCATAACAGTTCTTTGTCACTACTTTGGAGCTCTTCAAAATACTTTTTGGTATAGTCTGGTAGTACACAACCATCAGAATGAATCATTAAAACGGGTTGCTGTATTTGAGCTGCCGATGGAAAGGGGTCCAAAGTAAGCCAGTCTTCCCAACTCGCTAGCGCAAACTGATTGGGATCCCATTGCTTGACGGCTCCTCGTGAAGGGTTGAGGTAGTAGTCAAACTCTCCGTACATGGCAGCCGTGGAATCGGTAGTTGAGATGGCCTTGATATACGCAATGTCACCTGTTTCGGCGTAGTGTTTTTTCGCTCGTTGTGCAGCTTTAATCTTTTCTTGAACTCCGGCTTCACCTCCGTAAAATAGGGTGACAGCCTCGGCGTCGTGTAACCAAGAAGCCGTTGTTGCTACCGCTTTAATGCTAGGGGTTTCAGCGGTTGCCATTAAGGCGTACATAGACCCTGCACAAACACCAAAGATTCCAATGTTGTCAGCAGCTACTTCGGGTAGTGTTTGCAAGAAGCTTACAGCGTTTTGTATGTCTTTGATTTTCATGGTTGGATTTTCCCATGCTCTTGGTAATCCTTCACTTTCACCAAAATTTCTAAAGTCAAAGACCAAGCTGATAAATCCTTGCTCAGCAAAACGCTTGGCATACAATCCGGCCATTTGCTCTTTTACCGTTGTCCAACTTCCAACTGAAATAATGGTTGGGTATTTTTTTCCTTTTTCATAGTTCTTAGGTAAAAATAAATTTCCTTTGATACGTAGTCCTTCACTGTTAAATTGGACTGGGATTATTTGTTGTTTCATAGTGTTTGAGGTTTTAGTAGCTACGGACAAGCCAAAAGCTTTAGCCGCAGGTATGGGGTTAAAAATTTCAACGTATTCTAATATTTCTCCACGACTGTTAAAAGTAAAAGTCGCATAGTATTGATTGGTATACACATCTGTAGTATTCAGAAAATCAATGGCGCCTTTAAACTTGACAAAAAGGCTGGTTGGTGATTCCAGCGTATACATTTCTTCAATGACGAAACGCATAGAGTTAATTGCAGGAAAGACAGGTTTCCAGTAAGATGCTATTTCCTCTTTACCGATGGCCCCTCTGGGAAATATATCCGAATGATACGGATTAATGTGCTGCGCATCGTCGGCGAATAGCGAAACGAGTTTCTCGAGATTCTTAGTTTCGAGTGCTGTAAAAAAATTCGTCACAGTCGTTTTATTACGGGTAGCAATTTTCATCGCAGCTGAGGTAGCTTTGTGGGGAGGCGTACTACTGGACTGTGGAGTCTGACAAGAGTAGCACCAGAGTAGGACTGACGCTACCAGTGATAACTTAGTGAGTTTTTGCATGTTCTTGTGCTTTTTTAATTAATGAACTGTTTCCCGTTTGAAATTTGTAATGGAAAGTCATGGCCGTAATGCGCCATTCTTTATGGATCAATTGTAATTCGAAATCGTAGCTTCCAACCACAGTCCACACTGAGCCCTGTGGGTCTGAAAGGTAGTGCTGTGCTGTTCCATAACAAAACACCTTCGCAGTGGTTTCGGTACTTTTGGAATTAAAGTTTCCGATTTGATGGTGCGTGTATTCAAAACCGGGTAAAATAGATTTCCAAGCCGAACTGATGGCTTTTGGAGTGAGTATTTGCGCTGGTTGCCCGTTCATAGATGAATAATCAAGGCGTACCTCTGGAGCGAATAGTTGGTGGAGTGTATTCCAGTCTCCTCGGTCAGTTGCGATAAAAAGGTCGGTAACGGTTTGTACAGGGTTGCTTAATGGATACATGTTTTCTTCTGGTGTTTCAGGATGTTTTGCCGTGAGGCAATTCAGTCCTATGAATAAAATTAAGAGCTGTTTCATATTGTCTTTGTTGAACAATACAAAGGTCTCATAACTCCAGAAGTCTTAATTTACAGAATCAAAGTGAAAAGTACAGAAATCAAAGAACCTGTTGTTTTCTGTATTTGTTTGGGGTAGTATCGGTCATTTTTTTGAAAAAACTACTAAATCTATTCGGAGATTCGAAGTGCAATTCGTAAGCAATTTCCTTAATACTCAAATTACTGTGAATTAGTTTTGACTTGGCTAAACCGAGTAGGTGTAGGTGTATGTGATTTTTTGTCGTTTTGCCTGTTATTTGTTTAAGTATGGCATTCAAGTGGTTGGTGTGCACTGCGAGCTGATCGGCATAAAAACTGGGAGAGTGTGTTTTTTGATCGCTAAGACTTTCCTTGTAAAAAGCCGCTTCGAGTAGGTGTTGGAAACGAGAAAGCAGGTTAATGTCAGCTTTTCTAATCGCATTTTGGGCTTCACGGGCATCGAATTGTCGCGTAAAATACCGTTTTACATAATTTAGCAATACGAGCACCTGGCTTTCTATAATACGGAGAGAGTCGGGTTGTAGGTGCTGGTATTCTCTGTGTATGCCTTCGTAAATATGAAGCAATCGCTGAATTTCGTGAGGAAAGACCTTAAAGGGTTGAGAGGTGTCAATCTTTAAAAAGGGAAACTCGTGTAACAGCGATTGTAGGTATTGAGATTGAGCGATAAACTCTTTGGTAAACATGAGGTAGTATCCTTGCCAATCGGGGATAATATCCCAAGAAAGTACTTGGAAAGGAGTGTTAAAAAAAACACTGGCGCCCTTAGGAAGTTGCTGATGTACACCTGAAGTAACGGTTCCTCCACCTTCAATTTTGATGGCTATGGCATAAAATTCATGCTTAAAAGAAGGCATTTGAGCAACAACCGTTGGCATGTTTTCTTCAAAACTTCGTATATCGAAGTAGGGATGCTTGGGAGCGGGAATGCAAATAGCTTGACAGTAGTCATCGATAGATTTAAAATGCTTCATACAAAGTTCAATATACGATGAATTTTACTGGCAAGCTATTGGGTTTTATAAGGAGCTCGTTATTTTGCTTTTTGAACGAGTTCTAATTGTTCTATTTTGGCTTTGGTGGTAAACAAACCGTAGTTGATAAATACGGTATTCTTTTCAATTTTATCAATAGTTCCCACTGCATTACCATCGATTAATCGAACTCTGTCGTTAATCTTATACACATAGGCAGCTCGTTTTTGTGCTTCTATGGCAGCCTCTTTTTTCTTTTCCTCACGAACCTTAACAACTTTTTGCAGTACTTCTTTTTCTACTTGCTTGATCGTTGCCTGTTGTTTTTGTTCGGCAATTTTGTCTTGTTTCTTTTCGGTTTTGGTTTTCTTTTTAGGCGGATTTTTTTTGGTGTATTTTGTTTTTTCCGCAGCTACCCATTTAAAGAAACCAGTAGACAACTCTTTTTTGTTGTTGGTCTGAAAATACTTGTTTAGCAACTCGTTAATGGTTCTTCCTAGGCTCAACATGCGTTGATTATTATCGTAAAGCTCTTGGAATCCTTCGAGTTTTTCTCGGATTTTGAGTTCTTTTTGTTGCAAGCTCTCCAATTGTTCCTGCTCTTTGGATTGTTGTTTTTCCAAATTATCAGAGGTCTTTTGTAAGCGATTGCGTTCTTTTTGAAGTTTAGAAATGGTTTTATCCAGTCTAATTTTTTCGTTTTCAACACGTTTTTTAGCTCTGTTGATTAAACTAAATGGAATTCCATTTTTCTGAGCTACTTCAAAGGTGAACGAACTTCCTGCTTGCCCGATAAACAATTTGTAAAGAGGTTCTAAGCTGCGTTCGTCGAATTGCATATTCGCATTGGTCACATTCTCTAATTCATTAGCTAATACTTTTAAATTCGCGTAATGTGTTGTAATGATTCCATATGCTTTTTTCTCATAGAATTCTTCCAAGAAAATTTCAGCCAAGGCACCTCCTAATTCCGGATCAGATCCGGTTCCAAATTCATCGATTAAGAAAAGTGTTCGGTCGTTGCATTTTTTTAAAAATGAACGCATGTTCTTTAATCGGTAGCTATAGGTACTCAACTGGTTTTCGATACTCTGATTGTCTCCGATATCTGTTAGGATATTTGAAAACAACGTTGTTTCACTGCGTTCGTGAACCGGTATGAGCATCCCACTTTGCAACATTAATTGCAAGAGCCCAATGGTTTTTAGCGTAATACTTTTACCGCCGGCATTAGGACCAGATATAACGATGATCTGTTGCTTTGGATGCAGTGTAATGGTCTGCGGAATTGTGGTAATTCCCTGAGCTTTGTTCTTCTTCCACAAAATAGGGTGGTAGGCATCGCGTAACAACAGTTTTTTGTCTTTGCGAATGGTGGGTAATAACCCGTTTATTTCATGTGCATAGGTCGCTTTTGCGCGAATGCTATCGATGTGGACAAGGTATTTTAGGTATTCGTCGAGCAGTGCCGTATAAGGACGTATTTCTTCTGCTAGGCTCCTCAGTACTCTCACAATTTCTTGCTTTTCTTCGTAGAGGAGATTTTGTAACTCTCGGCTAAAACTCAACGTAGCCTGTGGAGCTATATAAACGATATTTCCTGATTTGGACGATCCCATGAGGCTTCCTTGAACCTTTCGTCTGTGCATGGCGAGTACGGCCAATACACGTTGATTGTCGACAATGGTTTCTTTGATATCATCTAAGTATCCATTGCTGTGACTTCGGCTGAGGGCTCTAGAAAAGCTCTCTGATATTTTACCGCGAACCCCTTTAATATCCCTTCTAATTTGTTTTAGGGCAGGAGAGGCGTTGTCGTGAATTTCACCATAAGAAGTGACCACGCGTTGAATTGCAGTAATAATATCGTTAGTCAAGGGGATTTCCCCTGTTAATTCGGCTAATTTTGGATAGTATTCTTTGAACTTGTCAAAAAATTTGATGTGCTCGTTTACTGTGCTACTGGTAGTAGCGAGTTGTAAAAATGCTTCAGCTTCTAAAAAGCTGTTTTCTATAGCTAATCTTTTGATATGTTCTGTAATGTTATCAAACCCGTGATTCGGTATTCTGTTTTCATTGACAAACGAACTCAAATATTCGTTTACGAGAGCGAGCTCAAAAAAAAGCTGCTTATAATCCGTAAACGGTCGAATTTGAAGTACGCGTTCTTTTCCCAAGCCCGAAAGGCAATAGGTAGCAATTTGTTCGAGAACAGTCGTGAATTCTAAATCTTGTAAAGTTTTATCGGTAATTACAGTTTTCAATGTTTATTTTTGATTAAAATTAAGGCCTAACCGACGTTTGACGTCTACATTTGCTAGGGTGCACAAAAATAACAAACTATGGAGCTAAAAATAGAGGATAGCTGGAAAAATGTTTTAAAAGAGGAGTTCGAAAAGCCGTATTTTGAGGAACTGCGTCAATTTGTAGCACACGAATACGAACATCAGCGTTGTTTTCCTCCAGAAGAGGAGATTTTTGCGGCATTTCAGCATTGCTCTTTCTCGGAAGTAAAGGTCGTTATTTTAGGGCAAGACCCTTACCACGGTCAAGGACAAGCAAACGGTCTGTGTTTTTCTGTGCACGATGGAATTAAGCATCCACCATCACTCGTAAATATTTTTAAAGAATTGACCGTCGATACGAATCAGTTGTATCCAGCTTCGGGTGATTTATCGTCTTGGGCTTCACAAGGAGTACTGTTGCTAAATGCTACACTTACAGTGAGAGAAGGTGAGGCCGGAAGTCATCAACGCAAAGGCTGGGAACAGTTTACCGATGCTGTGATTGCTAAGCTTTCAGAAGAAAAGGAAGGACTGGTATTTATGTTGTGGGGAGGGTATGCAAAGAAGAAAGGAAGAAAGATTGCGACTTCAAAACATACGGTACTTGAAGCAGGACATCCTTCTCCCTTGAGTGCAAATCGCGGGTTTTGGTTTGGTAATAAACACTTTTCGTCGGCCAATAGAGCGCTCGAACAGCGCAATCTTTCCCCTATACAATGGTAGGTAATATAGTTTGGTTGTAAAACGGAAGGGTGATGGCTGCTAATATATCTTCGGTACAGTCTGGGTAGTGTACTGAGACAGTTTCCGTTGATTTAATCCACTGCGCGATTTTTTGATACTGTTTTTTATTGAATTTTTTAAGTACGGGAACTCCCATTTCTTGTAAACTCAAGGCATTGCATTGCTGTTCGTATTGATTTTTCATTGGGATAACTAACAGCTTCTTTCCTAAAAAAAGAGCTTCTGCCGGGGTTTCAAAACCTGCGCCACAGAGCACTCCTGCAGAGGTAGCAATACTCTTAATAAAATCAGATCCGTTAATTGGACGTATGGTAATATTGTTTTTGTATTTGTGTTTGTCTGTATGCTTGGAAAATACTTCCCATTTAACTTGGCTAATTTCGGAGAGGACCTTGATGATTTTTTTATCGCTGTAGGCGGGCAAGTAAACGGTGTAATGTCCTTTGTTGGTGCTGTTTCGATAGCGGATTTGCTTTCGAATAATCGGTGTGAATATTGCCGAAGAATAGGGTTTGAAATGAAAACCGAATTTGATTCGGGCAGGAGCGTAGTACTTTAATAGTAAGCGCTCAATTTTATAAACCCCAAATTTTGGTGCGTTCTCATCGAGTACAGCATTTTGATGACTTAGAGAAATAATGGGAACATTGTTGATTTTTGCAGCCCAAGCTGAAACGGGTTCAAAATCATTGATCACCAAATCGTACTCTTTTACGGGGAGTGATTTTATTTCTTGATAGAGTGTTTTAAGCCGAAGTTTTTTCAGCGTTTGAGAAAAATCGATGCCTCCCTTTTTTCCAAAAATAAAACTCAAACCATACATTTTATAGTTGATGTCAAAAGGAAAATCAAGTTCACATTGATACCCGCTAATCAATACATCAACGTCTGCTTTTTGTTGGAGGTAGGGGATGATTTCGATGGCTCTACTAGCGTGCCCATTTCCCGTACCTTGAATGGCGTATAAAATCTTCATAAGGGCGTTTATTTATGGTGTTTTGTAATGTTAAATTCGGCGAGTAACGCTGCAAATAGTTGAGCGTTGTTACTTTCTACACTGACGAGTTCAAGGTCGTTTACCTGTTGGTTGAGGTGAGGTTTTTGAGCGAGTTCGTCCTTTTCGTACTCGTAGAGACTCCAGCGTTGATGCTGGTACTCTAAGGCTGTCAAATTCTCTATCCAGTCACCGGAGTTGAGGTACATGGTCGTTCCATTTTCGCGTTCAATGCGTTTCATTTCGGGCTGATGAATGTGGCCGCATACTACGTAATCATAGCCTTCCTCAATGGCAATATCAGACGCCGTGGTCTCGAAGTCATTGATAAACTTTACAGCGCTTTTTACGCTATTTTTAATTTTTTTTGAAAAGGACAGACGTCCGTAGCCTAGCTTTTCACTAATCCAGTTGACGGCGGTGTTAATCATGATGAGGGTGTCGTAACCCACGCCTCCTAGTTTGGCCAACCACTTAGAATGCTGCATGGTGACATCGAAAACGTCCCCGTGAAAAAACCATGCTTTTTTACCATCGATATTCAAAACTACTTTATTGACAATTTCAAAGCTCCCCAATCGAAATCCTTTGAATTTTCGGAGTGTTTCATCGTGATTCCCCGTAATGTAATAGACTTTGGTCCCAGAGGTTATAAAACTCATTAATTGTTTAATAACCTTTAAATGTGGTTTGGGAAAGTAACGTTTGTTAAATTGCCATATATCAATGATATCTCCGTTCAGAATTAGAATTTCGGGATCGATGGTTTTGAGGTAATTGTTGAGCTCAGTTGCTCTGCACCCGAAGGTGCCTAAATGTACATCTGATATTACAGCTATCTCTAATTTTCGCTTTCTAAGGTTGGTCATAGGTACTGTTTAAGGAATGAAAATATTCAGTATGGATACCTTAACAAAGGTAGTTGGCCTATGTTTTGACTGTGAAATGTAATTATCAATAATTGGTAATCAAATAATTACCCTACTGTAAGTTCAGTGTTATATAAAAGTAAAAAGCCCGGTAAAAACCGGGCTTTGTATCGTATGTGAATTGGTGACTAGTGGTTGTAAAGTACCCAAGTACCTTCTTCTAAAAGAGGGATTGCTTGTTTGAATTTAACTTCTTTCTCTTCACCTGTTCTGATGTTTTTGATCGTAACGCGTTCGTTTCTTCCAATTTTTGGTTGCTCGCGAATTACAGTTTCAATAACGGGTTGTTCTTGCTGCGTTTGTTGCTGACGAGCTTGGCTAATTGCCTGCTGCGTTGAATTCTGAACTTCGTCTTTATGCAACTCTAAGGCTTCTTGTTGTTGTTCTTCAGCCTCTGAAATCTGTGACTCATCATAAGTTGGTAATTTCCCTTTGAAAAGGAAAGAAAGCACCTCTTTGTTGATTTTATCAATCGTTGTTTGGAACAATTCAAATGCTTCAAACTTGTATACTAATAAAGGATCTTTTTGCTCGTACGAAGCGTTTTGAGAGGTGTGTTTTAACTCGTCCATCTTACGCAAGTGATCTTTCCAGTTTTCATCGATGATCGCAAGTGTGATGTTTTTCTCAAAATCTCGAACGAGCGATTTACCTTCTGTCTCATAGGCTTCCTTTAAGTTGGTCACTACTTGGAGTGTTTTGGTACCATCGGTAAAAGGAACTAAAATGTTTACATAGCGGTCACCTTCTGTTTCAAAAACGTTTTTGATCACTGGGAATGCCTGAGTTGCATTGCGCTCTGCATCGTTTTGGTAGTGTTCAGAAACAATTTTATACAACTTGTCTATTAAGGCTTGTTCATCTCCAGTTTTGAATTCTTCTTCTGAGAAAGGAGAAGTCATCGATGAGAAACGAATCAACTCAAATTCGAAATTTTGGAAGTTGTTGGTTCCTTTGTTGGCTCTAACAATCACATCACAGGTATCGTAAATCATGTTTGCGATATCGATTTGTAAGCGTTGTCCATCTAAGGCGTGTCTACGGCGTTTGTAAACAAATTCACGTTGAGCGTTCATCACGTCATCGTATTCTAATAAGCGTTTACGAATACCGAAGTTGTTTTCCTCAACTTTTTTCTGAGCGCGTTCAATCGATTTAGAAATCATTGAGTGCTGGATAACTTCACCTTCTTGTAATCCCATGCGGTCCATCATTTTTGCAATTCTTTCCGAACCAAACAAACGCATTAGGTGATCGTCTAAGGCTACGTAGAACTGAGAAGAACCTACGTCTCCCTGACGTCCTGCACGACCTCTTAACTGACGGTCAACACGACGTGAATCGTGACGCTCTGTACCGATAATAGCTAAACCACCTGCGGCTTTAACCTCGTCAGAAAGTTTAATATCCGTTCCACGTCCCGCCATGTTTGTCGCGATAGTTACCTGTCCAGGCTTTCCTGCTTCCGCAACGACGTCCGCTTCTTTTTTGTGTAGTTTCGCATTTAAGATATTGTGAGGAATTTTACGCATTTGTAACATACGTCCAAGTAATTCCGAAATTTCAACAGAAGTAGTACCTACTAATACAGGACGACCTTCGTTTACTAATTTCACAACATCGTCAATAACGGCATTGTATTTTTCACGGGTAGTTTTATACACTAAATCTTGCTTGTCATCTCTAGCAATTGGACGGTTGGTAGGAATTTCTACTACATCCAATTTGTAAATTTCCCAAAATTCCCCAGCTTCTGTAATTGCGGTACCAGTCATTCCTGATAATTTGCGGTACATTCTGAAGTAATTTTGTAAGGTTACTGTAGCAAAGGTTTGCGTAGCATCTTCAATTTTTACGCTTTCTTTAGCTTCAATTGCTTGGTGAAGACCATCTGAGTAACGGCGTCCATCCATGATACGTCCAGTTTGCTCGTCAACGATCATTACCTTGTTATCCATAACTACGTATTGAATATCTTTCTCGAAAACAGTATAAGCTTTCAATAATTGATTCATCGTATGGATACGCTCACTTTTTACACTAAAGTCGCGGTACAATTCTTCTTTTAATTCAGCCTTTTGTTCTGGGCTGTTATCGCTTGATTCAATTTCACCAACTTTTACACTGATATCTGGTAATACGAAGAACGTATTGTTATTGGTGACAGCTGATAGGTGAGCAATACCTTTGTCAGTTAAATCAATTTGACTGTTCTTCTCTTCTACGGTAAACCACAATTCTGCATCCACTTCAGGCATGAGCTTGTTGTTGTCTTGCATGTAGTAGTTTTCAGTTTTTTGTAGAATTTGCTTAATTCCCTCTTGTGATAAGAACTTAATTAAAGCTTTGTTTTTAGGCAAACCGCGGTATACGCGATACAGTAAGAAACCTCCTTCTTTAGTATCTCCTTCCTTGAGTAATTTTTTAGCTTCTGCTAATACTCCTACTAAATATTTATTTTGCAGGGTTACTAAGTCGGCTACTAAAGGCTTTAACTCATTAAATTCGTGACGATCTCCTAGTGGCACAGCTCCTGAAATAATCAACGGTGTTCTCGCATCGTCAATCAATACAGAATCGACCTCGTCAATAATAGCGTAGTTCGGTGCGCGTTGCACTAAATCTTCTTTTGAGTTGGCCATATTGTCACGGAGGTAGTCAAAACCAAATTCATTGTTGGTTCCGTAGGTAATGTCCGCATTATAGGCTTTTCTACGAGCTTCTGAATTCGGTTGGTGGAAATCAATACAATCCGTACTTAATCCGTGGAATTCAAAAATTGGAGCCATCCAAGCGCGGTCACGTTTTGCTAAGTAATCATTTACGGTTACTACGTGAACTCCTTTACCTGAAAGGGCATTTAAATATACAGGTAGGGTAGATACTAAGGTTTTCCCTTCTCCCGTCATCATCTCAGCAATTTTACCTTGATGTAAAACAGATCCACCAATTAACTGTACGTCGTAGTGCACCATATCCCAGGTCACTGCTTTTCCGGCAGCATCCCATGAATTGGCCCAAAATGCCTTGTCTCCTTCGAGGCGAATGTGTTCGTGGGTACCTGAAAGCTCTCTGTCAAATGGAGTAGCGGTAACCTCTACTTCTGGATTAGAAGCAAAGCGCTTTCCCGTTTCTTTAACAACGGCAAAAGCCTCTGGCATGATATCTTGTAAAACAAGTTCTGAAGCTTCGTAGGCTTCGTCTTTTAACTTGTCAATTTGAGTGTACAATTCTTCTTGCATATCGATGTCTGCATCGATAATTTTGGTTTCTAATTCAGCAATTTGATTGTCAAAAGGCGCAGTAGCCTCCTGAATTTTTTGCTTAAATTCGACAGTTTTAGCACGCAGCTCATCGTGAGACAAACTCGCAAGCTGGTCTTCATACATCTTTACTTTTTCAACGATAGGTTGAAGTAATTTCAGGTCTTTTTGTTGTTTGTCTCCAACAAACATCTTTATGATCGAATTTAAGATACTCATTTTAATTTATTGGTTTATAGTTAGTTATCTGGTGATGCCTAACATATATTTTATGATATAGTATAAGTGCTTAAAAATAAGCAAAAAAAAAGCCTCGTAAAGAGACTTTTTAGGGTGTTATTTTCTAATATTCATCTTCATTCCAAAGATAATCTTCTTCTGATGGGTAATCAGGCCAAATCTCTATAATTGAATCGTATGCTTCACCTTCATCTTCAATATCCTGTAAATTTTCTACTACTTCAAGAGGGGCTCCTGTACGAATTGCATAATCAATTAATTCGTCTTTTGTGGCTGGCCATGGTGCATCTGCTAAATACGATGCTAATTCAAGTGTCCAATACATTTCTTTATCGGTTTTTTTGATTTTCGCAAAAATAATTTTTTTTTTCTAAAAAGTCAAGTTTTTTTTATAAAATCTAATTTCGTAAATTAAAGAACTTAGTTAAGCTTCTCCGGAATCCATTTAACTTCCGTTGCTTGTAAATCCTGTGTCAACTTCCGTGCCAACACAAAAAGGTAGTCAGAAAGTCGGTTTAAATATTGTAAAACGGTCTCTTCAACGGCAGTTTCTTCCTGTAAAGCCACTGATAAACGCTCGGCACGACGGCACACACAACGAGCTATATGACAATATGACACGGTTGGGTGACCCCCTGGCAATACAAAATGTGTCATCTGCGGTAAGTCTTCATTCATCTCGTCCATGGCAGTCTCTAAATAGCTCACTGAGGCTTCGGTGATTTTGGGTATGTTTAATCGGTCTTTACCGTTTTTTAAGGTAGCTTTCTCTGGTGGGGTAGCGAGCATCGCTCCCAAGGTAAACAAGTCGTGTTGAATTTTAATGAGTTGTTCGCGGAGTATTTCGTCGGCAACACAGTCGCGAATAAGGCCAATATGTGAGTTGAGCTCATCGACAGTACCGTAACTTTCAATGCGCAAATGGTGTTTTGGAACTCTGCTACCTCCGAATAGGGCAGTGGTTCCTTTGTCTCCTGTTTTTGTATAAATCTTCATGTGTTGTTAGTTCAAGGTATTTAGTGAGAATTTTTCGATGAGTTCTTCTGGGCAGCGCATGGGTTTTTGTTTGGCGCGATCCATGAATGCCAGGACCGTATTTCCCGTGCATAATAACTCGCCTGCTTCGTTGATAATTTCATAGTCAAATTCAATTTTGACAGTTGGCAATTTCTTTAAGCGAGTCCTTATATATATACACTCATCGTAGTAAGCTGATTTTTTAAAATTACATTGTAGGGATATTACCGGTAAAATGATGCCTGAATTTTCCATATCTTTGTAAGTGACCCCTTGTTGGCGTAGCCATTCGGTGCGTCCGACTTCAAAGAATTGTGCATAATTACCGTGATAAACCACGCCCATTTGGTCGGTTTCACCGTATCGAATACGTAAGGTGCTGGTATGCTGATAGAACATGTTTTTTTCTTGTTATTTAGTATTAACGTTACGCAAAAAAAAAATAAAAATCAATAGTGATTTGGTTTTTTTTTACTGAAAATTATTCACACTTTTGTTCCTCCAAATAAGTGAGTTTAGAGTCCCCTATAATCTAAATAAAATTAAACAAATTAATCCTTTTTCACCAATATGACTAAAACAGCTGATTCAGTTTGGATGGAATGCTTGTCCTTTATAAAGGACAATATCAAGCCACAGGCATATAAGACTTGGTTTGAGCCGATTAAGCCCATTAAATTGTCAGGGGAGGCTTTGACTATTCAAGTACCTAGTAAGTTTTTTTACGAGTGGTTAGAAGAGCATTACATCAAATTACTAAGAGTCGCTTTGGTAAGACAACTTGGAAACGATGCCAAGTTGGTGTATGATGTACGTATGGAAAATACGTATAGTAGTAATAATCCACAAACGGTAAAAATTCCAAGTTCGAATAGAAACCCTTTGAAACCTCAAAAGGTTACTGTTCCATTAGAGTCGAAGAGAGAATTGAAAAATCCATTTGTGATTCCAGGATTACAAAAGGTTAAAATTGAATCTCAATTGAACCCTAACTACAATTTTTTGAATTTTGTAGAAGGTGATTCAAACCGATTAGCGCGATCTGCAGGTATGGCTGTTGCCAATAAGCCTGGAGGAACTTCTTTCAACCCCTTGTTGAT
The DNA here is from genome assembly GCF_964514025.1 of Tenacibaculum litopenaei. Taxonomy (NCBI): domain Bacteria; kingdom Pseudomonadati; phylum Bacteroidota; class Flavobacteriia; order Flavobacteriales; family Flavobacteriaceae; genus Tenacibaculum; species Tenacibaculum litopenaei. The sequence goes on from NZ_CAZEQT010000005.1 coordinate 52,761, forward strand.
TTACGGTGGAGTAGGGTTAGGTAAAACTCACCTTGCACACGCCATAGGAGTTGAGATCAAAGATAAGTACCCAGATAAAACGGTATTGTACATCTCATCTGAGAAGTTTACACAGCAATTTATCGATTCTGTAAAGTCGAACACGCGTAATGATTTTATTCACTTCTATCAAATGATAGATGTACTTATTATTGATGACGTTCAATTCTTATCAGGAAAGGCGGGTACACAAGACGTGTTCTTCCACATCTTTAACCATTTACACCAAAATGGAAAGCAAGTGATCCTGACCTCGGATAAGGCACCTGTTGATATGCAAGATATCGAGCAGCGTTTATTGTCGCGTTTTAAATGGGGGTTGTCAGCTGAACTCCAATCACCAGATTACGAAACTCGTGTTTCTATCTTACAAAATAAATTGTACAGAGATGGTGTTGAAATGCCTGAAGAAATTGTTGAATACATCGCCAAGAATATCAAGTCAAACGTACGTGAGTTAGAGGGAGTCATCATTTCGATGATTGCACAAGCTTCGTTTAACCGAAAGGAGTTTACCATTGAATTGGCAAAACAAATCGTAGATAAGTTCGTTAAGAATACCAAAAAGGAATTATCTATTGATTATATACAAAAAGTAGTATCGAAATACTTTGATATGGACGTTGCTACTTTACAGTCAAAAACACGTAAGCGTCATATCGTACAAGCGAGACAGTTGGCAATGTACTTTGCCAAGAGAATGACAAAATCGTCACTTGCGAGTATCGGTAGCCAAATCGGACAACGCGATCACGCTACAGTATTGCATGCATGCAAAACTGTTGATAACTTGACAGAGACCGATAAACAGTTTAAAAAATACGTGGAAGACTTGACAAAGAAGTTAACTCTTTAAACGATATATTATGAAAATACTAATGGTGTGTTTGGGGAACATTTGTCGTTCTCCGTTAGCCGAAGGTATTTTAAAGTCTAAAGTATCTTCTGAAGTAGAGGTAGATTCAGCCGGAACGGCTGGGTATCACGAAGGGGAATTGCCCGATACACGCTCTATAGCAGTAGCAAAGAAATACGGAATAGATATTACAAATCAGCGATCGCGAAAGTTTACGGTCGCTGATTTTGATTATTTTGACCTTATTTATGTGATGGATGACAGCAACTATCACAACGTGCTTTCATTGGCCAGAAATGATGAAGATGCTTTGAAAGTAAAAATGATTCTCAGTGAATTGGGCAGTACTGCCAATGTCCCAGATCCGTATTACGGAGGGACTGATGGCTTTGAAAATGTATATGCGATGCTCGACGATGCTTGTGATGTAATTTCCTCTAAAATGTAACCTTATGACGAACGCTAAGCTTTATTTAATTCCGACTACCTTAGGAGATACTGAACCTCTAGAAGTAATGCCAATTTCGGTGAAAAAGGTGATCGAACACCTCGATTATTTTATCGTGGAAAACGAAAAATCTGCTAGGCGTTTTATTAAAAAAATTACTCCTAATAAGCCGCAACCTTCCCTGAATTTAATGTTGTTAGATAAGTATTCTGACGAACTGGAAACACGTCATTACTTAGATATGTGTCAGGAAGGTGTTTCAGTAGGTTTGCTTTCGGAAGCTGGCGTGCCGGCTGTTGCTGATCCAGGAGCAACTATTGTAAAATTGGCGCACGAAAAAGGAATTCAAGTGGTGCCTTTAGTAGGGCCTTCCTCTATTTTAATGGCTATGATGGCTTCGGGAATGAACGGTCAGAGTTTTGCGTTTAACGGTTACCTACCTATTGATAAAAGTGATCGCAAACGCGCTATAAAAGAATTAGAGAAACTTTCAAAAGATAAAAATCAATCGCAGGTATTTATTGAAACGCCGTACCGCAATGAAAAGATGTTAGACGATTTAAGGGCTATTTTAGCACCAGACACACGTGTTTGTGTAGCTTGTGATATCACATTGCCAACAGAGTATATTAAGACCTATACAATAAGAGAGTGGAAGAAAATTAAAACCGATTTACACAAGCGTCCTAGTATATTTATAGTCCACAGGTCGTAAATCGGTTCTGAAGTTTTTGTTGTTAAACAGTGGCCTTTTTATTGGCCGTTATGTTCGATACGTCGTATCCGCTAAATTTCTTTAAGTAGTCTTCAATAGACGTTCCGTAGGCATCGTTAAATTTGTGCTTTCCGCGCGATCTTAAAAACTTTTTTACATTTCCAGCACCACTGAGGTGGGCTGCTGCTAAAATTCCGGATTCGGTGATGGTAATACCGTTAATACGCTTACCAACACTGCGACGAATATCTCTTCGCAATATCCATTTATTAACCTTACACAAGGCTATAAATGTGCGTTCCTGTAATTCTGGATCCTTTAAAAAAGTTCGAGTGTTGTAAATTCTGAATCGTTTTAAAGTAGATTTCCCAAATTGATATTTCCCCAAATATCCTAAGCTGTTAATTACAGTATAGTTCCCCTGTGATTCCTTAAAGGCCAAAGCTTCTCTAAAGCCGATAAAGTCTCTTTTTAAAAAAGGAAAGGTAAATACTTCCTTTTTAGCTACTGCTACAATTGGAGGTAAGATTTCCTTTTTTTCTTTTTTTTCGGGTTTACTAGCAAAGCTCGAAAGCAAGAGTATCCCAAAAATACTTACAATTAAATGTTTGATAATGAATAACTTTCTGTTAAGCGGGGGCAAAGATACGACAAATACTGTAATTAAGTCTAAGGGTAACACTCCAGTTTGTAGGGGTAAAATCCTGATTTTACGTGGATTGCTATTTCTTTTTGCGTTAAATGCTGTATTTGAGTGTTTGTATTGAGGATATGTTAATAAATGTCTGTTTTCTTGGGTAAAATGACAAAACTGTTAAAAATTAGTCAAAATACTGATATGTAGTGAGTTGTGAAGGGGTAAAAAAATAGCCGAGCAAGAACTCGGCTGTAAGTTTTACGATTATCTCCTGATACCTTGTTGGTTAATCCATTTATGGTATTTGATGGCATTTCTGTTGTGTTGTCGGAGTGTTTTGGCAAAGGCGTGATATCCTGGTTTATCAATACTGGCACACATGTAGTAATAGTTGTGCTTTGTGTGGTTTAATACCGCATCAATTGCTGAGATATCAGGCATGCCTATAGGACTGGGAGGAACCCCCGTATTTTGATAGGTGTTGTAAGGCGATGCAATCGTGAGATCTTTTGATAGGACTCTTTTCACGACGTAATCTTGCCCGTGCAACTGCTTTAAACAGTAAATAAGGGTCGGATCGGCTTGAAGCATCATATTTTTCTTAAGTCTGTTAAGGTAGAGTCCGGCAACAACAGGACGCTCACTAATTTTAGCAGTTTCTTTGTGTACAATCGCAGCCAACGAACTTACCTCTAGCGGACTTAACTTAAGTGCCTTTGCTTTTTGTAAACGTTCTTTATTCCAAAATCGTTTGTATTCTTTGAGCATTTTGTTACGGAAGCCCTCCGCAGAAGTGTTCCAGTAAAATTGATAACTATTGGGAATAAAAATAGCGAGTACAGTAGCCTTGTTTAGGTTGTTTTTGGATAAGAAGTCAGGATCTTTGAAAGCGGTGATCAAGGCAGTGGAGTCTGCTTCAATCTGAGTAGCGATTCGACCTGCCAATTTTTCTAATGTGTCTTGATTGTTGAAAGCGACTTTGATAGCCGTTTGTCGTCCGCTTCTCAATAGATTGACGAGTTCGTCGTTATTCATTCCTTTTTTTAGCTCGTATTTTCCTGCTTTCGGAGTTTTGAATTTTTTTAAGCCGGCCACCCATGAAAAACTAGCTGGATTGGCTAAAAGTGGTCCTAGCTGTTGTTCCAGTTCTTCGAACGTAGTACCTGTTTTTACGTAGAGTTCTGTGTCTTTTGTAACTGAGGAACTGTATATTTTTTGTCGGAGGAAACCGCCGGCAATAAGAGCAATTAAAAGCAGGGCGCCTCCTGCTATAAGTAGTGTTTTTTTAGTCATTGATTAATTGAAATAGTAGTTCGTCCTTAAATTTTCCTGCGTGGAAAATCCAGTCTTTCTTGGAACCAATTTTACGAAAATTTTTGCTTTTAAATAAATTTAAGCTGGCCTTATTGTCTTCTGTAATATTTGCGAAGAGCTGGTGTAGTTGTAAATGCTTAAAACAATAGGGGATAATAAGGTCCAAGGCTTCTGATGCGTATCCTTGATGTTGCTGTTCTTTGGTGATAAGGATGCCAATACCTGCGCGTCTGTGTTGCGGGTTGAAATCAAAGAGGTCAACCGCTCCAATAGCTTCTTGGCTGCTTTTAAGGTATGCTATTAAACGCAGTTGTTTGGCTTCGTAAATGTCTTGATGCGCATTTTCGAGGTATTGGTGCAGTACAAATCGCGAGTACGGAGTTTGGGTATGACTTACTTCCCAGAAATCCTCAGTATTCTCAACAGTATACAAAAAGTCCAAGTCTTCCGGTTCTAACGGGCGCAGGCCTATTCGGTTTCCTTGTAAAATGGTCATGAGTCTGCCGCTTTAATGGTTCCTTGAAATACTTGTTGGGCAGGTCCGGTCAGGAAGATATCTGTAAATCCGTTCGGCGTTGCTTTGAAGCTAACTTCCAATTGTCCGCCTTGCACAGGGAGTTTTACGGTTTGACTTTGGGTGTAGTTACCTGTATACATCGCCAGTGCTACTGCGGTAACCCCTGTACCACAAGCAAGTGTTTCGTTTTCAACTCCGCGTTCATAGGTTCGTACTTTAAAGGTGTCGTCGTTGAGTTGTTCTACAAAATTGACATTGCTACCTTCCTTTCCATAAACGCTGTTACGGATCTGCTTTCCTTCTGTGTATACATCGTACGAGTGCAAGTCTTTAACCAATCGTACATCATGTGGAGAGCCGGTATTCACAAACCAATTGTCAGTGTGGATTTCCACCTGAGCAACATCTATCATCTGCAGCGAAACGATGCCATCAGTCATAGTGGCGTGATGCAAACCGTCAATGGCATTAAAGGTCGTTTGTTGATCAAAAATGCCTAAGTGCTGTGCGAATGCTACGATACAACGACCGCCATTTCCACACATAGTACTCTCATTTCCGTCGGCATTGAAATACACCATACGAAAATCACTATGGTCATCGTTCTCTAAGAGGATAAGACCATCGGCCCCAATACCAAAATTTCGATGGCATAAATGAGCGATAAGTTTTTGGTTTTCTTTAGGGAACTGTCCAAGGCGATTGTCGAGTATCACAAAGTCATTACCGGTGCCTTGGTATTTGAAAAAGTCTAATGTCATAATAGGCAAAGATACTATTTAGTTTAGAAATCAGGAAGTGTTAAACGCTGGTTAAATTGCGTTAAAACGTCGTTAAACAGATTTTCTTAAAATGTTAAAATTGTATATTTGAGTATCAATATAATGAGTCAAAAGCATATGAAGAAATTATTAGGAATTTTAGGTGTAGCGTTTTTAGGAGGCGCCGTGGCGCTTGGAGGCTACAAGTTGTTATTAGAAGATAACCAAACTATTGTGCGCGTGCAAGAGGAAGACAGTGTCCCTGTTGTTCGTACCTCGTATACCAATCCGATTATGAATACGTCATCGATGCCGACCAATTTTACGGAGGCAGCGGAAAGTACGGTGCACGCAGTGGTACACGTAAAAAATACCGCAATTAGAACCCAGCAAGATCCCATGAGTTTCTTTTTTGGGGGGCGAGGAACACGACAGTACGAACAGGTAGGAACTGGAAGTGGAGTAATCATCTCTCCTGATGGTTATATCGTAACGAACAACCACGTGATTGAAGGGGCAAAGGATATTGAAATTACCTTGAACAACAGAAAAAAATACAAGGCATCTTTGATTGGAGCTGATAAAAATAGAGACATTGCTTTATTAAAGATCGACGCTGGGAAAGACTTGCCGAATATTCCTTTTGGAAATTCAGACAATATTAAAATTGGAGAATGGGTGTTGGCAGTAGGAAACCCGTATAACTTAACCTCTACGGTAACGGCGGGAATTGTAAGTGCCAAAGGAAGAGATTTAGAAGGAAATAGAAATATAGAATCGTTTATTCAAACTGACGCGGCGGTGAACCCTGGGAACAGTGGTGGAGCTTTGGTGAATACACGAGGTGAGTTAATAGGAATTAATACGGCTATTTCTTCGAGAACAGGATCGTTTATCGGTTATTCTTTTGCAGTACCTTCTAACATTGCCAAAAAGATTATTGACGATTTGTTGGAGTTTGGGAGTGTTCAGGAAGCAATTTTAGGTATTGGAGTGGATAGCTCTGATGAGGAATTGGAAGGTGTCAAAATTGGATCGATGGAAGAAGGCAGTGAGGCGCTTCGTGCAGGTTTAAAAGAAGGCGATGTAATTGTCAAGGTAAACGATGTGAAGATTGCAAAGTTTTCGGATCTCAAAGGGCAACTAACAGCAAAACGTCCGGGAGAATATGTGGCGGTTACCGTAAAACGTGATGGTGAAGATTTGATCAAGAAAGTGAAATTGTCCAAACGAGTTACTTTCCGTGCGTATCGCTTTGGCTTAGAATTAAAAGATATGACAGCCAAAGAGTTGAAAAAGTTAGGAATTGATGGAGGAGCTAAGATTACGAAAAGTAACAACAAGGTGTTTGAATATTACAATGTTGGTGCTGGTTATGTCATTACACAAATCAATGCGGTAAAAATTACTTCGGCTAGTCAGGCTGCAGAAATTTTAGAAAACTATACTGGAAAACAACGCATGTCAGTACAGTTAATGAATCCTTCGGGGCAAACGGAAGTATACCGTTTTTAAGAATGAAAGAAAGGATATAACAACGAAGATCCCATGGCAAAAAGCGATGGGATTTTTTATTTTTAAAAAAGTTACGAAATCGTTTGAAATATGTACTTTTGCAGCAATATTTAAAATTTTAGTTAACACACAACTATGTCAACAATAACAAATTACGAAAAAGAAGTAGCAAGCCAAGCTCAGGTTCGTAGAGCGACCGTAGAATTTATCAATATTGTAAATGATTTATGGTATGACAAATCTATTGAATTAGTGCTTTTTAGAAACCCGTTGGTCGATAAAAGAGCGAGTGAGGTATTGAACCTTATCGATTACGCAGGAGCTTTTGTTGCGAAACCGATCTCTATTGAAGATGCGTTGTCGATTGCAAAGGCAATTCAGTCAATCGAGTTACCAGCGTCAAAATTGGACATCGGTAAACTTGCTTATGAATATCACTTAACTGATGATAGCTCATTAGACAAGGTAGCCTTTGTTAAGAATCAACTAAGCGAGGCAAAGGAAGCAGTGAATATTGAACCTAAAGACGTAGTGTTATACGGATTTGGACGTATTGGACGTTTGTTGGCTCGTGAGTTGAGTAGTAAAATGGGGAAAGGTTCACAGTTGCGTTTGAGAGCTGTGGTTACCCGTGGAAAAATTGACCAATCAGTTTTAGAAAAGAGAGCTTCATTGTTGAGTATTGATTCTGTACACGGTGACTTCTTAGGAACTGTTCAGGTGGATGCTGAAAACAATGCATTGATCATCAACGGTACAACAGTATACATGATTTCTGCGGCTCAGCCAGAAGATATTGACTATACGGCTTACGGAATTAACGATGCCCTGATTATTGATAATACAGGAGCCTTTAGAGATGAAGAGGCTTTAAAGCGTCACTTAGTACCAAAAGGAGCAAGCAAAGTGTTATTAACAGCTCCAGGTAAGGGGATTCCTAACATCGTACACGGTGTGAATCACTTAGAAAACAATCCAGATACGATCGATATTTTCTCTGCAGCTTCATGTACAACGAATGCAATTACTCCTGTATTGAAAGTTTTAGAAGATAATTTTGGTATCAAAAAAGGACACTTAGAAACGATTCACGCTTATACGAATGACCAGAATTTAGTAGACAATATGCACAAGAAATACCGTCGTGGTAGAGCTGCTGCGTTAAACATGGTTATCACGGAAACAGGTGCGGGTAAAGCTGTGTCTAAAGCCTTGCCAGCCTTGGAGGGTAAACTGACTTCTAGTGCTATTCGCGTACCAGTACCTAATGGGTCATTGGCGATTTTAAACTTACAGTTGAATTCATCGACAACCGTAGAAGCGGTTAATGCGATCATGAAACAGTACGCTTTAGAAGGAGACTTAGTAGAGCAAATTCAGTACTCATTGAGCAACGAGTTAGTGTCATCGGATATCGTTGGAACTACAGCGCCTTCTATTTTTGATAGTAAAGCGACGATTGCTGATGGGGATACTATCGTAATTTACGTTTGGTATGATAACGAATACGGATACTCACACCAAGTAATGCGTTTGGCAAAACACATCGCTAAAGTGCGTCGTTTTACCTACTATTAACAGTAGTATTACTTAGAATAATTATAAAAAACCGAAGCGATTTTACGTTTCGGTTTTTTTAGTATATTTGAGACATTAATCCCCAAAATAATCCCCTATAATGAAAAAAGCAATCGCTCTAGTTGCCTTTTTTTTACTGCTATGCGGTAAGTCGTATTCTCAAGAAAATTCAAAAGCAAGTACAGTACTAACCTCAGGGAAATGGCGCATTGCGTCGTTGCGTATCGGTGCGGAAAAAGAAACTTTTTCCTCGAACACTGAAAGTTGGTTGCAGTTTGAAAAAAACGGAACTTATGTCATGGTCATGAATGCTAATAAGAAGTCTGGAAAATGGGAATTAGAACGACAAGGAAAGGTGCTAATGTTTAAAAACGAAGGTTCGAAAGACGATTTTAACATCAGAAAATTGACCCAAAGTGCTTTGGAATTTACTACAGTTGAAAATGCAGTAGAGTACACCATGGTTTTGGAGCGCTAAAAAACAACTTTTTAAAAATGAACAACGCCTGAAGTCTAACTTGAGGCGTTTTTTGTTTTTAAGGCAAGGGGCTAACCACAAACTTTTACGTAACTTAGCCTCCTCACAAGCGCAGGAATAGCACAGCGTATTGCGAGACATTTCAAAATTTAATTCAGATATTTTTACGATATGAAAGTTTCCTTATTTTTAGGCTGTATATTAGTTTCCTTAACCATGCAAGCACAATTACCTTATTACGAATTACCTGAGGCTCCAAATTCTTACAAAGCAGGAGCTGTGGTGAGCAGACTTATTGACGGATTGGGATTTAGATATTACTGGGCAACAGAAGGGCTCCGTAAGGAAGACCTCGCATTTAGAAGTACAGAAGCATCCAGGAATGTACGAGAGACCCTAGAGCATATTTATACGCTTTCAGAAATGACTTTAAGCGCTGCTGAACAACGGGTGATGAAACCACAGCAGGTGAATGGCCTTTCCTTTAAAGAATTGAGGAAGCTCACCCTAGAAAATTTTTACAAGGCGAGTAATATTTTAGTAAATACGGATGATTTAAGTGCTTATCCTTTAAAGATACAAAGAAAAGAAGGAGTGACGACACTTCCGTTTTGGAATCAATTAAACGGTCCTATTGCCGATGCCTTATGGCATGTGGGACAGGTGGTTTCGTTTCGAAGAATGTCGGGAAATCCCTTTCCTAAAGGAGTGAGCTTATTAACAGGAACTGTAAAAAAATAGTTTAGAGAACTTATAATGACAATAAAAGAGAAGATTGAAGGGCTGAGAGAAGAGTTACGACAGCACAACTACCGCTATTATGTTTTAGACAACCCAAGCATTGACGATTTTGAGTTTGATACCAAACTCAGTGAGCTTATCCGATTGGAAGAAGCGAATCCGGAGTTGTTTGATCCGAACTCTCCAACGCAACGAGTAGGAGGCGGAGTGACGAAAAATTTTGTGACGAGTGTTCACAAGAACAGAATGTATTCGTTGGACAATTCCTATTCGAAAGAAGATTTGTTAGATTGGGAGAAGCGAATTCAAAAGATTGTGGGGACAGCTGGGATTAGCTATACCTGCGAGTTAAAATACGATGGAGCCTCTATAAATTTAACCTATGAAAATGGACGTTTTGTGAAGGCAGTGACTCGTGGTGATGGCGTTCAAGGTGATGAAGTTACGGCGAATATTAGAACTATTAAATCGCTCCCCTTAGTAATTTCAGAGGATTTTGTTAAGGATTTTGAGATGCGAGGTGAAATTATTTTACCAATTGCCGGCTTTGAAAAAATGAACGAAGAGCGCGTGGTAAACGGGGAGGAGCCCTACCGAAATCCGAGAAATACGGCAAGTGGAAGTTTAAAATTACAAGACAGTGCAGAGGTAGCAAAACGACCTTTGGATTGTTTGCTGTACCAAGTTGTTACTGACGAACGAAAATACGATACCCATTACGACAGCTTATTGGCTGCACAAAAAGTAGGATTTAAGGTGCCTGATACAATTACCTTGGCGAATTCCATAGAAGAAGTGATTGCTTTTGTCGAAGCTTGGGATGAGAAAAGGCATGACCTACCTTATGAAACCGATGGGGTGGTGATCAAAGTCAACAGTATTCAATTACAAGAGGAATTAGGGTTTACTTCTAAGGCCCCACGTTGGGCTATAGCCTATAAGTTTAAAGCCGAACAAGTAACAACGGTACTCGAAAGTATCAGCTATCAAGTTGGACGTACTGGGGCGATAACGCCAGTGGCTAATTTAGCACCTGTTCACCTGGCCGGTACGGTAGTAAAAAGAGCTTCCTTGCACAATGCAGACCAAATTGAAAAGTTAGATATTCGTGTTGGTGATACGGTGTACGTAGAAAAGGGAGGTGAAATTATTCCGAAGATTATCAAAGTAGAATTGGCGAAACGCCCTTTAGATTCAAAGGCCACCGCATATGCGACCCACTGTCCTGAATGCGATACGGAATTGGTACGAACCGATGGAGACGCCAAGCATTATTGTCCTAATGAATTTGGCTGTGCTCCGCAAATTACAGGGCGTATTCAACATTTTATCAGCAGAAAGGCAATGGATATTGATGGTTTAGGAGGTGAAACTGTAGATCTGTTGCGAAAAGAAGGATTGGTGACGAGTTATGCTGATTTGTACGAGTTAACCAAGGAGCAAATTATTCCATTGGATCGAATGGCTGAAAAGTCGGCACAAAACATGATTGCTGGGATTGAGAAATCCAAGGAAATCCCCTTTGAAAAAGTATTGTTTGCTTTAGGCATACGTTTTGTTGGTGAAACGGTTGCTAAGAAATTGGCTAAACATTTTAAATCCATTGATGCATTACTAGCAGCAGATATAGAAACGCTCGTAGCTGTGGATGAAATTGGAGAGCGAATTGCGCAGAGTATTCGAGCCTTTGCTGAGGAGCCTTCAAATACTGCATTGATAACGCGTTTGAAAAGTTACGGACTACAACTTCAGGTGTCTGAGGAAAGCTTAGCGAATCAGACAGATAAACTTGCCGGGAGTGTTTTTGTAGTTTCGGGAGTGTTTCATCAAATGAGTCGAAACGAGCTGAAAAAGGCAATTGAAGATAACGGAGGTAAAGTGAGTAGTTCTATTTCTAAAAAAACCACGTATGTTGTGGCGGGTGACAATATGGGGCCTAGTAAGCTCACCAAAGCAGAAGGGCTTGGTATTCCTATTATTTCGGAACAAGATTTTATCGATATGATTAATCAATAATTTATAAAAGAAAAACAAATGAAAAAAACGAGATGGTATTGGATAGCGACCGTATTTTTTATGCTGGTAGCAATCGCTGATGTGTATGCAGTTATTACAGCAAATAAATCGGTAGAAATGTTGTGTAAACCACTGTTGATGACTACACTGGTTACGGTGTATTTAACAGCAGTCAACAAGCCTAATTTTTGGTTTGTCAGCGGCTTGTTTTTTTCATTTTGGGGCGATGTGTTTTTGCTCGATAAAGAACAGTTTTTTGTGTTTGGACTCGGGTCTTTTTTACTAGCTCATTTTATCTATATAAAAATTACAGTATCCTTTTTGGAAAAGGAATTGACGAGTAAGATGATCAGTTCGTCAATTCCTTTTGTACTGTTATTTGCAGGCTTACTTTTGTTGATTTACGATAATTTAGGAGAAATGCTGGTACCGGTAATCGTGTATGGTTTAACCATAGCAACGTTTGGTTCTTGCGCCTTTTTGTTGTATCGACAACAGCCTTCAAAGGAACATACTTGGCTGTTTTTAGGAGCAGTTATTTTTATAGCTTCGGATAGTTTGATAGCGTTAAATAATTTTTACAGTCCAAAACACTTGTTTGATATCGCTATCATTGTTTTGTACATCATCGCACAGTATTATATTACGAGAGCAATGATTGCAAAGCGTTAATTATGGAAAAGAAACGTCTGACGCGACTGACAGAAATTCATTTATTACTTCAAAGCAAATCCATGGTGAACGCCAGTGAACTGGCAGGGAAGTTTGGGGTGAGTGTTCGCACAATATACCGCGATATTCGCGCGCTGGAAGAGGCAGGAGTACCGATAATTACTGAAGAGGGTAAAGGTTATTCTTTGATGCCAGGCTATAACTTACCACCCGTAATGTTCGACGAGGCGGAAGCCAATGCTTTGATAACTGCGGGGCAAATACTAGCGCAATATCAAGAGGCTTCCTTGGTAGCGAATTACGAAAAAGCACTACAGAAAATAAAGGCTGTGCTAAAGTACAGTCAGAAGGGGAAAGCAGACCTCTTAGAACAGCGATTACAATTCAGACCAGCACTTGCAGCGAAGAGTACCAGTGCTGTTTTGATACAACTACAAACGGCCATTACTAATTTTAAACTGGTTCACCTGCGCTATACGTCACTACAAAATGAAACTACAGAACGCTTGATCGAGCCTTTTGCCTTGTACAGTACGTTCGAAAATTGGGTGCTTATTGCTCACTGTCGCCTTCGCGGGGCGTTTAGAGCCTTTCGACTCGATAAAATAGATGAATTGGAACTGTTAGAAACAGCTTTTGAACCTCATAACATGACTTTGGAACAATACATTGCGGAATGCAAAAGCAAATATTCTTAGACCTCTGACATAGGGCTGTCATAGGCCGGGTGTATTTTTGAAAAACTAAAAAGATACATCATGAAAACGATCAGTAAAGAACACAAAACGCGAATTATTGGAATAAAGGTAAGAACGAGTAATGCGGACAATCGTGCGTTAATCGATATTACAGCGCTTTGGGAACGATTTGTAAAGGAAGCAATAGCCGAAAAAATTCAGGAAAAACGCGATGATAAAGTGTATTGTGTATACACTAATTACGAGAGTGATTTTACAGGTGACTACGATACGGTTTTAGGTTGCGAAGTACCGGAAGAAACACCTGTTCCTGAAGGGATGGTTAGTTGTGTTATTGAGACGGGTGAATACGCTTTGTATTCCATTCAGGGGCCCTTAAATAATACGGCAGTAATCGAGCAATGGCAAGCAATTTGGGCTGCCGACTATCCGCGTAAATACACCACAGATTTCGAATGTTACGCCGCTGATGTAACGGTGGCGAACCGCCAAGTCGTAGCGATTGGTATTGCGGTTTAAAAAATTACCCCACTGCATAGTGTAGGCTAGTGCAGTGGGGTAAAATAATAAATCAAACAATGTATTTTTAGCTTAAATTAAGCAGGGGAATGTCTTTTTTGTTGAGGTATAATAAGGCAGTAGCTGAAATCAGTGTAGTGACAGCTAAGGCAAACAACAAACCTCCGTCATTGTTGTGTTCAATACCGAGAACGGTAAGGTGTCCCATGATAGCTCCGCCCATTAAACCAATGGTTAAAAACGAACCAAGCCATGTTTTGTTTGGGATGAACAATAGTATTGCGGCAATCAGTTCTAATACGCCCGTTCCTATTCGCATCAAAGCTTCTTGATCACCGGCGAGTTTCGTAAATAAATCGATACTTTCTTGGGCGCCCGAAAATTTGAAAAATAGGGTTTGCAACATGATAATTGCAGCGATGAATTTCAAGAGTAATGGTATATATCTCTTCATTTGGGTTGGGTTTATTAGCTTAGACGCAATAAAAATCCAACCTTACACTATAATACTTCTTCCTTTGCTCGATTTTTCATTCCATTCGTCAAAATAGAAATCTACGCGCCCTAAATTCACTCCGTAGGCTCCCACTTGATTAACTAGCATGTTTTGGTCATCAGCATTTCGTACGACCGTAGGTTTGGGCAAAAAGGTGTGTGTATGCCCCCCGATAATGAGGTCGATGTTTTTTGATTGTTTAGCTAAGTTTAAATCGCAAATGGCTTCTGGATTTCTCTTGTAATAATACCCTAAATGTGACAGGCAAATAACGAGATCACAACGCTCTTCTTCTTTGAGTATTCTCGACATGTCATTGGCGATTTCGTAAGGAGGGAGGTAGGTTGTTTCTTTGTACATTTTTTTGTCAACCAGACCGTCGAGTTCTATTCCTAAACCAAAAACTCCAATTTTAATACCGTCTTTAACAAATACCTTATAGGGTTTCACCAAGGTGTCAAGTACTGTGTTCTTAAAATCGTAGTTGGCAACCAAAAAATCAAACTTGGCGTGAGGTAATTGCTTGTGAAGTCCGGTGATTGAATTGTCAAAGTCGTGATTTCCTAGAGTTGCAGCATCGTATTTGAGCATGCTCATTAATTTGAATTCGAGTTCACCGCCGAAATAGTTAAAGTAGGGAGTTCCTTGAAAAATATCTCCGGCATCTAATAGTAAGGTGTGCGGATTTTCTTTGCGTACGGCCTCAACTAAAGCAGCTCTTCTGGAAACACCTCCTTTATTAGCATAGCGATAATGGCTCGCCTCAAAAGGTTCTATATGACTGTGTGTATCGTTGGTATGTAAAATCGTAATGCGCTTTTGAGTCTTACTGTTAAACGACTGAAGTGTGAGTCCTCCAACTGCCGTGAGGGCAGAAGCGGCAACGGATTGTTTAATGAATTTTCTTCTGTTCATAGGATTAGTTTTTTACAACCACACGCTGATCGAGTTGTGGGGTTAATGTTGTTACACTTTTGAAATACTTGATAATAGCATCGCGTACCTTGTAGTCGAGTAGGGTGAGCTGTACAGGATTTTTAAAGAAATCCATACGGTCACCACCGCCCTGCAAATAGTCAGAAGTCAGTACAGTATAGGTTTTATTTGGGTCAAATGGTTTTCCCTGAATATGAAGTGTGTATGCGCTCCCTTGGAGTTCTAGCTGAATGTTTTTTGATAGCGGATGTGCTTTAGCTCCTGCAATGAAATAGCTGACGAGTTCTTCTATTTTTTTACCGGATAATTCGGCAACTACTAAAGAGTTTTCAAAGGGCATTAATTCGAAGGCATGACGATTGGTTATGTTCCCTTCCGGCAAACCAGCGCGAATTCCTCCGTAATTAAACATGGCAAAATCAATGTTTTTCCCTGTCTTCTCTCTAAAAATTGGATTGGCAATGTCGTAGCACATATCGGCCATTAAATTTCCTAAGGAGCTCTGTAGTTCTCCATCGGTTCTAACCAGTTTTTTACTCGAGGTAGTAAGTACTTTATTAATTTCGCTTAAGAGCTTTTTTTTGTAGGGGGCAATGGTACTATCGATGGCGGGTGTTGTAGTTATGCTGCTGTCAATAGTAGTTGTTTTGGCGGTTATTTTGTTGTTTTTAAAGGTCTTGCTGTTGCAAGAAGCCAATAAAAAGAACAAGGATAGCCCCGTTGCGATTTTTTTCATTTATAGATAACTTTTTAAGTATTTTTGTTTGGTAAAGATACTAACTTAAGAAATGATTTTAAACTCCTTAAAAGAACGTTCGATAGAAAAAAAATACCGCGAGTTGCTAGTAAATAAAGTGTCTGCTAACTCGTTGACTACAAAGATTAAAAAGGTAGCAGTGGTGTTGGATAACGAGTCGTTAGTCAATGTGATTACGGCGAACCTCACTAATAAGTTTCCGTTTAAAGCGAGCGATATTCGGTTTTTAGTTTATCGAAAATTCGAAAAAGGTCAAGAAGCATCGGAGCTGTTTTTTACAGAGAATGAAATGGGCTATAAAGCGAGTTTGAAATCAGACAATTTGCTAAACTTCGTTAAAAATGACTATGATTTACTTATAAATTATACAAAGAGCTTCAATTTATATACGAATGTAATAACTTTGCAGTCGAATGCACGTTTTAAGGCGGGATTTGCGGAGGTGGAAGATCAACTTTTTGATTTGATCGTGACTGATACTACTTTTAATGAGGCCGTCTTAAATCAGGAACTAAAGAAATATTTAACGATTTTAAATAAAATATAATGCAAAAGTTTGTGGGTATGGGAGTTGCTTTGGTAACGCCTTTTACAGAAGATTTACAGGTAGATTATGCCGCGTTGAGAAAGTTGGTGAGTTACAATATTGACAACGGTACGGATTACCTTGTGATTAACGGGACGACAGCGGAGAGTGCTACGATCACTGCGGAAGAAAAAGAACAGATCATTGCTGTTATTGCCGAAGAAAACAACGGACGATTACCGTTGGTTTTAGGAGTAGGTGGAAATAATACTCAGCAAGTAGTTGCAGAATTAAAGCGATTAGATTTGTCTGCCATTGATGGAATTTTATCCGTTGCTCCTTATTACAGCAAGCCTACACAAGAAGGTTTTTACCAACATTTTAAAGCAGTGTCGGAAGCGAGTCCAAAGCCGGTGATTGTATATAATGTACCTGGAAGAACTGCTAAAAATATGGAGCCACAAACGACCTTGCGTTTAGCTGCGGATTTCGATAATATCGTAGGAGTGAAAGAGGCTGGAAATAACCAGCAACAATATTACGCATTGCTCAAAGATGCACCTGAAGATTTCTTGATTATTTCTGGAGATGATGATTTGGCATTAGGAGCGGTGCTCGGTGGGGGAGCAGGAGTGATTTCTGTGATCGGACAAGGTTTTCCTAAAGAGTTCTCAACGATGATTCGTTTAGGACGTGAGGGGAAAAATAAAGAAGCATTTGAATTGCATTACCGCTTGATGGATATCGTAAGCATGATTTTTGAAGAAAACAATCCTGCTGGTATTAAGTCGGTACTGAAGCATTTGGATATCACTACTGACAAAGTGCGTTTGCCATTGGTACCCGCTACTGAAGAATTACAAGCGAGAATAGGTGCTTTTGTAAAAGCATTTTAAGAAACGAGCAGATCGATATTTTTAAACGAGCCAAGAGTTGCAATAGTAAGCAAGTCTTGGCTCGTTAGCTGTAAAAAAATACAGTGCATATAGTTTTTACGAAGGTGAAAAAAGGCGGTTTTCACGTGGGCGATAGCTTTATGAATTCCACTTTTTTTAGCATCTTTGTATTAGAAATTAAAAATCAACTATGTTATCAAAAAAAATAGAAGAAGCGTTAAATAACCAAATCAAGATAGAAGCAGAGTCGTCACAGGTGTATTTATCTATGGCCTGCTGGGCAGAAACTCAAGGTTTTGAAGGAGTAGCTCAATTTATGTACGCTCATTCTGATGAGGAACGCATGCACATGTTAAAATTGGTGAAGTTCGTGAATGAACGCGGAGGACATGCAAAGGTATCGGCGTTGGCAGAGCCACCTCTTGAATTTGGATCTTTTAAAGAAATGTTTGAGACGCTTTTTAATCACGAAGTAATGGTGTCAAAATCGATTAACGATTTGGTACATATTACCTTAGAAGAACGCGACTACGCAACACATAACTTCTTACAGTGGTACGTGTCTGAACAAATTGAAGAAGAAGCCTTGGCGCGAAATATTCTCGATAAAATCAACTTGATTGGAGACGATAAAGGAGGATTGTACTTATTTGACAATGACGTAAAACAATTAGTAGGACCCGATGCTGGTGCCGAAGTTTAAGATTAACAAAGATTTAGGAGTTTGTTGGATTTTTTGTAACACTATTTTAGGTTTCTTGCACTTCGAAACTAGTTAGAAAAAATAGTTTTAATAATCCATAATTAATCATTAATTTTGCCAGATGCAAAAAAGTAAAAATTTAGCCCTCATTGTAGTAGTTTTTGTCTTATTAACCTCATGTGGTCAATATCAAAAAGTATTAAACAAAGGAACTGTAGAAGAGCAGTACAAAATGGCCGTCAAAATGTACGAGGCTCAAAAGTACGCAAAAGCACTTCGTTTATTTGAGAAAATAACACCTTCATATCGTGGAAAGCCACAAATGGAACGTATACAATACATGGTGTCACAATCAAATTTTAATGAGAAAAACTACAGTTTAGCTGGGTATTATTTTAATCGTTTTGCTCGAAATTACCCTAAGAGTTCAAAAGTAGAAGAGGCTTCTTTTATGTCGGCATTGAGTTATTACAAAGCCGCTCCTGTTTTTAGTTTGGACCCTACGGATACGAACAAAGCTTTGGAGTCTTTTCAGCGCTTTATCGATACCTATCCAAAGTCAGAACGTTTAGACGAAGCGAACAAGTACTATGGTGAACTCCGTTATAAGTTGGAGAAAAAGGCCTTTGAAATAGGAAAGACCTATTACCGTACAGCAGATTATGACGCTCGTAATTACACTGCTGCCATTGTAGCTTTTGACAATTTATTGTCAGATTACTTGGGGACTAGTTTTAAAGAAGAGGCATTGTACTACCGCTTAAAGGCAGCTCATGATTTCGCAATGAAGAGTACACAACGTAGAAAAGTTGAGCGAATTGAGAACGCCATAAAAGCGTATGATAAATTAAAAAGAAGTTTTCCGGAATCAAAGTTTGACAAGGAAATTGAAGCAATGCACACAGCATTAGTAAACGAAAAGAAGAATTTAGTAAAAAGTTAATAAATGGATTATAAAGAAACGAAAGCACCTGTAAGTACTATTACTTATGATAAAGAAGCTATCGAGGCTCCAACAGATAACATCTATGAGGCCATCTCAATTATCGCGAAAAGAGCTACTCAAATTAACTCTGATTTAAAGAAGGAATTGGTTGATAAATTAGATGAGTTCGCTACTTACAACGATAGTTTAGAAGAAGTTTTTGAAAATAAAGAGCAAATAGAAGTTTCTAAATTCTATGAGCGCTTACCTAAGCCACATGCTATAGCAGTGGATGAGTGGTTAAGTGAAAAAGTATACTACAGAACTCCAGACGCGGAATAATCTATGTCTGTATTTCACGGTAAAAAAGTCTTAATAGGCGTTACCGCAGGAATTGCCGCTTACAAAACGGCAAATCTGGTACGTTTATTTATAAAATCAGGCGCAGAAGTTCAAGTTATTATGACTCCTGCGTCTAAAGATTTTGTAACACCTCTTACATTATCTACCTTGTCTAAAAATCCTGTTCATTCTACATTCTACGATCAGGAAGACGAAAACGAACTCTGGAACAATCATGTGGAACTGGGATTGTGGGCCGATTTTATGCTCATCGCTCCAGCAACTGCCAATACCTTGTCAAAGATGACTAATGGGGCCTGTGATAATTTATTACTAGCAACCTATTTGTCGGCAAAATGCCCTGTGTATTTCGCACCAGCCATGGATTTAGATATGTACAAACACCCATCGACATTGGATAGTTTGAACAAACTTCAAGAATTCGGAAATATCATGATACCAGCGACGTCAGGTGAACTGGCTAGCGGATTGGTAGGACAAGGACGCATGGCCGAACCTGAAGATATCTTGAGTTTTATTGAAAAGGATATCTACTACAAACTACCCTTGCGATCTAAACGAATTTTGATAACAGCGGGTCCGACCTATGAAGCCATAGATCCGGTTCGATTTATTGGAAATCACTCGTCAGGAAAAATGGGCTTCGAGCTGGCGCATACCGCTGCTACTTTAGGAGCAAAAGTATTTTTGGTAGCAGGACCCTCTGCTCAGAAAGTGCAACACAGTGCTATTGAGCGTATTGATGTACGCTCGGCCGAAGAGATGTATCAGGCTTGTCATGAGTATTACGCTTCTGTAGATGTCGCTATTTTATCGGCAGCAGTGGCTGATTACCGACCAAAAAATGTTGCTGATCAGAAAATAAAAAAGAAGGATGTTTCGTTAACTATTGAGTTAGAGCCTACAAAAGATATTTTGAAGTCGCTCGGAGAAGCAAAAGAACATCAGTTATTAGTAGGGTTTGCACTGGAAACCAATAATGAAATTGCCAATGCTGAGGCCAAGATCCGAAAGAAGAATTTAGACCTGATTGTGTTAAATTCATTACGAGATAAAGGCGCTGGCTTTGCCACAGATACAAATAAAATTACTATTATTGATGCTGATTTTGAACAGACTAGCTTCGAGTTGAAATCAAAAAGAGAAGTCTCTGTGGATATTGTTAATGAAATAATTCAAAAATTAGATGCGTAAAATAGTACTTATTGCCTTTGTTTTTCTTGGAATGTTAACGGTGAAAGCTCAAGAGCTGAATGCCTTGGTAACCATTAATTCGGATAAAATTCAGAGTTCGAACAAGCAAGTTTATCAAACGTTACAAACCGCTTTGACTGAGTTTATCAATCAAAAGCAATGGACCAATAAGACCTATAAAGTTCAGGAACGAATTAATTGTGCTTATACGATTATCATCAATGAACAAAACGGAAATAACTTTTCTGCGAGCTTGCAAATTCAGGCAACACGCCCGGTGTACAACTCGTCTTATGCAACTCCTTTGTTGAACATCAACGATACGAATTTCAATTTTAAATACAACGAATTCGATCCGCTCCTGTACAATCCAACGACCTACGATTCAAATTTAGTTTCGGTAATTGCGTTTTACACCTATGTAATTCTTGGGGTAGATGCAGATACCTTTGTTGCCAAAGGAGGTCAAAAGTATTTAAAGCAAGCGGAGAATGCGATGCTGCAGGCACAGAGTAACGGTGAGAGTGGATGGCAAAATCAGATAGGAAAACAAAATCGTTACGCATTAATCGATAGTTTACTCTCTGAGAAATTCGCGGCCTTACGCGCAATATATTACGAATACCACCGCAATGGGTTTGATACTTTCGCAGAGGATAAGGACCGAGCAAAACAGGTGATTGAAACAGCGGTGTTACAACTGGAGCAATTGCATAATATTACCATCGGAAATTACATGATTCGCATCTTTTTAGATGCAAAGTCAGATGAAATTGTCAGTGTGTTTTCGGATGGACGACCTTCTTCTAATCAGCAAAAGCTGCGTACCATGCTCGATAAAATCGCACCTACTTACGAGGATAAGTGGAAAAAGATAAAGTAAAATTTCGCTGAAAATTACTGCTTAAGTTTCGCCTAAAAATTCTTACTTTTATAGCTTTGAAAGTTTAGGATTTGCTGACACATTTAACCATACAAAATTACGCACTCATCAATCAATTATCGATTGATTTTACCCAGGGATTATCAATTATCACTGGTGAAACGGGTGCAGGAAAATCGATCTTATTAGGAGCTTTGGGCTTGGTAATGGGAAAGAGAGCAGACTTATCGTCGTTAAAATACGATGATAAAAAGTGTATTATTGAAGCCCAGTTTAATCTGGCCAATTACCAATTGGAAGAGCTTTTTGACGATTTGGATATGGACTACGAAGAAGAGACCATTATTCGACGCGAAATTTTACCTTCGGGGAAATCGCGTGCTTTTGTCAATGATACGCCGGTAAATTTATCTGCGCTCAATGAATTGTCTGGACAGCTGGTCGATATTCATTCGCAGCACCAAACGTTATCTTTATCAGATACGGACTTTCAATTTTCAATTTTGGATGCCCTTGCCAAGAATCAGGTAAAACTGGCTTCGTACCGCAGAGGTTTGTCAAAGTACCAAAAAGTAGAACGCGAGTTGCGTTTAAAGCAATTGGAAGCAAGTCAGTCAAAAGAGCAATACGAATACAATTTACACCTGTACAAAGAACTGGAAGAGGCGGAACTCCGTGCCGGTGAGCAAGAAGAATTGGAGCAAAAACTTGAAAAGCTCAACAATATTGAAGAGATTAAATTACAGTTGTCAGAGAGCTATCAGTTGGCAGCTAGCGAGGAGATTGGTATCCAAAATCAATTGCATAGCTTAGAGTCGAAACTGCAACGGATTAGTGGTTTTGCTGCGAGCTATGAAGAACTTGCCAATCGCGTGGCGAGCGTAAAAATTGAATTGGATGATGTGGTGAGCGAATTAGAACAGGCTAATGAAGATGTCGAGTACAATCCTTCGGAATTAGAGCAACTTAATGATCGACTGCAGTTGATGTATAATTTACAGAAGAAGCACCAAGTGGCCACTGTTGAAGAACTGCTTGTGATTTTCGATCAATTGGCGGTAAAGGTTGCACAGGTAGAAGGAGCAGATGAAGCCTTAGCCGGCTTGTTAGCTGAGCAGGCAAAAATTGCTGAAAAACTCGATGACGTTGCGGGTCGAATCACAGAAGCCCGTACTAAAGTGATCCCTAAACTGATAAAAGAACTCAAAAAACTACTAAATTCGCTTGGAATGCCCAATGCTAATTTTCAAATTGAATTGGCACCGAGTACTTCGTATTTGGCCAATGGTAAGGACCAATTGAGTTTCCTATTTGCCGCGAATAAGGGAGGTAGTTTCGGAGAGTTGAAAAAAGTGGCATCCGGAGGTGAATTGTCTAGGATCATGCTTTCAATAAAGAATATTCTATCTAAAAACATCAAATTACCGACCATTATTTTCGATGAGATTGATACCGGAGTTTCTGGAGAAGTATCGAATAAGATTGCGGCGATTATGGATGATATGGCGAAACACATGCAGGTAATTACAATTACACACTTACCTCAAATAGCGGCTAAAGGACAGCAGCATTACAAGGTGTATAAGGGTGATGTAGATGGCGTAACGACCTCCAACTTGAAACAGTTGAATACCGAAGAACGCATTGCGGAAATCGCAGAAATGCTCAGTGGAAAAGACTATTCAGAAAGTGCGTTGACCCACGCAAAGGAGTTATTAGAATTGTAATTTCTCCAAGATTTAAAGAGGTAGTAAATGGGTTTAAGTACTATATTTGCTGCTACAAATAACTAAATGGACAAAATAATTTAACTATGTATAATTTATTAAAAGGTAAAAAAGGAATTATTTTTGGAGCGTTGAACGAGCACTCTATCGCTTGGAAAGTTGCAGAAAGAGCTCATGAAGAGGGAGCTGAGTTTGTATTGACGAACGCACCAATCGCTATGAGAATGGGAGAGTTAAATGCACTCGCTGAAAAGACGGGTTCTCAAGTGATTCCTGCTGATGCTACTTCGGTAGAAGACTTAACAAATTTAATAGAGCAATCTATGGAGATTTTGGGTGGTAAAATTGATTTTGTTTTACACTCTATTGGAATGTCAGTAAATGTTCGTAAAGGACGTCACTATACAGATTCTAAGTACGATTTCACCATGAAAGGATTTGATGTTTCAGCATTGTCTTTCCATAAGTTGATGAATGTATTGTACAACAAACAAGCAATGAATGAGTGGGGTAGTATTGTTGCCTTAACGTATATGGCAGCACAGCGCGTATTCCCAGACTACAATGATATGGCAGATAACAAAGCTTATTTAGAGTCTATTGCTAGAAGTTTTGGATATTTCTTCGGACGTGATCACAAGGTACGTGTTAATACGATTTCTCAGTCGCCAACTCCAACTACTGCTGGAAGTGGTGTAAAAGGATTTGACGGATTTATCAACTACGCTGAAAAAATGTCTCCTTTAGGAAATGCAACAGCATTAGAGTGTGCGGACTACACGATTTCACTATTCTCTGATTTGACCAAGAAAGTAACCTTACAGAATTTATTCCATGACGGAGGTTTCTCGAATGTCGGAGTAAGTGATGCTGTGATGACTGAATTTACAGAAGAATAAGGACAAAATAAAACACATAAAAAGATGAAATGCAGGTCGTTAGATTTGCATTTTTTATTGTAACTTTATGAACATGGATCGAATTATAGTAATAGAAAAAGAGCTTAACCCTCTTAGAAAAAGATTAAGAGAGCACGAGTTGTATTCCTCATTAAACGATATCAATGATGTTCGTTTTTTTATGGAAGAGCATGTTTATGCAGTTTGGGACTTTATGTCTTTATTAAAGGCATTGCAACAGCGGTTAACCTGTATTCAAACACCTTGGGTACCGGTAGTAAACCCTAAAACGGCGCGATTTATTAATGAAATTGTCCTTGAGGAGGAAAGCGATATCAACGAGCTTGGTGAACCGAGGAGTCATTTTGAAATGTATATCGATGCCATGAAAGAAACGAAAGCTGATTTGACTAAAATTTCCGCGTTTATTTCCGAAGTAATTGACGGAAAAGACATCAAAGAAATTTTAGAGAACAGCGGCTTGTCAGAGGAAACAAAGGCTTTTGTCGACTTTACCTTCGAAGTAATACGCACGAATGAACCGCATATCATTGCGGCTAGCTTTACCTTTGGTAGAGAAGATGTGATTCCTGATATGTTTTTGGAAATTGTAAAGCGTACAGAAGAGGAAGAACGCGTTGATTACGGGAAGTTAAAGTACTATCTGAACCGCCATATTGAATTGGATGGTGATGAACACGGACCATTGGCCTTACAAATGATCGCGGAACTCTGTGGTAACGATGATCAGAAATGGCAAGATGTGTTGTACTACGCGAAAGCAGCTTTAGAAAAGAGAATCGAATTGTGGAGTGGAATTCACAAAAAAATCGAATCGAATAAGCAAAAAGCTGTAGCTTATTAATACGAAAACTCTGAATGAATTTATTTTTCTCAGTGATTGTGCCTGTGTATAACAGGCCTAATGAAATAGAAGAACTCCTTGAGAGTTTTACCCAACAAGATTACAATGAGAAGTACGAGATTGTCATAGTGGAAGACGGCTCTAGTGAGTCGTCTGAAACTATCGTAGATAATTACCGTTCTCGCTTACCACTTACTTATTTTTACAAAGAAAACTCTGGCCCAGGTGATTCCAGAAATTACGGGATGCAAAAGGCGGCGGGAAACTATTTTATCGTATTGGATTCCGATGTGATTTTGCCACCGACTTACTTGAGTACCATTCATAAGTTTCTCAAAGAGCAATACGTAGATTGCTTTGGAGGAAGTGATGCTGCTCACGAGAGTTTTAGCAACCTCCAGAAAGCTATTAACTATGTTATGACCTCCTTTTTGACAACAGGAGGAATTCGTGGTTCCAAACTTAAAATTCAAAAGTTTGAACCGAGAAGTTTTAATATGGGGATTTCTAAGGAAGCTTTTGAAGCGACCCAAGGATTTGCGAGAATTCATCCTGGTGAAGATCCGGATTTGTCAAGGAGAATTGAAAAGGCCGGTTTCAGAACTAATTTTTTACCCGGTGCCGCGGTGTTTCACAAGCGGAGAATTTCTTGGAAAAAGTTTCATACCCAGGTAAAGAAGTTTGGAATGGTACGTCCAATACTTTCTAGTTGGCATCCAGAAACGGCCAAGCTTACTTTTTGGTTGCCCAGTTTGTTTGTCGGGTTTGTTTTGATATCTGTCACTGCAGCGATTGCGACGCAGAATCCGATATACCTGTCGGTATTGTTGGGATACCTCGGATTCATTGCTATACATGCTACCGTGTTGAACAAGAGCATCGTTGTAGGCGTTTTAAGCGTGTTTGCGGTACTTGTTCAGTTTTTTGGTTATGGACTAGCTTTTGTGAAATCGAGTTTCTTTATACGCCTGTTAAAGAAGAATCCCGAAAAACAATTTCCTCAACTCTTTTTTAAGGAAAAATTATAAGATTAAGTTCTTATTTTTGAGAAAATTTAAATTTTACGCGTGAAGAAAATTTTAGTTACGGGTGGAGCAGGTTTTATAGGATCTCACCTCTGCGAACGATTGTTAAAAGAAGGTAATGAAGTACTGTGTTTAGACAACTATTTCACAGGAAGCAAACGAAATATATTGCATTTAATGGACAATCCGTATTTTGAATTAATACGGCACGACATTACGGAACCTTATTTTGCAGAAGTAGATGAGATTTACAATTTGGCATGTCCGGCATCTCCCATTCATTATCAGTACGATCCTATCAAGACGATTAATACTTCAGTAGTAGGGGCTACGAATATGTTGGGCTTAGCCAAGCGTGTTAATGCTAAAATTTTACAAGCATCGACAAGTGAGGTGTACGGTGATCCGAAAATTCATCCACAACCAGAAACGTATTGGGGAAATGTAAACCCAATAGGGTTGCGTTCGTGTTATGACGAAGGAAAACGCTGTGCTGAGTCACTATTTGTAAACTATCATAAGCAGAAGGATGTTCGCATAAAAATTATCCGAATTTTTAATACCTACGGGACTCGTATGAATATTAATGACGGAAGGGTAATTTCTAACTTTATAGTGCAAGCATTAAAAGGAGAAGATATTACTATTTACGGTGACGGATCTCAGACGCGAAGTTTTCAGTATGTAGACGATTTGGTAGAAGGAATGATCAGGATGATGAATACCGATGATACAGTGACTGGCCCAGTGAATATCGGAAACCCAGGGGAGTATTCTATTCTGGAATTGGCCTGCGAAATTATTCGATTGACAGGTTCAAGTTCTACCATCATCTTTAAAGAGTTGCCCGAAGACGACCCTATGCAGCGCAAACCGGATATTCGTTTGGCAAGAGAAATTTTAAACAATTGGGAGCCTACCATTGAACTGGAGCAGGGGCTGTTAAAGGTAATTGCTTATTTTAAAGAAATACTTGCTGAGGGCTAGGCAACCTAGTAAAAGAGTAATTAGAAAAGACATAAAAAATAAAAAACCAGAGCTTAGCTCTGGTTTTTTGTTGCATTATTTTTCTGGATTTAATACGGCTGATATATAACCGTTTTTTAAATACTTTTTAGCTACTTTCTGAATGTCTTTAGCAGTTACCTTAGTAACGCGTTTTTCTAAGTCTATTGCCGATTCCTTATCGTTCTTTAAATAATCGATATTCTTAATCGTACGCAACCAATAACGGTTTTTCTTTAAATCTTCCTTAAAGTCGTTAATCATTCCTTTCTGAGCTTTTTCAACATCAGATTGTAAGGGACCGTTTTTCACTAAGTGTGCTACTTCGTCCACTACAATTTTTTGTAGTTTCGCCACATTTTCAGGGGCACATGGGAACGATACGCTTAAATTATACCAATCGTATGGCATTTTCGACATATAAGCACGTGTTCTAGAAGAATACACTCCTCCTTCTTTTTCGCGTAACTTTTCTGTGAGTTTGATAGCCAATACATCACCTAACATTTTGAAGGCCAAAGCGTCTTCTTTTGAATATTTAGCCGGTCCTTGATAGTTAATTCTCACGGAGCTTTTCGCTTCTTTCCCTTTCTTGAATTCCTTGGTATGACTACCGTGTTTTGGTCTAAAGTCACTGATTTTATACATTTCACGATCTTTAGAACTCGGTAAATTTGCAAGGTATTGACTAGCGTACTTCATCAGTTTAGCCTCGTCGATATTTCCGACAAAATAGAAATGGAAATCTCCCGCATTGGCAAAGCGCTCAAAGTATTTTTTATACGCTAAATTATAATCCGCAGTTTCATAAGCAGCAGGTGTTGGGAATCCGTAGTACCTAGGGTTTCCTTCGTTTAAGAAATCTCCCATTTCTTTTTGGAAGTAGAAGTTAGGATTCGCTAACAAGTTACCTAAAAAGCTCTTTTGTTTATTTGTAAACGAGTTGAATGCTTTTTGATCCTTATTAAGGGCTGTAAAATACAAGTGAACCATTTGAAAGAGTTCTTCTAGGTATTTAGGAGCTGCCATTCCTCTAAATCCTTCACTATACCTTCCGATGTACGGATTGACACGAACGATTTTTCCAGCCATCATTTTACGGAGGTCGGTTTTAGTAAAACCGTTTACCCCAGCTTCAGAAAGTCCTTGATTTGCGTAGTTGGTCGCTTTCAAATCAGCGTCAGAGTACAATGAAGTTCCACCGTAACTAAAGGCTTCGAAAAGAACTTCGTCGTTTTTAAAGTCAGTTTGCTTATAAGTTACTGTTGCTCCGTTGCTCAAATGCAATGTCTTTGTTCCTAAAAGCTTGTCTTCACTGCTCTTCACGATAGCTCCTGGCTTAGGAAGTTTGGTGATGAGTGAACTCGCTACCTTCTTATCTTGGTAAGGAGTTAACTTTTTAGTTTTTGACTTGTTTAACAAGTCCATCACTTGCTTTTCGGTAACCAATTTTTTAGGTCCAGTAATCACTACCACACGGTTGTCGTCATGCAAGTAACTTCCTATTAAATTGTTAACGTCAAGAAGGGTAATGGTAGGCATCAAACGCTTTTGAGCATCGTATTCCCATTCGATACTAGGAATAGGTTCTTGTTCTAAATAATTGTTTACGTATTGTCCAATAATTCGACGAGACTCTTGTTTGTTTCTATCCTTGTACATTTTTTCCCAGCGAGAAAGTACATTGGCTTTAGCACGGTCAAATTCTCCTTGCTGGAAACCAAAGCGCTTTACGCGTTCGTTTTCATCGAGTAAGGCTTCTAATCCTTTTAACTGACCTTCGGCACTGGTCATAGCAAAAGACTGGTAGGCTTCTTTTCCACGGGCCCATGTTCCTCCGTGATAGCTGTATCCGTATACAAAAGGCGGCTTTTCACTGTTTTGTAAATCGGTTAATCTATTGTTCAACATTTGAGCGAAAATAGATTCTACCATGGTGTTGCGGTAATCTTCTATAGAGTTTACTGCTGTTGCTTGATCGCTGTCTTTGTACATCAATTGCACGCGTGAAAAAGCAGCTTCTTTATCCGCTTCAATAGCGATAAATGTTTCCTTGTGGTTTTTCGGTGCAGCTACTTTTCTCGGACGAGGAGATGTTACTGGTTTAATTCCAGAAAAATGTGATTTGATTTTGGCTTCTAGGGTTGCGACATCAACATCACCAACAGCTACGACGGCCATTAAATCTGGGCGATACCAATCTTTGTAGAAGCGACGAAGACTTTCGTGCTTGAACGTCTCTAAATTTTTCTTTGTTCCAATAGGTAAGCGTTCGGCATACTTAGAACCGTGCATAACAATAGGTAGGTAGTTTTGTAACATTCTACTATCGGCACCTTTTCCAGAGCGGTATTCTTCCAAAACGACACCGCGTTCCTCGTCAATATCCTTTCCTGTAAGCAAGGCACCATGTGCCCAGTCTTCTAGAATTTGAAATCCTTTTTCTAGTTTTTTTGGATCGTCACTTGGGATTGGTAAAATATATACCGTTTCATTAAAGCCTGTGTAGGCATTGAGATGGGCACCAAATTTAACTCCGATAGATTGAAGGTAATCCACGAGTTCATTTTTCTTAAAATGTTTGGTTCCATTGAAGTTCATATGCTCCATAAAGTGAGCAAGACCTCTCTGATCGTCATCTTCCAAAATAGACCCTGCATTCACTACTAATCGCAATTCAACCTTATCGGCTGGTTTTGGGTTTTGCTTGATGTAATAGGTGAGTCCATTGGCTAGTTTTCCAATTTTGACAGAAGGGTCGACTGGAATTTTCATTTCACTTAGCTTCACAATTTTTCGTTGCTTACTACCGCTGGTTTGCGCGATAGCAGGGCTTATCATGAGCGCCGCAAGTGTAATGGAATACAGTACTTTTTTCATAGTGCGTAAATATTTGTTTTGTAGGCTAAAGGTACACTTTATGGATTTAATAACTATGTTGTTAGTTGTAAAATGTTGTTAAAAAAAAAACTCTACGTTACGTAGAGTTTTGATTTACAGTATGTTTTCTATGTTTTCTGGAGGTCTCCCGACAACAGCTTTGTTTCCATTTACCACAATTGGACGCTCAATGAGCTTAGGGTGGCTTAGCATGGCGTCGATGAGTTCTTCATCGGAAAGTTCCTTTCCTTTGAATTCTTCTTTCCAAATTTTTTCATTGGTTCTAATCAATTGCATAGGAGTCATGTCGAGTAGTGTCAAAAGTTCTTTGAGCTCTTCTTTTTGTGGAACGCTATCCAAGTATTTGACAATTTCGAACTCCTTTCCAGAATTTTCTAGAATGGCAACGCCGTTTCTAGATTTACTGCAACGAGGGTTGTGGTAAATTTTTATCATTGTTGGTTGATTTATTAGTTATTCGTCGGTTTCTTTTTGTCCCATCATCATCAGATAGGCTTTTAAAAAGGCATTGATATCACCGTTCATTACGGCATCAACATTTCCAGTTTCATGAGCCGTTCTCACATCCTTTACTAATTTATAGGGGTGCATTACGTAATTGCGTATTTGACTTCCCCATTCATTTTTAAGTTTGTTAGCCTCGATATCCGCTCGAGCTGCTTGACGCTTTTGTAGCTCAATTTCGTAGAGCTGTGATTTTAACATCTGTAAGGCAGTTGCTCTGTTGTCGTGTTGAGAACGGGAATTTGAGCATTGAATTTGAATACCTGTAGGCTTGTGCACCAGTTGTACCTTAGTTTCTACCTTATTTACATTCTGTCCACCAGCACCGCTAGATCGGGCAGTAGTGATTTCGATATCGGCCGGATTGATTTCAATTTCAATAGAATCATCGGCAACGGGATATACATATACCGAAGAAAAAGAGGTGTGGCGTTTGGCATTGCTGTCAAATGGAGAGATACGTACCAACCTGTGTACACCGTTTTCCCCTTTAAGCCAACCAAAGGCATAGTCACCGTCAAATTGTAAGGTAACCGTTTTGACACCGGCTACATCACCTTCTTGATAGTTGAGTGTTTTGATAGAAATGCCGTGCTTTTCTGCCCACATGCTGTACATGCGCATCAGCATTTCGGTCCAATCACAGCTTTCGGTACCCCCTGCACCCGCTGTAATTTGAATCACAGCACTGAGGTTATCTCCTTCTTCTGAAAGCATGTTCTTAAATTCGATGTCTTCAAGTAATATTTTTGTTTTATCGAAGTGCTCTTGAAGTTCGGCTTCCTCAACATCACCTTCCTTATAAAAGTCGTATAACACGAGTAAATCGTCGTATAAGGTATTTATTTCCTGATAATCGCTTACCCATTTCTTTTTCATACGAAGTGATTTCATCAAAACCTCTGCTTGTTTGGGGTCATTCCAAAAATCAGGATTTGCTGTTTGCTCTTCTTCGTTGCTGATTTCAATTTGTTTTTTATCTATTTCTAGGTAGTCTTTGAGTTTGGCAACTCGACTACCGATATCTTTTAAGTGCTCGTACGTAATCATAATCAAAACAAAAATAAGTTAAAATTTAAGATTGGCGTAGGTTCCGGTTTAATTTCGAGGGTGAATTTAGTATTTTTAACCACTAGAGCTAAGCAGTGCTTTTTGGGCTGGGCAGTTCTGGGTGAATAAAAAAAGAAATACTTTAGATCTTTATGGAAATTAATTTGATTAGTGATACCGTTACCAAACCGACAAAAGGGATGTTAGCCGCCATGATGGCTGCGGAGGTTGGAGATGACGTGTTTAAAACAGATCCAACTGTTAATAAGTTGCAGACCTTGGCTGCAGAGCGTTTTGGTATGGAGGCAGCCTTGTTTTTTCCTTCTGGAACGATGGCCAATCAAACGGCAATTAAATTACATACCCAACCCGGTGATCGCATGTTTTGTGATAAATGGGCGCATGTGTATAATTATGAAGGAGGAGGAGCGGCTTTTAATGCGGGGGTAACCTCACAACTCATCGACGGACATCGCGGGATGTTTACAGCCGATCAATTGCGCGCTGTTGCCGCTGGGAATATCGATATCCATTCGCCGTTTAATCGTTTAGTCTGTATCGAAAATACTACGAATAAAGGGGGAGGAGCTTGTTGGAATTTTAAAGAATTGGAAGCTATTAGAGAAGTTGCTGATCAGGAGAAACTGGCTTATCACCTTGATGGGGCACGTCTTTTTAATGCCCTCGTAGAGAAAAATGAAACAGCAGCACAATACGGAAAATTATTTGATACCATTTCAATATGCTTATCCAAAGGACTGGGAGCTCCTGTAGGATCCATTTTACTCGGGTCAGAAGAGGATATGCAAAAAGCACTCCGCATTCGAAAGTTGTTTGGAGGTGGAATGCGACAGGCTGGTTTTTTGGCGGCTGCTGGAATTTACGCCTTGGAACATCAGGTTACTCGTTTGGCTGAAGATCACGAGAAAGCGAAGCGTATCGCAGAAGTTTTAGCTTCCTGTACGTATGTGTCAAAGGTAGAACCAGTAGATACCAATATCATCATTTTTAATGTTAGTGACGACGTAGATATTGAAGCTTTTATGAGCCGCATGCAGTCGAAAGGAATTCTCTTTATTTCTATGGGACAAGGAAAGTTGAGGATGGTGACTCATTTGGATATCAACGAATCTATGCTATCTTTACTCATCCAACAATTAAAAGAATTTTAAAAAGAAAGGCACTCCATTGGAGTGCCTTTTATATTATTCCTCATCATTTATTTTAATGAGTTCTTCGTAGTTTTTATTTAACTTTTTAAGGAGGCTTCCGTATAGCAACTTATAAAATAACCACATGGTGAAAAACAATAAGGTCAATACGACTACCATGGATATGATCAGTGAGATAAGCAATTGGTCTTTGCTTTGGTTTACCGTGATACCGTGGGTATTGTAATAATCAATAAGGGTATCCAGATCACTAAAGATGAGTAGCACCACGATAATGTTTGTTAAAATAGCATACACCAGGTTAAAATATACATAGTACTTTACCACTCTTCGCGTGTTCAAGATTTTTTTGATGAGCCCTTTTGTGTTTTCTGAAATGGATATCGATTTGTAATTTTTGTAAAAACCAACTAAGAAAAGTACAATGACAAAGTAATGTATGTAGATAGTGGCATTGACGAGCTTCTGTAAATGTAAACTCTCATAAAGATCCGAGTACGACGACCCTGCAAAGAAGATATTCAATCCTCCCCAAAACAGTAATTCTAAAATTCCAATAATAAAAATCCATTTTACGATGGATGACGACTTGGAATGTGCCATCCTGTAAATGTCAAGCTTGGAAACCTTCAAGGTCTCATCAGGCTGGTTGTCCCAAGCTTTTTTATATCTTTCTAATGCGTCCATATAATTTATGGGTTCAGTATTTTTTTTAATTTATCTTTTGCTCTATTCATTTTTACACGAGCATTGACTTCGGTAATCCCTAAGGTGTCTGAAATTTCTTTGTATGGTTTGTCTTCCAAGTATAAAAAAATCAGTGCCTTATCAATGTCGTTCAACTTATGAATAGCTTGATATAGTGATTTGAGCTGCTGTTCTTCGGTATCGTCGTACTCTGTTGATTGTACTTTGTATACTACCTCACTAATATCTTGAGTTTTTACAGACCTAGTTGATTTTCGGTATAACGAGATTGCGGTATTGAGGGCAACTCGATACATCCAGGTACTAAACTTGGCATCTCCTCGAAATTTGTGATAATTTTTCCAGAGTTGAATCGTAATTTCTTGAAACAAATCATTGTGAGCATCCGAATTGGTAGTGTAAATTCTACATACCTTATGAACGATGTTCTGATTGGATTCGAAATCCGTTAAAAATTTATTTTCGAGTTCTTTTTGCACTTAGTTTAGCTACTAGTTTCCTGTATTTAGAGTATTAGAAGCTCAAATGTACAAAACGTTACATATACCGTCGTTTTTTTTGAAAATTTATTACAAAAGTCATACCAAGACTATAAAGTAGCACTTCCAAACAGTCATGTTGTCATTGAACACCAGTTAGTTCAATGCCTTGTGATATGAGCTCGTTTTGGAAAGTGGTGGTTTGGAAGTTGCAAGACATCCTGTTTATGAAAGGCTTGTACTATTTAAGTTAAAAGTGGTAGCATTCGTAAAGCCATCACCTGGATCGTCAGGGCTTTGTGCCTGAGCATTTCTTGGATTTAAAAATAAATAGGTGCCAAGGGCCGTCAAGGCGGTGTATTTTGAGTATGCTGTGAGTTTTTTTAAGGCTTGTTTTCTGGATATACGCAATTCGTTCGTGTGTTTGGTTTTCATAGTTTTTTGTTTTTTTGGGTTGGAACTGTAAAAGGGATACCCATAAAGTGTTAAGCAGATACTCCTGTAAGTCAGGAGAGCATTCAACATATAAAGCCCGTTTCACAGTTAAATTTCTTTTTTTCAATGCAAGTTTCCCGGTCAATATTGATTTTGCCCCTTCTTTTTATTGTTGTGGCTTTTAAGAACCGGTGACCATACGATGGAAAATTAGTAGAAATGTTTCTTAAAAAGAACAGAGGTGATAAGAAGGACAATGTATATGTAAAGACCGAAATGAAACTGGTTTTTTTCGTAGAAATAGGAGTTGTAAAGTAAAGGATAAGGGGTTTCTTACAGTTCGGTCATGAAATTTGACAGTTGGGTAGATTACAATTTGAAAGTCGTGTAATAGCCGAGATATTTGTGGTGTAATTAATCAATAAAACTAAAAACCATGAAACTATTAACAACTTTAATTGCCTTTACATTTTTTGCTACAGTTCAGCAAATGAACGCGCAAAACACGGCGGTTACTGCAACGGTAACCAATGCGACTTCTGATTCGGGAAAAGTATATTTTTCGCTGTACAACCAAGCGAGTTTTATGAAAAAGCCATTAAAATCAGGGGGAGCCATCATTGCGGAGGGGAAGAGCAGTTTTACCTTTGAAGACCTTGCGCCAGGAACCTATGCAATTGTTTGCTACCACGATAAAAACGACAACAAAAAAATGGATTTTTCACCGAATGGGATGCCGGAAGAAGATTATGGAGCCTCTAACAATGTGCTTCGAATGGGGCCACCACAGTTTACAGATGCCAAGTTTACAGTTACTGATAAAAATGTATCTTTAGAAATCAGATTTTAACAATAAACAGTATGAATACTACACCTAAAACAGCCGTGGAACGCTTCAAATCAGACCTGTGGGTCTGTCTAAAAATGACAGTCATTTTTGGTACGGTCTTTACCTTGATAAACAGGGAGTTTACGCTCAAGGGAATGGGACTTACCTTTTTGTTCTCAGGCATGTATTCATTTGTTTTAGGAGTGGGGAACGGAATGATTAACGACCTACTCAGTGAGCGATTGAGTTGGGTAACTCAAACCAATCAACGTGTTACTGCGGCTATAGTCAGTACCGTATTTTACACCGTAATTGCTGTTTTGTGTATCCATTATATACAATACGTACTAATATTGAATTACGATGCGAGCAATTTTTTTAGCGGTCGTTTGATTTGGGTCCACATGTTTGCCATCATTTTATCTCTGGGAGTAGCCTCCTTTTTACATGCGAGAGGGTTTATGGTGGAATGGAAAAATGCAGCATCCCAAGAAACTACGCAGCAGCAAATTGTAGCCAAAACAGAATCAGCAAAGTTTGAAACATTAAAAAGCCAAATTGATCCGCATTTTTTGTTCAACAGTTTGAATGTTTTGACTTCTCTGATCGGTGAGAATCCTTATTTAGCTGAGAAGTTTACTACGAAGCTATCCAAAGTATATCGCTACGTACTCGAACAGCGGAATAAGGAATTGGTGCCCATTGCAGAGGAGTTGCGTTTCGCTAAAACGTATATGGAGCTTTTACAAATGCGCTTTGAAGATGCCGTTAAGTTTTCGATACCGACGAGTTTGAGCAATCCAGACTTAAAAATTGTACCCTTATCGCTGCAATTATTACTCGAGAATGCGGTAAAGCACAATGTAGTGTCCACACAGCGCCCCTTGGATATTCGCATTTATGAGGAAGGCGATTACCTACAAGTGAGTAATAATATTAATCCTAAAGAGGCGATAGGTAAGAGTACGAAAGTAGGATTGAGAAATATTGCAGATCGCTATGGGTTGATCACGGATCAAACGGTGCAAATCACCAACAATAACAAAACCTTTACAGTGAGTTTACCACTGTTATTAAAAACAAAAGAAATGAGACTAGATACCAATACATTTGAAAATAATAAGTACGTAAGAGCCGTTGAACGCGTCGAGAAGTTAAAAGAATTCTATCAGAACTTAGCGTCGTATGTGTTAGTAATACCTTTTTTAATCTTTATCAATTTGCGATTCTCTCCGCAGTTCCAATGGTTTTGGTTTCCGATGATAGGTTGGGGAATAGGGGTGGTCTTTCACTTTTTAGATGTCAACAATTACAAGGTGTTCTTAGGAAAGGACTGGGAAGAGCGAAAGATTCGTGAAATTATGGAAGAAGACGAAAAAAACAATAACTAGTATGGAAGAGCGATTTACACAAGAGTACCGCTACGTAAGAGCAAAGAAACGCGTAGAGCGAATTAAAGGATTGTATGCACATGCTTTGGTAACCGTATTAATCATTCCAGTACTCGTGGTCATTAATTTAAAGTTTGTACCGCAATACCACTGGTTTTGGTATCCTTCTTTAGGAATGTCGATAGGATTATTGTTCCATTGGTTTGGTGTATTTGGAGCCGAAAAATTAGGCTTCGGTAAAGATTGGGAAGAAAAAAAAATTAAAGAATTTTTAGAAAATGAGAAATAATTTAGAAGGTGATTACAAAAATAACCCGCGATATATTTATGCAAAAAAGCGGGTGGATAATATTAAAGGGTTTTTCTGGCATGCCGTTTCCTACGTAATTGTGAATATATTTATTTCAGCAATTATCATTGTAGGAATGACCTCAGAAGGAGCTAGTTTGAAGGCGGCCTTTGGCAATTTTGGAGTATGGGCAACTTGGTTGTTTTGGGGAATCGGCTTATTTTTTCACTGGCTGGGAGTATATGGTTCACAATGGTTTTTTAGTAAAGACTGGGAGGAACGAAAGATAAAAGAGTATTTAAACGAACGTAATAAAGAATAACATGACTTTAGTAAATAACCAACGAGAACACGATTACTTAAGAGCAAAGGAACGCGTAAAAAAATTAAAAGAATACTACACTCATTTAGTTGTTTTCTTGGCAGTGAATTGCTTTTTGTCTGGAAGAAAAATTTACCGAGTTTGGGAAGCAGGAGGCAATTTAGAAGAGGTATTGACGAGCTTTTCAACCTACTACCTATGGTTTTTTTGGGGAATAGGGATGCTAGGGCATACGTTTAAAATGTTCGGAACACAGTGGTTGTTGGGTAAGGAATGGGAAGAGAAGAAGATCAAAGAGTATATGAAAGAGTAAATTTCCGATGAGGATTAAGCAAGACTCCTTATCTTGTCAACTAGAACCACCATGTTAATTTTAGAAAGTTCGCACTTATGAACATAGTAATTATTGAAGATGAAAAACCTGCAGCACGTCGATTGCAGCGTATGTTAAACGCCTTAGGATTAGAAGTAAACCAACTGCTGCACTCCGTTGAAGAGGCTATTAATTGGTTTCAAACGAATACACATCCCGATTTGATTTTTTTAGATATTCAATTGTCTGATGGATTGTCTTTTGAGATTTTTGAAGAAGTTACAGTGAAATCGGCCATTATATTTACCACAGCTTATGATGAATACGCCCTGAAAGCGTTTAAGTTGAATTCTATTGATTACTTGTT
Source organism: Tenacibaculum litopenaei (assembly GCF_964514025.1). Taxonomy (NCBI): domain Bacteria; kingdom Pseudomonadati; phylum Bacteroidota; class Flavobacteriia; order Flavobacteriales; family Flavobacteriaceae; genus Tenacibaculum; species Tenacibaculum litopenaei. The sequence goes on from NZ_CAZEQT010000005.1 coordinate 90,225, forward strand.
AAAGCCTATTGATGACGAAGAGCTGGAAGCAGCAGTTCAAAAATTTCAGGAACAACAGCCCAAACAAACCGACTTACAGGTGAATATTGACGATATCAGAAAATTACTCATCAATCCTATCGACAGAAAATATAAAAAGCGTTTTACCATCAAGGTAGGTCAGCATATAAAAATCGTGCATACTGATGAAATTGAATGCTTGTATTCTGAAAACAAAGCGAGTTATATTCATACCAATGGCAATAGAAATTATTTGATTGATCATTCTTTGGAACATTGGCAAGAGCAATTGGATCCGGAACAATTTTACAGAGTAAACCGTACTTATATAGTTCATATCAACGCTATTAAAGACATCGTGTCGTATACCAACTCTCGATTGCAATTAAAACTTCACAACTACGATGACACAGAAATTATTGTCAGTAGAGAGCGCGTAAAGGATTTCAAAATGTGGATTCAATAGCAGTTCACTGTTCGAAGTACTACCGTTCACTACTATTTTTTTGTTGCTGAAAGATAACAAGCTCATATTGGACTAAAATTTATAAGTATGAAGTTATTTGTTGCGGCGTTTAAACGCGCCATTACTTTGGGAGTATTTCTCCATATTTTAGTTTATTCTGTAGGAAGTATTGCTGATTTTGATTTTCGCGAGGTACTCGCGCTTCTTCCAGCGAGTATTTTAATGTTCGTAGGCATACCATTTGTCGTGTTATACCTGAGTTTTAAGCATCCTTTTAGTCAGCTTTTAGGATTGAAAATAGGGATTGGAAGTTTTGCGTTTGGATTGTTGCTCAGTGTTCTTTTCAACGGTATCGATGCCGATTCATTTGTCTTTGAATCGGTGCATCTGGGAACGGGGCTTGGAGCGCTGTTATTAGCATTGATGGTGTACGCTAGTCAGTGGATTTCGCAGGGTTCTGATAGTATTGAATTGCGAGAGATAGGAGCGGTGAAATATCGAGTAAAATACGTATTGGCAATTGCCATTGCTGTGAGTGGACTCTATTCTTTGTTTACCTTAGTATTTGCTGAGAGCAGTGTGTTACTACTACCAATCTGGTACGAGCTGTTTCCTTTAGGGTTCACATTGAGCTTCGCTACCATTCACGTATTGACCTATAGTTATGTGCGATTTTCTGGCTGGAAGCGTCCCTTAGTTCTGGGCGGCTACTACTTGGTTGTTACTTTTGCCATTGTGACGATGCTGATCATCACCCGAAGTAGTTTTGCAATAGTGAAAGGAGGTCTCGGAGGAGCTTTGGCAAAGGCTTTTATTTTGCCTACCACCTTGTATTACGCAGTGTATCTCACCTTAGTGTTTTTAGGGACACATGGTTATTTTGTTTTATTGGTTCGATCGAGGCAACAAGTATTATTAGCCAAAGACCGAGCCGACTACAAAGAGGGGTATGACGAGTTAAAACAACAGTTGAGTCCTCACTTTTTATTTAATAATTTAAATGTATTGACAGGGCTCATTGAGGAGGATCCAGGGAAAGCGGTGGCGTTTTCAGATCAGTTGGCAGCTGTGTACCGCTATTACCTTCTTTTAGAAAACAACGATTTGATGACTGTAAAGGAAGAAGTAGCTTTTTTTTACCAGTATTTTTCATTGTTAGAACAGCGGTTTGAAGCTTGTTTTGTATTGGATAATAAACTGGATGCATCTTTCGATAACTATTATGTGGTAAGTTTGGCTTTACAGCAGATTACTGAAAATATTTGTAAACACAACAGCTTGAACAGAGCTCTTCCGATACAGGTAACTCTTGAGATTGCGGAGGGGTACTTGGTGGTGAGGAATTCAAAACAAGAGAAGGCCTACGATGAAAAGCATCAAAACGGTACAGGACTCAAAAATATTGAAGAACGCTATCGATTTTTTACCGATAAAGCAGTGAAGATAACGGATACTGAAACCACTTTTGAAGTTGCAATTCCATTATTAGAAATCGATGATTAAAGCAGTTATTATAGAAGACGAATTGGCGGCTAGCCGAAAGCTACAGCGTTTATTGCATAAGCAAGGGGTTGAGGTGATGGCGCAACTGAGTTCTATTGCTGATGCACTTCAGTGGTTTGGTAAACACGAAAGTCCTGAGGTGTTGTTTTTAGATATGAAGTTATCGGATGGATTGGGATTTTATTTGCTAGATCAGCTTCCACAGCTACGAACAAAAATTGTATGCACCACGGCCTACCCAGAATACAGTATTCAGGCTTTTGATTACAACAGTGTCGCATATTTGCTAAAACCTATTAATGAAGACAAGCTCGTAAAAGCGCTCGAGAAAATTGAGAGTCTACAAGCAGTAAGTTTTCAGGAGTTCCGAAATACTCTTGGGACAGCCCGACGAATACAAGGAGCGCACAAACGCAGGTTTACAACTAAAATTGGCGCTAGCATAAGAATTTTTGAAGCGACAGCTGTCTGTTGTTTTTTCAGTGCAGACAATGCTACGTATTTAAATGCATCAGGACGAAATGCGCTGTTGAATACTTCTTTGACTCATTTGTCAAATCAGCTCGATCCTCACGATTTTTTTCGTGTAAATAGAAAAGTAATCATAGCCCGCCATGCTCTTATAAGCGTTGATAAGTACTCGGTGACTAGGTTGTTAATTAAGCTGAGGGATTTTTCAGAATTTGAGATTATCGTCAGTCGTGATCGTGTTAAAGCGTTTAAAAATTGGTTAGACCTAGAGGAATTCGCCTAAAATTTAAAGACCTCGTTAAAGCGTAAATACACACCGTACGAATAGTCAAAGTTAAATTCTTTATTCTCTTGGGTAACCACAGAATCAATTGCTGGATTGAGTTGTAAAAAGCCTTCTAATTGTGCACCTAAGACTACATTTTTACTGAGTGCCTTTTGGTAGTAAATTTTGGTAAAAAGCAGACTTCTATCAACTTCTTGATGTGCTACGTATCGATTGTCTAAAACGCCGTTCCAGTAATTGACATTCGCTTTAAGTGAATAGGAATAAAACATCTCATTTCCACGAGCGGGGATAAAGTTACTTCCTCTAAAATAGGCCAAGACAGCATTAAAGTTTCGATTTCGATATGTTAAAGTAGCGTAAAAGGCATTTCCTCGTTTAAAAGGATACACCGCATTCGGGGCATCCGTGCCGTGCCACAGCCAAAAACTACTCAGATTCCAAGTGTCGTAGTCTGAGGTGTGGAATTTGTACTGCAACCCGATAGCCGCGTTGTGCAGGTCGTAGATGTCTGTGATGTTTCTCGGGTCCCTGAACTTTTTATTGATTTGGCCACCTCTATGTCTGGTTAACCATTGTACCGGTAAGCTTAAGTTGGGGAGTAGGGGCAATGCTGTCTGAAATCCCAATGTGAATACCTCTTTGAAATCATCGTTGGGGCGTATATAGTGCTCCCAGTCGAGCCAGAGGTCTAACTGCCATTTTGATTTAGTGTATTGGTAGCGAATACCCGTTTCGATGAGTTCTCGGCTTAGTATTTTTTCACTGGCTAGCAAGGGTTCAATCATTCCGTGGTTGTTACTTGCAACAGTGTTTCCAAACGTTAGCTGATGTGCTTTATTTCTGTAGTGTGCACTAAATGTTGGCAAGACATGTGCAATGGTTGACTCACCGAAGTTTTTCTGTACAAAAACTCCCGCTTTAAATTGTAGTTCAGGACTGTTTTGATAAACAAACTGTGGGTGGAGTTGTGTAGCGAGTAAGGTATAACCGTCAGCGATGAAATTAAAATATTCGTTGTTCTTTATAAAGTTGTGATTGTACACGTGCAGTCCAAACTTGTTAATCGGAGTATTGCTTAGTGTATCCTTGGTATAAAAAACGGACTCTTGAGCAACGAGCATAAAAGAAGCGCTAAATAAAAGAGCGAATAGTAATTTCTTCATCATGAGTTATAGTCAATAATTGCGTCGGAATTTACGACAAATATTTAAGTTGGTGGGCATAAAAAAACCTGCAAATTATGCAGGTTTTTATTATGTTGAATACTTTGTTATTTAATTCATTCGCGTCCTTGCTTTGATAAAATCAGACACTAAATAACTGATGAATTTTCCAACTTGTCCAGCTGTGGTAGGTTCGTTTTTTACGGCCGGTGCTCCTTCGCAAATGTGTAAGTAGCTCGCATTAGCGTGTTTTCCTAAGTTGTAAACAAACTGTCGTGCTTCACGAGCAGAAAAGCCACTAGGCGTCATAGCACTACTCGGGAAGTGTTCAATGCAATCCAGATCTAACTCTATACCGTAATGCGTATTGGTGATAAAATCCACAGCTCGTTGTAGTTCATTTGTAAAGGAGGCTAGCTGTGTAATCGCCAATTCTTCATAGGTGTTGTATTCTAAATTAGGATTGTTGTGTATTTCTTCAAATATATACTGAGGCGTGTAGTTTTCATGAAGCCCAAACATAAAGTACTTTTGCAAATATCCCTGGTCTAAGGCATAAGAAAACCCGTTGCCACTATGGCGCTCTTCTAGGCGTCTTAAATCGGTATGAGCATCCATGTTAATCACATTCACAGCATTTCCTTTTGCCGATGCGAGTCCTTTGATATTTCCAAATGCGTTATTGTGTCCACCTCCAATAATAATAGGAGTTTTATCGGCTTCAATAATTTGACGGATAATATCAGCTAAGGCATCGTCAATTTTTTTCACCAAACGATCGCCTAATGCGCGGTCTTTAGGATCGAATTTTAAGACATCATCCAAACAGTCGAGATAGCCCAGAACAGCGATGTCACTACCTTGGATAAACTGATTTTGTTGGGTATTGAGGAAGGCTTTTAAACCGGGAATGAATCCGGTATGTGCACCGCCATTACCTCCGTTCATTTTTACGCCAATATCTTCAGGGACTCCTAATAAAATATACTGAGCATCGAGTTCTTGTAGAGCCTCTTCAAAGGATACCCGTTGGTTGAATACCGCTACGGTTTCTCCGAGTTTGGTTTCACCAGGTCGTTTGTTAACGAATTGATCTATGTGTTCTCTAGTAAAAAAAGTAAGCATAAAAGCAATGTGTTATAGGGTGAATTAAATTTTCTTACCGTCGATATAAACACTATCGATGTGGTTAGATCCGAAACTGTACGGTAAAAACCCATAAGAAGGGATTTCCTTTGTCACTATAATATTCGCCTTTTTTCCTTTGGTGATACTTCCTACTTCTTCGGCGAGATTCATGGCATAAGCTCCGTTAAGTGTTGCCGCGTTAATCGCTTCTTCCGGAGTCATTTTCATTTTTATACAGGCGGTAGCCACTACGAAATTCATATTTCCTGAAGGTGTTGACCCTGGGTTGTAGTCGGTAGCAAGGGCTACAGGTAAACCTGCATTCATTAAGTCTCTTGCAGGCGTATAAGGAATGCTTAAAAAGTAAGAACAAGAGGGGAGTGCTACTGGCATGGTAGTACTACCTTGTAAGGCAGTAATATCGTCTGCATTCATCACCTCTAAATGATCTACTGACAAAGCATTGTTTTTGACACTCATAGCAACGCCACCGATCGTGGTAAACTGGTTGACGTGTACTTTAGGTGTAAGTCCGTATTTTTGAGCAGCGATCAAAATTCTATCTGTATCTTCCACAGAAAAATATCCTGTTTCACAAAAAGCATCTACAAACTCAGCGAGTTTTTCAGAGGCAACTTTGGGTAGCATTTCTTCAATGATTTGCTGAATATAGGCTTCTTTGTTATTTTTAAACTCTGTAGGAAATGCATGGGCTCCTAAAAAGGTAGCCTTTATGGGCAGCGCGTAGTTTTCTTTCAGTTTTTTTATCACGCGAAGCATCTTGAGTTCTGCTTCAACGGTTAAACCGTATCCCGATTTAATTTCGATAGCTCCGGTACCTAAAGAAATAACTTCGTCCAAGCGTTTTGAGGCTTGTTCATAAAGGGCCTCTTCAGAGGTTTCTTGGAGTTTTTTTGCAGAGTTGAGTATTCCTCCACCATTGTTGGCTATTTCTTCGTACGAAAGTCCGTTGATACGGTCTACAAATTCTTGTTCTCTATTACCAGCATAAACGATATGGGTATGAGAATCACACCAGGTAGGTAAAACAATCTGGCCCGTGCAATCTACAGTAGTATCTGCAGTTTGTGGAGCTTGATCCATAGGACCAAAGTCTTCTATGCGATCGTCTTTTATGAATAAAAAAGCGTTTTTAATGCTCGGGAGTGTCGCCATGTCTTTACCACTTACTTTGGTAGTAGCTGCGTCACGTATCTGTAATAACTCTTTAATGTTAGTAAATAAAGTTGTCATGTGTTGTTCGTATTAGTACGAGACAAACTTACATTAAAATGACCAAAGTCTTAGCGGTTTTTTTGAATAACTGGCATCCGAATAACAACGGGTTTTAAGCGGTTTTTTCAACCTTTGCAAAAAACAAATAGCTATCGCGAACGATAGCTATTAGCATTTAGAACATACCGTTAGTATGTGCCATTTCGGATGGGATTTCTTGGATAACATCCCAGTGTTCTACAATTTTTCCATCAGCAACTCGAAATAAATCGTAAAAGGCATGAGGGCGCTGGTGCCAACTCCCTTCGCTGATCGTCAAAACGAAGTTACTTTCTCCCAAAATTTTGTGAGTTTTTTTGTAAACAAACATATCTCCTTGTGCTGTGAGGTAGTCTATTGCTTCGGACAATCCTTGTAATCCATCAGCCACCATAGGGTTGTGTTGATCGTATTGGGTAGTGCTCAGGTATTGAGTAATGCGTTCAGGGTGTTTGCCAAATAAAACATCTTTGACAAAATTGCTAACCAGCATTTTGTTTACTTCCGTTTTGTCCAAGTCTGTAATTGCGGTTGGTCCATCAACTTGCGAGCGGCCGCTTTTGGTGGTTTGTACTTTAGGCGTGATAGCATCCCAATGCTCCGCAACGCGCCCGTTTTCCATACGCCAAACATCAAAAGTTACTACTTCTGGAGCGCCAAAAGCATCGGCATTGATGTAGCTATTATGCATAACTATAAAGTTACCGTCTTGTAACATACGATGTGTGGTACTTTTTGTTTGGGCTTTCTCGAGTACCGGTAAAAAACCCAATACGGGAGCAATTCCCGTTGGTACATGGGGATTGTGTTGAATGTAATTTTCGGAAAAGTACTGTTGTACCTCTTCTGCATTGTAGCGGTTAAAAAAAGCATCTTGAGCACGTGTCGCTAATGACTTTAAATCGATTGAATGTGTGGTCGTTTTCATGGTGTTTTGTTGATTGTTTTGCTGTGAGCTCTTGCAAGAAGTCCCTAGTAGGACTATAGCCATGCCAAGAGCAATTGATTTGTTTAGCTTCATAAATTAACGAGTTAAATCTCTGTGCAAAGTTCAAGAAAGCTACCAGTTATTCGAGTATCCTAATGGTACTATCTAGTGTAAAAATGGGAAATTACCTGGTTGTGCTCCTAAATTCTTCAGGCGTTAGTCCGGTGTTTTTCTTAAAGTACTTATAAAAGTTACTCGTTTCTTCGAAACCAGTTTCAAAAGCAATTTCTTTTATAGGGAGGTTGGTATTAAGTAAATGGCGTTTGATGACTTTGATGTAGGTAGCGTCGATAAATACTTTAGCCGATTGGTGTATGATGCTTTGGGTAATCGTATTCAGGGTTTTTGAAGAGATGTTTAGGCGAGCTGCATAGTAACTTACTTTTGAAGAGGAGCAAATGTGTTTTTCTACCAAGGCTTGAAACTCTAAAAATTCTTTCAAGTATTTTATATTGCTGATGGTGAGACCCTGCTTTGATTTAATTCGATACAAGGTGGTTAAGAGTATGTGAAGCTGACTGCGAATAATTCCTAGAGAAAATTGATCGCGTTGTTCGAAATATTCGCGCTTTATTTGCGCAATGATACGCAGGCTTGCTTCGGCTTGCTGTTCCTCGAGTTGAAATACAGGAGGGCCTAGGAGTTCGTTAAAGAGCTGCATGGCTATTTCATTAGCAGAAGCTTCGAGGTAACTAACCAGAAAGTTGTCTGTAAATAATAGTAAATCTCCCTTAGCCTCAGGGTTTAGATAAAACTTGTGCAATTGTTGTTTTCGTATGCTCAGTACACTTCCGGCTTGATAAGGATAGTCCGTAAAGTCTATGCGGTGCTTTCCTTTTCCTTCTCTAATAATAACCAACATGAAAAAATCTACTACTTGGAGTTCATTGAGCTCGTGCTCAAGACCTGTCATTTGAAATAAGTTTTCCAATGTTATGATGTCAAATTCGGCTCCAGGTAACTGTTGATTATTGAATTTTATGTGTGCGAAGTCCTTTATCATAATGCGGAATTACAATGACATGCTTACAATAGGATAGGGTTTACCGCTGCCGTCTAGCGGGGATCTTCCGATGACTTTAAATCCCATTTTTGTATAAAAATTCAAAGCCTGTTCATTCGCCTCATTTACTTCGACGAGAGCACAGTTTTTTTGAGTAATTGCGAAGTTTACCAAGGAACTCCCCAGTCCAGCTCTTCGGACATCAGGATGAATGAAAAGCATTTCAATACTATTTTTATGAATGCCGAGAAATCCGTTGGGCTTTCCTTCTGTATCTTTGGTATAAAACAATGCTACCGCATAGAAATACTCATTTCGAATACGCGGTTTGTAATAACGAAGGTCTTCTTCTTTTAAAAAGTGATGGGTTGCTCGTACCGACGCTTCCCAAATGTCTAGAAATTCGTCGTATAGGTTTTCAGTGGCTGGATATATCTTGTTATTCATCTGTTTTTGTGGGAGTACCTGTTGTAACCAACAATCGATACTGTCTGTAAAGATATGAAAAAGACAGGCTGCTGCGAACAGACGAATGGGGCGCTTCAAAAACAGTCCCAATAGATATACACCTATGGCTAGGTAGCTGTGGAGAGGATGGAAATTAATACTACACCGGTCTGATTGAAATATCGGGGTTGCCAACATATGATCTAAATCGATGAGCATACTGGCCAAAAAGATGAGATACACCTTTTTCCATTGCTCTTTAAACAGAAATACAGCAATGAGCAAAGGGGCTCCAAAATGCAGAAAATAGTGAATTAATGAGCGCATGACTTACTGGAAATCTCGCTGTCTTTTCGCTTCAAAAGTCAAAATAGCAGCGGCTACAGAGACGTTCATTGAATCGATGGTACCTTGCATGGGGATGTTGATGTTTTGAGTGGCGCGTTCTCTCCAAATTTCTGTTAAGCCTGTGGCTTCTGTACCCACAACTAATGCCGAGGGCTGTGTGTAATCGTTGAGGTGGTAAGCATTAGAGTTCTGCAATGTTGCGCTGTATATGTTTATCTCTTGTGCTTCGAGGTATTCACAAATTTCTTCTGAGCTTCCAACAGCGATTTGATTGGTGAATAAACACCCGACACTCGATCGAATAATATTTGGATTGTACAAGTCAGCTTTCGGATCGGCAATAAAAACAGCATCGACATTTGCCGCATCAGCTGTGCGAAGCATGGCTCCGACATTGCCTGGTTTTTCAATACTTTCCATTACTAGCACTAGAGGTGTTTCGGTATTGAATTTAACAGCATCCAAAGAGAAATCTTTTGATTTTAGAACTGCGATAATCCCTTCAGTAGATTCGCGATAAGCCAATTTTTTATAGACTTCTCTTGAAATTTCTACGTATTTATTCGTGTCAGTATCAAAAGAAGTAAGTGTAGTAGTATCGCACAAACTAGGGTCAAAGAGCAGGTGGGTAATTTCATAGCTTCCCGCGAGGGCTAGTTTTAGCTCACGTTGTCCTTCTACAATAAAAACACCTTTCTTTTTTCTCTCTCGTGCTTTGTCTTGTAGTTTTAACAAATCTTTTATAAATGAATTTTGTGGGCTTGTGATACTTTTCATGCTTGCAAAAATAGCATTCTGCACCCATTTAATCACAGATTCTCTAAAAAGAATTAAGAGGGTAGTTGTGAGAAATTTAGCGCAGTCTTGATAGTCAACACACTGCTCCTTTTAACTGCCCATTAACAGAGAGGCCAACTAATTTTAGTATTTTTGAAGCCAAAGCTTGTAAATACTGAGCTAAAAAACCTTAATTTAAAGAGTTAGATACAACGTATGAAGTTATTTAATAGGATCATCCTCGTAATTTTAGTAGTTAATTTTTCTTGGGTTCAGGCCCAAGATGTGTACCACCCGGAACGAGAAAAAACACACGATTTAATTCACACCAAATTAAAAGTCGCTTTCGATTTTAAAGCAAAAGAATTAAAAGGAGAAGAATGGGTTCGTCTCCGTCCCCATTTTTACGCAACTGATAAAGTAGTATTGGATGCCAAAGCCATGCTCATTCACGAGCTGAAGTTAAACGGGAAAACGCTACCGTATAATTACGATGATTTTAAATTGAGAATTGATCTTCCAAGGGTCTATAAAAAAGACGAAGCCTTTGAACTGTATATCAAATATACAGCAAGACCTGAAAGAGTCAAGCAGCAAGGGAGTGCCGCGATCACCAGTGCCAAAGGGTTGTATTTTATCAATCCAAATGGTCTCGATCCTGATAAACCAACTCAGGTGTGGACTCAAGGAGAAACGGAAGCTAGTAGTTGTTGGTTTCCTACCATCGATGCTCCCAACCAAAAGACATCACAAGAAATTTACATCACCGTACCTAGTAAATATGTGACTTTATCTAATGGGAAGCTCGAAAAACAAACCAATAATCCAGACGGGACGCGCACGGATTATTGGAATTTTAACCAAAAGCACGCACCTTATTTGTTTTTTATGGGAGTAGGGGAGTTCGAGATTATTCGTGACAAATACAAAGAGATTCCCGTTGATTATTACGTCGAAAAGAAATACGCACCTTATGCAAAGGAGATATTTGGAGATACACCTGCAATGCTCGCTTTTTTCTCTAAGATAACGGGAGTTGAATACCCGTGGAACAAGTATGCGCAGTTAGTTGGTCGCGATTATGTTAGCGGTGCAATGGAAAATACAACTGCAGTAATCCACGGTGAACACGCCTATCAAGTTCCGGGTCAGCTCATCGATCAAAACAGTCATGAAAAAACGATTGCGCACGAGGCTTTTCACCATTGGTTTGGTGATTTAGTAACGGCAGAAAGCTGGAGTAATTTAACGGTTAACGAGAGTTTTGCTAATTACAGCGAATATTTGTGGTTTGAACACAAATACGGAAAAGATTTTGCCGATGCACATATGTTTGAGGAAATCAAAGCCTACAAGGAAGGTCAGAATTTTAACAAGCACCTTGTTCGTTTTAATTACGCGGATAAGGAAGATATGTTTGATGCGGTTAGTTATAATAAAGGAGGGGCAATTTTACATATGCTTCGCAATTACTTAGGAGATGAGGCCTTTTTTGCAGGAATGAAAACCTATTTAGAGGCTCATAAGTACGGTACTGGTGAAGCACATCAATTGCGTTTGGCTTTTGAAAAGGTCAGCGGGAAAGATTTAAATTGGTTTTTTAACCAATGGTATTTTAGCAATGGACACCCTACCTTAGATATAAGCTATGACTACAATAAGCTATTAAAAACCGTTGCGGTAAATATCAATCAAACTCAAGATAAGGTATTTCAATTTCCACTAGCAATCGATATTTTCGAAGGAGGTAAACGAACGAGACATACAGTTTTTGTCGATGGACGTGAACGCTCGTTTTCTTTCCCATTTACGAAGCAACCGGAGTATATTCAAATAAATGCTGATGCTGTTTTGTTGTGTGATGTTATCGAAAATAAGCTGACGGATGATTATATATTCCAATTAAAAAATGCCGTGAGTTTTATTCACAAAAGGGAAGCCTTGCTGGCATTGCGCAACAAACAGGATGAAAAACGAGTTTTTAAGGCAATCAGTCAGGCCATGAACGATCCGTTTTTTAAAGTTCGAATATTAGCCTTGAATAATATCAACTTAATTTATAAGAATTCAAAGAAGGCTGTTATTGAAAAAATCAAGCAATTGGCGATGAACGATCCTAAAACCTTGGTACAGGCAGCAGCTATCGAAACTTTAGGAAAGTTGACAGATCCGGAATTAAAACCGGTTTTTGAAAAGGCGCTTGAAAGTAAATCCTACGCTGTATTGGGGAAAGCTCTTGTAGCAATGTATTACGTAGACAAAGACTTGGCTATCAAGAAGTCGAAAACCTTACCAGTAGAGGTGAAAAAGATCATTGCCACCCCCTTAACACGTATCTATTTAGAAGAAAATGATGCTGAAGAATTAAATTTTATTGCGAGTAATGTAATGTCGGGCATGTTTTTGAGTCCAAATAAACAAATTCAATCATTGTATAAAAAGGCCTACGATAAGATTGCCGAGAGTAACAATTCGGAAGCCATTAGAAATTTAGCCAATGATATTGTTGCCAAGGGTATTCAATACAAGCAGTATAATTTTGACAAGGTAGGTATTAATTTATTGCGCCAAATGGTTCAAAAGCAAAAAAATGCGAATCCGTCAAACAAGCATAAAAATATCGAAATTATCAAAACTGCTATGGCTAAATTATTAGAATAATTTAATCATTTATGAGAGTAGTTAGAATTGTAAGTTTAGTTATTGTAAGTTTAGTAGTTTGGAGCTTTGCAAAAGGCCCTGAAAGGAGAAACTCAGAAGTAAGACCTATGGGGCATCAAAAGGATACCAAGGTGGCTTATTTTGCCAGTGGATGTTTTTGGTGTGTCGAAGCTGTTTTTGAAAGCGTACGTGGCGTAGAGGAGGCGGTATCAGGATATGCCGGAGGACATACGACTAACCCGACGTATCAGCGCATAGGTACAGGGCGAACGGGACATGCTGAAACCGTTGCTGTGTATTACGATCCTCAAAAGGTAAGTTATAAAACCTTAGTGACCGTATTTTTTGGTTCTCATGACCCAACTACCGTAAACGGACAGCATCCGGATTACGGGACACAATACCGCTCTATAGCTTTTTATCAAAACAAGCGAGAAAAGCAGGTATTAGAGAAGTATATAGCAGGCTTGTCAAAGGTGTATAAAAGGAAAATAGCCACAGAGGTCCTACCTTTTAAGAAATTTTATAAAGCGGAGGAGTATCATCAAAATTACGAACGCTTGCATCCAGACAATCCTTATGTGAAAAATGTATCGATACCGAGGTTAAACAAGTTTAAAAGAAAGTTTCCACAACTTTTAAAGTAATAAAAAAAGGCACTGTAAAGTGCCTTTTTTGTTAACTGTCTTTTCGATACCAATATGCGGTTCTTCCTAAAAGAGAGAATCCGATATATCCGCGAATTTTTAATTTATTTGCATTTTCTAGTTTGATGAAACACTTGTATTCTTTTCCTTTTTTAGGGTCTAAGATTTTTCCACCACTCCATTCGTCACCGTCTTTTTTTAGTCCAGTTAAAATATTCATTCCTAAAATAGGCTTGTTTTTATTTTTACCGCTACACTTATCACAAACAGCATTTTGTCTGTTTTCATCAGTGATTTCAATAATTTTAGCATAGGCTTTACCGTCTTTTTCGTACACTTCGATAACGCTGTCTACGCGATTTGTTTTCTCATCTCGGTTTTCCCATTTTCCAAAAATCGTTTGCGCCTGCATACCTAAAGTAGCTAATAGCATGAATGTAAAAAATAATTGCTTCATAGTATCCTGTTTTGATTTAATGAATTTACTAGTTAAAATTGTTAGTCGTATTGGGCGTCAAAATTGTCGTCCCACTTACCTTGTACACGGAGTACCTGCTCAATGATGTCACGGACACAGCCTTCGCCTCCTTTTTTATCTGAGATGTACTTCGATACCTGTTTTATTTCTCGTACACCGTCATTAGGGCTACAAGGCATTCCTACTTTGGCCATTACTGGGTAGTCCGGAATATCATCGCCCATATACATCACGTTGGCTGGGTTTAATTGATACTTTTCAACGAGTTCAGTGTACTGTTCCATTTTATTGTGTGCACCCAAGTAGATGTCTTGAATACCGAGGTTGGCAAGACGCGTTCGCACACCTTCGTTTTTACCACCCGAGATGATACACACGCGATATCCAGCTTTTACCGCAGCTTTGAGCGCGTAGCCATCCTTGATATTCATATGTCGTATGAGTTCACCACTAGGCATGATGGTTACCATTCCGTTAGTTAATACCCCATCAACATCAAAGATCAGAGTGTCAATTTGTGGAAGTAACTCTTTATAACTTTTTTCCATTTCGTATTGAATCGGTTAATAATTGATAAATTTCTTGTTGTTCCTGAGTCAAAAGATTCAGGTGTTTTTGTATGGTCTTTTCGTCGTTGCGCTTGGCTGGTCCGGTTTGTGCCGATTCAGGAGCTAAGTTTTGAATTTTAGCTGCTGTTTCACCGATTAGCGGATGCAATACTTCAAAAGGTACAGCATAGCGATTACAAATATCATACCCAATTTTATATAGGTGATTGGTGAAATTGTTGACGAAGACAGCTGCCACATGTAAATAGCGACGTTGCTCAGAATTTATTGCATAAATTTTAGAGCCGATACATTCAGCCAATGTTTTCAACAGCGCAAAATCATCTGGGTTTGGTGCTTCTAAACAAAAAGGAACATCAGAGAAGTCGACTTCTTTTGCCTTGCTAAAACTCTGTAATAGGTAAAATACTCCTTTTCTCTGTGAATTCTCCAAGCTTTGTAGATCAGCGCTTCCCGAGGTATGGACTACCAATCGGGCATTGTTAAGTTGCTGTGAAACAATAGAGATGGCGTCGTCAGAGACTGCGACAATTGCCACGTCTACTGCTTTCATTTCATTAAGTGAATGGGCGATAGGAAGGGTATTGAATTCGCTTAATTGCTCGGGTTTCCTCGCATAAAGTTCCACAATTTCAACTTGTGGAACGGGTAAAAAAGCACGAATCAAATGATGGGCGATATTGCCTCCTCCTATAATAGCTATTCGAATCATATAAGCGAAGATATTGATTTTATTTAAGAGGATTTGCGATTTTTTTTGCATATTTGTATCATTATGATTGTTTAAGTTTACCCATCGACATATAATTATTTAAAAACCTTTGTGTTAAAGGTTCATTGTTTATGTGAAAACTTTTTAAAATGACAAAATACAATCATACTTCAACTTATATACATTCTATTTTTTCTTTATTTAAACAAGCTATCTTAGGGAAAGAGCACGACTTTACCCAAGGAAATTTGAAAAGAGCAGTTTTTATGCTGTCAATTCCAATGATTTTGGAAATGCTTTTTGAATCGGTATTTGCTTTGGTCGATGCGTTTTTTGTATCGAGGGTAAGCGTTAATGCTATTGCAACCGTGGGATTAACCGAGTCAGTACTGACCTTGGTGTACGCGGTAGCCATTGGATTGAGTATGTCAGCCACGGCAATGGTGGCCCGTCGTATCGGTGAAAATGAGCCCGAAAAAGCCAATGAAACTGCGGTACAGGTAATTTTCTTAGGCGTCGTATTGGCAGCACTTATCAGTGCTGTGGGGATCGTTTATCCCAAAGAGTTATTGGAACTCATGGGAGGATCTCCCGAATTGATTGCAGAAGGATACGGTTACACGCAAATAGTACTAGGAGGAAACATTACCGTAATGTTGTTATTCTTAATAAATGCCGTGTTCCGAGGGGCGGGAAATGCCTCCATAGCCATGTGGACGCTTATAGTATCTAACGTGCTCAACATGATTTTGGATCCCCTGTTGATTTTTGGTTGGGGCCCCATTCCAGCGTACGGCCTTGAAGGGGCTGCTATTGCCACAACCACCGGTAGAGGGGTTGCGGTAGTACTCCAATTAGGGATTTTGTTTTTTGGATCAGGTAAAATAAAACTGAGTCTAAGAGCACTGCAATTGCAACTCGCTCTAATGCTTCAATTACTACGCGTTTCTATTGGAGGAATCGGACAATTTTTAATAGGGACTTCTAGTTGGGTATTTTTAATGCGCATGATATCTGAATTTGGAAGCGAAGTATTGGCGGGATACACGATTGCCATTCGTATTATGCTGTTTACTTTAATGCCCGCTTGGGGAATGAGCAATGCCGCTGCTACTTTAGTAGGACAAAATTTAGGAGCTAAACAACCTGAGCGTGCGGAACAATCGGTATGGATTACAAGTAAGTATTGCGCGTGGTTTATGGGGTTGGTATCGTTAGTTTATTTGGTAGGAGCTACGGAATTTTTAGCCCTGTTTTCTTCAAATGCAACGGTAATTGAAAACGGAGCGCTGTGTTTGCGAGTTATGGCTATAGGTTATATCGCCTATGCTTATGGTATGGTAACAATTCAATCGTTTAACGGAGCGGGGGATACCATAACACCAACCATTATCAATTTTGTTTGTTTTTGGTTGTTTCAATTACCTTTTGCCTATGCCGTTGCCATTTATTTCGATTACGGTCCAAAAGGAGTCTTTTGGTCTATAACCTTGGCAGAGGTACTCATTGCTATTATTGGTGTTTTGTGGTTTAGGAAGGGGAATTGGAAGCAGGTGAAAGTTTAAAATGTTTTTCGTAACTTACATATTACGAAACGTTTAACCAGCTTTTAAAATGAAAAAAAACACAAATTTTGGTAAAAATACCATATGTACACATGTAGGCGAACTAAAAGATGAACAGTTTAAAGGATCTATATCTCCTTTGTACATGGCTACTTCTTATGCTTTTGATGGAGTTGATGTGAAGCGATATCCGAGGTACTTTAATACGCCAAATCAATTGGGAGTAAGTGAAAAAATTGCAGCCCTCGAAGGGGCAGAGGCAGCCTTGCTATTGGCTTCAGGAATGGCGGCAATTAGCACGAGCATGTTGGCCTTTTTGGAGCGAGGAGATCATGTTGTACTCCAAGAAACCCTCTATGGCGGTACCTACAATTTCGTAAAAGAAGAATTAGAGAAGTTCGGAATTACCTATACGCTAACTAAAGGAATGGATGTGGCTGATTTTGAAGAAGCCATTCAGGCAAATACGAGACTTATTTTTATTGAAACACCCTCGAATCCACTCTTGAAATTAGTCGATATTGAAGCAGTTGCAGCATTGGCAAAGAGCTATGAAATTCGTTCGATGATCGACAATACGTTTGCAACACCGATCAATCAAAATCCGATTGCACTTGGAATTGATGTAGTAGTGCATTCAGCAACAAAATATTTAGGAGGACATTCCGATATTTTGGCTGGAGCAGTGGTTGGTACGGCAAGAGACATTCATCGAATTTGGGATCTCGCCAAAAATTTAGGAGGAAGCCTTAGTGAATTTACGGTTTGGATGTTGGAACGAAGTTTAAAAACACTTAATTTGCGGGTTCAAAAACAATGTGAAAATGCGATGGAATTGGCCATGTATTTGGAACAGCACAAGGCAGTGGATAAAGTACATTACCCTGGGTTACTTTCACACCCTCAGTATCAGGTAGCACAAAAGCAAATGAGTGCTTTTGGAGGTATGTTGTCTTTCGAATTAAAGGAAGGGTATGGAGCGATGGAATTCCAACGTAATTTAGAATTGATAAAATCATCTATGAGTTTGGCCGGAGTAGAGAGTACGGTGTTAAGTCCGTCACAGACTTCGCACGCCTTGCTTTCCGAAGAAGAACGAGCGCGACAAGGAATCTCCGATAGACTTCTCCGATTTTCTGTTGGAATTGAAGATACGAGTGATTTAATTGAAGATATTAACCAAGCCATAGAGCGGAGCAAAATTAAAAAAAGTACAAAAAAAGAAGTACAGAAGAGTAATTTATGAAATTAGACATACTTGCTTTCGGAGCACATCCGGATGACGTAGAATTAGGTTGCAGTGCAACAATTGCGAAAGAAATAGCCCTTGGAAAAAAGGTGGGAATAGTTGATCTTACGAGAGGAGAATTAGGAACGAGAGGTTCAGCGGAATTAAGAGATCAAGAAGCGGCGAAAGCGGCCGAAATATTGGGAGTATCAGTACGTGAAAATCTCGGTTTCTCAGATGGGTTCTTTAAAAATGACAAAGAACATCAACTAGCAGTAATTAGAATGATTCGAAAGTACCAACCCGATATCGTGCTTTGTAATGCTGTTGATGATCGTCATATCGATCACCCCAAGGGGAGTAAACTCGTTTCCGATGCCTGCTTTTTGAGTGGACTACTAAAGATAGCAACGAGCATTGATGGGGTAGCTCAAGAGAAATGGCGCCCGAAACAAGTATATCACTATATTCAATGGAAAAATATTGAACCTGATTTCGTTGTCGATGTGACTGGGTATATGGACAAGAAAATAGCCTCTGTGATGGCCTATGCCTCTCAGTTCTACGATCCCAATAGTGAGGAACCGGAAACTCCAATAACGAGTAAGAATTTTACTGATAGTATTGAATATCGGGCAAAAGATTTAGGAAGGCTTGTAGGAGTTGATTTTGCAGAGGGTTTTAATTCAGAACGTTACGTAGGAGTTAAAAGTTTAAGCGAAATTTTTTAGATAAAAGTTTGGCGGAATTGCGAAAAGCTTGTATATTTGCACCCGCAAGACATATGGTGGTTGTAGCTCAGTTGGTTAGAGCGCCGGATTGTGGTTCCGGAGGTCGTCGGTTCGAGACCGATCTTCCACCCAAATGCCAAGCCTTAGTAGAAATACTAAGGCTTTTTTGTTGTTCAAAATTTTTAGTCAGACCAACGGTAGAGTAGTCATCTCTTGAAATTGTTGTAAAATTCACTCCCAACACCGCGCTCTGATTATTTTATGAGTAGGCCTAAATGGGGACTGTTCCTAAATCAACTTTATAGTTGTGGAAACTTATATTTTATCTAAATATTTTTGTTGTAATTTCTGATTATTTTGTATGTTTGCACCCGCAAAATACCTGGTGGTTGTAGCTCAGTTGGTTAGAGCGCCGGATTGTGGTTCCGGAGGTCGTCGGTTCGAGACCGATCTTCCACCCAATAGTAAAGCCTTAGTAGAAATACTAAGGCTTTTTTATAACTTTTATTTTAACCAACAGGCCTCCTCGTATGCGTATATAGGCTAGCGTAGGGATCGTTTTAACGTATCATTCTGGAAGACAGCTAATAGCATTTTTTTGTGGAAATTAACCCTGATTTATAGTTTAAACTTGAGTGTAATTCTCAATTATTTTGTATATTTGCACTCGCAAAACAAATGGTGGTTGTAGCTCAGTTGGTTAGAGCGCCGGATTGTGGTTCCGGAGGTCGTCGGTTCGAGACCGATCTTCCACCCAAAGTTAAACCTCAGTAGAAATACTGAGGTTTTTTTGTTTTTATACTGTATAAAGTTGTTACGCGAAGCGTTTTAGTCAATAACGGAGCTGAGGAGCAAATTGCTATCATAAAGATTTCACTATAAATTTATTTCTTCGAACTTTAGTTGTATTTTTAAAATTCAGGGTATTAATTAACGAGTTGGCTCGAGAAGCTAAGACATTGATGGCTATGGAGCTTTGCTGTAGTGTTCAACGAAGTGCTTATAAAGACTTGCTAAGTAAGCAGACCAAGAGCCGAGCCCTGTAGTAAAGAATTCAATATTTGTATAATAACATAAACAAGAGGAATTGTCGGGAGAAACAAAATTGGTAAAGCTTTTGGAAAATATGACTCCTAAACTACAAGAAGGAGTGTACGTGTTTTGTAAAGTCAGTTCATTGCAAGGTCTTCCTTGGGATGAACTCATAGGAGTGTTTAAAGAAGAAGAAGCGACAACAATTATTCTTGAAAAATCACTAGCTGATTCTTTGGGATATACCTATGAGTATACGGCGGCCTGGATTACACTACAAATACACTCATCATTAGAAGCTGTTGGTTTGACGGCAGCATTTTCAAATGCACTGGCAGCCGAAGGGATTAGCTGTAATGTTGTGGCAGCTTACTATCACGATCATGTGTTTGTTGCTGAAAAAGATGGCCATCGTGCCTTATCGGTATTGCAAGGCTTAAAGAAAATTGACTAATAGAAGCGCATTATAGTACTAGGCTAAGTAATGATGTTTACTTACTATAACATCTAAAGAACTTAAAATTCTTAATGTGCTTGTATTTGGCTCGAAAAGGCCAGTTGTTTTACGGGATATAGATGTCGAATTCCGCTTTTTACGTCATAAAAATACTGGGACCCCATCGCATTTGAAAAAAAGAAATTACATTTGACTCTAAACCTAACTTGAAACCTTGTTTTTATGAGTAATTTGATTGTCCTGATAGTATTGAGTATCGCTAGTCTTGTGTTTTTATGGATCATCAGAAGAAAGGGCAATAAGGCAGAGGCCTTGTCTTTTTTGTCAACGATGATTGCGACATTGTTTGGGGTATTATTGGCTATAACGTTGTCTGACAGGTCAAATAAAACTAAAGAAGTTTCTGATACCATTAAACTTTTAAAATCGGCATCGAATATACTGGATAGAACGCACGTATATGTCATTGGTTTGGAAACGTACATACAATCGTTGGAAAAAGATAGTCTTAAAATATCCGAGGAACGTCTAATTGAGATTAAAAAAAACAATCCCGTTCCATATCCTCAATTGATGGAGAAGATTGTGTCCAATGAAATCATTGCTAAGAATTTATCGGACTATACACACAATAGGATATTTACAGAACTGATCAATTTACAAAAGATATCGAGCTATGGATCACTTCCCATATACAAAAGGACTTTAAAGGAACTTTCGTTATTGTTTTCTTTAGAAGAAGAGTTTCAGAAAGGGGTACTAACTGAACCAGCACTCATCTATAATTTTGAACAAGGTAGGAAAGAGTTAGCGGAACAATATCCTATAGGTAGTTCAACAACTATTTGGGAGACTCGGGAATAGGGAAATTCGTCGTTTGTTATTTCTTGCGTTTTTTAGGTTTACATATTCATTCTCAGTAAAATAATTAAGGTGCGACACGGGCATTCAAATCACAATTGGGTTGATGGAAGGGGCACATGAAAAAGTAGACAACAATCAGCAATTGTCGCAGGTATTGGGTGTTGTATATCATTGGATGGTATTCTTGATCAAGTATTGAAAGAAAGATGTTATCCTTTACATGATTTAAATTGATGTTTATGGAAGTAATGAAAATAAAGAAAGGAACGTGTTTACAACGTAGTGGAGTGTATAATACCTGTGTTTATGAAGTCGTTTCAGGCTTACTACGCTGTTATACCATTGATAAAAAGGGAAGAGAGTACACCTTTATGTTCGCTCCTGAAGGGTGGATTGTTGCAGATGCAACACCGAGTACACTACCCGCGGAATTGTATATTGAGGCGTTAGAAGACACCGAAGTTCGTATTAGAAAAAAGGAATTGATAGGTACTGAATCACAATTGCAAGCCATATCGAAACGCATGTGGGTATTACAACAACGAGTAATCATGTTAATGAGTTATACGGGATTAGAACGTTACGAACATTTTTTACAAACTTATCCGTCATTAGTGCAACGAGTATCACAAAAAATGATCGCTTCCTATTTAGGAATGACCCCCGAGGCTCTTAGCAAGGCAAAGCACGATGCATTGCGTTCCAACTCTTAATATATATTAATGCAGGGGGTATTGCCAGCAGCTAATTTTGATTTCAATTAAAATTTTTAAGTATGAAAGCATATATGTTAGCATTTGTTAGTGTCAATAACTACGAGGAGTTCGCACATTCTTACCTAAGTAAAGCGGTACCAATTGTAAAACGGTACGGAGGGATCACCCTTGCTGTAGATGATACTCCAGAGTACATTGAGGGAGTACTACCTGCAGGTCGATTGGTGCTTATTGAATTTGACTCGAAGCAGAAGGCCTTAGGGTTTTATAACGATCCAGCATACCAACCTTTAAAAAAATGGAGGCAAGGAGTGAGTACTAGCGAAGCCGTAATTTTTGAATCGGGATTATAAAGGAATGCTATTAAAATTCAGAAAACTGACATGGAAGAGGATTTAATAGGATATGATAAAAAAAACTAGCTTGAATTGGCTAGTTTTTTTATTTTTGCCCCGAATAAATTGCATTTACAACAACACTATCGATATTAAACTGACTAAAGGTGAGCCTTCGGTGTTGTCTTGTTGTAATTCACTGAAATATTATTTTTTTATGAAAACTACATTAAAAATTGCATCTATTGCTATGTTGACTGCGTTTACAAGTGCGTATGGTCAGGAAAAAGTAACTACCGAGTCAGGAGGGAAGTCCGACTTTATTTATCAAAGTGGAATTGTGGCGATTGGTCAAACGAGTTTGGGGTCTTTCGCAAGTCCGGATACTAATAAAAAATTACAGGTGAATGGTGGGATAACTTTAGCAAGTGGTGCTAAACTTACTTTTGACCCTAACAATTACACGCATGCCTATTCTGCGTATAACAGTTCACTTTTGGAGGCACGGTATCTAAATTTTGGTTATTATGGTCATCGTTGGGATACGCGAACTGGGAATGCAATGGTCATCCTAGGGAGTAATAATAACGTGGGGATTGGAACCGACAATCCTAAGGGGAAGCTTACGGTAAATGGAAATATCATTGGGCAGGGGCACATGTATCTTAATCCTGATAATGGTACTGGGTATTTGTCATCTCGATTGTATTTAGAAAGTCATAATGACTACAGAGGAGCAGGAATAGTAAGTATGGGGCAAACGAACTATTGGTATGCAGGAAATCCGTACAGAGATCACGCGAATTCCTATATGATTGGTGTAGCACCAAAGACGAGTAGTCCTGATGCTATTGGACAATTACAGTACGCAAAGTTTTACATCAACTCAAACGGTAGTGTAGGAGTCGGTACTACAACACCAAATGCCAAGTTTGAAGTTTTTCAAGACACGAATAGAACGGTTTTGTTAAATCCCGAAAATCAACTAGATGTAAACGGAAAGTCATCTTTAACGATTAAAGAGTTTGTGCCTAGTATCGAGTTTTCAGATGCGACTCCTAGTTCGAGTTCAGCAGTGGCTTTTGCCAATAACGGCAAATTCTTTATCGGTAAGAAGTCTGGACAAAAAATGACGGAAAGTGAGGTATTCGCGGTAGACTTAAATACCGGGAATATAGGTGTTGGTACTGTTGATACAAGTGGATTTAAATTGGGAGTTAATGGAAAGGTAGCTGCTTTAGAAGTTAAAGTAGCAGCAAAGAGCAACTGGCCGGACTACGTTTTTCAACCAACTTATGATTTACCAAGTTTAACGGAGGTAGAAGAGCACATACGTCAAAAAGGACATCTGGCAAACATTCCTAGTGCTGAAATAGTGGCAAAAGAAGGTTTTTACTTGGCCGATATGGACGCGAGATTATTGGAGAAGATCGAACAACTAACCTTGTATACCATCCAGCAACAAAAGGAAATAGAAACGCTAAGAGCTCAGCAGAAAAAAATCAAAACCTTAGAGGAAGAAAATAAACTTCTAAAATCGTTGCTCATAAGAGTGCAACAATTGGAAAAGAAAATGAATGAAAAATAAAATACGAGCGGTGGTTAATACTACCGCTTTTTTTATTCCGTAGATCGACGGAAGTTTAAAAAAAACTACCGCATTCCAATGCGGTAGTTTGTAATTTTCTTATAATAGGATACAGCTTCCCCAACGGTTACAAAAGCAAGGCTCTCTTAATTCGTGTCCGTTTGGTAAGGTTAAACAACACCAACGAGTCCCACATTGTCTCCAACGATTTCCTCCGTTAATAGATTTTTGTTCCTTTTTGTTTAGCGCTGTACCTAAGTTTGAAATGTTTTTTAGCATGGTTTGGTTATTTAAATTTCTTAAAATTAGCAACTTGCAATCTGTTGTGAAGAAAAAAAACCATAAAAAAAGTAAGGATAAACTATACTTTTTACTAAAGATATGCTCGGGGTACTCTTGACTTGAGAATTTTGTTTATAAAATCGTGGAAAAAATAATGATTAGGTAGTGAAATACTAACCTAAATTAATGTACCTTTGGGACGTTCCTAAGGAATGCTTTTCATTTATAAGGTCTTATTTAGTAATTAGTTTTTTGAGTAACAACTCTTCTTGCCTTTATTTATTTTATCAGTACTTTTAAAATGGTTAGCTTTTCTATTTAGTTCAAAAAATGAGTTAAAAGATAATCAAAGGCATCTGAGGGAGCGAAGTATAAATAATCATTTAAAATTAATTAAAATGCAAGAAGGCACAGTAAAGTTTTTTAACGAATCAAAAGGTTTTGGATTTATCACAGATGCAGATACAGGTAAAGATGTATTTGTACACGTTTCTGGATTAATCGACGAAATTAGAGAAAATGACCGCGTTCGTTACAACACTGAACAAGGAAAAAAAGGTATTAACGCCGTTAATGTTGAGGTAATCTAATCTCAATTATAAAAGTTACTAAAGGTCGTCTGTACAGACGACCTTTTTTTGTACCTATTAGGTACACCATTAGTTTATGAAGTATAGCTCACGAAGAGCAAGTACAACAGAGATATCAAGATGATCAACAATAGTAGAATGCGAATTCCTTTCGAGCTCAATTGTTGCCATTGGTTTTGTTTTTTATCGGATTTTAATAGGTCAATAATGCGGTCAATACACAACATAATACCTACAATCAATAAACCTCGAATGAGGTAGGTAAGAATATTATTCACAACTTTTTTGGCGCAAAGATAGGATTAATATCAAAGAGGTGTACTGTTAAAATTTGCTGAATTTAGTATTCGATTTCAATACTGTTCAAAGAAGTTTGATTTTCAATTCGGTAGTTTAGCTGTTCAAAGAAGTCAATGGATTCGAGACTTTTTTGATTAGAAACAAAAAATGAAAACGCTATAAAAAGTAAGTAGAAATTAGTAATGCTACTGATAGTATGAATTATGAATTACAAATAAAAGAGTGGCTTTTTGCTGACGATTCGATGATGGGTGTATTACGAGCGGTGCGGGATTTAGAATTACCAGATTGTTGGATAGGTGCGGGTTTTTTGAGAAATAAAGTTTGGGACGAATTACATAATTCTCAGTATCGCTCTTTGTTCGATATTGATGTGATTTATTTCGAAGAAGGTGGGAGTGAAGCAGAGGAGCACGAGCAAATAGCACGTTTAAAAAACAGGATACCCGAAGGTAAGTGGTCTGTTAAAAACCAAGCACGTATGCATGTCAGAAATGGGCACTCTCCTTATGAAAATTGCATTGATGCTATTTCGTTTTGGCCTGAAACGGCAACAGCGATAGCGGTAAGGGTAACCGAGAGTGATGATTTGGAATTTCTGGCCCCGTATGGATTTAGAGATCTTTTTAGTCTACAGATCCGAAAGAGCCCAAAGGCGTCTCAGCAAGTGTTTGAGGAACGTAGTCGAAAAAAGAATTGGAAATCCTATTGGATGTATTTAACATATACTTCTATTTAGAATTTTACTATTATGAGGGGCTATTAGTCATTTTTGGCAGTCTCTTAACAATCGCCAAAACAACGTTGGTGTATCTTTCGTCGGTAGAATAGAAATTAAGAATGAGATGAAAGCTATTGTTACAGGAATCACGCTTGTCCTATTGGGAGGTGGGCAGTTGCTTTACAGTCAACGTTTGGTGCAAGAGTATCAACCTGCACCACTGAACAAAGTACAGCGTATAGGCAAAGAAACTAAGTCGGTACTACCGTATATTTCAAAAGGCTATACTTTGTACCTACCAGCAGCAAAAAATATTCGCGGAACACTCGTGTTTTTTGAAGATGCTGGCTTTGAGAAAAAGAACAAAATGGCTCGTTTGTTATATGATCAAGCCAATCAAAAAGGGTTTGCGGTCCTTTCTATTTCCACCGAAATTCCTCTGGACTTTTTCTTTAAAAAGTCATCGTTACACCAGGCGCAGGAACAGCTGAAAAAGGCATTTACGAAGTATGCGCTACCAACGAATAATGTGTTTTTTTTAGGGGTAGGACTATCTGGTCACCGAGCATTGAGTTACCTAAAATACATTGCGCAAGAGAAACCTAAGCCACGATTGAATATTCGAGGGGTCGTTGTTTGCGATTCTGCATTAGACTGGGTACGCCAGTACAATGAAGGAGCTCGGGATGTACGTATTAACCAGAATAAGGGTGCCGTATGGGAAGGGAAATTAACAACCTATTTACTAGCGAGTAATCTTGGAGGAACACCAGCAGAGGTCATGGAAAATTATTTGAATTTTTCAATCTATAGTTATTCAGATACTAGCAGTAGAAATATTGCTGTTTTTAAAAATATTCCTTTTCGCACGTACATGCAAGAAGCCATTCAATATTGGTTAAAGGAAAAAAAGAAAACTCCCTTCGATAATAACGGCCCTGATATGGTGGGATTGGTAGCTGAATTACAAATGGCAGGAAATAAAGACGCTAGTCTAACCATTATTTATCCAAAAGATAGCAAATCGGAAAAGAAAAACGTGGAGGGAACGTGGATTTCAGTTGATAAACTAGCGCTCATGCAGTGGATTGATGAACGCGTACGCACTGAACGTGAGTAATGCTGAAAGTTAGAGAAAAAATACTAACTTTAGGACTATTAATACGCTGTATAAATCAAATCGCAGATGACTAAGAAAAAAGAGTTATGAAAAAATTATTAAAGCCATTCTTGATATGGCTCCCTTCATTGATGTTGAGTTTAATTTTTATACCCAATGCCCTGGAAAAAATAAGTTCAGCAGAACAATTGAACAAGGTTGTAAGTAATCCAGTGGTAATTGTAGGAACCGGAATATTCTTGCTGGTAGCAACCGGTTTATTTTTATATCAGAAAACAGTTTACTACGGGGCGAGCTTTTTAATAGGCTATTACGTATTAATTACAGGTATTCATATGTATAAAGGAAAACCTCATGAAGTAGTAGCTTTAATAGTAGTGGCAATTGTTTTCGCTACTTATGTAAGAGTCCCGGATATTTTGAAGTCTTAGCTGATAGTGAGGACTTGTTAATAAGATGGTAAAATAAAAAAAGCGAGTTTTCTCGCTTTTTTTAACATACTTTGAACTTTCCATCAACACAACAGTAGTCTACATCACTGATACAATTTATGAGACTTGGATATTGGGCATTACATCGCATGCCTACACTTGGGCAAATACCCGAAATTCCTCCTTGGATGTTACGCTGTTGTTCTGAATTTAATTTTTTTCCTAAAGTGGTAATATAGTTTAACATTGATTGGTAATTTAGTACTGGAAACTTAGTTATAAATTACCCAAAATTGCGTGTAATTTCCTTACTTTAAGTAAGGAAAAATGATAAAGTTATACCACAAAAGCGACTAAAGTAACAAGCCTTAGTATTTCAAAAAAAAGAAATTATTCTGTTCCTATTTGATTGATTTCAGATCCATTACCTTCTCCTTTTGGGTTGTCACCGTATTTGTTAGGCCCAAACTTACTATCCGAAAAGATAAGAACCAATCCGTAAAAAGGAATGAGTTGATACCAACCTGAGTTGCCTAAATCATGGCAACGTTTAGCGCTCTGTGCTATAAAAATATAGAGCAAAGGGAATATCAAAATGACAAGCAACGGCATATTCAACGACTCCATTAAGAGTTGGATGATTTGAACTAAAACCAAATAAATTAATAAGGTGAAATTGTGTTCTGATCGACGAATGCGACCTTCAAATGAAAAAATGTTTTTGAACATAATAGCAAATTTTTAAGGTGCGCAAGATACTATTTTATTTTATAGGAAAAATGTGGTTATCAAATTATTGATGCGCACCGTTTAAATAGACCCAATGTCCATTTTCTCGAACAAATTTTGAGCGTTCGTGAATGAAATTCGTTTTCCCGTGTTCAATAAAGTGGGCCTTGAATTCTACGATACCTGTGTCGTCATTGGGGCCTCCGGATTGGGTGTTCATTACTTGCAAGCCTAACCATTGTACAGAAGTGGTCCAATGAATTAATTCTTTCATTTCGCGTTTAGATAAACGCTCTGTGTGATGATGACTCAAGGATAGGTAATGACCATTTGCTAAAACAAACGCGCTGTAACGCGAACGCATAAGTAACTCTGCAGTGGTAGCATTGTGTACATCGCGATGGATAGGGGCACAGCAGGATTCGTAGGTTTTGTTTGGTGAGCAAGGACACTTCATTAGCAGGTAGGGTTTTGTTGGTTAGTGGTATCAATTTTAAAGCAGCGTTCCTCTCCAAGAAAGTCCAAATCGCCGTGTTTTTCTGACCAAAAACCATCTAAAATGTTAGAGGTTAAGCAACGGTATACGACAACACCTTTGTATTTGTCGTTTTCACTACCGTAGTAATAAAAATTTATTACCAGAATGTTGTCTTTAAAAAATCCATAACCGAATTGTAATTGATTGTCGTGAATGCACCATTCAGCTACAATGCGCTTATGTTGATCAAGCGTTAGTGATAGCGTACCTCGATATTCTTCGGGACTATCATTTTGATTGGTCCCAATTATGTGGTAGCTTCCGACAATATCTTCTGCGGTCATAGTTTATTTTCTATTAAGGAGGCAAAAATAATGCTTTTCAATTTGCTATGCGTTTTTAATGGGATTAAAAAAGCGTGATACCATTCATCTATACAATAGGGTTGTTGAACTAAAAAAGCTTGAAAATCAATTGTGTGGGTTTGGTAATTCAGTTGGAAAAAACTATATTTAAAGAGCTAACCCCGAAATTTAACATACAATGAAAATATTAGTCATAGATGACGAGCAATTAGTGCTACTACCCATTGAAAAACGATTAACGGCACTCGGCTATACTGTAAAGATAGAGACGAGTCCGGTAATTGGTAAAAATTTGTTTGTTTCTTTTCAGCCCGATTTGGTCATAGTGGATGTACACATGCCTACCATATCCGGTTTGGAAATTGTAAAGTTCATTCGAGAAGAACAAAAGTCAGATGCCAGAATAATGGTGTTGTCAGGAAGTGTTGATGATGAAACCATTTTACGAGGATTTGATTTGGGGATTGATGATTATATGAAAAAACCCATCAGTCTGAATGAGATATGTGCACGAACAAAACGCTTAATAGGTGTGCCACAGGGTAATGAGGCTACTGCGAAGTCGGCGAAACTAACAGACCGTGTACTTATCCAGAAGCGCAGCGTTGGCGTAGTTATTCCGTGTTACAACGAAGAAGAACGCTTGTCGGGAAGTCAATTTTTAAGCTTTATTGATGAGTATTCCGGATACAATTTGTGTTTTGTTAACGACGGAAGTAAAGACAAGACGCTTGAAGTACTAAACAGTTTGAGAGAAGGAAGAGAGGAATATATCACGGTGTATAATTGTGCCCAAAATGGAGGAAAGGCGGAGGCCGTTCGTCAGGGAATGCTCTACATGGCCACTCATAAAAAGCTGGATTATATTGGGTTTTTAGATGCGGATTTGTCAACAGATTTTGCTGATTTTGAAGATTTGGTTGCCACCATAGAAAGCGAAGATTTTAAAATTGTTAGCGGTTCAAGAATTCAAAGAATGGGGGCTAAGATTGCCAAAGACTCGGCGCGTGCCATTATCAGTATGACGATTAACTTTATCATCAGGAAAATACTTTCTATGAATTTTAAAGACACTCAATGCGGTGCTAAAATATTTGAGAGAGATGTCGTTGAAATCTTGTTTGGACAAAAGTTCATTACAAAATGGTTGTTCGACGTGGAAATTTTTATGCGTATGCAAAAGAAATTTGGTTTGCAAAGAGCCAAGGAATTGGTTTGTGAACAGCCACTAAAACGCTGGGTACATATGGATGGTTCCAAATTGTCAATGAAAGATTCTATAAAAATTGTATTTCAATTGGGGCAAATAGCTTTTACTTATAAATTAACCAATAAAGGAACTAAAAATGCAGATGTTGTTGATTTACCAGAAAATGTGGAGTTAGCAGTCAATGACGGAATGCGAAAATCAAAAAGATACACAGCCATTAATAGCTGATAAACAAAAGGAGTTAGTATGGAAAAGCAGCAATTCTCATTGCTGTTTTTTTTATGCAAATCAATGAAATTTGTAATTTAGCACTATGCAAGAGTTTATAGCCTACATAGAGGGATACATCCCATTAAATGAAGAATTAAAAAGAGCGTTAGAAGAAGTTGCCGTGCAAATTAGTTATGCTAAAAATGAATTGCTGGTAGAGGAAGGGAGAACCTGTAGACATTTGTACTTTTTAAAGGAAGGAACGGTGAGGACGTATTTTTTTCAAAAAGGAAAAGATATTACGCATTGGATCTATCCTGAAATGTCGGTGGTAACATCTTGGCACAGTTATATTTTTAGAAAGCCGGCAAACGAATATATTGAAACCACTAGTGATACTGTTGTTATTGCTATTTCTTATGACGATTGGCAAGAGCTATATGAAAAATACCCAGAACTAGAACGTTTTGGAAGATTGATGATCGAAGAACAAATTGCAACGATTGATGACTTTTACAAAGGCTATTATTTTTTAACAGCTAAAGAAAAGTACGAACTACTTGTAGAATTCTATCCTAAAATTCTTCAGATTGCGAACCTAGGACATATTGCCTCTATGTTGGGTATTAGTCAAGAGACACTGAGTCGCATTCGAGGAAAATAAAAAAAGACTTTCTCTGTGAAGAGAAAGTCTTGACATTCAAATGAAAAGGAAATTGGGTTAAAAAACACGTACAACATTAAACCCAAAAGAAATGTCTCCCTTGGCCCAATCTCCCTGTGCTTTGGTTAAAAAAGCACTGTCATTGCTACCCCTAGCATTACTAAACAACAACTGGAATACATGACCTCCAGTTTCGATATCTAGCCCCAAAGTCAATGGATTGTTATAAATGGAACTACGCGACTTATTAAAATTATAAGCGTAATCAAGATTGAGACTCATGCGCTTGCTAATTTTTAAACGGCCCCCAAGTCCTAATAAAAATTGATTGTGGGTACGCGCCTTTGTCGCATTTAAATCCTGTAGGTTGTGTCGCACAAAAATTGGTGCCACTTGTACCGATAGTTTTTTACTAAATCTTCGCGAAGCGAGTAGTTGATACGTAAAACTCATACGGTCAGCAAATTTTAACAAAGGATAGTTGGCCTTTTTTAATTCAGAATTGATATCCACACTGGCATATCCAACGAGATTTACTGGCATTTGTGTAGATTGTTGAAAAAGGCGAACTTTTAAACTTCCCGAATAGGTTTTTTCAAAACTATCCCTGCTTAAACTCGTTTGGATTCCTTCCCAAAAGCTATAGGTCAATTGTATTTTCGTATTGGCCTGATCCAAACCGAAAAATTCATCGATACCATCTTTAAAAGAGCCAAACCTATGAGAAACAATTAAGTATAGGTCTCCTTTGTCCGCTAGTTTTGTAGATTGTAAATTTCCTATTTGTTGTGCTTTGAATGCTGGTGAACTAAATAGGGGAGTGCTACCCGATTCACGATCGATTTCAGAAAGTAAATCTTCTTGAGCACACAGCGGAAAGCTCATGAATAGCCCAGCTGCGATGGTGATATTTTTTATAATACTATGCATTGTTTAATTTTTAATTCTCCGAGGAGGTCATCGTAGCCCACAATTTGACCTTTTACTTGGATCCGTTGATTTGTTTTAATAGTTCTTAAGTCATCACTGTTTTTGAATTGACAAAAAATACTGTGATCTAATATGATTCCTTGTTGCTCGATACTGCTAATAGTACCGCTTATAGCTACAACTTGAGTCTTCCAATTACTATGGTTGTTCGATACTTTTTGTAGGAGGGCTTCACTAGGTCCGCTGTAGTCTACAGCTGCATTTTCGATAGCTTGCGGAGGACTAAACAGGAATACATAGCTACAGTATACCCCAATAAGAAGGGTAATACTTAGTATCAGACCATAACTTCTAGTTCTTTTTGACCAGTTCATACTTCAGAGTGATTTTGATTTCTTTGGCTATTTTTTTTCGAACGATACTTGGGATTTTAATCTTGAATTCTTCAGGTTTAACTGAGAAATTAGCCCTTAGGATAAGGGTATCACCTTCTCGTCGGATTTTGGCGATAGTCGCGATGTTTTTTGCAACGCCTCGAATTTTTAATACTCCAGAAAGTGTATAGCTTTTAGGAGTCGCTTGCACTGTAGTATCAAAGTTATCGAGTTGGCCAGTAAAACTCGCTTTTGGGTATTGATCACTGTCCATATAATTTTCATTAAAATGTTCTTGCATAAGAGCCACTTTAAATTGAAAGGCGTTGACAAAAAGCTGAGCCGCCATTTTTCCCGAGTTACTGTCGAGAATTACAGTTGTGCTGTTGTTGATTGCCTCGACGGGTTCAAAAGTTGCAACAGATGAGTTAAAATGTGTACTCCCTGTTCGCGTGTAGTATTTTTGGGCGTACATCAATTGTCCGATAAGCCCTAAAGCGAAAAGTAAAATATATTTTTTCATGTAGGTGTTAGTTTTCTAAATAACCATCCGATTTCCATTTGTCTACCAAAGCCCTCTTGTCTGGCGTTAATAAGCCTCCTTGAGGCATAGGGTTCGCAGCATCATTCATGCGTTGAATTAAAGTACCGGTACTTGCTGACGCTTTTACCTGTTGGTAGGTTTCCAAAATAAGTCCATTTCTGGGGTTGACAGCACTGTGACAGGTGAGGCAATTGGTATACATTATGGGTTTAATATCGCGCTCGTAGGTCACTTTCCTGTCGATAGTAATGCTTGCTGCTTCTGGAATTTCTGCAGTAGTACAGCTATAGGATAGCAGTACCAATGCAACGATGGTGTGGTATTTTTTCATGTTAGTTTTGTACATTAATGGTGTTGACAGTTACGGTTTTGTTTTCTTCTGCTCCAATGGTTATGCGTTGTGAAATACTCGAAATATCACCGGTGTTGGGCGATCCATCTTTATTCATATCCGCAATGACCGTTACATAGTAAGTACCGGGATGCAGGTAGGTGAACAACATGGAATTTTCTTTATTTTCCAATTCCGGAAAGTGTAACAAGGTATCAAAGGCTCCAGCGACACTTGAAAAGTATCCAGAGTTATCTGTTAAAGGATCTCTCGACAGGTAAACTAATAGATTGCTGTCTTTGATAGCGGTTCCGCGAGTAAGTTGAACGGTTAAGGTTCCTAGGTAGGGGTGGTTGATAATAGTGTACGGATCACCTGATAAAGGAGCTAGTTCATACACGTCGTTTGCCGAATTTTGTGACAAGAACGTCGCAGATTTTGGTTTGTCTCCTGTTTTTTCTACATACAGATTGTTTTCATTAAAACCATTGGCAAAATCTAAACCAGTATCAATTTCATTTTTAGGAAAACCTGTGGCCTGTGCAGCAGCGGCTGCTAATTCAGGGTGTTGCTTGGTACCTTTAAAGGTCATGTGACGCGTAGGAACCCTATTGCCTAAGTTACTGGTATACGAGTTAAAAAACAGTTCGTTATCTTTAAATCGCAACTCAAAATACATAATACCAGTACCCCCCACAGCATCGACAAAACGATAGTATTTACCATCCTGATTTCTGTCTTCTACTTTGTCGAGTACGAAATAGCTGGTACGGTAAATGCCGTTTAATAAACCGCCATTTCGAGCCATTAATGTTCTCGTGTTTTTGTAGTTGGTTACAAAAAATGAGGTCAATAAGTTCCCCAAACTTCCTCCCTCGTGAATGCCGTGTAGATGAGATGGTGAAATTGCGCGATAGTCCCAACCAAACCAAGCGTAGTCATCGGCGATAACGCGATTGGTACCTACCCAATGTCCTTGCATTTTTGCTAAAAAATCAAATCCATCAGTATTGATATTAAAAGGTTTCACTTCTGGTGTTGGTGTAGGAGATTGATTGTTCGCTCCTCCCGTAATATCCCTAACAGTATTATCGCAACTCGTTAAGGTGAGTAAAGCAATAATTAGGGTGTGTTTTAAAAGTTTCATATTAATCTATTTTTCTGGTCCAATATTCTTTGATGGGTTTGTGCATCACGTATTTGGTGACGTCTAAACTATCCGTATTGCGTATTTTAATACGAATACTCGGTGTTTGTTGCGTTGCACCTGATACAGCATCGACGTATTCGCCATCTTTATAGTGCAGTGACGGAATGTAGATGTCTTGATCACTATGGGTGGCTTTTAAAATCGTAGTGCCATCGTCGTAATACATGACTTTGGCGGTGATTCCGCGCTCGGTACGTTCAATTTTGTAATCAGCTGTATAGTAGTTGTTGGCTACTTTCCAGTCACCAAAAATGCGTTCATCAGGTGATTTTTGACAGGATGAGAAAAATACTGTGATAAGAATTAAGTACGTTTTGTTCATCTGAGAGTTTCTTTGTTACGTGGCAAAGTTGCTAAGCTTGATGAAAATAAATTTTGACTTATATCAAAATCCTTCCGCTGCGTGTATTTTGATGTAGGTCAAAGTCTGTGTGACGAAAGGAATTTACTTTTGTAGCAAACCTACATTTACATGAAAAAATTAATGAATAAGTGGCAGTTAGAGAGCCCAAGACAAGTGTTGATCATACTTTTTGTATTCTCCATCACAGGATCTTCATCTATTGCAGTGGGACGTCCGTTTTTGAAGTGGATAGGGATCAATAATGAAATCATGAGTCCTTGGTTGTACTATCCCGTGTTTGTCATCACCAGCTTTGTGTGTTACCAGTTATTATTAGTAACCTACGGTTGGTTGTTTGGTCAATTTGCATTTTTTTGGACGATGGAAAAGAAGATGTTACGTCGATTTGGTCTTAAAATTTAGTATCTTTAAGAAGCATGGCTAAGAAACCTTGGAGAACGGTTATAGCATTAATTGTAATGTACCTATCAGTCCTCATGAATTGGGAGTGGGCATGGGGTTGCTTGTTTTTGTTTTGGGTAATCCCCGATATTTTCACAGGTGTAACCTACTTTATTGAACCTATCACGAAACGTGAACACCCCTGGTTGTTTTGGATTATTGTATGCACTTGGTTATTCTTTGCAGGACTGTCTATAGCAACGGTATTCACTGCTAAAGATTACTACTATGGATAAATGGAAAACGGTCTTGGCCGTAGGAATGCTAATAGGAGCCGTAATTTTTGAATGGAATTGGTTTTGGGGGTTCATTGTAGGAATGACCCTATGGCACATGTTGAGTGCCGAGGAAATTCACTTTGTAGAAACAGTAACCAAAAAAGAACACCCAAAACTCTACTGGAGCTTGTTAGTTATTTGGATGACGATCGGTGTATACACCATAGCGCAACACCTCTCGATTTTGACCTAGGTCAAAGAAAATGTTGAGGAATTGATAGATTTTTGTAGTAACTAAAATAGTCAAATTATGAATGTAGTTAGATTACTGGTTTACGCTTTGATTTGCATAGTATCCATTGTTGGAGGAGCACATTGGGCAAACCTGAATTGGCAGATTACCGAACTCAATAGTGAGTATGTGGAATACCTTTTTTACTTGGTAAATGACCTTAGCATAGTCTATGTGATTATTCCATTTTTTGTCGTAGAACTGCTTAGGTATTTGGTGTTAAAACGCCTGAAGTTGAATATTGTGCTCGATGCCTTAACAAACGGTATAACCCTCGGTGCGTTTATGCTAATAGAATATGGATTAGGACTGCTGCTAGTGACAAAATTGTACATGTACGCTTCGTATTACAGTATATTTCCTGAATTGCCATTGAATTGGATTACTGTGGGGTGTTGTATACTAATGGCTGATTTTTTGTATTACTGGGAACATCGTTTAATGCATCGCATCGGAATTGGTTGGGCCACTCATACCGTGCATCACAGTTCTCCTTATTTCAATATGTCGGTGGCGTATCGATTTGGTCCTCTGGATAGTGTTTTTCCATTATTGTTTTCACTTCCTACTGTTTTATTGGGCTTTAATCCGTTTCTGCTGTTGGCTTCCGAGCTGTTTGTGCAAACATTTCAGGCCATTTTGCACACGGAAATTATAGGGAAATTACCAAAACCTTTGGAGTTTATTTTTAATACTCCTTCCCATCACCGGGTACACCACGGTTCAAATAGGCAGTATTGGGATAAGAATTATGGAGGGATTTTAATTATTTGGGATCGCTTATTTGGGACTTTCGAACCGGAAAAAGAAACTGTAGTTTATGGTATATCAGAACCTTTAGAGAGTGTAAATCCTTTTAAAGTGTTTTTCCATGGACTGACTCGATTGGCTAAAAAAGTAAGTGAAGTCAAGGGAATGAAAAATAAATTACTGGTGTTTGTAAAACCCCCAGATTGGCTACCTGTAGTAAAAGATAAATAAGAAATAGATGAAAAATTTTATAGCAATACTGGCCTGCCTTGTGTTAACAGTTTCCTGTGCAAAAGGACAAGATCCTATTGAAGGCACGTGGAAGGTGAAAAGTGAATTTTACCAGGCCACCTATGAGTTGATCTCATTTAAAGGAAAAATCTTTGGAAAGCTTAAGTATTATAACGATGGTGAACAGGAACTCAGGGAACAAAAGAAAAAACCGAGTTATGTGTTGACCGATTTAGTTCCTGGTAAGAATGGGTACAGCAAAGGAAAGTTGTATGGCATTGATGGGAAGTATTACGAAATTAATGCAGTGCTAAAACAAGAAGATTTGTTGGAAGTTAAAATGACCTATCAAGGAAAACCATATACAGAAATTTGGAACCGTGTAAAAGAAGAAGAGAAAAGCAATGGGAAATAAGATGCATGTCTTGCCGGTAGAGGCTTATACCAGTAAACAGTGGTTTGATTTAGAAATGAGAACGTTGTTTAGTACAACTTGGCAATTTGCAGGGCTCGTTGAAGATATTCAAGAGCCGGGAGATTATATCTCCGTGCAGGCCGGTTTAAATAATATTTTTATTGTAAAAGGTCGTGATTATCGATTGCGGGCATTTCACAACATGTGCAGGCATCGAGGGACTCAGCTACTCAGAGCAGTAGGGAAAGGGCAGAAGGCAATTACTTGTCCTTATCACGACTGGACGTATAGCCTAGAAGGAGAGCTGCTAAGCGTTCCCAAAAAAGAGCGTGAATTCCCTGATTTGTGCGAGGGTAAATTAAAAGATTGCGGGCTTAATTTACACGAAGCTTCGGTAGATATTTTTAAAGGAATGCTCTTTGTCCACCCCGATAAGGACGCCCCGAATATCATGGATTTTTTTGGGGAAGTAGCCCCTTGTTTAGGTCCTCACAAAGTTGAAGAACTAGTAGAGTATAGAGAAAAAGGACCTGAACCTTTCTATACCAAAGAAATAAAAGCCAATTGGAAAATTGTGGTCGAAAATTACATCGATCATTATCACTTGGCCCATTTGCATGCAGGAACCCTAAACATGTACGATCACGAAAAGGCTGAATTCGGATGGAAAGGTCCTCATTATTGGTTTTACGAACCCTTGATACCAGATTATTTGGCAGACGTGGATAATGCGGCACAATTTCCTTTGATAGAGAGTGTGCCTAGAGAGCGAATAGGGGCTTATGTACCTTGGTTATTCCCAAATATAGGAATCACAGAAGGGGAAGCTCAATGGAATACGTTTCATGCAATTCCACTAGCTGCTGATCGAACATTGGTAGTTATAAGAACGAAAGTAGCCAATAAGTCAGAATGGGAGTTTACCAAACAGTATGCAAAGTCCTCAGCAAATAAGCTATGGCAACGTTACGGAGGGCAGGGGAAATACGAAGGGGATAGCAATGACCCTATGGCTTCTGGTGATTTTATGGCAGAAGATGTTTTTGCATGTGAGCAGCAACAAAAGTCTTTGTACTCTCCTAGGTTTAGTGTGGGAGCAAGAGCTGTACGCGGTGAGTATGCAATAGTTCGATTTCAGGAAGAAGTGAAAAAATGGATGGTAGCTCACGGAGCGGAAATATGATTTTATGAAAAAGAAAGTCTTCAAATTAGAAGTTCTGAAAAAGGAACAAGTAAGCGCAGAGGCAGTATCTCTCTTCTTTAAAATTCCATTGGCTGAAAAAAAAGCCTTTCATTTTAAGCCAGGGCAATTTCTCACAATTATTCATACTTTGGAGGGAGAATCTCTGCGCCGTTCCTATTCTATTTGTAATGATATAACTGACAATTCCTATGTGCAAATAGGAGTAAAGAAGGTGAAGAACGGGAGGATGTCCCGTTTTCTCAATGAGGAAGTGAAAGTTGGAGATTATTTAGCAGTGGAAGTTCCCATGGGAAGATTCACTGCTGAACTCGATTCAACCCAATACAAATCCTATTATTTTTTTGCTGCCGGTAGCGGAATTACTCCCATTTTATCGATGGTAAAAAGTGTTTTGAGTGTCGAACCTTACAGTCGAGTTTATGTGCTGTACGGCAATCGAAATCAAGAACAAATTATGTTTAAAGGTGATTTGGAAATTTTGAGTGAACGTTTTGCGGATCGATTTACAATTATATACCTACTTAGTCAACCCATTCGCAGTTGGAGTGAACTATGGTCAACGAAAACCGATTTTGTTTATCGCAAGGGACGTGTTGACGCCATAAACATAGCTTGGTTTATAAAAGAATACCCACCTTATGCACAAAATGCCTTGTATTTTATTTGCGGACCGGGAAGTATGATCGCGAATACCAAAGCGCGATTATTAGGTATGGATGTACCAGAAAATCGAATTGCCATAGAACGTTTTGGAAATCTTGGTACTGACGTACAATCAAAAGGAGGTATGGCTGCGACAGCTAAGGTGTATATCGATGAGCAAGTGTATGAATTAAAGCTTAAACAGGGAATTACGATACTGAAGGCTTTGCTCAATAGTGGAGCAACCCCCCCGTATTCCTGCGAAGGTGGGGTTTGTGGGGCCTGTGCCTGTAAGTTGGTCAAAGGAGCGGTGTTGATGGCGAACAATTCAGTACTTACCGAAGAAGAGCTCAATGCAGGTTGGATACTTTCTTGCCAGAGTACAGCAAATTCGAAGAAGCTTGAAGTAGTATTTGAGCGAGAAAAGTAAGTTGAGGTATCCTAAAGAAATAGCTGCTAGGAGGAAGAATTTTTTATGTTTGATTTTTGGGCACCTTCCAAGGTGCCCAAAATATGAATTACTAATTAATGTTGTTGCCTAGGGACAACGGAAGTACTTACTTTTAATGCGAATAATAGACTTTTTTAAGTAGTGAACTTCTGTGGGTTTTAGGAAATCAGAAAGAAAAGTCTTTCTTTTATTATTAGCTCTTATTAGGGAGGGACGCCTCTATTAAGAATTCGTTTTAGAAATATTGATATTCATTTTCTTTTCGATGTTTTCAATTCTTGCTTTGAGTAATGTATTCGCTTTTTCTAGGCCTCGTATATAGTTTGTTAATTCTTCAAAGTTTTCGATCATATTATTGCATATATCATCTAGATTAAGCTGACCATTTTGTGTACCGTACTGCTCACCATGCTCTGAGTCTAATGGTTTGAGCCTATTACTATACATATCGATATCTTCATCGAAACTAGAGTTCCATCCAAGCCAAGTGACGGTTACGGTAGGTCCGTTAATATTGGTAATTTCCACTTTGTACCAAGCACCTTCAGATTCAGCAAGCAGTTGCTGTCCTATAGCTAAGTTGTCTAAAAAGTTTTGTTCGTCGACAACTTCTGAATTTTCGATAGTTAAGGGTCTTAACCGATTACTGGACTTCTCGATTTTTTCGTCCCAGGATGATCCCCATGAAGGATAGGTGATTTTAACCCATTCAGCATTGTTGTTTGTTTCTATTATTATAGCTTCATACCAACTGCCTTCATATGCTGCCATACATTTTGTGTTTGGAGTTAATGAAGAAAACCACTGGTCGTAATTGTAAGGAGTATTTTGTTCTTTGTTCATAATGTTAATGTGGATTAGCTTGTTGTAAAGTAATCGATGACTGCTTTAATTTGCGATGACTAGGATAGTAGTACTCCGATTACAATACCGATAGCAACTTCCTTTCTCGTTTTGTTAAACAACGTGCGCAAATCTGATTCATATATGCCATTGAGCCTTTTAGCGACGTTATAAACTGCTTCGCCATTTAAAAATCGTTGTAATTCTGCTTCGTTAACATGGAGCTTGGCTGCAATGCTATGTGAGGCCTGACCTCTTAGCAGTTTTTCTAAATCAGCCTCGTAAATACCGGACTTATTAGCGATGGAATACATTGCCATAATATGATGTTTTTAGTTAAGTGATAAATGTTCTATTGCGCTGCTTAGACCCCAAAAAAGAGAAAAGGTTTTATCGGGTAGGTATGAAATGATAATTTTTGTGAAATCAAAAGTGCAGAGTGTCGTTTTCTTAATAAAGAAGACTTGAAAATATTAATTTTTTATGTGATTGTTGATTTTTGGAGCTATGATTTTTAAAGCTGTATTTCGTTGCCAGAAAATTAGTATAACAGGATGTTGTGAAAAGTAGAAATAAGGCATTCACTCGACAAACACAAAATAATACAAGGCGATTCTCGTTATTTAGGAGGAAATCTCAATTAAGAAGTCTATGAAAAAGTGGTATATAGCGTTCTTGGTTTTTTACTCATCAACCATAAATGCGCAAGAAGTAAAAACGATACATGTTTTTGTGGCCCTATGTGATAATGTAAATCAGGGCATTGTTCCCGTTCCAGCAACTTTGGGCAATGGTGAAAAACCTCAAACAAACCTCTATTGGGGAGCAGCTTATGGTGTGAAATCCTTTTTAAAATACAAAGCTAAACAGTGGATTTTGGTAAAGAAAATACATAGACCTTCCGAGATCGTTTTGGAACGATTGCTGTTTAAGCATCGTTCAAAAAATGCGTATTTGTTGGCGGATGCTTATAAAGGTGCGGCTATAAAAAACTGCACAGAAGCTTATTTAAAAGCACTAAATTCAGAGGATGTAGTAACTATACATAACGATGGGAAGAAGCTGTCGTTTGGAGGTGCTGCCCAGCTCTTAGCCTATATAGGACACGATGGGCTTATGGAGTTTACAGTGAGTCCACCAGTTAGGAAGGGGACAGCTACAAAAAAAGAGGCTATAATTTTGGCTTGTTTTAGCAAGCGTTATTTTAAACCTTATCTTCAAAAACTGGCGGTGACTCCTGTATTATGGACAACGAATTTAATGGCTCCTGAGGCCTACACGCTCGTCGCCGCAATCGATGCCTGGTTAAACAACAAGTCGAACGATGAACTCCGAGAACAGGCAGCACAAGCCTATCACAAATACCAAAAATGTGGAATTCGAGGTGCTCGACGTCTACTTGTTTCGGGCTTTTAGCTTCAAACTTGCTTGAAATCAATAGGTTGGTTTTGTACTTTTAAACACGGCCTCATTAACGTTAAATTGTTAGTGATTTCTTAGGATTCTCGTTAATTTTACCCTCGAATAATAGCCTCTGAGTACCGAGTTGTCATTCAGGGAAAGATGGAAAAATTAGACATGAAAATAGCACAAAAATCACGTTGGATTTACCTAGTAGTAGGATGTTTGTTTTTGGGAACTTTGAGTGCGCAGGCACAGATTGTAAATGTAGAATCACTGCGACGTGTGAGTGATACATCGAGGTGGAGTGGAAATGCGAGCCTCTCTTTCAACTTGATTAAAAATAAGAATACCTTATTCAACTTACGCAATACCCTTCAAGTACAATACTTGTATAAACAACATTTGGTCTTGTTCATCAATGAGATTAATTTTAAGGAAGTAAACGCTAAGAATTTAGTAGACAAGGGAATTCAGCATTTTCGTTATAATTATCGATTTTCAAAGTCATTCGCTTGGGAGGGATTCGTTCAAAGTCAGTTCGATGAAATATCAGCAATTGATTTTAGAGGGCTCATCGGAACGGGACCGCGGTTTAAAGTGTCTAAATCAGAAATGTATAATTTCTTTTTGGGAACTGCATTGATGTTTGAGTATGAGAAAATCGAAAATGCACTTGAAAATGTGCGTAACAGAGACTTCAGAAATAGTAGTTACCTATCGTTTAGTTTGTTTCCGAAGGAGAATATTTCCATCGTAAGTACTACCTATTTTCAACCTCGCCTGAATAAATGGAGTGATTTTAGAATTAGTAATGATAGCAAGGTCGTTATAGGAATCGTAAAGAACTTAGGATTGAGCATCGGTGTTAAGTATTTGTACGACGCCTTTCCTGCTATTGGTATCCCCAAAGAACAGTATCGAATTACTAATGGGTTGACGTATAGTTTTGACTAGTCATAAACCGCATTCTTAACCTAGGTTAATAACTTCAAAAATTAATACTTACATTTGTGGTGATGATTCGAGTGATACTTGCCACCTTTTTTGTGTGCTGTAGTCTGAGTACTTTTGGGCAACAGCCAATTCAAGATAATTTAAACCAAACATTACCTAGTACAGAGCCAATAACTGATGAGGTACATCGGTTGTTGGAATCCGCAGAAATAGAATACGAACGTAATTTTAGCAAAGCAAAAGCACAACTGTCAAAGGTTTTTCAACTTCTACAAACGCCAACAGACAGTATCGGACAACAGCAGTTGGCCAAGGCATTAGTTATTCAGGGTGTTGTATTGCGTAGAGAAGCCAAATTTCCTGAGGCAGTAGCTAGTTATTTGCAAGCTAAAAGTATATACGATAGTAATGGCGATGCATGGAATAGTTCTGATGTATTGCACAATATCGGGATGGTGTACCGCTATCAAAATAACCATGTCAAAGCTTTAGAACACTATCGAAAGGCAATCGCTATCAAATTACCCTTAGAGGATTTTCACGGTGTTGCCGCCGGTTACAATATGATGGGAGTATCTTTCCGTCAATCTAAAGAATTGGATTCCGCGAAAATATACTACGATAAGGCCAGAACGCTTTTTCAGAAGCTATCGAGTTATGATGATGTAAGAAGGGTTAATAACAATTTAGTAGCCTTGTTTTTGAATCTAAAAAATTACGAAGAAGCGGAACGTATTGCCCTCGAAAACTTGCAGCATGCCAAACAGCATGGAAAGCTGTATTCTCTCTGTGTTGCTTACAGAAATGCCTCGAACGTTTACAAAGGAAAAAAAGACTACTTACAATCTTTACAGTACATAGATTCCTCACTGATAGTTGCAAAAAATCAGCAGTTTAGAGATTTGATTGCTAAGGGGTATCTCAGGCGAAGTTATCTCTTCGCCAAGCTGAATAATTACAAAAAGGCGTATTACGAGTACCGTATATTTAACCGACATTCTGATTCTATTTTTAATATCGAAAATGTGAAAAAGGTGCAGGAGTTGGAACTCAATTATAAGTTTGAACAAGAAAAACGTGAAATGGAGCTTATAGCAGCTGCTGAGGCCTCACAAAAATGGCTGTATTTTGTGTTACTATTGGTAATTTCTGGAGGAGGTATTGTCATCGGCTTTTTGGTATACGTGAATAACAAAATCAAAACCAAAGCCTACAAAGCAAAATTGGCGCAGGAGCAATTGCAAAAGGAGTTACTCGATGCCAAAGTGAGAAATACGGAAGAAGAAGCAAATCGGTTAATCGCTGATAATACCATGCGATTGGTATTCAAACAAGAATTGGTAGAGCAGTTAAAAAGTAAACTAAACCAAGATACTGTTGAAGGGTTAAAAAAGAGTTTGAATTCTGTACTTACAGAATTACAGCTACAGATAAGCACAGAAATAAAACACTCCTCGCTACAAAATAAAATTACGGAAGCTAACAAGGGATTTGATAAGTTACTGCGTGAAAAATATCCGAAGTTGAGTAAGACCGAAAGAGAAATTTGTGCACTACTTCGTCTCAACTTATCAATTAAGGAAATTATGACGGTGAGGAATGCAAGCTTGGATGCTGTAAAGTCGACCAGGTATCGAATACGAAAAAAAATGGGACTCAAAACAGGAGAAGAGTTAGAGAAATTCATTCAGAATTTGCGATAATCAATTTTTATTTGAGTTTAGAGTGTTGTTTTTAAT
Organism: Tenacibaculum litopenaei; assembly: GCF_964514025.1. Classification (NCBI taxonomy): domain Bacteria; kingdom Pseudomonadati; phylum Bacteroidota; class Flavobacteriia; order Flavobacteriales; family Flavobacteriaceae; genus Tenacibaculum; species Tenacibaculum litopenaei. Next base: position 134,103 of record NZ_CAZEQT010000005.1, read on the forward strand.
TTGTTGATGGTTAGGTGTTTGTGTGTGTTGCCACTTTTTGCCACCATTAAAAATAAGGCTAATCTACTAGGAAAAATATTTTTGCCCCAAAATGAGGGGAATCTTCAATAATATTTTGACTAGATGAAAAAACGAATTCTTGTGACAGTGCTTATGTCACTCAGTTTCTTGTCGGTTGTTGGGCAGCAAACCTATGTTCCAGATGATCAGTTTGAAGCGTATTTAGAAGCCAATGGTTTAGGAAATGGCATTGCAAATGACAATTATGTAACTACAGCAAGTATTGCAGCTATAACGAGTTTGGATGTTTCAAGTCAGGGAATTTCAGATATGACAGGAATCGCTGATTTTAGCGCGTTGCAAAACCTGTTTTGTAGAGACAATTCCTTTTCGAGTTTAGATGTTAGTTCCAATACATCTTTGGTGAAGTTAACCTGTCATGACAATTCGAGCTTAACGAGTTTGGTATTAAACAATGCTTCGTTAAAGCACTTACAGGTTGAGAATACGACGAATTTGCAAAATTTGAATTTGACGAGTCTGGTAAGCCTTGAGAAATTATGGGTGTTCAATTCGGGATTGACGAGCTTGGATGTACGAAAGAATACCGAACTAAAGAGCCTTTATGCCTATGATATGGCATTGACTACGTTGGATGTCTCAAAGAATACCAAATTGACAGAATTGACAGTTCAAGATACCGGATTAACGAGTCTGGATCTGAGCAATAATCCCTTACTAAAAACGCTGTATGCCTCAAATTGTACCCTTACTGAGGTAAATTTAGAAGGAACCAATGCCTTAGAAACGTTGAGCTTGGCCAATAATCAATTGACAAGTATCGACCTAACGACCAGCACTTCCCTTAAGAATTTGTATTTGACGACCAATAAGATTACGCGCTTGGATTTGAAACAGAACACAAACTTGTTTCAAGTACAAGTTGCAGACAATCAACTGCAGTTGTTAGATGTTCGCAATGGGAAAAATGAGCTAATAGGAACTTTTGACGCACGTGCCAATTACGATTTGACAGAAGTTTTAGTCGATGATATTACTATGTCTAGTTTGGTGTTATGGCGTGTAGATGGAGCTACTTATTGCCTGCACTGTGGAGAAACTTCAGTACCTGATGCCAATTTTGAAAACTACCTAGAAACGCATGATGCGGCAGGGAATGTTGTAGCGGTAGGAGCCTTGAATAGTTTGGGGAATGGAATTGCCAATGACGCGTTTATTCGAACTGCGGCGGCTGCAGGAGTAAGTCAGTTAAACATTGCGGCCCAATCCATTGTGAATGTTACCGGGTTGGAGATTTTTACCGATGTCGAAAAATTATTTGTTCATAGAAATAACATCGTGAGTATGGAGCTTACAACGCTTACCAAGCTAACCGAGATCTTTGCCTATGAAAATAAGCTTACAACCCTTGATTTGTCAGCCAATACTGCGCTTGTCAAGTTAATTCTTCGTGACAATGAGTTAACTGCTATAGATATTAGCCAATTATCAAAATTAAAAATGTTGACCTGTCAGCGCAATCAGTTGTCGAGTATTGATACGCAAAACAATCCAGAGCTTCATACCTTATCACTTGCCGGAAACACGGCTATCACAGGTATTGATGTGAGTAAGAACCCTAAGTTGTATGACTTGGATATCTCGGATACTCCGATAACGAGTGTAAATCTGAGTCAAAATCCAGAAATGTGGTATTTATATGCGTCCAACTGTAAGTTGACCACCATAGATTTAACGAGTAATACGGACCTTTATGAGTTGTATTTAGATGGGAATGCGTTTACGGAACTGGACTTGAGCAGCTTTCCTAATCTAGAAGTTGTACGCTGTCAAAACAACGCATTAACAAGCCTTAATTTAAGAAATGGACAAGCGGCAAACCTAACGGATTTCGATGCCAGAAATAATCCAGGACTTACCTGTATCGCTGTTAATGATGCGACGGATGCTATTGCCCGATGGACGCAAGTTGATGGGCAAACGAGCTTCAGTACATTCTGTAGTGCCACGAGTGTACCGGACGATAATTTTGAAGCGTATTTAGAAACCCATACTGAAGGAGGAGCTCCAGTTGCCTTTGGCGATAAAACCAGTATGGGAAATGGTATCGCTAATGATAATTTAGTCGGGACGGAGCGTATTCAAAACATTGCGATTCTAAATATTTCCAATCAAGGAATCACGGATTTTACTGGAATTGAGGGATTCGAAAACTTACAAAGGTTGACCTGCTCTCGCAATCTAGTCACGAGCTTGGATCTTTCTTCAAACAAGAAATTGGAGGAAATTTATTGTTCAGATATGGGCTTAGAACAACTCAATATTCAAGGTCTACAACAGGTGACACGATTGGTTGCCACTAATAATGCCTTGAAAAATCTCAATTTGAGTACCAATAAAAAGCTAGCACATGCTTCTTTACATTACAATGAATTGACCACTTTAGATGTTTCTGAGAATACTGAATTGACGGATTTGCGATTTACCCAAAATAAGTTATCGAGTATTGATATCAGTGCAAATATCAAGTTAATGCGATTGTATGCTACGGATAACATGTTAACGACGTTGGATGTCTCGAAAAATACAGCCCTGCTTACCTTGAGTTGTGAGCGCAATCCGCTGAACTCTCTCGATGTTAGTGTACTTAGCAACCTTACCTCTTTGTTTATCAATGGAACACAAATAGCGAGTATCAGTCTAGTGACCAATAGTAATTTAGAGGAATTTGGGGCAGACAATACTGCGTTGACTACCATTGATTTAAGCAATTCGACTAAAATTGATGAATTGTATTTGAATAATACGGCAATCACCGAATTGGATTTATCAAAACTTAACTTGCTTGAATATTTTGAAGGGAAGGATGCCAAGTTTGAGTTTGTTAACTTAAAAAATGGAAACAATTCGAGAGACATGGAGGTATACCTTACAGGGAACCCGAACTTGTCTTGTATTCAAGTAGATGATAGCACTGCGAGTTACCTCAGTAGTTGGGACAAAGATGTCACGGCCAGTTTTGCCAATTACTGTAAAACAACTCACATTCCCGATACACACTTTGAAAGCTTGTTGGAAAGTAGAGGTTTTGGAAATGGCATAGCTAACGATCAAAAGGTATATACAGAATTGATTGCTGCCGAAACCACTTTAATAATTCAAGATACAGAAATTGCTGATCTTACAGGAATTGAAGATTTTAAAAATTTAGAGTTTTTGATTTGTAGAAGATCCAAATTGCAAACGGTTGATTTGAGTGAGAATTTAAAATTAACCATTCTCAGTTTACAGGATAATGAACTCAATGCATTGGATTTGAGTAAAAATACCGGATTGATACGATTGATAACAGCCGAAAACCCTTTGGGTTCTCTTGATCTTTCAGCACTTTCTAAGTTGGAAACCTTGGAGTGTCGTGAAAATAGTTTAACCAGCCTCGATCTCAGTAAAAATACAGTGTTGAGGTCCTTACTGCTAGGAAATAATCAACTAGCTCGATTGGATTTATCAGCGCATCCCAATTTACAACAGGTTCAGGTGGAAGATAATAATTTGATTTCCTTAAATATAGCAAATGGTAATAACGCCAATTTGACGAGTGTTAATTTATCGGGAAATGCTAGTCTAACTTGTATCCAAGTGGACGATGATACAGCAGGGTATTTAAGCAGTTGGACAAAAGATGATACAGCAAGTTTTAGTGTGGACTGTGTTGCTCCTGTGATTACTTTGATAGGTGACAATCCTCAATATCAAAATTTCGGAGCTGTTTATCGTGAATTAGGGGCTACCACTGATGACGGAAGTGCTGTCAGTATTGATGATACTGCTGTTAATACACAGGTACTTGGGGTGTATGATGTACGATACAATGCCAGAGATGCTCATGGTAATGCTGCTGAGGAACTGATAAGGAAAGTACATGTGGTTGCAGGACCGAATCAAGCAATTTGGACGGGTGCAAGCAGTACCGAATGGTCGAATCCGAATAACTGGACAGGAACTGCTGTTCCTGTAGCTACAGACGAGGTTATCATAACCAATACCCTTAATAAATCGGTACTTTCAGAAAATGCTGGCAGTATAAAAAGGATACATCTCTATGCAGGGGCCTCGTTGGAAGTGACGGCAACTGGTAGTTTGACTGTACTCGAAACGATGAACAATGAGGGAGAGATACGTATAGCATCTTCAAAATTATCGAGTGGAACACTCCTAGTACGTGGAGCAGCCTCAGGGCAGGTAACCTATGAAAGAGGTGGTTTACTGGCGGATAACTGGCACCTCGTATCTTCACCTGTGCAAGGGCAGCGAATAGCATCATTTGTTGCAAACCTAGATAATGCTATCCGTACTAACAGTACTGTAAATCCAATTCGTTATGCTGTTGCAACCTATGATGATCAGCGTTCTACCGGTGAAAAATGGCAGTATTATACAGCGGCGGATTTAGTATCTAGTTCATTACAATTTGAAGTAGGTAAAGGATATACAGCTTCTCGAGAGACCGATGGGAAACTGCACTTCACCGGGAGTCTTACAACTGGAAACCATAACGTAGCAGTGAACGGTTCATCGTGGCGAGCTTTGGGTAATCCGTATACAGCATATTATCCTGTAAATAGCCCAGTTGGAGAAACTTTTTTGAGTACAAATGTTGGAGAGCTAGACCCTGTGTATCAAGCAGTATATACCTGGGATAGCACTCAGCAAAAATACATTCCAAATTCTGGTGTAACAGCAGAAAAATACTTGGCTCCCGGACAAGCCTTCTTTGTAAAAACAGCAACGGGTGCTAATAACCTACAGTTTCAAGAAGCATTGAGAAAGTCGATTCCGTTGGTGGGGAGTTCGTTTCAGCGATCGAGCCTTCCTACCATTCAATTGAAGTTAGTATCAAATAAAAGAGAGGTATTCACGGCTTTTTTGTTTCATGAGAGAGGAACGTTAGATCTCGATCCAGGGTATGATTTAGGAAACTTTAATGGAGCTGACTTTGATGTGTTTAGTCATTTGCCAAGAGAAATTTCTGGAGCTGATATCGGTTTCGCTGTGCAATCGTTATCAGATGATTGGAAGGTAAAGAAGGTATTACCAATTACGGTAATAAATAAGACACATCATTCGGGAAGTATAGAATTCACCGCGAAAAATATTCCTCCAAATACGGCGATACAGCTCTTCAATCCAACATCTGGTAGTTATTTGTCATTGCCTGCTGCCGGAGTTAAACACATAGATTTGAAAGATCTTACTTGTAATCCTTGTGAATTGGAATTACATATAGGAGGTAGAGATGTTGCATTGAGTGAACCGGAGGTAAGTGAATTACAGTTGATACACAAATTGAATTCAATTGTGATTACCGGTGCTGACAGCGGTGAATTAGAATGGCGACTTTACGCCTTGTCTGGAGCTCAAATAGCAAGAAATACTCAGACTGTTGCAGCAGAAAATACGGTAGTATTACCAAAATTGGCTTCGGGAGTATACCTGTTCAATATCACCACAAAACACCAAACCAAAACCCTTAAAATACATATTAAGTAAATATGATACCCTCAGAAAATAAAACGGATACAATTTCTAGAAAACAGGCACTGGCTAAGTTGAGTACTATTGCTAAGTATGTCGGTATGACGGCTGCAGGTACCTTTTTAATCTTACAACCTAAAAGAGCACAGGCACAGAGCCCAGATTCCCCCGGCGAGAACTTCTAATAGTTCTTTTTCCCCCATCAATACAGTTGTTGAGTTGTATTGTAAATAGAAAAAAGACTGTACATGTACAGTCTTTTTTTTTATTTGTTATTTATGAATTAGAATTCGCTTTGTAAACACTTGTGTTTCGGTATGCACTTTGATAAAATAGACACCGGGAGTTAACTGATGCAGTTGAAGTTGGAGCTCTTGAACTCCAGCAGCTTCTATGTGCTCTGCTAAATGACGCTGTCCTTTTAAATCGACGAGTTCGAAACGAGTTCCGGGAGTAAATCCACTCGATAGGTGCAGCGTGACAGTCCCAGTAGTACTTGGGTTCGGATACAGGAGCAATTCTGCCGTTGCTGTTGTAGGGTTTGCTCGAGGAGCCAATGTACTTCCTGTTGTGTCCACAAGGGTAATAGTATAATCTTCTGTTTCTCCTTGATAACCGTCTTGCATACAAGCATCAGGTGTTTTTCCGTAAGCGAGGCGCACACGCATACGTGTTTTTCCTAATTGTGCCGAGTTAGGTATTGCAAGTTGGCCTGTAAAAGGTCCGTTGCCACGTCGGTGATAGCTTCGTTCGCTGGCATCAAAGGTACCGTCTTTGTTCCAATCGATCCATACCTGTACATCAATTCCCGACCAATGCTCGTGCTGGGTTTGTACACTCAGGGTATACCTGTTGTTTTTTTCTAAGCTAGTTCCTTGTTGCTGCGTATAATCGTGATAACCATTAGCCGACCATGTAGATTGCTGGTCGATGCTTCCTAGCTGTACTCTCGTAATGGAATTGTAATTGAGCGCAGTACTTGGTGTACAATAATTAACATTTTCTTCTACAGTTATGTATTGGTCTATTAGTTTGGTGTGAGTACCCGCGCTGTTTGTCGCTTTTAAACTCACCTTATAAACTCCTGGACGTGTATAGTTAATACTGGGAGTACTAGCAGTACTTGTATTTGGAGTTCCACCTTCAAACGTCCATAAGAGTTCGGTTGGCGTATGTAAAGAAGTATTGGTGAAATTAACGGACTCTCCTGCCAAAATACGTTGCGTATTACTTGAAAAATTAGCAATAGGAGGGCGTATGACTCCTGTACTTCCCTTGATGACGATAGAATAGTCTTCAACCTCTCCCATATACGAATCAGAACCACAGGGGGTAATTTTGCTTTCGCTTCCATAAGCGGCTCGAATGCGAAGTGTGGTCGTACCGTTTACAGCCGAATTCGGAGGCGTGATTACACTGGTGTAGGGGCCTGCCTTATAGGCTTTGAGTACTTGCTCATTAGGATCGTCAAAATCACCATCGTTGTTCCAGTCTATCCAGGCACCTATAGCATTATAGGCCCAGTGCGATTGATTGAGATCGATAGTCAGGGTATCAGATTTTCCAATTTCTAGTGCCGTTACTTGATTGCTGAAATCGCCATAGCTTTCGTGTTCCGATACGTTGCGTATACTACCCAAGCGTACCTCGCGTATGTATAAGTTATTTTGAGCGCCTGAGCCAGCACAATAGGTCATTTTATTTTTGTCATACACGCGAACGATGTTCTGTTTTGTTTTCACGGCTTGTTGTCCGTTTTTACCGGTGGCAGTGAGGCTTACATCATAAGTTCCTGCTTGGTTGTATTGAATGGACGGAGTAGTCTGATTGGTTATTTGAGTAGGACTACCTCCAGGGAAATCCCATGAAATAGAAGCTAAATAACCAGAGGTTTCACTGGTGAATGCAATTTTCCCGCCAGTAATTGTCAAGGGATTTGCGACAGTAAAATCTGCAGCCGGTAGGTCAGGAGTCCCCGAGTTTCTCAAAGGGCCTGAAATTCGGAAACTAGCTTTAGGAATTCCTGAACTGATGTCAATGTTTGTAAAATACCCCACAGTATATTGGAAGTTATTCAGCAATGGGTTTTGGCGTAATTGCTTGAGTAAATTGTCGAGTGAGGTATGCAATTGTTTAGCAGCTGTTGCATTGTTGTTTGTAGGCGTGCTACCCTCAAGCACTCCATCTATTCTAAAGCGTCTATTTTTTGCCTGGGTATCTATGCCTGTTGTTATGGATGAATTCCCTGTGAGCGTGATAAACTCCGTCTTGATGTCTGCGGGATTTCCAATGGCAATTTTTCGATCGTCTAACCAGTTTGTACTGGGTTCTTTACCGGTGACAGTTCCATTACTCACTTTTTGCAGAAAGTTGTTAAAGCGAGAGTGATCTGTTGATCGAAGATTATTTACCAAATTGTCAAATCCCTGAACATCGTCACTTCTCGTCAAATCGAAAAAGGTCTTTAATTTGCCAAAATCATTTAAATACCAATGGTACCACGCCATATTACCATAGTGATAATGATGGAAATTTCCGCTGGTGTAGCTCGAGTTAAAAACAGTACTTAATGAAGGCCATTTTCCTGTATTGTTTTGGACTACGCGGACATTGCTGGCAAGTAGTTTGATTCCGTCGGTATCGGTCGCTCCTGAAAAGAATTCGGCCATACCTTCTTCGTACCAAACCATTCGATCATTTTTGTACATGTCAGTCTCTGCCCAAAATCCAGGAATGAGATAACGTCCTTGTAAATAGTGTACGTATTCATGTCTAAACAAGGCTTCTAACGAAAGTGAACTTTCTACACCTACTGTTCTGTCCCAAGTATAAAAAGTAGCTCTCCGTTCTATATACATTCCTCCATTATTAGTGGGAATACCATACAAATAGGTAGCGTAATTTTCATAGGCTTGTTTGGATCCGAAGACTACCATGGTTAAGGTCTCATTGGAGTCTCCTGTAACGGGTTGGTCTGTCTGTATTAATCTGAAAAATTGATTTTGAACCTGTTTAGCAGCATGGTATAATTCCTGTACTTCGTTTTCCGCAAGTGGAGTTTTGATACGCATTTTATCATCGTCAAAAGTATAGCTGTTGGGGAACAAGAAATTTTCCAATTCCGTTTTTAGCTGAGCGACGTTTTCGCAAAGGTTGTAGCGGTTACAGTCCCCGTACTTATTAATGGCCTCGACACAGCGCAACCAGGCAACACTTAAGCGCGGGTGCTGTTTTGCTATCTGAGCTGCTAGAGGTTCTACATCGTCAAGCAAATTACTGTCGTTTGCCATACGAGTAAGCTCTAGTACAGCATTGCCAGACATAAAACCTAATGTAGCATTGTTTTTTAACTCCTGATCTGTACCTATTTGATAAAGTAGATTAAAAAAATCGCGATCTCCATTGATAGCGTTTTTAAAATCGGAATCCTGATTACCTCTGAAATAGGCAAAGAACACACGGTTATACGCGCGTGCATAGCTTCGTAATAAAGAGCTGTCATTAATGGTTTTCCACGATTTACTGACCACTAGTCGCCTCATAATATTTTTCATTAAGGAGATGATTCTCGGTCGATGTCGAAGTCCATCGTAGTCTAAAATGATGAGGTATTCGTCTAAAATATCGAGGGCTGCCTTTGAATGGTCAAGCAAATGAGCATTTTGGCTAAACGATTCTGAAGCGGTACGAATCCAATATTTTGAATTGGTATCTAAGCTAACCGTACTCTGGTAAAATTCGTGGTAAATAGCGGCGTGTAAATAGGCTACTAAGCCGTACATTCCCGAATTATAAGTACCGTTTGAAGCTATGGAAATATTGTACATTTCTCGCGCCACGGCAGCGACGTTCACATTTGAAAATATGCGTGGAGTATACGTCGAGTGGTATTGGTACCAAGCGCTAAAACACTTCTGATAGTCATATACCGATTTGAGCTCTCGGACTAATCCACTAGGCGACAAACGAGACCAACCGTCATTCCCCGCATCACAGGTTGGGCTGGTTTTACCTAGGACTCGAGAAGCCGTTGCATACTGATGGTCGGTAAACGTACTGCTAGGAGGAGTTGGCGCCCGGTCTTGTCGTTTGTGTTGTTGATCGCGATGCAACATTCTCGAGCATTTGTCAGAATGCTGATGTGGCGTGTGGGGTGCTGTCGAATTACTTTGTGCCTGCAAGGACATGCTCGCACAAGTAACGCACAGAATAGCAAAAAGCTTTAGCTGTTTTGTTGAAAATTTTAGAAGGGTTGAAGTTTTCATGATTAATAATGATTATAGTTTCTGTATTAAAACTAAATCATAATCATGTTTTTGATACGTATTTAAATATCATGTAGTTGTATTATTTTACTGATTTTCAGGTGTTTGTGTGGTTTTAGCTGTTTCCGTGTACTTCTCGATACACTGAAGAGAATATTTTTCGCCCTTTAGGTGTTAGTGATGAATGAATCATCGAAAACAAGAGTTGGATATAGTAAGGGGTGCTCTCCGCAATGTTTTTTTCCGGCTTGTCGTAAAATACTGCATAGTCGAGAATCCATGAATTAAAAATGATGAGAAGTCCATGAATTTTCTTTTGAAGTACCTGTTCGTTCTTCGTAGGATGCATGTATCCATTGTCCATTAAAAAATGAGCAATTCGATAAAGAACGTGATGGTAGGCCTTAGCGCGTTCTATGGTTTTCTCCTTAATTTTTGGGTAGCGTATGGTCAAATCATAACTGTTAATAAGAAAGAAACGATATTTTAGAGTGAGTTCCATGAGCTGGGTAAGGCTGCGTAGCATAAAATCGAATTCAAATATTTCTCCTTCTAAGTTTTGCATGGACTCATCAACTTCATCCCACAAATTTTGCTGTAAACGAAGTACGATATCGTCTTTTTTAGGAAAATGATAGCATAAGTTCCCGTAACTGATGCCCATTTCTTCACTGATTCTCTTACTCGAAACATTCGGATATCCCTCTTTATTAAAAAGTTCCAATGCGCTGTGTAATATGCGTTGCTTGGTGTTCATAGGTCAAATTTAGGCATTAATGCCTATACTTTAAAATATATTTATATATTTGTCTAGGCACTAATGCCTAATAATCTAAAAAAAACGTATGGTAACAACAGATCAGAAAAAGTTAGGAGGTAAGTTCTTGGTAGAAGAAACTTCTTCGGACACCGTGTATATTCCGGAAATGAAATCGGCAGAAACTTCAATGATGTTGGAAAGTGCTGGTCAGTTTTTGGCGACAGAGCTGGAAGGAAACCCTCATTTAGAAACGAAAGAGGGCATAGATGCAACTCCAGAATTGCTAAAAAAATGTGGAGATCTCGGTTTTTTGGGGCTTGAGGTTTCAGAAGAATACGGAGGATTAAATTTGAGTTTAAAGGAAGTACTACATTTTGTAGAAGCTTTTAGTAAGGGGCATTCTTTTGCTGGGGCGTTAGGGGTACAAACCAGTATTGGAATAGCTCCTTTACTTTTATATGGAAGCCCTTTTTTAAAGGATAAATACCTGTCATCAATGTTAGCGGGTGAGGTAATTTCTGCTTTTGCATTAACAGAACCGAATGCGGGGAGTGATGCCAACGCCGGGACAACAAAAGCATTGATTGACGATGCGGGGAATTATAGTATTAGCGGTCAAAAAGCTTGGATTTCTAATGCGGGATTGGCTGATATTTTTATAGTATTTGCCAAAATAGAGGACGACAGAAACCTGTCTGCATTTTTGGTTCACAAGGATTTTGGCGGAATTACATTGGGACCAGAAGAACAAAAGATGGGACTGATGGGATGGAGCACACGTCAAGTATTCTTTGATCAGACCAAGGTGCCTCAAAGCCATCTTTTAGGAGAGCGCAATAAGGGACTGAAAATTGCCTTAAATACCTTGAATACCGGAAGAATTAAACTTGGAGCGTCGTGTATAGGAGTCAGTAAATTGAGTATGGAACACGCGGTGGAGTACGCGATGGAGCGAGCACAATTTGGGAAACCAATTATCAGCTATGGTGCGATTAGGGAAAAAATTGCCAAGATGACGACGAATATTTTTACAAATGAAGCCGTGGTCTACCGCGCTGCAGCGGCTATAGATTCGTATACTACAGCAATCAACTCGGATCTACAAAACGGACCTGTTGCTAAAATGGAAGCGTTAAAGGAATTCAGCATAGAGTGCGCAATCGCAAAAGTGTTTGGTTCGGAAGCTCAAGATACGATCGTCGATGAAGCCGTTCAGATATATGGAGGGATGGGCTTTTCAGCAGAGTCACCTGTAGAGCGTTTATACCGAGGAGCGCGAATTAGTAGAATTTTTGAAGGAACAAATGAAATCAACCGCTTGGTGATTGTAAAAGAATTCTTTAAAAAAGGAATGAAAGGCGAAATTGATATGTTCGGAGCCTTTGCCAGTGTTTTGGATAGTATAGATGATAAAGCACCAGAATTTTCTGATGATACCTTGGAGGCACATCAACAGTTTGTGAAAAATATGAAGGCATTAACGGTGGTAACGGCAGGAATTTGTGCGCAGAAATTTATGGCAGAATTGGAGCAAGAGCAAGAAGTTGTGCTCAATATTGCCGACTTACTAATAGAGTTATACGCTTTAGAGAGTACTGTCATGCGCGTTGCGAAGTTAAGAGAACTCGGAAAATATGAAGTACAAATACACGAGGCTGTTTTAAAAGCAGCAACTTTTGAACGTTTTGAAAAGATAGCAATTGCGATTAAAGACTTAATGGCTTGTTTTGATTCGAAAGAAGAGATCAAGGTCATTGCAAAAGCCTGGAAAAAATTTGGAAGAATTCCTCATTTGAATATCAAAAACACCAGACGTGAGATTTGTGATTTTGTAAAAGAATCGAGAGGTGTATATAAACTGAGTTAGAACATGCAGCAGGAAATGAACAGCTATTTGGAAGAAAATTATTTCTTTGATTTTTCGAGTGAGATAGCACAGAAAGTATTGATGAAAATTAAAGGAGATTCTCAAGAATTGTCAGCGAAAGAGTTTGCCGTAAAGGCACATGATTACGTGCGTGATTCATGGGAGTATTATCCCTATCATTTTAGCTTAATTGAAGGTGATTGGAAAGCTTCGGCCCTCATGCAACGACCCTCCGGACATTGTATAGAAAAGGCTATTATTTACATCAGCTTATTGAGATCACAAGGAATTCCCAGTCGGTTGGGATTGGCGAAGGTGAAAAATCATTTGGCAGTCGAAAAAATTATAGAAAAATTAGGTACAGATATTTTAGTACCCCACGGGTACGTAGAATTGTATATAGAGGGCCATTGGGTAAAAGCAACACCCGCATTTAATAGCGCTCTTTGCGAACTGTTACAAGTGAAAGTACTAGAGTTTAATGGGAATGAGGATTCTATTTTTCACGAATTCGATAAAAGTGGTGCAAAGACTTTTATGGAATACTTGGATGATTACGGAGGTTTTGATACAGTCCCCCTGGATTATATGTTTCAATTAATGAATACGCATTATCCGATTATTCAACAAAAAAATGTACAGTTTGGAGAGGTATTAGACTTGGCCAATCTATAAAAACAGCCTTCGGGCTGTTTTTTTGTAGGCGAATAAGACCAGAGTTTAATTGGTTGATTTTATAGGATTAGGGCAGTAAAATTCGTAATATTGTTAGTAATCGAATAAAAATCAAGCTTTTGAAGTCAGTTGTAACTTTCGTTATTATTTGGTGTTACTCATGGGGACTCTGTAGTCAAGAGTTGCCTTTAATTGATGTATACCTACCAGATAACTACCAGGCAGAATCCCAAAATTGGGCTATTTCCCAGGCCGATGATGGCACTATTTACTGTGCTAATAATTTAGGATTGTTGGAGTTTGACGGGTCTCGCTGGCAATTGTATCCAACGCCTAATCATACCATCATGCGTTCTGTTAACTGTATAGGGGATAAGGTGTATAGTGGAAGTTATATGGATTTCGGTTTTTGGGAGAAAGATGCCTACGGAACTTTGCAATATACTTCTTTAGTGGCCAAACATCTGATTCCAATTGTAGAAGATGAGCAGTTTTGGAATATCATCGAGGTACAAGATTGGTTGTTGTTTCAATCGCTCCAACGCATTTATATTTACGATAGAAGGTCAGAAAAATCCGTGGTGATTAGTGCCACGGGAAAATTGACCAAAATGTTTAAAGTAGACGCTGACGTGTATTATCACGTATTCGGTCAAGGTCTTTTTAAGATAGAGAATGGAGTGGGAGTTTTGATAGCTGAGGATACCGTATTGCAAACAGACGATATAATTGATGTGATACCTTCTGAAAACGGACTGCAAATACTGACCAATTCACACGGTTTCTATTATTGGAAAGAAGGACTCTTAGTACCTGACAACGCACGTAATGCGTTTTTGAATAACAGAAAAGTGTATAACAGCATGCAGTTGACTGATGGCGGTATTGCAGTTGGAACCATTGCCGACGGAGTAATCGTTTTCGATGCTCAAGGAAACGTGTCGTATAAACTAAATACGACAAATGGTTTAAGTAATAATACTGTTTTAAGCCTTTTTCAAGATAAGCGTGATAATATTTGGTTGGGATTGGATAAAGGCATTAATTGTATTCACGGTGATGATCAAATGCTAGTCTACAGAGATGTCGAAGGCCAATTGGGTACGGTATATGCCACTGCGTATTTCAAGGAGCATATTTATCTCGGAACAAATCAAGGCTTGTTTGTAAAAAATTATAAAAATGAGCATGCATTTCATTTAATTGAGGGAACTCAAGGTCAAGTGTGGAATTTAATTGTTTTAGAGGATGAATTATTTTGTGCACACGATCGCGGAACCATGGTTATTAAAGGTGAACAACTCGCCTATAAAATTTCAGTACAAGGAACCTGGGATATCAAAAAAGTACATCCGAATATATACATACAAGGTAATTATTCGGGCTTGTATGTCTTAGAAAACCAAAATGGTCGTTGGCGTGTGCGCAATAAGCTCAAAGGCTTTGACAAATCCTGTAGGTTTTTTGAATTTAATGGCCCCTACGAAATTATTGTAAATCATGAATACAAGGGAGTTTTTAGCTTGCAAACAACAAAGGATTTCACTGAAATTACAGCAGTGACGCCATTTTTGAATTTACAAAAAGGCGTACATTCCAGTTTGATTACATACCGTGATAAGCTGTTGTACGCTTATCCACAGGGAATTTATACTATGGATATCGGAGGAGTGAATTTTCAAAGAGATACCGTTTTGAGTACCTTGTATTCAAAGGATACTTATGAGAGTGGTAAGTTGCTTACAAATTCTTTTGACCAAAGCATCTGGGCTTTTACTAAAAATACCATAGTCAATGTGAAGCCCACAGATATTTTTAAGAATTCATTAAGTTTACGAGAAATTCCTTACCGAAAGACCATAAGAAAAAGTGCGGTTGGATATGAGAATATCAGTGCACTGGGAGGGGGCAATTACATAATGGGAATTGATAATGGCTATGTGAAATTCAATTTGCTCCGTTCTTCAAATAAGAATGGTTTTTCGAAGGTAAGTATTAATTCCATCGACAACTACGGGCTCAACCGTGAAAAAAGAAAAGTAAAACTCCTCGGTGGAGAGGAGTTTGCGAATAGGTCTAATAACTTTGAGTTTTTCTTTAATGTACCATTCGATGCAGGAACCAGTGAATTGAGGTTTCAGTATTTTTTAGAAGGACATGATAGTAGTTGGTCACCGTGGTCTAGCAAGCCAAGAGCTCGCTTTGAAAATTTATCCTATGGCGAGTATAAATTCAGGGTTCGCGCTTCCTTAGGAGGAACTATGAGTGATGAAGAAGCCTCCTTTGATTTTAAAATTCGCAAACCTTGGTATTTGACCAATGTCATGCTTGCTACCTACGGCTTGTTAGTGCTGTTGTTCTCATTGTTTATGGATCGGGTGTATAAAAATTATTACAGACGTCAAAGAAATGCTGAGCTTGAACAACAGCAGAGAGATTTTGAGTTGCTGAATATGTCGAGAGAAAAAGAGTTAATGACTATGAAAAATAATCAATTGAAAATTGCTGTGGAAAGCAAAGGGAGAGAGCTCGCGAGTTCAACGATGAGTATAGTTAAAAAGAATGAACTGTTGAGTTCCATTAAAAAGGAATTGGAAAAAGGCGCTCCCGAAAGCATCAAAAAGGTGATTTCGATCATAGATAACAATATTAATAATCAGGACGACTGGGATATGTTTAAGGAAGCTTTTAATAATGCGGATAAAGATTTTATTAAAAAGCTAAAATCGATACACCCTAATTTGACTCCGAACGATTTACGCCTTTGTGCTTATCTCCGTTTAAATTTGTCTTCTAAAGAAATTGCTCCGCTGTTGAATATCTCACCGAGAAGTGTCGAAGTTAAGCGTTATCGATTGCGAAAAAAAATGGAATTGAAGCACGATGTGAACTTAACCAGCTATATTTTGGAATTATAGGACCTCAACACCTTGTCATTTTACCTATACATGACCACAACATTACGAGTATTGTGTGTTCTTTAGCTCTGTTTAGTATGTCGTTTTTTGTAGTGTTTATGGTGTTTTTGAAGGAAAAGTGAATTTGTATGTTTTTTGTTACTAAAATTTTATTGATATCGCAAAATAAGTGTTGTATTTTTATGATAATCAAAATTTCAACACATGAAAAAACACGTACAACTCATTGTTTTCCTTTTAGTTACTTCTCTAGGTTGGGGGCAAGTAATTACGAGCAAAGGTACTGTTCTTGACCTCCGAAACAACAGCCCACTTCCGGGAGTTAGTGTCTTGGTAAAAGGTACAAATAAGGGAGTGCAAACGGATTTCGACGGAAAGTTTATACTTCCTAACATACCTAAGGGAGCAACCATACAAATCAGTTTCATTGGATATAAAACACAAGAAGTAGCGGCGGTAGCAAGTCCATTGGTAATTCAACTTGAGGAACGTGCTGAGCAGTTAGAAGAAGTTGTGATTATTGGTTATGGTTCTAAAGGGAAGAAAGACCTCACGGGAGCCGTGTCTTTAGTAGGTGAAAAGACGATAACTGACCTAAAACCAGTAGATGCTGCACAAGCGCTGCAAGGAACCACAGCAGGAGTATCGGTAAACACGGCTTCTGGGGCGCCAGGAAGTGGTTTTAACATACTTATTCGAGGAATTAGTTCGAACAGAGCCAATGGACCTCTCATTGTTATCGATGGTTTAGCTGGAGCCAATTTAAATACCGTGAATCCAAACGATATCGTTTCAATTTCGGTACTAAAAGATGCTCAAGCTGCTATTTATGGAATTCAAGGTGCCAACGGAGTTGTATTAGTGGCTACAAAATCAGGGAAAAAGAATGCGAAAACACGCATCACCTACGATGCCTACACAGGTCTTCAGGAAACGTCGCGAAAGTTAGATTATTTAAATGCTAATGAGTACGCACTATTACTCAATGAAAGTTATGCTGCTAATGGGCAGAGTTTGCCATTCCCTGACCTCAATGCCATTCAACAGAATACGGACTGGCAAGATCAGTTGTTTACCACAGCATTTATGATGAATCACAATATTGGTATTTCGGGAGGTACAGATAAGATTACGTATTACGTCGGTCTGTCTCGACTAGAACAAGATGGTATTATCGCTCCAGACAAATCAAATTTTGAAAGAAATAACGTAAAACTAGCTTTAGGAATTGACCTGAGCGAACGAATAAAGTTTAAATCAACCACAAATTATTTTACCAATACAAGAAGAACCGTTGCGGAGAATGTACTCGGTTCGGTATTGTTTAACGCGCTCAATTACGCTCCTACATTTGCAACTGGTCAAGAAGATACGGCTGGGTTTTTGGGAAATGAAGTAATCAATCCGCTCTCTCAGGTGAGAGATACCTACAATACGTATTTTGGTTCAAGTATAGAGGGGAGCGTTGCTCTGAGTTACGAGCCCAT
Organism: Tenacibaculum litopenaei; assembly: GCF_964514025.1. Classification (NCBI taxonomy): domain Bacteria; kingdom Pseudomonadati; phylum Bacteroidota; class Flavobacteriia; order Flavobacteriales; family Flavobacteriaceae; genus Tenacibaculum; species Tenacibaculum litopenaei. The sequence continues at coordinate 151,631 of NZ_CAZEQT010000005.1, forward strand.
TGATAATCTTAAAATAACTACCCGTTTGGGATATAAAACGTACAATGACAAAGGCAAGACGTTTTTACCCATTGTTAATTACGGTTCTGGAAAAGTATTTAACAGAGCTAGGAGTGAGGTAAACCAGTCCAGAACAAATGCAAACAACTACAACTGGGAAACATTTGTGAATTACAAGTTAACCTTCGCAGAGGATCATACTATAGAGGCAACGGTAGGAGCCAGCATGCAGAAGAGCTGGGGAGATGGGTTGTTTGCTACAGGTTATGACGTACCTAACAACTCATGGGATTTTGCAGATATTAGTTTGACTACAGGGACAAATACCATAAAAACCAACGGATCGTACGTTTATGACAATCGATTGTTATCTCAATTTGGAAGAATTCAATACGATTTTGCAGGGAAGTATTTAGTGTCTGCGATGATCAGGAGGGATGCAGCATCCGATTTTTCGCCACAAAATAGAGTTGATTACTTTCCTTCAGTTACGGCTGGATGGAAACTGTCAGATGAAGAGTTCATGAAAAGATGGAAGTGGATAAATTTTCTGAAGTTGAGAGGTAGTTACGGAATTTTGGGAACCAATGCCGGTGGAAATTTATTTAGAGCACAACTCAACGGGGAAGCAGCCTATGTATTAGACAATGCTATAGTGAATGGAATTGCAGTAGGAACCTTGCCCAATCCGAATGCGCGATGGGAGCGAGGAAAGAAATTGGATATCGGATTGGATGCTAATTTACTGGGAAATCGCTTGGAATTGGTGTTTGATTATTTTAGAGAAGATCGAAATGATTTACTAATACCCAATGTTCCGGTTTCAGGAATCGTAGGGGCACAAGCCCCAGGATCGGGTAGCCCAACAGTCAATGCAGGATCAACTCGCGTTCATGGATTTGAACTGGGATTAAAGTTTAACGATACTGTGGGAGAAGATTTTAGTTATAATGTAGCCTATAACATAACTCGTGTAAACGGAGAGGTAACTCAGATAAACGGAGATGTTTTTATTGAAGGAGGAGCTTTTGGCGTAGGTCAGTTAGCACCAGCACGAATGGAAGTAGGACAGCCCATAGGATATTTTTACGGATTGCAAACGGCTGGAGTTTTTCAAACAGTGGCTGAAGTTAATAATTCGCCATCTCAACGCGGTTTGTTAGGAATTGATGCCGTGCCAGGCGATTTAAAATACGTGGACGTCAATGGAGATGGCGTAATTGATTTTAAAGACAGAACCAATATCGGAAATCCTCAAGCAGAGTTTATTATGGGGCTTAATTTGAGCTTCAACTACAAAAATTGGGATTTTTCAACCTATATGTATGCAGAGCTCAACAAAGACATGGTACGCAACTATGAGCGAGACCAGCCAAATGTCAATAGATTATCGTATTATTTGAATCGATGGAGAGGGCCAGGAACGAGCAATGAAGTTCCTCGGGTAACAACCGGAGCAACCAATAACCGATTGTTTTCAAGCTTTTATGTTGAAGATGCTTCTTTTCTGCGAGTTCAAAACATTCAAATAGGCTATACTTTACCTAAAAAAGTACTGGAAAAAATAGGCTTTTCAAAGCTCAGAATATATACGACTGTTAACAACGCATTTACCTTAACAAATTATAAAGGATACGATCCAGCGGCAACTTCAGGTCAGGCGATCGGAGGAGGAATAGATTATGGATTTTATCCCATATCACGTCAGTATTTACTAGGATTAAACGTTGCATTTTAAAAACTAAGAAAATGAAAGTACTACAAAATACCTATAAAATGTGCATTTTATTGTCCTTTGTTGGGCTCACATTTTTAGCCTGTCAAGAAGATTTCTTAGATGAGGCAAAAACTTATGAAATTGACTCAGAAAATTACTTTAATTCTGAGGACGATTATTACAAAGCCCTAATCGGTGCCTATGATTTGCTGCAAGCGACTTATGTGAATGCCATGTTGGGAGAAATAGCTTCGGATAATACCTTGTGTGGAGGCGAAAGCGCTACAGACGTCATCGGTTTTCAACAAATTGACGATATGATCCACAATTCGGTAAATAGTAATCTCAAAGATATTTGGAGTTGGATGTTTGCAGGGGTCAACAGGGCGAATTACATATTGGAATTTAAAGATAAAACAGATTTTCCAGGTAAAAATGTAATCATAGCGGAGACCAGATTCCTGAGGGCCTATTACCATTTTGAATTGGTGAAATGGTTTGGAGGCATACCGCTAAAAGGAGACCGACGTTTTCAGGTAGGGGACGAACAAACCATACCACGTGCAACGGTGGCAGAAGTATATGCGAGTATAGAGTCGGACTTACAATTTGCAATAGCCAACTTAGCCTATACCGCTCCACAGGTAGGAAGAGCCACGAAAGGTGCGGCTCAAGCCTTACTGGGGAAAGCGTATTTGTATCAAAACAAGTTTTCGGAAGCAGCCAACGTTTTGGAGAATCTTATAGTCAACGGACCGTACAATCTCGTTACGGATTATTCAACCATTTTTGAGCACAACGGAGAAAATGGAATTGAGTCTGTTTTTGAAGTGCAGTACTCAGATGCAGAAGGTGCCGGATTTGATTGTTTGCAATGTAGTGAAGGAAATGTAGCCGTTGGTTTTAACGGTATTCGCAATTACAGCGGACCTACTTTTGATGCAGGATTTAGTTTTAACGTGCCTGTAAAAGCAGTGTACGATGCCTTCGAAGCAGGAGATAATCGAAGGGATGTAGCCATTTTGGACATAGTAGCGTGGGCAGCTCAAACAGGAGCAACTTACGGAACGGGTTACGAGCATACCGGATACTTTAACAGAAAGTACATTGCGCGTAAAGGTGATTTAAATACAGGTGATGCAAATCTGACCAATCCTAACAATTACAGAGCTATCCGATTTGCTGATGTTCTTTTAATGGCCGCTGAAGCTCTAAACCGAGGGAATATTAGTGATGTCAGAGCACAGCAGTACCTCAATAGAGTGAGAAGAAGAGCTTTTGGAAATACAAATCACGATATCACAACTACAGGAACGAATTTAACGAGGTCGATTTTAGAGGAACGACGCTTGGAATTAGTAGGGGAAGGACATCGATTTTTTGATTTAGTGCGTACCGGAAATGGAACTGTAATCTCCGGTTTTACACCTAACAAGAACGAACTATTCCCTATCCCTATAGAGGAAATTCAATTTTCAAAAGGAAATTGGCAACAAAATCAAGGCTATTAAAAACGGATCGTATGAGAAAAATAAAATTATTATACAGAATTTTTACCGTGTTAATTGTAATTAGTGCGTGTACTGATATAGATGAACTAGATTTACTCAATAGCATTCCCGTTCCGACAAATGTGGCTGCAGTGTATGATATTACTCAAGATAATACTGGACTGGTAACCATTACGCCCACAGCGGAAGGAGCCAATAGTTTTAAAGTGTATTTTGGTGATGCTACTGCACAACCAGCAACAGTGGAAGCAGGTAAAAACGTACAACATACCTATGCTGAAGGTAACTATAAAGTGAAAATAGAGGCCTTCAATGTCAAAGGAGATAAAGCCGAAAAAGAGCAAGATTTAATCGTTTCATTTAAGGCGCCACAAAATCTAAAGGTAACCTTAGAAAATGATCAGGCAGTTTCGAAACAGTTAAATATTACGGCAACTGCCGACTTTGCTACGATGTTTGAGTTTTACTCGGGTGAAACAGGTGTTAATCAGCCTGTAGCCACTGCAAACATAGGCGAAACAGTAAAGTATCAATATCAAAATGCAGGAAAATATAATGTTAGGGTAGTAGCTAAAGGGGCGGCGATTGCCACTACGGAATTTACTCAGGAATTCGACGTAACGGCAATCGTTCAGCCTATAGCTTCAGCTCCGACACCTCCGTCTAGAAATGCAGCGGATGTCATTAGTATTTATTCAAGTGTTTACACTGATGTATCAGGGACCAATACTTTTCCCGATTGGGGACAAGGTGGCCAAGGTAGTTCGTGGAAGGAGTTTGATCTGAATGGTGATAAAATGTTGCAGTACATAAATCTGAGCTATCAAGGAATTCAGTTCGGTAGTCGTCAAGATGTTTCAGGAATGGAGTTTTTACACCTTGATGTTTGGACTGCTGACGTAGATAAATTAGAAACCTCTTTGATCAATGTGACCTCGGCAACACCTTCGGCAACAACAGAGAAGCCTGTGACTAAAGATTTAACTAAAGACGCTTGGGTAAGTTTAGACATACCAATCTCTGAGTATACCGCGCAGGGGCTTAGTGTCAATGAAATTTTGCAATTGAAATTTGTGGGAACTCCATGGGCGTCTGGAACCGTTTTTATCGATAATATCTATTTTTGGAAAACACCAGCCGTGCCTAACAATGTAACTCCTATCAATTTTGAAACTGGTTATAGCTTGAGCAGTTTTGACGGTGGAGATATTGCAGTGGTTGCTAATCCGAATACGACTGGAAACTCCTCATCTATGGTAGCGAGACTGATTAAAAATGCAGGACAGCCATGGGCAGGATCTAAAATTACACTGGATACACCGTTCAATTTTACAAACCCTGTGGTCAAAGCAAAAGTCTGGTCGCCTAGGGCAGGACTAAAGCTTTTAATGAAGTTTGAAGATAATGTCCCTTGGCCCAATGTGACGGCATCAGCGGAAGTCACCGCTACTACGACCGTAGCGAATGCTTGGGAAGAATTGACGTTTGATTTTACAGGGATTTCATCGAGTATTGATTTCTACAACTTGGTGATGATTATGGATAACGGAACCCAAGGTGATGGTTCGGCAAATTACACCATCTACGTCGATGATATAGCTACCACACCTAGTTTAAATTTTGAACCTAAATTTAGTTTAAGTGGTTTCGATGGAGGAGAGATTTCGGTGGTTGCCAATCCGAATACTACAGGAAATACTTCTGCCATGGTTGCTAAAATGATTAAAAATGCAGGACAACCGTGGGCCGGATCAAAAATCACGGTACCTGAAAAATTCTCATTTGTAGGACAAACGAGGGTAAAACTGAAAGTTTGGTCGCCAAGAGCTGGATTGAACTTATTAATGAAGTTTGAAGACGACGTCCCTTGGCCCAATGTAACAGCATCAGCAGAAGTGACCGCTACGACTACAACAGCGAATGCATGGGAAGAACTAACCTTTGATTTTTCTGCAATTAGTACTTCGGTGTCGTTCTATAACCTCGTTATGATTATGGATAATGGAACACAAGGTGATGGTTCTGGGAACTACACCATTTACATAGATGATATTACACAATTTTAACAGCAGCAACATGAAGAAAATTAGCACATACATAAAATTGATAAGCATACAGTTGTTGGTGCTTCTACTGTTTAATCAATGTCAAGACAACGAATATGAATTTGGTGAGATTATAGCACCAAGTGCCATTCAAATTACTACTGAAATCATAGGTAAAGATGGGGCAAACCCCAATGGAGATGGTTCTGGTAAAGTGAAATTTAGCATCGTTGCATCCAACGCATTGAGTTATAGTATAAATTTTGGAGATGGTACCTCAAAGAGTATCCCAAACGGTCAGGTAACCCATGTTTATTCCAAAACGGGGGTACATAAATACACCGCGGTGATTAATGCCATAGGTGCTGGTGGAACGAAGTCTATCAAAACAGTTACCTTGGAAGTATTCAGTTCTTTCTCAGACGTAGAGGCAGAGAATTTTTTAAGTGGCCCCAATGTGGGAGATCAAAAAAAGTGGTACTGGCAAGCAGATAAGAAACTTCACGTAGGCCTAGGCCCCGTAACGGATGATTATGGAAATGGAGAGTTTGCCTATGAGGCTTGGTGGAATGCAATACAGCCTTGGGATACAGAAAAATCGTGTATGTATGACAATGAATTCGTATTTACCAGAACGGCTACTGGGATTACTTTTGAACAGACGGTAGGACCTGCATTTGTACCAGGAGCCTATGCTTCGGTGCTCGGGGTTACCAGTGATACCTGTCATGATCAAACTGTAGCAACTACGATGTTTGGCGTAAAAAACGTAACCTTTACCCCTTCGAATTCAAAGGCAGCCTTGCAGGGAACTTATAACGGGAATCCATATCGAAAGACATCTTTTGAACTCTCGGATGGCGGATTTATGGGTTGGTTTGTAGGAGCCAGTAAATACGATATTATTTCAGTGAGCGCAACAGAGTTGATTGTACGTATTATTCAAAAAGGGAATGGTTTTGCTTGGTATCATAAGTTTACATCAACCAAGCCAGTGAAAGGTCCTTCGTATACCTACAATACGCTAGTTTGGGAAGACCAATTTAATACCCCAGGAGCTCCTGACGCAACCAAATGGACCTACGATACTGGAACAGGGACTAACGGCTGGGGAAATAACGAGGTACAATACTATACGGATAGAGCTGATAATGTAAAAGTGGAAAATGGAAATTTGGTGATTACTGCGAAAAAAGAAAATTTCTCAGGTAGTCAATATACTTCTGCAAGGTTAAAAACTCAAGGATTGTACAATTTTACCTATGGTCGCGTCGAGGTACGCGCAAAATTGCCTGCAGGGGCAGGAACCTGGCCTGCAATTTGGATGCTAGGAGCAAATTTCCCAACCGTTGGTTGGCCGCGCTGTGGCGAAATTGATATTATGGAACAAACGGGAGCAGCAAAAAATAGTGTTTTAGGAACTTGCCATTGGTTTGATACGGCAAATAATGTAAAAGCAGATTTTAGTAGAACTTCGGCCATAGCCAACGCAACAAGTGATTTTCATAAATACACCTTAGAATGGACCGCCCAAACGATAAAAATTTATTTGGATGATGTTCAGTTTTACGAACTAGCGAACAATGCCAATTTACCGTTTAACTCAGATTTCTTTTTGATCCTCAATGTGGCAATGGGAGGAACGCTTGGTGGTACTATCGATGCTACTTTTAGCCAAGCAACCATGGAAATAGATTATGTAAAAGTTTACCAATAGAGCAGAATGAAAGGGGGGGATTAATTGTGAATTATTTGGTTTGAATTAGGTCCCCTCTTTACGATATGCTCTCAAAAAATTACCTGCGAGTAATGCTACGCTTATGAATAATAATCAATACATATACAGTATAGATAACATGCAAAAAGCTATACAAAAGGAAGTGAAAGGAATTCGTGTTTTGCTAAAAAATGAAGGGTATTATAAGATAGCCAATGTAAATTTGATGCGTCCCTTTTTTATGAGTATTGTAAGTCCTTCAAATCACTGGTTGTTTATTTCGAGTACTGGAGGACTCACAGCCGGACGACAGAATGCTGAATTTGCACTGTTTCCGTACGATACTGACGATAAAATAGCAGCCAATTTCGAAAATACTGGAAGTAAAACACTCGTTCGTGTTGAAGTGGATGGAAAGATACGGTTGTGGGAACCTTTTTCGGACAGGATGGTAGGGGCTTATGCGACCGTGAGGAATTTGTATAAAAATGAAACAGGAACAAAAGTTCTTTTTGAGGAAATTAATAATGATGTTGGCTTGGCCTTTCGTTACGAGTGGACCTGTTCTGAACGATTTGGATTTGTAAGGTCGTGTGAGTTAATTAATTTAAGTGAATACGATAAGCAAGTAGAAATCCTAGATGGTGTTCAGAATGTACTCCCTTTTGGCGTAGGTAACGACTTGCAACGTGCGAGCAGTAATTTAGTTGATGCCTATAAAAGATCAGAGTTAATGGCCGCAACGGGAATTGGGGTATTTGCCTTAAGTGCAATTATTGTAGATAGAGCTGAACCTAGTGAAGCTTTAAAGGCAAATGTAGTATGGTCGGTAGGAATGAAGCAAGGCTTGCATTTATTATCAAGTTTGCAGTTAGAGAGTTTTAGGACAGGCTACCCTCTAGTACAGGAAATGGATGTTAAGGCAGAAAAAGGAGCGTATTTTGTGTACGAACGCCTGGTTTTAACGGCGGGTACAGCTAAGGAATGGTGTATTGTAGCCGACGTAAATCTTGACCATGCACAAATTGTAGGACTGAATCATTTGGTTTTAACCTCCGATAATCTGCAGGAAATGCTGCACGACGATATTGCCAAAACTCGCGACGCGTTGACAGTCCTAAATGCTTCGGCTGATGGCTTGCAATGTACACAAGACGAACTCAGAGATACGAGGCACTTCGCTAATACGCTGTTCAATTGCATGCGAGGAGGAATTTTTGATTTCAATTACAGCATAGAAACTGATGATTTTAAAACCTACATCGCTAAGGCAAATAAGAAGGTGGCTTTTACTCAAGAATCCTTACTGAATTCCTTAGCGACTACGATAACGTTAAAAGAGTTGAGAACACTGGCCTGGGCTAGCACAGATAAAAATTTCAGACGACTTTGTTTGGAGTATTTACCGATCAGATTTAGCCGACGTCATGGTGATCCCAGCAGACCTTGGAATAAATTTTCGATTAATACCAAACGAGAGGATGGGAGTAAAAAACTTGATTACGAAGGAAATTGGAGAGATATATTTCAGAATTGGGAGGCTCTTGCGTTTTCCTTTCCTGATTTTTTGGAAGGAATGATCCACAAGTTTTTAAATGCCAGTACTTTTGACGGATACAATCCTTATCGAGTAACCAAAGATGGCTTTGATTGGGAAACGATTGAACCTGAGGACCCATGGAGTTATATCGGGTATTGGGGAGATCATCAAATTGTATACTTGTTAAAACTCTTAGAGGCCCAAGAAAAGTATTTTCCTGGAGAGCTAGAAAAGTTGTTTGAAGAAGAGGTATTTGTATACGCAAATGTTCCTTACAAAATAAAGGAATATCAAACCGTTTTGAACAATCCAAAAGACAGCATAGTATTCGATGTCCTTGCTGATAAACAGATTAGAGCTAGTAGAACTGAACACGGAGCTGATGGTGCCTTGTTGCGCAGTGAGATAAACTTTATAGTCAAAGCTAATTTTATCGAGAAAATACTGGCGACAACCTTAGCTAAAATTAGCAATTTCATTCCGGATGCGGGTATTTGGATGAATACTCAGCGCCCTGAGTGGAATGATGCAAACAATGCGTTGGTTGGGAATGGCGTATCAGTGGTAACCCTAGCGTATTTACATCGTTTTGTCGTGTTTGTGTCTAAAATTATTAAACAATGGAATGGAACTGAGATTCCGATATCAGAAGAATTCGTAACCTATTTTGAAACGGTAAATCGAGGCTTGCTTCATTTTCATCCCGTATTAACTTCAGGATTTGATGATATAAAACGAAAGCAATTTCTCGACGCTATGGGAAATGCGGTAACAGCTTTTAGAACTGTGATTTACGACCGTTCTTTTTCAGGTAGAAAGTCAAAAATAACAAAGGTCACAGTTGTAGAATTCTTTGACTTGATAGCAGATTATACGAAGCATTCTCTGCGTAATAATCGTCGTAACGATGGATTATTTCATTCTTACAACCTCATGACACTCACTCAGAATGATGCGGTAAAAATTGAACGTCTCGATGAAATGTTAGAAGGACAAGTTGCGGCGCTCAGTGCTGGCGTATTGTCGGCTAAAGAATCTTTGGCATTAGTAAAAATATTAAAAGTCAGTCGTTTGTATCGAAAAGACCAAAATAGTTACCTACTATATCCAAACAAGTATTTAAAAGGGTTTATGCAACGCAATTGCATACCGACCTCTAAGGTTGAAGGGTCTAAAGTACTCGCAGCTTTGGTACAGGACAATAGCACAGGGATTATTCAGAAAGATTTATACGGACAGTATCATTTTAACGGAAGTATTAAAAATGCCGATGACCTGCAGCATATGCTCAAAGCTAAACAGGAAAAAGTTGCTAGTGAAGCAATGGCTGAGGTACTATCAGTATATGAGCTAGTTTTTCAACACAAGTTTTTTACAGGACGCTCTGGGACTTTTTTTGGCTATGAAGGATTAGGGTCCATTTATTGGCATATGGTATCAAAGTTGGCATTGGCAGTACAAGAAGTTGCGGAATACAGTGTATTACAGGATGGAAGGAGTGAAACTTCTGAAGATTTGTTGACTGCTTACGATGACATTGTTGAAGGGATAGGGGTGCATAAATCACCAAAATTATATGGGGCATTCCCTACAGATCCTTATTCTCATACACCGGCAAATAAAGGAGCACAACAACCTGGTATGACGGGACAAGTAAAAGAAGATATATTAACGAGATTCGGTGAATTTGGAATTCGTATTCATGAAGGAGTACTGCATTTTGATTCTAAGCGAGTTACTAAAAGTGCGTTTTTGACGGCGCCTAAAAAATTTCAATGTTACAATGTATTGGGTGAAGCGATTACCGTTTTGTTAGAACCGAAGAGTTTTGCTTTTACCTTGTGTCAGTTACCCATTATTTATCAGCTAGACAGTGAAAAAGCAATAGAATTGTATTACACGGATGGTCGTAATGTGACCATAGGTACGCTGCATTTGAATAAGGAGTTGAGCAAGGAGGTTTTTGGCAGAACAAACGTGTTAAAAATGATCGTTGTAAAATTACCGATCAACCTGTAATTCTAAGTATATGAGGTGGTTGTTGTTCTGTTTGCTGTTTTGTTGTGTAGGGAGTTGTAAAAATGCGACTGTTGACACTGCTTCGCGAGGCGCAGTTGCAGCTGAAATTCTCGGGAATCCAAAGTATCCGGCTATTTGTTATGGAGGGTATCGGATGAATTCAAGGACAGTACAACCCACAATTGCAGAGATAAAAGAAGATTTGAAATTGTTGCAAGCTGTTGGTATTCGTTTACTCAGAACCTATAATGTGCACCTGCCACATGCTGCTAATGTACTGAAAGCGATTCGAGAATTAAAAGAAGAAGAGCAAGAGTTTGAAATGTACGTTATGCTCGGTGCTTGGATAGATTGTAAAAATGCTTGGACATCGAAAACGCCAATACACCATATGGAAAGTGACCGAAACGCTCAAGAAATATTGGAAGCCATGAGGCTAGCTAAAGACTATTCGGATATAGTTAAGGTGATTTCTGTTGGGAATGAGTCTATGGTGAAGTGGGCAACTTCGTATTATGTGAGTCCTGAGATAGTGCTGAAATGGGTGCAGTTTTTACAGGAAAAAAAACGTCAAGGCGCTTTGTCATCGGACCTTTGGATTACGAGTAGTGATAACTATGCTTCATGGGGTGGAGGAAGTAGTGAATACCACACAGTAGCATTGGAAAAATTAATAGCTACTGTCGATTTTATTTCCCTTCATACCTATCCCATGCATGACACGCATTACAAACCTGATTTTTGGGGATTAATGCCTAGTGAACAAAGTTTGAACAAAGAAGAACAACTCGAAGTAGTTATGGATAGAGCTACAAATTATGCTAAATATCAATATGCCAATGTCGTAAAATACGTGAAGAGTTTAGGGATAAAGAAATTAGTGCACATCGGTGAAACGGGCTGGTCTAGCCAATCAAATGGTCTGTACGGCCCAAGAGGTTCACAAGCGACGGATGAATATAAGGCTGGATTGTATTACAGAAATATGAGGGCATGGACGCAACAGGAAGGTATTAGTTGCTTTTATTTTGAAGCATTTGATGAACCCTGGAAGGATGCTGAAAATACCCTGGGATCTGAGAATTATTTTGGACTTTTTACAAAAGAAGGAAAAGTGAAATTCGCATTGTGGGACTGGGCGGATAACGTAGGGCCAGCATTGCAGTCGCGAAATGGAAAATTATTAGAGAAAACATATGGAGGAAATAGAGCCACCTTATTGAATCAGGTAGTCCCTCCTGTAGTGAGAACGGAATTAAAAATAATGTCGAATCATGAATAGAAATGCTCTGTGGATATGGATAGTATTAATGCTTTGTATGGCTTGCAAACCGTCGGTTTCAGAAGGACTGAAAGTCACTGTGAGTGGAGGGCAATTGTATATTGGAACTACTGCATATCAAGTGAGAGGAGTTTGCTATCATCCTGTACCCAAAGGAAGTACGAATATTCGAAGTTTTGAAACCCTCGAACAAGACATCGCCTTAATGAAAGAGGCAGGGATCAATACCATTCGAGTATATGAGCCCATAGGGGATATGGCGGTGCTTGATACCTTACATGCCCGTGGTATTAAGGTTATTATGGGGTTTGGTTATCGACAAAATGGTAAGTATGACATAGCTTCTGGTACTTATAAAGAGTACATAGCCAAATTTAAATCGCACAAAGCGATTCTATTTTGGGAGCTGGGAAATGAGTATAACTACCATCCTGAGTGGTTTGATAATGCGCTAGAGAATTGGTATCGAGCATTGAATACTGCCGCTCTCGAAATTCACAACATAGATCCTAATCGTCCCGTAGCCACTGCACATGGAGATTTACCTAGCAAGCAAGTGGTTGATTTGTGCGAAGCGGTGGATATTTGGGGAATGAACGTATATCGCTGGGATAATCCAAGCAGTATTTTAGAAGAATGGCAAGGGATTAGTGATAAACCCATTTATATCTCTGAAGCAGGCGCTGATAGTTTTATGACGGTAGCAAATGCCCAGTACGAAGCCGGTGTTAACGAGCGAGCTCAAGCCGACGCCACTGATAAAATTTTACGAGCGATATTAGAAGCAAAACAACCGTGTATAGGGCTTACCCTTTTTTCGTTTACCGATGGCTGGTGGAAGGCTGGAAATGTGGATAAACAAGACCGAGGAGGCTGGGCTCCGAATAGCAGCGGAGTTCCCTATGACGGTGCTCCTAATGAAGAGTTCTGGGGGATTGTGGATATCGATAGAAGAAAAAAAGAAGTTTTTTTTACGCTTAAAAAATGGTATACGAAATGATGGCAGTGAAAAAATATATCCAGCTGGTGTTTTGCTTTGCAGTGATTGGATTTGTCGCTTGCAACAAACCGAAGCAACGCGTTGTTACAGTGTATGAAACCTCTGCTGGAGGACATTCATTAACACAGGTGCAAACCGTTGCCTCCAAGGAGTATGAGATTAAGTTAACGGTCGATACAACAGTAGAATATCAAACGATAACGGGAATTGGAGGTTCCTTTACAGAAGCTACGGCACAAGTTTTAAGCGCACTTTCAGATGATAAAAGGCAAGAGGTACTAAATGCGTATTTCGGAAGTGAGGGAGCCCAATATTCTTTGACGAGAACGCATATGGGGTCTTGTGACTTTTCGTTAACCAATTATAGCTATGCTGCCATTGCTGGTGATAAGCATCTGGACCATTTCAGTATCAAAGAAGATTTAAACGATTTGATTCCGCTGATTTTGGATGCACAAAATAGTTCAGAAACTGGTTTTAAAATTATAGCATCTCCTTGGACAGCACCACCTTGGATGAAAGATAATAACAGCTATGTAGGGGGTAAATTACGCGATGAGTATCAAGAATCCTATGCACAACTCTTTGTAAAGTACTTGGATGCCTACAAAAAGAAAGGAATAGATATTTGGGGGCTAACGGTGGTTAACGAACCACATGGCAATGGGAATAATTGGGAGAGTATGCACTTTAGTCCTGATGAAATGACCTCTTTTGTTCGTGATGTCTTAGGTCCGACGCTGGAAAAATCTGGTTGGAATCACATTAAAATTTTGGGATATGATCAAAACAGAGCGGGATTGGATGAATGGACTCAAAGCATGTATGCGAATCAAGAAAATGCGAAATACTTTTCCGGTACAGCAATTCATTGGTATGAAAGTACCTTTAAAGTATTCGAAAAGTCCTTGCAAAGAGCGCATGTTAAGGCGCCAGATAAATACTTGATCCAAACAGAAGCTTGCGTCGATTCAGAAGTTCCTCATTGGAGAGATGATGCTTGGTACTGGAAGAAAGAAGCAACTGATTGGGGATGGGATTGGGCTCCAGAAGATCAAAAAGAATGGCATCCAAAATACAGCCCTGTGCACCGTTATGCCAGAGATATCATCGGATGTTTAAATAATTGGGTTGATGGTTGGGTTGATTGGAATATGGTACTCAACAAACAAGGAGGCCCTAATTGGTTTAAAAATTGGTGTGTGGCTCCGGTAATCGTCGATACAGAAGCTGGAGAAGTGTACTATACACCGCTGTACAATATCATGGTGCATTTTAGCAAGTTTATTCGACCTGGAGCCAAGCGAATTCATTGGGAACATCAAGATTCGGATTTGTTAGTTACAGCAGTTAGGAATCCAGATACTTCTCTCGCTGTGGTCGTGTTTAATCCAAGCCAAACCAGTAAGGTATTTCAATTGAAAGTAGCAGGAGTGGAACAAGTTATCAGGATATCAAAAAACGCTTTGCAAACTATTGTCATTAAAACGAACCAGCGCTATGAGTCATAAAGTTACATATACTGAAAAAGTAGCCTTCGGAATAGGAATGCTCGCAAATCAAATGTTTCCTGCTGTATTGGGCATTTTTGTGGTAGTACTTATCCAAGATTTGGGTTTCCCCGGTTGGATGTGGGGAATTTTATTTCTCGTTCCTAGAATTTTTGACGCTATAACCGATCCCATTATGGGGTTTATCTCTGACAATACCCGATCTAGATGGGGACGCAGACGACAATATGTTTTACTGGGAGCTATTATTATGGGAGTGTCATTTATAGTAATGTGGCAATTGTATCGCGTAAATGGAGTATCGTACAATTTTGGATATTTCTTACTTTGGTCTTTGGTATTTTATTTTGGAATTACGGTTTTTAGCGTTCCTTATGTAGCCATGGGGTACGAAATGAGCACTGATTTTCACGAACGTACGCAGATCATGGCCATTGCGCAATGGATTGGCCAATGGGCATGGGTAGTAGCTCCTTGGTTTTGGGTGGTAATGTACGATCAGACATGGTTTGTATCTGCGGATATTGCTGTTAGAGAGTTGGCCGTTTGGGTAGGGCTAACCTGTATGGTGTTTGCAATGATTCCCGCATTTTTTATACGTTCCAATAGTACGGTAGATGAAGAGTATATTCCGTTGACTTACCACAATTTGAAAGCGAGCATTGCAGAAATAGTCAATGGATTTAAAGAGGCCTTTGGCTCGGCTCCTTTTAGAAAATTATGCCTCGCTACCTTTTTTATTTTTAATGCCTTTAATACCGTTGCAAGTTTTTCTTTTTTCATTATCGTTTATTACCTATTTGCCGGAAGTACAGGTGATGCCGGAATATGGCCAACGCTTTTTGGTTCACTAGGGGCTTTGGCTACTACATTTTTGGTGATCCCTATAGTGACCAAAATGTCGCGAGTTTATGGTAAAAAACAAGCGTTTCTTATTTCTCAAGGGATTTCTTTGATTGGTTATTTGCTATTTTGGTTTCTCTTCGTTCCTGGAAAGCCTTATTTATTTATCATCGCACTTCCTCTTTTTTCCTTCGGAATAGGTAGTTTGTTTACCTTAATGATGAGCATGACTGCCGATGTCATTGACTTGGATGAGTTAAAAACAGGCAAACGAAGGGAAGGAATTTTTGGGGCTATTTATTGGTGGATGGTGAAGTTTGGATTGGCAATTGCAGGAGGTCTCAGCGGTGTTTTGCTGAGCTCTGTAGGATTTAATTCTGGAGCTGTTGAACAGACAGAACAAGCGATAACTGGCCTTCGTTTCTTTTTTACAGCCATCCCCATAGCAGGAACCCTTATCGCCATGTTCTTGATGAGGAATTATTCCGTTTCAGAACAGAAAGCAAAGGAAACGAGAAAACTTTTAGAACAACGCAAACAATTAACTACGGAACAGTAATAGTGGTTTCTTTCACCGATGTGGCCGAGGATAATACAAGTGTATACGTCCCTTTAGGTAATGCTAAAAAGCAAGGGGTGTCGACATTAGAAATTTCCATCAAATCAACCGGTATGGCCTGAGCGCCCATTTCATTTTTGTAAAACGCATGGACCAGTATGGGATAGCTGAGTTGGCTTTTGGAGTGTTCAATGCGAATAGCTTGATACTTGTCAGAAAACAACCAAGAAGGACGCTGGTGTACATAGGTTGTTTTTGGGTGGATGATTGCCAGGTCAGTAAAGGCATTTCTTCGTCGGTACGGTATGGCTTTTTGCGTACTCTTATCCACTAGGAGTGCCGCTGTGTTTTTTGCGAATTTTTTTACTAAGGGGTGATTAAACTTAGGATTTCCATGTTCACTGTAAACTACTTGGTGTACGGTTAACGGATCGCTACCAGTGTACGCTTTTAAACGGGCAGCCATAGCCATTTCCCATTTGCGGTGGGCTCCTTCAAATACGTGGTCAAAACCACAGTGAATCACTACTTTTTCATTGGGGAATTTTTTGAGGATACGCTGTATGTTCTTCGCCTGTTCAATTTCTCGTTCTTTGCCGTTTTTATTCGTCGTTTGTTCGTAGGGCCAAACCTTAAATCCTAAGGAGAGGGCTTCTCGTACCAGGTTTCCGAACTGAGGATCTTTTAAGTACCAGCCCGAGGTTAGTATTGGGTAACCTCGCGACACTAATAAACTATCTTTTTTGGAACCGTTGGTCAAAGCCTCTAAAAATAAATGTTTATAGCCTAGTTTCTTAAGTTTGCTAAGGAGTCGTTTTGTATAGTTACGATGCAAGGCATTGTGATGAGCTTCATTGATGATGAGTATATCGTGTTGTGCTGCTTCTTTGAGCAGTTGCTCCGTAGCATTGGCAATTTTAAAGTGTTGTTGCAGTGAATCAACAACTTCTTGGGTATAGTCAAAAGGACGCCTAGGAAAAGCCTTGTCCCATGCCAAAAGAGCTTTCTGATAGGCACCCTTAGAAGCGTATTTGGCAGCGGCAATTTGATGTTTCCAAGCTAAACTATCCTGTGCTAATTGATCTTCAATTTGTTGATTGAAATCATAAGGGCTTGTATAAGAACTCTCTTTGAATTGTATTTCTGGTTTGCAAGCATTCAAAGCAATAAAACTCAAGAAGCTAAGTACATAAAATATTGTTGTTTTCATAGTTGTAATTTTTTGTCTTGGTAATTCACAAATGCTAAAAAATACTGTAAGGAAAGGTAATGGTTACCTAATGTCGGTGTACTGCAATGACGCTAGCTCCAACTCATAGAAATCCTTACTCGTCTCTGCTCAATGGTTACTGTACCTCCTGATGATTTTTCCTCACCGGGGTAAATACGGTAGGTTTTAATCTGTTTATTCACAGAAGGAACGTTGTTTTTTAATCTTTTAGAGCGTTGTATCCATTGCTGCAACTTGTCTTCTGAGGTAAATTCAAAGCAGAGTACAAATTGTCGGCTAAACATACTCCCTTTTTTCTCAAAGCTTTTGTGTTTTACAGTATTCGGAAGAGGAGCTAAACCTCCCCATTTCAGCGTAATTGCTTGTACTTCGTCGTGTTCCCATGGCATTACATAGCTATTGGAAATAAAAAAATAGAGGATACCAAGTATCATAATGGTACCTGTTACCACCAATACGATAAGTGCTTTTTTAAGAATTTTCAAGGTTTTTTAATTATTTTTCTAAAGTAAATTGATGTGTTTTTTTCTGTAGCGCTTCGATAAAATCACCTGGTTTATCGATGTGGAAAACGAGTTCTTTGTACTCTGAATGCATTCCGTAAAGACTGGTCAAGGAAGTTGCAGTACGCAAGCTAATGCGAAGTGTATGGGACTCTAGACTTCCCAGAATAGATAACTTCTTTACAGGAGAGTCTTCTTCTAAATCTTTACTGAACAGTGTAATATTTTCAATTGTATTGTAGGGTATAAAGGTTGATCTCATCATACCGTATTTTAGATGAAGTCCAGTGTCGCTTAACGTGGTAGGGCTAAATACAAGTGATTTTAGATAGCCTAAAAATTGAATCCCAGTATAACAACTGGCGATGGTAATAATCCATGCAATTGTTGAGTTCCATTCGATCATATAACCGTGTAAAACAAAAGTTTCAATACCGATAATCAGGAGTACTACCAAATACAAGGCGATACTTCCAGTTTCTTTATAGGAACTAAACTCGTTGTCGTTGAGTTTTTTAGTAAATCCAGTAGCAAAAGCGTAATAAAGGATACCTATTTCCATCGCAAGTACGTTGGCCACTGGTTTTGGAAGTACTTCTTGACAACTCTTTTGTAGGGTGTCGTAGAAATCAATAGAAGTTCCTTGATGTTGTTTAAAGGAACGGAGGGTTTGTCGGACCTTACCTAAAATGACAACTACGACAATTAACTCTATAACGGGCAATCCCCACGATTTAAAAAGTTCCAGATAGCTCTGATGTTGTTCCGGCAAGGCATAGCTTCCTAGTAGGAGGCTAGCGACGGTAAAAGGGATAACGGTAATATTGGGAATTTCGGTTTTTCGAATGGCAAAAAAATAGAGTATTGGAATGAGTAGGAGTAAATCGACACTAATTCCTAGTGCTAATTGACTCGGGTACTGCGAAAAAAAAGAGGTTTGTGTAAGTCCAATAACGAGGGCTAATAGGCCAAAGGGAATACTCAGGTTTTTCAGAGTATTCGGAAGTGTCATAGCTGTTTTCATATGCGTTTAATTAGTAGGATAAAAATACATAAAATTAACGAGGTGTGGAATGTTTTGTGGAGAAAAATGACGTGATTAGTGGGTTGATGAGTAGTGGGTTAGGTGCGGTTTGGGATTTGCTGAAAAGATCGGTGATCATCATTTTTAAAGAGAGGAGGGAAATGCTTATTTAAAAGGGGATGTTTTAGCAGTTTAACGCCTGTTCAAAACTATAGTTTTTCGATACTTTTGGTAAGGTTTTCCGCAATTATAAGATGATCGATATCTGTATATTTGGCACCAATCAATAATTGGGAAATAACATTTTTTGTATACCTGGTATGTTTAATTGGGTCAAAAAGATATGTGTTATTTATAAATAAGTTAACCACTATTATAAAAAGTATGAGACCACCAAGATGGCAAAGAGATGAAATTATACTTGCGCTTGATTTGTATCGCAGTATTGAACCAAAGGAAATGGAAAGTAAGAGTCCCAAAGTTATTGAATTATCTGAGATTCTAAATAAACTTCCAATTCATAAAGAAAGAAAAGAAGATATTAAGTTTAGGAATCCAAATGGTGTTGGATTAAAGCTCAGTAATTTTAAGGCTATTGATCCTGATTTTAATGGAAAAGGAATGTCAAGTTATAGTAAAAGAGATAGAGAAATATTCTTTGAGTTTAAAGGGAAAAATGATGAACTTAAATCTATCGCGAATCAAATAAAAAGCACTGTTTCTAATGAAAGTATAAACGAAAAACTTTATGAATTATCAGATGATCAAGATTATACTGCTAAAGAAGGAAAAGTAATTTATAAACTACATAAACTAAGAGAAAGAAATTTTGGACTAAATCAAAGAAAGAAAGATCAATATTTTGAAAAGTATGGTAAATTGGATTGCGAGGTTTGTGGATTTGACTTTTATGAAACTTATGGGGAATTAGGAAAGGGATTTATTGAGTCACATCACAGAATACCCTTATCTGAAATAAATGGTGAAACAAAAACTAAATTAAAAGATTTGGCACTTGTGTGTTCAAATTGTCATAGAATGTTACACAGAACAATTGATACTTTAAGTATTGATGAATTGAAAATGAAAATAGGTAACACCGTTTAAATTCGCCGTCGAAATTTGTTTGCGAACGAACATTCTCTAGTATCCTGAATGCGTTTGAATTTGCTAATTTTGACGCTTAAATACTATTGAATTTAAAAGTAAACTGGTTATCTGATAACTTAAAAATGAATATTGAAAAAAAGAGGAGAAATTCTTTAATCAATGAAGAAAACATTAGAGATGAATAATTGTCCAAGAGAATATGATTGATGTGGAAAGCAACTTATATTACACATTTAATTGTTAAGGTAATAACCCACAAATTTATGATTAACAGTTGAATTTTAAATCCTAATAAGAACTAAATTTATTTAAAGATTAAGAAGAGTTTTTTTATGTGCTAGTTCAGCTTAAAAGATTGTGTTTGAACTAGCAACTAACATGTTATGAGTTTGTTAAGTTGGTGTTTAGGAGCTTAGAAATAAGAGTTAGAAAGAAATATTAAGCCTTTTTTAAGATCTGATGTTAAACAATTAAAAACTGGAGAATTTGCGAAGTACATTCAATACCAATTTTCTGAAAATTATAATGAATTTGAAAAAATTGAAAATTAGTACAATTGCTTATACCGATCATTTTGCCTAAAATGTAAATAGCCAAGCGGATGGGGCTAAGTGCTTAGTTAAGGAGGTCTTTTATTGTATTTATGAGGGAACTCCAGAAAGAAGTCCCGTACTGTGTTTATGGTACCCAAAAATTGTTAAACGATCTTATACGTATTCGTTGGGAAGAAGTGTTTATGACTCATAAAACTGTTTTACGTGGCTACCCAAGAAATTTTATAGGGATAAGTTCTATATTTGTGAATGTATAACCGTAGTTATACCTTAAAAAAAAATTGATGACAAAAAAAGTAATTTGCGTTTGGATTGGAACTTTTGAATCAGAAGATAAACTGTATGAAGACTATCTAAATATTGACTATGAGAACGACGACAATTCTGAATCTAAATTCGCAAAAGATGCGGGGATAGGGGATTACGATGAGGATTTTATGGAGAGTTGGTGGTTTGATAACTTGGAATTAAATAAACTGATTGAATATAAAGAAGACCTACTCGACGCTGAGTACTTTTTCGATGAACTTATAGCGGAATTAAAAAATAGAGACTTAACAAAGCGAAATACAATTTCATTCTTATTTGGAGAAAAAGGAGCGTACCCAACAAACGAAATGTTGTTTGAATATAATGGAGCGAAAGTGAGTAACAAACCCATTGAATTTGTTTTTCGAAAAGAGTATGAACCGAAATAAGGTTGGTTAGCAAGATGCTTGATTAATTGCCCGTTGTGGGGCTACTCAGAATTTCCGACGAAAATTATTCAGGCTAGTTCACTTTTAGTAAATTAGTTTCGCGAATATACAACTAGCAGGACACAAAACTGTTAAGTTGGTATGTAGGAACTGAAAAATAAGAATAGGAAAGAAAACAAATTGGAACTGTTTTTTGCTTTCTCAAAAGCATTGGTACTCCGAGCGTATTTCAGTGAAAAATTAAGGTGTACATTCAAGAAAAGTTGGTTGTATTCGTCTTATCGGGTGATATATTAGTACCAACGGATACAACTGATGTTGGTTTTACAATTAATTGATAATTATATTTTGAAAAAGAAATTTAGAATAGTAAACTCTAAAAATTGGCAAAAATTTGGACTTGAGTTTTTGTCAATCTTTATTGCTGTAATTTCGGCTTTTAGCTTAAATAGCTGGAATGAAAATAGGATAAGCACACACTCTGAACTCAAAATCCTCTCTGAGATAAAAAACAGTTTAAAAATTGATGAACACGATTTTAAACAAAATATTCAGGGAAACACGTTGAGTTTAAAAGCAGATGCTATGTTTAGAGACTTGCTAAAGGGAAAAGAAATTAACCAAGATTCAGTAGCTTTTTATTACACAGCACTTTTTAGAGATTATATTCCGATTGTAAACCGGTCGGCCTATGAATCATTAAAAGCAAACAACCTAAAAACAATTGAAAATGATTCGCTGCGCATACAAATTATCTCACTCTATGATTACTATTACACGATAATTGAAAGTTTGGAGTTTGAAGTACCAGAAATGAACTCCTACTCAAATTATTTTGCTAGAATTAATCAATTTATTTATCCGTTTATGGAATTTGATGCTAACGATGATTTAAAAGGAATACATGGAATTAGCACATTGTCTGTAGCTGAAAAACAAGAAATTCTGAGCTTCTTATGGCGGATTCGAAATAATCGGAAATTTAAACTTGGCAGGTATCGGTTGATTTTAAAGGAAATGGAAAAACTTGAATTGAACATCGAAAAGGAACTACTAAAGTAGTCAATACTGACAAATAGGTATCATAAACTTTGTGGAACCCTGAAAAATAGAATTATGACACAAACAACACTACATAAAAAAACTATATATCGATTTTCAGGTGGTACTTATAAGAATCTTCCACAACTAATAGTAATCGTTCTTTCAATTGTTTCCTTAGCGGTATTTCAAGACTTTTTAGAGTCCCAAAGAAATGGTTATTCATTTTATCTTAGTGAATCTATTTTATTTAAAACAGTTTGGTTTCTTTTTATTCCACAGTTAGCGCTCATAAAAAGAATCTTGAGTAATCAAAAAATTGACTCCTTTAGTAAAAAGGTATCTTTAATAGTACTATCCATTGCAATACACTTGATAGTTCTTACGTTGGTGTTTTCATTGTGTTCAATTATTTTCTTTAATGGTAGCTATAGCATTTACAAGATAGTAAGCTACACACTGGCAAACGATTTTTACAAACTTGTCATAGTTTACGCTGCTTTTGTTTTTATTCACAAGTACCTGTCAAATAAAATTCCTGAAAAAGTAACGTTAAACAATAAGATAGGTACCCAAAAAATAGTCATTGCCAATGGAAAAAAAAGAACAATTTTAGAAGTTAACGACATTTATAGAATTACTGCGGAAACACCTTATATTTCAATCCAACTTGAGGATAAGAAATATCTTCATACAGAAACACTGAAATCAATTTCAACCCAGTTGGATAACAGCATGTTTGTTAGAGTACATAGATCTACCATCGTGAATATGGACAAAGTGGTTTCGTTAAAATCCCGACTAAATGGTGATTACGATATCTTGTTAAAAAATGGTATTGAATTAAGATTGAGCAGAACTTATGCTGCCAATTTTAAGAGTATGTTTAAAAACACTCATCAGGTTAGCACATAAACTCCACGTCTTGAAACATGTAATTTCTTTTTGAGTATATCCAACATTAGTTTTGATTCAAAACAATTAATTATGGATTTAAAAAAAATGCAATTTCAATTTTTAAAGAAACTATGCTATCTCATCTTCTTGGTTACTCTGGTAGGGAATTTCACAAGCTGCAAAGGACAAACCAATACTATTTCACAGACAAAAGTATTTGCTAAAAAGAAAAAACTTGTTGGAGGTGGCTGTGATGGTTGCGAATTAATGTATGTGGGGATGCCGAAAAACATTACCGCAAGAGACACAAGTGCTGGTTGGACTGAAAAAGGTCAGAAACTCCTCGTAACGGGTACAGTTTATAAACTCGGGGGTAAAATTCCTGCACCAAACGTAATTATCTATTATTGGCAAACCGACAACAACGGGTATTATTCTCCAAAGGTAGGAATGGATGAAAGAGCAAAAAGACATGGACATATTCGAGGTTGGGTAAAAACTGATGAAAACGGAAACTATTCAATTTATACAATTCGTCCAAGTCCTTATCCCAATCGAGATGCACCTGCTCATATTCATATAGCGATCAAAGAACCGAATATTGATGACGAATATTACATCGATAGCTTTGTTTTTTCGGATGACAGATTGTTAACAAGGAAAAAAAGAGAACAATTTAAAAATCGAGGCGGAAGTGGAATTTTGAGGGTTTTAATAGATGGAGCTATGCAAATCGCAGAACACAATATTGTCTTAGGACTTAATATTCCTAATTACCCAAAGGATAATTCGAATAAACTGAAATCAGGACTTGAAATCGGTGAAGAAATCCCTTCTTTTTCTCCATACCATGCATTTGGACCAGACAAAGGAACTACAACTTGCCCGGTATGTAAATACGGTAGATTTCAAGGAATATTGTATTTTGTAGGCAATAAGCCTAATTGGGATAAAATTAAAAAATGGTTATTTTTCTTAGAATCGGAAAGTGTACGTAGAAGTTATTATTTGAAAGTCTATTTTGTATATGGCAATAGCGTTGATTATAGCAAAAGGAATAGAAAAAAAGTGCTGGAAGAACTCGGGAATGAACTACAATTAGAACATACTGCATTGACATTTGTTCCATCATTTCATGACATAGAGAGTGAAATAAAATTAAACAGGATCAATCAAGAAGTAAAAAATACATTTATTATTTACAGGCATAGAACAATGGTTGATAAATTTGTCGACCTAGAACCAATTGAAGAAAATTACAAACGCATTTCTAAAACCTTAGACAATACGAAAAGTAAATATTTTAACCTTCCTGAACCGAAATACCATTAAAGAAGGGGAGTACATAAAAAGATTGATAGCAAATAGTGTTTTGACTACTCATTCGATCTGTTTCTTGTATCATGTATTATATACTAAGAATGGTAAAATCAGTACTCGTTACAGCGGATGTACAACACCATATCGAAAGATACTACGTTTTACAAAACACCTTGTTTAAGGTGTTTTTTCATTCTCTATATTAGATAATTGTTATTAAAATATAACAGAACAAATGATAATAATGATGAACAACAGTAAAAAAATCTTCCAACCATTTTTAGTGGTTGAAAGAAAATCTATAACCAACTCTAGTAACCATTCCATGATTTTATAAATAAAGTGTGGTTAAAAAATAAAAGCGTAGGAGCTAAAAAAATCTTTTTCATAGATGTAAAAATAATTAAAATGAATGAATTAAAATAGTAAGTTTTTAAAACCTCTAAAAACTGAAAAAGAACAATTTCGTTAAATTATATCCATATTTTTATAGTGGAATTTCGTTTTAATTTCATGAACAGAGAAGGGAAATAAAATAGAATGCACTACTTTTATGGAATGAATACTCCCATCCAAACGCTGGCCACCTTTTTTGAAACTGAATATCCTTTGAATAAGCATGGGTTAGAAGCGTTATTCGCACTTTTTGAATCCAAAACTGTAAAAAAAGGGACATCTTTGCTAACGGTAGGGAAGGAAGAACAACATCTTCGCTTTTTGTACCAAGGGCAGGTTCGTGAATACTACAGTACCTCCGAAAAAGAAACCAATATTAATTTCTATACCCGGCCCCAGTTCATTTCAGATCTGACTTCTTTTACTTTAGATACCCCTACAATTAAACAACAGGAAGCCCTTTCTGATATCCAATATTTAGTGGTCGGTAAAGCAGATTTCCGAAAATTGCTCGCAAAATACCAATGTGGTAATTCATTTATTGAGCTGTCATTTCAAAAACTCCTGAAGCAGAAAGAGCTCTTGGAGTACAATCGCGTTACAAAATCACCTGAAGATCTGTACAAAGAACTAATGATGTATAAAACTCATTGGTTAGAAACCATACCACAGTATCACATAGCTTCGTATTTAAATATTACACCAGAAACATTGAGCAGAATACGAAAACGGATTTCTTGATTTGAATCAATGCAGGTGTTGCGCAGAGTTTTGAATTTTGTGTTTTAATAGTTAAACACATGAAAATACAACATTTTAGAAACGCAACCATGGTAGTGGAATTTGAAGATATCGTATTATTAATTGATCCTATGTTGGGAGCTAAGGGCAGTTTGCCACCCTTTTCTTTTTTTCGTTTTCGGGCAAAACGAAATCCTATAGTAGCGCTCCCTGAGATTTGTAATGATACTTTAAACAGAGTTACACATTGTCTTATTACACATTTGCATCCAGATCATTTAGATGCTCAAGGAGAAACCTTTATACGTGATAAGCAGATTCCTGTGATTTGTAGTGTTAAGGATGAAAAAGAACTGAAAAAAAGAGGATTGCAGGTGTTTACTACAGTCCGTTACTGGGAAAAGACAGCATTGTTATCGGGGACTGTTGAAGGTATTCCTGCTCGTCATGGATATGGCTTTGTAGCCAAACCTGCAGGAAATGTAATGGGGTTCTTTCTTCGTTTTCCAGGCCAGCCAACAGTATATTTGAGTTCGGATACCATTTATACCGAGGATGTAGATAAAGTTCTTACTTCCTACCGTCCTGATATTAGCGTAGTAGCCGCAGGTTCCGCACAATTTGATATTTTTAAGCCACTTTTAATGACGACTGATGATGTACTCCGTTTTATAAGGGTTGCTCCTGGCATGGTGATCGCAAATCATATGGAGGCCGTGAATCACTGCCCTACTAAAAGAACTGATTTAAGTGCAATGATTACCAGTAAAGGAATGGCACACAAGGTTTGGATTCCAGAAGATGGAGCGATGAGAGAGTTTTGATAGGAAACCGAATACATTACTTATTTATAGTAAGAAGTTGAAAGTTAGTACGACGACTCTGTTGGAGTACTAACTTATTTTTTTTAGTAAGGCCACCAAATCAACTTCGGGCGACAGTTTCATTTTTTTTCGAAGCCTACTTCTGCTAATGTATACCGACCGAACTTCGATTCCTTGAATCATGGCAATTTCTTTCGAGGTAAAATCCAGTTTAATCAACGAACACAACTTTAATTCATTTTTAGAAAGTTTCGGATATTTTTCTAATAGATTGTCATAAAACTCATTATTTAGTACATCTATCTTTTGTTGGTAGGCAACTCGGTTGTTTTCTATAGAAGTTTTTGTTTTTATTTCATTGATGAGTTCGTTGTAATATTTATTTTTGGTTTGCCCTTTGGCACCTTGTATTTTCTTTAAATTTTGAATCAAATAGTCTCGCCATTTTATGTTTTCCGTGATAGAATTGGCGAGATCAACAAGATCCTTTTGCTTGTTGGCTATTTTGGATTCTAGAAGTTGGTTTTCTAGTTGGATTTTTTCTTTTTCTCGTTTATTGTTAATCCGTTGTTCTCGGATTTTAACAATGCTAATCACACTGGTGCCCATGAGCAGTAGATATAGGCCGTATGCCCAGTAGGTTTGATACCACGGAGGTCGAATGTTGATAGCTAAACTCGTGAAATGTTCATTCCACAATCCATCGCTATTTGCTGTTTTTAATTTTAAATGATAGACGCCAGGAGCAATATTCAGATAATTGGCTCGATTGTCGGTGGTGGTATGGACCCAAGGCTGTTCAGAACCTTCTAAATAGTAACTAAAAGTATTTTTGAAAGGAGCAGTATATTCAGTGGCAGCAAAGGAAAAACTCAGACTGTTTTCACGGTATTCGAGCTGCAAGTTTTGCAGGTATTCAGGAGCGATACTGTCGTGTAATTTGATATTGTTGATGGCTATATCAGTTATCATAGCTTTGGGGAGCGTAGTATTGTCTTTTACGTCTTTTGGATGAAAACTATTCAGCCCGTTCGTTCCACCAAAATATAGTTGCCCTTTTTTATTTTGTGCATAGGCAAAAGTATTGAATTCATTGCCTTGTAATCCGTCGTTTTTGGTAAAATGTTTATACTGTTGTGTTACCTTGTCATACCTAATAAGTCCGTTGTTACTACTGAGCCACAAGAAATTTTCTGTATCCTCAAGGATGCCGTAAATCGTAGCATCTGGAAATTCAGGGGTAGTGTTTATTTTGGTAAAACTCTCTTTTTCTGTATCAAAATTGTACAATCCTCCTCCCTTAGTACCAATCCAGAGCTGAGTAGGTGAGTTCGTATCGCGATGAATGGCACTAATTTTATTGTTGGTGAGTACCGTATTTTTTCGAGTATATACTTTATGGGTGAATGTTTGCTGGTTTCTTTGAATGGCTAGCAGACCTTGGTCAGCGCCCAGCCAAATTGTCGATGGAGAACTTAGAGTTAAACAAAGCCAGTCGTAGGCCAAACCGTGGTCGTATTGAATCCATTTTTTTTGGAGCATATTTATCACAATGATCTTTGTCCCAAGGGCAAGAACGAGTTCTTGGTGGTCAGGTGTAAAAGCGAACAATCGTATGTGGTACTGAAAATCTATCGGAATCTTTAAAAACGGGGTAAACCCAGTAGCAGATTCTCTGTATAATTCAATTAGGGTAGGCGTGATGGTCGCTGACCATAATTCGTTATTTGTTGTGTTTTGAAGAAAGAGGAGTTCCCGATGATTTTTAGCAAAGGATTTGATTTTTTGAACTTCTCTTTTATTATTTCCAGGAACAATGAGTTTGGATTCGTTCATTGGATTGTAAATAAAAACGGTCCCTGATTGCGAAACAAAAGGCTTAGCATAGATAGAAACACCTTCAAAATGATGCTGAATAGCCATTTTTCGCTGGTTTAGTTTCATGATGCCATAACCTGTCGTTCCAATCCAAATATTTCCTGAGTTATCTTCCAGTACATTGTAAAATCCTGTTTTTGGGGTAAGGATGGAATGCTCTGCTTGTTGAGGTTGAAATTGGCCAGTTTGCACCGAAGTAATATCGAACAATAGGTAACGATCATTGGTGCTAAGCAAGAGCTTTTTAGCTTTAGGGAGTCCAAGGGCATTGTTGATTTTATAGGGAATTGGAATTTTTTGCCATCGAGATGCTTTCCACAGGTAAATAGCGGAATCTGTATAAGCAATAATACAATTTTCAAGAACCGCATAGCCTATTTTCATTTCTGACGGAATGGGATATTCGAACAATGGTGGTAGCGCTTGAAATTGCTCATTAGATACATTGAACAATTGCAATTCTTTATGATCACCTACTTGTCGGAAGAGCACCATAGTATTTTTAAAAGGCCTAAGTTTGAAATAAGGATTAACAGAAGCTCCTATAAGTTTCTCAATAGAAAAACTGCTAATAGCATTCTCACCTATTAAATTGCCTTTTTGTGTTAAGCTAAGTTTATGAAGTCCTAAAGCGGTGTCAGCCACCCAAAAGGTGGTGTCGTCTACTTTAAAGATATCTCCAATTCCAAACTTTAACTTAAAAGGGTAAAATGAGTCGTATTTTGGCAGGTAAAGATATAGGTCGCCTTCCGTTCCAATCAATAAAAAATCGGTACTTCCGGTAATACTTCGTATTTGTTCGTTTTGAAGGTTGGTAATATCAATATTAGAATCTCGAAAATGCTTAAAATGCCTTCCATCGTATCGGTTGAGGCCAGCTTTAGTTCCAAACCACAAAAAGCCATTAGCATCTTGGTGCATTGCGGAAATGAATCCTTGCGACAGGCCATTCTCAATGGTGAGCCATTCAGGAGTAATCGATTTCTGTGCCCAAACATTAGTGCATAGCAGTATGAGTAAAAAGCAGCCAAAAAAAGAATGGGAATTCTTGATATTTATATGGAAATTATATGACATAAAGCATCATAAATTAGTAAATCAAAGGGATGCAAAGATACTACCTTTGTGTAAGTTACTACTTTTTTTGCAGCCCAGAAAATGAAATTTACGGTTGCTGTTGTTTTAGGTTAATGTGTTGTTTTTCTAGGTGTTGTGTATGGGTTGTATATGTAATGTATACAGTGTTTATTTGTCGAGATAAACGAGCTTAACTAACTTTGATTTGTGAATTGTAAATGCGAGTTTATACTAATGGCATTTAGAATCATAAGGGAGATTTAAACGAAAGAAACCAGCCTTACTACGGGCTGGTTTTTTAGTGTTCTGATTACACATGAGTAAAAACTTTCGATGCTATTTTCCAAGAACCCCCAAAGTGCACTAGATGAAGTACATCATAATAATTGTATTCATAGAGTGGTACCTGTACAGTTGCGGTCGCAATGTTTTTTGTGACGGAAATAGTGTGCGTTTGCATAGAAAATTGTTGTTGTTGAGCTTTGGGACTAGTTCTTTTTCGCACATCTTCTAGGTAGTCTTTAAATGACTTATGGTATAGGGTTCCCTTTTTATCTCCCATAATGAAAGGATTTGCAATAAATACCGATTGGAGACTTTTAGTATTTCCTTCGTGTAATGCTAAGAAGTAATTGTTGAGAACTTCTTGAATTTCGTTGATAGAATTTTTCATAAAGGTAGTTCAGAGGTTAAGCTAGCGTTGTATCCCCAATTATCAAGAGGTATTTCTTCGATGACGATGTGAGTGGTTTTGGGATCTTTTTTCAGTGTTTCGGTCAGTAAATCTGTCACCCCTTTTACAAGAACGGATTTCTGTTGCTTAGTGACGTTTGTGTCGGTAATTTTGATAGTTACAAATGGCATATCGATTTAGAATTTTAAATTAAGCTTAAACTTGCCTGGCCCCAGTATTGCAATACTTAGGAAGCCAGTTAAATAGAGTACCTGTAACTCTACAGCCCATCCTCCAAAAGCATTTAGCTCAGTGAGTTCCTGACTGTGAGAAATAAGGATGGCCAGAATTAGGTTTATTACAATAATCATTGCTGCAAAACGAGCTTTGATACCAGAAAGAACAGCAATTGGAGCTATGATTTCCGATATAAATACGAGGTAAGCCAAACTACCAGGAAGTGAAATGGAAGCGAGTGCCGATTTGATAAAGTTGTAATCACTGGTAAAATTTGCAAAGCCATGAAATAGCAGTAGTGCACTGAATATGGTGCGAATTAGTAATATCCCTGAAGATATTCTGATAGTTTCTTTCATAAATAATTGGTTTAGATTCAGAAACAAAATTCCTCAATCTCCAATCAAACTGCCTTGACCAATCGCACTAAAAATATGTGAGTTAAATCACGTATGAATTATTTATGTTTTTGTTGAAGTCTGCTCAAGGTTTCTCTTGAAACTCCGAGATAGGCCGCTATTAATTTTTTGGATACGCGCTGAAAAAGTGAAGGATATTGTTGCAGAAGCTGATAGTATCGTTCTTCGGTGCTGTCTTTAAGTAAAGACAGAATTCTATTTTGTAAAGCAATTCTCCCAAACTTGCTTTTTTTTGCCCAAAAGCGTTCCATTTTATGAGATGTTCTAGTGAGTTGTTCTCTATCCTCTCGAGTTATATAATACAACTCAACATCTTCGACACAATCGATGTATAGTTTGGATGGTGTCTGCTTTATAAATGATTCATAGTCGGTAATCCACCAATTTTCCATGGCAAATGACAAGATATGCTCTTTCCCGTTGAGGTCGTAAAAGCAACTTTTTACACAGCCCTTGATTACCCAGTATTCACGTGAAGCAATTTCGTCTTCTTGTAATAAGTATTGATGTTTCCTTTTCTTAGTATGGGTAAAGAAGCTAGCGATATAGTCGAATTCAGTATCAGTTAAGGCAATGATTTCTTCGAGATGTGCTCGTAGCGGATGAGATGACTTATTTACAGGCATTAGGTATGGTGCTTTTTTAGTTAGTGATTGAGTGTAAATCTTTGATATGGAGGTGTTATTGCATAAGGCGTGACTTCTAGTTATTGCTTGGTAGCTTGAAGTTTTTGGCTGTTAAGGGCTAAAAACAAGAGGAAGTCGTGGCTTCTCGGTTCAATAAGCATGTATTGTGTCTTGTATGCAAATCGGAGTTTAAATATAAACATAGGTGGATTTTAGTAGGCAGTGTTACAGTCCTTCATTAGTTTTTACGGTGAAGTATAGTAGGTTAAGGGGAACGATGTAATAACACTATGAGGTATTTCACGTAAATTAGGTTACATTCCTAGTAAGGGCAGTTGTTTTACTTTGTGATACCGAAGGGTAGTACGGATACAGTATTTGGCAATTTCTTCAGGAAAGGGTTCATCTAATTTAAAAATAATGGCACGTGTTCCTTCGTAGTGCAGACGGTTACCAAATACCGATTTAAAAGTAGGAATAAGTTTGCTCGTACATTGGAAATAGAGTTGGTATTGGTCGGGAAATTTCTCCTTCCAATCCATACGAAGAGTGCTCCCTATGGGCGTTATAAAACTCGGCTCTCCCCATTTTAGTGTTTCTTGTAATTCAACTACATCCTCTAATTCGATGGCTGTTTGTACAATGAGTTCACGTAACGACTGCAGTTGCGGTTGTACAAAAGTCGGATAGCGTTCAAAAGTAATGATTACTCGTGGATCGGTAATTATTTTTAATTGGTTCATGAGAACTGCGTTTACTGTTGTAAGATACTTAGAAAGGAATTTATTTCCTATAATGGGGTGCCCAGAATTAAGAGGGTAGTGTTAACTTGTTCACAAGGTGTTTTCCACCACCAGTAGTTAGCTTCTGGCCCGAAGGAAGGCTCACAAGTTATACATTGTCCGTAAATTGCGAAAGAGGCAAGTAAAAATCCTGAGCCCATGGCCATGCGCTTAAGCTGGCGGAAGTGCTCTCTTTTTATTAAAAGTTTAGATATATGCCTAAGGATTAAAAATATGAGTAACCAAAAAAGAGTATTCATAAGGAGTCCAAGAATACTGTAATGAAAAGTCATAGAACTGCCAAGTGAAAATTTTTTGCTTACGAATGGAGCTCCGAAATGAACAGGTGTTTCAGGTTCACAGTTATAACTGGAAGAAAACCCCACCAAAGGTTCAAGAGCAAAACCGTATGCTATAATAATTAGTAAAAGAAATTTTAAAGAGGTGTATCCCCATCGAATACCAACAGCTTTCATTAGCAACTACTTTATTTTGTTTGCCAAATCTTTGTATTGGGTTGCTCCCTTATAGGTGCTGATGAACTTGGTAAAGACCTTTTTTTGAGGGTCACTATAAGCCATTGCTCTTGTGTGAAAAATATACAAATAGTTATCTATCTGACAAAGGTAAGGTTTGGTGTTGAAGTAAATTATTTTACTGGCTGGGTATAATTGTTGGAGAGCTTTTTGGGCTTGCGTTGATGTAGCGAATTCCCATTGTTCAATAACACCGTCAGGCATAGAATATTCAGCGTCCTTTTCTTTGTAAAAATAGGCCCAGATACTGCGAACTTCACGAAACATTTTTAAATCTAACGTTCGTTCCTCCTTTTTAAGTAACTCAAAAAATCGACCTTGTCCGATGTCACTTTGCTTATAATTGACTTTATAAAAAGGGATTTCTTTACTACTGTAAGCAACTTCTCCTTGAACTAAGGCCGGGTATAAGTTAAGACGTTTTAATCTTTTGTGGTCTGAAACCCAATTCATGAAGTTGAGGGTGTCTGCAAAAGCTTCTAAACGTTTTTTATAGGGTACAATCTCTTTTTTAGATTGTTTTTGTATGATTGAAGTGTTACTAATTGTGTTTGGCTCTTTTTGGGCCGTTTTTTCAGCAGGAGCTTTGGTGCATGAGACAAGAACAATCAAGAATAACGCGGATAGTTTTAGCTTTTCAAACATGGATTTTTTTTTGAAAGGTACAAAAAAAATGCATATGAATTAGTAATTATGACCTATAATTAGTACATTTGACCTAAATTCAATTTTTTATGAAAACTGTCAGAGAACCTGTTACATCTTTTGATGAAATGAAAGACCTATTAGAAAATTTAGAATATGCGGATACCTATGCTACAACCAATAGGGAAAATTCTTTAGAAGAAGTTGCAAATTTGATATTTTCCTACGCACCACTGTGGATTAGATCCTTGCTCAAAGTACGGAATTTTATGGTTCGATTGGCTGGTTTGAAGGCAGTTGTTCCCGAAGGAGATGCACCAAAATTGAAGGAGGGTGGATATGTGGGGTTATTCAAGGTATTTTGCTTGAATACTGATGAGATTGTGTTAGGCTTGGACGATAAACACCTAAATTTTAGGGTACGGATTTGGGATAATACTGCAGAGAAGTACAATATTAAAGTAACTACCTTAGTGGCCTATAACAATTGGTTTGGTAGGGCGTATATGACATTGATAAAACCTTTTCATCACCTTGTGGTTCGACGCATGGTTGGACAGGCCTACGTATCTTCCTAGCACTATTGGTCGTAAGTCGTAGCAACTATTTGTAATCCGTATTTTTTTAATAGTTCTTTGTCGATAGTAGTGTTTTTGGACTCAATTTTGAGAATAACACTGTTTAAACTGTTTCGGTTTTGGTTTACCGAATTGATTTGGGTGTTTTTTAATGAAAAACTGTTATCGGAAGTTAGAGGAATGTCAAATCGTTTAGAAAAGGTTTGTAGGAAGTCTTTTGTTGCAGAAATTTCCAATATATCAATTCCTTGCACTCCATTAGGATGTTCATCTGCAAAGGGTTCTGGTAATCGCTCTGGTAAATACTCCGACATAACAAAGGGGAGTTCTAATTCTTTAAAAGCAAATAATTTCCAAGTTAGTTTTTGGCCAAGGTGGTTTTTTCTACGCATCGTTAGAATCTTGGACTTATTTGTTACGCTCTCATAAAATTCTTCAAAAGGATCTGCCAACAAAGCTTAGTCAATAAAAAGGTTGTTGGTCGTCGCGTATTTTCCAAAACGTTTGAACAAAGGGCCGAGTTTACTTAAAATCCCTAGCTTAGCGAGCCATCGATACAAGTATGGAAATTTCGTTGGATCCACAAGTTCTATAAAAGTCTCATCTGAAAAATAGATCATTGCATGATGACAATGCTTTTTTGAGTTTCCTGGGTAGGTGTTAAATCCCATAGTTTTAAAATCCATGATGGCTTGGTTTAAGTTGGCCACACGAATAAGCACGTGATCGAGTTTCATCATTTTTAGGTGTTTATTTGCTAAATGTAGCAAACCAATAATCTAATTACGAGCAAGTGTTTCGTATTAACATCAAATTGTAATTGTTTTTTGTACGTTGCATAAAGTTTTTGATGTTATGTTGTCTTGTAAATAACAAGTCATGATTATGCAGTGACTTTCCAGCATGAAATCTGATGAATAACCTATGTTTTAATGAGCTAATAGTTCTTTTTAGTTTTTCAAAATACCGTATTTTTGAATCTCATGCTCGGTCATCCAATGCATCGACATAGCCGGTGCCGCGTTGATGGTGAAATAATAAAATTCTTCGGCTTTTTTTTGTGTAAACCCAATGTATACGTAATAATTGATATATGGAAGGTGATTGCTATGACCTACGGCATAGTCCGTCGCCGTTGCATGTCCGTTTGCCCATGAGTGTACACCAATACGTGTTTGACTCCCTTTTGTTCTTTTGGCTCCAGCTAAGAAGAAATCTACACCTCCCGAAGCAATGGTTCCGTTTGATACCAGATGAATAGAGAGTTTTTTGTCATAGATGAGCTTAGCCAGTTGTAGGTTTATAATGTCGTCAGAAGAGCCATCACAATTTCTTAGATCAATGTGTTTAATTTTTGGAAAGGCCCTGACCAAAGCGTTGAAATTCTGTAAAGAGGAGCTGTTAATAGTCCCATCCATGATTACTGTGGTATTGTTTTGTTGTACTCTAAAAATTCCAAACTGACGCTGGGTGGTAGTAGGCCGAGTATCCATCTGAGAATCATTGCAAGAGAAAAACATCGGAATTAAGAGTAAAAGAAATAAAAAACTGTTTTGATATTTCATAAGTTAAGCTTTTAAAATAAAAAAACTTCAGCAATTATCGTTACCGATAACAACTGAAGTATACATGTGTAATATAGTTAGGAGCTATTCTTCCAATTGCTTCTTCAGTGATGAAGAATAGCATAAGTCTTTATTTTAATAACTCATTTTTTTTAGGATTAGTATGGAATATGAAAAAAAATGTCAAGCTCTGAATTCAGAAGGTTTTATTTGTTGACTTTCGGAAAAGGCAATTGGAAAATAAAGAGTTTAGAGGTTTAATTAGCTCGAGAAAAGGTGAAAAATAGTATGCAAGAAGTATAAAGAGTAGGCAATGTAGTATTGTAGGGTATTTATTGAAGTCGTAATTAAAAAAAGGTATTCTCGGATGAATACGAGCTGTTTAATAAGAGAGGTATGATAAACGCAGCACGAATACTTAAAAGTCAGCCTACAAGCTGTGCAGACTGACTTCAAAGAACAATTTTTTTAACAATATGATGGTCCTGGATAATTACACCTTACATATCGCCCAGTATTGGGGCAATATACTTGTCCGTTTGGTTCACATTCATAAGGTTGTGAACTAGCAGTTCCTCCAGTAATTTTTTTTTGTTCTTCTTTGGTAATTGCAAATTTTTTAAGCATAATGTTTGATAATTTATTTTCAACAATATATTAAAAAACAATTAATTTTTTGATTATTAATGTTTAAAAGTTACTGGTATTGATGTGGTTACCCTTGCTTTGATCATGGTTGTACATTTTGAATTCATAAATTTGAATGATTTAAAACAGGATTATTGGAGGGAATTACGAGTGGCATCAATTGATGTCCTTCTGTTTTTCAGAATTGCATTAATTTTTGGTTGTAGGATCCAGATGCCCACGGGAAAAAACCAGAGTAAAAGAAACTCTCCAAGATAGTCAGAAAAGGTTACTTTACGATTTAACTCAATAGTTTTTATAGATTTTGCTAGGGCATAGAAAGTGTAACATTGACAAAATACAGCGAGTAAATGTAAAGGGATCATTAGGAAAAAGATTCCTAATGTAGTAGCGATGTTTTCAGCTGTTATGGGATTTATTTGGATATGTCTTGTAAGAAATGAGAATAGAAGCATGTAGAGACAAACATAAACAATAAGGTAACTTAAAGCCATTTTGGATCGCTTGAATGAAGGCTTGAATTCGGGACTCAAGACTTCAGTTGCTAGATGTAGAGAATACCAATGCCAAGCAATTTGAATTAGAATAAAGGGTAATATCAATAAAGGTAAATAGGAAAAATATTCAAAAATAGAGTTAACGTTGGTAATCGTATGCTGGGTGATAGTTGGAATTAAAATGGCCATAGCTCCTAACATTAAGAGTGCTGGAGCGATAAATAGTAGTACAAATAGTTGCCAATGTTTAGCATTCAAAAGTAAAGATTTCATAAGCGTATTTTTAGTTTATAGTTCATTGTCAATTAATCTTATAGCGATTTTTAGTTCATGAGGAATGTGTTGTTTTTTTAACTCTTTCATTTTTGAAGAAAAACTAGGGGATGAATCACACCAGCTTTTAGTTTCACTGAGGCATAGAATATTGTCACCATTGATCAGTTCGTTCATTTGTTCCTCAGTCAGTTCAAGAATTTTCAACAAGTGGGCTTTGTAGTTTTCTGTGAAAGGAATTTCTAAGGAAAAGTACTCCTCTTGATTTTGAATTTTTAATTCAAAAAGGTGTATCCAGTCGACGCCAGGGGAGGAGCCCATTTGTTCCATGTGTTCTGTAGTCTTTGAAATCATCATAGGGCCAGCACCTACCCAACCACCGCGTTTGACGGGTGACAGATATATATCTGACTTTTGACACCAATGCATGGTATAGCAAAGGTTGTGTTCTTGAATAGTTTCTATCAATCCCACAAGTTCATAGGGACTACTATTTGTTTGGTATTGTGTAGCGAAATAGTCATTGACCCGTGCTAGTAGTTTGGTTTTTTCTGAAAGCGATAGATCACAGGAGAAACGTTTTGAATCCGGATTGTTTAGATATGATATAAGTGATGTTATTCGATTTTTCTCATATTCGTTTATGCTCTGTTGTTGGATATATGTTAATAGCGGGGTAGTATCGGTTTGTTTTGATAGTGAGTGTATTAGGCTCACCAATTGATCAGTCCACGAAAGCACTTTTGTATATGTTTCTTTTTGGGAGCTCCATTGCTTGTCCAGATTAGTGTAGGGGGCAGTGTTATAATTGTTTGATATCCATTTGAGGATACGCTTACAACATTGCATTGAAAGTTGCGTATCATCGTGTTTTTTTAGATGTAGGGTGTCATTAATGAGTTCAACTCCAAGTGGCCATGATATTTTAGATTGGTTAAGTTGAACAAGGAGTGTATCAATAAAGCTTTCAATCTTGTCAACGGGAATATTTGGTTCTATTTCTGGAAGGTATTTATGTAGTTGGATAAGAACTTCTTTGAGTTTATCTTTTCTTTTGATGGTCAGTAGCTCTCTTTTTTTTGGAGGCTGTTCCTTTGGAGGTGGGTTTTTTTGACGATCAAAATAATCACCTAAGATTTCGGCAAAACCTTTTGCGCTTTTACTACCAAGACGACTACCTTTTTTAAAATAGTGAAGGGCATCATCATAATTCAATTGTAAAAATTCCAGATAACCACGATAAAAATTCCAATCACCATCATCTGTCCCTTTTTTTGCTATGGTGTTTAGGCTGCTTAATCCATTCTGATAGTCTTTAAGGTGGATATAAGATTTTGCTAGGACAAGGACAACTTGATAAGATTGTAAATTTTTCGGAAGATCAATAATTTGTTCAATGACGGTTGAGTAATTCTCGTTTTCATAGAGTTTTTTAAGCGATACATTCAAGCTCATATAAGATAAATATATGGTTTTGTAGAAGCTGCAATATAAAAAAATGTTTTACTTTCCCGTTGTATGAGTTATTGGTCAGTCAAAATCAAAGAGAGATGAGTCCCTATAGGTTGGTAATTATAGGAACTCATCCGAAGAAAGAAAAAGAAAGTGAATTAAGGATTACACATAGAATATTATCAATTTTTATACAGCCCGCTGAGTAAATATTTATCCCGTTGTTGCGGAATATAGTATTGAATTAACTGCAATTCTTTTTATTGGTTGCACCGTTATTGATGGGGTTAAGAAAAACATAATCAAGATCTTTTGTAGGTTCCAAGAGTTTGGATTATGGTTCTTGTTTTGTGTCAGTATTCTTAAAATGTACACTGTTTCATTGGAAACGAGGTAGTGGATTGAAAAATTGAATTTCGTAAAATGTACGATTCTAACTTCTTTGTAGTATACTTGAAATAAATATGGATTCTTTCTTAAGTATTTCAACAAAGTCGCTAATTCATCTCAAAATGCTCTTTCCTTGATTAGAGATTCAAAATAATAAAAGGCCAACACCAAATCTTTTTCTGCTACAGGGGAAATTTTAATTAGAAAGGCCATACTTTTCTAGAATTTCTTCAATTTCTCTGAACCCATCATCCTCTTTTGCTCTATGTACAAGAGGGGTTATCATATCGATGTATGATTTATCAATAGTAGTTTCTGTTGATGAATTTTTGGCTGTTAAGTTTGCTTTAGGGGTGTTTGATAGTTTTCTTTTAAATTTCATAATTGTAATTTTTTAAATTAATAGAATTGTATTTGTTGCTTCACTCAATTTTAACTAGGAAGGTAGTAATAGTCAAGTAATGTTATGAATGTGTTTTTTCAAGATATTTTTTATTCAACGTCAATTTCACTGGTTCTTTTACCGTTTCACCAATCGGTTTAGGGTGTTTTAGAAATCCCTTAGTCACTATGGTATGTGAAATTGTTATAGGTATTCAAGTGAAATTACTTGCTGTACCGTTATTTTGTTAAAGTCATTCTTATACTGTTTCGAATGCCTTTCATTAAAATTTATTCTCCATTTATTAATGGAGCTGACAGGATGGAAGTTTGTAGCTTCCTCTAAAAGCTCTTTTATTTTTGAGTAATTCAGATTATACTTTTCAAAGATTCACTTCCAATTAGTGCCCTTTAAAATACTCTCCATATTTTGAATTAATTTTCTCTGAAAATGCCTTTTCCAAAATATGCTAACATTCAATAAATATCTACTTGAAGTTTGTCAAACCAACATGTACCTCTGCCTAGAATATGCCAATATCCAAAAGAAGTCTACTTAATGTTTGTCAACTAAATATGAACTTCTTCTAAAAATATGCACACAATCAGTATGTTGTTATTCAAAATTCACTTATTGAATACGTACACCTCCTCAAATTGTCTTTCCTCAAAAGTTCCTTCCTTAAAATTGTCTCTTCTCAAATTGTCTCT
The DNA here is from genome assembly GCF_964514025.1 of Tenacibaculum litopenaei. Lineage (NCBI taxonomy): Bacteria > Pseudomonadati > Bacteroidota > Flavobacteriia > Flavobacteriales > Flavobacteriaceae > Tenacibaculum > Tenacibaculum litopenaei. The sequence goes on from NZ_CAZEQT010000005.1 coordinate 191,082, forward strand.
TCCTCAAAATCGTCTCTTCCTCAAAATTGTCTCCTCTCAAATTCTCTCTTCTCAAATGTCGTCTCCTCAAATCGTCTCTTCCTCAAAATTGTCTCTTCTCAAATGTCGTCTCCTCAAAAGTTCCTTCCTCAAATTGCCTCTTCTCAAATGTTGTCTCCTCAAAGTTTCCGTCTTAAATTGTCGCTCTTCACACTGTCATTCCTCAAAATTGCCTCTTCTCAAATTGCGTTTCCTCAATGTCCCCCTCCTCAATTGTCCCCCTCTTAAATAACACCTTCTCAAATAAATGGTCCCTCCTCAAATAAATCGTTCCTCCTCATAGTGACCTTCTTTAATAGCATATCTGTAGCGCATAATAAAGGTACTAAAGATGTTTACCGTTGCCATACATAATTATTTTTACGGTTGCATTCGATGAAAAGACGGGGAGTATTTGTAATACAAGTTATTTTCATTTTAATATAAATGTACCAATCACCTTTTTTGTTGGGGATCGGTGAAAATTTCAAGAACTACTTTGAAGGGGGATTTTTACCGATACTCTGATATATGTTATACCTCAAGGTAAGGACTTCATATCCCCAGAGAGAAAATTTCTGATGTGCTATGATCTCATCATGGAGAGCTTCCATAATCAATTCATCCTTAAAACTTGGAATGTACTTTGCCCAATAGTTACCTTGGGCATCTTGTAATGTAAAATAGAATCCAGGATCTCCGAACTTGTTGCCTTTTGCAGTAAGAATGAACTTACCTTGATCGGTAACTTTTGGACTTAACAAAACCGTAGCATTTCCATTGGGTAGAGGGAATACTGCCTGAATACTAGTCCGACCAGATTTAAGTCTGCAACTACTGTAAATACCAGCATATACAATGGTTTTCTTTGGGCCAAGAGTTCGAAACCAGAATACTCGTTCAAGGCTATTTGTTTCCTTGTTATGCAAATGTATGATTTCGTTATTCAGGACATCTGTGCTTTTGGAGTAGGAATAGGGGATGTTGAGTTGTTGGATTCTATTGCTAAACAAGGTCTTCACTAAAAAATTAAAAGGAATAAACCAGGGAGACCAATGAACGCTCAAATCAAGTTCAAAAGAGGCGGTTTTCTCATAAAAATCACGAATGATTTTTGGGAGTTTTGTCAGTTGTTCCTCGTCTAATTGCAAATTGGAAAAGTCAGTAATTAGCCCTTGATGCTTGGAGGTAGGACTTATGTTAAGTCCCTCTTTGTCGCAGAGAGCCTGAATATAATCTCTTCCGGTTACTTTGGGTTTCCCCATGGGGGTTTTCAGCCAAGGGGTTTGCTCAGGTACAAACTTGGTTCCACTCCAAACAACCCATTGTTGAGTACACCAATCTAAGATATTTTGAAAGGGTTTCGCAAAAGTAAAAATCATGAATCGCTATAAGATTAAATAGAGAAAAAATGTTTTCCATTCCACGTTCCATGCTCTGATATTGGGACAAACCGCAATGTGGTAAACTCGTCATAAAAATTCTTACGGCGACGTTCTTTCATGGCATCGGCATGTCTTTTAGGGGCGTCAACAGCGTTCTTTCCATGCACCATATTCAACATATCATCGAGTGATTTCCAAACTGAAAAGGTCGCGATGGTTTTTGGTAATCTAATTGCTGCAATAGCTAGGGGAGCAGTCTGGTCGTCTCGAACAAGTTTTTCTGCGGGCCTTCCCCAATGCAAAAATCGCGGTAATTGAAATAGGCTCATTCGGGCTAGAGTAAGAGCAACAATAGGATCTTGAGAACTGTATGACTGTTGTTCGGTATCCAGATTTTGATAAGGATAGCAAGATCCCCATTGACGAACCAGCGCAAGCCTAACGTACCACCCTTCAGATAATAGTTTCCCAAAAGAGTGATTTTCCAAAAAATCATCGATTGCTTCGCTGTTTTCCCAAGCTATAAATACGACGAGTTGTTGAAGCAATATTCGTTGAAAGGAAAATAAAGGAGCCCCTAAGGTCATTCCTCTCATACATTCAATATTCAGCATTCCTCTGATATCAATTGGATTCGGAGGGGACCAAAGTGATTTAAAAGCAGTGAACTTTGACGTTTTTACCAAATGAACGGTATAGGTTTTCATAGTCTTAATTTTTGTGAAACTCACCTAGCTACCAACAAACTCTACAATTGATTGGATGACGCTTATGTGAATTTAGGATATAAACAATTTTTTACGGAAGGTATAAAATTTTCATACATATGACGGTTGGTTATTGGGGGAGTTGTATTTAATGAACTAGCGATTATCGTTTTCCACGTAAAACCACGGAATATGAAGAAATCCTTGTTTCAACGTGAGTATTATACTATCGTTCACTGAAACCTGTTCGTAATACTTTTTTGAAATATCGATGCTTCGATCGAAACCTTCTGGCCCCCAATTACTAGTTTTGATATTATAACTCGTGGTCTTACCGCTGCTTTTCCATTTATCCATAACTTTTGCCTGGTAGGATTTTGGGCGGCTCGTATCGAATATGCAATTTAAAACACAAAGAAACGTATAGCTATAAGCCATAAAAAAGAGGCTGATAAAAAGCGAGCTAAACCCTCTTTTCCACGATGTAAATTGCAATTCTTTAGTTGCTCTTGCAACCAATAGGGTACAAAGTACACCCAGAGCAATTACAGGTAACCACATATTGGAAAAATCATATATAGAAACGCTAAACATCACTACTAATAATGGTCCAAAGATGGCCATGGTCATTCCTAGATTTATATTCGGTAAACTACTTTTTTCCTCATCCATAACTCTTATCAGTCCTCGATAATACAGCATAAGTCCTATACCGAAAAGGGGTAAGCAGGTGAAAATACAGAGGCGGATAGAAACTGGTAGAGGTAAAAAAACGACTCCGAAAAAGCCTAAAGTACCAAGGATATTAAAGGCTCTACTAGCAAATTTTGCCTGTTTTAAGCGTTTCTTACGCTCGTTTTTAGTTGTTCCTAAACGGGAGTCTTTTAAAACATTTTTTAATTCTATTCGCTGTTGCTGATGTTCTAAATCTGGTACTTTTGTTGTGATCCAGTTTTCTATTTCATGAATATTACCATAGAACAAGCTAATTTTGATCTTTTTAAGCAGTCTTGTTTTGGGGTATACAACAAGGTAATTTTGATCTTTTTTATAGCCCGCAATTTCTTGACTGTGTAAGGTGCGATTTGCTAGAACACTTTTTATACTTAGGCTGGTTTCTGTGAGGATAATCCTCGAGTTTTTAGTATCGATAAGGGCGATGATCATTACGGTGAGTAGGCCTAAAGCAAGGGGGCTAGTGAAGTAAGCAATATTGATATTCATGTCTTCATCGATAAAGGGTATGACAAGGAGAGCAATGCTCAATGCACTCATCAATACACAAGCGATATAGGTGAATATTGCCAGCCCTTTCGGTATTTTATATTCTTTTTTCATGGGTAGGTAGTATTTAGCAAATTTACTTGATGAGCTTTTTATCAATGTCGGATAACCCGATCAGTACACTATTGCCTTGACTGTCTATTTTTAGTGCCCCATAGGCTGCTTTTTCATACTTTTTTGCCTCTCCTTCTTGGAAAAAAAAGGATTCAGCACCAATTGAAATTCTTTGTGAGGGATGGAGGTTGTAGCGTATGGCTATTTCTCCTGCATGCAAAGGTGTTTTTTCTTGCTGTAAACGCACGCGTTTCGCTACTTGGTTCTTATCTAGAGTAATGATACAGTACCCTCTTTTATGCTCAGGAACAGAAGAATTCCATTCGTCATTTGCGATGGCATAATTCAATCGCATATAATCACCTTGCATCAATGATCTAGGGTCAACAGGAGCCAACTCAAACAACACGAGTTGTCCATCGGAAATGGTATGTTCTTTTAGAAACACATTACGATTGAACATAACGAGTACAAGCAGCAAATTTAGGGAGATGATTAGCCATTTATATTTTTTCATTGCGTTTTATTTTTCGTGATAGTAGTGCGTAATACAGAAGTAGTAAGCTTCCAGATAAACAGAGTAATCCAGATTTGTAAAGTAAGCTCAGTTCTAAATCGTAATAGTAGTGTACTAAGGAATAGCAGAGGCAAAGTCCTCCGATAAGCAATCCTGTTTTATAGTATATGCTGTAATTCAACAGTATGAGTAGTATTGCGCCAGAAATATATGGGGCATAGATAGTAGGAAAAAGAAGGATACTAAAACCTACGAAAAACATCCATTGTTTCTTGCGATTGGTTATTTCATGTCGAAGGAGTATACGATGAGCGAAAATGAGGTTCAACACGATTAATACCAATGATGTGCACCAAATAAAAGGAATAGTCATATTGAACTGAGGGGCATGTGTTATGAGTACTAAGCTTAAGACTAGTGAACAGATAAGTCCAATTCGAATAACTGAATACAATCGTCGACTTAGGGAGTTCGATGTCAACATACGACCTTCATAATAGCAGAAGTAACTCAATAAACTCGCAATTATGGTGATGTATATAGGTATCAAACTATAGGCTTTATTAGTTAAGATAAGTCCGAGAACGCAGGCATTAAGTATCATAAAACTAAAAAACGTCAATGTCTTTGTTTGTTTGATAGCAAGCGGAATGCTAGAAATTCCAAGGATAATCAGTAGGATGGAATTTAAAGTGGCATCTTGTAATCCTAAACCTGAGCCAACCATTACAAGCCCTGCGCAAAAGAGCGAGATGCTAACTGTATCTAAAAAAAGTTTTTGTACTTGGTAACTTATGGCAATACTTGAAGTGATAAAGATTGCACCCAAGAAAAACAAGGTCGACGGACTGTCGTAAATATTTAATAAAAATAAAAAGCCTAAGAATGAGAAAACGGAAAAAATAGCTCCTGTTATTGACAAGATATTTACGGCTAAATCTGAAGGAGAAAAGCTGTTTTTTTGAACGGCTTTAGAAAGTGCTTCTTCATCAATTTTTAACTGCGGGTAGTAATTGCGAAGGTACTGCGTTATTTGGTTTAGGCGTTCCATGTTTGTTGCAATTTAAGTAGTTGACGCGTGGCAATACTCGCCACAATAAGGTTGTAAAAACTCAGAAACAAGAAGGTATTCCCAAATTCAAACGCACGAATTAAAAAGTTGGTGGAGATGATCATAAAGCTCAAGGTAATCAGCACCGGATAAAATGTACTTTTCTCCTGATAACCATAAAGCAAAGCCAAACTATACAAAACTGTTACGATACTGAGCAAAACAAAAAATAACAAATCATCTATAGCGGTGTGAATTCCATTAACGATGCCTAAGGTCATAACAAATACTGCACCGACACTAAGAATGCGGATCAACCAATTAGGTACGTGGTTTCCCTTTCTTTTTAAATAAAGAGCGCTACACACAAATAGTCCATTTCCCAAAATAAATACCGAACTAGTTTCTAAACTTGACCAGAGCGCTACTTGTTCACTGTAAAAATAGGCCGTTGTATTTATCAAGACTATAAAAAGCAACCACAGTGGAGCGTAATCAGATAGGAGTACCCAACAGGTTATGGCCAGTGTCCAGCCTAGAAAGAAATCATAGGCATTGGCTCCTGTCTGATAAATTTGGCCAAATACCGCAAACAGTACCCCTATAATAATTGCTGCGGCTGTTAAGAGCATGTTTTTTAGGTCGGTTTTTAGTTTAGCGTATTGTATTACTACTAATATACCAATCAGCAAACCTTCTATAAGTCCAATTTTGACAAACTTATGGATGTTTTCCCAGTTATAAGCAAAGAAAAACAACATACCCAATGTACAAAAACCAATTCCTAATGCTAGGGTAGTTGTTCGAAGAAATCGATACCAGGAGTCGGAACTCGGATACACTTCTTTTTCAAAAAGGGCTGTCAGTTCTTTGTTGCTGATAGCACTGTGTTCTGCCAGAAATTCAAGCAACTTCCTATTAATTTTATTCATAGCCTTTGAATGATTAGTTCACATACGAAGGTACAAAATTTTCAAAGTTACTTAACGATGCTGATTTTGTTTATTCTTACTAGTATTGAATTCACTCGTTTTCTCAATCGGGCAGTGGTTGACGAGTAGGTCGAACCCATTCACCTTTTCTTGTGGTGTGATGTACAGTGAAATCTCATTTTCTTTGGATGTAAGTTGTAGCAAATAAACAGCATTGGTTTCTGTGGGGTGTATGCGTAATGTGGTAGGGAGTGCAACTCCATTTTTTCCATATGCTATCAAATCTGCATGAATAGTGTCTCCTTGAAATTTTGGTGGTTCGGAATACAAATGTATCTCATATGATAGCCTTTTGATGGCAATAAAAGCTGAGTCTTGAAGTATAAAACTTTCAGTAATTCCATCACAAGGATCGTAAACAACATACTCGCCCTGATATTGTTCTAGACAAATCCACTTTTTGAAAGTATTGTGGCGTGCTGCAGTTGCTATGGTCGATTTTAAGTGTAGATCTCGATGGAGTGATTCAATTTGTTCTTGTAATTGCAAAGGCCTCGTTGATAGAAGTTTTTGGTAATTATCAGAAGTTTTACTGGTGTCAAGGTAACGCAGTGCCTTGGTTAAATCGAGTTTTTTAGGATCATTGGTTACAATTACCTGTTCTTTTGAACGATCTTTAGGTTTGGAAGCGTTTTTATGATCCTGATAAGTACAACCACTCAATAGCAATGTAATAGTTGCTAGTACTATGGTTGTTAGTGTTTTTGAAAAGTTATGTAGCGTTTTCATGAGCATTTTGAAGTTAGGATGGAGTATGGTCTAAGAATCCTTCCGGCTGGTTAATTCCTTTTGGAAGAATGTTTTTAGCAACTGCTTCCTCTTTGGAAATACTGTCTAGTGTTTGAAGGTTAGGAAGTTGTAGTAGATGGACTTCTTCGGAACTTCTATTCTGAAATTTAAAATAAGAAAGAAGCTCGTCTTTACGAGCTACTTCGGCCCCTTGAATCTCGAAGGTTTTCACAACGCCATTTTGGTAACTACAAACATAAATCGAATGTTTTTCTTGATAAGCGAATAGTAGGTGGTCTTTATACCATTCCAGAAGAATGCAAATACAGCCAAATATTGGATTGTAAGTAATTGGTTCCCATTCGAAATATTGGTTCTCTTCGCAGACAACTAGGAGAAACTGATCTCGGTCGCTCCATTGATACCAAGCAATACCATTGTCTTTTACCGCAGTGTCTGATTCGTATATGTGATAGTTATCTTTTCCATCAGTCCATCGAAGGTTTTGTATACTCGATTCTTTACTCGCAAGAAATTCAATTGCAGACGATGCCGCTTGTCGGGAGATAATTTTACGTATTTGTGTTAAGGGAGTTTCTGAAATCATAGCATGTATCTGTTGATGATGTTCAAATATACACAATAAGCATTTTCGGTGAAAGTAGTTATTTCTAATTCACCGAAAACTGTATGGATTATTTTTTTAGGAATGTCAGACCTTTGAAGTTTTGTCCAGATAGCTTAAACGCTTTAACTGCTCCTAATTCATCTCTATGAAAATTGAACTCACCAATAGGCTGTGCGAACATGCAGTTTTCCGATTTACCTTGTAGTAAAACTTTTGCCCCTGATTCTCTAATGACGTAGACCTTTCCGTCTTCAATGATGATTTTTAAATAGATGTTAAAGGCGTCGTTAAAATAGGTTCCTCCGACGTTCACTGTTATTTTTGAGAGATTCGGCGTTTCAATTTTGGGGCATTCATAAGTAAAGTCTGCAATCCTAAAGTCAAATTTACCATCGTACAAATGAATTTTTGAATAGGGAATAAAGGGAAAAGTATAGGTAGTTCCCGTAAGATGGGGCAATGGAGCTGATTCTTCTGAGCCAAAAGACCTAAAATGAAGGACTCCATTTTTTTCGAGTAATTCAAAGTAATTTCCCGGTTGAAATTCGTAAACACCAGCAAATTTTTTCAAGGTAGCCTTTGTAGGTTTCGATTTTTTTGGAGCGTTAGTAAAATAAGGTTTGAGCAATAGGTCTATGGCCCCGTAAATCATATCAAACCCCAAAAAGTTGTTCGTGTTTGTCATGATGACCATTGATAGTTTTTGTTTAGGAGCGTGAAGTATGTATGAGGTGTACCCAGCATTTCCTCCACCGTGAAATACGATATCGATACCTTTATAAGTTTCGAACTGTAAACCAAGTCCATATCCAATCTGACGTCGGTTTTTTAGCACGGTTGGAACATGCATTTTTTGAAATATGCTCTGAGTGGCATCGGGACTTTTTTGGAAGTATTGAGCCCATTTGCTAAAATCTTCTATCGTGGTGTTGATCCCTGCCGAACCTACTGCAGTTAGGGTCGCTGGCAATACTTTATAACCACCATTGGTACTGCGATACGAATAGGCTTTGTTCGGAACGATTGTCGTCATATCGGTTATTGCGGCACTGTTATTCATTTGTAAAGGAGCAAAAATTCGCTCTTTAAGAATCTCCGGAAAAGGTTTCTTTTCTATGCGTTCAATAATTTCAGCAAGGAGAATAAATCCTGTATTCCCGTACTGATATTGAGTTCCTGCTTCGAAATTCACCGTTCTGATTTTCAGTAAAAAGGCTACAATTTCACGATGATTCATGGCTTTGTTTGGAAAAATACCTTTGAGTCCTGCTAATTCGTGGATGTTGGGAAGTCCGTGCGTATGATTGGCCAAATTTTCTAAACATATATTGTCGGGGAGCATTTTCAGTTCAGGTAGGTACTTTTTTATATTGTCTTTCATAGATAACTTTCCTTCTTTTTCCAAGCTCAAGGCAAGGAAACTTGTAAACTGTTTGGAAACCGAGGCTATTGGAAAGACGGTCTTTTTTGTTACGGGGATGCCGTGTTCCAAGTTTGCCAATCCAATACTGTTTTGGTACTGGGTTTTTCCATCTTTGATAATAGCAAATGAGGCTCCTGTTTTATCGGCTTTAAAGAGGCTGTTAAATAAAGAATCAATTTGACCGTATTCTGGAAACTTGGTCGTGTTCTTTTGTGAGTACACCTTGCTATTCGAATAGCAAATAAGTAAAAATGTGATAACTATAGTAACTGATTTCATGGTTGTTTTATTTGTTCGAGACAAAAGTGAAACAACTTTGAGAAATAGGGGTTTGAATACAGGAAGTCGAACTGTTTTTTTAGTGATAAAAGCGTTCGACTTTTAGTCGTACTAGTGTTAAGTGGTTGATTTTCGGTAGCTTGTTGGGGTTTGGTTGGTTTCTTTTTTAAAGGCTGTATAAAAAGAAGATTTTGAGTTAAATCCGACATCATAGAGGATTTCTAACACTGTTAAATCCTGATCAGAGGTTAAAAGTTCCTTCGCGTCGTTAATTCGAAATTCATTGATATAGTCGAAAAAGTGTTTGCCCGTTTCTTGATTAATAATTCCTGAAAGTTCACGTACGGGTATGTCCATTGCATCGGACAATTGTTGAATCGTTAGGGATGCATTTAAATAGGGTTTCTCCGTTTTTAGGTAGGTATTTAACGTTTGAATGCGTTCGTCTGTAGGAGTACTATGATTATCTTCCATGGGAGTGAGCGCTGCATTGATGCCTTGAAATAGTTTGGGAGCAAAAAGCGCTTTACTAAAGAGCCATGAAATAAACAGAACGATTAAGATAAGGGTCACAATACGCCATGAATCGACAGTCGTGGCACTTTCTGAAGTGAATCTATAATAGCTTTTTACGAAGGTAATCACGGAAATGATTACATCTACAATAAGAAATTGCTTAAGCCAATGGTAGTTGTTGAGTGCTGCAGCGTTGGCATAGTGCTGTTTTACAATAAGACCATATCGTCGCACCTGATAAATTTCAACGAACAAAAAGGAAAAACCGACTAGATAGCCGAAAAAGGTAATAAATATTGCCGCGGGTTGTGAGGTATATTGTTGGAAAAATTCGTTTTGTACACTTGAAGACTGATTAAAGAAGGCGGGTATTAAAACGATAAAATTAATTAGTAGAGGGATAAAAAATAACAGGTGTTTCTTTTTTAAGCTAAAGTCATCGTACAGTACCGATAAAATGTACAAATACAGCATAGGTGACTTTAGACCTGCAAGTCCTTCTATACGGATCATCTCAAGAGCGAGGGGGAGCTGGATGAATTTGTGGTAAAAGAAAGCTGAAATGTCTAGAGCGATTATCAGGAGATAACAGGCAAACAATTGATTGCTGAGTTTTTTCTTTGAGGGGATACTTAGTAGATATCCTGAGAAGGATACAAATAAGAAGACGGAAAAAATACTCAAAAGTTCAATAAATGTAAAGCTCATAGTACAGGTAATTCTAAGGTATAGTTAAGCCCTTTTGCTGGTGGTAAATATACTCTTTAAATACAAAGGAGAAAACGTTACCTCGCCTTGGTTAGGAAATTGAAAACTTAGCGAGAGATATTTTACAGTCATCCAATGCATTCATGAAAAAAGTGAAAAATAAAAGGGGGGGATTGTTGGTGAATTAGAAGCTGAATTTTACCAAGGCGATTATTTGACGAGGTCTTAATTGAAAGTTGCTTTCTGAATAAAAATACGTATCGTTCTGGGCGGTGGTAAACGCTTCAGAGTTCAAAATATTAGTGCATTGAATTTCAAGGTCAATACCACTTTTTGAGAATGTATAGCGATAATGAGCATTGAGGAAATACGTGGCATTATTTTTCGCTGAATAATTGTTGTGGTAGTACGACGATTTTAAACCGATATATTGATTTTTTAAGGGGTGAAAATCGATATTTACGGCGTGTTTCTGTGTAACAATTGTAGCTAAAGCAGGTTGATTTCCGATAAATGCTTTTAAAAAATTAAAGCTGTTGCGGTAGTTGAGGTGCAACCAATCGTTAAGTTCACTGTTAATGTTGGTTTCAAATTGGATATTTTGATTACGAACAGTAATCATACTACTATTAAGTAATTGTTTGTTACTGAAAAACCCCCCATCTACAGTGAGAGAAGCCAATGTTTTTAAACGACTTACGTATTTACTTGCATGAATGCTCAAAGAATGGCTATTCGCTGTGTTTTGCTGTTGTTTATAGTTGAGTGCAATGCTACCATTATTATTAATTTGATTTCCCAATAGTAGGTTTTGTAAAGTGTGCGTATAGGTATATACTCCATTGATAAAAAGGGAATTCAGTGGATTTCTATAGGCGATTCCTAAGGAGGAATTTTGATGTAATCGTTGCAACAAGGGGGTATCGTAGCGTTGTATGTTTCTATAATTGCGTAATAGGTAGCCGTAATGCAGCTGATCTAGCTCACCAAAACTGTTTTTTATGCCAGCAACTAAGGTCGTTTTCCAGTACTTATTTAAGGTTCTTTTTACTGAAATTCGCGGTTGAAAAGTGAACCTGTTAAGCTGCTCCTGTTTAAACAAATGTGGATCTTCTCGGTCTATTTTGTACAATCGGAAAGGCGTTTCTAGTTGGATTTTCCAGCGGTCTTGCTGATACTGACTAGCAATATTCGCAAACAATTGAAGTTCCTGATGTTGGAGTTCATTTATAAAATTACCTGTTAGTTGTTTGGTTTTCCCTAGTTCACTTAAAAATATAGCACTTTGAAGTTTTTGTTGTTGCAGTGTAACTCCCACTTCCGGAGTAAAACTGAAGTTATTGAATTTTTTGGTCATTCCAACAGTATTACGAGTATAGAACCTTCGATAATTCACAGTCTGTCGAAGTTTATCATACGTATTCCCGCTGTTGAGTACATCTTCAAATTGAACCTGATCAAATACGAGCTCTTGTGGAGAAGAGGAATAGTGAATAATAGATTTAATGTTCAGGAGTTGTTTACCTATGGGTTGTATCCATTTTAGCCTATTGCTTATGGCTAGTTCTGGTATTTTAGCCTGTTGTTGTGAAGGGGTGCCATTAAAAACAAGAGTCCCTTGTTGAGTATCCCAATACTTTTTAAAGGCACTTACGTTTTTAAAATAAGAGTTTTTAGAATTGTTGGTATAAATTACCTTCCCTTTGAAGGTTTCAAAGTTTAAAGAGTTATAGGTTTTTTCTGTGGTGCGTATTGCGTTTGCATTCGTAAGGTAGGTAGTGTTACTAGTACCCTGATAAACTTGCTGATCCTTACTATAAGATAAGTTTATTTTTAAATCTGAATCTTTCTTTAACCGTTGTAAATAGTTAGTACTAACTAGGTGAGCTTTGTTGTTTAACCATTTTGTTTTCTCAAAATTTGGTGGACTGAGTTGATGGATGTTTACCCACTGTTTTTTAGCATCATCGAACTCTTCCAACAAAGCATCGATAGTCAGTGTTTTGATCTGAGTAGCAATATCATTACCCGTGTTGTTAGTTTGGTAAGAGGAAATCATTTGCTTATTTTTCGAAAATAACATTGGAGTTGCGTTGAATTCCCATAAGGTCGGATGTATCCCAACTCCTGTTTTTGCCGTTCCTGTTACGGCAATGGCGCGTTTCAATTTGATATTTAGAGAGGTGTTGTTAGAAAAGGAAACACTGTCTAAAAGACGTATTGGTTGATGATTTTCTAAAATCTGAACTTTAGAAACAGCATTGGCAGGCAAATTAGCATTGGCTAAATGGTATTTCCCCTCCAATAAATCCATCCCTTCAATATAATATTTTTCAATAGGAGTACCTTGGTATAAGATTTTTCCGTCACTGAGTACGGAGATGCCTGGAAGTTTTTTAAGCACATCAGCAATAACCCGATCTTGTTTGTTTTTGAATAATGAAACAGCGTAGTTTAGGGTATCTCCTTGCTGACGAATAGGCTTGTTTTTAACGATGACCTCCTTGAGCTTCTCAGAAGATTCCTTGAGAATGAAATGAACAGATTGAGAGGTGTTTGCCAGCGTTTTGGATTGCTTTTGAAACCCAATATACGAGGTGTTAAGCTGTATTTCGGTGTATTTACTATCGAGTTGTAGCTCAAATAATCCTTGACTATCGCTAATAGCATAGGCCAGTATAACGCTGTTGTTTACTCGGGTAACCGTAACACTACAGCCTTGTAAAGGACCATTGTTTTCGTCTACAACAGTCCCTTTGATTCGTGTTTGAGCATAGCTTAAACTACTGAAGAGAAGTATGAATATTAGCGTCCTAAGTACCATGCACCACCCAATTCTATTGGATTATTTCTCCTATTGTATTTTTCTCTGATTTTATTTCGATGTTCCTCGTCTAAAGTAAAGCCAGATTGAGATAGTTTACTGACGATATTTTTTTTGTATTCTTCGTGCTTTTGTAGAAATGTCTTTTTATCTGTTGTGTACACGTTTTTAGTAGGAATCAAATTGGGGTAGTTGTAATTAAAACGAACCTGATGTAATAATTCGAACGTATAATGGTTTTTGGAGTCTGCTATTTTTACTATCAAACCGGGTAAACCACTAAATTTATACGGGCCATCAGAAACTGGAATTTCATTTGTAAACCACGCAGTATAATGGCGACCTGAAAAGGTAGTCGTCGCTTTTTGACATAAAAAACCGTTTACTTTTTTCGTTGCTGTATGGATTTTCCATTGGATATTTTTCTTTGACTCTTCGTATTGGTAGGTATCCATAAACAATCGGTAATACGTCGTTATGGTATTGTCAGAGTTATCTTTGATAATCTTATACGGAAAACGTGTTTTAGGCATTTTTACATCGATAGATGCCCTCTTGTTTTTGATTTCGGTAAAGAGCGAATCACTAATAAATTCATTTTTACTCAAAAAGGCCGATCCTTTTCGGTTTCGCAACAATACCATTTCAACAGAATTCTTACTGTTGGGGTCTTCTTTTGTTGGTTGATACGTAAGTAAGTACGTGAATTTGTGTTGGAAGTTTTCCGACTGAGCACTGCTATTCAGTGCAAACAATAGGCTTAGTATAAAAGTGAGCTTTTTCAACATGAATGATAATAGCGTTAAATATAGTAAAAACAACCTGTTCACAAGTGAACAGGTTGCGATTTAATTAGTTTTCAGAGCAGATAGCGTCTTCAGCATTTTTGATTACTTGCTTAACTTCTTCTTTAGTTTGTCCACAAGCAACTCCGCTAACACCACATGATAATGTAGCTCGTTCACACTCAATAAAATCTTCTGCTGGTGCAGACTCTTTTGGGTTACTGAATGCAAAACTAGCACCGATAGCGGCTGCAAATGTCACTCCTAAAATTAATCTTTTCATAATTGAATTATTTAAGTGCCCCATTATAGTCTTGGGCGATTAGTGTTCGACTATTTCTTTATATTCATTTTAATTTTTGGTCTACAAGTATCAAAAGGTTCTTCCCTTAGTAATTTCCAAGCACACTGCTTGATAATTTTCTCTTTGATAACAAAAGAAACAACAAACTTTATTTGGAAACTATTAAATAAAAAGCTCCAAAGGTTATCGATGCGATTTCGAAATATTTTGAGTCTATGTGTAATTAATTCGAGAGATTAATGACAATAATAGTTTCGATGGTACGATGTGTTTTTACTAATATGTATTGAGAAACTTTTCAATTTTAGCAATGATTTTTACAAGAAGGCTAGCAATTCCTTTTTTGTTTTTTAATCGAGGCAAATATATGGGTAATTTTGAAAAATGAAAATATTTGTTAGAAAATTGTGAGAATATCGTAAGCGAAATGTTAAAAACATGATCAACATAGTGTCGTTGTAACGAAAGGCTGTGAACGCCTTCTTTAGGAATAAGAGTTGTTTAACTGTAGAGAACAATTCATCTAAGTGAAGCGCTGTGCGGTAGAGTGTTCAATAGGGTACATAGATAAGCCAAAAGTATGTTCAAGAGGAATCGAAGTATTTCTAAAGTAATTAGGCCGTCATTGCTAGAGTAACCCTTGTTGATGTATACTAAAAAGTAAGACCGGTAGCAGTACCGGTCTTCGTGTAATTGTTACTTTTTGATGAGTTTTTGAGAGCAACTTTTTCCTGTTTGCCTGTCCGTGAGTGTAATCAGATAGATTCCTGAAGGAAACTCATGGATGTCAAACTGTTGATTAGAGGTTTGTTGTTGTTTTAATAGTTGCCCTTGTAAATTGTAGATTTTGATAGTAAGTTCATTCTGGAACTTCCATTGTATGTTTGTTGATGCCGGGTTGGGGTATAAAACGCATTTATTCGAAGCTACTTGATGTTGCGCAATAGTGAGTGTATTGATGTTGGTAGCCTTTCCTCCGGTAATCATTGAGTGACTTTGTGCATTGGAAGGAGTGATTGCGCCTCCAAAAGAACTTCCAAATGCGGTTTTAAGTTGCGCATTGGATTTGTTCAAAAACATAGTAGGTGTCACCCGTTCAGGAAATAGACTTTCTTGTGGGTAAAGGTATGGGCTTAGTAACGTTGCGCTAGGGACGGGTATAAAGTCAGCAGCCTGTTCGTCAAAATAGAGCTTAGAATTATGAAATGGCCCAAAGTTTAACTGAATATCGTCAGGCAATAGAAAATAGGCAGTCATTTTTACACCTGATCCGTCAGGATGCAATAGGGCAAAGGCATCTCCAGCATTATTTAAAAGGTGAAATTGAGCGTCGAGCACTATGTTTTTCTGAGGCTTGTTGAAGGTAATATTACCTTCAATTCTAATTTTCCTCCAAGCAGTGGTAAGGTCTCTCGGGACGGGGTTTACCAGTGTGGCCGGGTTACCAGTAGTTTCCGTATTGTCAACAATACGATCTGTCCAGCCTTTAGCCCAGTTTACTTCGCGTATGTAGATGTCCGTCCCAGTATTGTCAAAAAGTCCATCTTTAACGAGTACTTGTGCATTTATGGGAAGTGTGAGTCCTTGTGATTGCCCATTCCATCCAGCGATGACGTTGTTTTCGAGTTTCCAGTTCCTCGTATTGTGATAGTGGTCTAAGTCAATACCGATGGAATGTGGCTCATTCTCCAAGCGCCCTGGGTAGGGATTCGGAATCGGACGCCAAGGAGCTAGTTCTGTCGAAGCACCGTATCCGTATACTTTATTGTTTTTAAGGGTGATTTGGGCACAGTTCTCAAATTGCATACCCGTTCTGCGAATAGACCATAGTGTGGTGTTTTCAATTACTAAATTCATAGTATTTCGGTACAGTGTAGGCGTCATATTGAATTCAGTACTGTTGGGTTCATTATTTTCATGAAACTCTGTCATAATATAGTCACCTCTAAATCCTTGAGCAGCGCAGTATCCAATATTGTTTTTAAAGGGTCTCGGAAGTATATACCACACGTCATAAATCCAGTTAGGATAGCGTTGACGATGGTTTTTTAGTTCGTTGTTTAGGGTTGGGAATTCACTTGGAGGTACGTATAAGTCTATTTTGTTTTGCATTTGTGGTCGCCCACGCAAACTTTCAAAGAGTCCTTCTGTCCAATAAATATAGGCATGTCCGCTACATCCAGCAACGACATTTCCTTCAAGGGTAACTCCCGTGCTGTGCAGCCAAAAGCCATCGCCTTGATGGGCAAAATCAGAAATACCTTCTCTACCATCGGTCAGGCCTTCGGTTCTACCACCGTTAATTCCTAGCGCACCACCCATCGGGCGTCCTTCGTTTAAGGGTTCGTTAGCATTATAGGTACGAATGGCAATATTTCTTTTAAAAGATCCGAGTTCATCACCGGCCTCCGTACAATAGGCAGATCCAACTACGTCATAGGTAACATTTTCAACGAAGTCTACATAGGAAGAATGGTTGACAAAGCCCCAGCCAGGATCGCCGTTAACGACACAGCCTTCCACTGTAGCTTTGTTGTTATTAGCATCTAATGATCGATGAAAATGGATGGAGTAGCGACCACGAGGATTCGTACCCAATCCGGCAGGGTAGGGAACGGTGGTGCTAAAACGTGGATCGGGTTGTCCCGCAGGTCCTTCTAAGGGCACCGACCAGTCGTCAAGAGGAATCATTTTATTGGTTCTCCCCAAATTTTTAGTGGCAATATATCGCAATTGAACATCAGGGTTGTGCATAAACATCAAATGACCTCTTGGTTTGCCATAGCCATTGGTGGCTGGTAGAGCATCGACACTGGCGTTTTCAGAGGAAATAATAACATTTCTGGTATTGTTAGCAACGTGGACAGTCACTTTATTCATAAGCTCAGTGGGCGGTAGGTGGTCTTTCAATAAAGCTGTGCTAAGGCGAACTGAATTGTTTGAAATAGCCTGAATGCTTACCAGTTCGTCACTTTGATAATCATTAATATTAGTACCGGCAACAGCGAGCTGATCTCCAGCTTTCCATCCAGTAGGTGTGCTTCCCAATTGGAGTACGGTGCTTCCAGCGGTTGGAGCTACGGCTAGTGTTGACCAGCTTGTTTTTCGAGCACCTTGCATGCGTACAGGCCCCATAAGTACAGCTCCTGGTACAAAACGTTTGGGATCCTGAGATTTGGTGGTTCCGCCGCGCCAGGCAAAAATTAATGACGCTTTCACATTGTTTTGTATGGGGTTGGTTGGCGTTCCGATCTCAAGTTGTCCTCCCATATGACTCACCAGAAATTCTGTTTTGAGTTCCGTATTTACATTCGTTGAAAATTGAAGTTTTGCCTGGGCAGCAATTCGTACAGATTTAAAGGCTTCTGGAATTTTACCGTCTACAGTAACGGTAATATTTGGAGGAATTAAAATCCTAGCATCATTAGGAGGTAGGGTACCACCCCAGGTGTTGGGGTTGCTCCAATTCCCTGAATTGACTGCTGTATTTGTTGGTGTACCGGCTACTTGTATGGGGGTTTGCGCAATGCTGTATTGGCTAAGGAATAGAAAGTAACACAAATAAAGATAGTGTTTAAAGGATAATTTCATAAGGTTCGGGGTTTGAATTTCGATAGCACAAAGTTATTTTTTTAGTGAATTAATACTCGATTTGAGCTTCCTGTTTTAGGTATACTTTTAGTATACAGAGTTGGTTTTAGGGTTGTTTTACAGGGTGTTAGATCGGTGTTGTGAAAACTGTGGGTCTATTTTAAAAAATACTGAAGTTACTGAGGGATATTCACGAAATTTAGTGAACCATGGAGCTCGTTTTTGAAAATTACTGATCGTAGTACTTGTCGCGAGCTTCGTCGAAGTTCACTGAAAAAGGTGAAATTCTTTAAGTATCTTTGAATAACTTAAAATTAGATACTCAATGAGGTCATTAAAAGTTATTATTTATTTCTCAGCATTGTTTTTTGTTACCGGAATACTGGGACAAGAAACGGATACAATTTTAGTTCGATTAAAAAAAAATATAGCTGTTGCCAAGAATGATTCGCTAAAGATAATCCACTATTTAAGGTTGAATAAATATTATCACGCTCGTGATCTTTATAAAGCGGAGAACTTGCTAAGTGAGATACTGATAATGCTGGATACAGTTGACTATGATGCCAGGCGACATCGAGCACAAATTTACAGTCGACGAGGAATCATAGCTCGTGTACGAGGTGATTATCCAAAAGCGCTACGCAATTACAATAAGGCAAACGCTTTATACGAAGAAATTAATGATACAGAAAAATTAATCAATTTGTATACGAACATTGGAAACTTATACAACTATCAGTACGATTATAAAACAGGAGCTAAATATCTGAAAAAGTCCATCCAGATAAATACCAAGCCCATAAAAGAGAGTTTGGGAATTAGTTATCGTTTATTGGCGGGAAATTTCGAATCTCGTGAAATGAAAGATTCTGCTTTGTACTATTTAGAAAAGGCACGAGCTATTTTTAAGGAAATAAATGTGAAAATTGAGTATTACGCTTCAAATATTCAGTTTGTGAGATATTGTTTGTTGGAGTTGGATGAAACTGCTTCTCACGATCACCTGTTAGCTATGGCTAAAGAAACGACTGCGTATTTTAAGAAGAAACAGCACAAGCATTATTTGAGTGAGAGTTACTACGATTTGGTAAAGATCAACTTTAATACTAAAAATTATGCCTTGGCGGAAAAGTATGCCGATACCACGATCCGCTTAGCAAATCAAATACAGAAGAAACATTTGGAGTCAATGACCTATAAACTACGTAGTCAAATTTATGAGAAACAAGGTAAGTTGAGTAAAGCCTTGGTAGATTACAAGGCTTATGAGAAAATGCAAAAGGAGATTTATACAGATAAAAAATCGAAAGAAATTCGAGAAATAGAAATGGCTGGAGAGTTCGAGAAAAAGAAGATGAAGGATAGTATTTTGTATGTAAAACAGAAAGAGATTCTAGTCTTGGAAAAAGAGAAAACCCAAGCCCAAAACGAGCTGTTAGTGCTTTTGAGTGTATTGGGAGTCTTACTTGCCTTTTTCGTTATTAGACGTCTCTGGAGGAAATGGCGCAGAGAACAAGCGATGGGGCAACAAATTGAAAAAGAACTGAAACAAAGTCATAAAGAGATTTCGGTGTTGAACTCCGATAAAGAGAAATTATCAGGTGAAGTAAATCAATTGTTGACTGAGACCTTAATTCATTTGCGTACGAAAGAAAAGTTGGCAGAGGATTTGGCAAAACTGTCTAATGAAAAAGAGGGAGTCACTCTCAAAGGAATTATTGCCGATCTAAAGGCTGATAAATTAGAGGACGCTAAAATTGTGGTTCTAAAAAAGAATATAGAAACCTTGAATTACGAATTTCTGCAGACCCTCAAGTTAAAACATCCAGGCTTGACAAAAACAGATATCGAAATTTGTTCTTTTATAAAAATTGGATTTTCAAGAACCGAAATTGCCAATTTAAGAAAGACGAGTATCGATGCTATCAAATCTACTCGTTACCGCTTAAAAAAGAAGTTAAAATTAACGTCAGAAGATTCCTTGGATGTCTATATTCAATCACTTTAAGAGTTTTTTTAGGTAGCATATTAATCATGCTACTAGTATGAGGGGTGCAAAAAAAACATATATAACTCGTTGTTTTTCAGTTGTTTTTGTTTTTTGCACCCCTTTTTGCACCCCTTGATTTCTTTTTTTTCTTGGCATTATGAAATAGTATTGCACCGTGTTTGAATCAAAAAATAGAGCAAGAACATGAAGAGCAAATACTACCTACTACTTTGTTGTTTTTTCATTAGTACATCGGAGATCTTGGCCCAATACACGTCTATTCCTGATGCAAAATTTGAGGAACGTCTCAATACTTTGGGATACGATGATATTGCTGGAGATGGTCAAGTACCAACGGCTGCAATTGCTGGAGTTACTAGTCTAAACTTGAATGATATTGGAATTGTCGATTTAACCGGTATCGAGAGCTTTGTAGCTCTTAAAACGTTGAATTGTCGAGGAAATGAGCTGACCGCGGTTGATCTAAGTAAAAATGTATTATTGGAAACCTTAGCGGTAAATAATAACAAGTTGACGAATATTGACCTTTCGAACAATACGAAAATTAAAAACTTGAATCTTGGTGCAAATCAGTTCACCGGCATTGATGTAAGTTTGTTGACTTCCTTGCAAAAACTGTATTTACAGGTGAATAGTGGCTTAACGAGTATTGATATTAGCAACAATCCAGCGCTAAAAGAACTAAGTACCTACAGTACCAATATTGAAAACTTAGATCTCAGTAGTCATGTAAATTTGAAAGTCTTACAAGCGTACAATTCACCGCTTGCATCTATTGATCTAACCAATAATAGTAATTTGCAGAGTCTACGAGTGAATGACACTAAAATCGAAAGCTTAGATCTTAGTAAGAATACGGTATTAAAAGCGCTATATGCCCAAAATGCCCAGCTGAAGTATTTGAAGATTCAAAATGGAAATAATCTTAATATCACCACCTTTAGGGTAGAAGATAACCCGAATTTATCCTGTGCTATCGTTGATGATAAATCCTACAGCGCTTCACAATGGACCTCGATTCCGGCGGGATTAGTTTTTAGTGAAACCTATTGTTCATACACAGCTATTCCTGATGCCAAATTTGAAAGTGCCCTCGAGTCACTTGGCTATGATGATATTTCAGGAGATGGACAGGTGCCAACTGTTTTGATTGCAGATGTGAGTGATTTGTCTTTGGTGAGTTTAGGGATTGAGGACCTAACGGGGATTCGCGATTTTGTATCACTTAAGTCCCTGAATTGCGCTAACAATGCATTCAAAACACTTGACCTTTCTAAGAATGTCTTATTGGAGAGTTTAGTTACTAAATTCACACCTCTTGAAACCTTAAACCTTTCGGCTTGCATTAAATTGACGACACTGGTATGTTCATTTAATCAACTGTCAACTTTATCGGTAGCTAGCAATACAGAATTGACGTATTTGGAATGCAACAATAACAACCTAACAAGTTTAGACCTTTCAGAAAATACGTCCTTGTTGGACCTTCGATGCGGAGCCAATGCATTAAATCAACTAAATGTAGCCGACAATAGAGCCTTGACTTCAATTTCTTGTGGGAGTAATATGATAACCAATCTCGATCTCTCTGCGCAATCGCAACTGAATACTGTACTCGTAGCGAACAATAGTTTGGTTTCTCTCGATTTGAGAAATGGGAATAATGAGAATATTACCAATTTTGTCGCTTCTGGAAATACGGACTTGACCTGTATTAAGGTTGATGATGCCGATTACAGTAGTACACATTGGTTAGGAGTGGATAGTACGGCTAGTTTTAGTGCTAGTTATTGCAGGTATACCGCAATTCCCGATAGTAAATTTGAGGCCCAATTGGCCAAATTAGGATACGATGATATTGAGGAGGATGGTCAAGTACCAACAACTTTAATCGATAGTATAGAAAGCTTGAGTATCAATGGCAAGTCAATTACTGATTTTACAGGAATTCAAGATTTTGTGAGTCTTGTTTCTTTGGATGTTGGTAATAACAAAGCGGGGGAAATTGCGCTTACTACCTTGACCAAATTAGAGTTTTTAAGAGTAGATGCCATGACTTTGACAACAATTGATTTAAGTAATAATTTGCTATTGAAAGACTTGAGGTGTTCGTATAACGCAGGGATTGCAGGAGTCGATATTTCAAAAAATACCTTATTAGAAACCGCACATCTCGGAAATAATGGTCTTACCAGTATTGATTTGAGTAAAAATACGAACTTATACGATTTGAGGTTGAGTGGCAATAGTCTTTCAAGTATCGATGTTTCATACAATACGGCGTTAAAGGTATTGGTATTGAGTAATAATCCGTTGAATGCATTGAATTTGAGTGCCAATATTGTACTGGAAGAGCTGTATGCCTCCAACTGTGGTCTCACTCAAATTGAGGCGATCAATTCAACGAGGTTGAAGTATTTATTTGCCTATAAAAATAGTTTAGCGAGTCTCGATTTTTCAAAAAGTGCAGGAAGTTTGACAAACCTTTCTGTTTATGAAAATAAACTTGAAAGTTTGGACTTAGGAGGGACGACAAATTTGTTGAAAATTTCGGCCAGTTATAATAACTTAAAACACCTCAATTTGACAGAGGCTACGAGCCTGCAAATTTTGTATTTGACGAATAATGAGCTCTCTTCCTTAAACCTCCAGAATGGAAATAACAATGCCATTCATGAGTTTAATACGAAAAATAATAGTGCCTTATCTTGTATTAGAGTGGATGATGCTGCCACAAGCGCTACTCGCTGGACGAATCGAGATTCGACGACGAGTTTTAGCAGTAGCTATTGTGAGTATACGAGTATTCCTGATGCCACTTTTGAGAATAGGTTAACCGCTTTAGGGTATGATGACATTGCCAATGATGGACAAGTTCCTACTCAATTGATTACTGAAATTGAGTATTTGTACATACCGTTGAGTGCATCAAATCCCGTGAAAAATCTTACAGGAATTGAAGATTTCACAGCCTTGGAACGATTGGTAGTTTCAGGGGCTGATCTTAGCAGCGTAGATTTTACGAAAAATGTAAACCTGACAGAAGTAGACCTTTCAAACAATCAACTTACGAGTATTTCTGTAAATGGATTGACTAAATTGGAGACCCTTGAACTTAATGGGAATGCTTTAAAAACACTGGATGTTTCAACGAATCTAGGTTTAGTGGAACTAGAAGTTAGAGGCAGTGATCTCAGCGTTTTAGACGTTACGAAAAACGAGTTACTGGAAATTTTAGAAATCGATGCTAATGACATTACTTCACTTGATGTTTCGGCCAATACGGCACTAAAGAGCTTTACATTTTCTTCGACGCTGATAGAAACGATCGATCTTAGCAACAATGTCAATCTGACCTATATTGAAGCGGAATATGCAGACAAGCTTATGACGATTAGCTTGAATGAACTCACCGAGTTAGAAGAGGTGTATTTTAATGAGTGCGCCGTACTAGAGCGTATCGCAATCAAAAATGGTACAAACTCTATGATTTCGGATTTTGAAGCCGAAGATTGTCCAAAGTTACGCTGTGTTTTGGTAGATGATTATGCCTATAGTGCAACGAATTGGACTACCATTGACAGTCCTTCGGTTTTTAATGAAACGTCTTGTAATGGAGTGCAGTTAAGCTTGAGGGTTTGGTTGCAAGGTGCATTGACAAACCCTTACAGTGGAGAAGAAGCATTGATGCGAGATGATTTAAGAAGTAATGGCGGAAGTTATGGAACAGTTTCCCCTTATGGCGATGGAGCTTCGATATCAGATGCAGTAAAATTAGGGAATGCTGGTGCGAATGCCATGGTCGACTGGATTTGGATAGAGTTGCGGAATGCAACTGTTCCGAGTACTACAGTGGCCGGAACTTCTGCAGTATTGCAACGAAATGGGAATGTCGTCGCAATTACGGATGACGGAATAACACCTCTCCATTTTAATATCCCAGAAGGAAACTATTACGTAGTTGTCAAACACCGAAATCACTTGAGTATTATGACCGCTGCTGCCTTGCCATTGTCAGCCAGCACAACTACAGTCGATTTAACGTCGGAAAGTTCCCTACTTCTCGGAGGAACCAATGCGGTAGTTGCCATGGAATCAGGAGTATTTGCCATGATTGCAGGCGATTATGATGAAAATGGTCAGATTCAAAACCTCGATAGTACCGCTGTCATTCAGCAACTTGGGGTCTCCGGGTATAGTAAAGCAGATTTTGATATGAATGGGCAGGTACAAAACTCAGATATCAATAGCTTGATGCATCCTAACCTTGGTAAAGGGGAACAGCTCATTAATAGTATAGACTAAAACAAACACAAAACATAGCAATATTACATCGTTAGCAGCCGCTAAAGAGGCATGCTCCTACGATAATTTTAATCAGAACAACATGAAAAAATTAAGTACGTTACTCTTTTTTATCTGCCTTTCAGTTGGGGTTTTTGCCCAGACGCCTAAAGGTTTCAATTACCAATCTGTATTGCGAGATGCTTCTGGTGAAGTAGTTTCCAATACAGTTATTGGAGTACAATTTAAATTGCGTAAAACTACGGCTACAGGTGCGGTTACCTATACGGAAACCCATACTCCCACAACGAATGCTTATGGAGTTTTTGCATTGGTAGTTGGACAAGGAACTTCATCAGCCGATTTTTCATCAATTGACTGGGCAGCGGATACATATTTTTTAGAAGTAGGGGTAGATATGTCAGGAGGAACTAGCTATACCAATATGGGAACTTCGCAATTGTGGAGTGTACCCTATGCACTGCAGGCAAAGTACGTCGAAAACGGAGATGACCTGGGGAGTCATACAGCGACAAAAAACATGCAAACAGCAGGGTATTGGGTTTCGAACGACGGTGATGATGAAGGACTGTTTATCAATGCAGAAGGACGCGTTACTACTTCTGAGAAATTAGTGCTTGGAAGTAATGTAAACCTCGGTACCAACTGGATTAATGCTGATGGAACCAACGGGAAAGGAATTAAATTCGACAGTACAGGAAGTGTAATAACCAGTGGGAATGTCGGAATTGGAGAAACAACACCTCAGGCGAGTTTGGACGTCGTAGACATCGCTGTTATTGGGAATACCACGGTAGGTACGCAAAGTACTTCACAAAATGCCTCTTCTCAAAAGGATTTAGGATTTGTGACCAGTCCATGGATGTATACTAAAGCTATTGAGGCAACTGATGAGAGAGGAAGTAGCTCAACGTTGATCACTCTTGGAAATGACGGTAATTTTGGGAGTTCAGACGAAATTCACTTCGTAACCGATGGAGCCTCTCAATTAGATGTTTCTAAAGATCTTGTCAATGTAACAGATAGACTGGCAGTAGGAGGGAATATCGATGTAGGCGGAATTCTCAATCCTACTTCTGGGAATGTGATTTTTGGAGATTATTCGAATACAGGAAACTTGTCAAACCTCAGTGATAAAAATGTAATTATAGGATCTCAGGCTGCTGAAGCAGCTCAATCTGGAGGAAACAATGTTGTTATAGGGTATTTTGCTGGGTATAACCTCAATGGTAGTTCTAATGTAATAATCGGAGCGGGTGCAGGTACTTCAGGTGCTGCATTTTCGAACAAACTCTATATTAGAGACCTTCTATATGGTGAGTTTGATAACGATTTGTTACAGGTAAAAGGGGCCTTAGAGGTGGATGATGATATCCAAACTGATGGAGAAATAACCATCGATCAAGATGGGGATGACTTAATGGCCGCAGGAGCAAAAAAAGCTGTTGAAATAATTTCTGTAATCATCAATCCTTCAGGAACCATTAACTCCAACGTAACAAATTCATCGGGTATCACTTCTTCCTTGAGTGGAAATACTTATACAGTAAGTTACTCAGGACATTTCTCTTCACCGCCAGCGGTAAATATTACCTGTATTGCAGCATCAACCTCAAATATCAGAATACCAACGATTACGTTGTTAGGTTCAGGAAAAGTAGAGTTTAGAGTAGCGAGTAGTGGTGGTACTTCAAAAACAGATGCAGGGGCCGTGTTACATATAATTGGAAGGCGATAATTTAAAGGTGTAATTATGAGAAAAGTTTTAATCATAAGTTTCATTTTATGTAGTGTCTTAGCGGTTTCTCAATCTTTGGAGCGCACGGTAATTGGGGCTGGAGGTACTGATTTAAGTACTGTTAATGGTAGTCTTGACTTTACCTTAGGAGAATTGGTAGTACAGTCAAAAGTAGGAACAACACAGCAATTACATCAAGGTTTTCAGCAAGAAAGTATTCAACTTCGACTTAAGCTCGCTGCGGTGGTCTTTTTACAAGGGCCATTGGTTACCACAGGAACCGTTCTGATGGATGATGGATTGAGGAAAAATAATATGCTTCCTACAACGAGCCCGTATTCAGATAAACAGCAGTGTGATGCTGGAGTTTTGGCTGTCACTGGTAAGGATGCTATAGTCGATTGGGTTTGGATAACACTTCGAGATAAAAGTGACTCTGATACTGTAGTAACTGGGCAATCTGCTCTTTTACAGGTCGATGGTGACATCGTGAGCACAGACGGTGTTTCTGCTGTAGGATTTAAAATAACTTCAGGAGATTATTACATCGCTGTTAATCATAGAAATCACCTGGCGATACGCAGCCAAAATACGGTGGCTTTGACACCGGTAGCAACATCGGTTAATCTAGGGAATTCACCGTCAGCAGTATACGAGGGAGCCGCGGCCTTAGTATCGATGGGTAATGGAATTTATGCCATGATTGCAGGTGATTGTGATGGAAATGGACAAATTCAAAACACGGATGCGACAACAGTGAAGCAATCAATTGGAGTTGCTGGGTATTCGGATGCCGATGTGGATATGAACGGTCAAGTTCAAAACTCAGATGTCAATACCGTATTACAGGTAAATATGGGTAAAGGAGAGCAGTTTAAATAGTCAATACAAATGATCATGAATACAGAAAAATACCTGCCTTTCGTTTTAAAGAAAGCGATACTCGCAATGAGTTTGTGTTTTTTGGGGTTGCGGTTAGCTGCGCAATGCCCTAGCGGTACTGTGTATTTAAACTCACAAGCAGCAGTAGCTTCTTTTGTTGCCAATTATCCTAATTGCACGGAAATAACAGGGAATCTCATTATTTCCGGAGCAGGAATTACAGATGTGTCAGTGCTTGATAATAAAGTTAAAAAAGTTACGGGTATTTTGTCGATATCCAATACCAGCCTAGCGGGACTCAACGGACTTAAAGGAATTGAAAGTGTTGGGAGTTCCGTGTCCATTAGTAACAATGACAGTTTAACTAGCTTGCAAGGGTTGAGTGGATTGAGTTCTATTGGAAATGGACTTTCGATATCGGGAAACGACGCCCTGCTGGCTCTTGATGGTTTGGCAAACTTAAGTGTGCTTAATGGTCTTAGCATTAACGCTAATAGTAAGTTAGAAGATATCAGTGCCTTTAGCCATTGGGAGGAAGCCAATTTTAATATCACTATAGGAAACAACAAGCTCAGTAGCTTATACGGATTACACAACCTCACGTCTGGGAAAAATATCACCATTACGGAAAGTGCGTTAACCGATCTCTTGGATTTTACAAAAATGATACGTGCGGAGCGTATTACTATTCAAAACAATGAAAACATTGAATCGTTGGCCGGGCTTTCCAACCTTAGCTCTCTAAATGAATTGTTGCTTTCAGGGATGACTGGGTTGAAGAATTTAAACAATTTCCCGAAGGTTAGTTCGCTCGATCGTCTAAAGCTACAAGGGTTGAAGGTACTTGACTTACAGGGAATGGAATCTTTACAAGAATTGGCCACGTTTGAGTTGATAGATTGTACCTCTTTAGTAAAATTCACAGGGATTTCTAATTTAGAACGGATTACGACTTCCTTTTCCATCACAAATTGTGCGCTCACCGATTTTACAGGAGCAGAAAACATCAAGTCCTTGTCTTCATTGAATCTAGATACCTGTAATTCACTGACAACTTTGTCGGGAGTTTCACAGTTGAATTCGATAGTTTATCTCGGCATCAAAAATGTTCCGAATATAACCAATTTGACAGGGGTATCCAATGTTAGTTCAATTGGAAAAATAGCTATTGAAGGCTGTGATGGTCTGACTTCCTTAAGTGGTTTAGCTCAAAATTCTACAGAAACTATCGAAATTAAAAGTAGTGCAAATCTCCCTGATTTAGCTGGATTGGATGCGTTTACAACTTTGAAAGAGATCGCTGTAGAGAATTGTAGTGGTTTTAGATCCTTACAAGGAATACACAACCTCAATGGCTTGGAAAAGCTGAGTTTGAGAAATACGGGGCTGGTAAGCATGACGGGATTTCCAAAGCTTACGAGTATCGCTAACTTGTTGATTTTAGATAACAACAGCCTTGTTTCTGTAACGGGGTTTGAGTCTCTCACCGATATTGGACGTCTTAATATCTCAGGAAATGCATTAAAAAATCTCGATGGCCTGCAAAACTTAGTGAGCCTCAATGGAGGAAATGATGTTAATATAGATCATTATCTGGCAGAAGAACAGTTGGTTTCGGTGAATTTATCAGCGCTGAGAACTGTAAATGGCAATTATTGGTCTTTGTATTTACCCAACACATCGGAAGTTTGTGGATTGGTAAATTATGCGACCTACGGTACCCGGCCAAGTTTCTTTTCGTTCTATGCCGATTCAGGGAAGTATACCAGTTTTGATTCCGTAAAAACCGCATGTGGCATTCAATGTACGGTTAGCCTTTTTTTAGAGGGAGCAATGAAAAATCCTAGCGTAGGAGAAGAGCATTTAATGAGAGATGATCTTCGGGCGCAGGGATTGGTACCGGAACGCACTCCGTTTTCTGATGCAATAAGCACTACGGCGAGTAGGCTAGCGGTAACAGGCGAAACGGCAGTTGTTGATTGGGTTGAGATTCAATTACGAGACGCATCGGACCAAACGAAAATTACAGCTGCGAAATCTTTTCTAATAACACGCTCTGGTAGCCTTGTAGATGTGGAAAGCAATACCACCAACTTGTTTTTCGCAGTTCCAAGCGGAGACTATTACCTAGCGGTGTTTCACCGCAATCACTTGGGGGTAATAACCAGTAATCCGATGAGTTTATCGGCAATTACAACGGCAGTTGATTTGTCTGATAGTTCAAACTTAAAAGGCGGTGAAGCCGCTGTTCGATATGTATACACAAGTTCTGGCGGACAAAAGAAATATGCCTTGATCGCCGGAGATACTGACAACAACGGACAAATTCAAAACACGGATATGAATCGCTTGGTGCAAAAATTAGGCAGTGCTGGCTATACCTCAGAAGATCTTGATTTAAACGGACAAATTCAAAATATAGATATCACAAAAGTACTCCATTACAACATGGGGGCTGGAGAACAATTTTAATCAAAACAAACAAACAACAAATGAAATTATTTAACCCCAAAAGGAAATTTAGAGTGAGAAGAGAAATAAATAAGTTTTCATTTCTACCCATTGTTTATCGAGGAACGTTATTCTGGTTATCTCGAGTTAAAATAGAGAAATCCTTTAATGGTTCGACCATGCAAATTGTAAACATTCAAAAAATTTAATAAGAATTCGGGCTTGCCTGCCTCCTGAAGGGAAATTAATAGCTTTCTCTGCGCTATTGGGGATTTCAGGAAGGCAGGTTTTTAAGCAACCTCAAATTTATTACTACATCATGAACAAAAAACTACTCATCGTATTGCTGCTGTTAATTAGTACATTTTCTAAGGCACAGCAGATAAGTTTTACCATAGTTAATGCCAGAAATACAAACGATGGAACCAATGATTTTTACGAGGCAGATATTTATATTACCTCCGATACCGCCTTCAAATTAGGTTCTGGACAAATTTATTTTACTTATAACACCGCAGCTTTTGGTGCTAATATTCACACCAATGGAAGTTTTTCTTTTTTACAGCCAACAGGGAGTATTTTGGCAGAAGTATATGGATTTCCTGCGTATAAAGATTTTATTGTCAACGACAATACTAGTGGAAGAGTATCCACCTCCTTTCAGCAAGGAGTTAGCAGTGGAACTATAACCGCTAATAATGTAACGACTACAGCCAAACACCTATGTAGTATTAAAATTAAATACCAAGACAAAACTCAAGATCCTACTGTTGCCTTTGAAACGGGAACCGCTTTTCTAGATCAATTTTTTACTGCTTGTGGTCCTGCCACCTTTGGATTTCCGGATTGTACCAATTCGCCGGGAACGCAAATTTTTGGTGATTCTTTTGATTCATCAGGAGCTACAATCAAAGGCAGTCATCTGTGGTCAGGTACCTCAGACACTTCGTGGACCAATACGGCTAACTGGAGTACTTCAAGTATCCCAACGGAGACGGATAATGTGGAGCTACCAAATGTAGCTACGACACCCATAATTGGTACGGGAGTACTTGCTAAGAGTCGCGATTTGAAAATTCATAGTGGTTCAGCTTTACAACTTACCAATAACGGTACCTTAGAGGTTGCTGGTACCTTTACGAATGAGGGAACCTTAACCATGATAAGCTCGGTGAATGCAAGCCCAACGTTACTGGTAACCGGAAGTGCTACCGGAAGGGTGACCTATGAACGAGGAGGCTTAATGGCTGATAAATGGAGTATTATTACAGCGCCTGTTCATGGGCAAAGTATCAAAGAGTTTGTTGAGAATGCAAGTAATGATATTCGTAAAAACACAACAGTAAGTCCACATCAGTATGCCGTTGCATATTACGATGATAGCCGGGCAGCAGGAACAAAATGGGTGTATTATACCGTTGACGATTTAACTACGAATAGCATTCAGTTTGAAAAGGGGAGAAG
The DNA here is from genome assembly GCF_964514025.1 of Tenacibaculum litopenaei. Taxonomy (NCBI): domain Bacteria; kingdom Pseudomonadati; phylum Bacteroidota; class Flavobacteriia; order Flavobacteriales; family Flavobacteriaceae; genus Tenacibaculum; species Tenacibaculum litopenaei. Next base: position 221,731 of record NZ_CAZEQT010000005.1, read on the forward strand.
CTATGCAATTTCTAGGGGAACTGATGGAGGTGTTAGTTTTACAGGAACTGTGGAAACTGCGGATGTCAACCGAGCTGTTACAGGTGGAGCCTGGAATGCTATTGGAAACCCGTTTACGGCATTTTTACCTGTTAATGAAAATTCAGGTACCAATTTTATAACTACCAATTTGGCCAATCTTGATCCGATGTATGCCGGTATTTATGTTTGGGACAATGCTCAGCACAAATACGTAGTAAGCTCCTTGGCCAGTGGTGAGCGAGCATTGGCTCCAGGGCAAGGTTTTTTTGTAAAGACTGCTACCAGCGCGAGTTCTGTTAGTTTTAATCAAGTACAAAGAGTTATGCAGCCAGCTACAGGAGGAGCATTTCAAAGAGAACAGATGAACTCTGTTGAGAAATTAGAACTAAACATTACTTCAAAAAGTAGGGTGGTAAGCACAGTAATAGCATACCATCAAGCGAGTACCAACGGATTGGATGTCGGATATGATGTAGGGAATTTTGATGCGAATGGTTTGGATTTGTATTCGCGATTGGTAGACGGTTCTTCAGAAAGTAACTTTACCCACCAATACCTACCTATGACCTCTGCAGATGATGAAATATCCTTAGGGGTACTGGCGGAGCAAGGAGCGCAAGTAAGCATTTCATTGACAAAGGGTACAGAAACGATTAGCAGGGAAGTGTATTTAGAAGATCGTTTGCTAGGGAAGTATGTTAATTTGAAAAAAGAAGACTATTCGCTAGTACTTACAGAGGGAGCAAAAGGCGTAGGTCGATTTTACCTTCATACAAAAAAGGAAGAGCTTCAAGAGGAGGCATTGGACGACTATACTATCAGTTATACCGATGGCATTCTTAGGGTTCAAGGATCAGCAAACTCACCAATACACCTGAGTATGTACAGCGTTACTGGTGCTGAAATAATCGAGAGCACTGCACTCTTGAATACAGACAAAAGTATCGTGATTAAAGGAATCGCAGTTGGTGTTTACATAGTGAAGATCAGCACGGAGAATGGGGTGAAAACACAAAAAATAGTACTAAAGCATTAATTAAAATGAAAGATAGAAATCAACATAAAGCCGAGGAAATTAGTAGAAAAGAAGCGTTGAAAAAGTTGGGGAATTACGGGAAATATACCGCTTTGACCGCCCTTGGCACTTATGTGCTTTTGAATCCTAAAAAAGCACAAGCACAAAGTCCTGAGGAACCAGGGTGGTAATTCAGTGAAAAAGAGAATTGTTATGAGTTTAACTTAATAAGGTCAGTATTTGCGCTGCTGGCCTTGTTGTTTTTTAAGTAAGGTAGCTATGCGAAATTGGAATTTATTTGGGATCGTGTTTTTTGTGAGTGTAATTGCTTTGGCACAAGTAAAAAATCAAACGGAATTAGAGCTTTTAGTAGCGAAGTACAAAACAGCGAGTTCTGATTCCTTAAGGGTAGAGGCCTTGCTAGTGCTATGTGGATATCAAAAGCGTCGGGATTACAATAAAGTACCTTACTACTGTGATGAGATTGTTCAGCTGCTTAAAACAGCGAGCTACGACAGTCGAATACAACGAGCTAAGACCTACAATCACAGGGGAATTTACTACCGTAGGAAACTCGACTATGCAAAGGCCCTCAATAACTATTACCAAGCCGAAAAAATTTATCTCAGTATGGGCGATACATGGAGACTTGCTTCGGTATATCACAATATGGGGTATATCTACAGGCTTCAGAAAGAAGCTACTACCGCTATTCAACTTTTTAAAAAAGCTATTGCTAGTAATCGAACTCGCAAAGCATATAAGCGTTTAGGGAATAATTTTACCTTACTGTCAATGGTTTATAAAGATCTTAAGCAACGTGATGCTGCCATTTTTGCTTTGGACAGTGCCACTCATTATTTTAATCGAGTGGGCTATGAGGAAGGAAAACGACAGGTGGAAGCTCATAGAGCAGCGCTTTTTGTGATAGAAAAGAAACTCGATACAGCTCGATTGATGTATCAACAGTATTTGAGTTATGCACAACAGATAAAAAAAAGAAGAGCTGTTATTGCCACACAAATCAGTTTAGCGAAACTATCTCTTTCAATGAAATATTTGGATGAGGCTTTGCAGTATGCCAATGAAGGTATTGAAGGAGCCATTCGCGAAGGAGAAAAAAAGCAACTTTGTCAGGGATATCTGATACGAAGTGAGATTTTTAAAGTTAATGGGCAATACGAGTTAGCTATGAGTGATTTGGCCAAGTACAATGAGGTAAGCACCGAAATTCAATTACTACAACAAACGGAAAAAATTCAAGAACTAGAAGCTTATCATGAGTATGAAAAACAACGACTACAAGACAGTCTTTTAGGTGTTTCAGAGCGAATACAGCACGCAAGAAAAAAAGAAAATCAACAATTAAAATCGCAGGTTAGAGGCGGTTACTTATTTGTGGGGTTGCTGGTGGTGTTTATCGGTTTTAGTGTGGTGATTCATTTTCGAGCTAGGACAAAGAATCCTTGGCTAATTCGACAAAAAGAAAATAGAGAAAACGGGCTAGTCCAGGAGTTAAATACAGCTTTGAGTTCGAATGTGACCCGTAAAGAGGTTGAGCCCAGTTTGGAAATAGCCATTGCTAAGATAAAAGCAGGGATTCATAGTCCAGAAGATATAAGCTCAGTAAAGAGCAAGCTAAAAAATGCGCAAAGTTCTTTTGTAAGAAGATTGCAAAAAAAGCATCCAAACCTTACAAAAACTGATTTGGAAGTGTGTTTGTACATACGAAATGGATTTTCGAGAAAAGAGATTGCCCTCATCAGAAAAACGAGCATAGCAGCCATTAAATCGACACGTTTTCGTCTAAAAAAGAAGCTTCAACTCAGTGCTAAAGAAGCCCTCGAAGCCTATATAGCAACGATATGAGGTATGGCGTACATGCGTAAGGGGAGTAGTTAGGTACAAGCAATGCAAAGGCTATTTTCCTTTGCAAGGATCGCAAATAACATCATCGAGTTTAAAATTCACTACCAATGAATGGGGTGCGGGTTCCGAAAAAACAACGAGTAGCATGAATTAATTGATGATCTTAATTCAGTATTCTTACTGTCCTAAACTTAAAAGGATGATCATGTGTCTTAGCGTAAACAATAAGATAAAACCACCCTTTAAATTTGTCATTAATGTTAAAATTTAGTTTTTGATAAACTTATAATTAACGGTACTATTCTTAATCTTTAAAATATAGATGCCGTTTGTTAAGCTTCTTACATCTAGTTTGTTATTATTGATACTAGCGTCGAGCACAGTGCTACCCTTAGTGTCTATTACTGAAACTTGAATTACTTTGTTTAAATTATTGAAATACAAAAAATCTGTTGTTGGGTTGGGGGCTATCTTAACGTTAGTGTCTGCAACTTCATGAACGTTTAAGGTAGATGACTTTTCTAAAGTGTATGACGCTATCCAGATATCATTTAAATAAAGGTCTAAATAAAACGTCCCAATATTAACAGCAGTAAGATTTATGTTTAACGGGAAGTTTTTTGACACCTTATTGCAAATAGTTGGATTGATATCTATGGTTAAGCGTTTTGATTCTTCAGTTACTAATCCAGCACTCTGATATATACGATACTTAATTTCCGTAGTAGCTTGAGCACTAGGTTTTTTTCCTGAAAAATTAAGATTGAAATTAGTCTTTAAGCAGCAATTGGTAACTAACTTAGAAAGCTCTGCCTCGGTATGGTTGATTTTACCGGTATATACATCGGTAATGACATCCTCATTGCTTGAAGTGTGAATGCGGTTCAAGGCAACGTATTCGTTATATGCTTCAAAAGCTTTTTTTTGCAAGTACAAAGCATCGGCTGCTGATAATGAACCACGATAGGCTAATCCGACTGGTGATCTGTCGAAAATAGTTGCATAAAACACACATGCCGCTAAATAGGTGCCTGCAAAACTTTGATGGCTACCATCGCCACTGTACAAATTCACAGGATCCTTGTCGTCGCGCACTTTTTTCCAGGCAACACCTACTGGTGAAATTTCAGTCTCAAAGGCATCAGCAACTTTATTGTAATTATCCGTAGTGCGTTTTTGCATTTCTTTGTAGGGATACGTAGCGTTGTTTTTTCTCCCCCAAGTCATAAATAAAATGGTTTTGTTTGTGCAAGAACCGTTGTTTATTTCTTCAATAAGCCCTTTGACACCCCTGTAAAAACCATTAAAATTATAGGCTGGTGTTAAGCTTTGGTCTTGTAAAACTACGTGATCCCAATTGGTGTTTCGTATTTTTTGTAATGATGTGGTATTGGTGGCATGCTGATTTAGCCGGTACCCTCCGGGGGTATGACTGTCGAATTTTAGGACATCTCCATTGGATTGTGCTAATAATTTTGTCGTGTTTGGAACATTGTGCGTGTAGGTATAGCTATTTCCTAAGAAAAGTACATTTTTTTGATCTTGAGCTAAGCAAAATAGGGGAATACTAAATACGAATACTACAGCCAGTAATCTTTTCATTTTTATATCTGGTTTTATGATTGTGCTATTGGGGTATAAATATTACTTCCGGTGTATCATAACCTTTAGGGGCGTTGTTATGGTATGTTCCCAGAAATAACGCCGTCAAATTTCCAATATTTCCGGCAATTACTACTCCTTTTTGGAAGAATTAACACTATTGGTTTTTCGTTGAATAAATTATTGGTTTATACGTTTTTGTGAGCAATGAAAAGCTACGCTAGCTGAAAAGTAAGTAGTTGCGATGATTCGGCAGACTATAACAAGAGTGGAAGCAAGGGGTTTTGGCCGCTATCAATGAACTACTAGAGCAACCCCTGTAGTTGGCAATCTAAGTATGGAGCTTAGTAACTGTAAAAAATCAACCTCTTTTAGGATGAAAACCAACAGTTGGTTGGGGTGAAAATCTGTTAATAGAGGTATTATGTTACTTGTTTGTTAGAGTTTTTTCTAAATGTAAGCTGTCCGATTTAATGGGAGGAGGTCAAGACAAGTAAAACATAAGTACAGAAAAAAGGTTTGTAAACAATCCCTTTTAATCTGTTGACCTATTTTAGGACGACTCAACCTTATGAAGCTTTTTCTTGTCTTTTGTTTCTTTTACGCTACTTCCCAATACAAAAAGTAATAACGTTAGTAGAATCAGTGTGTTCAGCAGGTTAAGGTGGAGTAGTGGTGGAAGATTTTGTTTTCTTTTGTTCATTAAAGGTAAATTTTAAACATTCTTATTATTTTTAGGATATAATTATACATGAACCTCATTCTATTGAAAACAGAAGAAAAAGAAGTTAATCCAAGGCAATATAGACAATCGGATGTTAAAAGATTATTTGCCTTTTCAAATAATCAATGTTCAAAACCTGATTGTACAAACAGACTTATAGCAGAAGATGGAAATACTATCATAGGAAAAATTTGTCACATTGAAGCTGCAAAAAAAGGAGGTCCTAGATTTAATAAGGGAATGAGTAATGACGAGAGGAGATCATATGATAATCTTATCTTATTGTGTGATGAACATCACCAAATGATTGATAATAAAATTAATGAAGAAGAATATGATAAAACTACACTAATTAGTTGGAAAAAGGACCACTATAAAAAGTTTTTAAATACAGATTATTCTATATCTGAAGAACTAATTCATGATTTTATAATAAACACTCGAGAATTCTATAATAAGATTGAAGCTTTAGACGGACCACATAAGCCTTCATTATCTGAAAACTATATTAGTAGAGAAATAGAAGCTAAATGTATAAGTGAGCTTAGGAAGAATAAAGTTTTGTTACTAACAGGTGTATCTTTTTGTGGGAAATCGGAACTTGCTAAAAAGATTTCTGAGCATTTTTATTCTGAAGAGAATTATTTTTATAAGAGAGTTATTAATGTAAGAGATGCGTCATCTTTTCTTGAATCTAAAGATGGTAAAAGAATATGTATTCTAGAAGACCCGTTTGGGCATACTTCACAAAATGAGAAAAGCAGTGAACTTAAATTACTAAGAGATTTACTTTTAAATTTACCTGAAAATAATTTTTTAATTGTGACTTCAAGGATAGAGATTGTACGCTCTGTTTTTAGTCAAACTGATTTAAAGAATTGTAAGTTGGGGGAGTATAGTTGGATTGATCTCACAAAAAAAGATGCTGTTTTTTTAAGTGAATTTTGGGGAAAAGTGTCTAAAATAAAGAGAATTAGAAAGGAAAATATTTATAGTGTTTTTAATATAATTGAGGGAGAAAAGTCAATACACATTGGTCAATTAGCTCATCTTTCTAATCATGAAAAATTAAAGACGGAGATATTTACAATTGACGAAATATATTATTTGGCTCAAATTGATATAGATGAAATATGTAAAAGTTTTTTATCAAGTGATGATGATTTATGGAAATTATTAGTGATTCTTGGTTTTGGATGTAATACTGTTAATGGGCTTTCAATTAGTGATTTAGATTATATATATTCAAAAGAAGTTTATGAGATTTCATTAAAAAAAGAGAAAGAAGAAGGTATTGGGAAATATGTATTTGGAACTGCAGATGATTTAGTTCTTCCAAGTTATGAGAAAGATTATGGGAATAAAGAGGATATAGAAAGAGGTTTAGAAATATTAGAATCTAGCGGATATGTAATTTTTGAAAATAATCATTATGTTTTCTCTCATCCACACTATAAAGAGATAGGTAAGGCAATCTTCAGAAAATTAACCAGGATAAAAAAAAATAGAATATATAATCATATTTTTAATTTATTAACAACCTTAAATAGAGAAGTCTCTTTTCAATGCTCAAATGCATTAGATTATATTTTTGAAAGAATTGAAGAAGAGGAGCATAAGAAAAATATTTTAGATTTTATTTATAAAGTAGCTGACCAATGTATATTTCCAGAAGTATCGGATCAGTCATCGTTATTCTTAATTAAGAATTATAAAAACCCTCTTTTAGATGAAAATAAAAGGCGTTCGATTATTTATACCCTACAGTCCAGTTCTGAAGAACGAAATATTCGTTTTAAAGAAGGAGTATCTTTTAAATGGAAAAACAGTCCTTTTAAAGAAAGATATTTTGTTTTGTTAAATAAGGAAGAATATAATTTTATTATTCAGAAGTTAAAGAATAAAAAAAATTTATCAAGCGAAGAAGTCTGGAAGTCATTGATATCAATTAATAAGGGCTTAATTGGCATTGACATTAATTTATTAGAATATGCTTTCAAGAGTAACCAAATATTTATAAGAAATTTGTGTGCGTACATCTATTTTTCTAATTTACACAGTCTTCAAAATTCTTTACTTAAGGATAAAATATTAATGGATGAACATCCGAGTGTGATTTTAAATTCGTTAAAAGGTTTTTTTCAAGGAATGACAAAAAACTCAAAAAAAATAAATAAAGAAATAACCGAGAGGTTTCTTTATTTTTTTAAGAACGATGATGTTTTTTGTATTAGGTCTAGTAATCTAATGACAAATTTTGATACAGACTACGCAGAGGATAGTATAGAATGGAAAAAAATAGAACGTAGTAAACATAATTGGTTATGGAAAGTATGGGGGGAATTTTTTCCATATTTTCTGAATGTTTTCCCTCCATCTATAAAATTTTCAAATACGCCAAGATTTTCAGGGATGATGTTTGCTGCTAAAGATATGATATGTCCTGAACAAGCAGTGAATATATCAAAGAAGATGTTAAAAAGACTTACAGAGATTAGTAAGATTAGAATTTTGGATAATTGGGAAATGAGTTTGATAAACTTTTTAATAAATGCTACTTTAAAAAAGCCAAAAGCTAGAAGTTTAGTATTTAATAGTTTTTTTGAAATAAATCTACCAACTTATTTAATAGGCTATAACCTTAAATGGGCAATAAGCAGATGGGAAGATCTTTTAGATGAAGAAAAGGAAATTATATTGAATATTCTTTCTTCTAGGAGAAGTGATGAAAATTGGTTAAGAGCAATAGTTATTAATGGAAACGAATCATTATCACAAGAAATACAGAAGGTTATTTTTGGTGACGAAGATTTTTTCAATAAAAATATTGAAGAACTAGTGTCTGTTTTACGAAAAGAAGTGTTAATTGATATTTTAACTGTATATAGAGGAAATGATTGGGCAATTCAGCAAATAGGAGGTTTTTCGGATAATGAAATAGTAAAAAGAATAATTTTTCATATAGCAGAAAACAATTTGGATATAGATTATGATGAATGTGTGAAAATTTTTTTAAGAGAATTTATTAATGGAATTTCAAGAGAAGTTTTAGAAGAGTATAAGGAAAGATGGAAAAAAATTTATGAGAACTCAGCTGATAAAAATAAACTATTAAATATTGTAATTGAAATAGTTGGGAGAAGTAGTTTTTGTATTTATGAAACTAAAGAATTATTTAGGATAGTAATTGATTACCATTTGAGAAATAGAAGTGTTGATTTTTTAAGTCAAAAGTTAGCAGAGAAACATGAATTATTGATATATACTTCCAGTGATAGAGATGTATTTAAAGCTCTTGATATAGATAAATTTCTAACAAAAGATTATTTTAAATGGATGGAAACTCAAAATAATATTTTTGCCTATTTGACGGTGATAAAAGATGAAGAGTTGACAGAAGATAATAAGGTAGAAGTCGTTGAACTTATAATGGAAGAAGTGGGAAAAGAGGATATAAAACTTAATATAATTTTCATATTAATTAGTGAAATAGAAAAGAAAGAAATATTAAATCATGATTTGATGAAAAAACTTAAGAGTATTCCTAATAGAATAAAGGAAAAACAAGAATTGTATTTTAAGTTTATTGAAGAACCTAAGCTGGAAAACTTTAATTATTTCTATAATTCATAAAAAAAATGGAAGAGGATATTTGTAAAACTTTCCAAGAGAAAATTAAAAGTAATCCAAATTATAATAGATTTTGGATGGATTATCATATTTATTGCAAAAATTTTAAGATAGATGATATTGAACTTTTTGTAGAATCATTGCCTATTTTATATGATAAAATAAAAAATGATGGGGCGTCATATCAAATATATGAAGCGTTAAGAAAGTTTACAATTCAAGAATCAAATAAAGGAATTGAATTACTTAAATTAATACAGAATGCAGGAGATTTAAGAGTTTTGAGTTTTGTTCCCTCAATATTAGGTGGTTTATCACAAAGTGAGAAGAATTATCCGTTTAAAGAAGATATATTATCACTTATTAAAAGTGATAATGACAATGAAATTTGTGCTGGAGTAAATAGTGCTTATCAAGTGGTAATTAAAGATTCTGAAGAAAGAATAAATTTTTTGAAAGATGTAAATAAAGCTTTAACTCCAATCTTAAATAAAAAATCGTCACAATGTTTTGGTATAATAACAAGATTTTATAATAACAATATAAGAGATGTAGAAGAGTTTAGAGAGAAAGTTGTAAGATTATTAAAAAGAAAAGAATTTGTTATTCAAAATGAAGTTGCAAGATCATTAACAGAAGAAATAAAACGAGAAGATAATCCAGAGTACTTTCAAAGATGTTTAAACTTAATGGTCTTTACTGATGTAAAACATGATTGGATTTATAGAACTCTTTATTACAGATTAAAAAAAGAAATTGTTAATAATCCGAAAAGTATTATTGAGTTTATAAATGAATGGGTTAAAAATAATCAAGGTAAACAGAAAGGTATAAAAGTTTTGAAAGATATGATTTATGATTTATATGCAGAACATCCGAAAGTTATTCGAAAATTATTTCTATCATGGTTAAACTCAGATATGAGGTCATATAAAATTGCTTTACATTTTTTAATTAATGAATTGAATGATGATATAGATGTTATTAGTCTTCCTAAAAAAGATTTAAAAGAGTTATCTGAAAGGGATTCTCTTTATATCGTTTTCATGATAGTTGGGTATATTCCAGATTATAAATATACTTCCGAAATGTTATATAACGTTTTAGAGGCTAATTATGAAAATGAACGAATTAGAAACCATATAGCAACTTTTTTTGCTAAACACTTAATAATTAATCATTATTCTGTTACTAATATTTTGAAAGCTAAGAGGAAGAAATCAAATAAAATTATAAAAAGTATAATTGATCAAGTAGTTTCAGATTCAAATAATTATTACAAACAGTTGTCTGATTTAGAGTTTTTAAATGAGTTTGAACCTTCTGAAACACGTATGGATTATTATTATAAACAACAAAATAAGCTTATACAAAAGCTTATGAATAATGAAGAATCTAGAAATGAATCTTTTTTAAGTATGATGACTAATATAAGTATTAGAACTGGAAAATCATTTTTTTTAAAGTATGACGGAAAGTATACAGAGGAGTCAGAAATGCAAAATTTAAAAAGCAGTATTGAAATTTCTCGCTCTAGAAATATAGATGAGATAGGAGAGGAGAAACTAAAATTAATGTGGCAAAATATTAAAAGAGATGAACTTCCTAATTAATGAATATATAGCTTTATTAAAAGAAGATGGAGAACTTGATGCATTACTTATCGATGTTTTAATAAAAAAAGGAATAACGCCAATATCAAAACCCCAAAAAGGAAGACAATATGGAGTTGATATTGCAGCAATAGGAAAGGATGAAGATGGTGTAGAAAAATTGTTTTTGATAACTGTAAAGCAAGGGGATATAACAAGAACTGTTTGGGATTCTAACCAAAATTCAGTTAGACAATCACTAAATGAGATTTTAGAAACTTATATATCAATATCTTTGACTTCGGAACAAAAGAAATTACCCAAGAAAGTCATAGTTGCTACTAATGGTAATTTAAATCAAACTATTCAAATTACCTGGGCAAAATATTGTGAAAAATATGAAAAGGATAGTCTAAGATTTGATTTTTGGGGAATAGATATCATAACAAAAATGGTTTCTGAAAATTTACTTTCAGAAAGACTATTTGATTCTGAAAAGAGGTCTCTCTTAAAAAAAACTTTAGCATTCTTAGAGCTTAAAGATTATGATTTAAAACACTACAACATGTTAGTTGGTTTAATTTTAAATAAGAGTGCCAAAACTAAGAAACCATTAATTAAAAAGTTAAAACTATTACAAATATGTCTAAATATAGTTTTTAAATGGTCTGAAGATAATGGATATCTAAAATCTGCAATTATAGCAGCAGATAAAACAATAATTGAAGTTTACAAATGGTTAGAAGGTCAAAATCATTTTAACAAAAGATATATTAGATTAGAATATTACAATATTCATTTATTAAGGAGAAAAATAGGAATAGCGTATTTTAATAAGGTTAATGAACACTATTTTGTAGAACATAGTTTGCATCGATATTCGAGAAATCAAATTGAATATAATTTAACAGTTTGGGAAGAAATAAATATTTTAGCAAGTATTGGATTGACTGAAATAAAACATTTTGAGTATCACTTTGACCCAAAAAAAACAGAATCTAGTGCTATTTATGAAAAATCTGCGATGAATATTTCTGAAGCCCTTCTTTCTTTGATAAATACAAACCCAACATCATATTATCCTTTGTATGATGATAATATAATAGATATTGAGCCAGCAATGAGGTTTTTATATTTTACTGGTCATGGAGAAGAATGTGTTAAATGGCTAAGAATGATAGTTGTAGGTATACATGATTCTAAAAAAATAAAAAACTTTTTTCCAATTTTTAATTCCAATTACGAAAATTTGATAGATTACCATTTGGGTATAAAAAAACAAGACGAAAAGTCTTCAATGCTTCTAACGTTTTTAGCAGATTGGTCAGCTATCCTAAATTGTAAAGAAGCATATGAAGATTTAAAAAAGATATTAGGTTTATTTGATAATAAGTTAAATTTACAAATATGGTTTCCGAAGAAAGAAACTGAAAAAATGTACTTAAGTAAAGGTTATAGTAGGAATTCAGGTAAAGTTAAACATTCTATAACACTTTACGATTCTATTCAAGAATATCAAGTAGAAATAATGGAAGAAGTTGAATTGTTTTCAGCTGAGAAGGAGTTTAAAAGTATGGAATTTGGTAATGATTTAATTTTTTCAATAACGAGTATTTACCATAGAGATTTACCATTTCCTTTTTTATGGCGAAGACTATTTGACATGAATAATAGAACTAATTTGAGTTAATAGGATAAGTCATGGATGAGTTTGTAATTGATTTACTTGATAAAAAAAGAGAAAGAAAGGAAACAGGGTTAACAATACCATTTTTAATAGGTGCTCTTAGAAGAAGATTTGAAAATGAAAATATAGATATTGCCAAGTTATTGAGTCTATTTATGGAAGTGGATAAAACTCTTGTGTTAAAATTTTGCTTCCATATAAGAGAATATATAATTACTACTGATAATATTTATGTACAATCTTTGAATTACTATAAATCAGTATCTAGTTTTAATAACTTTATACTGATTAAAGATAATGGTTCTTTAGTTGGTATAGAAAATTTCGAAGATATAGTATATGTTCTGAACTTAGATTATGAAGATTCGTTAAAGGAGGGAAATTATAGTGTTAGAGTAAATAATCATGAAAAATTTATGAGTAAGTTTGATGATGATGATTTGAAGTTTATAGATAGTATTAACTAATTTTTGTTTTGTAGCTGTTATCTTTGGTTTCATTAATTTTATAAAAATAATTAACTTTGTAACGCTCGTCTCACCGAAGCTAGGGAGACTGAGTTTCGAGGCTCGATACATCAAGATATGTACCGAGCCTTGCGGTTTAAATAAGTTAGTGAAGTGAAACAAGCAAAGGCTTGAGGTAAGGAACTGACCTCCTCCCATTAAATCGGACAGATTAGAATTGGAGAGTTTAGAGCAAAAAGATGTTTAAATTAACTAAATTGATTACTTATCAAATGATCAAAATTTAGTGAATCACAGACACGTTTAAACTGGTCTGTACCCAGCACAAAGGAGGCTAGCTACTCTGCAGAAACACGGCAAGAAGCCATTGATAAATATGGAATTACTGGGATTAATAATACCAATCAAGGACGCCAATGTACTCCATAAGTGTCTCTGTTAGTGTTCTAGATAATCAGATTATTCATTTTTATTGGTTAACTAAATCTACTTCCCAATACAAAAAGTAATTAATACTGGTTATCAGTTTGTTATGTTTAAGAGGTACAAATAAGGTACGTTTCTGTTATGAAATACTTTAAAGGATAAAATAATTTTTTAGGTTTGAGGACGTCTAAAACGGGAAATAAGAAACTTTCCGCTAAACATTTCAACTTAACATTGCACGTTCAATCTCGTGGTATGGTATGCTTTCAGCTTTCTGTATTTGTTCCATTATTAGCAAATACTTTTTGGTTGGCTTTCCTGCATAGGTCTTTTTGAAGTGCTTTTTATAAAGTTGGCTGTAAAGGTCATCTGTTCTGAAATAAACCCCGAATGTTTTATCAAGTTTCCTATACTTCTTACTTAGGGTTTGTGTTTCGTACAGACAACCGTTAAAGGCTTCACGGTGTAAAAAGTAACCGTTTATTAAATAGAGTTTACGGCAACGTTTTTTTGTTTGAGGGCAAAGGAAATACCAAATAAGCCCCTTACCTAAATTGGACGGCATGGAAACTAAGTGTATTTTATAGTTTATTTCCTTGTTTTTATAATTATAGCTTAATTCAATAAAAAAGTCCTTTTGATAGGTGTCTGATTTTATAGAAATATTGCCTGTCGGGCTTCCGTTTCTGCTCCAAGTGATAACCCCTCTCTTTGTTTGTTTAGGTTTAAGATAACCCCAATCTTTTAGTTTTGAAATATGTAATTGTAATACCTCATCGTATAAAACTGGATATGTATAAGGTTTTGACATAGAAATCTATTTTTAAATTTATAACCTAAATTATTAAGAAACATTAATACAATAATCAATATATTACATAAATTTGCTACAACTAAAATATTAATAAAGCGTTAGCTTTTATTCTGCATAATAGAAATCTGACAATTTCACAAACGACACAGAATAAATCAGTTAACACTCACGCTTTACGTGGGCTGTACTGTTTGTGTCGTAAGGTTTTGTCAGAACCTCTATTAGCAAATAGAGTTATACAGACCCACGTTTTTAATTTTAATCTTTTCGCTTTGGGTTTTAGTGAAAAAGTAATTTACATATTATGAAAAGGTACATTGTTCTAATATTTTTAACCTACAACACCTCTAGCTATTCTCAAAAACTAGACAGTTTATTTACAGTAAAAAACTCTTTAATTAGAAAAATAAAACTATTGAATGACTCTCTTATTAAAACTGAAAAAGAAATAAACAAACTTGAAACAAAAGAAGAGCTTAGCACTATTCAAAAAAGTAATATAAAAATCTACACTCTAGGGACAACTTATCTAAGAGAAAAACCAAGTTTTTCAAGTAGAAAAATCAAAACAATCCCTCATAATTCTGAAATAACACTTTTGGATTATGAAGTTGATAGTAATTATTTCAAAATTTCCTTTGACTCTTTATCTGGGTTTATAAGTGAACTATCTATTCACAAGAACAGAAACACACGTAATTATATCCAATCTTTTAAGTTAAAAAGAATAAAAGCAAATAGAATAAAAAAAGAAGAAAATGCAAGGGTAAAACAAATAGAACTAGATAAGAAGTATATTGCTGAATATGGTAGAAAAACATATGATAAATTGAAAAAAGGTTATTTTTGGATTGGTATGAGTAAAGAAATGGCTATCCTTTCTTTAGGCGAACCAAATAAAAAAAATAAAAGTGTAAATTCTTGGGAAACAAGAGAACAGTGGGTTTATCCTAATAGCGGACTCTATTTATATTTTAAAAATGGTAAGCTAAGTAGTTATCAGAATTAACATTAAAAACTAAGAAATCACAGTCTAATTGAAGTGTGAAATCTTAGTACTTTGAATTTTTTTTGCAATTTGCTCCTTTATGTTTTCTGAATAGTTATCTACAATTTTTTGGTATCTTTTTCTTGGCTTGTCTTTATTATTTGCAGATAAACTTTGCCAGTATTTAATATGTTGATATTTGCTGTTTAAAGCGTTCTTTTCTCTTGCAGTTAACATAGCTTCATTTATTGTGAAATCGTATAGTAAAACCTTGTTCCAATGTTTTAAAAGAATATTTAATGCTTCACTTAAATTATTATGTGTTAAATCTCCCAACGTTTTAATATTGGCACTTTCAAAAACCCTCATTTTACGAGTTTTTAATTCTACTCTAAGTCTAGATTCTTCTAAATTGTATTGACTGCTTTTATCATAGACCTTTAAAAAGTAATCACTCTTTTCACATATCGCAAAATGTCTATTATACTTAAAATCAAAAGGTGTTCCACCTATTTCAAGTAAATTTCTGACAACAAATAGCGGATTGAAAAAAACTTGAACATTCAAACCTATTTCTATTTTCTTTATAACAAAATTAAACCTACTTGTTCCAAATAGTAATTCAAGGTAGCTTATAACAAATAATACATTTTCAACTGTAAACTCATTACCATTGAAGCCTTTATAAACTGAATTAGAATTATAGTTAGGCGGTTTAATTCCCATAATAGAATTATACATCTTATGCAAACTACCTTTAAAAAATACCGTTCCATTATCATAAACAAGAATTTTACAAAAATGATGTTCCGCAATTCTCTTATTATCTAAAACAACCCCGTTCTCGTTATAATTCAAACTAAAATCGAGTTTAGGGTTGTTTAAAATTCTATCACAGTTATACGACCTCACATACAAAGTTGTATAATCAACTGGCATAATTAGTCAAATAAGCCTAATTGATTTTTATAAGGAGAAAAATTGGGGTTTGTTGATAAATACCATGCTTTAAAACCAGTATGTTTACAATACCCTTTTGAAATCTCCCAAAGTTTACCTGCTTTCTCTAAATCTCTTTTATACCTCGTTATATTCTTTTGCGGTATTCCTGTTGCTACAGAAACCATTGAAGCAGTAGCGATATTTTCTTCTAGATATTGAAATATGGTTTTCAGTTGGCTTTTAAATTCCATATCTTTAATCTGTCTTTTATGCAAAGGGTTGTTGCTATTGGTGCTTTCCATTACTTCAACTCTTTTCTATTGTTAGACAAATAGGTTTCCGCTTCCTGCTCAATTTCAGCGTTTGACTTTTTACGCCCCTCTTTGAGGTACTCCAAAAGTTCGATGCTGGAAAAGTACAGACGTTTGCCTCTTTTCATTACGGGTAATTCTCTTTTACTTACCTTACTGTAGATAGTAGGTACTGTAAGGTTTAGAAATTGTGCAGCTTCCTGAACGGTTAAGAGTTTTTCAGGTTGTTCTGTTTGCGGTTGCTCCTGTTTCTCGATTAACAGGCGTTTTAGTTCACTAACTTCTTTTGTTAGCATTGTTACCGCTTTGGGTAACTGGTCGAATGTTAAATATTCAGTCATATCGAAAGTATTTTTTTTGTAATACTTTTGCGAAATACTGAAACGGGAATACGGTTAATTCACGGTAAAAATGCGTGTTTACGGATATTGATATTTAGTAGTCTATTTGCATAAGTTTCTTTACGTTATCATTGTTTCTAACGGCTTCAAAGTTTCTTTTTTTGTCCTGTGAATAAGGGGCAAACGCACTTCGGTATAACTCAAATAAGGTTTCAGGATATGGACTACTTTTATGCAACTCCTTAAATAAATACTTAAAAGCTAACTGCACAAATGTTTTATTGGTATTCACTACTTTAATAGGTTCTGAAATTTCGGGTACTTCAAACTCATTTTCAAAATACCAAATAGTCCAATCAATCAGCTTTTTAAAATCTGTATCATTCAATATTTGTTTGTGTTGTCGGGGGCAATTTTTATTGAAAAACTCGAAATGCTTTTTAATCGTTTCTGAAAGTTCTGGTTCCTTTGGTTCAGGTTTTAGCTTTTCAGTTTGTTGAGGTGATAAGGCTTCACTTGTAGAAGTATTAAAAAGAAAGTTGGTTGGCAAAGTTAATTTCGTTTGCCCTTTTTTAAACCCCTGTATCACTTCTGCAATGCTATTTACTGGTATAGCTTTAATTTCAAAGGCTTCAAATTCGTTTTGCTCTGTGTCTTTGAAGTAATCAAACAGGCTTTTTGCTATATCGTCAAGATCATTAAAGAAAAACTCCAAGGATAAAAACGTTTTGTGCGTTTGGCTTCTGTATTTCAGATATTTGCTTTTATGTTTGAATATTTCGGATAAATCTTCATTGTTGAAATTATCTTTTAATTGGAGTATTTCATTTTCAATCCCGTTAAAATTGTAATGCGGTTCGCCATCAAAATTGCATACGTTTAACTCCCTTGCTTTGGCTTTTATCAAATTAGCAGTATTGTCCTGCAAGGTTTTAAACTTTCTTTTAAGTTCAGTCTGTACCTGGCTGTGCTGCAATTTGTCTTTGTAGTTCTGTTTGGGCTTTAACTTGTTTTTTATGTCTTTTAAGTCTTCCAGTTCCTTTATTAAACCGTTGTACTGTTTGAAGTTTTCAATATTTGAATGTAGATATTCAACAAACTGAAACAAGGCTTTTATTTGCGGTGTTATCATTTGTCTTTTATGCTTTAAGTGGTTACATATCCAGTTTTATTTTATTGGCAGCTGTTCGTTTGGCTTCATCAACGATTTTGGCGTAAACCTGAGTTGTTTTTAGGTCTTTATGTCCTAACATTTTGGAAACTGTGTAAATGTCTGTACCGTTAAACAGTTGCAAGGTGGCAAACGTATGTCTGAAACAATGAAAGGTAATATCCTTTGTTATTCCTGCTGCTCCGATCCATTGAAAGAGGTGTTTGTTATGGTACGCTGAATATTTAAGCCCCTCAAATACGGGGTTGTACTGTGGCATATCCTTTGGGTTTTCTGTACCCCATGTAAAACTATACGCTTGTTCAGAAATTGGCAATACCTCAACGCCTTTGGTTTTCTTTTGACTAAAGTTTAGGAAATACCCTTGCCCGTTTATGTATTCTAGTTCGCTCCATGTCATTTTTTGAATATCTGAAAATCTCAATCCTGTAAGTGCTGAAAATAGGGCTGCACGTTTCAATAGAGGGTTGTTGCAATCAATCTTTACTAGTTTGTTGAGTTCGTCAAGTGTTAAGTATTCACGTCTTGTTTCGGCTGCTTTTATGGGCTTTACTTTGGAGTTCAAGTCGTATTGTAAAATACCGTCTTTGTAGGCTTGTTTTAGTGCAGCTTTTACCTTGTTAAAGTACGAAACGGCTGAATTTTGTGAAAGGGTGGTTTTGTTACTCCTATTGCTTTTGGTGTTCAATAGGTATTCTTTGAAATCCTCTAAAAACTTTTGGTTGAGGTCTGTAAACTTCAAACTACCATTTGTAAAGGTGTCAAGATAATTGAGTGCTGAAACCCAGTTGTCGTGGTTACTTGCTTTACGTTTGTTGGCTAACTTAGTGAAGTATTCAATAAAACATTGTTCGCCTAATTCCTTTAATCTTAGTTGTTCCTTTTCGTACTGACTGTAAATTTCAGGCTTGTTTAGGAAATTTTCACGCTTTTGTCGAATACTCTGGGCAATATTTAGAGTTTCGGTATTATGTAGTTTGTCGATAGGTGTTTTAGGTTTCTCAAAAATGTAAAGCCTTAAAAACTCCCTGCGTGTGGGTTTTCCTTTTTCGGGGTGGGGTATAGGAGGGTAAAAATCAAGGTACAGACTTTTACGCCCCTTACTTATTTTCTTTTGTCTTAAACTTACTTTTGTTGCCATTGTCTTTTATACTTTGTTAAAATCGTGAAAAAAGGAAACGTGTAATTTTTTTTAAGGGTTAAACAAATTATCAATATCAGTTTTGGAATAGTAGGTAATTCCGTTATGTTTCAATCTTTGAATATTGTGTTTTGCTCCGTAGTTGTATATCGTATTTCTCGAAACATTGTACTTTTTAATAATCTCATTCATTCGATAGCAATTATAAGGAGTTAATTCTTTAGGGGCTTCTTTTGTAGGTGTTTCAAATAACTTTTCAATGTCTTTACGTCTTATTCGTGTAAGCCTTTGGGAAAGGTTATTTGCTTTTATTTCATCTGCTTCAATCATTCTGTAAATAGTTTTTGTACTACATCCAAATAATTTAGAAACCTCTGCAACACTTAAGAACTCCTTTTCTTTAATCATTGCAAGGTCAAATGCTTTTACTTTAGGCTTTAACTTTTGTTTGGTTTCTGCTTCAACTGCCTTTTTAAGTTCCTGCCTTTTTCTCAATTTATAGTTTGCTGAATTGCATTTGTGCGAACAAAAACGAGTTGTACGCTTTTGACTTTTGAACATATCCCCACAATGTTCGCATTGCCTTAAAATTGTGAAATTTGTTTTGCTCATTTAACCCTGTTTTAAATGTCATTAACTACCAGTAAGAATAAATAAGAGTAATTAAAAGACTTTATTTAACCTAAACGAGGTACAGAAAAGCTATTTTTCTGAATATTTCCTGTTGAGGTACACCAAAGGTACAAAATTGTACCGAATAAACGTATAATATCACAAAGTAAACAGTACCTTTAAAGTAATAAAAAAGCCCTTAAATAAAGGGCTTATCAACTGTTTTTGTATTTGTGTTAAATGTTTGTTTCGTTTATATTACTTCCCAATACAGAAATTACCGAAAATATGTCCGAGTATGTCTTTATCCACATCGTATTCACCGGTAATATTACCTAGGTGACGTAAACACTCGCGGATGTCGATAGCAAACAAATCGGAAGATATATCCAGTTCAATTCCATTTTTTACCGATTCAATACTTTCAAGAGCTAAGGTCAAAGCTTCAAAATGACGTGAATTGGTTACGATGGTTTCGTTGTTACTCAAGGCACCGGTATTTACCAATGAGGTCAATGCTGCTTGTAAAGCGTCAATACCAATTTTTTCCTTGGCAGAAAGCAAAATAAATTCTTCTCGATCTGTGGTAAGCGCATTGAGTACTTCTGTATGTACCCTGTCTATTTTATTGACGAGCACTAATAAGCGTTTATTCGGGAAGCGCTCTTTTACACTGCGTATTTCACTGTGGAACTCGGCAGCGTTGTTGAGGTATTTCTCAGCGTTGATTAAGAAGATAATTAGCTGGGCAGCTTCTGCTTTTTCATAGGCCTTTTGAATTCCGATATTCTCTACGACGTCTTCTGTTTCACGGATTCCGGCGGTATCGATAAAGCGAAAGGCAACACCGTCAATGATAACTTCATCTTCAATAGCGTCACGTGTTGTTCCGGCGATATCAGAAACGATCGCTTTTTCCTCGTTGAGCAAGGCATTCAGCAAGGTAGATTTACCTACGTTGGGCTCACCGATGATGGCAACAGGAATTCCATTCTTCATGGCATTACCAAAAGCAAAAGAGTCGATAAGTCGTTTTAAAACACTCGAAATAGTTGCAACGAGTTCTTTGAATTTGGTTCGATCGGCAAACTCGACATCTTCACCCGAAAAATCGAGCTCTAATTCAATCAATGCGGCGAAGTCTAAAAGCTGTCCGCGAAGTTCTTTGAGTTCATTCGTAATTCCACCACGCATTTGTTGAATGGCTACTTGATGCGAAGCTGCAGAGTTTGAGGCAATCACATCGGCAACGGCCTCTGCTTGGCTCAAGTCCATTTTACCGTTCAAAAAGGCTCGCATGGTAAACTCACCATTGTCTGCCATTCTACAGCCATTCTGTAAAAATAATTGGATAATTTCTTGTTGGATAAAACTCGATCCGTGACAAGAAATCTCCACCACATTTTCTCCTGTATACGAATGTGGATTTTTAAAGATAGATACCAAAACCTGATCCAATACTTTGGTGCCCTGTACTATATGTCCTAAATGTAACGTGTGCGTTTTTTGTGTCAGTAAATCTTTCCCTTTTTTTACAGGAGCAAAAAATTGGTTCACTGTACGTATAGCAGCTGCTCCTGATAATCGGATTACAGCAATGGCTCCAACGCCTGCCGGAGTGGCTAAGGCTATTATGGTGTCGTTTTGTATCATGCTGCAAATATACGTAGTAATCCCGATTTTGAATTTGCAAAGTGTAACATTTTCGCAACTCCTGCGTCTATATAGTATAACCAATTCATCAAAAACATATGAAAAGAAATAGTCAATTAGTTACTTTAACCCATTTAAGCCAATTATTGGATCTTGTAACGGGGGTAGGTGGTTTTATCGTTCCTCTGATAATTTGGGCGGTAAAGAAAGACGAAATAGAAGATTTGGATGAGCACGGTAGAGCAATAATTAACTTCAGAATTTCGATGTTTATTTACACCTTAATTTGTATCCCGCTCATCTTATTGTTTGGACTTGGCTTGTTAGGGATTTTTGCCGTTATGGCAATCACCTACATCTACGCGGTAGTAAATGCCATCAAAGCAAA
This sequence comes from Tenacibaculum litopenaei, assembly GCF_964514025.1. Classification (NCBI taxonomy): domain Bacteria; kingdom Pseudomonadati; phylum Bacteroidota; class Flavobacteriia; order Flavobacteriales; family Flavobacteriaceae; genus Tenacibaculum; species Tenacibaculum litopenaei. The sequence goes on from NZ_CAZEQT010000005.1 coordinate 243,125, forward strand.
TAAAAATGAAAAACCATCATATCCGTTAAGCATGACATTTGTTTAGGAGTATTACATATAATTATTTGAATAAAAAAAGCGCTCTAGGGCGCTTTTTTTGTGTTTGATTTAAAGTTTTACGAAGATATGTGTGTAATACCAACGACCGTTTTTGTCTTTTTTAGCCGTTATCATAGAATGACTGTAATTACCTTCGATATTTTTTCGATGTCCCGAGCTTCCTAGCCAACCATTGACAACGCCTTGGGCTGTTGAATAGCCCTGAGCAACGTTTTCAGCAATGCTCTTGATTTTTGCATTTTTTACCAAATAGGCTTTTCGCTGATCAAAGAGGTCATGCGATATTTTTCCGGCACCGATCATATAATCGGTATGGGCATCGGTTTGCGATTTAATTGCTTCTAATTCTTGTAATGCAGCAAGGCCTTTGCCCTTGCGATGCTCGTTGATGAGCTTGATAATTTCAGTTTCGTAAGCGCTGTGCGCTGATGATCCTTGACTGGTGTCGTCATCAGAGCAGGCAGTACAAAAACTGAGTACTAATGTAATAAGGAGAATTAAAGGGGAATTTTTCATATGTAAAAGTATTTAAATTGCTTGTTTTATAAAATCTTCATACTCGTAAAAAAAGAGTTCGAACTGCGTCATGGTCTCCACGTAAAACTCATAGCATTCACGCCAAGTATTCTTATTGTGAATACTAAATTTATTGGGGTAAGGTACGTAAATACGATGGATGATTTTTCGGTTGTCCAATTCAAAATTATCGTCAAAAATGACTTCTGGTAAATATTCAGATTCCAATATCTTCTTTAATGAAATCATTTGGTCGTACAACAGCTCATTGGCAATGGTTTCTGGGTGTTCTAAATCTAAACAAACAGAGGCTCTTTTACGATCCGCTTGAAATTTGAACGCAAAACCTTTGATTTTTGTGTGATACAACAACCACTTACGCGGAAACGACTTACCAAAACTGGTCCAGAATTCCTTGCGCAGTCGTGCAGATTCTTCTTTACTAAACATAAAAATTATTTGAGTATTGCGTGTTTTTTATCCGTGAACTTTGGCGGTAGTTCCTCTGTCGCGCATCATCGCAGCTTCAAAAGCCAACAAATCACTCCATTTTTGATCAACGATTTCACGATCCATGTATTTACGGGCATAGCCTAAAAACAAAGTATAGTGGTTTGCTTCTGAAATCATCAAATCGTAATAAAATTTTGATAGCTGTTCATCGTTCATATTGTCGGCAAAGACCTTAAAACGTTCACAACTTCTCGCTTCGATTAAGGCAGCTACCAAGAGTCGGTGAACCAAAGCCTCTGTGCGGTCGCCAGTGTGAGGGAAAAACTTTTGTAACTTTAAAGCGTAGTCATTTTTGGTCGCTTTTCCTAAAACCATATCGCGCTCCACCATAATGTTGTGAACCATTCTAAAGTGCTCCATTTCCTCAATGGCAATATCACTCATGTCTTTTACCAATTCAGTTTCTTCTGAATAGTTAATGATAATCGATACGGCATTTGATGCTGCTTTTTGTTCAGCAAAAGCATGATCAGTAAGCAATTGTTGCAATCCATTTTTGGCTACAGCTACCCAAGAAGTCTCTGTTTCAAATTTTAATCCAAGCATAATTCTATTTTAGGCTGTAAAAGTAAAAAATATAAGTCTTTTTTAATACAATCCAGTCCGAAAATGGCTAACTTTGGTGTTCTTCAATCACTTTAAGAAAAAGAATAACGCAAAAATGAAAAAAATCTATCAAATTGCCCTGCTTTTCATAGCAGTAGTGGCATTGCACAGTTGTAAAAAATCAGCTGATGAAACTAAGGATCTCAACAAATTTGGTGAGTACATCAGTGCGCTACCAGAAAAATTGCTGTCCTCAACCGATAACATTTCCTTTATTTTGGCAAAAAAGCCAGATGTAGCGAGTATTGCTCCTGAGGCGATGACCATAAAACCGAAGGTAAAGGGAAATTTGTTGTACGATGATAGTAACAGAACGCTGAGTTTTGTTCCCACTGAAAAATTACAGAATGGAAAAGAGTATACGGTAAAACTCAATTTGAATAAACTCTATGCGGAGGTTCCTTCGAATGCAGAGGAGTTACGCTTAAAATTGAAAATCAAAGAACTTCGATTTACCGTAACTACCCAGTCGTTAAAGGTGCACTCTAAAGATTGGTATTATATCGAGGGGGTATTGATCGGAAGTGATGTTATGGAGACGGCTAAATTACAGGAAGTGTTAAAGGCAAATTATTTGTCAAAAGAGCATCCAGTAAACTTTGAAAAAACCGATGCGTACGCAGACAAGGTATATTTTAAAATTGATAGCTTGAAACGAGGAGAAGATGATAGCTACGTAAAATTGAAATGGGATGGTAAAGCTTTGGGTTCTAATTCTGGAGGGAACAAAGAAGTGGTAATTACTGGAAAAAACAATTTTAAAATACTACAAACTGAAGTTATTGGTGGAGATAAACAACAGATAGAAATTAGTTTTTCTGACCCCATTCAAAAATCACAAAACATCAAAGGGCTTATTCAGTTTACAGAAACGGCAAAGAATGCCTATACCTATAAGGTGAAGGAGAACATTATTACGGTATACCCGAAACGTTCATTTAACCGCTCTGCAACTTTAAAAATATTTAAGGGAATTAAAAATACGAGCGGCTATACACTTCGAGAGGATTATGAACAACACCTCTATTTTGAAGAGCTAAAACCAACTGTTTCCTTTATTAACAGCGGGAGTATTTTACCTGATTCGGATAATTTAAAAATCAATTTTAAAGCGGCGAGTTTGAAGGCCGTTGACGTTACTGTTTATAAGATTTACGAAGATAATATACTTCAGTTTTTACAACAGAATGAGCTGAGTAATCAAGGGAATATCCGCTATGTAGGTCGTCCTGAAGTAAAGTACACGATGAACCTTGAAGATCAAGGAGTAGAAATTTCTAAAGAAAATGCCTTTTCTGTTGACTTGGCAGAACTGATTGACGTAGAAAGTGGAGCTATGTATCGCGTAGAGCTTTCTTTTGAGCAAGCCTACGCAAAGTACGGTTGTGAGGAGAACGAAGAAACGACCATTATTTATGGAGAGAAAGAGGTGGATACGCGAGCGTACAACAGTACCCGATATTATGGGAAATCGTATAGCGATTACCGTTGGAGAGATAGAGAAAACCCATGTACTCCCTCGTATTATTACGATAAGGAAGTAAGAAAAAATATTTTGGCATCTAACTTGGGAGTTATAGTGAAGCGAGGAACAAATGATAAGACCTTGATTGCTGTGACCGATTTATTAGAGGCGAGCCCAGTGCAAGGGGCAGAAGTTTCCTTGTACAATTTACAACAACAACCTATAGAAACCGGAATTTCTAACAAAGACGGGGTGGTGAGCTTTGACAAATTGGAAGGAAGTTTTTTTGCTGTAGCTAAAAAAGGAGAAAGTACATCATACGTAAAACTAACCGATGGAAACACCTTGTCATTGAGTAAGTTTGATGTGGCAGGTGTGAAATCGCAAAAAGGATTGAAAGGGTTTGTTTACGGAGAACGCGGAGTTTGGAGACCAGGAGATACGATGTATTTAACCTTTGTGCTCAATGATGAAGCGAATCCATTACCAAACAATCACCCGATAAGTTTTGAACTTGAAAATCCTCAAGGTAAAATTGTAGATCGCACGGTACAGTATACCAATGATACTGACGTGTATGTGTACAAGGCAACCACAGCATCAGAAGCGTTAACAGGAAATTGGAGATTGCACGTAGCTGTAGGAGGCGCTAAATTTAGTAAAACGGTTAAGGTAGAAACCATAAAACCCAATCGTTTAAAAATAAAAATGGCGCTGCCCGGTGACTTGATAAAAGCAAATCAACGCGTGGAAGGAACTGCGGAAGTTAAGTGGTTACACGGGGCGATTGCGAGAAACATGAAAATGGATATTACTGGGAAGTTCAGACCGGCAAAAACGAGTTTTAAAGGCTTGGGTGCTTACCAGTTTGACGATGTAACTAGGAGTTTCGGAACTGAAGAGTTTTCAGTTTTTAAAGGTAGTTTAAACAATGAAGGGAAAGCAAAATTCAGTTTAAAACCTCGTGTTGCCTCAAAGGCTCCCGGGATGCTTAAGGCCAGCTTTATAACCAAAGTATACGAAAATGGAGGTGATTTTAGTACGGATGTGTATACTAAAAACGTTTCGCCTTATACTTCGTATGTAGGATTGCAATCTGCAGAAGAAAAAGAGAGTAAGAATTATCTGTTTACAGATAAGGAGTACCGTTTTAACGTAGCTACGGTAAATGAAAATGGAAAAGCGACCGCCTCAAATTTAGAGGTAAAGGTTTACAAGCTTTCGTGGAGATGGTGGTGGAATCAATCAAATACAGGTTTGTCGAGTTATGATGGAAGTAGCTATCAGTCTGCTTATAAAACATTGCCAACAACTACGAATGGTACTGGAAAAGGGAGCTTTGTTTTAAAAATTCGAGAAAATGACTGGGGGCGTTACCTCATTAAAGTACGCGATAAAAAGAGTGGTCATATAACGTCAAAGGTAGTTTATTTTGACTGGCCTTGGTACAGCGGAAAGCAAAAGGGAGCAAAAGATAAGTCAAATGCAACCATGTTGGTTTTTACTGCGGATAAAGATGCTTATAAGGTAGGTGAAGAAGCCACGGTTAAGTTTCCATCAACGGAGGGAGGAAGAGCCTTTGTAACGATTGAAAATGGAGAGGAAGTTCTCGATCATTTTTGGGTAAATACAACTGCTAAACAGACCAGTTTTACCTTCCCAGTATTGGCGAGTTATACACCAAATGTATACGTGAATATATCGCTCTTGCAAAAACACAGCAAGACAGTAAATGATTTGCCGATACGCATGTACGGAATTATTCCTTTGAAGATTACTGACCCTGAAACTGAGTTGAGTCCAGTAATTGAAATGGCTGATGAATTCCGTCCTGAAGAAACTACTACGATTAGTGTTAGCGAAGCAGCAGGGAAACCGATGACCTATACCTTGGCTGTAGTCGACGAAGGTTTGCTTGATTTAACGAGATTTAGAACTCCAAATCCTTGGTACAGTTTTTATGCACGTCAATCGTTGGGTGTCAGAACTTGGGATTTGTTTGATGATGTTATTGGAGCCTACGGAGGGCGAGCACATCAAATTTTAAGTATTGGGGGTGATGAAGCCGAAGCAGGAAGTAAAAATAAGAAGGCCAATCGATTTAAGCCTATGGTTAAATTTATAGGTCCGTTTACTTTGGAAAAAGGAAAAACAAAAACGCATAAGATTTCGATTCCTAAATACTTAGGTTCGGTAAGAGCCATGGTAGTTGCGAGCGATGCAAAAAACGAAGCCTACGGAAGTGCTGAGAAAACAGCATTTGTACGCAAACCGTTAATGGTATTGGCATCCTTACCAAGGAAAATTACACCTGCAGAAACAGTGAGTTTACCCGTGACAGTGTTTGCGATGAAGCCTTCTGTAAAAAATGTGAAGGTACGCGTGCTACCTGATGATGCCTATACCGTTATTGGAGCAGATGAGCAACGTCTGAGTTTCGCACAACCGGATGAAAAAATGGCCTATTTTACGTTGAAAATAGACGATTTTAAAGGAGTTGGAAAAGTGACGGTTGAAGCGCGATCGGGCAGCGAAAAAGCGAGCTTTGAAGTTGAAATTGACGTGTTAAATCCAAATCCAGTTACGAGTAAAGTTGAAGCCTTGGTGTTGAAGGGTAAAGAAAAAGCTAGTTTGAGTTTTGAAACCTTTGGAACGGCAGGTACCAATGTAGCTACGGTTGAGTTATCGAGTATTCCGGCAATAAATTTCGGAAGTCGTATGGAATACTTAATCCAGTATCCTCATGGTTGCGTAGAACAAACGACCTCTAGTGCGTTTCCACAACTGTTTTTGAAAGATATTTTTGATCTTTCAGAGGAAAAATTGGAAACTATCGATCAGAATATAAAAGCAACCATCAATCGCCTGTCGAACTTCCAATTGTCAAGTGGAGGGCTTTCGTATTGGCAAGGCGGTTCATACGCAAATCAATGGGGAACCTCATATGCTGGTCATTTTATGCTTGAAGCTGCAAAAAAAGGCTACGTGCTCCCGATAGGTTTTAAAGGAAAGTGGATTTCGTATCAAAAGCAGCAAGCCAGAAATTGGCGCTTTAATTCCGATAATGGCGATGATATGAATCAAGCCTATCGTTTGTATACCTTATGTGTGGCTAAAAGTCCCGATCTCGCTTCTATGAATCGACTCAGAGAAACGAACGGGATTTCTAATCAAGCCAAAATGCGTTTGGCAGCGGCCTATGCCTTAATTGGTAAAAAGGCAATTGCGAGAACCGTAATGGGCACTCTCGGAGCAGTAGCCTACAAGCGTACGAGGTATTACAATTACGGTTCGGAAGACAGAAGTAAAGCAATGGCTTTAGAAACCTATTCATTGATGAATGATGAAGCTAAGAGCATTGCACTCGCTAAAGAGTTAGCAACAGCCCTGTCAAGCGAGCAATGGATGAGTACACAAACAACTGCTTATTGTTTGCTGGCAATGAGTCAGTATGCACTTAAAAACAAAGGAGCTAAAGGTATTGATGTAAAGTACAGTTTAGGATCAGTTTCTGAGGATGTAAGTACTTCTAAATCTTTTTATACACAAGACGTTACGAAATTGAGTAAGAAAAACGTAGTGACCTTGAAAAATAATTCAGAAGGAACTGTTTATGTTCGCCTAATCAACAAAGGGATTTTACCAGTAGGAAAAGAAATTGCGGTGCAGCGAAACATTGATGTTCAGGTTAACTATAAGTCGAAATCGGGAGCAACACTGAATCCACAAGAGTTGACTCAAGGAACGAACTTCGTGGCAGTAGTTACTATCAGAAACAGTGCAAATAGGACTTTAAATGACGTTGCACTCACTCAGTACATTCCTTCTGGATGGGAAATTATTAATACCCGATATACAGATTATGGGGGGAATGCTGGAAATGCTGCTGCGGATTACACCGACATCAGAGATGCGAGTATTAGTCAGTACTTCAATTTAAAAGCCTACGAGACAAAAACGTTTACGGTGCTGCTCAATGCGTCTTATTTAGGTGAGTTTTATTTACCGGGAGCGCAGGCAGAGGCCATGTACGATAATAATTATTTCGCTAGAACTCAAGGTCAGTGGGTCAAAGTGATAAAGTAAATACAGTATATAAAGTAAAAAAAGAGGTGCGGAAGTCACCTCTTTTTTTTGTCTGATCTTTAGGGGGCTATAGGTGAGAAGGTGTATATTTGGGTAACTAACCCAAACGAAATACTATGAAGTTTTTAAACTATCTTATTTTAGTCTTATTAGCGTGGATGGCGGTCAGCTGTCAAGGCGCGAAAAAAACCAAAACATCTGAAGTTCTTCCTTCGGAAAAACAAGTTGCTAAAGACAGTATAGCCTTTAGTTTTGTGTTTCTTGGTTGTAACAGAGTTGACAGAAAACAAGTAGGCGACAGTACAGCAACCAATGCGTCCACCGCAAATTTGTCGGCAATGAAGCGCATTTGGACAGAGATTGCAGCGCTAGAACGCAAACCAGATTTGTTCTTCTTTCTAGGAGATATGGTTTTGGCAGAATCGACCACTGAAAATTTAGAGCAGCAGTTAACTGCTTGGAATGCCTTGTACAACGATACGAGTTTTAGCCCCATATCAAAAGCAGGGATTGAAATGGTCGCCGTTCCTGGAAATCACGAAATGTTGTATTGGCATGATTATAACGTACCCAATCACGATGAATGGCCTTTAAAAGGAGCTACAGAAATTTGGATGAAGCACATGGCAAAATATATGCCTACGGACAGAGAGGTAGTGACAGGAAATGATAGTATTAACAATCAGATGACCTTTGCATTTACAAGAAAAAATATAGGGTTTGTGTTGATGAATACAGATACTTATAATGCACCTACCAAAGAAAATCCCTATGGTCTGGAAGGCCAAATTCCGACACAATGGATTATTGACAAGGTAAAAGCTTACCGTGAAAATCCAGCCATCGAGCACGTTTTTGTGTTGGGGCATAAGCCTTATTATGTGAGTGGTCAACCACAAACTGGACATGCAGGAATTCCGGAAGGACCTGTATTGTGGCCGGCCCTGCGTAACAACCGTGTTATAGCCATGCTTTCGGCACATTTACACGATTACCAGCGCATGCAACCAGAGGGGGAAGGTACCTACCAGGTGATCGCTGGAAATAGTGGTAGTCCGGGAGAGGCTACGTTTTTCGGCTATTCGAAAATTGATCTTATGACAGACGGGCGTGTGGTATTGACGTCTATGGGCTACGATAAAGGAAATCCCTACTATAAAGCGGTTCCCAACAATCCCAGCACGGTACGTGATCACACTACATTGACTTGGCAAAAAAACGCAAACCCCTATACAAAATAGCCGACGATTTACGTCGTATTTTAACCATCAATCAGGAGACAGATTGGTGGTTTTTTTTTGCTATTTGGCGTATATTTGAGGAAAATTAGCTAAGAAATTAAGACGTTTATGAATAGAAGAGATTTTTTTATCACTACTTGGAAAAACATCGGTATTCCCATTGTTTTCGTTTGTTTTTTGTCGGGAATATTACAATTAGTATACGCTGGAGCTTCTGGTGCCTATTGGATATTGGCACTTTTAGCTATCGTGGTTGGATATATGCTTATACGAAAGTACGCTCCGAAGCATTTGGGGGTATTACGAAATATAGGTGGCTATCTTATTTTAGGAGCTGCGATGGTCTTTTTGGGGGTGAATATTTATTACATCGTTACGGGGGAGCTCGATTATACCATTGAAAGTACTTCGGTAGTGCTAAGAGATATTACACTGTTTGTATTTTTGGTAGTGGCGATGAGTACGGTACAAAAAATGCGCAGGGAAAAACTGGGATTTCCCTGGATTCTTGCTCGTTTTAAGAAGTATCTATGGCGAATACTACTGCTAGTACTCCTACTAGGATGGTACGCAAATTGTATTCCTGATACCTTGTTTGTTGCTCCTAATTCCACAGTGGTAAAAGCTCGTAACAATGAACTGATGGGAGCGGTAATTGCGAAAGATGGACAGTGGCGATTTCCGGAGTTAGATTCAGTACCTAATAAGTTTAAAGCCTGTATTCTACAGTTTGAAGACGCTTATTTTTACAAGCATATGGGGTTTAACCCGGTATCTATTGTTAGGGCCTTTCAGCAAAATCGCAAAGCGAATAGGATTGTTAGAGGAGGGAGTACCTTAACCCAGCAAGTGGTGAGGTTAGCACGTAAAAACAAAAAGCGTTCTTACCTAGAAAAGTGTATTGAGCTCATTTGGGCAACACGTGTAGAACTCGGCTATAGCAAGGAAGAAATTCTCAAATTATACGCCTCACACGCGCCCTTCGGAGGTAATGTAGTAGGATTAGAAATGGCTGCTTGGAGATATTACGGATTAGCTCCACATCAGTTGTCGTGGGCAGAAAGTGCTACTTTAGCGGTATTGCCCAATGCTCCTTCACTGATTTATCCTGGAAAAAATCAAAGCCGTTTAAAGGCAAAAAGAAATGCTCTTTTAGATAAATTATTGGCAAAAAAGATTATCGATAGTATTACTTGTGAACTTGCCAAGGAAGAGGAGTTACCCCAAAAGCCATATCCACTGCCGAGTTACGCTACCCACGTGGTTCAGCGATTGGCAACTAAGCATCCTGGTCAGCAATTGCAAACATCATTGGATGCTGTTTTGCAACGAAAAGTACAAGAGCAGGTTCGTTTGCACTATCGTCAAATGAAACAGAACGAAGTGCACAATGCAGCTGTATTAGTACTGCGTGTAAAAGACAGAAAAGTATTGAGTTATGTAGGGAATACTCCAACGACAAAAATACACCACAAAGATGTTGATAATATCATGGCTAGGAGAAGTACTGGAAGTACACTAAAACCGATACTATACGGACACATGCTCCATGCCGGAGAGTTACTGCCAACACAATTGTTAGCAGACATACCCGTTGAAATTGCTGGGTATTCTCCAAAGAACTTCAGTCTAAAATTCGATGGAGCTGTACCAGCGAATGAAGCTCTTACGCGATCGCTAAACATACCTGCGGTTCGTATGTTACAACGCTATGGCTTGGAAAAATTTCGAGATGAACTCAAAGGCTATCGCTTACAACACCTGGATAAGTCGGCTGAGTATTACGGACTTTCCTTAATTCTCGGTGGGGCGGAAGCGAGTTTGTGGGATTTGTGTAAAACCTATGCAGGATATTCAGGCATGGTCTCGCATTTTGAAGCTCTGGATCACCAGTATTATTCAAATGAGTTTGCGGAGCCTGTTTTGCTGGAGAAGGAGCAGGTACATTTTGGGAATACACTAACAGCACCACAGCACATTGGTGCAGGTGCGGCCTTTTTAACGCTTGAAACACTGACAGAGGTAAACAGGCCTACGAGTAGTCAGGCTTGGAAGTATTACGATTCAGCGCAAAAAATTGCCTGGAAAACGGGAACGAGTTTCGGAAATAAAGATGCTTGGGCTATCGGAGTAACCAAAGACTACGTAGTAGGAGTTTGGATTGGAAATTCGGATGGAGAAGGACGCCCTGATTTAACAGGGGTAAGCAGTGCAGGGCCTTTGTTGTTTAATGTGTTTGAGCTATTGCCCAAAAGTGATTGGTTTCTTGAACCTCATGAAGATCTGGTAGCTATAGAGTTATGCGAGCGCAGCGGGTATTTGGCCTTACCCTTGTGTCCAAAAGTTGAGAAACTGGTACCGCAAAAAGGAGAAATGGGAGCTCCCTGTCCGTATCACAAAGAGATCACTGTGGATATGGAGGAGAAATTCCGTGTAAATGCATCCTGTGAAAGTGTCGATAAGCGCAAGCAGGCCTTGTGGTTTGTATTGCCACCAATCATGGAGCATTATTACAAGCAAAAGGATATTTTTTATCGTGCTTTACCTCCAATGAGAAGTGATTGTGTAAAGGGGCAAGAGAAAATGATGGATTTTGTTTTCCCGGCAAAGAAATGGACGAAATTAAGTTTGACGAAAGGTATAGAGGGGAAAGTGAATGGAATTGTTCTAAAACTTACCCACAGAAACCCAAATACCAAAGTGCACTGGTATTTGGATGATAGGTATTTGGGGTCTACTACGGATGTCCATGAATTTTTGGTAAAGCCCGCCTTAGGCATACATACGCTAACCACTGTTGATGAACAAGGTAATAAAGAAATAAAATTTATTGAACTGTACTAACAGCGGTGCTTTGTAAGCAGTGTTTTAATCGAATTCCAAAATCTGCTAAGCCTTTAATTTCTCGAACACCTGCCAAGCGTTCTTTCCCGATAATGAGCAAGCCTTTTTCACTACCTTCAATATGGTAGTAATTGTTACTTTCAAAGAATAAGATAAGCTCGTCCGTAAAAAATGCTTTGATGGCATTTTCGTCTTTACCCGAAAGATAAAAACGTTTGCTAAAGTCAGGATGGGCAGTGATTTCGATATCATTAAACCCTGCAAAGTGATAAATGTATTCGAAAATTCCTTCTCTGTCTAATGTAAACTCTGGAATATTATCCAATCTTATGTACAACATCGTAGCTTTGACAATTTGTTGAGCAAAGAGTTCTCCTTCTGAAAATTGTACGTCAAAAAGGGTGCATTTGTCGTTTGATAATATATTTGAAACCTGATTTATTTGACGTGTTTTGAAATAACCAAATGACGGTATTTCTGTGACCTCTTGTGGGTGCGTTTTGTAAGTCCAACCCAATTCCTCACTGATGGTGTGCAATGATTTTTGACGCTTGGTAAGGGCACTTGATTTTTTGGTCGTAACCTCGTTGTCAAGTGAGTTTTTTCGGAGTGCAAACGGATGTGAGCTTCCTGTTTTATAGCCGTCGAGTCCGATTACCTCGAAGTGTCCCCCTTTTCTTTTAAAAGTCTCCGCGTAATTATTCATATTTTCCATTACCGAATGATCGACGAAGTCGCAAAGTGAAAAGTCGACAATAGCTTCTTTGGATTCTGGAATTTGATTCAGTTTTGATTTGAGCTTAGTATAATTTAAGAAACTCGAAAAGTTTTTTACAGATACGTAGTATTTACCATCTTCAGTAAACATCAAAACATTGGGTTTTAAAACATTTCTTAAGAATAAACTCAGATTTTTATTGATAATGATATGAATGAGAAATGTCGAAAAAATCCCAATGAGAATTCCTGTAATTAAATTAGTTGTAATGGTCGTGATTAAGGTTATTAAAAAGATTACCAATTGCTCTTTTCCGATATTGAATACTTTTTTTAGATTACTTGGAGCAGCTAATTTATAGCCTGTATAAACGAGAATTGCCGCTAGGGCAGGCAATGGTATTTTGCGTAATTCAGAAGCGAACAAAAGAATAAAGAGTACTAAAAAGGTAGCGTGGAAAAAGTTAGCAGACCTGTTGCTTCCTTTGTTGTTAACATTTACAGAACTCCTGGCAATTACAGTAACGACATTTAAACCTCCTAAAAGGCCACTGACAACTGTTGCGAAGCCGAGTGCCCTAATATCTTTGTTTACGTTAGAACGTCGCTTGAGAGGGTCGAGTTTGTCCACTGCTTTGATACTTAGTAAACTTTCAATACTCGCTATTAAGGTGATGGCCACAACGGCATTGATAAACTCAAATTCATGCCATTTGTCAAAGTTTGGAAAGGCAAAGCTCGAAAAGACATTGTCGGGAAGCTTTATCAGTATATCCGAATGAATCGGGTAGGGGCTTGATGCTAGGTATTCGTAATAGTAATACATGCCTACGCTCAATACTACAATCCACATAGGAGCAGGAATCAATTGGAAATATTTATTTCGAATTTTACTGTAAAATACCATGATGAGTAAGCTGACAACTCCGACCATTCCGGCATAGAAAAAACTCGTATCATTGGTTTGGAAAAAGTTAACAATCGTTTCCGGTACCCTGACAAGTAATTGCACAATACTCCCTTTTTCGTTTAAATTCCCGAACATTACGTGAATTTGTTTAGCAAAGATTCCGATACCAATAGCGGCGAGCATTCCCTGAATGGCTGATGACGGGAAAAAGTCTCCCAGAGAGCCCAAGCGGAGAAAACCTAAGATAATCATGATGATTCCGGAGATGACTATGGCAGCCAGCGTATAGAGGTACCCGGTATACATATCACCGGCTCCTAGTACTGTGATGGCGGAGAGTACCACTACGACCAATCCATTACCTGGTCCGGTAATGGTGACGTTGGATCCGCCCAAAATTGCAGCGAGTGTTCCTCCTACTATCGCGGCAATAACACCTGACATAGGTGGAGCTCCAGAGGCAATAGCTAATCCGAAACCTAAGGGAAGTGCAATTAACGAAACTACAAATCCAGCGAATATATTTTGTGGCAAAGCAGCCATAAACGCCTTTGCGTTTTGTGTGTTTTTCATAGTCAATATTATTTTACGATTAATACATCAGTAGGTAAATCCGATAAGATGTATTCGAGGTCATGAGGAAAAATACGATCGAGTAAACTCGTTTTTTGGGGGGCATTCATGACTAGCAAGTCTGCCCGTTTAACTTTGGCGTAATGCCCAATACTGTATCCCCGCTTTCCGAATATACTTTGGGTTTTTACGATGGTATCACCGATATTTACTCCTGCGAGTTCCCGCTGTATTCGTTCGTTCTCTTGGTGAGTCATATTTTCTTTCGCCACTGTAGCTTCTTGAAGTGTTTTATCGTCACAGACATTCACCTTAAGGGCTTTTTGGTCTATTTCATCAACGATGGTAACGCGTTTACATCCGAGGTGTCTAGAGACGTAAAAAGCGGTTTGTAAAGTCTTCTGAGTATCGTGGTTTTCGAGTCCATTGACAACCATGTGATTGCAAGGAACGCGTTCAACTGAAGGTTTTATAAATAGCAATACGGAGCAAGGAGACTTTCGGGTGATTTTACGAGCTATAGACCCTACGTAATATTTGTATAGGTTTTCGCGTTGCAAAGCACCGATTATCAAAAGGTCAGCACGCAGTTCAGTTGCGGTTTCTATGATTACGTTTGCCGGATCACCATCTTGCCAAATGGCTGTGAATTTCGCTTTCATTAGAGGAGCGCTTTTCAACAGGGTTTCTAACTCTTTTTCTTTCGCTGTTGTTTTGACGCCAACATGTACTCCGATGAGTTCAGCATTAAAGGTGTTGGCTAATCGTATGGCTTCAAAAAAGTTAGCTTTTAGGTTAGGGGAAAAAGCAATTCCAACAATAATCTTGTGAATCAAAATATTAAAAATTTAGAGTTCGAATATAAAATTTTATTGTAGTTTTAAAAAATATACTTAAACAAGCGTAATAAAAACTTTATGATTGAACTTGCAGGAATCATTATTTTAGGGATACTTGCCCAATGGGTGGCGTGGAAGTTTAAAATTCCCGCTATTTTACCTTTAATTTTAATCGGTTTATTGGTAGGTCCGATAGCCGCAGAATTTTTTAGTAATGATGGGAGTAAATGGATAGAACCCATATGGAATGGAAAGAATGGATTGTTTCCGGGAGAGGGACTGTTTTATTTTGTGTCACTGGCCATAAGTATCATACTTTTTGAAGGTGGATTGACACTGAGAAAAAGTGAAATAGCCAATGTAGGGCCAGCTATCTCAAAATTAATTACGTTGGGAGCAGGAGTTACCTTTGCTATTGCTGCCATAGTTGCGCATTATACCTTTGATTTAGGATGGGAAATATCCATGCTGTTCTCTGCGTTGATCATCGTAACAGGACCTACAGTAATTTCTCCAATTCTGAGAAATATACCTTTGAAAAAAGACGTCGCTGCCGTACTTAAATGGGAGGGAATACTCATTGACCCTATTGGGGCATTAGCCGCAGTATTGGTGTTTGAGTTTATCAGTGTAGGTGGAGGTAGTGGTTTTACCAAAACTGCTTTGATGGAGTTTGGTAAAATTTTACTCTTTGGATCTACCTTCGGATTTACCTTTGCTCATGCCTTGATTTTTATCATCAATAAAAAACTAGTACCACATTACTTGCTCAATGTCGTATCATTATCACTAGTACTCTTCGTGTTTGTATTGTCAGATTTGTTTGCACATGAATCTGGACTGTTATCGGTAGTAGTGATGGGAATGGTAATCGCCAATAGCAACCTGAAAAGTTTTGATGAACTGTTGTATTTTAAAGAATCGTTATCGGTATTGCTGATTTCTATTCTTTTTATTCTACTCGCGGCCAATATGAACATAGATCAGCTCCTTTTGGTATTTAACTGGAAAGCGTTGTATTTATTTGCTGCTGTAGTGTTTGTGATCCGACCATTAGCAGTATTTCTGAGTACTTATGGTTCAACGCTGAAACTCAACGAGAAATTATTTATCAGTTGGGTAGGGCCACGAGGTATTGTGGCTGCAGGGATTGCTTCTCTTTTTGGGACCAAATTGATGAAGCAAGGTGTAGAAGGGGCGGAATATATCACCCCGTTGGTGTTTATGATTGTGCTAGGAACGGTATTACTGAATGCTACTACTGCCCGTTTGTTTGCAAAAATCGTGGGAGTTTTCTTAACGCGATCAGAAGCCATTGTAATGATTGGAGCTTCAGATGCAGCGCGTGTGATAGCAAAGTATTTAATAGGTAATGGTCGAAGAGTAGTGCTCCTCGATCAGAATAAAAGTTATATTGAAGAGGCGAGAAATTTAGGAATTGAAGCCTTCGATATTGATATATACAACGACACCATTGATGATGATGCAGAGTTAAATGACGTAGGGTATTTGATTGCCATGACGGGAAGTGATGAAGTAAACAAATACGCGATTAATCAGTTTTCAGCCATTTATGGTGAGCGAGGAACGTATCGACTGGCTTCACAGAACGAAGCACGTGAAAAACAGTGTGAAAATGAAGACATGTTGTTTACGCCAAATGACGACTATATCAATTTGAATGAAAGTGCGCGTGACTATCCGTCTATTCACGAGGCACCGGTGAAGTCGTTCGATGATTATCAGGAGAAGTTGAATTTGATAACTGCGGAACGCAAAGCAATTCCGTTGTTCTTAAAGAACTCAAAAACATTAGCAGTGATACCTGAAGTGGAACGCAGCAGTGTTCATGAAAATGACAGCATTGTATACCTAGGGAAAAAGGTTACTTTTGATTAAAATATTGGGCTCTTGTAGCCCTAGCATCTTCGAGAATGCTATTGGGGTACTCATTTGATTTGAGTACTTCGATAGCATTACTTTTTTGTAAGATTCCTTCTTGTAATTTGTAATCGAAAATAAGACCTCCACCGGCAACAGACTCCTTAAAATGATAGGGTAGGTACCCGTAGTTTTTTAGTAGAGATGTCAATTCTAAATCGTGTGTTGCGGCAAATACTGTATGTTGTGTTTGGTTTAGGTATTTTAAGATGGCAAAGGCAGCAGAAACTCGTTCAGCAGTGTTGGTTCCTTTTAAAAGCTCATCTAAGACAAATAAACAAGGTCTATTGCCATCAGCGGCTTCGAGCAAGGTTTTAACAGTTTGGACTTCGGCCAAAAAATAACTTGTGTTTTCTTGTATATTATCGCTAATGCGAATCGACGATAGTACCCTGTAAAAAGGAGCACGGTAGCTCGTAGCAAAGGCAAAATGAAATCGCTGTGCAAGCAAGGCGTTAACGGCAACTGTTCTGATAAATGTAGTTTTTCCTGACATGTTCGAGCCCGTGAGCAGAACACTGTCTCCTTCCAATTGGAGGCTGTTGGTTACGGGGTTTTCAAGCAGTGGGTGGTACAAGTTTTTTATAGCCACTGTACGTTCGGTAAAAACGGGCATACAGGTACTCGTATCTTCCGCGAGTACTGAAGCGATGGCTAATGCGCTGTCAATCTCCCCTAAAAAACAAAAGAGGTCATCTAAAGACTGTTGTTGAGTACTTAGGTCTTTGGTAAAGCTAAAGAAAGCTAAGTATTCTATGTTGAACAGTATCTTGATAATTTCGGAAACCATCCAAAAGGCAAATAAAAATTCATTATCAATATGATTTTCAAAAGCGATAAATTCTGTCTTTAATTTCATCTTCTCCAACTTGGAAAAGCAAGGCGTGGTTCCGAAATGCTTGGAAATAAGCTCGTTTTTGTAGAGTGATTTAGCAATGCGCAGGGCTTTGTTTAGTTGGGTAACCCCGTTCAGATAGTAATGCAAATTGCTTTTGTTAGCGTAGTGCACAACGGTATTGATAGCTAAAATTGGGATAAGCCCCAGACTCAAAATCGGCATAAAAAAACTCCCGACCAGCAATGCCATGGTGAATACAGTCATCACTTGGATGGCAAGATGATATTTTGAAGGTTTAATGGGAGCTCCGTGAATCAGTTGCTCGAAATAATAAACCTTGGAATGTCCGAGTTCTGATAGCGCTAGCTGGCAATTGATTGCGAGTTCAGGTTGCTTGCTAAATGCAGTTCTGAGGGTATTAAAGTGCTGCAGTTGTTGAGCAGAGCCTTCGGTTCTCAACAGGTAGTACAAATATTGAGTACCTATTTTAGAACGTGTTTTATTAAGGCGAATAAAAACGTCGTGTAGGTCTAAATCGTCAGTTACCTGATCGCTTACACGAATTGTCGTACTGTTTTTAGAGGTGGATTTATGCTCAAAATAAGCTCGAACTAAAGAAAAGTCGATAAGGTTGTTCTTAACAGGTTTGCCCCAAGTACGATGCAAAACACGTCGTAGTTTTCTATACCGTTTCTTTTTGTCGTATCTGCTGTAGAGGTACGCACAAAGTATTAAAACAAAGGTTCCAAAAAAATAATCCATAGCCTGTGATATAGTTATTGGTAGTAGTTCCTTTGAATATGTTACAGCAAGACACTAACATTTTATAAATCTAAACCAAAGGTGGACTTCAATTGTGCGATCATCGGATTTTTCTCCTTTAGTTTTTCGAACTTTTCATGCGGGGTATAAGCAAACTTTTTTTCTTCAACTGCATTGACGGTAACTTGGATATCAATACCGTAGTTGTTGAGCTTTTCGCGCACAAAGCGCAGTAGTTTGGGTTTTCCTTTTTGAAGTTGATTTTTCATCAATTCATTAGGAACAGAAAATAATACCTTAAAGTTTTCTAACAATTGTGGTTCTCCTGAAGCAATCACAGCGGCGATGCTGCGTTCTCCCATGTCTTGAAGTTTAAAATAGTACTTTCTCCAAGCATCTTTTAACTGGTCGTGGGTAAACGGTGTTCTCGGGTGGTTGTCGTAATTTTCCTCATCATTACCGCCTTTAAATTCCTTCTTTTGGTGAACATTCTTCAAAGAAAATGCCGAAGTACGACGTTTGATGTTCTTAAGCAAAGGAGGTCTATTGGTTTCCTGAACAGTTTGATTAGGAGCTTCCTGTGTATTGGTAACAGGGACTTTAACGGCTCCTGCTGCTTCCTGAATGACATCAGTAACTGCTTTCGTAGGTACTTTTGCCTTTGTAGGGACTAGCGCCGTGAAAAAGGTAGCCGGTATTATGTAGTTGCTAGATTTTTTTTTTGCTCCATCAAAATTGATAGAGGCAATTTGCATCAAACAAAGTTCAACCAGTAGGCGTTGATTTTTACTTCCTCGATATTTAAGGTCACAATCATTGGCTTTGTCTATGGCCTGTAGTAAAAATTGCAGTCCAGTTTTACTTGCCTGTTCCAGGTATTTCTTTTTGGTACTATCCCCAACTTCGAGCAAACTGATGGTAGCCGTATCTTTAGCAACTAATAAATCGCGGAAATGACTTGCCAATCCTGTAATGAAGTGCTGTCCTTCAAATCCTTTGGCTAAAACTGCATTGTAGGCCATTAAAACCTCCGGGATTTTATTTTCAACTAATAAATCGGTCATTTCGAAATACACGTCGTAATCTAAAACATTGAGGTTTTGAGTAACGGCTGCTCGTGTTAGTTCAGTTCCAGAAAAACTTACAACGCGGTCAAAAATAGAAAGCGCATCACGCATGGCACCATCTGCTTTCTGCGCAATGATGTGTAAAGCATCATCGTCAGCGGTTATTCCTTCTCTACTACAAATGGTTTTAAGGTACTCTTTGGCGTCCAGTACACTGATTCGCTTGAAATCAAAAATTTGACACCTTGAGAGTATCGTCGGGATGATTTTGTGCTTTTCGGTGGTCGCTAAAATAAAAATAGCATGAGCGGGTGGTTCCTCTAAGGTCTTCAGAAATGCGTTAAAAGCGGCCTGTGAGAGCATGTGTACCTCGTCAATAATATAAACTTTGTATTTTCCTGTTTGAGGGGGAATACGAACTTGATCAGTTAAGTTTCTAATATCGTCAACAGAGTTATTCGAAGCAGCATCTAACTCGAAGATATTGAATGCAAAATCCTCATCTTCACTATTGCCAGCATCTTCTTGATTAATACGCTTCGCCAAAATACGAGCACAGGAAGTTTTACCCACACCTCGAGGTCCTGTAAATAACAAAGCCTGCGCTAAATGATTGTTTTTTATAGCATTTTCAAGGGTATTGGTGATGGCTTGCTGCCCTACCACATCTTCAAAGTTTTGAGGACGATACTTTCTTGCTGATACGATAAAATGTTCCATTGAGCTCTATTATTTACTAAGCAAAAATAGAAAACAACCTTTCAATTCACAAAGAAATTAATTGAGGAATCTAGAAAGTTGTGAACATTTGTTGAGTGCCAGGAACTTGGCGATTGAAGAATGGTGGTACTACCTTGTGCGGTAGCGCTATTTCAGTACTTGACAGGTAACTCAGGAACTACATTACTTTGGGTCGTGTTTTTTTTTAGGGACAGTGCTACTGTTTACTTTATGTTTCACGAGGGGGTTACCTTGTTTTCTTTTTCGATGTTTTCTTTTGTCTAGCGATCAATGTTTCTTTTTAGGGACGGCTTATCTGTTCGGCGCTGTTTACTTTATGTTTCATTGACACTTCAAAGATACGATGGCAGTTCGGTTGTTTTATCGGTATTTGGATGAGTGGCAATTAGCTGTCGGTGAATGGGAAAATAATAACGTTTATTATGAATCTATATTCTTAAATACTAAGCAGGGAGTAGAGACGAGGTGAATTACTGAGGATAAATAAAGTTTCAAAAAATAAGTTGGATAGGATTTGGAGTGCTCACTGTGTAGGTAGAGCTGCCGATGAGGCAAAAGTATTGTATATGTGATAAGAGGTAAGGTTAAACTTGAAATTCGTGTTTCTTTTTAGGGACAGTGCTACTGTTTACTTTATGTTTCACGAGGTTGCTACCTTGTTTCCTATTTCGATGTTTTCTTTTGTCTAGCGATCAATGTTTCTTTTTAGGGACGGCTTAGCTGTTCGGCGCTGTTTACTTTATGTTTCATTGACACTTCAAAGATACGATGGCAGTTCGGTTGTTTTATCGGTATTTGGATGAGTGACAATTAGCTGTCGGTGAATGGGGAAATAATAGCGTTTATTATAAACCTATGTTCTTAAATACTAAGCATAGAGTAGAGACGTGCTGAATTACTGAGGATAAAAAAAGGTTCAAATAATGAATTGAATAAGATTTAGGAATGTTAATTGTGCCAGGTGGATCTGCCTAGGGGGCAAAAGTATTGTATATGTGATAAGAGGTAAGGTTAAACTTGAAATTCGTGTTTCTTTTTAGGGACAGTGCTACTGTTTACTTTATGTTTC
>NZ_CAZEQT010000005.1:263917-303026 GCF_964514025.1 Tenacibaculum litopenaei
CTTTTTTTGTCTAGCGATCAATGTTTCTTTTTAGGGACGGCTTATCTGTTCGGCGCTGTTTACTTTATGTTTCATTGACACTTCAAAGATACGATGGCAGTTCGGTTGTTTTATCGGTATTTGGATGAGTGACAATTAGCTGTCGGTGAATGGGAAAATAAAAGCGTTAATTATGAATCTATGTTCTTAAATACTCGACATAGAGTAGAGACGTGCTGAATTACTGAGGATAAATAAAGGTTCAAATAAAGAGTTGAATAAGATTTAGGAATGTTAATTGTTCCAAGTGGATCTGCCTAGGGGGCAAAAGTATTGTATATGTGACAAGAGGTAAGGTTAAACTTGAAATTCGTGTTTCTTTTTAGGGACAGTGCTGCTGTTTACTTTATGTTTCACGAGGTTGCTACCTTGTTTTCTTTTTTGATTTTTTTTTTATCTAGCGATCAATGTTTCTTTTTAGGGACGGCTTATCTGTTCGGCGCTGTTTACTTTATGTTTCATTGACACTTTAAAGATACGATGGCAGTTCGGTTGTTTTATCAGTATTTGGATGAGTGACAATTAGCTGTCGGTGAATGGGAAAATAATAGCGTTTATTATTGGTTTGTGTTCTTAAGATGCTGATTAGGAGGTGTATATGAGCTGAGTTACTGAGGATGAATAAAGGTTCAAAAAATGAGTTGGATGGGATTCGGAGTGCTCATTGTGCCAGGTGGATCTGCCGACGAGGTAAAAGTATTATTTATGTGAGAAAGGGTAAAGTTAAACTTGAAATTCGTGTTTCTTTTTAGGGACAGTGCTACTGTTTACTTTATGTTTCACGAGGGTGTTACCTTGTTTTCTTTTTCGATGTTTTCTTTTGTCTAGCGATCAATGTTTCTTTTTAGGGACGGCTTATCTGTTCGGCGCTGTTTACTTTATGTTTCATTGACACTTCAAAGATACGATGGCAGTTCGGTTGTTTTATCGGTATTTGGATGAGTGGCAATTAGCTTTCGGTGAGTGACAAAGGAAGACTGTTGATGTTGGTTTCTTCAGGAGGAGCTTACTAATAAAACGAAAAAAATAGGTAGCTTAACTAGGGATACCAAAAAAAGGGGAACAAGTAAAAGATCACAGAAACAGTGAACACAATTGATACTAGTATTAATACTAATGAAATTGCAATTATTCTTTTGATTTCCTTATCCATAAAAGCAAAGATACGCGAATAAGATCAAGAGATAGGTTTTTGTGGTATTATAAAAATGAAAACAACTAATTTCCATTAGTAAGAGACGACTATATATATTCCAAAGAAAGTTGTTCATAGTGGTGTTCGGGGTAATAATAGTAAAAATAAAATAAAGCACGTTTGTAGTTTTTCCCGATACCTAAAAAACTAAAAAGATGTAGGTAACTGGGATCGTGTATGAGCTAGGAGATATCTTTGTGCAGATCCATTACATTAACAACAAATTTAAATGAAAATAATATGCCACACTGTATAATTGAATATTCTAGTGATATAGAAAACGCAAAAGAGATTCTTGACACAGTTAGGATAGTAAACACAGAGATAGAAAACTCTGGATTATTTGATAAAAAAACAATTAAAACAAGAGCATTACCGATTGATGTTTATTTGGTTGGTGGAGTTGAAAAATCCTTTATTCATATAACAGTCAAAATACTTGAGGGCAGAACAGACACTCAAAAAAAAGATTTGAGTGAAAGGATCTTAAAATGTGTGCTATCAAAATATAACATAGAAAATATCTCAGTTGAAATTGTAGAGTTACATACACAAAGTTATTCTAAAAATTAAAACTGATGTGATACCATATATTTGTAATTACTACGGATTCGATCGATTCTGAATTCCATTAGAATTGCGAAAGTCAGTTCTTCATAAGGGACAAGTAACCTGCCTTTTAACGGACTGTTAGAAGATATGTTTTGGTCGTCAAAGAAAAGTAAGATGGCACTTACCACAAGGCACCTTGATAAAGGTGTTTTTTTGTGTTTAAGATTTTGTTTAACCAGCACTGGGTTGTGTCATTTTAATTGTAGTTAAATGACACCTGAATCATCATCCCAATCATCAACATATTTTTTTACATCTTCTTCACTACCATATATTATTACGTAAAGGAATTTTCCTATACCACGAAGTATTAAGAGAGCAAGAAATATATAAAGTAAATAATCAAACCTAAAAACAGTAGGTTTAGTTTTCTTCATTTATGTATGTCATTCCTAATGCTATTACTATAGAGCAAGCTAAAAAGATAAATATAGTAGAATAAGTTAAAACAAGTATTAAAGAAACTAATAATAAAAGCATCATTAAGAACCTAAAATTTTTTTTCATAGTGAATTGTTTGTTTGAGTTTCAAAATTAGCAAAATCAAAATAAAGCAAAAGAGTAATTAAGATGAAAAACACAACGATAGATCAATTAAAAGAAAAATTGGTAGTTGGTACCAAAATTAAAATTGGCATCAAATACACTAAATCTTTAAGGTTTGGTAATCTGAAAGCTGGTGATGTAATTGAATTAATAGATGGAGAGTTTGAGTATGACAATGGTCTATATACTGAAACACAAAGTTGTCCTTCTATTTGGAATGAAAAATCAAAGGAGTTTGATAGTATCTATCATTTATTTGGTAATGATTTTGAGAACTTTTTAGATAATCAAATATTAAACTAATTGTAGGTTCTCCGATACCTAAAAAAACGGAAAAGTTCTTTGACATAATTGTGGTAAGTAAAAATTTAAGGATTATAACAATTTTTTGATTTGTAAAAAAAAGGAATAAAAGGTTGTTATTGTCTTTAAATAATTAATTGTAAAAATTATTTTTGTTAAAAAAAGCACCTTAACAAATAAAGATAAACGAGAACTTTATTCTTTATAGAAGGAGTTGTTTTTCATACCAAAAAAAATAAAAACAGAGTAATTATGAAAAATATGATAAAATATCAAACAGAAGATTTCTCTAAGAATTTGTCTATTGATATTGGTGCAAAACATTCGTTTAAAAACTATGAAAATATAAAAACTTGGTGCAATGACGAAATAAATTATCTTAAAGAAATAGGCAATGTCTCAAATAGTGTTAATACTTTTATTAGTAATGTTAAAAATAAGATAAATAGAAGTTTTACCCAAAATAGAAATGCAAACTTTACTATTAATGATTTATTAGCTGAACTTAAAACTCTTATTGAAGAAGCTTATAAAACACACGGTTTAATCTCTTCAAAAAGTAAGGAGGGTATATGGTTACTGGCTCAACACAAAGCTAATTCATCTTTAACAGTAGGTTCATTTACTTATTTTAAAAATAAGAAAAAAGGTGGTGTAAATAACAATGATAGCCAAAGAGATGGTCAATTCTCAGCATACCTTTTTGATAATAATATTGAGCCTAATTTCAATACTGAAAAAGAACAATACAGATTATTCTATCAAGACATTATAAAACAGAAAGATGAAATTCTTAAAGAGCTTATAGATATAAGAGAAGAAAACAAAAAATTAAATAAAATTATACAAGAGCAAACGACCAAATGGCAAACAACTTTTGAAACTCAAAAAACTGAAGTGCAGTCAAGATTTGATAAAGAATATGATCGCCACAAATCGAAAATGAAAGAATCTGAAAATTTCTATGAAAAGAAATTAGCTGTAAAGAATGCTGTGACTTATTGGTCAACAAAAGCTAAAAGCCATAAGATCAATAGTATTATTTTTGGAAGTGTCGCTGGCTTACTAATGATAATTGCTGTTGTTATGGTATTTGAATATGGAAAATATATAATTGGTTTAGATCTTAATGATGCTAATGGAATAGGAAGAAAAATTTTAACAGAAAAAGGAGCTCTTCAATTATGGGTTTATGGTTTTTTTATAATCTCTATGACACTAGTTATTTGGTTCATACGTCTTTTGGTGAAAATTTTTCTAAGCAATTTACATCTACTGTCTGATGCAAAAGAAAGAGAAACTATGATTCAAACTTATTTATCTTTTGAGAGAGAAGAAAACACATTAAAGGATACTGATAGGGATTTAATATTACCATCAATATTTAGAGTTTCAGCAAATGGCTTTATAAAAGATGATGCGACACCAAATACTCCTATTAATATTATAACTAAAAAGTTCACAGGATAAAAAAGTACGAAAACACAACAATGGCTATAATTAATACGGGCTTTGTTGCTTAAAGAAAAGTTTAGTACTTTAAACCAAGTCCGCCAAATCTTTTGATTTGGCTTTAGAATAGAAAAAGATAAAACAAAATAAAAAGTTTTGGCTAAGTGCTTAATTAGAAATTAAGTAATTTTAATTCCCGTACTAACCATAGCCTGAACGTTAAAATAAAATACATACTTACCACAAAGCACCTTAATTAAGGTGTTTTTTTATGTCCAAGATTTAGTAAACGAATTATAAAATAAGAGTAGGTTCTCCGACACCTTAAAAACGGAAAAGTTCTTTGACATAATTGTGGTAAGGTTTTTTATATTTGTATAATAGCACTTAAATACATCTTTTAAACACCAATTTGGATGTATAACGATGTATTTTATGCGTATATAAACAAGTTAGCATTCATTACTAACAAATTCAAAAAAATGAAACTATTGAAAATAAAAAACACCTATTTGATTTTAGTTGTTTCTTTAATGATAACAGGTTGTTTCGATCTTTTGGACCTATCTTATTGGAAAGATGGTAGCTATAGATTATCAAGTAATCCTGGAGAACCAAGCTGTTTGTCACTAACTAACGATGGGATTGTTTTATTGGATTGTGTAAAAAGTATTGGAAGTAATAAAGAATATATAATCGCAATTGAAAAAAATAGAGAAAAGAAAGTATCCTATTGGATAATAAAAAAGAAAAAAAATAAATTCAAAGAGAAACCAGAAGGACCATTTGATTTAAAGGAATTTGATAAAATAAAAAAAAGGCTTTCAATTGAAAGTTT
This sequence comes from Tenacibaculum litopenaei, assembly GCF_964514025.1. NCBI lineage: Bacteria > Pseudomonadati > Bacteroidota > Flavobacteriia > Flavobacteriales > Flavobacteriaceae > Tenacibaculum > Tenacibaculum litopenaei. The sequence goes on from NZ_CAZEQT010000005.1 coordinate 268,903, forward strand.
GAAATTTGAAAATAAATTTGGAAAAGATTAATTAAAAAAAACGAAATGCTAACAAAATGTATAATTAATTGCTAGTTTCGGGCTACTTTAGAAAGTATTCGCCCAGACGAAACACCGATAATTTTTAGCTATATTTGGTGAAAAAATCGCAACTAATCATACACAAAACGTTACCTACCATTAGGATGAAAATAAAAGAAGCAATAGAAAACTTATACTCTGTATTTGGAAAATATAACACTTCCAATATGCACTATTGTGATTGTGGTTGTATTAACGAAGAAGATGTAAAAAGACTTGCTTCTAAAAAACTAAGAGAACTAGAAGAAGACGACTTTAGCTCATATCACGGAAGTGCTCTCTATACATGGGGAGACCTTGAACATTATAAACATTTCTTACCACGAATATTTGAGGTTCATAATATAAAAAATGGAAAAGGCTTAATCGGACTTTATGAAATTACAACCAAACTAGAATACGCTAATTGGAAAACTTGGGACGAAAAAGAGGTGGAAGCGATTAAAGAATTCATATTAGCTGATTGGAACAGTTTTGTTGAAAACCAAAATTCAGAGATTGAAACATACGATCTTGAATACTATTCTTTTTTCTATGAACTAAAGGACTTACTCAAACTTTGGGACTTGTCAAAAACTCAAAATGAACTAAAAAACTTTGTTACTTTTTTATATTACAATGGAACTGATTTGCTAAATAAGGGGCTCAAACTAAAAGACAAATTCTATAAAAATGAATTTAAAAATTTCATAAACCAGAAGGGACTTTTGGAGAACCTCGAAAAAGAGTTTTTTAAAGCAGATGAAACTGATAAGGAATATGCAGAAAAAGTTTCAATCGTGTTACAAATGATAGAACAAGAAAAAACGGTAGGTAACACTGTACATAGCAAATAGGGCGTTTGGGAGTTCACGAAGGTTCAGTGCTATTTACCAACACCGCCAAATCGTTGATTTGGCTTTTAAGAATGAATAAAAAAAACAAAATACAACGCTTTGGCTCAGTGCAAACTCTAAAGTTTATCGCTTTCCATTGCCCTACTTGCCATATACTAAACGTTGTAAATAATGCCCAAACCGACCGCAGAAAATGAACTTAGACGAGTTAACAAGTAATATTCAGAAAATTTCAAAAGACGATTCAATTCAAAAATTACTTAACAATTTAGAGAGCTGGAAAACTGATGAAAGGAATGTGTTTGAATTAAGGGAGAATATTGAACGATTTTTTGGAAACACCTGGTTTGAAAAGCAAACTGACTTCGATAAAATTTATGGAATTTGGTCTGAATTTAAAAACTCTGCAATTGACGGAATTGGTGGAATGACAATGAACGAGAGATTATATTGGTTTGGAGCTCTTGACTTGTTCGACAACACAAAAAACGAATCAGAACGAAAAAGAATATATGAAAAATTAATGGCTGCAAAATGAAAGAAGAAATTAAACTGACTTTAGCGGCAGAACCATTCGCCAAATGTTATGGTATTCTGATTCTTGAAAATGGAGATTATATGATTGAAATTGACCAATCAAAAATTCCAACTGACTTTCTTTCTCGACTGGAAAAATGGTACGAAGAATATTATCCTTATGTAACAATGAGTTTAAAAGAACTTGAATCTCATCGAGAACATACAGAGAAATTGGACAATATCGGAATTGAATTGCTGAATGAAATACATAAAAACGAAATATTTAGCGATTTGAATATTAACAAATATGTCTATTATAGTAGAGGAATTGACAAATCAATACTTGAACTGAATTGAAAAAGGCACTATTTACAACAACGTGTATAAATAATGGCGGTATTCGAAGTCAAATTGAAAATTAAATTATAAATTTAAATCAGAGTTAGGTGGATTATTTCCGTTGGAAAAATTCACCACAATTCATACACAAAACCGTTAGTAAAACATATCATCTTACCACAAGGCACCTTGATAAAGGTGTTTTTTTGTGTCCAGGGCTTAAGTAAATGGAAGTTTAAAAAACTGTAGTATATATTATTTTTTCTAATTTAGCTAGAAAGATTATGACCTATAATTAGGTCGTTCTTTAAGTTATGTAGGAAGTTGTTGACGTAATTTTGTTATATACAGATAATTAGTAACCAATTAGGACAGCATATGAAAAAAAGAATATTAATTACAGGAGGATTTGGTAAAATCGCTCAATATTTCATCAAAAATTTTGGGGATAAGTATGATATTACGGTTGCAGATATTGTATTGAAAGCTGATGTTTATCCTAAATATGTTAAAATCGTAAAAGCAGACTTGACAGATTTAGAGGCATGTAAGGCGTTATGTGTTGGAATTGATACTATCATACATTTAGCAGGGATCGCCAGTCCGGATTCTAGTTTTGATGAGGTACTAAATGCAAATATGATTGGCTCAAAAAACATATTTGAAGCCGCTACCCTGGCAAATTGCAGGAGAGTAATTTTTGCTAGTAGTGCTCAAACGATAGAAGGATATTCAGAAGATATTCAGATTAATAAAAATATGCCAGTAAGACCGAAAAATTTCTACGGAGTTTCAAAATGTTTCGGTGAGGCTTTGGGAGCTTACTATGCATTTCAAGAGAATATTTCTGTAATATGCCTAAGGATTGGAGCCTATGAATTTCCAAGTGACTTTTCAGAAATGAATGCTAGAGATTTGAGCGCATTTTTGCATCCAGATGATTGTAATCAATTGTTGGATAAATGTATTCAAACAGAAAACTTGAAATACGAAATACTAAATGCAATCTCTAATAATCGATATAAAAGATTAGACATTACTGAAACGATTGAAAAAGTGGGGTATAAGCCTAAGGCAAATGCTTTTGATTTATTTAAATTAAAAGCAGAATAACAAGTAACACAATAGATGTAAGTAATAGTGGTTTTAGTGATAAAGCAAAAGAAGAAAACAAAATTTAGTGTAAAACTAGAAAGTTCATGAGCAGAAATCGCTACCCACTACTACTTATGCAAGTCATCATTAGTAATACATATTTTACAAATAATATAATGGAAAGGAGTACTATAAAGATGAATTTGCCGTAACTGACAATAATATAATTACGGCCAATGGAGTTGCACCGATTGAATTTGCAGGTGAGATTTTGAAAAAAGTGAATTGTATGGAGTAAAGGATATTGAAAATTGGTTTCAGCTTTTTAAAAATGGAATAGGGACTGAGTAAGAAGTTAGTAGGTAACCATAAAGAACGACAGTTTCAGTAGATATGAAGTTGTTGCATCCACACCAGATAACTACTAGCTCTAATTTTTAAACGAAATTCGTAACGTATTCTTTAAACAACAATTGTACAAAACGCTATGAAATACAGTAGATGATTGAAAATTTAAACCTCATTTTAAAAGTAATTGAATCTGATATTTTTCTATCATATTTTTATTACACCGTGATATTCTTTTTTGCTTCTATATTTATAAGAAATAAGAGTAGACATCAATTTGATGACGTATGTACAGATCTCTTGATTCATTCTGGACTTTTTTTTATTGGAATCATAATTATAAAATCAATTTTACTGTTAACAATAACTGACTTGCCAAATAGCGCTGAAGAACTTCATAATATGTTTGGGGAGCATAGGTTAGGTTATTGGATGATTCCTCTAATTCATGTAGTACTGACACAATTACTACGCCTGAACAAAATTAAAAGAAACATACTGCCGAGATTGATTTTGGTGCTGTTATTAGCCTTTACTTGGGAACGTTATAGAGGATTTTTAGCTTATGATAGTATAAAGTATTGGGAATCATTGGGTTCTGGGTATAAAAGTAGTGTTTTAGATAAGTTTACAGCGTTTTATATGTTTAAACATATAGCATTGAGAATTTTAATCTATGTTCTCTTCGCCTATGCTTATTATGTGATATTACGTCTTATAAAAAACCGTTTTACAACAGAACCTAAGCTACATTAAAATCTAGGTGAGTCAAACCGTTAATAAAATAACATTTTCTTACCATAAAACACCTCTGATGAGGTGTTTTTTATCTTCGAGATTTAATAAGTTAAGTATATAAAAATTAGTTACAATGAAGAGAACTAGTGAAAACCTCATGACTTTAGCTCAAATTATAATACATGCGATGTACGATACACAATCCATTAAGACAAATAGTAGCATCCTGATGAAGCGAAAACCAACCAAAAGGACGTGAAGCCTTCATGTTAAAGTAAAGCAATAAAGTTATGACAGTGTTAACTGGTTTCGAATGTCAATGTATAGCATTGGATAACTAATCAAAAAGTTGAATGATAGTAGTTACGTTTTGAATTTTCTCTTGAAATAATTTGATTCAGTTTTATGAGATTTCCTATTTGGACGTATACATAGAGCAGTCAAAATTAGTGCAATTATAGCAAGTATTAACATAGTGGAATTTTTTAGCTAAAATAGAAAAACAAGGCATGATAAAAGAGTAGGTTCTCCGATGTGTCAAAAACAGAAAAATGTTATCTGACATCATTTTGTTAGGATACATTTTTCGGACGCACCTAACTGTTTTGTTTGAATATCTTTAATAGATGTCAGATTACCTCTATATTTGATTGGATATAACAAGTTAGCACAAAAATCAGAAATGTTACGCATACTAAGAAAGCTGATAACTAAAAAAGACAGTTTATTAGATTTTATTTTAAATGGAATAATTGATTCTAGAAAAAGAAATATAAAGTATTTAGCTATTAATCTATGGATTGATGACCAAATTCTTTTTCAAGTTGGTACGGCAAAAGAGTTTACTCAATATGGAATTGATATTAAAGATGAAAGAGAAGTTTTTGCCTTTCATTTCTTTAATAACAAAAAAACACTGACAATAGCAGCTTGGGATACTTTTAAAAAATTGAAGGATACCGACTATTTGAATTTTTATACTTCTGGAAATGATTTTTACGCGAAAAGTATGGGAGTGTCTCCTGATGAAATTGTGAAAAACATTACAAAAGAAATGGAACTGTATCATATAGAAGACAGATCGAGAATTAGAATTCAATTTGTTGAAAACTAAAGTAATTGTGCTCACATAAGCATATAAATATTGCTTACTGATTTTACCATTCTTACTATGTCGTATAGGCCTCCATGTTTAAGTATTTTTATTAGTTGAAAGGAAATTTTCAGCACGCTTCTTAGGTAAAGCGTTATCGTCAATTTGAGAAACGGCAGAACTCCAAAAGTAATTTTCCCTAAAAGTTGATCGGTTTAGTAGCTAAAAGGAAGTAGTCTTTTTCTAAAAACAACTTAGTCTTCTATAAGATACAGTATTACTCAATATTGATGGTTTATGAGAAGGGCGTCTAATTTCATTTCTAATGTTTACTGCAATTGAAATAGTAGCTATATTTATGCAGCAAAAACGCCATACTAAAATAATCACAATGCACAGGGAAACAAAGATTGGATGTTTTAAATGCTGTCCAGAAATGTGTTTTGCTTACCTATGAATAAGTTATGTACCTAATGAAGACATTCGAAAAAGAAATAACAGAAGAAATTTTTAATAAGATTGTAAAACCCAAAAAGAATGATTTGATCAAACTTTTAATCGAGTTTATTAATGTTGATTCAATTAAGTTGATAGATGAGCCCGATAAATTAAAAGTGGTAGCATTCGAATATGAAATGCCCTTTGAGTTTTATTATGTTGGTTATCCAGAGTCAGAAATTATAGCACAAGATTATTGGAATAACCATCACCATATTGATCTATCAGATGATAATGATCATGAAGGCATTTCGTGTATTTTCGAAAAGTATGGATTTAAACTGGTAGAGGGAGAATCATTTCATTGGGAAAATGAAGCCAATGGAGAATATATTGAGGCAGACTTTATTTTTGAAAAGTTAGAGTACGATATGTTTCACGAAGCTTGGGTTGAATCCAAGAAAATGACCAATTCACATTATCGTTGTTTCTTTTTCCAGCACGATTCTTACCACGGAATAGATGCGGATACCAGAAAAGAGGCAAGTTCGGCTAATGTTATTGAAATTTTAGATAAGGAGAAATTTGACTATATAATAATGAAGTAGCTAAATGGCTAAAATTTGAGGAATATTTTTATTGTTTTGCCTTTGAGGTAAGGATATTACGAACTTTCTGGAAAACAACGCTGTGCCGCTGCGCGATGAGGAGGGGAGCTTTGGTTTATTCTAGGGTTGGTGTAAGATTCAAAATTAGAAAGGCTGCAAAGAAAAAAAATGATCAGGAAAACAGAACATTTATGAACTCGTGGTTCGTATTTTTAAGGTATGAAGAAATGCGTTATTCTGACTTCTTAATTCCTATAATGCTGTGTACTTAATGTTCCATTGACACAAAAAAAACACGAGGACTGCTTGTATGTGATATAGGTGTTTGGACAAGTGACAGATGTCTGTGCTGAGGGCAGTATACTAGTTTAATGTGCGTTACATCAAAACTAGAAAACATAACAGCATGGTTTACGAGTAGTAATGAGTTGGTTATATTGCCCTAGATTTGGAGCAGGGAATCTCCTTTTCCGGGGGGGCTAAAGTTTACGTTAATCTAGGCTGTTTGTTGAAAAAGAAGGGTGTTTTTATTTAAAGCTTTTGTGATTATAATAAATCTTAATTTTCGTTAGCTCTAAAATACATTGCCGAGTTTGAGCGCTGCATTTTTTCGCGTGGCGGAATTTTCAGCCATACCTAAAACAATTCGAGTACTTTCATCTGTATTTTTATCTTTGTATTATACCCTAAAAAAATGAGAATATCTACATACATAAGAGCTTTATTAAGGAATGAAAAAAAATTCGTGCTGTTTTTGATAGGTGGTTATCTCTTATTGACGCTATTGTGCTTTTTTATATTATTGCTTCCTTTTTCAAGACAGCAAGATGTTTCTCTGATAGACCATATTTTCTTTTCAGTTTCAATAGTAAGTACAACTGGGTTAGCCCCTGGTAACTTTAATGAAACCTATTCCTTTATTGGAAAATTGATTAGTCTCTTTTTTATTCAATTAGGAGGTGTTGGCTATATGGCACTTTGTTCCTTTATCTTACTAAGAAAACATAGTTACTTACCTTTGATTTCAAAGAAGTTATTAAATTTAGAGTTCAGTTTACCTCAAAAGTACCCACAAGTAGCTTTTATTTATTCAGTATTTGTTTTTACTCTTTTAATAGAGATAATCGGCGCTGTATTTTTGTATGTTGGATTTAAAGATGCAGGTGTTGCAAATCCTTTGTGGAATGCAGTTTTTCATAGCGTGTCGGCTTTTTGTACTGCGGGTTTTAGCCTTTTTAACAATTCTCTGGTTGATTTTAATACAAATAGTCTCATTACGAATACTATAGTGGTTTTGTCGTTATTCGGGTCAATAGGATTTATAGTACTGTCTGATTTTTGGTTGAAATTGTGGAGAAAAAGAAGTAAGGTGACATTAACCTCAAAAATCATCCTGGTTGCGACCATTACTTTTATAATTTTTCCAACATTGATGATGTTTGTATCCGATGTGAATTTCTTCGCCCAAGGTTCCGATGGAATAGAACTTTCTTTTTTTCAAGTGGTTTCAGCTCATACCACGGTTGGTTTTAATACTTATGATTTAAGTAGTTTAAAATCTACTTCGGTATTTATTTTGATAATTGTAATGGTAATCGGAGCATCGCCAGCGGGAACAGGAGGCGGGATTAAAACAACATCAGTTACTGCGCTGTATGCTGTTCTGGTTGCAATCTTAAAAAGACAAAAAAGGATTCGTTTTTTATCCAAACAAATACCAGATACAAAAATATATTTAGCAGTGGCTTCGAGTATTTTTTATACTGTCATTCTTATCGTAGGGGTTTGGATAGTTTTGATTTTTGATGGAGCGAATTTTAGTTTGGCACAAATAGTTTTTGAATGTAGTTCTGCGTTGAGTACTGTCGGTCTGTCGACAGGAATTACTCCTGAATTAACCCCTGTAAGTAAAATTGTCATTTCGTTTTTAATGTTTATAGGTAGATTAGGAGTGTTGACCTTTGGACTCGCTTTAGTTTCGAAAGTCCCTGTTCTTAATAATAAAATTGAAACCGAAGATATAGCCGTTTAATTGGAATTTGTTCTAAAAATTGTATTCGGAGCTGTGCCTAGTCTGATTGTATTAGGTATTCGTTGTATGCAACCAAAAGCGTTTGTAGTAATGTGTATGGTAACGAGTAGTTTAAATCTCCAAAAGTACGGAGGCAGTAAACTGAAAAGTTATATGGCGGTATCTTTGTTATCCTAGTTTTGGAGAATCTGAACAAGGGTATCCAAGACCAATTTAAAATATGGATTGCCAATTTGTGCATTCTAATTTCGAGCATTAAACGTGCTCTTGATAACTTGTTTACATGATTATCCAAGATAGTGTGGAAATGTGTTTATGAATCAGATGATTAATTTGTAGCCGATGGTAACGGTGTATGATAACCCAATTATATAGTAAGTATGCGTAAAATATCTAGAAGGAAAGGAAGTAAAAGTATTGGAAAAGCTCCAGGAGAAGTTATTTATCAAGGAAGTAAAGAAGATCTAAAGGTAAGTATCGATATAATTAATTACGCAAGCGCTAGCTGCAGTACTGTAACTACAAAACTCGTTGATGAAGCAATTAAAAGTATAGAAGACGGAGCCATTACGTGGATTAATGTAAATGGACTTAGTAATACCGAAAGTATTGTGAAGCTGGGGAACTTCTTCGAGTTGCATCCGTTAATTTTAGAAGATATTGTGGATACGGGCCAGAGGCCTAAAATTGATGAGTATGATTCTTACCTATTCATCGTCATGAAAATGCTGTATTTAAATGATCAAAAAACCATGGTCAGTGAACATGTTTCTATGGTAATAGGAGACGATTATGTGGTGACGTTTCAAGAATCTGAAAAAGATGTCTTTGAAAGTGTTAGAACGCGATTACGAAAGGAAAAGTCTAGAATTAGAAATTCTGGAGCTGACTACCTAGGTTTTGCTTTGATGGATGCTATTATCGATAATTATTTTGTTGTAATAGACGCTATAGGGGATAAGGTAGAGCTCTTAGAAAATTTACTATTTACTGAAAATGTTAGTGATACGGTTACTAAAGATATCCAATTACTGAAGAATGAAATATTAAGAGTTAGAAAGAATATTTTTCCTTCTAGGGAAGTTATCGGACGAATCGTCAAGTCAGAATCGGAAATCATTAATGAAAAAACGATTAATTATTACAGGGATTTGCAAGATCAGATCGTACTTATAAGTGAGAATATCGATGTTACAAGAGAAATGATTTGGGGACTTATGGATATGTATATGACAACGGTAAGTAATAAAATGAATAGTATTATGAAGGTATTGACCATCATTTCTACAATTTTTATCCCACTGACATTTATAGTAGGTGTTTACGGAATGAATTTTGAAAATATGCCTGAGCTTAAAACTAAATACGGTTACTATTGTGTGCTAGGAGCTATGCTGTTGATATTCGCAGCGCTTGTATTGTATTTTAGAAAAAAGAAATGGTTGTAAGAAACTTCTTACAACCATTAACATAAGTAATCCGGGGGCCATAACTATTATGCGTATAAATTGCATTCATCGCAATCCTTTACTTTACCATAATAGGTTTCTCTGTACTTATGTAGTGTTTTAAAAGGAAGGCCTAGAAAGTATTTTCTTATATAGGTAACTTTCGTGATCAGCCTTCCCATGCCGGGGGAAAACCTATTTTCCGTTTGTGTTTTTCTTTTTATGTATATAAGTTTCATATTCTGATATGTTTTTTACAGTTTTGAAATAGTGGTTTTTGCAAAACCAGGCTGTTTTAAGTGAATAGTAGTTATAGGGAATGGTATGGAAATGTTTTCTTCTGAAAACACCTTTTTGATATTCTTTATGGCAATACTTTTTGCTTTTTTTCTGTCTAGTATGCTTCCCCCAAGAATCCAAAATCGGCATACAAAATTAATAGAGCTCGCCCCAAATTCTGTATAATAGAATTCAATATCCTTTTTTGAGTCTATTTGCTCGACAGTGGTCCGGATCGTATTTTTAGTCAGGTTTTCTACTTTTTCAAGATTGGAATCATAAGCCACTCCACAGTTTATAAATACCCTCATGTTGTTCGTTAAAGAAAGATTTTTTAGAGGGTTTTCAATAATCATCTTATTAGGAATGATTACGGTATGATTGTCAACACTTTTTAAGGTAACCTCCTTTAAATTAATATCCATTACTTCACCTGAATAACCGTTGGTTTCTATCCAGTCGCCAATACCAATTTTGCTTTTAAAAGACAGGATTATTCCTGAAAGAGTATTAGACAATGTACCTTGTAAAGCCAAACCAACCACGGCACCAGCAATACCAGCACCGGTCAATAAAGAGGCTAGTGCTTCGTTTAAGTTCAAGACACTTAAAGCTAAAATCAAACCTAAAACTATTATAAATACAGCTGTAGCTTTCGAAATAACATTACTAATCGCTGCTTTTTGTATTTTTTTGATAATCAGTTTGTACAACCACGAACTGATTTTTTGAGCTACATAAAAAGAAAGTACAAGTACGAGTACTGCTACCGTTATATTCGGAATGTTGTTTACGAAGTTTTCCCACCAAGACTCTAGTTTAGTGACTACTTTAGTTATAGGTTTATTATTTGTTTGAAAGCGTATCATATAATTCTAATTAATTGTGAGTAGAGGTATTTTTACAAAAGCTGTATACTATACCTTTCTTAAAGTGTCAGCAATGTTTTTATTCGAATCATAGAATTTAATTTCTTTAATATCGGCAGGCATAGAAATTCCGCTGTTAGTCAATGTGTTTTTCACGTTTTTAATAACATCACTCTTAATTTCGGAAGCCGCACGTTTGTATTCTTTTGTTTTAGTCCAGAATAGTACTTTTAAATCAACAGTACTAACTCCTAATGCGTCGACTGTTACAAAACATTGATGACTGTTCGTGTTGACGACACCTTTTGTGTTTGTCACTGCATTAATAATGAGTTTTTTTGCGATGTCTATGTCGTCATTATAGTCTATTCCTACGATAAAATCCGATCTGAAAAAACCGTCTTCAGTGTAATTGTAAACAGCATTTTTGATAATATCGCTATTGGGAATGTAAACATCTCGACCGTCAAAAGTTTTTAACTTAGTATATCTAAATTCAATGTTTTTGACTTTACCAAAAATATCTCCAATCATTACGGTATCATTAATGTAAAAGGGCTTGTTGAATGATAGTATCACTCCAGAAATAAAGTTCTCACCAATGTTTTTAAAAGCGAATCCAATAATTACAGCAGAGGCACCTGCCGCAGTAATTAATCCGGTAGCAATTGAGCCCAAACCTGCAATTTTCAAAGCAAATAGTATTAGAATCGTAATTAATGATAGTTTGACCGTTTTAGTTAAAAAATTAATAATTAAAGGGTCTTGTGTTCTGATTGAAATTGTCTTTTTGAAAAGAGACGAGATGAAGTTAGCTAGTAAAAAACCTATACTAAGAATTATAATAGCTGTTATTAATTTGGGAACTTGTTCGATAAGTTCATTTCAATGGTTGAGTAAAGCTTGATGTAACTTATTTAGGGTGTCTTTAAAATTCATGTGTTTGATGCCTGTGGTGTTTAATTGGTGATTTTTACTTTCGTATGCTGCTCTTCATAAAAGGCAGCTTGTGTTGTAAGTAGTTTAATTGAAAATTTATTTCCTGCTCTTAAACGAATTTGACAAGAATAGCCTGACCTTATGAAGGTATTGCTAAACCTACGCTATGCATATTTTTAGCTGTTATTCTCGTTAGGACAGAATGATGTCTTCCTTTAATTGAGCTTCTGTGTTTGTATTCCAGGCGTTTAACATCCAGCTGTTTTTTTCTAATTCACCAATGTATTTTCCTATAAGATCTAAGGTCCCTTCGTCTTCCACTTCATTGGCTTTTTTTACAACGCTGTGCATTTGTTTTAACAGTGTTTTATGGTCGTCTAATAAAATTTTTACCATATCAGTATCGGTTTGGAAAGGAGTTTCCTCCGTGATAGATGATATTTTTAAATACCTACTATATCGGCTCACAGGGTGATACTGTAAGGTTAAGATTCTTTCTGCGATCTCATCGATTTTGGTTCTGGCATCGGTATACATTTGTTCGAACTTTTCGTGCAATTCAAAGAAGTTTTTACCGACAATATTCCAATGGAAATTTCTCAATTTTTGATAGTAAACGTGGTAATCCGCTAATAATTGGTTTAATTCTTTCGCTACTAATAAGGTGTTTTCTTCGTTTATATTTAAGTATGTCATAATTTGCTTTATTAAAAGTTAATAATTTGTTGCAAGGCAAAAGTACCTGTATGTAGGTGCTTACCTTTGCTCTTTTCCTAGAGTTATTAGCTCATTTCCTATGTGCCTATAGCGTTAATTTTGTTGAATTCAATGGTTTCAAAAAAGGCTATTTGCTTGTTGTTTTTGGAAGTGGAGTGTAACCGAGGATTAGAAAACATCACTTAATTTAAGAACTTTCTGTTCTTGGTCGTCGGAATCAAAATAGATCAAGAGATAGTCTCCTTGTTCGTTAAAGTATCCTTCACCGGTAAGATTAAGACGATTGGTTTCAATGGTTTGAACTGCTTGATGATTAATCGTGTCTATAGGCTCTCCATCAAGTGCAGTTTTTTCTTTAGCAAGAACGATATCAAGCTTATCTACCGTATCGTAATAGCTGTCCTCATCTTTATCCGTCATCAGCACTTTGGTAATTTCAATAGGAGACGCAATCCGGTCTTGGTTTAATTCATTTTTTTGGTGAGGATCAAACAGCACGGCTTCTTCCTCTCGAGTGACAATTTTCACCTTTTTAGTGGTAATTTTTCCGTCTTCCAGCGCTGTGATTTTTTCAATGGACGTAGTTTCGATGTACTCGTTGTTAGATGCATTTTCTTGGGATATTAATGCGGTTGGAATTAAAATAGCCAAACCAATAATTAAATTTTTCATGAGGTTTATGTTTTAGTTACAAGTAACTTCTTTATTAAGATGCGTACTTTATTAACATCTGATAGAGTTGAGCTTAAGTATAAACTCATTACAAAATTAGAGAGATTCTAGATGGTGTTTTGACTCATTTAGTGTAGATCTTTGCTCATTTAATAAAAAGACTGTCTAAAAATGTTAATTTGTTGAACTATAACTCGGTGTTTGGCTTTTTTTATGGAAATAGTACAAATAATCTATAGATAGGGTCAAGAATGTATTTGACCAATATTTTAATAAGTAGATGTATAAGAAACTGTGTAAGGTTATATGATATGAGTTAATATGTATCCTTGTAGCGTTAAAATGTTTTAATTCGAGAGGCTAATTTTGTATTACCTAAATAATAATAGTTTTTAAAATGTATAAATTATCAAATCTGGCAAGTAAGTCTTTAATAGAAGATTTCACGGGATCAAAACTGAGATATCCAAAACTTTATAGGCCAAGACGGAAAATTGATGGCTTAAAAGAGCAAAACATTAATATCCTACTAATGGAAACTCCACTGGAAATTTCTTTTGGAATTTGGGGAGCTTTACCGCAAATGTATGAAGAGTCTTGGCGTAAATTTCAACGTTTAAAATCCACTCTCTATGTTAGGGCTAATGAGATTGATAACAGTGTTTTGTATAGAGATGCCTTGCTTAAAAGAAGGTGTTTGGTGGTCGTAACAGGTTTTTATACCTATGAGCTACGTTCAAATACAGTAGAGAAGTACTTAGTAGAAAAACCAGATAGGAAACCTTTTTATCTCGCGGGTGTATACAACTATACTCGTGATGGTTTTTACACATGTTCAATTATTAGTGTCAATCCCAGTGAACAACTAAATTCTATAAATAATTTGCACGAAACAATGCCATTGCAGATTCCTGATGTATTTAAAAGAATTTGGCTGAATACGGAGTCCACCAAAGAAGAAATTGATTATTTGATTTCAAAACCCTATGAGACAAAGTTCGATATACAGAAAATAGCTTCCTAAATGAAGGCATGTATTTTTAAGATACGGTCAAAAAGGTCGTTTATTATTTTCTGGTGATATTTTTTAGAAAATTAACTGAGTTTTATCTTCGATTCTTGTTTATTTTTTAAAAACTCACTTGGACTAATACCGTATTTTCTTTTAAAAATTTTAGAAAAATAACTTCGGCTACTAAAGCCAATAGAATATACTACTTGAGAAATATTATAATCTGTGCTATTCAATAGTTCTCTAGCTTTTTCTAAACGGACATGCCTAATGTATTCTATTACGGTTCTGGAAAATAACAGTTTAAATCCCTCTTGTAACTTTGCTTGGGGAATCCCTAACTCATTAGCTATGTCCTCAACATTATAATCTTCAGATACATTTTTTGATATCTTATTGGCAATTTTTCGGACGAGTTTTATTTCTTTTTTTAGAAGGGAAGTAGTGGGTTCTTTTTTCTTATTTACATCTCTATTGTGTTGTACCATGTGAGCTGATAAAATTTGATAAACGATACCTTCTTTCATCATAATACGAATAATCCCTTTTTGTTTAATGGCGTTTAACTGTTTAATGAGATTGGCTAGTTTTAAATTATAGGTTCCGTAATAAGCAAATACTCTTTCATGATGTTGATCATGGAATACTTCGTACAACTTTTGGTTTAATACAGATGCGTCATTGAGTCTCTTTTTTATAAATTTTACTCTGCTCACCTGAATGACGTTGATGTGTATTTTTACATTCTTGTCAAAATACCCATAATTATAGCCTCCGTCTTTACTTGTTATGATAACGGACTGAAATTGTTCCAGTTTTCTTTTTTTGTCTTCTAATTCAAATTTGTGAAAACAGTGACCTTCCGTTGTATACGTGAAATGTATAGGGTTGAATTCAGAGGTGTCCATGACCAATTTGATATCCTCAAAAAAAGTAATATTATATTCTAAAAGACTACCTCCCCATTCGAACATGATAAAGGAAATAGTACCAAAAGCAATTTCATTGTTGACATGTAAAACATACTCGCCCCAGTTTTCGGTAATAGTACCACCAATGGTGTCTTGAATTTGATGAACAGTTCCTTTGGTATCTTTTGCCGTAATATTTATAGTAATCATTAATTTAAAATTGGTTTATCCATTCAGTTAAAAACTCTCATAGAAGTCTAAGAGAGTAAATGAAGAGGTTTCAACTGATTTTTCCTTTTCTACAAAATTAAAATAGTGTAATCAAAAATAAAAAACAATAGTAGTCTTATTGATTTTACTTACTAAACATTTTTACTGCTAAATAAGGAGGGCTGGTTCCTGTTAATTTTGTACGGAGGTTATTTTTATCTTCAGGACTCGGTGTTTATAGTTAAACTAGGAAGGATTAGTTTATTTATTAGTAAGCGCTTTATAAATACCAAAGACTTAGCTAAAGAATTGAACATTCAATTTTACAGTTAAGTCTTGGCGGAGTTGGTTGTTATTACTAAAACAACTAAGGTATGCATCCGTTTTCAATCCAAATATCGAACCATTGCAAAGCGGTATGCTATGACTTGCTTAAATGGTTCAGCCTATTTGATTCTTTTAACTCCTTTTCTATAGGTGTTAACGTGTTGTTTTTCGGAGCGATAGCCCAGTTGATTTCTAATCCTGTTTTGTTTTGTTTCTTTTTAGATTCACGTTTTTCTAACTTCAGCTTCTTCTTTTGAGCTTTAAGTTTTTCTTTTTGTTTTTTATTGAAGGTGATTTGTGATTTTGTTGACATCGTTTTTTCGATTAGTTAATAAAAGTGAATGCTTTCCCAGTTTTTCCTGCTCTTCCTGTTCTTCCAATTCGATGGATGTAACTGTCCATGCTCATAGGGATTTGGTAATTAATTACAAGTGATACATTGTCAATATCTATTCCTCGTGCTGTAATATCTGTAGCAACCAGTATGTTAGTTTTTCCTGACTTAAATAACTTTATTGCGATAATTTTGTGATTTACCACCGTGTATTGCGTCCGAGAGAAAACCTGATTTTATGAGTTTTTTACTTATTTTATTAGCAGTTCTTTTGGTTTCTGCGAAGAGAATTATTTTTTCAAGAGGGTTTTTATTGAGTAGTTTTAAGAGTAGTTCAAACTTGTTTTGTGATTCAGTCACCTTAATGATTTCTTGGTCAACGTTATCACTAGAATTCAGACCCGATGATGCATTTATTCGGATTGGATTTTCTGTAAATTCTTTAATGAGTTTTTCTTGTTGTTTTGCAACGGTTGCAGAAAAAAGAACTGTTTGATTTCGGTTGGACATTTCCGAAGAAATTTTGCTTACATCTTTTATGAAGCCCATGTCTAACATTCTGTCAAATTCATCTAGAACTAAAATACTCGTGTGTTTAATATTGATTTCATTGCGATAGATTAGATCATTTAATCTTCCTGGAGTAGCGACTATTAGATGGTTTTTCTTTTTAGCTTTTGAAATATCCTTTTTAATATTGATTCCTCCTATAAAGTAAGAGGAGTATAAGTCAAGTCCTTTTGTTAAGGAAAGGGATTCATCTTGAACTTGTTGAGCCAGTTCCCTCGTAGGAACTATAACTAATGCAGAAGTGTTTCTATGTGTTAAAATTTGCTGAATAATTGGAATTAAAAAGGCTCCAGTTTTTCCTGTTCCAGTAGAGGCAATTCCAATTAGGTTTTTTTTCTTTAGTATGTGGTCAATTGATCGATCTTGAATTTCGGTAAGATGTTTGTAACCTTTCGCTTTAATGTTAGCCTTTTTTTGGTCTAAAGTGATTGAGTTTTTCTTAACTCATACTTGATGTTTTGAGAATATAAGAAAGAAGTAATCAAAAAATATTGATAATTTAGGGGGAGTGTTCTTTTATTGAAGAACCTTATGAAATAGTTTCTACTGTTTTTAGACACGTACAGGGTACGAAATAGAAGAAAGGAATACCCAGGTGTTTGTAGGTTTTCATCCCTTTTTCACAGCCCTCATGTTGTGATAAGTAGTGTTTTAAGTTGAAATAACTAGAAAATAGTCTTTTGTTACTTGCTTGATTAATAGGTTGCTAAAGCTACATTAATAGCGTTTAATCCTTTTCTTCCTTGTTCTGTAGAAAATTGGACTTTATCGTTTTCTTTGATTTCATCAATCAAACCAGTGGTGTGGACAAAGATCTCTTCTCCTGATTGAGATGATGTAATAAACCCGAATCCTTTTGAGTCATTGAAAAATTTTACAGTACCTTCTTGCATGATGGTTGAATTTTAAATTGTAAATATTTGTATTGTTAAAGAAGAACTACCAATAGCTTTAAATTAAATTGTTTCTAAAAAACAACAGAATAAGTAATGCGGTTAAAATATGTTTAACACTTAAAAAAATAAAGTAAAATGAAATAAAACAGGTAAGAAGAGATAAGACTCAAAAAAACTAAATACTACCCTAAAATTGAAAAGGTGTTCAACTTGAACGTTGCAAATATAGGTTTATTTTCAAATTTAAAGAGAATAATGGATTTTATTTGAAATAGTTTTTCATTTTCTGAAATTAACTTTAAATGTATAATTGTTTGAGGGTATTCTTAGCGAGGTTGAGCTGGTTTTAATAATGCTAAAAATGAGGTGGATGCAAAGATGTGCTTGTAGCATAGCTTCTAATCACAGAAAAACAGCAAACAGAGAAAGTGAAACAGTATTAGAATGTATCTGTGATTCAAATCAACTATGCGCTATAACAGGGGTAAAATGAACTCCTACTTAATAAGTAGGAGTAATTCATAAAATGATTATATATCTCCGCAAATAACATCATTCATACAAGCATATCCTGGAGGTAAAGGCTCACAAGAATGACATACGATAAGACGAAAGCCTCCTTTAATCTCTTGTTGTTCTGATTTGTTTAAAGGAGTACCGATATTTGAAATGTTTTTTAACATAATGGTTAGTATTTAAAGTTTCTCAAACATAGGAGAAATTAAATAAGAAAACTTTTAAAAAACCGTAAAAAAAGTAAGGTTTTTCCTTACTTAACGAAAATGGTAAAATTGCTGTAGCGCTTTTTACGCCGAAAAATTGAGGACTATAAGCATCCCTCCAAAATTACCATGACTCCTAGATAACCCATAATGCTAGCTTCTTGTATGTTTATCGGAAATACGTGGGATTAGCTTTGTTTGCTGGTAATGATTGGGGGGAGAGATTTTTTGCTAAAGGTAATTTAGTGTGTTAAAGCCAGAAATTTCCTAGATAGTTCAAAAAAGCAACGTTTGATCAAGGTGCTATGCAAAGAATTTCTATTTTTGTCGGCTGTAAACTGAATGTATTATTTAGTTACCGTTGTTGAATTAGAACGGGGTATTTTAAGTGGTACAAATAAGTTGCAAATAGAGAAAAGAAACTAAATTAAATTATTATGAAAACTATAAAAATAGCTGTCATCGCCTTGATAGGCATGAATTCTGTGGCCAATGCTCAAACCAATAAACTAGAACCTACAGGAAACGTTGGTATTGGGACGACAACTCCGACATACAAAGTTGAGTGGTACAATAATACCCACAAAGGTTTTTTAGATTTTACGTTTACGGGAATTGCTCTCGGGAGTAAAACGGGAGATTTAAGTTTATATTCCAATGGAGCTAGGCGTGTTTTTATTGGAACGAACGGTAATGTAGGAATTGGAACAACAAGTCCTAAAGAAAGCTTAGATGTCAATGGAAGTATGGTTATAAGAGATGGTTATAACCTATCGTGGGGAAATACCTACGGCGCAGGGATTCCAACAATTGCCGGGAATACGGCCTCGGGAATTCATTTTTATCCTAATGGGAGCACAACGGGTGCAACTATGAGAATCCTAAAAGACGGTAAAACAAAATTCACAAACAACATGGCGGTTTTGGGTAAAATTGAGTCTAAAGAATTGAAAGTGACCCATACGCCAACTGCAGATTTCGTTTTTGAGGAAGGCTATGATTTACCTAGCTTGAAGTCAATTGAGAAGCACATCAAAATAAAAAAGCATTTACCAGAAATTGCATCAGCTAAGGAAATGAAGAAGAATGGGGTGAATGTCGGAAGCTTTCAAATCCAATTATTACAAAAAATAGAGGAGCTGACTCTATACACTATTGAACAAGAAAAAGAAATTCAAGAATTAAAAGAAAGCAAAACAGCGCTTATAAAACAGCAATTAAAGCTTGAAGATCAGGCAAAGAAAATTAAAAAACTTGAATCACTAGTTCAGAAATTATTAAAAGATAAAAAGTAGTTGTGCTTTTATCTAATACTAAACAAAAGAACACCTTTTATGAGGTGTTTTTTTTGTAACCTAGTTTAGGGGAGCATTGAAATCTTAAGATTCATTTCTCATTGATATAGCTTGTTGCTTAGGCAATAACAATGAAACATTCTTTGAACAAAAATAATCAACGACAAGCAAGTAATTGAAAAGCGTAGATGTAGTTAGCGTTGAGTGATTCTTTTGATTTATGAATCAAAAATTATAAAAACAAAACAACAATGTCAATGCTAGGCACCAAAAAAACACCTAATAAATTAAGAGGAGTTCTCTATGAAAAATGCTGTGGTTTGCACATTATGGAATGTAAAATGTAGCCAGAAGGGGAAGGGCTGAGATCGTTATTGAAGAAATTTCAATTAATGATTAGTATGAGAAATAGCTGATAAGATTGAGTGATAAATCGTAAAATAATTGAGTAAAAGTGCGAATATTTAGACAAAGGGTGTTGTGTTAACAACAAACAAGTTTGACATTGAGTAGGATAATGCTGTTGGGTCGATGCTACTTTTCTTATACCCATTCAGAGCGAAGAGATAACGAGGAATATTTCAGGCAAAACGTAGTCATTTCCACAGTCAAATGCTGTACTCAAAATCGTGTTTCTTTTTAGGGACAGTGCTACTGTTTACTTTATGTTTCACGAAGGAGCTACCTGTTTTCTTTTTCGATGTTTTCTTTTGTTTAGTGATCAATGTTTCTTTTTAGGGACGGCTTATCTGTTCGGCGCCGTTTACTTTATGTTTCATTGACATTTCAAAGATACAACGCCTTCTCGGTTGAGCTGTGGAGTTATAGCCGAAGCGCATATAAGTATCGATGATTGGGTTCTTTAAACTGGTTTTGAGTGGATGAGATGGCAACATCCTATCCAAACCAAACATACTCAGTTTGAATTTTTACGGTAGAAGTATACAAAATAGATAGCGGCAACTCAAGCAGAAATGCTATCTTTGATTTAAAGTAGTCGTATGGATTTATTTACCCAATTTGAAAGAGAACCTCAAAATTTGTTGCCCGAACAAGGTACAGTACTGTACTACGGTTTGGTGTTAGACAACGAGGCTTGTGAACACTATTATCAAAAACTGTGGGAAACTATTCAATGGAAAAATGACGAAGCCATTATTTTTGGTAAAAGGATGGTGACAAAAAGAAAAGTTGCGTGGTATGCCTCCAAAGCTTTTGAGTATTCATACTCCAATACGACCAAAACAGCACTTCCTTTTACAGAAGACTTGTTGGAGTTAAAAAAAATAGTAGAAAAGGAAACCAATGAAACCTACAACTCTTGTTTACTAAACCTCTATCACGACGGTTCGGAAGGAATGGCTTGGCATTCAGATGGCGAAAAGGACTTAAAAAAACACGGAGCCATAGCATCACTAACGCTAGGAGCGGAACGTAAATTTGCCTTTAAACACAAAAACACCAAACAAGTGGTTTCTTTGGTACTTCAAAACGGATCTTTGTTAGTTATGAAAGATGAAACACAAGATTTCTGGTTGCACCGACTACCTCCGACCAAAAAGGTAACGACTCCCCGTATTAATTTGACATTTAGAAGCATTGTCGAAAAATAATGGCCTCCGAAAGGCCAAGCTAGTATCGTTTACTCGGTACTTTGGATTTTTTTCGTTAAACTCTACTACTTAGCAAACCAAATTCAATTTTTATTGTAAATTTGAGACAAACGTTAAACCAAAAATATCTAAAAAGTATGGAAAACGCGGTAAACACTCAGCAGTTGAACATTACGCTCGACGCATTTCAAGCATTTGATACCAACATTCCTCAAAATTTAATAGCTGATGGGCCATTGGTCAATGCTGAAGCTACTACAATTGAAGGGAAATCAGGTTTTACAGTAACAGCATTAGCTTATATTCCGTCAGGAGAGTTTAATCCTGTTGTTATCGGACCTGAGGTTGTAAATTCAGTAGCTTTGATGTCAAATGTTTTGTATTTAAACTACTACGGAGTAGCTGTTGTAAAAACTGAAAACAGAGAAGGGGGAATTCAGGAAAACTTGAGTCGCGATTTTAGAATTGAATTTAATATGAAAAATACAAGCGAGCTTTACGATTTGTACTATATTAAATTTAGCTACGTATTGCCAGAAGGAACTACTCCTGTTGATATGATTTATGTAAGAGAGCAAAATGATGATCCGGAAACGGACAGAGGTACTATTACGACACCTGTGAAAGTACCACCTCCAACCTTATAAAACAAAGCTTTTGAGATTTAAAATACTCGTTGTGCTAATGATAATCATGAGTACAGCTGGGTATGCTCAAAGCGGTATGGGAGAGAGGAAATTAACCTTATTTGAAAAGGGAGAACGTATTCGTAAAACCAGTACTTCTCCTTTTTTTAGTAAAGCGCATAAGTTTTATGTCGCTCAGCAATTTGATTCTTGCTATACATATGCCAACCAAGCTTTGAGCATAACCAAAAACAAGGAGGAAAGAAACTATTTAAATTGTATTCTTGCGTACAGTGCTTACTCGAAAGGTTTTTATAAAAAAGCCCTGCAATCACTGAGCGAAATCGAGGATAACTCTAGTTATGTCGATACCAAATGCTATTTGGAAGGAAATGTCAATTTTAGTTTACGTAAATACGAGGAGGCAACAACTAACATAACTTATTGGTTAAAGGCGTACTCAGAAGGGAAGACAAACCAAAAGAGAGCCATGCTACACAATTTGGCATTGTGCTATTTTCATCAAAAACAATATCCGGCAGCTAAAACTGAATTTAATAAAAGCTTAAAGCTTATTGAACCTACAGATACCGCGGCAATTTTGCAGGCTAAAATGGAATTCGCAAATCTGTATTACAATCAGTATTTAGATGATGAAGCAATACAGCTTTTTAAAGAATCCTATCAGTTAGCCAATAAGTACTCCGACTTGGAGTTAAAGCAAAATACTGCTTATAACATGGCAATTGTTGAGGGCAATGCAAAAAATTACAAGGAAAGCGTCAGGTATTATAAAGAACTCATTCGATGGAAAGATTCAATTTGGAATCGTGATCGTGTATGGGAGCTTACCGAAAAAGATAAAAAATCGGCAGTAGCACAAAAGCAACAAGAAATAGCCTTGCAGGATGAGAAAATTAAACGACACAGAGTGGTGCAAACCAGTTTAATCATCGGAGCTTCTGGCTTGTTGGTGTTTATTGGCTTTTTGGTGTATCTGTATCGTAAATTGAAGCATCAACACGAGCTGATATCGGAGCAAAAGGAAGCGTTAAACCTCGCAAATAAAACGAAGGACTATTTATTTTCAGTGGTTTCTCACGATTTGAGATCACCGATAAATACGATCAAAGCGAAGCAGGTTTCCTTGCAAACAGCTATTACCCATGGCGATTTGGAAGCGGCCAAAACAACTGTTGATGCAGCGATTGCTGTTACCGATAGTACGAGCCGTTTGTTGAATAATGTATTGCATTGGTCTCTGGAACAAAGTAATCAGATGCTGTTTGAAACAAAGGAGTACGCATTGCGTCCGTTGGTGCAACACGTCTGCTATGATTATGAGTCTCTACTAGCGGCAAATGCTATTTCCATGCAGGAGCATTTGGAAAATGCCTTAGTAGTAGTGGACAAAGAATCCATAAAAATAGTACTGAGAAACCTGCTTGACAATTCAGTAAAGTACATGGGAGGTGCTGGAGAAATTCATGTAGCTACTGGTATTCATGATGAGTCAACGGCGTTTATTTCAGTGCGTGATTCTGGAATGGGGATTGCCCCTGAACAGTTAGAAAAAATAAATGCACTAAACGATCTTACCATCGATAAAATTAATAGATCGGAAGGAGTAGGACTGGGGTTGTTGTTATGTCAAACCTTAGTAAAAAAGAATTTAGGAAAACTTTTGTTTGATAGTGAAATAGGTCAAGGGACAACTATCACGATACTAATCCCGCGAACTTCTTAACACTAGTCATCTCTAGAGTAAAAAAGCGATAGTCTTACCGATTATCGCTTTTTTATTTGTGCTTCAATTTTAGAATGCACATAATCATAGTATTCTTGATATTGCGGTAGCAGTATATTTTCGTGATCAGCAGTATGTAAAAGTAGGTCCAAGTCAAATAATTCTAAGGCATCTACCTCTGAAACTTGACGGTTTAATTGAGATATGGGCACGGTTAATTCAACGATAAAGACATGGTGGTATTCATTGTCGATAATGCCATTTGGGTGCTTAACTTCGTGCTTTCTGGTACCTATCTTTAACAGGGCCTCTTCTGGTATGTCAAAGTCAATTTCTTCCTTTATTTCTCGTACAGCGGCCGTCTTAATGGCTTCGCCAGCTCCTATATGTCCAGCTACAGAGATGTCCCAGAGTCCAGGAAAAACCTTTTTTTGCATGGATCTTTTTTGTAGGAGTAGTTGCCCTTCTTGCGTATAAATCCAAACGTGTATGGTTGGATGAAAAAAGCCTTTGGCATGTGCTTCCGATTTTAAGCAAGTTTTACCGGTATATCGACCGTGTTCATCGAGTATATCTATGAGTTCATCCATTAATTTGCTATGTCTGAGTTAAAATGAGGGTTGTAAATAAGCCCTAGTATATTGTTAAAAGGATCAAGCACAGTGGCGGTAATTATGCCTCCTCCGACGTCAAAAGGAGCTTCATGTGGCTTTGCGCCAATACTCAACAGATAATCGTACTTTTCATGGATAGCGTCGCAGCCCCAATAGCTCACTACATTGTGTGAGGATTCTTTGGAGTTGGCTCCGGTGTTCGGTTGTAATCCTAACTCATAGCCACCAACGGAAAATCCTACATAGTAGTCTTCATCAAAATAGGGAGGGCACTGAAAAGCCTTTTCGTACCATTGCTTTGCCGTATTTAAATCTGAAACTTTATAGATAGTGGTCCGAAGGCCTAAAAAGGAGTTCGTATTCATAATAAATGAAAATAAAAAATGCTATCACAAGAAGGTGTTTGAGATAGCATTTTCATTGGTTAACTATTTAAAATAAGAAAAATCATCACCAGCTTCTATTTTTAAAAGACTCTGGTAAATCATTTTAATAACGTTTTCGACGTCTTCTCGGTGTACCATTTCAACAGTGGTGTGCATATAGCGCAATGGTAGTGATATCAACGCTGAGGCAACTCCTCCATTACTGTAGGCAAAAGCATCGGTATCAGTACCGGTCGCTCTTGACAGTGCTGATCGTTGGAAAGGAATAGCATTAGCCTCGGCTGCATCGATAATTAAATCGCGAAGTTTTTGTTGAACGGCTGGGGCATAGGCAATTACAGGACCTTTACCCATTTCCAAATGACCTTCTTTTTTCTTGTCGATCATCGGTGTAGTAGTGTCATGGGTAACGTCTGTTACGATAGCTACATTGGGCTTGATTCTTTCTGTAATCATTTCTGCACCGCGCAAACCAATCTCTTCTTGAACGGAATTGGTAATATAAAGTCCGAAAGGTAATTCCTTTTTGTTTTCGTGAAGTAAACGCGCTACTTCAGCAATCATGAATCCACCCATACGGTTATCCAAGGCACGGCAAACAAATTTATCTCCATTTAATACATGGAAGGTATCAGGATATGTGATAACACAGCCCACGTGAATCCCTAATTTTTCCACTTCTTCCTTGCTTGAGCATCCGCAGTCAATAAAGATGTTGTCGAGTTTTGGAGCTTCCTCCTTTGCTCGGTTACGGGTGTGAATTGCTGGCCATCCAAACACTCCTTTAACGATCCCATTCTTGGTATGAATATCTACGATTTTACTCGGTGCTATTTGATGATCACTTCCTCCGTTGCGGATCACATATATCAATCCGTTGTCTGTGATGTAATTTACATACCACGAAATCTCGTCTGCATGCCCTTCAATGACAACTTTGTAGGGAGCATCCGGATTAATCACTCCAACAGCACTTCCATAAGTGTCGGTAATGAATTCATCTACGTAAGGACGTAAATAATCCATCCATATTTCTTGACCACTCCATTCGTATCCCGTAGGAGAGGCGTTGTTTAAATAACGTTCTAAAAAGTCTAATGACTGTTCGTTTAAAATGGTGTCTTTCGCCATAACTGTATCTCTTTATTAGGTGAACTAGCTCCAGAATTTTCTCTTCTCGTTAAGCTCTTCTTGTTCTTTTAATTGCTCAGGGGTTAAAACCTTTAAAAATGATGGATGCTGCTCGATTGCGTACTCGATTTTTTCAACGATACTTTCAATACTCTCGTTGTCATAGTCGATGTCTAAGGGATCTTTAATGATCATTGATTGCAATACGTTGCGCTTTTTGATTTGCAGTCCTTTTTTATCAAAAGACCTTCGGAATCCATCAATTACAATAGGTACTACCACTGGTTTGTAGGTTTTGATGATATGAGCCGTTCCTCGTCGAATCGGTTTAAAAGCCGTGGTAGTTCCTTGAGGAAAGGTTACTACCCAACCGTCATTTAACGCTTTACCGATATTCGAAATATCTGACAACTTCACTTGTCTGTTTACATTCTTTCCAGCACTACGCCAAGTTCTGTCAATAGAAACGGAACCCGTGTAGGCAAAAATTTTCGGAAGCAATCCCGATCGCATTGTTTCCCCAGCAGCGATATAATAAACGTTTAATTTCGGGTGCCATATATAGCCAATATTTTTGATATTGTCGACTCTTCCTTTTAAAGCAGCATTAAAAACGTGAAACATAGCCGCAACATCAGCAAAGTAGGTTTGATGATTGGAGATGAATAAAACGTTCTGCTCTGGCAATTGTCTGATAATTTCAGACCCCTCGATTTGCAATTCATTAAAACGTCTGTAACGTCCGTGTGAAATAACACCGAGTATGCGGATGAGCCATTTTTTTATCCATAAAATATGACCAAAAGGATTCCTTTTAAATAAGGGCATAATATAACTTAAGTTTTATTAGTAATGCTAAATTACAAAAGAAAATGAAGATGACATTACTTAATTAGGTCTTTAATTTCTGCTAACATCATGGCTGTTGCTCCCCAAACAATGTAATCGTTTAATTTAAAGCAAGGTACTTCAATTTTGTCCATGTACGATGTTTGCATTGTCATGCTTGTCAGAGATTGGTCATCTAACAAATCTAGTAGTGGAACTTCAATGATGTTCGCTACTTCTTCATTCGGAACAAAGCTAGGTTTGTTGGTACAATAGCCCATAAAAGGGGCCACTAGGAAATTGCTAGGAGGGATGTAGGTATCTGTCAATTGTCTAAAAACAGTTATTTCACTCGGTACTAACCCGACTTCTTCATCAGTTTCTCGTAAAGCCGTAGCTTGTAAATCTATATCTGTAAGGTCTGTTTTTCCACCCGGAAAACTCACTTGGGCTGAATGGGTTCCCTTGTAACTGGCACGCTCCGTGAGTAAAAAACGAGTGGTTTGCGTCTCATCAGGGTAAAACAGTGCTAAAACAGCAGCTCTCCTTGGCGACTTGGAGCGAATCATTGATTCAGAGTACTTTTTTCTCAATGCAGGAGCCAACTTAAACTGAGCATCAAGTCCTCCTAATTCTTTGTTCTTGATATGGGTTAAATGATCTAAAAAATCGTTGAATTTCATTAAAAATATATCTTATAAAACAAACTTATTGTATTCTGTCGGAATCGACAATTATTTTTGGCGCGAAATTTGTAACTTACTCAGTAAATAATCTAACAAAAATACATGAATAAAGAGAACAAATACCTTAAACTGGTATTCAGTTTGTTGCTGGATGCCATAGGATACCTGTCTTTTGTGATTCCTGTACTAGCGGAGTTCACGGATATCGTTTGGGCACCGGTATCGGCTTTGATAATGGCTAAGATGTACAAAGGAGGAAAAGGGAAAATAGCAGCGGCTATTTCCTTTATCGAAGAAGCCATGCCTGGCTTGGATGTCATCCCGACATTTACACTCATGTGGCTCTATACCTATGTTTTTAGTACAAGCAGCAAAAAGGAAAAAATAATAGAAGTATAGTTCAAAACAAATAGAAAAACGCTCGTGACCTGGATAGTACGAGCGTTTTTTTGTGATTTATGATGTTGGAAATGGCTATTTTTTCATGCTGAGTAGTGAAAAGCGATAGCTCAGTCCAAAATTGTAGAAGTGAGTGTTTAAGGCACCACCTCTAGCTTTGACATATCCAACTCCCGCACGTAGTGCTAAGGCATCGAAAACTTCATAGTTGAGCCCTACACTAGGTTTAAATATCAAACCTTGGCCGGTACTAATGCCACCACCACCAGCAGCTCCTCCTAAAACTTGTGCAAAGAAAGATGCACGGTTGTTTAACAACATCGGACTTTTGACTCCTAAACCTACAATTCCTTCTGCGTATGCTCCGGCATCACCGAAATTAGCAAAAGCAGTCTGACCGGCTCCGTAAATGTATTTGTTAAAGAAGAAGTTTAATTGCATGGCTATTTGATGCATGTCTTGCGAGTATCCAGGATCGCGCTGAGCTCCTGGGTAATAATCGTGTTTTACGATCACCTCAATTCCTTTGAATACACCTTCTGAAAAGGCTTTTTGATTTGATTTACTTCCTCCTTGATCAACGTAATACTTCATCCCTATACCGTATGAAGAACTAACAAAATGACTGTCAGGACTCATCAAATACCCCTTATTGATACTTAGGTATAGATTGTCGTATACTTTTTGTTCAAGCGAAATGTCTGGGTAAATTAAAAAACCACCTTTGGTATCGACACCGCCACCACCGCCAGCACCTATCCCGAATTTAGCGAGGAGATTGGTTCGATTTTTATTCATTGAAAGGTGATACCCTGCACCGACTAAGATGTCCATATAACCAGCACGTATCCCGTGATAGGCTCCATCGGCTTTAATAAAATAAAAGAAGTTATCGGTAAAATAAGAATTGAATTCAAAACCAGCAAGACGTATGGTACGACCTGTATAGCTTCCTTTGGTTACTCTTAAATTGTTTAAGTGAACGAGGAGGGAAGCGCGTTTACCCAGCAG
The DNA here is from genome assembly GCF_964514025.1 of Tenacibaculum litopenaei. NCBI lineage: Bacteria > Pseudomonadati > Bacteroidota > Flavobacteriia > Flavobacteriales > Flavobacteriaceae > Tenacibaculum > Tenacibaculum litopenaei. The sequence continues at coordinate 297,272 of NZ_CAZEQT010000005.1, forward strand.
CCCCCAAGGAGATGCAGTGAGTGTTGCCTCATCCAAGCGCATTTCTCGATTTTTAAGGGAAGCATGACTGAAATTTAAGGGAATTTGCACCGCTACATTTACCTGACTGCTTTGAATAGTACCTCCGTCAAAGAAATCCACATAACTATATCCAGCGGTAGCAGAAAACTTACCAAAATCATACCCCAAGTTTAGATGGGGGAGTATGAAAGCTCCACCACCGTCAGGAGCTGCGGCGCCTCCACCACCTCCGAAGTGGATTCCTCCGTCTACGAATAGTGATTTGGTGATATGATGACGTACTCCCAGATTTACTCCAAGGGTAAAGAAGCCTCCTCTGATACCTCCAACAGCTCCGTAAAAACCGAGTCCTGCATAACTCCAGTCGTTCAGAAATGCGTTGTAGTGAATTCCAGCATAATCCATGGCTACTTCATTACCAGGCATTTTTATTGGTAAGAAATCAATTTGGGCAAAAGCCTTTTGTTCTTTTTTGCTGGGTACTAATTGTTGAGCGTAAAAAAAATGAACACTCATGATACATCCTAGCATGAGTGTTCTCTTTAAAAAGTTTGTTAACATTAAGGTTAAAATCTAAATTTTAATGGTGAATTTTTTGTCTTTTTCCGTTGATATAAGAAGCGACAAAGGCATCGTCAAATCCAATTTTCACTAACTCTCGACGCATATTTTTTGCTTCTTTTAAGGTGGTAAACAAGCCCACAGAATACTTAAAATATCCGTCAGCAGGAGCGATGATTCCAGCCGTCAGATCAGAAGAGATCATTGGGTTTTTTGATTTTGAAAAAACGCCAATTTGAACAGAGTAAATAGTTTTTCCATTGGTTTTTGAACGCACCTTATCCGATTGGGAGTCAATGTTGGTAGCAGTTAAACTGTTATTGTCTACTGTTTTTGCTTTTTTACTGCGCTCCAAGCGGCGTAAACTGTCAATGACGCGTTGTGCTTCTTTGGCTTTGATAGCCGTGATGTTTATTTCTTTTGCTTCCGATTTTCCAGTGGTGCCAATTGTTCCGTTTAACATTAAAAAGATAATACCGCAGGCCAAACCAAAGAATATTCCCAAGAGAATAATAAATGTTCTCGATTTTTGTTTTTGATGAGCAAATTGCTCTTCAAATTCTGTGATTTCTCGCTCAGCAGCTTCTAATTTTAACTTCGTATCATCCATGTCTTGTTGCATGAGCTGATACTTAGATTCTTCAATAAATGGCATAACCCCTGTATTTAATAAGTTGATTTCTGCGTACTAAAATACAAATCTTTTTTTATTTGTGTTTTGCTATGGTAATCACTACTCCTTTTGAGGCAGGCGTGTTGCTGATCCTTGCTGTGCTGCGTATCGGCACTAAAACATTGGCTTCTGGAAAATAGGTGGCAGTACATTGTCTCGGAATACTGTAAGGAATAACTAAAAACTTAGCAGCGGTTCGCTTGGTACCTTCGAAATGACTAGTCAAGTCAACCAAATCCATTTTTGATAATCCTAGGTCTTTCATATCCTCACTATTCATAAATAGAACACGACGTTCGTTAAGCACTCCGCGATAACGATCGTTTAGTCCGTATATAGTGGTGTTGTATTGGTCATGAGTTCGAATGGTCATCAAAATAAATTCCCCTTCCTGAAGTGCAATGTCTGAAGGTTGGTTTATAGTAAAATTGGCTTTTCCTGTATGTGTTGGTTTAAAATCCTTGGCTCTCGCATTATTCGGAAGGTAAAAACCTCCTTTTTGTCGGACGCGCTCGTTGTAGTTGTCAAACCCTGCGATGGTCGCTTCGATTTTTTCACGAATAAAATCGTAATTGCTGACCAAATGTGACCAGTTTACCTTTGAGTTTTTTAGGGTGGCGGCTGCCATCCCAGCAACGATGGCGGGCTCACTGAGCAGGGCAGGAGAGCAAGGGCTTAAATGACCCGATGATTGGTGTACCACACCCATAGAGTTTTCAACGGAAACAAATTGTGGTCCTGAAGCTTGGTGATCTTGCTCAGATCGGCCTAAACATGGCAGTATCAGAGCGCGCTTTCCGTGAATAAGATGACTTCTGTTGAGTTTCGTTGACACGTGGACCGTTAGTGAACAATTGCGAAGTGCCTCTGCGGTGTACTCCGTGTCTGGAGTAGCAGAAATAAAATTCCCGCCCATACCAATAAATACCTTGGCTTTCTCTGCGTGCATCGCTTGGATGGCATGTACTACGTCATAACCGTGTTTTCTTGGAGCGTTAAATTCAAACTCCTTTTCCAATGCTTGCAAAAATACTTCTTTGGGTTTTTCCCATATTCCCATGGTACGATCACCCTGAACATTGGAGTGTCCTCTAACCGGACAGGTACCAGCTCCTTTTTTACCAATGCTACCTTTAACTAATAACAAATTGACAACCTCTCGAATATTATCCACAGCATTTTTATGCTGAGTAAGCCCCATCGCCCAACAGATAATAATATTGTCATTATTCATTATTAACTGCGTAGCTTTTTTAATCTCCGGAAGTTTTAATCCAGTTTGAGGTAAGAGCTCATCAATGGTGTAATTGTCTAAGTCGGCAATGAAAGCCTCGAATCCATCGGTGTACTCTTGTATAAATTCGTGATTAAACACGGAGTTGGGTTGTTCTTCCTCTTTTTCCTTCATTAACTTCAGGATAATCTTAAGTAGCGCAACATCTCCGTTTATCTTAACTTGCAGAAATAAATCAGTTAAATCTTGACCTTTTCCTATCCATTTTAGGGGATTCTGTGGATCTTTATAATTGAGTAGTCCCACCTCTGGGAGTGGGTTTACAGTAATAATTTTTCCTCCGTTCTTTTTCGTTTCGCTTAATGCAGAGAGCATTCTCGGGTGATTGGTGCCCGGGTTTTGTCCCATCACGATAACCAGGTCTGCGTGATTAAAATCGTCTAAGGTTACAGATCCTTTTCCGATACCAAGGGTTTCTGCGAGTCCAGAACCGCTACTCTCATGACACATATTCGAGCAGTCTGGTAAATTGTTAGTCCCAAATTGCCTTACAAAAAGTTGGTATAAGTAGGCGGCTTCGTTACTCGTTCTTCCAGAAGTGTAAAAGATGGCTTCGTCGGGTGAATTCAAAGAATTTAATTCCTCGCCAATCAACTGAAAAGCCTCGTCCCACGAAATTTCTTCGTAATGACTAGCGCCTGGTTGTAACAGCATGGGATGGGTAATTCTACCGCTTTTCCCAATTTCATAATCCGAAAGTTCGGCAAGCTCATCCACGGAATGAGTACTGAAAAACATCGGACTAACCTTGTTTTTAGTAGCTTCTTCTGCAATGGCTTTGGCACCATTTTCACAGTACTCTGCTAAAAATGCACGTTTTTCGTCTGGATCAGGCCAAGCGCATCCAGGACAATCAAAGCCATAGGTCTGGTTTAAATTTTTTAATAGTCCAATACCTCTTGCCACACCGGTTTCTGTAAATACGTGATTCAGTGCTGAGGCTATGGCCTTTGTGCCTACCGCACTTTTAGGAATATCTGTTAATTCGATACCTGTTAATTTTTCTGGCGGTTGAGCCTTGGTGTTTTTCTGTGTACTCATAGTAGTATGTATTGAGGATTTGAGTAGATAGTCATTTTAGGTTGTCGGCAAAAACCAATTAAGCAAATGCCAAATTCTTTGGCAAAATCGATAGCCAAACTCGAACATGCCGATACGGCAATAATAATAGAAATTTTGGCAAAAAAAGCTTTGGTTACGATCTCATAAGAAACACGTCCACTAACAATCATAATTTTGGCATCAGCCAACACACCTTGTTGAAGTAGCCCTCCAATGCATTTATCGACGGCATTATGACGACCTATGTCTTCATGGCAAATCAAGAATTCTCGCTGACCTGAAAAAATAGCGCATGCATGTGATCCTCCCGTATCTTTAAATAAGTTTTGTTCGGCCTGCATAACACGATATAATTCGTGAATGTGGCGAGCTTCTAATGGTTGTGAATTCTTTAAAGGCGTGTCACACGGCATCGGGTTGTCTAATTCTTGTTTTCCGCATATTCCGCATGAAGAAACAGAAAGTAAACTTCTTTTGGTTAAATATCCTTTACCGAGGCTTGAGGCCGGAATAGTAACATTGTATACATCGTGATGATTCTCAGTGCTTTCGATTTGTTCGATAGTTAAGGTAGCATCGGACCGATATACATCTTCGGCATAGAGTAACCCTCTGATAAGTGAAACGTCATTACCTGGGGTGCGCATCACAACGGTAAAACTTTCATTGTTAATATTGATTTGCAGAGGAGCTTCAATAACGGTAGCATCCTCAATTCTAGAGGATGTTTCATTAATGTGTTTCAATGATTGATAAACTCGAAACTGTTTCATAGAAAAGCAAAGGTAACTAATAAATAAAACAAAAAAGAAATTGGGGAAATTTTAAAATCAGTAACTTTATTGCCTGATTTTAGAAAAAGATATTTTACTATAGTATTCGAATTACATGAGAAATTTAGTGTTACTGTCCTTTATGTTGATTTGTGGTGTTGTGGATGCGCAAATAAGAGATAGTATTCCCAGTTTTGTAGAGGATTATTACCTGGTTAAAGACGGAGACTCTTTGATGATACAATTAAAAGAAGTAGCTGTGTTGCCAAAACACAAGTTTACAGGACAAAAAGATGTCCATTATTACTTTTGGTTCAAGCGGAAGGTGTTTAAAGCCTACCCATACGCTGTGCTGGCGTCGAAAAGAATTGATAGCTTGCATTTGCGATTGAGCAGGATTAAATCGAAAAGAAAGAAAAGGGCCTATGTGAAACGAGTTCAAAAGTATTTAGAGAAGGAATTGACCGATCCTTTGAAAAAATTGACAAGGACGGAAGGAAGGGTGCTGCTGAAACTAATTCACAGACAAACCGGGAAAACGGCTTACAATAACATTAAGGATTTGAGAAGCGGATGGAAAGCCTTTTGGTATAATACTACGGCAAACTTGTTTAAGCTGTCTCTTAAAATAAAGTACGATCCTGCTGTGGTGAATGAAGATTATTTGATAGAAGATATTTTGCAAAGAGCATATATTGACGAAGCATTACCGTTTCAAGAACCCAAGTTAAAGATGAATTACTTAGAAATTGTTGCTGACAAAAAGGGAACTGTTGATGTTGAAGAGTATAAAAGAATGTTTGCAAAACAAAAGAAAAGAAGGAAGAAGAAGAAAAAGTGATACACTGGGAATTGCTTTTAGTGGAGGTGTCGTAGCTTAAATGAATAGGGTAGGGGTTATTCGTTTGATTATTAGTGTCTTATTTTTCTGTGTCAAAAAACGATAAAAATAGTAAGGTAAACCCATTGTCAATTCAAAAAGAGCTTCTATATTTGCACCCGCTAACGGAAAAACGCAAGTTTGAAAAGTAGCAAAGTTCATTAAAATATCGTGGCAAAGAGAGGTTAAGGAAAGATTAAAAATAAGTTTGAAAAAACTTGTATAAGTCAAAAAGAAGTGAGTATCTTTGCAGTCCGATTTTCACAAGAAAAACAAAGTGTTTGGCTAGTGAAAAGAAGAAAAAAACTTTAAAAAAAGTTTTGCAAAATCGAAAAGTATTTTCTAGTTTTGCACCCGCTTTTGAGAGCGACACGATCTAAGAAATTTTGGAAAGGTTTGAAAAAAATCAGTTAGTTCGATTCTAACATTTCTACAAGAGGTTAACGAGAGTTAACAAAGTTCATTGAAAATATTGAAATTGACAGCGTAAT
>NZ_CAZEQT010000006.1:0-262012 GCF_964514025.1 Tenacibaculum litopenaei
AAGCCCATTAGCGCCGATGGTACTGCCACTGGTGGGAGAGTAGGTCGTCGCCTTTCTTTTAAAACCTCATTACATTCGTAGTGAGGTTTTTTTATGCTCTTTTATTTCACCTATTCCAATATTACTTTTTTATTTAACTCGTCACAACGGCATTCACCTCGTCGAATTTATAGTTATCGTAAACCATATTATTAATTGAAATCATTTAAAAGCTGATTTACGTCCGTTTTTAGATTTTTTAATACAAGGTTAGGATTGATTCATAAAAATGCCCTTAAAGCTTAAAAAATGGCGATATACCTAAGTTAACAGAGTTCTCACACTACTAAAAAGTGCTGATGAATGTATTCATAATTGACGAAATTTTCCACTTTAGCTATCTATTTGACTTTATTCTACTAGGAATATTATTTTTTTTGAATTATATTTATAAACATAATACATGATAATGATGAAAAAATTGCCCGATTTATCAAAGTTTGATGAGATATGTGATAATGATGAAGAATTTAAAATGCAGATGGTTGAAATCTTAAAAAAAGAATTTCCAATTGAAAAACAAGCATTTTTAGATTCGTATGAGCAAAAAAAGTTTAAAGAAAGTGCAGAAGTAGTCCACAAACTTAAGCATAAGATAAATCTATTAAATCTTGAGGATGGTTATCTATTGTCCAGAGAATTTGAGGGTCAGTTATTTAATGGTACGGATGAGGCAGCAGCAGAGTTTATTGTCATTCTAGATGTTATTGAGCAATACCTTAAAAAAATATAGATGATTAGATCCATTATAATTGATGATGATGCTCTTGCGAGAGTAGTGATAGAAAATTACTGTTCCAAGCTAGACTACGTTTCGCTAATGCAGGTATTTGACAATGCCTTAGACGCTATTGACTTTATAAATAAAAATGAAGTTGACTTGGTGTTTTTAGACATACATATGCCTGAACTCAGTGGTTTCGATTTTATCGATAGTTTAAACAGACCTCCCAAAATTGTACTGACGACTTCGGATGAGAATTTTGCACTTAATGCCTTCGAGTATAAGTGTATTATCGATTATTTGGTAAAGCCTATTAAACTGCCAAGATTTATAAAAGCCGTTACAAAATTAGACTATAAAAAAGAGGTAAACGGAACACAAAGTGCCGATTTGACCAAACAGGAAGAAGAAAATAATGAGTTGTATGTAAATATCGATCGTCGTTTGGTGAAAATTCTAATCTCAGACATTTATCTCATCGAGGCAAAAGGTGATTATATCAATATAAAAACGGAATCTAAAAATCACATTGTACATACTACAATGAAAAAGATAGAGGAAAAACTTCCAAATGACTTGTTCCTGAAAATTCATAGATCTTATATCATCAATTTAAAACAAATTATCGATATTGAAGACAATAGTGTTTTGATCAAAAAGGAAGTAATTCCGGTAAGTAGATCTAATAGACCCGAATTAATGAAACGACTCAATTTATTGAATTAGTAGAGAATACAACTGACCTAAAATAATAATGAAAAGAATCTCAAATATATAAAATTGAGATTCTTTTTTTTTCCATAAATGGTACGTGTAATAAGATAAATGAAATAATGCGTTTCTTGTTAAAAGCGATAGTTTACACGGATCCCAAATTCATTAAATTCAAATCCTGAAGCATTTCCCACAGCCTGGTTACTGTACTGACCAAAAAGTTCCGCTTTTAGCTGCGCTGAAGGTTTATAACCGACAGTAGCCTCTGCTCTAAAACTCTGTTGACTCGCCGTATTAATGATCTGATAACCATAAGCAGCATTGGCCTTAGCAATCCATTTGTCCGTGTGTTTAAAAAGGCTGAGATCTAAGAACGCTTCAAAAACATAGTATTCTTCTGGACTAAAGTAAACCGCAGAACGCTCCTTTTCGAAGCCCATGATTACCGAGTTAAGCCCAACCTTAATAGGAGGGCTCTTTTTAAGTAAATAATACAAAGAGGTAAATAATAAGTTTCGTGAATTGCCGTCCGATTGTCTCGTATGATAAAACTGAGTGAAGAGTCCGATATCCCAGCTGGTAAGAATATGGTAATTTCCGAATAAATGCTCTTGACTAATCTTATTGTTTATCAGCGCTACATTAAAATTGTGATATTCTTTGTGATAGTAAATATTTAGATCTTGATTGTAAGCTAGCTTAAACTTAGCACCAAAACGGTAGGTGATGTCTTGATATGAATTCCCTCCTTTAATATCTAACTGTGCTAGTATCGCTTCCAGGGTAATCTTATTCGTAAGGTTATACGAAGCCGTTACCCCGAGTTCGTATTGTTTAGACTTTTCCTTATTGATTAGATTAGAGGACTCTCTGTATTTGTAAAAGGCTCCCAAGGTCAAGGTGGTAGATAACGGATAGATCAATTCTGTATTTGAAATAATGGATTGATTATCACCACTGTCAGAAGTAATACTGTTGCGTTGCTTTAGCAGTGGACGTAATTTATTCAGAATATCTTTTTGAAGCCCCTTTAATTGTGCTTGATTCGGATCTACCGTCAAAGCTTTGTCTATGGTTTCCAGTGCTTCTTTATTTTGGTTGTTAGCCACATGGGTATAGGCGAGGCCTATGTAAATTCCAACTACTTTATCGTTTAAAGCCAGTCCTTGGTGGTAGTGGTGTATGGCTTTTTTATATTGTTTGAGATTACTGTAAGTATTGGCAAGTCCGAGTTCGATAATTGGATTGGGTTTGAATTTTTTTCTCAAGCTCAAGTAACGTTTGAGGGCAACCTCAAATTCTTTATTCCACAACAGGCATTCAGCACCGTTGATATTGAATTCTATATTATCAGGATCCAAATCCAATAGCTCTTGAAAAATTACTTTGGCACGCTGTGGATCACCGCTCAGTCCAACAGCACGTCCGTAACAGAGTTTGGCCGTAGTGTTTTTTGGATTTGACTTTAAAAAATTTTCAAAAAATTGTTTCCCTTTTTCAAAATCTCCTTTTTCCAGATAACCAAATCCTTCTTGCATAGGTGATTGTGAGAGACAAGGTGTTGTGAAACAGATGATTATTAGGTAGATGAAGATTCTAGGGACTTTTATCATAATTTTTAACTTTAGTGTAATACCAAGTTAATAATAATATAATTTCATTAATCTACAGTAACCTGCATTTCGTCGAAACTTAGTTTAAGTTAAGGGTAAATTGTTGTAAATTATATATATAAATTTTAAAGCCCCCAATATTATGCTACAAATAAATTATCTTGAAGGGAAGTACGAGCTAGAAGGGAATTTAGCTCTGGAGAACACACAAAGTTTTATGTCGTATTTTGAAACGCTACTTCAATACGATTCCAAAATTGTTTTAAGCCTTAAAAAGTTGGCGAGTATCGACAGGTCAGGGGTTGACGCCTTGGTCAAGCTATACAATAAGGCCAGTCAGCGCCGAAAGGTGTTTAAGGTTTTTGGAAAAGTCAATTCAAAAATTGCTTGGATTTTAACAGACAGTAAGTTTAGAGAATTGTTGAAATAAATTGTGAACGTATATAATGAGGAAAGCCTTTTCTATGCCATTACCTAGTAAATTGAGTCCTGCTCAGTGGTTTATGGTTACCGTAATGCTTGTAAATGCAGGGAATTATGCTTATAACCTATTATTAGGGCGGTGGCTAGGGCCTACAATTTTTGCCGATGTCGCATTGCTCATAACCCTTTTATTGGTATTGTCTTTTGTGGCAATGACCATTCAGTTGCTGGCGGCCAAGTTTGTCATTGAATTGCCAGACGACAAAATTGATAATTTTAAAAAAGTCGTTTATAAATACGCCTTGATTTCCGGCAGTCTCGTCGGGATTGTCTGTATGCTAAATGCCCAATCGTTGGCAAGTATGTTTCAGCTAAAACACGATTATGTGTTTTACCTGTTTGCTGCAGGAATTCCCATCTACTTTATTATGAGTGTTTCTCGAGGATTACATCAAGGCAAACAGCAGTTTATCGAATTATCGCGGTCGTATTTATTTGAAATGTTAGGTCGGCTCAGTGTGACCTTTGTGTTAATCGGTTTTCAGCTGGTTGAACCTACCTTAGCGGTAGCGCTCGGAATTTTGATTTCTTTTGTTTTTGGCTTGTATCCGAACCAGTTTACAAGGAACAGTGTTTGGAGTCGTTCAACGCTCAATAAATCCGAATCAAAGGCGATTGTTCACTTTTTGCTGATTACAGCGTTTTACGAGGGTACACAGATCGTTATTAATAATTCGGACATCCTTATAGTCAAACACTATTTTGATCACTTAGAAGCTGGCTTATACGCTTCGTTGGCCCTGATTGGTAGAGTAGTGTACTTTGTTATTTGGATGCTTATTATGATTTTATTACCCAAAGTTATCCAGGCGAAGAAAGATGGTGGTAATCCGCAGAAGATTTTGAAATCCTATATTAAGTTCATTATCATATTGACAACCTCATTAATTAGTTTGTGTTATTTATTTCCTGAAACTATAATCACGCTTTTATTTGGCGACGCTTATATTAGTCTGGGATATTTATTATACCAATACGCTTTAGCGACCTCTCTTTTTGCACTGGCAAATTTATTTGTGTATTATTTTTTATCACTGTCGTCTTACAAACCAGTAATCATGGCAATGTTTTTTGGCTTGTCACAGGTGGTTTTTTTGATTCTCTTCCACAAAACCTTGGAGCAGGTTGTTCAGATTCAGATAGCGCTCATGGCTGGATTACTGACGGTTACCTTGAGCTACTATTTTTATCAAAATTGGAAACAGTCAAAACAAAAATTAGCATAGTACAATAGTTCACACACTTATATTTTACTATACACAAAAGCCACTAGAATTTTTCTAGTGGCTTTTTACTGTTGGTACCGTAGTTAATTTAACTAGGCAAGTACTTTATTTATTTTTGTCTCTGTTACATAACCAAAGGTGGCTAAATACATCTGGCATACTCGGGTCATCGGATAGGCCGTAGCAGCTTGATAATTGGCTTTCTCAAGTTCTAAGCGATAAGCATCATTGGTTAAAATTGCCTGAATAGCATCTGCTAAACTCTCGGCACTGTGCGGGTCAAAGTATTCTCCGCGATAGCCTTCATCATGGATAACTTCTTTTAAGTCTTGTATGTTGGGGATCACGACAGACTTACCATAACTTCCCGCTTGGTGCAATACACCTGAACTTCCGGTAGTGGAGGTGTATGGAAAAACGACCACAGCACTTTCCGTAAAAATACGTTCTACATCTTCTTCCGGTACATAACCTGTAAATGTTAGCTGTGATACCTCACGGTACTTACTTTTTACAGCGTCTAAGTAGCCCAAAGTATTCGGATTGTCAGTTCCGGCAATGACAATTTCTATATTTTCGTCGGTTCGGTTGCGAATGAGTTCTACAGCCTCGATGAGTATTTCTATTTTTTTATACGTTCCAAATTTTCCGAAGGTCATTACTTTTTTGGTAGCACCCAAAGTGGCCGGGTAATCCGGAACTTTGGGGATTTCAAAGGTTCCGTGTGGGATGACAACCACATTGTCTTTTTTATACTTGTTCTCTAGTATAGTCTTGTATTTTGGAATGGTAACTGCCACGGTTTGCGCGCTTAAAATGAATTTGGTGAGCGTATTTCCAATGCTGTTATAAATCCATTTTAGTAGGGGGTTTTTAGTGAACCCTGCTTTTTCTAAATCGACGCGTTCCAAAATGTTATGAATGAGCACAGTCGATTCGAAACCTCTGGCTTTAAGAGCCTTCGGAAGCATGAGCCCTAGTGCTGCAGCTACCTTTTTATCTCCAAATTTCATGAACTGTAAATTGAAGAGAACTTTATCTGGTTGGTGTTTCTTTACCGCTTTGGTTACTTTATTGAGATTGTAATAGCTATTAAATTGCCAGCATTCAACAACGGTTACTTTATCGGAGTGTGGAAAGTCTAAAACTTTTGCTTCGCTTGTTTCATCACAAAAAAGTAATATTTCGTCTACAGACTCCAAACTAGCAAAATTCTTTACCAAGTGATATCCGTATTCTGTGAGGGTAATTTTACTAGGGGGGAAAGCACTTACTATTCCTAATTTCATAAGGTGTTGATTTTTAGTTCTCTTTAAGTTAAAAATACTAGGTAAAAAGAGCTAGTATATTTCGACTAATGAGCGAGTTCTGTCGATGAATGGTAAAAAAATAGCCCATTCCTAAAAATGGGCTACTAGAAAAACGTATTATTTAAAGCCCCCCCGGCTTTAAACAAGGCAAAAATCAGTAATTTTAAGTAAATAAACCATAGATAGTTGTCCTATAGTTAACTAAGGGTTTTCCCTGAGTATGAATACCTAAAACCCCTGATTCCTAGTCTTTGTCTGATGCGATATACTTTGCTGCAGGTTTGAGATTTCCTTCTATATCAATAAATCCAAAGTTTTTTTGTGGTCCAATTTTATGAGGCATTCTACCAAAAATGGCCGGATCAATTTCAGGAAAATCATACAAGGTCCAGCTCACAAAATTCTGAATATTGTTTTCTTTAAAAAGCGTCTGCATTTTTTTGTGATACTTGGCCTGTTTATTTTTATTGTGACTCCACAAATTCCAGATACTGCTTTTTGAGTGTCTACCGAACTCCTGAACAACAAGTGGTTTGTCAGTTTGTGTTCTTAGTTTTTTTATAACCTCGTTAAATTTTTTGATTTTTTTATAAAAGTGAAACGAAACTACATCTACTTCATCTGCTAGTAAATGCGCCTTTTCAGGAGTTGCCCAACCAATGGTTATTGGTGTATCGGGGTCGTAACTGCGAAGTCGTTGTATCATAAAGGAGAGCCAGTTGGTCACTTTGGCTTCTCCGTACAACAGTATGTCTAAATCGGGTTCGTTTTTAATATCGTACTGCAATAGCGCTGGATGCGATTTAATTCCGTTAACAATGTTCTCTAGATGTCTATCGCAGATAGTATAATCGAGTATTTGATAATTACTGTAAAAGTCGAAAAAAGTGACAATTACTTTTAATCCAGTTTCTTGTGCGATATCCAAGGTTTTTTGCAGCAATTTCAATTTAGAATCATACACGTATTCCTTGCCAAAAAGTTCATAGGGAATAAAAATGCGAACGGTATTTAGTTTTAAATTCTTGATGATTTCAAAGTCTTTTTTTACGACTGTACTGTCGTACTGTTTCCAAAATTCAAACCACGGAGTTTTTTGAGGATAGTAATTAATCCCTTTAATTGGTGTTTTCGTTACGAGAGCTTTTGATTTGGTAGTCATTCTGTGTTTACTTTGCTCGCTAACCAAATGACGAATTCTCCAAAAGCCGTCTTCTAGAAGGAGGATGGCACTGTAATCTTTTAAGGTTTGATTCTTGTGCAAAAATTTCCCTTTTTTGAAAAAGTAATGGTGTTCTTTCACATTTTTGTCATCGACATAAACTACCTGCCCATCTTCCGAGAAAAATTTAATGGTCAAGTCGTGTTCTGAAGAGGTAGACCCTACACTTACCGTATCCAGACTGTTTTGAGCGATGATGCGCTGAATTTTCACCTGTGCTGAATCGGTATAAAAATCTTCTATAGCCTTGGGATCGTTGTTGAGCAATGCGTACTTGCGAACGTACCACGATTTTAAATAATCCTGTTTAATGGTATTGACGTTTTGAAGGTTGGGTTGTCTCCCTTCAACATTATCAGCAGTAACCTTTATTTTAGGTTTGTAATAACTGTTGTATTCCAAGTTAATATGTAGTAGTTTACTACGGTCAGCACCAGAGTTAAACTCGTAATAAATTTTAGAGAGTAAACTTACTAGCGCCAAATTAATCACTAAAAACAATAGGACTACTCCAATTTGTTTTAGGGCTCTTCTCTTTCGTCCTCGCTTTTTTTCCATTTGTCTTCTGCTTGTTTATAACTTAGTTTAACGGTATTGCTCTCAGCAAAGTTTTCTACGTAGGCCTTAACACTATAGGTGACAGGCTCACTCGGATGAATTACATGAGTGTAGGCAACCCCATTACTGGTTTTCGCAAAGGCTTTGCGATGTGTACCATCAGAGCTGCTTAGGTAAAAGCTTACTAGTGTGCCATTTTCGACGATATTGCCAAACTGATCACGAATCACGGAGGTCGTATACGTGGTCAATTCTTTAGCATCGGAGAACACAGATTGTCTTGTGTACGAAATTGTAAAGTTCGTCGGGTTGTTTGACAGTATTGACAGTTCTAGAAGTTTTGATTGAAGTGTGTCGATGTATGCACGTACAAATACTTTTCCTTTTATGGTTCTACTGTAAATATTATTATGCCCCAAGAGCTCCTCATGGGTAATGAGTCGTTCTCTCGGTCTGTTTTGATAGAGTTCGGCACTCATATAGGGCGCTTTGTTCGGATTGTCGTAAAAATCTTGAGGAATTACTACGAGCATTGAAAAGTCATCGCGAGAGGCTACGAGATAAGGAGGACCACAGTAAGTTTCGAGTAAGTGGGTTGTGGAATTAGCAGCTATGTTGGTTTTTCCTTGGTGGAGGGTATGACCATCTTGGATGAGCGCATAATTTAGAAAACCGCAATTGTTAGCAAATATAGCTGGGACTTCGAAACGGTAGTTCTTTCCTTGTTTTTTGGCAATTACCAATGCATTACCGTAGTCATTAGAAATCGCCAAAGCCATTCCTCCTGTAGTCGAGTTACTTTCTAGAGTATAGGTTAAAGGCAGGCCTGCCATGTGTGTTGTTGGGCGCTTTTTCCACGTTATTTGAGGTTGTTTCCAAGCAGTCTTAGCTGCTTCTTTTTTATCAGAGCAGCTCAGTAATACAACCGTAAGTAGTAGTAGCAGTATCCTCATATAATTTTTTAATTCCCAATAAAGTTAACCAATTGGAACTTAAGTTGGGTGCTGTCTTTTTGTATCATTATCGTTTGGTTCTTTTGTTTTCCAAAGCCATTCATTCTATCAAAGACCCCTTGATCATTTTGAACTCCATTCACAAAACAAAACTCCGTACTATCGTTAATAACTTTCATGCTGTCTATCTGTTGTATAGGATAGGTAAACGTTCCCCTGCGGTGGGGGCGAACACTTTCTTTTAAAAACATGTGATCAACCCAGGTTAAACCAGCCTCGTTGTAATAGCCTACCAGAAGTTCAGGAATGGTGACCTCTCGATTCTCACCGTTAAATAACACTCCTTTTATTTGTTGCCCCTCAGTTTTGATATCATTGATATCGATAGCTTGATACAAGTTTTTAATAACCACTGTAGTACTTACATGGATAACAAATTTTACAGGTTTTCGGTCAAACTTTTTCGCGTGGAATTCATCGGGATCAAAACTTTTATTCTTTTTATCCGAATTAATCCAAGCCACTTCCTCAAAATCAATTTTAAAAATAGATCTTTCAAAGGGGTTTAGGTAGTGTTTACTTTCAAACTTAGAGCTATACGAGGCCATTTCTACATCGTTTTCATCGTACAATATAGCGGTTAAACTGATCCCAGAAGGAAAGTAATCGATGTTCTGCAGCTCACCTATAACATGGTATTGGTCGCCATTTTCAATGAGTTTGGCCTCCAGTACATAAGCCACAGGTTGTGGCAAAATATCTTCGTGGTGGGTTTGCTGTGTCGTAATCTTTCGGCGTCCTTGATTGTAGAACTTTGTTTCTACCGTATTAAAAAATTGATTTGCAGGTTTGTAAGGGCTCGGTGGCTCGGGAACCACGTACCATTTATTATTCTTTTCTATGGTTTTGAGCACACGCTGTTTATAAATAGATTCTAGCGGGGTAATCCATTTGGTTTTGGCCAAAATGGTTACCGTATCATTTTCCTCTTTGATGATTTTGGTGTCAAGAGTTTCCAGTTTTGCATAGGAACTCAACAAGCCATCCGTAACAGAAATTTCAAGCATAAACTGATCCAAGTCTTTTCCTCCATTTTTATCCAAATAGGAATGTGCTCGGGTAAATTCTTTAAAATCGAGTGCATCGTAATAGGCCCTCACTACGTTGATAGCAGATAATTGGGTTGAGTTTTCTATATAGAACAAATAGAAACCATAAACAACACAACCAGAAACGATGATATTCCAGACGAACAGAGCTTTTGAAAAGCCGAGTGAGGTAGGTTCGAAGCCGATATCTTTAGGTTTCTTTTTCCTAAAAAATAGGGAGACGAGTATAAACCAAAAAATATTTAGGCTCAGCACTGTAACTGGGACAAAAGACCATATTAATTTTTGATAGAGCGGTACGTCAATTTTGGGGAGTATATTGGCCAAGGGTTTAACGTTTTTCTTTTCCCAGACCATGATTCCATTTTCCAAATAGGACAGTTTCTCCCATCCGGTAAAGAAGAGGATAGGGTCGTAAAACTTGTCATTGGAAAAAATGTACTTTAGGTTAAACCGTTCAGAGTTTGCTAAAAATTGCTGTAAAGATCCGATACCTTCAATACCCCGATATTTGCAGTTTTCCAATCGTTCTACTGCTTTGGTTGTCAGTTCGGGTAGCCTCCGTGCGGAGTGGTAATTTCCATCAACTGAAAGGGCGGGGGTCATGGACGATAACCAAGCCATCTGATCGCCAAAACCAAGGGTTAAATACCGCCATTTATAATGCATATCAGCATTTAAGAAATTGACGATAGGAAGTATGTTAATAGTATCGGGCTGTGAGGGTCTAAACTTACCCAAATTTGTTGTAAAAATGGCAAAATAGGTCATTACACCACCCGTAAGTATAAACATGACTACGTAGTATACCTTGTTAAATTTCGTCATTAAATAGTCCTTAAAATCCGATTTTGAAAAGCGATAGAAGAACTCCCCTAAAATGGGGTAGCTCATGATAGAAGCCCAAAAGGTAAAGCGGTCTAAGGTCAATATATTAAAAGCATTGTCTCCTAATATCATTTTCGGGAGGGGCGTCGTACCTCCAGTACCCAATAAAAACAGCATGGCAAATGACAAGCCGAAAAACATGAGACGTTTGCTAAAAAAACGATAAAATAAATACGGAAACAGGGCCATGACTACTCCGTACGGAATGACAAAGAAAACCAGGCCGGACGAGAGTACTTCCAAAAAATTATCGCGTGAACCATGAGGTATGGGCACTTGGGTAATCGGATTGTTCTTGGTGTTGATCCAGTATGGGAGGATACAGAATATCATGGTAAACAGAGAGCCAATACCAAAGGCCAGTATCGGTCTCAAAGAAGCGATGAGTTGTTTGACAAAAAAGATCAATCGAATTTCTTTGTAGTTCCCCTTGGCGTCGTAGGCATTGTCCATGACTGCCAACCCAATCAAAGGAAAGATAAAGAAAACCATTCCAAAAATAGGGGTTACGTGATGCGAACAGATCATCAAACTCATCAACAGTATCGAAGAAACTAAGTAGCGCCACTCCCGAGTGCGAATCCATTTGTAGATCTCAGGAAAGGAGTGCATAAGCAAGGATATCCCTGTCAATGTGGGTAGCTGACCAAATAAATGAAGGGTTTCCACAAAGACGGAGGAGAAGACGGAGAATACAGCTGCGAATCCTGCGTAATCTTCATTCTGAGTAATCAATACACTAAAGCGATATACGCCCGTAATAAAAATGATAATGACGATAAAAGAATAGGAAAAGAGCGCAAATTTAAAGCCTCCTATGAACGACAGTATGGCCAACGATTGATGTACTAGTGGTGGGTAGCCCATTACACTAAAGCCCGTATACCATTTAAATGACCAAGGTTCTTGCCAATTACTTGCATAGTGCTCAGCAAAGAACAAATGGATCAAGGCGTCATAGGTTTTTTCAATCGTATAGAAAACA
Organism: Tenacibaculum litopenaei; assembly: GCF_964514025.1. Classification (NCBI taxonomy): domain Bacteria; kingdom Pseudomonadati; phylum Bacteroidota; class Flavobacteriia; order Flavobacteriales; family Flavobacteriaceae; genus Tenacibaculum; species Tenacibaculum litopenaei. Next base: position 11,825 of record NZ_CAZEQT010000006.1, read on the forward strand.
GCCGTACCGTGAAACAATACAGCCAAACCGAGAGCCAGAAGTAAATATCTATTAACGGATGATTTCATAGGAATCTTTGCTTACTTGCCCTAATTTAACAACTTTTATTTACTTTAACTATAGGAAATTACAATTCAACGCAATTAAATTTCAAATAATCGAGTTTTTTGCTGATTTAGGCAGATCTGGGGTAGATTTGAGTATCTAAAATTTGAAGCGTATGAAGATCGGTATTATCATTCCCTGTTACAACCAAGAGTCCAAGCTAAACATCGCAGCGTTCAGAAACTGCCTAAGAGATTCTGAGGATTTTCATTTGTGTTTTGTCAACAATGGGAGTAGAGACAATACTATGGAGGTATTGACGAAATTAAAAGATGAGTTTGATGATAGAGTATCTGTTATTAATATGAGAAAAAAACAAAGTGCCTCGTTGGCCATTAGAGCTGGAGCTCGTTTTTTCTACAGTTTAGCGATGGTAGAATACGTGGGGTTCTTTGATTTGGATGATGCAGATAATTTTTATGATTTCAACGAACTGTTGCACGGTACAAAAGCGAATAAGAAATTAAAAATGGTCTTCGGTACCGATATAAACGACATAAAACCCCTGCGACGAATGGCCCAATGGTTGTTGAGTGCAGGTAAACAATTGTACGAGTATCTCTTCGTGTTTGAAGGAGAATTACAGCCTATACCTATTCGGGTAACGAGAAAATAAATCAATGTTAATAAAGCTACTACACCTTTATTAGAAAGTGCTATAGAAAATATTCCAGGAAACAGAAGATTTACTTCAGTTTTCCTGGTTTTTTTGTTTGGATTTTGCTGGTATCGAAATAGCGGTTGGTCATGAGAAAGTAGTTCAGAAGCTAAAAAAATACCTACTTGACTTTTGAGTATTGACAAAGTGTAAAACGGCATCACAAGGAGATTCCAAATTAACTAGCGTAATAGACTGCGTACATAAGAAGTTATTTGAAATTCTATTTCCATTAATCGATAAAATAGTACCATTCATCGATGTAGTATTGTCGTTAATCGATACTTCCCCTTTCGTTTATCGTGTTTATGGTGTTGATTTGTAGTATTTTAACTAAATTTAAGTAAGATGAAATACTTATTGAAATCTATTTAGTAGTTTGTTTGTATTCCCCCCCGCAAAAAATCCTTCCAGGAATCCTCATTCTTAGTTCGCTAAGTAATGAGGTTTTTGTTTTTATGGGGAGCTAAGAGAATAGATAGGGAACAGGGGAAAAATGTATTTGCACAGGAGTGGCGCTTACATTTGGTTCCTATCTGGAGTGTAAGAAGGGTTTATCCAGCCACAGAATTTGCTTTTTCTGTGAGTTTTTCAAAATTTTTAGGAGGGTTCTTGTCGAGTTCTATAAAAAAGGTGGTACCTAAGCCCAGTTCACTTTCTATCCATATTTTACCTTGGTATAGATCCACAATTTTTTTAACAATAGAGAGTCCCACTCCTGTAGAGTGTTTGTTTTGAGAACCGAGTGTCTCAAATACTTCAAAAATTTTGGAGTAGTATTTTTTATCGATACCTACACCGTTGTCTTTTATTGAAAAAAGATATTTTTGATCAATTTCCTCCACGTTTATTTCAATAAGACCATCTTCCTTGTCGTTGTACTTAACAGCGTTGGAAATGAGGTTCTGGAACAGCTGTTGGTATCTAAACTTGTCGCCATAAACGACAGGGAGTTTGTTAGGGCGAGAAATATTGATGTTTTTGGGTATAAAAACCGTATCCAATATTTCATTGACCAGATCTTCTAGGGGTACTTTATAATCTGTTTTTTCGAACTTATCGATACTAGAATACTGTAGAATTCCACTAATTAGCGAATCCATTTTATCAATTTTACCTAAAATCAAATTACAGTTATTGGTGGTGTCCTCATCGAATTCGCCATCGTTGTCTTCCATGATCCACGACATCAGTGCTGAGATACTTCGTAGCGGAGATTTTAAATCGTGTGAAACTACATGGGCAAAGTTTTTGAGTTCCTCGTTGTTTTTCTCCAATTTATCTAGCAGGCGATCTTTTTCTTTTTGCGCTTTTTTCTCTTTGTTTAAACTGATCGCACTGTTAAATTGTGCAGACGCTAAATTGGCGATATTTCTAAATACCTCAATGTGTTCTTGGTTAAAGTAGTTCTTTTTACTGTTTTCAGAATCGATAACCCCGATTACTTTTCCATTGGCAATAATCGGCACGGCGAGTTCTGACAAACGCCTACAATCGTCCACTTCGTAATGCGCGCACGTGGTGGTATCTTTAATCAGTTGGTAGGTACCTGTTTGTGCTGCAATTCCGACAATACTCTTCCCTAGGGCAACACTGTGCGGGTTGTTAATCGTAAAACCGTTATTCGATTTGTTGTTATAGGCCGCAATTTGTGTGAGTATATTGGTCTCGTAATTTAATGCGTAGACTACACAGTCTTCCAAATTCAAGTGATTCGCAGTACTTTTGGCAATTTCCCAAGCTATCTCATGTAAGTCTCTTTTTCCTAAAATAGAAACAGATAGTTTGTTGAGCGCATTGAGCATTTTGGTTTTCTTCTCAATTTCGGTAATGTTTTCGATAAGAGCTACGAAATACTTGACATTTCCTTTGGTATCGCGCACAGCACTGACATTGGTATTACATATAATAAAAGAGCCATCTTTACACTGGTAACGCTTTTTTAAAGAAAATCGATCCAGATCATTACTCGCTAATAGGGCCATTTGTCGGTCCGATTTTTCGATATCGTTCGGATGGGTCAAATCTTTATTGATATCCAAAACGGACAATTCCTCATGGGTGTATCCTAAAAGGTCAATAAGCGCTTTATTGGTTTTGATAATTTTTCTGTCTTGCATTAAAACAATACCCAATGAAGAGTTGTCGATGATCAGCGTCATTTGGGCGCTTTGGTCATCGAGGAGTGCTTCGATCTGCTGGTTGGTTTCGTAGAGCTCTAGTGATTTTGCTTCTAAAATTTCCTCAGCATTCTTACGAGCTCTGCGTTCTCTTTGCAGTGCTCTTTCTAATATGGCAATTTTATCATTAGGCATCTCTTGTCAGTGTAAATAAAACTTTGGTTCCGTCTTCTTCAAGGAATTCTCTTTTTATGGTAGCCTTTTCTTTGTAATGATCTAAAGTACTTTCCATAAGGCCAAGAGCGAAGGACGACATCGCTCGTTCTGAGTGATATTCTAAAACCAGTTTATCATCTGATTCTTCGTGTGTGATAAAATAAGGAAGTTCGGCGTCAGGGTAGATTTTTCGTACATGAACGTGGATGTGTTTTTCGATACCAGCAATCATGTCGAACGCGCCTTTGTAATAATCTAGAATGTCGTGATACCCCTTTTTAACCGTGTTAAAAAAATACACACCGTAGGCATGGACTAGGGTATCGACATCTATGTTTGTTTCTTTGTGAAGGTTGGTGACCAAACTGAGCATTTCTTTAAAATCATACGTGCCCACTGCGGTGTAAATTCCTTCAGATTTAAGATTTGAGTTGGTAATGATTGAGTCGGCGGTTTCAATTCCGAACTTTTCTTCAACCATTTCTAAGAATTCGGTAAATACTATTCCTTTCATCTAGTTAGTGATTGGGGGTTATTGAACTATTTGCTAGATGAATATACTAAAAATTTATAAGGTTACCAACTCATTTGTAGACCAATACGTGATAATATTGTTGATTTGTGATACGTAATCCGTATAGTGCAACGGTTTCACCACATAACCAGCGACCCCAATTTTGTAGGCGCTAATCATATCTTGATGGTTGTTGGACGTTGAAAAGACTACGGTAGGAACAAATTTTAAATTTTCATCCGCCCTCAGAATTTCTAAAAATTCCAATCCATTCATTTTTGGCATATTTAAATCCAAAAGAATTAAATTAGGGAGTTCTTCTCGGCAGCGCTCCAAAGCTTCTTCACCGTTACTCGCTTTGAATATGGTATGGGTAGCTCCCAATTTTCTCAAAGCTCTTTCAAATTTCATTTTTTCGATTTCGTCGTCTTCGACTAATAAGATTTTTAAATTCATGACTCTAAGTTTTTAGTAGGTTTCTGTTAATAACAAATATATTTTAATTCTAGTTTTATAGATCTTTTCTAAGGTAAATGCAAATTATCTATCGACGAGTGGTTAAATACTGTCGGTGAATGAACTTTTAGTTAAATATAATACTGTCAAATTGCAAGGTGTCGATTCCTGTACGACAGGTATAACTCCCAGTTTTGATAGGAATGCTGATATACGAGGTTAAACTTCGTTTTGGGGTCACTTGATTCAAGAGTTTAAATAAAAATACTTGCGTTTTCATGGGGATGTTGTTTTTGCTCAAGTTAAAATTACAATATCTTTCGATGAGTTTGTAGGTGGGTGGTGCTTAACTGTCGACGAATGGCTTTCGTCGAACTTAGCAGCCATTCGGCGAAGGTCTATTTTCGTTAGTCTACAGTACTTTAGGGCATAAAAAAACCTTCACCGTTTAGGTGAAGGTTATGTTTGTTAGGTATCTCTGTTCTAATGTATCAATAGCTTTTGGGAGCTGTATTCAATGCGCGCATTCTCAATTTTAACGATGTATAAGCCCGTTGCTAATTGCTTACGGTTAATAGGAATGGCATTTTTACCTGGCGTAATTTGAATATCCTTCTGGAATACTTCCTGTCCTAACTGATTAAAGATTTTTAAGGAAGCTGAATCAGCCGTGTTGCTGTATAACTCCAGTACAGCATCGTTGTGCATCGGATTTGGAATGATACTCATGCCGTGCCCTGAATTGCTGATTTCATCTGTTGATAATGAACTTTTAGGAACAAACTTAATTTCTTTGATGTTCATTTCTTTGGTAACCTCAGTTCCATCAGCCGATTTCATAGTAAAGGTGATGGTGGTGATATCATTGAAATCTGGAGTTCCGTTCGAAGCTCTGCTAAAGTCTTTTAACCACAAGGTGTACTTCTTCTTTTCATTGGTTAAGGTCACCGTACTATAAAATTGGTCTTCCCATTGTGAAATACTCTTTTTATTTAGGCGTACTTCCATTTCTCCGGTCCCTGAACCTTCAAAGACAAGTGCATCATACGAAGTAACGTCGATAGGTGAGAAACGAGCTGTAAAAGCCTTATAACCGGAAATGTATTCCTTGGTGGTGGCTTTTAAATAAAGATTTCGCTCTACGAGAAGCTCGGTATTTTTGGCGGTTTCTGTATTCGGACTAATAGTGTAAGCATTGACTGTAGTACTGGCTGCAGCATCGTCATACCCCCACGATCCATCTGACATAAATAGGTCATCAGGCGTATTGACACCATCTCCAATTCGGAATCCTATGTCAAACAATCTTCCTGTATCTATGGTCACGGGCTTGATGTAGGTTTTGTCGAGCGTAATTGGCGTAGCCGCAATCGTTTGATTTGCCGTAGTCTCTGTGGTTCTATATCCTCCAGTAAGGGTTACTGATTGACTTCGGTTGACATTGATAATCTCAAGCTCTAGTTTCCCATTTTTATAGGTTCCCTTTTTAACGAATACCAATGGTGGAGGGCTTAATAGATAATTCTTGATTTCCTTTTGGGTGTTTAGTAAGTTGACAACTTCCTGACCCAGGAGTAGTAGATTGTCAATAGAGTTGGTCCAAATTTGAAAATTGTAATACGCACTGTTCTTTTGATATTTGTCCAAATTCCAATGACTTTCAATGTCGAAATTAGCATTGTCAGCAGTAGGACGTGCAGATAAACTCAATACAAATTCTACACCACCATCCACATTTCGAACGATCGATTTGATAAAATTATGCCCACCGATGTCAATAGTGGATACGGATAGGAGTTCGGCACCCAACAAACGATCACAGATGTATTTGGTGTGTTCGTATACTTCTGTATCCGTTTTGATAGCCAAGATCGAGGCAATTGTTTTACTGTTTTTCTGATAGTCTACAGAAAGTATTTCCGAAGCATTTGTAATATTGACCAGCTCTGTCGGGGTTGATTCAATCGTGTTGTCTTCTTGTATGGTTTTTACCGGGATAAAATCCGAAAGTTTTAACGAACTACTGCTCTTTTTTTTTCCGTAATCTTTGGGTTTGGTAAACTTTTTCGCTTTGGTTTTATCAAACTTGTAATTGTTTTTCAAACGCATAAAATTACGCTTGCTAATTTGTTGCGAAAGTCTATTATTACTCTCTAACCCTCCATTGTTAGCACTTGATGTTGGAGGTTCAATAACTGGACAGCTGGCAACACCAGAACACGAAGGGTCCTCACAGTCAACCAAACCATCACCATCATCATCTTGGCCGTTAATACAATCTTCCATTGGCACTGGTGCCGTAGGACAACGGGCGCCATCGTTTAAAGAACTCGAAGGGCCAAAGGCAAATATATTTGATGAAATACTGTCACCAGCAGTTAAATCTGTCACTGTATTTACTATGTAAATCGTTCCCGTTTGATTGGCCGATACATAAAAGTTACCCATATTGTCAAAGTATACCGCTCCAAAAGTGTAATTTAAACCGGATAAGATGGGAACTTCTCCTATGGTCTCCACATTTCCAGTGGCGACATCAATTCTGTACAGTATATTGGTTTTTTTCTCTACTGTATATAGTTTATTATCCAAGGCATTAAAGGCCCAGTCGTGAATGCTTAAACTCTTGGAAAGCGTTCCTGTACCCAACGAGGTCATATGAGTGGCTGACTCCGGATTTAAATCTAAAATATAATAGGTGTCACCTCCCGGTTTGAGGTAATACTTCCCATCGTGACTAATATCACCAATATATCGGTTACTCGTAGGAAGCTCACTAAAAGTATAGGTGGTGGTAGTAAAATCTTTTCCGATACGAACGATAGAACGTGCAGGAGAACTCAAGGATCCCCAAATATATCCATCTTTCGGGTTGTACCCTGCGGCATTGATATTGCCAGGAGTAATGTCCATAGCAACCGCATACGAGGATCCAGAGGCTAAATCAATGGCATATACGTCGTTGTACTGAAACAAGTAGGCGTTGTAATCGCAGTTAAAAGGTTCGTTTTGAGCCTGGAAGTTTGCCCAGGCAAAGAAGGCCGTCAATAGGCATAGTTTTTTAATGATGTGGGGGCTCATTCTATTCATAAAAGTGCGTTTTTTGATTAGAATTAGAAGTTACGACAATTAGTTGGTAACTAACTGGTTTATAGGTGAGTGGTTGTTTTTGTCGGGTGAGAGGTATAATTTAATCGTTGAATTGAAGTTTTAATCGATGAATGGTAGCTTTTTAACCGCGTAATAGGCCGTAACTTCTTGTATTACAATGCTGATTTCGATGAATGGCAGTTTTCGTCGTTCAATGGTGAAGAAAACAATGATTAATATCATATTTAGAATGATTCTTAATTAATATCTTTGTTTGCGTAAATCATAGAAACATGAAAGGACTTAAAATGGTGAGCGCCACAGAGGCAGTAAACCATGTACAATCTGGTAATAAAGTATTTTTTCAAGGAGCCGCAATGACTCCTAATTTATTAATCGACGCACTTTGTGAGCGCTACCGCGAGTTATCAAAGGTCGAAATAATTCAAATTCACACCCATGGAGAGGCGAAATATTTACAGCAGCCGTATTCAGAGGCTTTTAAATTGAGGAGTTGTTTTGTAGGAGCTAATGTTCGAGAGGGAGTGAATACGAATAACGGAGATTATATTCCTATTTTTTTGAGTGAAATTCATTGGTTATTTAGAAGGGGAATTTATCCGTTGGATGTGGCTTTTATCCAAGTTTCGCCACCTGATAAACACGGGTACTGTTCGTTGGGGACTTCGGTTGATATTACCTTGCCGGCAATACAAAATGCGAAAATGGTGATCGCTCAGGTAAATCCAAAAGTACCTCGTTCTCACGGTGATGGAATTATCCATAGTGATCAGATTGATTTTGCCGTTACCTGCGATGAGCCTATACACCCGTCGTTAACAGGTGCTCCTTCTGAGATTGAACAAAAGATCGGAGCTCACGTGGCTGAACTTATTGATGACGGTGCTACCTTGCAAATGGGAATTGGTGCTATTCCGAATGCCGTTTTACACAATTTAGGCAACCACCGTCGATTGGGGATTCATACGGAAATGTTTTCAGATGGAATTTTACCACTCGTTGAAAAGGGGATCATTACCGGGGAGGATAAAGAAATTAAGACGGGGAAAATTGTTACCTGTTTTGCCGTAGGTTCCCAAAAGTTATACGATTTCATCGATGACAACCCCTCGGTACACTTTAAAGAAGCCGCCTATACCAATGATACGAGTTTGATAAAACTAAACCCTAAGGTTACTGCCATCAACAGCGCAATAGAAATTGATTTAACCGGGCAAGTATGCGCGGATACCATAGGAAAGTATCAGTATTCCGGAGTTGGTGGTCAAATGGATTTTATTCGCGGAGCTGCTTTGTCGGAGGGAGGAAAAGCCATTATCGCAATGCCTTCGATTACTAATAAAGGATTGTCAAAAATTAGTGCTGTGCTAAAAGAAGGAGCAGGCGTGACTACTACCCGTGCACATGTACACTATGTTGCAACGGAATACGGTGTGGTGAATTTGTTTGGTAAAAGTTTGAAACAGCGAGCAAAAGCTTTAATATCTATAGCGCATCCAAATTTTAGAGAAACATTGGAACGAGAAGCCTTTGAACGTTTTAAAAATATGTAAAACAGTATAGTCCTCACTAGTGAGGACTATTTTTTTGCTTTAATTATTATTGAAGTTGCGAAGTTATCGATTTGGTGAGTGGAGATTCAACGCTTCCTGTATGTTGTGTAGTGTTTTTCTCAACCAAAAGGATATGGCATTCTTCTTTGCTTGAAACGCGGTGCAGGACACCTTTAGGTACCTTAAAATAATCACCTGCTTGCATTTCGAAACTCGGAGCATTTTCAATCTCAAATAGCAGAGCCCCCTTTATGATGTAGAAAAACTCATCTTCCTGTTCATGACTATGCCAGGGCAGATCATTTCCTTTAATTTTTGCAACTTTTACAAAAGTGTCATTAACGTCTCCAATAACTTTAGGAGAGAAGTATTCTTGAATAGTTGCGAGCTTAGTATTAATATTCATTTTCCTTAGGTTTTACAGTGAGTGTTGTCGTTAGTTTGATCGTGTTAATGGCTATACAAGCCTTTTCTGCGATTTTAATGAGTTTGGGCAGGCTTTGCTCATCACTAATAGAAGCATAGCTCACCTGTATAGCGATGGGGTTAAAGCGGGCAGGAGCTTGGTTTGTTATGCTGGCGTTTACGGTGATCGTCAATCCATGTACGATGATGTTACGGGCCGCGAGCGCAGCTAGCAAGTTACTCGCAAAACAACCGCCAATTCCTACCAGTAAATACTGGCCTCCCATCAGGCCTTCAGCATTACCGCCTTTCTCGATAGGACGGTCTACTATGATATTGAAATTGGGGTGGTTCAGTTTAACCGCCGTTGGTGAATGTTGTTGTAATGTAATTTCCATGAGTATTGTTATTTTGCTTATTCAGTGTATGAGAGCAGACTATTACGGGCGTAGTTACTTTTATTAGCCTTCTATGAAGTGTGCTTTAAATTGATTACATAAGCTTGCAAGGCTGTTTTGTAATGTTCGATCAGATCATTGTCGTCATAAACTTTTCGTATACCTCGGATTCCTTCAAAGGCGGCAATCAAAAAAGTGGCACAGGCTTTAGGGTCGATATCTTTTTTGAGCTGGCCCTGTGCTTGACCGTAGGTGATGACCTTCGTCAGCTGGAGTTTCCAATCTTCCAATAAGGCGCGCAGCAGCAATCGTTGTTCTAGTTCTACATGGCCTATTTCGTTGATTAAATTATTGATTGGGCAGCCCTGTAGCAATTCACGTCGCGTAAAAGAATTTAGCCGATTGATAAAAACTTCGGATAATAAAATCCCCGTGTGCTGTTCCTTGTATTTCTGCAGCGGGTCAATCAAACCCTCGTAGATTCGATTTTTGAGTATGGTGGAAATTACTTGATTGCCCAAGTCTTTTTTATTTGAGAAATGATGGTAAAAAGCTCCTTTGGATAGCGATGTGGCGTTCATAATCTCGTTGATAGTTGTGGCCCGATATCCTTGTTTGAAAAACAATTCAAATGCAGTATGTATGATAATGCGACGTGTATGATCTGACTTTTGTTGCTGTTTCATACATCGAAAGTAAATCAATAAAACATTCTAGTAGGAATGTTTTGTGTTAAAGTTAGTGTGCTGTTTTTGTAGAGATTGAGCAATTGGTGGGCTATAAGGCCTTGTTGAAGCATAGGGTAATTTCCATCTAATCTATCATAAGTGTTGAGGTAGCTGCGGAGGCGCAGCGTAAGGACACGAGGAGATTCAGGAATTCTTCTACGGCTTTCAAGGATAGGTAGTTTCGTAGAAAAGAGGAGTTACCCTTCTTTTTACGTGGATTGATAAAATTTTTTAGTTTAACAAGTAGAAGCTTCTGCTTTGGGGGGCATAGGCCATTTTTAACCTACATATCTTCGCACATCCTATTTGCTTGAGACAGTTATAAATTACATCACTACAAGAAGATTTACCATCGCACGTTTTTACCCAATTATCAGTACTATCTCCTTCGCTATTACAAAAAACCTCGTAGCTATTATCAAACACACGTTTATTAATTTCCTCTTCACTATGTAGCATAAAGAAGTCAGGCTCTTTCTCTCGAGAAGATAGCAAATTTATGGTTTTATTGTCGCTATCGAATTCGTAGTCAATGTATATTATATCTTCATCTGAAGTTATTAATTCCACTGAAGCTACTTTTTGAAAAAAATCATCGATGCTGAACTGTCGATTTTTAAGTTCATTGAAACGTTCTTTTGAATTGCAAGAAACTACGCACAAACTCAAGTAAATCATACTCAGAATTAAAGACAGTGCTTTCATAAATCAATAGGTTTAAAATCTTTTGGTAAAATTAAGGGATTAGCCAGCTTGTTCTTAATGGTTTTAAATAGTAGGGAGTTTTAAAGGAACGTATATCGTATGTTTTGAAACTATCGGGATTTACATACTTTAAGCAACGCAGCGCTTTAGTCCGATGCGCAGGTGAATCTTAGAAGGAATGAAGGTGTTTGTAGCTGTCCATACGAGTTTAAACCCGATGGGGGCATTGTGATCAGCACGAAGCTGTGAGATTCATGCCTTCATTTGAGTAAGCGGGAGGGGATTGATATATTTGTGAATGTGTTTCAAAGTGTCGTATATCTTACCGGCTAATTGAAATGCTGGTAATCACTAAGTAATAACTTTAACAGACTAGGATGAAGGTACAAACGAAACTTAAAATTAGAAAAACACATCGATATCTAGGGCTTTTTTTAGGAGTTCAATTTTTGTTTTGGACCCTCAGTGGTTTGTATTTCAGTTGGACTGATTTAGATGAAATACACGGAGATCAATATAAAAATTTGTCTTACAAACCGGTGGCCTTTGATAGTTTGATGAGTCCCAGTTTACTGGAAATGGATGATGAGATTCATTCTATAGCACTGCGAGACATAGGAAACCAACCTTATTATTGGATTAATAAAAAGCAGTTGTTTAATGCTCGAACTGGAAAGTCCAAGGACAGTATTAGTAGGGTAGAGGCTTTGGCGATAGCAAAAAAATAATTGAAAGCAGGTTTGAAAATTGTTTCGATAGATAAAGTAACAAAGGTCGATGGGCATCATGAGTATCGAGGGCGTCTTTTACCTGCGTATGTGATTTCTTATGAAGAAGATGCCTTAAAAGCTTATGTTTCTGTAATTGATGGAAAATTTCAGACAGTGCGGCATAGACAATGGCGCTGGTTTGATTTTCTATGGATGACGCATACTATGGATTATGAAGGAAGAGATGATTTTAATACAGTGGTATTACGCGTATTTTCTCTGTTAGGATTGATCACGGTGTTAAGCGGTTTTCTATTGTGGTTTGTATCCTCGCCAACTTGGAGAAAACTCTTGAGAAAATAAAAAAGGAACTCCTACAAAGAGTTCCTTTTTTATAGTTTTTACGATCTTGTAATCGTTTGTTTTCTATCGGGACCAACAGAAACGATGGTTACGGGAACCTCTGTTTCTTTCTCGATAAACGCAATATAATCCATTAAGTTTTTCGGAAGCTGATCTTTATCCGTCATTTTGGTTAAATCATCAGCCCATCCTTTGAACTCTGTATATACTGGTGTTACGTTTTCTGGTTCTATATTATACGGTAAATGCGTAACATCTTTTCCTTTATAGGTATACGAGGTACACACTTTTAAAGTGTCGAATCCTGAAAGGACATCTCCTTTCATCATCATAAGTTGTGTAACTCCATTTACTTGTACGGCGTATTTTAAAGCTACTAGATCGAGCCATCCACAGCGTCTTGGGCGTCCTGTAGTCGCTCCGAATTCGTGTCCAACACGTGCCATGGTTGCACCGTCTTCATCAAAGAGTTCCGTAGGGAAAGGTCCTGAACCAACACGAGTGGTATAAGCTTTAAAAATTCCGTAAACATCACCGATTTTGTTTGGAGCAATCCCCAAACCTGTACAGGCACCTGCTGCAGTTGTGTTCGAAGACGTTACAAACGGATAGGTTCCGAAATCAATATCCAATAAAGAACCTTGTGCTCCTTCGGCTAAAATTTTCTTTCCATCTTTGATGGCTTGATTCAAGTAGGCTTCAGAATCGATAAAAGTAAGGGTCTTTAGTTTCTCAATACCCGCTACGAATTCCGCTTCTAATTCTTTTAAATCGAATTGAATATCTACGTCAAAGAAGTCTAGCATTTTTAGGTGCTTCTCTGTAAGTTGATCGTATTTCTCCTTCCAATTGTCGAGTTCTAAATCTCCAACGCGCATTCCATTTCTACCCGTTTTGTCCATATATGTAGGACCGATTCCTTTTAAAGTAGAACCAATTTTGGCCTTTCCTTTAGAAGTTTCAGAAGCCGCGTCTAACAAGCGGTGCGTTGGTAAAATTAAATGTGCTTTTCTCGAAATAAAAAGCTTAGCGGTATAATCAATATGGTGTTGATCAAGATTTTCAAGCTCTTTTTTAAAGATAACAGGGTCAATTACGACACCGTTACCCACGACATTCAACGCCGTTTTGTGAAAAATTCCCGAAGGGATGGTGTGTAATACGTGTTTGTTACCGTCAAAAATTAAAGTATGACCGGCGTTTGGTCCTCCTTGAAAACGAGCAATGATATCGTAGTCGGTAGTTAAAACGTCTACGATTTTACCTTTTCCCTCGTCCCCCCATTGGAGTCCGAGTAATAAATCTACTGCCATTTAGTTGTGAATTGTTAAATGTTTATGTTGTTGTTAATCTTGTTTCTTTTTGGTTCCGTAGAAATACAGTGAGTGGTTGTGAATGTCAATGTCAAAAACCTCTTCAATAGTCTTTTTAATAATTTGAATACGAGGGTCACAAAACTCTTTTACCTCTCCAGTATCCGTTAAAATTACGTGGTCGTGGTTTTTGTCAAAATAACTTTTTTCATAGCGCGCCATAGATTGCCCTTCAAATTGGTGTTTTCTCACCAAGCCACAGTCTAAAAGTAAGTCTATGGTATTGTACAGGGTAGCTCTACTCACGCGGTAGTTCTTGTTTTTCATTTTGATATACAAAGACTCAATATCAAAATGCTCATCAGCATCATAAATTTCTTGTAGTATAGCGTAACGCTCAGGTGTTTTACGGTGCTTTTTCTCTTCTAAATACGACGTAAAAACCTTTTTTACTATTTCTTGATTGTCTGCAGAGTTACTCATTCTTATTGAATTTTACTAAATGACAAATTTACGTTTAATTATTGATAAAACTAACAACTAAGTAAAATGATATTTACAAAGTATTAACACGCTCAACTTTTTGGACTCCATCAACTTTTTTAATATTGTCAATCAGTTTGTTGAGTTGTGATTTGTTTTTGACTCCCAGGGTAATACTTCCTTCAAATACGCCATCATCACCTGCGATGTTGATACCGTAAATATAGACATCCATATTATTTGAGATGATTCGCGTGATATGGTTGGCAATACCTTTTTTGTCGATACCTGAGAGCTGTAAGTTCGCTTTAAATTCTTGCTGAGTAGAGTCGATCCACTTTGCAGGCATAATGCGGTAAGCGTAATTCGATTGTAGGGATATGGCGTTAGGACAATCGTTTTTATGAACTTTTATCCCTTCGTTGATCGTTACAAAACCAAATACTTTATCACCGGGAATGGGAGTACAGCACTTCGATAATGTATAGTCGAGTACTTGCTCGTCTTTACCGAACACTAGAGAATCGTATTTACTAGTAATTTCTTCCTTGTCGGTAACGTTCTTTGATGGCGTTCGCTTAAAGGTACTTTTGATAAAGTTCATTAAGGCCCCGCTGCGCTGCGCCATAAATTCTTTCAATTTGGTATTGTCAATGGCACCATTACCCACGCGATAAAAGAGGTCAAAACTGGTTTTAAAGCCAAAGTAACTCGCTATTTCATGAATGGTTTTTTCGCTGGTACCCAATTTGAGGTGGCGTAATTTTCGCATTAAAATAGCCTTTCCTTCTTCGGCAATGCGTTTTTCTTCTGCCTTTAAAGCCGATTTGATTTTTGTACGAGCTCGAGCGGTTAACACAAAATCGAGCCAGCGTACATTGGGCTTGTTGTTCGCAGCTGTTAGCACCTCTACCTGGTCACCACTTTTCAGTTCGTGGCTCAGTGGTACCAATTTACCATTGACTTTGGCCCCGCGACATTTTAATCCGACATCCGTATGTACGGAAAATGCAAAATCAAGTGCCGACGCTCCTTTGGGAAGTGATTTTAGATCGCCTTTTGGGGTAAAGACGTAGATTTCTTTTGCGTATAAATTAAGTTTAAAATCTTCTACGAAATCTACAGCATTTAAACTTTGGTTTTCTAAGGTCTCTTTTAACTTATTCAACCAACCTTCTAAGCCGTTTTCATTAATGGCTCCTTGTTTGTATTTGAAGTGAGCCGCATAACCTTTTTCGGCAATTTCATCCATTCTTTCCGAACGAACTTGAACTTCTACCCATTTTGATTGCGGACCAATAACTGTTATGTGTAACGCTTCGTAGCCCGTCGATTTTGGTTGAGAAATCCAATCGCGTAAACGCGCAGGGTTGGGTTTGAAAAAATCCGTTACGATGGAATAAATTTTCCAAGCATCAAATTTTTCATCTTCCGATTGTGGATTGTATATAATACGGATGGCAAACTTGTCGTAGACTTCATCAAAAGTCACATTCTGCTTGCGCATTTTACGACGGATAGAAAATATAGATTTAAAGCGCCCTTTAATCTCATAACTAAATTGCTCCTTGTCAAGCGCTGTCTTTAAAATGGAAGTAAAACTATCAATATAGCGTTGTTGTTCTTCTTTGCTACCTTCAATTTTACTTAAAATATCGTTGTAGACATCGGGTTCTGTGTATTTTAGTCCGAGGTCTTCGAGTTCTGTTTTTATGTTGTAAAGCCCTAAACGATGCGCCAAGGGTGCATAAATATACAAGGTTTCCGAAGCAATTTTCACCTGCTTATGAGGAGGCATCGCATCCATCGTTTGCATGTTGTGTAAGCGATCGGCAATCTTGATTAAAATTACCCGAACGTCGTCGTGCAAGGTCAAGAGCATCTTACGGAAGTTTTCCGCTTGTATAGAATAATCTTGTTCTTTTCTGAGGTTTGAAATTTTGGTGAGTCCGCTAACGATACGCGCTATGTTTTCACCAAACAAGCGCTCCATGTCTTCTACGGTGTAGTGGGTGTCCTCAACGACATCGTGGAGTAGGGCAGCAGCGATGGAAGTCGCTCCTAAACCAATTTCATAAGCCACTATTTTAGCAACGGCTATCGGGTGAAATATATAAGGTTCTCCGGTTTTTCTTCGTTGTTCAGAATGTGCTTCAACGGCAACTTCAAACGCCTTGCGAATTAACTTTTTATCTTCTTCAGATAATGTTTGGTACGTTCCTTTAAGTAAATCCTTGTATCTGTTGGCTATTTCTTTGTTTTCCTCTTCTATCGTTGCATTATAACTACTCATACGCTTACTCTTTTTTACGTTAAGGGTTTCAAAATGAAAAATAGTACAAAGAATTATACTGACCAAAGAAATCGATGAATTCTTAGGTATTTAGAAGGGTTAAAAGAAAGGGCAGCAATGAAAATTGCTGCCCTTTGAGTTGACTTAAAATAAGTTAGGTGTTATTTTTTTATCAAACGTTCTGTTAGTGATTTCTGTCCGTCCGTGATCGTTACGATATACGTACCGGTAGGTAAGTCAGCAATATCAATAGCGCGATTCGCTGTACCTTGACGCACTGTTTGTCCAAGCATATTGGCAATTGCGAAATTCGCTGTTCTAAAGTCTTTGATTCCAATCGTTACGTTATTGGCAGCAGGATTTGGGTATACTGAAGCGTTGAAAATAGCTTCTTCATTTCCTAATTCTTCATCTGCCACTACAGTAGCTCGGCTAGCACTGCTCGTTCCGATAGTAATTGAGTAGTCTTCAACTTCACCATAAGAGAAGCTTTCACAGGCTGTTTGTGCAGCTTTCCATTTCATAGAAACACGCATTCTTGTCTTACCAGCTTTTGCCGAAGTAGGTACCGTAAAGTTATACGAAAGGTTCGCAGCGCTTGACGATGATCCGCTAGCTACCATTTCTGATGATTCAAAAGTTCCGTTTTGGTTGTAGTCTATCCAAACTTTCCAGAATTCAGTATAGGCTGAGCTACTAAATCCAGCACTTACAATAACAGTATTGCTTCCGTATCCGATATTTCCATTCTGAGCGGTAAAGTTTCCATAACCGTTGTTAGAAGCGGTACTATTGCTAATTCCTCCTATACCTACGTAATCGATATATTCGTAACTAGCGTTGTTTCCTTTCGAGTTACAGTACGTAACTGTATTGCTCAACGTCGTTGCGTTTACGGTATTACTCGCTGTAGAATTGTTCCCAGCGGCGTCTTTTGCTTTTACGCTAAATGCGTAATTGGTACCAGCGGTTAAAGAACCAGCAGTATACGATGTGCTGCTTACTGTCGCAATTTTGGTACTTCCCCTAAATACTTCATAGGCAGTAACTCCAACATTATCCGTAGCAGCTGTCCATGCTAAGTTTACTGAAGTTTGTGTAATTCCAGAGGCTGTTAAACCACTTGGTGCAGATGGAGCAGTGGTATCAGTAGCACCTCCACCTCCTTGAACTGCATGACTTCCCAATCCTGAAACGGTATTGCTAGCTAAACTGTTCCATTGCGAAGTAACGTAAGAAGTACTTGGGCTCTTAACCTCAGGCTTACGTTGTAACGTCACGTCTTTTCCGAAGTTAGCGCTGCTATTTGGGTTTCCGATTAAATCAATAATCGAGCTTCCTTTAAACAAGGCTACAGCGTCATTTCCGTTAAAGTTAGCAACGCTATTATTGGTGATATCGGCTTCGTTTTTAATGGCTGTACTCGCACTTCCGTGTGCAACTACGTACACTTCTCCGTTTGCTAAGGTACCGCTAAGTGTTAGGGTACTGCTCCATGAACCACTTCCGTTGGTTACTTTTTTAAGACTGTAGTTGCTGAGGTTTACAGCACTTCCTGTAAAGTTGGCAATTTCGATCGCTTTGTTATACGATGATCCTTCAACATATTCAGAGATGAATAAGTCTGTAGCACCGCTTCCTCCTCCAGAACCTCCTGAAGTAGTGGTAACAGCTACTGCGTTACTAGCAGCAGAAAGATTTCCAGCCGCGTCATAAGCTTTCACTGTGAAGTTGTAATTGGTGGCAGCACTCAACCCGTTTACTGTAACAGAAGTCCCCGTTGCAGTGGCTACTTGAGAAGCACCGTTATACACGCGGTATCCGCTTACTCCAACATTGTCAGAACTTGCTGTCCAAGCTAAATTTACAGTAGTACTTGTGATATTTGATGCTACTAAACTACCTGGAGTCGTCGGTGCTTGAGTATCGTTGTTACCACCATTACCAAATAAATCTTGAGCTTGTGGTCCTCCCCAAATTTTAGTTGCAAAGGCAGGATTGTCAATAAATGGATTTCTGTTTCCTTGTAAATTTTGTAGTACAGGATTGCGTTGCTTCTCTAAATCAGAAACAGGGTCTTCTGCATTCCATTGTAAAAAAAGGTCAATCATGTTATTGTCGCTGGCAACTGTGTTTCCAACTCCAACACCTGTAGGTAAACATTGATTCCCGTAACGTAGGTACATGTACATCATCATACGAGCTACATCACCTTTCCACTCATCACCAGGATACCAGTATCCTTGAGAGGTAATATACGATGCAGTACCGCTTCCGGCGGCAAACTTTCTGTTACTTCTCGATGAATTGCGTTGTGCATCAGCAGGGCGCAAGTTGTGTGCATCAGCACCAGCACCAGTGGTTCCTAGATTTGGGCTAGCAAGAGATTTCGAATATACGTGCTCGCGATTCCAAACTCCTGAACCTCCACCGTTCTCGTCTTTTCCACGAGTTCTGTCGTTCGTTATGTCAGAGTCACTGTCATTAAATCCGTAAATTAACAATACTTTGGTATTGTCAGTAGGGTCTAAGTCTGTTTGCTTGAGTGCGTTCCAAACACCTGGTGTATACGATAAGTTGGTGTGGTGTGAGTTGATGATTTTTACGGCCAAGGCGTCTTTTAATGCCGTTCCAGTTTGGTTGATGTTAACATCGTTGTAATAGGATGGAATTTGAGCGATAATCGCCAAGGTCCACATCCAGAAAAATAGTGTAAGAAGGTTTTTCATTGTGAATGGTTTAATTTGCGTTAATGTAAAATATTGATTATTAGTAAATTAGTTTTCAGATATGAATATAGCAAAACAGCCCGACTTTCAGGTAAGTTAGGCTGTTTTGTTTATTTTAATGTTACTGTTTTATGAATTTTTTGGTTACAGATTTTTGACCATCGTACAAGCGTACTAGGTAAATTCCGTTCGAAATTGTACTGACATCAATACGCTTTGCTGCCGTTCCTTTTTGAACGCGTTGCCCTTGCGAGTTAATGATTTCAAAGGCTACTTCTGAAGCAGTATCGAAGTTAAATTGAAGTGTGTGGTTTACACGAGTAGGGTAGACGTATACCGTGCTGGCAATTACGCTCTCCGTGGTGTTTTTAACCTGATCGCCGTGCGCTGATCTACTAGCGGCTATAGTTACACTGTAATCTTCAACCTCTCCATAAGAGAAAGATCCACAGGCAGCAGCTGTACCGTTCCATTTCATGACAATTCTCATGCGAGTTTTACCAGTTTTGGCAGTCGTCGGAACTTGAATATGGTAGTTTAAATCGCTGGCACTTGACGATGTTTTACTCAATACTTCTTCTGAACTTTCAAAGGTTCCATTTTGGTTGAAATCAATCCAAATTTTCCAGTTTTCGCTATAGGCCGAACCTGCAAATCCTGCACTGATGGTGATAGGGTTGCTTCCTTTAGTAATATTTGCTACGCGATTGGTGAAGTCACCATATCCACTATTAGAAGTCGAGGTATTCGTCATTCCTCCAAATACTACCTTATCGATGTATTCGTAGCTAGAATTATTGCCTTTGGCAGCACAGTAGCTTAGGGATACCGATTTGGTAGTGATTGAAATGGTTGCACTTGCCGGTGAGTTATTTGCAGCGGCGTCTTTTGCGATGACGTGCACTAAATAACGAGTAACAGCTGTCAAACTCGTAAAGTTATAGCTAGTAGCAGTTGTACTTCCTAATTTGGTATTGTTAGCGTATACGTCATAAGAAGTTACGTTTACATTGTCAGTAGCTGCCGTCCAGTTAACAGTAAAACTATTGCTGGTTACCGCGCTTGCTACGAGGTTACTCGGGGCAGTTGGAGCTTGGTTGTCGGTAGGAGTGGTTCCTGTGGTACTGTGAGTTCCTAAACCAGAAAAATCATCCTTACCAAAGCTTGTCCACTCTGAACTATCGTAAGTTGAATTCGGTTTGCTTACCGAACTTTTTCTTCTCAACGTTTTGTCTTTAGCAAAAACAGCACTACTTGTAGGGTTTCCAATAAGGTCTATCAGTACGTTGTTTTTAAACAAACCGACAGCATCATTACCGTTAAACGATAGAACACTCGCATCAGTTCGCTGTGCTTTCGTCCTAAGTGTACTCGTTGCGCTGCTATGAGCAATAACATAGGTCTTTCCTGTGCTCAGGTTTCCACTTAATGAAAGAGTACTTCCCCAACCAGCACCGTTGGTTGCTTTTTTCAAACTGTAGTCGCTTAAGTTTACAGTTGAACCAGTGAAGTTTGCAATTTCTATCGCCTTATTGTTCGACGATCCTTCTACGTATTCGGAGATAAATAAGGCAGAAGAGCCTCCACCTGTAGTCGTCGAAGTTTTTGTTTTTACATTCAATAAAGCACTTGCTACCGAGCTGTTATTGGCTGCATCTCTCGCTTTAATTTGGAATGCGTAATTGGTATTGGCAGTTAAGCCTGTAAGCTCGTAGCTCGTAGTTGTCGCTGTTGCCAATTTACTACCACCGTTAAAAATATCATATGCAGTAACTCCCACATTATCGGTAGCAGCTGTCCATTGTAAGGTAATGCTCGTTGAAGTGATAGTTTTTGCACTCAGATTGGTAGGTGCTGTAGGGGCTTGAGTGTCAGATGATGATCCGCCAAACAAGTCTTGTGCCTGAGGGCCTCCCCATATTTTTGTGGCTAATGCCGGGTTGTCAATAAAAGGGTTTCTGTTTCCTTGGATTCCGAAAATTACGGTATTGCGTTGCTTTTCGAAAGCAGAAACAGGATCTTCCGCATTCCATTGTAGTAATAAGGTAACCATATTGCTGTCACTACTTGCAGTGGCACCTACAGCGACGTTTTTAGGGAGACATTGATTTCCGTAACGAACGTACATATAAAGCATCATTCTGGCTACATCACCTTTCCATTCGTCACCAGGGTACCAACCTCCAGTAACATCACCTGCGTTTCCGTTTCCAGCGGCAAATTTCTTGCTACTGCGTTGTGAATTAAAAGAAATGTCCGCAGCTCTAAGGTGGTGAGCATCTGCACCGGCACCACTAGTTCCTAAATTAGGAGTACCTAATGATTTTGGATATACGTGCTCGCGGTTCCACTGTGTTCCGGCGCTTCCCCCATTAGCGTCTTTACTTCGTGTGCGATCGGTAACGTAATTACCGTCAGTATCGCTATAACCGTAAATTAAGGTAACCTTGCTGGTACTTCCAATAGCTAAGTCGGCTTGTTTTAAAGCATTCCATACTCCAGGAGTATAGGATAAATTGGTCGTGTGGGTTGCAATGATTTTGGTTGCGAGGGCGTTTTTCAAAGAAGCCCCTGATTGGTTCAAATTAACATCGTTGTAGTAGGATGGAATTTGAGAAAAGCCTGCTAAACTGGCTAGCACTAGTAAGAAGGGTATAAGTTTTCTCATAAAAATATGTTAAATTTCTAAAATGCGCACAAAGAAAATCAAATAAAAATTCCCGTATGTTATCAAAACGTTAACTATCGGGGACTTACAAACATCGCATTAAGGCTTGACTAATTCGTATTAATTATTGTAAATTTGCGGGCTAAATCAGATATTAAAAAAATGAAGATTTCATATAATTGGTTACGACAGTTTTTACAAGTAGAGCTTGAAGCGGAAAAGACAGGAGAGTTATTGACAGATCTTGGTCTTGAAGTAGAAGGTATCGAAAAAGTAGAAAGCATTAAAGGTAGCTTGGCCGGTGTAGTTGTAGGAGAGGTGTTAACCTGTGTACAACATGGAAATGCAGATAAGTTGAAAGTGACTACAGTAGATTTAGGAGGAGAGAGTCCTGTACAAATTGTATGTGGTGCTCCAAATGTAGCTGCAGGTCAAAAAGTGCCGGTAGCAACTGTAGGTACTAAATTATACGATGAGGAAGGGAAAGAGTTCAAAATCAAAAAAGGAAAAATTCGCGGAGAAGAAAGCCACGGTATGATTTGTGCTGAAGATGAATTAGGTTTGGGTTCAGGACATGATGGTATTATGGTGTTGGACGCTGACTTAACTCCAGGAACACCTTGCTCGGAAGTGTTTAACATAGAAACAGATTACGTATTTGAAATCGGATTAACACCGAACCGTGCCGATGCGATGAGCCATTTTGGTGTTGCAAGAGATTTGAGAGCAGGATTAATTCAACAAGGAGTAAATTTAGAATTGATTTCTCCTTCAGTTTCTGATTTTCACGTTGACGAGCGCACTTTCAAAGTAGATATCGAAGTAGAAAATAAAGAATTGGTACCGCGTTATTGCGGAATCACTATTACGGATGTGGAGATTAAAGATGCTCCAGAATGGATCCAAAATAGGTTGAAGGCCATCGGAATTGCTCCTAAAAATAATGTGGTAGACATCACCAACTATGTATTACACGAATTAGGACAGCCGTTACACGCTTTTGACGCTGCAAAGATTAAAGGGAATAAGGTTGTTGTGAAAACCTTAGCCGAAGGAACGAAGTTTACTACCTTAGACGAGGTGGAACGCAGTTTAGGTGCCGATGATATAATGATTTGTGACCAAGATGACAATCCGTTGTGTATTGCAGGAGTGTTTGGTGGTTTGAAATCAGGAGTAACTGAACATACGACTACCGTATTTTTAGAAAGTGCTTACTTTAATCCTGTTTCGGTTAGAAAAACGGCTAAACGACACGCGTTAAATACCGATGCATCTTTCCGTTTTGAAAGAGGTATCGATATTAATATGACGAAATATGCATTGAAACGTGCCGCGTTGTTAATAGAAGAGTACGCAGGAGGGAAATTATCTTCAGATGTTTTGGATTTTTATCCTGAGAAGATGGAAGACTTCCAAGTGTTTTTATCGTTTGAAAATGCATACCGCATTATCGGACAAGAAATTCCGAAGGAAACAATAAAGAATATTTTGGCTTCTTTGGACATCAAAATCAACAGTGCTACAGAAGCTGGTTTAGGGTTGACAATTCCTTCATACCGCGTAGACGTACAACGCGAGGCTGATATTATAGAAGAAATTTTACGTGTTTACGGATATAATAATATTGAGTTTTCACATAAGCTCAATACTTCTATTTCTTTTGACTCGAATATGGAAACCAAAGTACAAAACATCATCAGTGATCAGTTAATGGCTTTAGGTTTTAATGAAACGATGGCAAACTCACTGACCAAAGCGGATTACGTAGAGTTGTCAGATAATTTAAATGCGGATTATAATGTTGAGATGTTGAATCCGTTGAGTAATGATTTAAAAGTACTGCGTCAGTCATTGTTGTTTAGTGGTCTTGAAAGCATCGCTTACAATTTAAACAGACAGCAAACATCATTGAAGTTTTACGAAGTGGGTAAAACCTATCACAAATTTGATAGCGGATATCAAGAAGCAAAACGCATTAGTATGTTCGTTACCGGAAATCGCGTTGCT
Organism: Tenacibaculum litopenaei; assembly: GCF_964514025.1. Taxonomy (NCBI): domain Bacteria; kingdom Pseudomonadati; phylum Bacteroidota; class Flavobacteriia; order Flavobacteriales; family Flavobacteriaceae; genus Tenacibaculum; species Tenacibaculum litopenaei. The sequence goes on from NZ_CAZEQT010000006.1 coordinate 35,363, forward strand.
GATAGTTGGAAAGTGTCGACGCAAACTTCTGATTTCTTTTACTTGAAAGGAGTAGTCACTGCTTTGTTAACGCGTTTAGGTATCAAAGGTTTGAAAACGACTCCATGTAAAAACGACGTTTTCTCAGAAGGAATTGCTTTGAGTTTAGGAAAAGCAACACTTGTTGAGTTAGGAGTGGTAAAACGTTCAATTCTTAAGAATTTTGCTATTAAACAAGAGGTGTTGTATGCCGATATCAATTGGGACAACGTATTGAAGTTTATAAAAAAGTCCAACATTAAAGTAGCTGAATTGGCGAAGTTCCCAGCAGTGAAACGTGATTTGGCTTTGTTGTTAGATGAGCAAGTAGCCTTTAAAGAGTTGTATACGCTCGCTTTTCAATCGGAGCGCAACCTTTTAAAAGAAGTAGATTTGTTTGATGTGTATCAAGGTGATAAGCTTCCTGAAGGTAAAAAATCATACGCAGTGAGCTTTGTGTTGCAAGACGAGAAGAAGACGCTTGCCGATAAGCAGATTGATAAAATTATGACGAAATTGCAGCAGACATTCGAAAAGAATTTAGGCGCTGTATTAAGATAACAGAAAAGAACTCCATTTTTATGGAGTTTTTTTTTAATCCAAAAAGTATCCATTAGCAAAAATTAACCCATGTATAAAGTATTTATTAGACCTGTATTTTTCTTGTTTGACCCAGAAAAGATTCACCATTTTACGTTTTCATTACTAAAGTTCTTGTCCAAAATACCTTTGGTATCACCGCTGTTTAGAAGTATGTATCAGGTGAATGATCAACGGTTAGAACGCAAGTTGTTTGGTCTTACCTTTAAAAACCCTGTTGGATTAGCCGCCGGATTCGATAAAAATGCGGTGTTGTATAATGAATTGGCAGATTTGGGCTTCGGTTTTGTAGAAATCGGAACCGTGACTCCTAAAGGACAAGTTGGAAACCCGAAAAAACGCTTGTTTCGATTGAAAGATGATCAGGGAATTATTAACCGCATGGGGTTTAATAACGAAGGACTCGAAGCGGCAATCACTCAGTTAAAGAAGAACAAAGGAAAGGTATTGATAGGTGGTAATATTGGAAAGAATACCGCTACTGCACCTGAAAATTATACTGAAGATTATTTGACCTGTTTTGAAGGCTTACATCCTTATGTCGATTATTTTGTGTTAAATGTCAGCTGTCCGAATGTGAGTAGTCATGCTAAGTTAGAGGATGCAGATTACCTTAAAGAACTCATTGTAGCTGTACAAGAAATAAATAATACCAAAGCTTCTAAAAAGCCTATCTTATTAAAAATTGCTCCCGATTTGAATCATACGCAGCTCGATGAAATAATCACATTGGTAGCAGATACTGGAATTGATGGGGTCATTGCTTCAAATACTTCGGTCGATAGAACAGGGTTAAAAGCAAGTGCCGAAATGTTGGAGGCCATTGGAAATGGAGGGCTTAGTGGACAGCCGATTAAAGATCGCAGTACTGCGGTGATTCAATATTTAGCGTCTAAGTCGAACAAAGCATTTCCTATTATTGGGGTAGGGGGGATTCACTCTGAGAAAGATGCTTTAGAAAAATTAGAAGCAGGCGCCGATCTGGTACAAGTATATACTGGATTTATTTACGAAGGTCCGCGCTTGATAAAGAGAATTAACAAGGCAATTTTGGCGCAAAAATAAGCCCCGTCATCATGCTAGAGACCTTAATTTCTTTTGTGTTGGCTACAGCAACCTTGGCTGTAGCTCCAGGACCTGACAATATTTTTGTGTTGACACAAGGTATTGTGAACGGTAGTAAGTACGGTTTGGCTACAGTAGCCGGTTTGATGACAGGTTGTATTATACACACGTCGTTGGTGGCCTTTGGTGTTTCAGAAGCACTTAAGCATAACGAATACGTATTTTTTGGAATTAAATTGTTTGGAGCAGGATATTTGTTGTACCTAGCCTTTTTGGTGTATAAAAGCGACCCGACCATCGCTTTTTCAACAGAGGGTGTAAAGAAGCAGTCCCTGTGGAAATTATTCAAAAGAGGATTTTGGATGAATGTACTGAACCCAAAAGTGACCGTATTTTTTTTAGCCTTCTTTCCGAAGTTTCTCTTTTCGGAGGAGCTAGCTGTGGTTTGGCAATTTTATGTGCTCGGAGGACTGTTTATAGTAACCTCTTTTACCATATTTTCGAGTATCGCCCTGTTGGCGGGAAGTATCGCTAACTACATACGCCGTCATCAGGTGGTTGGCGTCTATTTGAAATGGGTTCAGATAGTCGTTTTTACAGGAATCGCTATTGCCATACTCGTATAGCAATAGCTCCTTTTTACGGTGTGTGTTTATTCCTTTTTTAGCAACTTCTCTAATTGGCGCTTCGAGCTTCTGCGTTCAGGGTTTATATTTAACGCTAATTGGTAGTTTTCGATTGCTTTTATCGTGTCTTTTTGCTCCAAATAGGCATCGGCTAAACTGTCATAGGTATTTGAGCTTTTCGGATGTAATTTAGTATTGATGGTAAATACGTGTATCGCAGTTTCAATATTGTTATTTCGTAAATGGCGATAGCCTAATTTGTTGAGCGTGCGTTCTCTAATAAGAGGGCTAAGACTGTCTTGTTGCTGAATGGCTAAAAAGCCTTGTAGTGCCTCTGTGAACTGTCCTGCATTTAGGTATTCACTGGGGGTGCGTTGTCCTTCACCGAGTTTTGTAAATGTGTAATTTTTTCCGTGGTGTTCCTTTTTAGTAGCGAGTTTAATTTGCGCCAGCTTTGGTTGGAATATTAACTTTTCATTCATGGCCTGCAAATAAAAAGTACTGTCGTTTACTTTGAGCGGTGTCAGTTTTTGGTTTCTCCATTGGACTTTTAATTCTGAGTCCTCAAAAGAGACTTCCATTACTTCATCAGCATTAAAGAGATATCGTCCTTGAGTCGCACTTATAAATGCCTCACTGTTTTTACTATCTGTACATGCTGTTAACATTCCTAAACAGCCGATTGCTACCAAAAGTTTTTTCATAGTATGATGATTGTTGATGTCTATATGACGACTGGGAATGACAAAAGTTACAAGGTTTATTAATTATGATGTGTGAGTATGGCATAACAATTGACCTATTAAAGACGTAATTCGCCGATTTTAATAGAGTACTTGGCTGATTACTAAGTATTTTAAAGATATTAGCAAAATGTATTGGTGCTACTAACGATTTACAGAAGTGCCAAGTTGACAGATATTATGGTTATGAGTAAAACAAAGATATTACATTTAGACAATTTGTCGTTACAAGACGTGTTTAATGAAAATTCCGAACTGATTCCTTTATTGACCCCTGAGGATGAAGAAAATATGAATAAAGAGGAAGTGCCAGAAGAATTGGCAATTTTACCATTGAGAAACACTGTGTTGTTTCCGGGGGTTGTAATTCCTATTACCGCTGGTAGAGATAAGTCTATTCAGTTAATAAAGGATGCCAATGAAGGATCAAAAGTAGTAGGGGTTGTAGCTCAAAAGAACCCAGAGGTGGAGGATCCGAGTATTGAGGATATCCATACCACAGGGGTAGTGGCTCAGATTTTACGCGTTTTAAAAATGCCTGATGGTAATACGACCGTAATTATTCAAGGTAAGAAGCGTTTTGAAATTGATGAGATGCTGCAAGAAGAACCGTATTTGAAAGCGAGAGTTTCAGAAGCTAGAGAGGAACGTGAAATTGATGATCAAAAGGAGTTTGACGCTATTATTGAGTCGATAAAAGAGTTGGCCTTAGAGGTAATCAAGGAAAATCCAATGCTCCCTTCTGAAGCGTCATTTGCAATTAAAAATATACATTCCAGTTCATTTTTGGTGAATTTCATTTCATCGAATATGGAATTGAGCGTAGCGCAAAAGCAGGTGCTTTTAGAAAAGGATAACCTGAAAGAGCGCGCACTGCTCACCTTGAAGAATTTGAATAAGGAGTTGCAGAAGTTGCAATTGCGCAATGATATCCAATCAAAGACGCGCTCAGATTTAGACAAGCAACAACGAGAGTACTACTTACACCAACAATTGAAAACGATCCAAGATGAATTGGGTGGTGTTTCTCATGATCAGGAGTTAGATGATATGAGAAAGAAATCTAAGGAGAAAAAGTGGAACAAGGAAGTTGCCGAGGTTTTTGAAAAAGAGCTGGGAAGGCTAAAGCGTATGAATCCGCAAATGGCAGAGTACGGTGTTCAACGCAATTACCTTGAGCTGATGTTGGAATTGCCTTGGGGAGTGTATTCAGAAGATAAGTTTGACTTAAAGAAGGCACAGAAAATTTTAGATCGCGATCACTTCGGACTAGAGAAGGTAAAAGAGCGTATTATTGAGCACTTGGCTGTGTTGAAATTGCGTGGAGATATGAAGTCTCCAATCATTTGTTTATACGGACCTCCAGGAGTAGGGAAAACCTCTTTAGGGAAATCTGTGGCAGAAGCACTCGGAAGAAAGTACGTGCGTATGTCTTTAGGAGGACTGCGTGACGAAGCTGAAATTAGAGGGCATAGAAAAACCTATATTGGAGCGATGCCAGGTCGATTGATTCAAAATCTTAAAAAGTCAGGGACCTCAAATCCAGTATTTGTTTTAGATGAGATAGATAAATTAGGGCAGAGTCACCAAGGAGATCCATCTTCAGCCATGCTAGAAGTATTAGATCCGGAACAGAACACAGAATTTTACGATAATTATTTGGAAGTGGGATATGACTTATCAAAGGTCTTATTCATAGCTACAGCGAATAATTTACAACAAATTCCTTGGGCCTTAAGAGATCGTATGGAGATTATCAACGTAACGGGATATACGATTGAAGAGAAGGTGGAAATTGCAAAGAAATACTTGTTGCCAAAACAGTTAAAGGAGCACGGATTGAGCGAGGAACACCTCAAATTAGGAAAGGCACAAATTGAAAAGGTAGTCGAAGGATACACCCGTGAATCTGGGGTGAGAGGATTGGAAAAGCAAGTGGCGAAAGTAGTTCGTTTTGCAGCCAAATCTGTCGCTTTAGAAGAGACGTACAACATTGCTTTGACCAACGAAGATATTGAGCGTATTTTGGGGCCAGCTCGTATGGAACGCGATAAATATGAGAACAATGATACTGCTGGTGTTGTAACAGGATTGGCTTGGACGAGTGTAGGTGGTGATATATTGTTTATCGAATCTATCTTATCAAAAGGAAAGGGGATGCTGTCAATTACCGGTAATCTCGGGAATGTAATGAAAGAATCGGCAACAATCGCCATGAAATACATCAAGGCAAATGCCGATAACTTTGGTATTGATCCGGCGATTATCAATCAGTACGACGTACATATCCACGTTCCGGAAGGAGCGACCCCCAAAGATGGTCCGAGTGCAGGGATTACGATGCTTACCTCTTTGGTATCGTTGTATACACAGAGAAAAGTAAAAAGTAAGATCGCTATGACTGGTGAAATTACCTTGAGAGGTAAAGTGTTGCCAGTAGGCGGAATAAAGGAGAAAATTTTAGCCGCAAAGCGTGCTAACATTAAGGAAATCATTCTCTGTGAGGAAAACAGAAAGGATATCAGTGAAATTAAAGAGAGCTATTTAAAAGGACTGAAGTTCCATTTTGTTACCGAAATGCACGAGGTTATTGACCTAGCGTTGACGAAACAGAAGGTTAAAAATGCCAAAAAACTTCAAATAGACAAAAAATAAAAAAAAAGGGAGCTTTGATAAAAGCTCCCTTTTTTTTCGTTAAAAAATGATCATTGAAAACGAATGAGATTCATTTGTTTTTAATAACCGATCTCTTTTTGTATTAGTCCCATTGAATACAACAGTTCGGCATGATGTATGCATTGCACACTGAACTCGGTGTTGGGTTGGGAACGCATAATTCTTTTGTTGGGTCAAATCCTCCGTGAATCTTTTTTTGAGCAGTTTTTTCTAATGTTTTTCCTAAGTTTGAAATGTTCTTCATCATAATTTGAAATTTAAGTTTTTCAAATGTATGCTTACTATTCTGAAATAGTAAATTATAATCCTTACTGAAAGTAAGGAGTTTTACTACTTAACACATTTTAACAAGGTCATGGTAACTGCAGTTACGAATGCGGCCTATTTGTGAATTGTAGGAGTCTAGCTCAAAGCTCCGTTGAATTTTGGTCGTTGTATGATTATTGTGGTTTCCCTGCTGTAATGGGTAAACAAGTATCAAGGCTACATCCTTTTTTATGAGATAATTTAGTAACTTTACAGAAAACGAAAAGCTATGAAAACCTTCGTACTAGGAATTGCTATATTATTAAGTGTATTGAGTAGTTATGCTCAAAAGATAGAAAATCGTCCACTTCTGATGCGTAAATTAGATTCGGTTAGGCAGGAAGCCAAGCTGTTGTACGCCTATGAAAAAATCGCATGGAATGGCACCGATGTCTTGATGAGTAAGCCATTACTGCGCAAAGATTATGGCGGTTACGTGCGCTTTGATTCCAAAGATTCCATTCACATTACTTTTTTGCATAAAAATCAAAAGCAGCGTATTGCTAGGTATAGTTGTCTAAAAGAGGATGTAAATACTCCTGTTGTCATAGAACACAAACAGAAAGATTTGAATGCAAAAGAAAAGCACTTGCTAGCTGTAAAAATGGAGGTAGTGAAACAGCTTAACAACCCTAAATACAACATTGGCATGGTTGAGGGGTTTAGTGCCAATTTAGTACTGCTCCCTGCTAAAAGAGGTTATCGTATGTATCTTATAATGGGTACTACTGAGCATGATATTATTCCGTTGGGAAACGATTACTTGTTTTGGGTATCTGAGGAAGGACAGATAACAGCTTGGAAGAAATTTCATAAAACTATGCTAGCAGTTAAAACGAGGACCGAGAAAAATGATAAAATTATCGCTGTGACGCATTCACATCTAAGCGCAACTCCGTTAATTTCTGCAACCGATATATGTACGATGAAACTGTACGGTGCTCTATACGATATCCAGGAATTACAAGTGTATTCAACGGCATTGGATTGCGTGTTTACGTATCATATAAAGACCGATAAAATAACTGTTAAGGAATGGTAATAACGCACTTCATCAATTCGAATTTATGAAACGATTTAATATTTTATTAGGCCAAGTTCTGGTTGGAAGTTTGGCGGTATATCAGTTTTTTCCATTTGGTCAAAATTACACGATTGGATTAATTCATACGCTTTATTTTGTGAGTTTAGCAGTTGTCTATCTAGGCTTGTTTCTGTATGAAAATTTCTTGAATAAAGAAGCCGTCCGATATGAGCAAAAGAAATTCGATAGATCTTCACAGTGGTTGACACTGTTATTTATTGTAGTATTGCTCGTATTTAAGAATAGTGAATACTTTGAGGCCTCAACGCGACTCATGGCTACCGCTAAATACAATTACAAATTGGAGTTAAAGGTGAATAACAAATTTCACTTACAGAAAAGTCCGGCCTACGAAACGTATCATTGGAAAGGTTCGTATCGCTTAGAGGCCGATACACTGCATCTGTTCGGTAATTCTATCCTAGAAAAGAGTAGTTCTATCGATTCCTTATACGTCGTCACTAAGGATAGCCTGGTACCCGTAAGTTGGTCCAGAGAGGCCTTTAGGATCGTGTCGACTGCTGATGAAAAGGAGAGGGGGAATTCTCAAAAGAACTAAGGTGAAAGAAATGTATACTATATAGCTAACCTACTTATGGGTAAAAAAATTATTTGGTTTGTTTGGTTGATGTTCACGGGGGCATCAGCCGTTTTTTCGCAGTAATCGAAGTATCGAAAAGGGATAAAAGCATTTAAAAACATGGATTGCGAAAAAGCCGTTTACCTGTTAAAGTCCTTTGCCGATGATGGAGAGGCTGAAGCCCAGTACATATTGGGATATTGTTATTTTAGTCATAGGGTAACCGTAAACAGAGATGCTTTGGCAGAAAAGTATTTGCTCAAGGCGGCACATCAAGCCCACTCAGACGCTATTAGGGTATTGGGAATTTACTATGCTGAAAAGTTTCGAGAAGACGATTCGTACAAAATAAAAGCTATGGTTTGGGGAGTGTTGGCAGCTGCACATGATCCAATTTTAAAAGGCTTAGCGGAACAATTACTAGCACCAGACTTCGCCACTTTGGAAGAATTAAAAACCGTCCGATCCATCGTATTAGAAAAACAAACACGGATAGAAGTTACAGGAATTGAACTTGTCGATGAGGCTATTGCCAAAAGCAAGGACAAACTTAAAAGAAAATAAAAAAATCGCTAGTAACTAGGAGTGACTATTATTGATGAAAAATGAGAACATTTTATTGTAATGAAGTTAACATTATAGCAGCCTTGAACTAAATGTTTAAATGTTCCAATTACTACAATTCATCAGAGAACTCTATTAAATCCTTTGACTTACTTTATATATTTCCTGGCGATAAATTTTAAAACAAATAAGAAAAATTAGAGTTTCACAATGTAATTATGGGCGCTCCAATTTCAGACTCGCAAGACTACGGCTAATTTTAAATTAAAATCACATTGTGTTACGGTATTTCGAATTGTGACATTAGATAAAGAAGGCTTACAAAAGGGTAAAATCTAACGAATATCTTGAATAAAGTAAAACATGGGCTTATTGGCAGGAGGCCAATGATTTACCAGTTATATCATGCTACTACTAATTTTGGTGAATTATTATTTTCTTTAAGCTAGAAGACAAAAGATAAATTGAAATAAAAATGAAAAAAACGAATACTTTTATCCCTTTTTTCGTAGGTCTATTAATACCGATGCTAGAGTTAGAAGCGCAAGAACAGTTGGACTGTGAATTCAATTTTAGGGAAGCTTTGTATTACTTGAAGCTAAACGACAATAGTGAAGAAAACACTCTTAAAATTACAGAGTATTTAACTCCTTGTGTTGAGAAAGGAGATGATAAAGCCCAACTGCTAATGGCAAGATTTTATTTGCGAAGTGGGAGTGAAAGGGACGATGAAAAAGCATATAAATTACTTGAGAAGTCGGCAGAGCAAGGAAATATGATAGCCGCTGGAGATCTAGGAGCTATGTATAAATATGGCAAAGGATGTGATTTAAATCTTACAAAGGCTAAGAAGTGGTTTAAAAAAGCTGCAGAGGCAGGAAATCAAAAGGCTATTTATAGTTTAGGATATTTATCACTCAAAGGATTAGGAAATATCCAGCAAGACTATCAGCAAGCAATACATTGGTTTGAAAAAAGTAACTACCCTATGGCAAAATATTGGTTAGGGATTTGTTATTATCATGGGTATGGTGTTGAAAAAAATATACCAAAAGCGAATCAGTACCTAGGAGCAAATTTTGAGAATCAACCAAGTAACACGAGAAGTACGGAGAATACAATCAATGACTCAGAGAGTAAATACCAAGAAATTGAAAATAATGAGGATTCAAATCAACCAACCGAGAATATTACAGAGGGCGATGTTATTGGTAAATGGTCAGGAGTTCTCTTAAAATACGATTGGTCCGGAAAGCACATTGAGCAAAAAGTTCCTATTGCTATTAATTTCAAAGGCGAAACTGATGAAGCTTTTGCAACATATATGTTAACAATAGGAGAACAAAAAGTGGAAGGATATTTTAATATTATTGAAAACGCTATTGATTTTGATGATTTAAGTTTTAATATGCCCCATACTTCTTTTTTAGAAACAATTCCCAATAAACTTTCTTATGAAATTATTTCAGGAAATTTAACAAAGAAGACAGTAGGGAATACCGCTGTTTTAATTGGAAACTTAGATAGTTTTATTAAAGAATTTAATGAGGTTGGAGCACCAATGAAATTTGTAATAGAAAAGAAGCAACAGTTTACCAATACTGATGATGAAATTTCTGATGATATTTTAGAAGCACTGGCAACTCAAGAAGAAAACTGTATTAAATTATATCCTAATCCATTTGTAAACGATTTAATTATTTCATACACCCTTGAAAACCCAAGTACAGTAGAGGTTAGAGTAACTGATATTTATGGAGCAAAAAGTTCTGTAGTATGTCAAAGAGAAGATCAGTTAACGGGCAAGCATAGCTACTTTTTTGAAGGGAGTCATCTAAAAAAAGGGACCTATGTGGTATCAGTAACCATCAATAATGAAAGAAAAACGAGAATTATTGTAAAAAAATAATCTATGAAAAATAACATAAACACAATTACATGGATTTTCTTTGTGCTCTTTTCGTTTTTGACTTTCGGGCAAACAGAAGAGCTTGAGTATTTTAGAGGTGATGAGTTTCAGTATTTTGACAGGATTCAAGATTTAAAAGCTCCGTTAGGAAGAAATGGTGAATTAGAAGATTTTTCTTTTACTTGGGGGAATAATAGTTTTACAGTAGCTATACACAACAGAGCTGTTTTACATGAAGCTCAAATAAACGCACAGAGAGATAGATGGTACAGAAGACAGTTAGACCTTATAAAGAAACATTTGGAGAAAAAATATAACAGATCCTATACAAGTTATGATGAGGCTAAAAACGATGTGTTTTTAAGAACAGAAAGAGATCATATTTATCGAAATTCTAGGGCTCCAAGAAGTAAATACTATCGTTTAATCAATGATGGTGAGAAAAAAGTTACTTATAATATTGGGAATTTAAAAGCATTTGAAATTCGAAGAGCAGAAATACAATCAGGAAATATTCATAATTCAGGAATTCCGTTTATGTATATCAATGGAACATCTTTAGCGGATATTACTAGCGTGAGTGTACTAAACAATTATACAGCGACACATACTGATTATCTTAAATTTCTCATCTCCGAAAAACACGTAAATACTACTATTGTTAGAAAAATTGAAGCTTTACCTGGGGATGTTAATTTTGAAACTTATGTATTAAATCTTAAAAACGATTATTACAACGGATTTAATGATTGGGATCGTTTAAATTTAATGCAGTTTTTCTTGAATTACGAGCATATAAAAAAATATTTATCACCTCCTTATATTCTTCCAACGCAATTTGCAAGTTTTTATGGTATTGATAAAGCAACGCCCACTAATATAGAAGATTATGCCAGGCGAAATAGAGGAGGAGGTCAACATTTATTGGCAAACAAATGCCGTATTTATGTTCCAGGTCCACAGCCTACTTATATGGATATTCCTACGTGTTTAGAAGCTCAAAGAAATTATATAGATAAACTGTTAAATTCTACAAATTCACTAGATGCGCTAGCAGAAAAAGCAATTCAAGGACTCGGTACTAGAAACGTTAATTTTTTAAATGCCAGACCTGATTTAAAACAACAAGTAATTGATTATTTTAAAGCTAATAACTTTTCTAGGTTCTCCCATAACGGAATCAATTGGTTACTAAATAGATTTCAGGATACTAATACCCTTCCCTTAGATGCAAATTTACTTAAATCAGCAACTACGCCACTTTTTCAAGATGCTACTAACCCTGATAGAGCGCTACAATTTAGTTTTAATCAACAGGCTATAACAGAGGGAATTACCAACTTCGGTAATGTGTTGGCAGAATTATTGAAAGATAATGTTAATGTTGCATTTGAAGGAAGTGTAATTAGAGCCTTTTTTGAGGCGAATGAATTCAATATAAATGCAAGCGTTACGAATGCATATCTAGGAAATACTTTTAAGTTTGTAAGTAATGACGGAAGTTTTTTAAGAATTGATTTTGAAGATTTAGTGCTTAGAGATGAATTTATAACAATAAGAAATCATATTTCAAGTGTAAGATTGGATCGGTTTATAGAATTTAAAGAATTAATAGCTAATGATTGCTCTGCTTTAGTGGATATTGATTGTGATCAAATAGTACATTGGCAAAATTTGGCGCAGCACCAAGCACCTCAAAGTGTGGTTGAAAAAATTAAAAGTCTTCCAAGTGGAACTTTTAATGATTTTTATATTCAAGAGTTGGAAAATGCTAATGGAACCATGGTTAATATGGATTATTTTGGAGTGAATATAGTTACGTTGCCTATTAATCTAAGTACAGGGCAAAGATTTACTCCTGATGAGCTTTTAGATTATATGAGGAGAGATTTCAACAATTTTGTCTCAGGGTCTACCTTTGCTCCTTATTGCCAAATTCAGAGTATATGTGCACAAGAGACAAACCTTTGGAATTCTAATAATCCATTAGGAGCCATGATTTATATTGATATACCAGGTGATGATGGGGTTGTAATTTGTACTGAATATCAAAATGATTATTGGTACTTTCAAACGATGAATGCGCCATATGCGGGAAATCATCCTGTTAGTGGTACTAGACAATTTGGTTATGAAAGATTGGCTAATGGGACGTATAATTTTTTTGTAAGAGGTGTTGATCGAATTGATTCTAATATAATAGAGAATATTGCTTATTTTTTTACGGGAGGAAACCCTCTCATTGGAGCTGATAATTTATGGAGAAGCTTTCAAGATAAATTACAAAGGTTTGTTGATAATAACAGTGGTAGAGCAGTGGGAACATCTCCAATAAGAAATAGACCAGATTGGAATAAAGTAAAATCTGTTTTAAAGGGAGAAAAACCTATAAGTGATTTGGGATGCAATTAATAAAAATCAAAAATAAACATGAAACTTTTAATAAAAAAATTAAACCTATCATTTTATATTCTTTTGATATATTCTTTCGTAATATATTTATTACCTCATAATATGACTATGGGGCTATATACCCCTAATTTATTAGGATGGTCTTTGGTAGTAACTTTTTTTTTAGCAATTCTTTTATATATAGTTTTATTGTTTTTAGATTTAAAAGAAAAAAATAAAAGAAAAGAACTTTTAAAACGTAGTTTAATTTTGATACTCTTTTTAGTTGCATGCACCTTCTATTGGTGTTATAAAGCAATTAAATCGGGTAATCTAAATTCTTGATAATAAGGTAGTAAGCTACGGTTGTTTTGGTGGGAATATTCATTAAATTAATTGTTATACCATTAGGTCCTTTTTTAACTTAAATAACTGTCCCATTTGTAGGAGAATGATCAGTCTTGCACCGAAAAGTAGATTTATCTTTGAAATAGTAACTGATTGTAATTAATTGCTATTTATATTAGAGTAGTTTATATTTTATTTAAGGCTATGAATGATTAGGTTTATGAAGAACACTTAAGCAATATGAATTAGAGACGGAAGAGTGTGCCATAAATGACCAACCCATATACCTCGTATGGATTAGAGAAAAATATACTATTAGATTATCAATGAGGTGCGAAAGAGGTTACACTGAAGTGATGTTTAATGAAAATTATGTGCCTTTTTGTGATGTTTGTTGTATAGAACGCTTAATTTGAAATGAGGTTCTTCGATTTATTTAACCAGTTTTGAATACCCTTTAAACAGACTAATAAGAAGAAAAAGTTGAGAGAAAGCGATGATGAATATCCCAATTTCCATAATCGAATTTACTTCAAATAGGTGTTCAACTTCGATAACAAAAATAGTAGGGAAAAAAACTAGAACTAATCCGAGAAGTGTTAACGTAACATAGGTGTAAAAAGTCCCTTTAGAGATTTTTATATTCAAGCGTTTAATTAGAAGATAAAATCCCCAAACAGCGGCTAAGAAAAGGATGAAAAGATTGGGTAGATAAAAATGAGATACATGAAAGCTAGTACCCTTTACAGATAAAAATCCCATATTGATAGTCTTGATATTTTCATATTGAGTATTATTTCTAGTAAAACAATTTTTCAGGTACACGAATATAAGTTTCGTCATTGAATTAACATAAATATTTAACCAAAAATGAGAGCGTTTATGAGGTTAAAAAAGGCTTAAGCTATCATGCAGAAATGGATTTATGGACAGAAACACGAGCTTTAGAACCTAGTTAAGCAAGACGCACAAAAAATACAGCTCGGAAAGTGTAAAACGATGAGCAAGGACGATGTTCATATCACCAATATAGGCAGGAAAGACGACTAAATGTAAAAACGGTAACTCAAGGCAGGTTTACGTAAAAGCCATTATGGTATAAGCTAATTAGTAACTAAATCACGCAGGCACAATTATAAATTACTGGGTATAGCTAAAAACAAAAAGGAGCCTAGAAAGGCTCCTTTTTTTAGTAGTATTACGCGTACATTTTTTCGCGTAGTTCTTTGATTTTAGGGTCGTCTAAATACTCGTCAAAAGTTGCGTATTTATCGATCACTCCCTTAGGTGTAATTTCAATAATTCTGTTGGCTACTGTTTGAGCGAACTCGTGATCATGGGTAGTAAACAAAACGGTTCCTTTAAAGTTGATCAATGAGTTGTTCAATGCCTGAATAGATTCTAAGTCCAAGTGGTTCGTAGGCTCGTCAAGCTTCAAAATGTTTGCACGGGTCATCATCATTCTCGACAACATACAACGCACTTTTTCTCCTCCTGATAAAACATTACTCTTTTTTAATGCTTCTTCACCAGAGAAAATCATTTTTCCTAAGAATCCTCTCAAAAATACTTCTTCACGCTCCTCTTCAGTAGTCGCGTATTGGCGTAACCAATCAACTAAGTTTAACTCTCCATTTTGGAAAAATTCCGAGTTGTCGGCAGGTAAGTACGACTGAGTAGTGGTAACTCCCCAATTGTATGTTCCCTTGTCGGCGGTTTCATTACCCGCAATTATTTGGTAAAAGGCAGTAGTTGCCTTTGAGTTCTTAGAAATCACGGCAACCTTATCTCCTTTATTGAGGTTGATATCGATATTATCAAATAACAATACTCCTTCAGCATCCGTTTTTGACAATCCTTCAACATTTAAAATTTGGTCTCCAGCTTCGCGATCGCGATCGAAGATAATGGCAGGATATCTACGGCTAGAAGGCTTGATGTCCTCTACATTTAACTTCTCGATCATCTTTTTACGAGAAGTAGCTTGTTTAGATTTTGCTACGTTGGCAGAGAATCGTCTGATAAACTCTTCCAATTCTTTTTTCTTGTCTTCCGCTTTCTTATTTTGTTGAGCGCGCTGTTTTGCCGCTAACTGACTCGACTCGTACCAAAAGGTATAGTTACCAGAAAAATGGTTGATTTTTCCAAAATCAATATCTGAAATATGCGTACATACGGCGTCTAAGAAGTGACGGTCGTGCGATACTACGATTACAGTATTGTCGTAGTTGGCTAAAAAGTTTTCCAACCAAGCGATGGTTTCAAAGTCCAAGTCGTTGGTAGGCTCATCCATAATCAAAACGTCAGGATTTCCGAATAAAGCCTGTGCTAGTAATACACGTACTTTTTGCTTACCGTCTAAGTCTTTCATTAAAGAGTAATGCAAATCCTCTTTAATACCTAGGTTAGACAACATGGCAGCAGCGTCAGAATCCGCATTCCAACCGTTCATTTCTTCAAATTGTACTTGTAATTCACCAATTTTCTCAGCGTTTTCATCCGTGTAATCAGCGTACAGTGCATCAATCTCTTTCTTGATTTTATACAAATCTTTATTTCCCATGATTACTGATTCCAATACTGGAAACTCATCAAAAGCGTAGTGATCCTGTGATAATACAGACATACGTTTCCCCGGTTCGAGGTGTACTTGTCCAGAGGTAGGGTCTATTTTTCCTGATAAAATCTTTAAGAAGGTAGATTTACCCGCTCCGTTGGCACCAATAATACCGTAACAATTACCTTGGGTAAATTTTGTATTTACTTCATCGAACAATATGCGTTTTCCAAATTGAACCGATAAGTTAGAAACTGATAACATGTATACAATTTTTAAATTCGCTGCAAAAGTAAAAAATATATGACGGTTAAAAGAATTTGGATAGAAATATTTAAGGTTATAAATTTGGCAGATTTTTAAATCCTTTTTAACAACGAATTAACAGCTTAGTTGTGAAGTGATTTATATTTTTGATTTGTGCTTTTGTGCGGAAAACAAACTGTATGACAAAATATTTAGTACCCTTATTTTTATGTAGCTTAATTGGATGTAATTCAACTAAAAAAGACGACTTTACGTATTTTGGAGGTAAAATTATTCATCCTAAAGGGTGCCATGTTATTCTATCAGATAACAAAGGGTTTAGAGATACCTTAACACTGACCAAAGAGAATCGCTTTTTGGGGAAATACGATAATTTGCGAGAAGGATTGTATGTATTTGAACATGGACCAGAGCACCAATACGTGTATCTCGAGCCCAATGATAGCTTGATGTTTCGATTAAATACTTGGGATTTTGACGAATCATTAGTGTTTAGCGGGAAGAATGCACAGCGAAATAATTTGTTGATAGAAGCATTTCTCAAACACGAAGAGGACGAGAAGTTTTTAATGCAGAGCCATGGATTAGAATACGATGCGTACGAACGCCGAATGGACTCCATGCTCGCTGTCAAAGAAACGATTGTAGCTACGTATGTAAAGGAGTTCAAGGATACTTCTAAAGGATTCCTCGATGTGTTAAATATCGCCTTGAATTATCCGCTGTATTCCAATATGGAGTCTTATGCTACCAACAATTGCCATAAAAAGCCAGGAGATTATTTTGGCAATGAATACTATGACTTTCGCGATGATATCAATATAAAAAGAGATTCACTCGTGTTTTACGGACCGTATTACCGCTACGTGATAGGGAAACTCTACAACGAGGCCTATTTAAAAGGCTTGGAAAGTGGTACGGAAGGATTTGTGATCGATTTGCTGCACAATATCGATGAAAGTATACAAGATGAAGTGGTAAAAAATACGGTGCTGTATAGAACGATGGCCTATAACTTTACCAAACGACGCCAAGGAGAAGATTTTACGAAGGCTTTTTTCACGTTTTTTAAGTTAAATTCGAGTATAGAAGATAAGAAAAAAATCCAGCGCTTAGTAAACGATATGAAATTGGCGAAGAATAAAACTAAATTATCGAGTTTTAAGATTGAAAAACCTACGGGAGATTGGGAAGATATTCACAAGCTAATCGGAGGGAAAAAATCGGTAGTTTACTTCAATAACCGCTACTATTCTTCAACAGAGAGCGTTTCTGCACGTTTCAATTACCTTGTAAAAAAGTTCCCAGAACTAAATTTTGTGATTGTTCATCAAGATAACAAAGCTAAATACTTTAAAAGTATCCCTATTAAACACCAGTATAAACTGCCAAAAGAGAGTGGTGCTCATGAATTTTTGAGTAGTAATTTCCCGCGTTTGATATTGGTAGACGAAGAGGGAGCGATAGAAAACGGATTTAGTACGATGTCTGCCAGTGATATAGAGCTTCAATTAGATAAATTGCAAAAAAAATAGCAATAAAGCTTTACAGTTCCTTTATTTAACGTACTTTTGCGCGGTCCAAAAATCTCTTCGGAGATGGTAAAAGTATTAATAATAAGGATTCATGGGGGGGCGTCTGTGAATTCGTTTAAATTCACAACATGTCAACATTCTTAGAATTAGGCTTAAAAGAGTCTATTAACAAGGCCTTGATGGATTTAGGGTACGAAAACCCTACAGTTATCCAAGAAAAAGCTATCCCGCAAATTATTGATTCTGATCAGGATCTTAAGGCATTTGCCCAAACAGGAACGGGTAAAACTGCAGCCTTTAGTTTGCCGATCATCGAGCTAATCGATGAAAATAGCGACGATACACAAGCAATTATTTTATCACCAACTAGAGAGTTAGCCGTACAAATTGGAAAGAATATCGATGATTTTTCGAAGTATATTCCAGGACTAAAAACGGTAACCGTTTACGGTGGTGCTAATATTGAGCAGCAAATTAAACAGTTGAAGAGAGGAGCACAAATCGTAGTAGGAACACCAGGTAGAACCGTTGATCTTATTCGTAGAAGAGCTTTGAAATTAGGAACCGTAAAATGGTTGGTACTCGATGAAGCTGATGAAATGCTCAACATGGGGTTCAAGGACGAATTAGACAAAGTGCTTGAAGCTACTCCTGCAGATAAACAAACCTTATTGTTCTCAGCAACCTTCCCACGTGAAGTAGAAGCTATTGCTAAAAATTATATGAACAACCCTACGGAAATTACCTCGGGGCAAAAAAATCAAGGTTCTGACAATGTAAGTCACGAGTACTATTTAGTAACAGAAAAAACTCGTTACCCGGCATTAAAGCGCGTTGCCGATGTAAATCCAGAAATTTACGCGATAGTTTTCTGTAGAACGCGAAGAGAAACGCAACAAATTGCAGACAATTTAATTAAAGACGGATACAATGCAGATGCACTACACGGTGACCTTTCGCAGGCACAGCGTGATAGTGTAATGGAAAAATTCCGCAAAAAGAACATACAAATGCTCGTTGCTACGGATGTAGCAGCAAGAGGTTTAGATGTGGATAGCTTAACCCACGTAATTAACCACAAATTACCAGATCAGATCGAAAATTACAACCACCGTAGTGGTCGTACTGGACGTGCTGGGAACAAAGGGGTTTCAATTGCCTTGGTAACTAAAAAGGAACGCGGTAGGCTAAACCCAATAGAGCGTATCTTAAAAAAGAAGTTCATTCATACCCAAGTACCAAGTGGAAAGGAAATTTGTGAGCGTCAATTATTCCACCTTATTGATAAAGTGGAAAACACCACGGTAAATGAGTCGGAAATTGAAGGGTACTTGCCAAGCATCTATGAAAAATTAGAGCAGCTTAGTAGAGAGGAATTGATTAAAAAATTCGTATCTGTTGAGTTTAACAGCTTCTTATCGTATTACGAAAATGCAGCTGATTTAAATAACTTATCGTCAAGAGATAATTCTAGAGGAAGATCGTCAGATGAAAACATGACACGTTTCTTTATTAACTTAGGACGTAAAGATCGTTTAAACCCGGCGAAGTTAATAGGCTTAATCAATGAGCAGGGGATAGGAGAAAAAGTGGAAATCGGAGCGATTGATATTTTAGATACCTTCTCATTCTTTGAAATAGACAAGAATTTTGAAGCGGAAACTTTGAATTGTTTTGAAGCAAATACACCTGAGTTTAACGGTAGAAATGTAAATGTAGAGGTGACCAAAACCGACAGAGGTGGCGGAGGTTCACGTCGTAGACGTCGCGGTGGTAAACCAGGCGGATTTGACGGGAAACGCAAACCAAAACGCGATGGATTTAGCGGATCGAAAGGATTTGGTAGAAAGCGTGGAGACGATTTTAAAGGAGGAAATAAGTCGTCGGGATTCGGAAGAAAACGACGCAATAGATAAACTTATAGAGGGCTACTTAACGGTAGCCCTTTTTTTATGCCGTGTTTTTAATGGAGTATTTTTGATGCCAATGCGGTTAAAAAATTAATCCCATGGCTGATAGTGCCGATTTCTGTGGCTTTTTCTTCATTGCTCAAGGCGGCGTCATCCACGATCTTTAAGACTTTGATGGCATCGGTAGTGTCGATGTTACTGGTTTGGATAAACGCTGTAATGGCATCGGTGTTTACGGTGGTCAGTGATGCCAATTCTTTGTGTAAACTCTGATCCGTGTTGTTTACTGCTTGTGTTGCTAATGCTTGCCAATTAATAGTACTCATACTTATTTTTTTAGTAGGTTTTCATAGGGAGTCAGTTTTCCAAAAAGGCCACTTGTTTTCGTCAATACCTGATCCAGGTCCTTTCGAATAGCCTCTGTGTTTATACGCACTCCAGTTAGGCTGTCAACGGATGTCAGTAGATACTGCTCTGAACGGTTCAGTTCGTTTGCTGTGTCTAGTACATTTTGTAGGCTGTTTCCAGCTTGAACGAACTTGGCATAATTGGCATTCAGTTTGCGAATGATATTGTTTTCACGCTGTGTTAATAAGGCCGTTAAGGAATCTTTTTTACGTTCAATTACAGGTATAATACTAGATACGATGTTAGGTAGTGCTGTTTTATAATCGGTACCATCCGGAATCAATGCGATGTAGTTCTTAACTGCCGTAGGCGTGTATACCGTATTGATATAGTGTTGTAACCTCGTTTTCTTTTCGGTGAACAATTGCTCCACCAATTGGATGTTTAGCTGATGCATGGCAGCGGATTGATCCAGTACTGCGCGAGATAGCGTACTGGTCGCTTTCGGTATACTAGCACAGCTTACAAGGATTAATAGGATGCTCATGGCGACGAATGGTCGTAGTCTGTTCATAAGGTTCTTTTTTTTAGGAATTAGGGTAGATACGTTACTAAAATCTTTTTGTCGTTAAATAGAAGTGTTAGTTTGTAAGTACCTACCCATCCCCTAAAATATGTTAGTTGTCGATTATCGGTGTTGTAAAAAATGACTTGATGCGATCGATAATTCCTTGCAATACGGTGAAAATGGCATCGGAAGAAAAACCTCCGATGAGTGCCAAAACGCTTTTGCTGAACAGGCTGATCGCCTTGGTTTCACTGCTGTAAAAAGAGATGATTTCTGACATGATCAATCCCGCCATAATTCCGAGGATGATTTGTGCGACATAGGCAATAAATTCTTCGGCCACCAAGGTGCTGTTTTTTATAGAATCACTTACTTTTTTTAATAAGTAAAACAATACTCCAAGTCCAGAAATAGAAGCCAAAAAAGTTACATTAAGTAATAAAGGAATTCCGTCATTATTCATGATACCTTCGCTTAATGATTTGGCATTTACCAAGGGGGAAAGTCCTGTGGCAATAAAAACAGCTAAAAATCCTAAAGATAAAAGTATCAAATTTCGAACTAACGGCAGCCTGTTGAAAATGGACTTACCCTTTTCTTGACTGCGCAAGGCTTTGGTAAATTCAATAGATTTAGGTGTTGCAGGAGCCACGTTTTTAACCAGCAAATTATGAGCGGTTAACAGGTCGTCAATACTGCTGTTTTGAATGAGTGCATTTACCTGTGGGTTGATGATAATTCCGTTGTATATGGCATACGACAGCATGTTGTTGATTTCGAGATGTAATTCTGTAATTACTTTTTTCGAAATGCCGTATTGCGTCTTTGTGCTCTTTGAAGTTTCCGCTTCAGGTGGCGTTAGGGTAGTAGCGCTTGTCATGTTCAGTTAGTTTAGGTTAAAGGTAGTTGTTAAACCAAACTCATCTGTAAAAATTGGCATGAGTGTCTAAAATTTACAGATGAGTGTTTGTTATATCGAGTTGATTGATATGTAGTGGTTTAGGCGGTGTTTAGTTTGCGTTGTAGGGAAATAGGCACATCGTTGACTTCGTATTTTCCGTAGGAAAAGCCCCCGAGTCCTTGCCAGTTTGCATCGATGTCTAAATAGGCGGTAAAGTATTCTAAATAGGTTCCTGAAGCCGGAGGATTGATAGAAACGACAAATTCGCCAATCAGTTCTATACGCGAATTACCGTGTTTAGTTATCGAGGGTTTTACAGCGCCAACGACGTTGATTTTAATAACGCTTTGGGTAATGGGTTGTGATACCTCAATAACGCCAGATACGGATTTTGTTTGCTGCGAAATATCCAACGAAAAATAGGCAATAGCTGCTCCGGGTAGGTTGGTGTTTCCGATAGTACCTTTTGCGATGTACGAATCGCTTAGAACTTGGTTAGTTTTAGGATTGGTGTTGATTTTACTCATTTTCATAATAGTGTTTTAGATGACGTATTATGAGCACAATTTTTGGAATGGGGGGAAGAGTCATTCATATGTTACTCACTATTAAAGATATATCAAAAAAAATAAATATTGCAAGATTTTAGTTATAAGTGTTTGATAATTAGGTATGAATGTTGGCGGGTTGTTGTTGTTTAAAATAAATCCAA
The DNA here is from genome assembly GCF_964514025.1 of Tenacibaculum litopenaei. NCBI lineage: Bacteria > Pseudomonadati > Bacteroidota > Flavobacteriia > Flavobacteriales > Flavobacteriaceae > Tenacibaculum > Tenacibaculum litopenaei. The sequence continues at coordinate 57,071 of NZ_CAZEQT010000006.1, forward strand.
ATAAAATTTGCAAATAGTCAATTCTTAACTACATTTGCGTCATATTTATCAAAACTAAATCTAAATAGAATGAAAAGGGTAATTGTTTCTATGTTGGCAGTATCTGCCTTAGTTTTTGCGTCATGTTCAGATGACAATGAAGAACCAACACCAGGAGTTGTCGCTCCAAAAACCTACAAGTTTGAGAGAAATGGGAAAACTACAGTAAGTTTTTCAGGTCAAACTACTCGTATTAAAATGGCAGAAGAATTAGTAGCTGCCTTAAAAGTATCTACCAATACGGAAGATAAAATGGATAAAATGTTTGCTCATGCAGCAGGAGCAAATGATTTTTCTACTACAGAATTAAATGCATCTTCTAAAAATGTTCGCAGTAAAACAGCAGCATCTGCAGATTACTTTGCGTCAAATACTACAGAGGCAAATAAAATCAAAGCAGATTTCGACGGATGGATTGCAAAACAAGTATCAGAAGTATATCCTAACTGGGCAGTTAATGCTGAGAAAGGAAAAGCTGGAAAAATCCAAGAAAATGGAGGTGGATCTACGCGTTACGTAAATGCAAAAGGATTGGAGTACAACCAAGCATTCGCAAAGTCGTTAATCGGAGCTTTGATGGTAGATCAAATGTTAAACAACTATCTATCAAAAGCGGTATTAGATGCTGGAGGTAAAAATGTTACAGAAAACAATGCTGGAACTTTAGCTTCAGGGACTAACTACACGACTATGGAGCACAAGTTTGACGAAGCTTACGGATACTTGTACGGAAATGAGGCGGATCCTGCTTCTCCAAAATTAGGAGCGGATAGCTTTTTAAACAAGTACTTAAGCAGAGTAGAAGGTGATGCTGATTTTAAAGGAATCGCTGGAGAAATTTACGAAGCTTTTAAATTAGGTAGAGCAGCTATCGTTGCTAAAGATTACGCATTAAGAGACAAGCAAATCGCTATCATTAAAGCAGCGATCTCTAAGGTAATTGCTGTAAGAGCAGTATACTACTTACAAGCAGGAAAAGATAATTTACCAAAAGATAAGGCTGCAGCATTCCACGATTTATCAGAAGGATTCGGTTTCGTATATTCATTGCGCTTTACGCAAGGTACCAACGGAACTACGCAGTTACCAGTTGCTGAAATCAACGCTTTCGTAGCAGCATTGCAAAAAGATAATGGATTCTGGGATATCACGAATCAAACCTTAGACGATATGTCTACTAGAATTGCGGGTGCTTACGGATTTACAGTAGCACAAGCTAAATAATGAAAGTATCACCATAACATGGAAGATAAATAAAAGTAGCCGATGTATTTCGGCTACTTTTTTTATCTTTGCATAGTTTATTTAGAATAAATAGAGATAATTATGATGAAAAAAGGATTATTACTACTCGTAATTGCCGTGCTAGGAGTGGCATGTGGATCGTCAGGTTCAGATACACCAAGCACACCAGATGATACCTTTGACAGAGGGAAAATTCTTACCAATGTAGCGGATAACCTGGTGATTCCGGCATTTACAAACGTACAAACTAAACTCTCTACCTTAAAGTCAAAAGCCACGGCTTTTACAACGACGGCAACAAGCGCTTCACTTAATGAAGCGAGAACTGCTTGGTTAGATGCCTACAAGGCTTGGCAACACGTGGCAATGTTTAATATTGGAAAAGCAGAAGATTTGGAGTTCGTGAACTTCATGAATATTTTTCCAGTTACCAAGGCAGATATCGATGCCAACATTGCTAGTGGAACTTATGATTTCAACAGTTCAAACAATCACGATGCGCAAGGTTTTCCAGCATTAGATTATTTGTTTTACGGGGTAGGAGCAAACGATACGGAAATTTTAGCTAAGTATACTACAGATGCTAAGGCCGCCAATTACAAGAAATATGTGAACGATGTAATCAGTAAAATGATTGAAGTTAACGACGCTGTACTAAATAATTGGAAAGGATCTTACAGAGATACTTTTGTTAAGAGCACCGGAAATACAGCAACCAGCGCTTTTAATAAACTCGTAAACGACTATGTATTTTATTACGAAAAACGCTTGAGAGCAGTAAAAGTGGGGATTCCTGCTGGAAATTTTTCATCTACACCATTACCTGAAAAGGTAGAGGCGTTTTACAGAAAAGATGTTTCTAAGGCATTGGCATTAGAGGCCTTAAAAGCGGTGAAAAATCTTTTTAATGGAACGCACTTTTCAGGAAGTACTTCAGGGGATAGTTTTAAGTCGTACCTAGAAGCACTTGACAAAGGAAGTTTGGTAGGATTGATAAACGGTCAATTCGATATCGCTAAAACTCAATTAGAATCGTTAAATGATAATTTTTACTGGCAAGTAACGAATGACAATACAAAAATGACAAAGGCTTATGACGAACTGCAGAAAGCTGTGGTATTGTTAAAGGTTGATATGTTACAAGCATTCAAAGTAACCGTTGATTACGTAGATGCTGATGGCGACTAAACGAGCCGCGTATACAATTTAAGAACTGTCTAATTATTAGGCAGTTTTTTTTTGTTTTTATCCTTGCAATTGTCCAGCATGTAGTCGATATTCTGTACTTTTGCTCGAAATTAAAAAGTTGTGTAAACAACCTTGGAAGAGAAGGAAAAGAAGCAGATAAGTATTAAAAGAAAAGAATGGTTTTTCAATATGAAATTTAGTTTAAAAGCAAAGATAGTAATACTGGTTATCTTCGGTATTTGTCAAGGTGTGCAGGCGCAGTTCTCCCTGAAGGGAAAAGTCGTTTCTAACAGCGGTAAGGCATTGAATAAAGTGGAAATTTACAGTAGTAAAGGAACTTTATTGGCTTTGACTTCTGGAGATGGCTCGTACGAATTTTCAGTGGGGAGCGCTGAACAATTGTTGATGTTCTACGTAGAAAATTATCAGTTGGTAGAAAAGAAAGTTCGACTGCAAAAAGGAGTAAATCGTTTGGATATTACTCTAGATGCCTTTACAGAAAATCTTTCAGAAGTTGTGATTAAGGCACAAAAACGCCGCGTTTTTCAGGTTCGTAGATTAAAAGATGTGGAACAAACTGCTATTTATGCCGGAAAAAAGACAGAGGTTATTTTGCTCGATGAGTCAACGGTAAATTTAGCGACAAACAATGCAAGGCAAATATACAGTCAGGTAGCTGGATTGAATATCTACGAAAATGACGATGCAGGATTGCAATTAAACATCGGTGGTAGAGGTTTGGACCCCAATAGAACATCAAATTTTAATACCCGTCAAAACGGATATGACATCAGTGCAGATGTGTTGGGATATCCTGAAAGTTATTATTCTCCACCAGCCGAAGCAATTCAAGAAATTCAAGTAATTCGCGGTGCGGCTTCTTTGCAGTACGGAACTCAGTTTGGAGGATTGGTAAACTTTGTTCTGAAAAAGCCCAACCCGAATAAATCCTTGGAAATCGTAACTCGAAATACGCTAGGAAGCAATCAGCTGTTTACCAATTTTACCAGTGTTAGTGGTACTAAAGGAAATTGGAGCTATTTGGGATATTACAATTACAAACGAGGTGATGGTTTTAGACCAAATTCAGAATTTGAATCTAAAAATGCCTATTTCTTTGTAGGCTATGAGTTTAATTCAAGAACCAAAGTTTCTGCAGAGCTCACGTATTTAAATTATTTGGCCCAACAGGCAGGTGGACTGACAGATGCTATGTTTGAGCAAAACCCTTTTCAAAGTAACCGAGCTAGAAACTGGTTTGAGGTTAATTGGTTGTTGTACAATGTGAATTTTAGTCATGCCTTTTCAGATCGTACTAATTTTACGTTTAACTTTTTTGGACTGGACGCTACTCGAAAAGCGTTAGGCTTTCGAACGAACAGAGTTAATCAATTAGATCCAGGAGGCGTTCGTGATTTAATATCGGGTGATTTTAAAAATTTCGGATTTGAAGCACGATTGTTGAGCTCTTACAAGCTACTTGGAAAAGAAGCTACCTTTTTGTTAGGAACGAAATTCTATAAAGCGGATAATACTTCGGTACAAGGTCCCGGAACGGACGGAGCGAATGCTGATTTTACGCCGACTACCGATCGTTTTCCTAACTATGCCAACCAATCTAATTATAAAAACCCCAATCTAAATATCGCGGTCTTTGGGGAACATATTTTGTACCTAACGGATCAGTTTTCTATTACTCCAGGTTTTCGATTTGAGTATATCAAGACGGAGAGCGATGGGTTTTTTAAGCGCATTAATGTAGACGGAGCGGGGAATGTTATCTTGAATGAAACGGTAGAGAGTGCCAATAGCAATAAAAGAAGTTTTGTGCTTTTGGGCTTAGGGATGAGCTATAAGCCATCATCAGCACTTGAGCTGTATGCCAACGTTTCTCAAAATTACCGTTCTGTGACATTTTCAGATATCAATATCGTGAATCCATCATTCCGTATTGGAAGCCTAAGCGATGAAAAAGGATTTACTGCTGATATCGGTGCTCGCGGAAATTTTCGAGGTCTGGTATCTTACGATGTAGGGGCATTTGGCTTGTTTTACAACAATCGAATTGGTATAGTTACCAAGGGCTTACCTGACGGAAGGGTTGTTCAAGAGCGTACTAATGTAGGAGATGCTCGAATTTTGGGTATCGAGAGTTTAATAGATGTAAACATGAAGAAAATATTCGATTTTTCAACAGATTATCAATGGAATATCTTTGTGAATACTTCATTTATCAATTCAGAGTACACGCGCTCTGACGTTGCAGGTGTGTTGAATAATCGCGTAGAGTTTGTTCCTGAGTTAAATCTGAAAACAGGGATTCGATTTGGTGTTAAAGATTTTTCTTCAAGCTTGCAGTATACCTATTTGTCTCAGCAATTTACAGATGCATCAAACTCAGTTAATCCTAGTTTGAGTGGGGTTAATGGTCAGATTCCAAGTTATGACGTACTCGATTTTTCTTCTTCGTATACGTACAAATACTTTAAGTTAGAGGCCGGAGTAAATAACCTGCTCAATACGAAGTATTTTACGAGAAGGGCCACCGGATATCCTGGACCTGGAATTATACCTTCCGCACCGAGAACTTATTATCTCACATTACAGATAAAGATTTAAAATGAATATAAATAAAGAGCAAACTTCAACGAGTTTGCTCTTTGTGGTTTAAGTGCTTATCTTTAAGGAAAGTATAGTGATATGTTAGAGTCAGTTAATCTTAAAGAGGCATTGCAAAAAGAGCGAGATAGAGAGTTAGGAGAAGCGTCAATGGATCGTTGGCTTCAGGAAGTATTTCAAACCTTAGATGAACAGCGTAGAAGTATTCAGAGCCGACTTGAGCAAGAGCATTTCGAAACTCCGCAAGCTTTGCAACCATCGTTATTAGATACCCAAAGAATTTTCCACATCAATCAAATAGAAAGGATAGCCATACGCTACCGTCTTCGATTTTTATCGAGTACGCGATTTAAAGGGGCTATTCCTGCCGAGGCTATTTCACAAATACGACAATTAGAACAGCAACATGACACTGTGCTTAACGGATTTAAAATTTTAGCGCCATTGGAACTGTTTACCGTAGAAAAAGCAGACGACCCTTTACTTTTCTATCCGTTAGGAGACGAGCACTATTACCTCATTCATCAATGGGGAAATGATGTCAGTCCGTATCGAGCAATGAAATATTGGGCATTGCAACGCGTTGGAAATTTAACACTGGTTATCGTAGCACTTGCTGCAATCTTAACACTTACTTGTTATCCATTTTTCTTTAAAGGCCAAGATAGCTGGGGCTATGCTCTCGTATTGTTTTTGTTCTTTTTTAAAGGGTTTTTAGGATGGGCACTCTATGCAGGAGTATCGACCGGAATCAATTTTAGTAAGTACAACTGGCAATCGCGTTACGATAAAATATCGTAGTGAAGGTCTTTAGAACTGTTCTAAATAGTTATATTTGTGCTGTTAAATAGTAAATGATGAAAAAAGTAATAATGATAGCAACCGTATTGGCGGTTGCATTTTCTTGCAATACACCGAGCAAGAAACAAGACCAGGCAGCGGAGACTAAACCAGTGGAAAAAAAGGAGGTAAACGTATACACACACCGTCATTACAAGGCGGACCAAGAATTGTTTGCTGCTTTTGAGAAAGAAACGGGAATCAAAGTGAATGTGGTAAATGCCAAAGCTGATGAGCTCATTCAGAAAATGACCTTGGAAGGAGAGCAGTCTCCTGCCGATGTATTAATAACAGTGGATGCTGGAAGATTGGTAAGAGCAAAAGACAAAGGTTTGTTACAGTCAGCGAGTTCCGAATTTTTAAACAAAACCATTCCCACTCATTTAAAAGATAAGGACAATCAGTGGTTTGCTTTAACCAAGCGAGCGCGAGTTGTCGTATACAATCCCGCCAAAGTAAAAGAAGAAGAGTTGACCAGTTATGAAGACTTGGTATTACCAAAGTGGAACAAGCGCTTGTTAATTCGTTCTTCAGGAAATATCTACAACCAATCTTTATTGGCCTCTATTATCGCTAATGACGGAGAGGAAAAAGCCTTGGAATGGGCCAAAGGAATGGTAAACAACATGGCTCGATCACCAAAAGGAAACGACAGGGATCAAGTAAAAGCAGTAGTCGCTGGAGAGGGTGATATTGCTGTGGTAAATACCTATTATATCGGAAAATTACTCAACTCCAAAGATCCAGAGGAGGTAAAAGCAGGAGAGGGGATCCAATTGTTTTTCCCGAATCAAAATTCGAGAGGGACGCATATCAATGTTAGTGGAGCTGGAGTTGCTAAATACGCGCCTAACAAGGCCAATGCCATTAAATTTATAGAATATTTAGCGAGTGCTAAGGCACAAGAAGTTTTCGCAAAGGCAAATTACGAATATCCGGTAAATACAGCAGTAAAACCTTCTGAATTATTGCAAAGCTGGGGAGAGTTTAAAGAAGATACCTTATCTTTGGAAGCATTAGGAAAAAACAATAAAAAAGCTGTATTGGTATTTGACCAAGCACAGTGGAAATAATTAAGTATACCAAAATATTTTGCAGTTTAAGTTAACAGCATTTAAAAAGAATACAGATAAATGGTCAATAATTTTATTGACCATTATTTTGTTTATAAGCCTTCCTTTGTTGAGTTTACTTTGGAATCTGATCGAGGGACCCGGAGAGAGTTGGGGACATATGGTACGCACGATCTTACCAGGATATCTCAGCAATACCTTGCTATTGATAGCTGGAACTGTGGTATTGACCGCCCTTTTTGGGGTTATTCCGGCCTGGTTGGTGTCGCGATACGATTTGTACGTGCAACGGAGTTTGACTTGGTTACTTATTATGCCATTGGCCATTCCTTCTTATATTACTGCTTATGCCTACGCGGGTATTCTAGACTATGGAGGGATCGTGCATTTAGTAACAGAGACAAAAGTAGATGTGATGAACATCTGGGGACTTATCTTTGTGTTGAGTGTTTCTTTATATCCTTATGTTTACGTGGCTTGTAGAGCCTTTTTTATGAATCAGTCCAGTGCTATTTTGGAGGCCTCTAAGTTATTGGGAGCTTCTGAATGGAAGAGCTTTTTAAAATTGATATTACCCCTTTCCAGACCAGCCGCTTTTGGAGGACTGCTTTTGGTATTAATGGAAGTATTAAACGATTATGGAGCTGCGAAATACTACGGTGTAAATACGCTGACGACTGGGATTTTTAGAGCGTGGTTTTCGTTGGAAGAACCGGAGACAGCGATTTATTTGTCGGCAATTTTAGTTGCCATAATTTTTGTTTTGATTCTTTTAGAAAAAAAACAACGGGCTCGTATTGGTTATGCCAACGCAGTAAAATCATCTCATAAACTGACAAAGCGAAAAACCAGTGGCCTGAGAAAATTAGGGAGTACTTTTTTGGCTGTAGTTCCTGTAGTTGTCGGATTTATAGTTCCGGTGCTCCAGTTGTTGTACTGGGCGTATTTAAGTATCGATGAGGAAGCTATGGGGAAATTATTCACCACAGCATTAGAGAGTTTAGCAGTAGCCGGAGTAGCAGCCTTGGCGACTTTGTTAGTAGCCTTGAGTTTGCTGTTTTTAAGTCAGTGGAACAAGCTACCTTTGGTTGGCCGCTTATCACGCGTGGCAACTATCGGTTATGCAATTCCTGGAGCGGTGATTGCCGTAGGGGTTTTGTTACCTACCTTAGTTTTTGATAAATGGCTTATTCATAGTTTTCAATGGTTGTTTGATGTAAAAATAGGTCTGCTTCTGAATGGAGGTATCGGAGTATTGCTGTACGCTTATGTGGTGCGGTTTTTGGCAGTTGCCTACAATCCTGTAGAAGCTAGTGAGCTAAAACTGGGAAAGAGCTTGTCCGAATCTTCGTATTTGTTGGGGGCTGGGAAGCTCAGAACCTTGCGTGAAGTTGTTTTCCCATTGATGAAGCCCGCACTGTTAAGTGCTTATATTTTAGTATTTGTGGATGTGCTTAAAGAGCTGCCATTGACCCTGATTTTAAAACCCTATAAAATAGAAACGCTGGCGGTTAAAGCCTATGAATACGCCAGTGACGAACTCATTGTTGAATCAGCATTACCGGCATTAATGATTGTGGTAATTGGAATAATACCTATCGTATTTTTAAATAGGTTGATTTCTAAAAACGAATAACGCATATGAAAGCAGTTGTTGAGTTACGACAGGTAACGAAGTATTATAAAAATAATGAAAATCCAGCGGTACGCGAAGTCTCTTTTCAATTAGATAATGAGCAGGTATTGGCAGTTATTGGAGAGAGTGGTAGTGGTAAAACTACATTGATTCGAATGATTGCAGGATTAGAAGACATACAGGGAGGAGAAATAGTACTCCACGACACGGTCGTTACCAATGCGTCTATTTTTCTACCTCCCGAAAAACGAGCGGTGGGCATGGTGTTTCAGGAATACGCGCTGTTTCCGCATTTCAATGTGTACAAGAATATAGCCTATGGAATCAACGATAAAAAGGAAGCGGCAACCCGGGTTGCAGAAGTACTTGAGCTAGTAGGACTCGCTGGTTATGAAGAGCGTTATCCTCACGAACTTTCAGGAGGACAACAACAGCGAATTGCTCTGGCACGAGCCTTAGCACCGAGACCAAAATTATTGATATTGGACGAACCTTTCAGTAATTTGGATGCGATTATCAAGAGTGAATTAAAAGTTCAGGTCAAAGAGGTGTTGAAGAAAACCAAGACCACGGCAATTTTTGTTACGCATGATATTAACGATGCCGTAATGATTGCCGATCGCCTACTGGTAATGAAAAATGGAGTTGTGATCGAACAAGGATCGGTCAACGAATTAATTGCGAACCCTAAGGAACACTACACCCAAAGATTACTAGCGGCCTTTAATCTTGGATAAAACAGATAGAACCCCTAAAAAAAACCAGTACTTTGAAAGTACTGGTTTTTTTGACTATATCCGTGCTTGTAGGAGGCATTAGTCGCCATCGTTATCAGTTCCTGTAATGATGATGCCCAAGGTACTTCTTACTTCGGTATGCAGTACCATCAATAACTCTTTAAAAGCGGTATGTACTGCTTTTACGTTGTCTTTTTCCGTATTCACCGCTGTTTTTAAAGGTGATTTTACGGCTTTAATAGCTGTTTTAACGGCATTGATACGCTGTTGAACTTTCGTATTTAAATCGTTGTTTTTCGTCTTCGATTCAATGTATTTACTGATTGAGGTGATTTCTTTGCTAAAGAACACTTCCTCCACAGAAAGTAAGTTTTGATAAACCAACTCCAATGAATTCTCTGCGTAGTAGTTTTCAACAATTTCAGGATTGGTATGTGGTGATTTTTCTAGGCCACCTGGTTTTCCAATTTTAGTCACTTTACAGTTATCTACAACATTATAAGCACCATTAAAAAGTAGGTTGAAAGAACTGGTCAAGCCATTTTCACGATTTTCCTTAAAGCTTTTCGCGTAGTTTTTACCGCTTTCTGACCAAATTGCTTGCAGTGATTTAGCATGCTGTAAAAACTCGTTAGTTACGAGTTTTAAAAAACGACTTCTATGAGGTTGAGCGGTATATTCAGCCAAAGTTTTGCTGGCATCCTTGTCTTTAAAAATCAGATAATTTAAACCTGGTAAATTTTTGGCAGCACTTCCTAATTGCAATATACTGGCTTGTGTAAAGGTTCCTTCTTGTACTTGCTTTTCAATAGAAATATTGAAAACAGGCCAAAAATTTAGTTTCCTATTCATGAAATTGTTTTTAGCCTCTCCAATATTGTAGATATACAACTTGGCGTAGATCAAACTAACGTCGTTTAGTTTGGCTCTCATGACATTCAAATTGGCTTCGTTTTGCGTTGTTGAAAACGCTTGTACTGCCAATTGAAATTCCGTTACTTTCTGAACAAATGAGTCAATTCTAGGAACGATAAGGACATCTGTCGTGGTCTTTATAACTTCTTGTTTATAGTCCGTTTCGGGTGTCGAATCACTAGAGCATTGATACATAGTGATTAGGACTAACAGGAAACTTAAGTACTTTAAAATTTTCATGTTGTGTAGGATTTATAGAGATTCGATATAGGCAATCAAATGCTCCCGTTCAGTCTTTGATAATTTTTTGAATTCGTTTTTCGATTTTTCTGCTTCTCCACCGTGCCATAAAATAGCTTCTTCGATATTTCGTGCACGTCCATCGTGAAGTAGAAAAGTGTGTTTGTTAACCGTTTTAATCAATCCAATTCCCCACAGCGGTTGTGTGCGCCATTCACGTCCATCGGCTAAGAAATCGGGACGATTGTCAGCCAATCCTTCTCCCATGTCATGGAGTAAGAAATCAGAAAAGGGATGTATCGTTTTATTACTCAGTAGCGGATTAAAAGCGTAGGTATCCGTTTTAAAGTTTGTAGCGTGGCAACTCACGCATTTTAACTTATGGAAAGCAACCTTTCCTTTTAATACCTCTGGAGCTTTGTAGTTTCTGCGTTTAGGTACTGCGAGGGAAGATTGATATAACATAAAGCGATCCATTTGCTTATCCGTTACCTCAGGGCTACCTCCGTTGGGTGCGTCGTAGCAATCTTTTTGAGGAGAAGGGCAGGGGTTCCCCGAAAAGATAGAAGTCGTCAATCCGAGATCTCCAAACAAGGCGCCTGCTGTTTGCTGTTTTAAACTCGGTTGATTGGATTTCCAGCCAAATTTACCGAGCGCAGTGGTATTGTTGATAGCATCCCATACATAATTTGCTTTCCCTGAAATTCCATCATTATCGGCGTCGAATTCATCGACATTTTTAAGAATTTCGCTATCCGGGAGTGCGTCTACTAGCCCTAAACCGATGATTTGTTGTCCAATTCTCGGTGAGAACAAAACACCGCTTAGCGAACCAAAATTTTCATCGCTAAAGGTATATATTGGTTTTCGAAGCTGGTACGGAGTACCATCCGGATATTTTTCATCGATGTATTCAAAGGCAACGTTGATATTGGCCTCTTTCGGAATGCCTAGATTTGAGTGATTTTGTAATTGATCACCGTAGCTCGGCACGGGTAAAGGACCACCGTGAGGGTCTTTACCAGGAATACTCAAGCGAATGAGAAACCCCTTAGATCCGATGTTTGAAGGCTCAAAAGGTTTTCCTCTACCGTCTTTAAAATGGCAACTTGCACAAGCTCTGGAATTGAAAGTAGGCCCTAATCCGTCAAGTCCACTGGTAGAGGCAGGTGCAGAGACCCATGACTGATTAAAAAGTGAATTTCCAGAAGCAAAACGCAATTTGTCAAGAGAGCTTAAGCCAGGGATTTCTTTACCAAAGGCATTGTTACTTGTGCTACTAATGCTAAGATCATCAATCAAATTTTCTTCCCCTTCTTGATAGGTTGCTAATGCTTGATAGGGATCTGTATTTGGAGTAGGGTCGTCAGAGCAACTATATAAAGAAGATAGTAAGAGTGCAGATAGGAGTGTTTTTTTCAGATTTAATTTTTCTAAGTACATTTTAAGTAATGTAATACATTCTGTTAATAAAGCATTGAACCGAAGTTTACTTCGGTTCAATGTAAAAAAGATTATTTTTTGATAATGGTTTTATTACCTAGGTCACTATGAATATAAAACTTTCCTTTTGGTAGATTTTTTATAACACGCTTTACATCATCTTCTGATGTAATTTTTAAGGCTTTTTTCATAACCATTCCTTTTGAATTTAAAACGGTTATCAGTCCTTCCGAAAGTGAAGGTTTTTTTATAGCATTAACAAAAGTTATTCTTCTTGAAGAATAAATATTATTATTCTCACCCGTAGTTCCCTCATACTCGTCATTATCATTGTCCATTTTTAAATGTAAATATGCGGTTCCAGTGATACCATATGCACTCGTCAAATCATGATAATTGAGTTGTAAACTCTTGGAAATTCCAGATTTGGAGTTTATCTGGTTAACAGCCACTTTTTGAATTAACTTTGCGTCACTAAACGAATTCGATTTTGACAAATAGATACCTATTTTGGTTTTTCCTGATGCGCCTTCACCATTGTTTTTAACTATTAAGGATAAATGTAATTGTGAATTTAAATACATATAGTGTGAATGGTTATTACTCAATGATTGAGTTGCAGCACCAACAGACTCGTTAGGTATAACTGATGTAGATTTATTCGCATCTAATAATAGATCTGGATTTTTGATAGGTTGTACCATAGGACATCCATTGTTTGAAATCGGACCAGGTTTGTAAGGACATTTATCAAGACTGTTGACAATTCCATCTTCATCAAAGTCATTTTCAGATCGGTAAACGCTTAATTTTCCAACTTGATAAAAATCATCCTGATAGTAGCAACCCTTATTTTGGTCTTTACATTTTAAAATCAAAAAGTCTGTTTTCTGACTTGAAAATACGTATTCTCCTGAAAGATTAAACACTTCTCTTGATTTATCCTTGTTGAAATAGGGATACCTCCTAAAGATTTTAAAAGTACCTTTATTGGATCCATCTGCATTGGAGTTTTGTCTAGCAAATTTGAAAAAACCGTACTGTCTATAAACCCCAGTTTCTAGTGAGATTTTTAATTTTACTTTCTCGAGTTTCCCTGGATGGGTAGGAGCAGATGAACTTCTATATTGTTTCCCAGTAACTTCAATAGTTTGAGAAACTATTGTTAAAGGGAACAGTAGGAATAGAATAATAATATTTTTCATAAGACTATTTTTTAGGCAATGTTACTTAACCGAGATATTGATTACAGTAGCTGACGCACTGATGTGGTTTCCTAAGGTTTTCAAAGACTGCGCACCTTGGATTACAATTCCAGGACTTGTGATCGATTCACGTAACAATAACAAATCAAATGGAACATTGTTCTTAGCGCTTTGATCAATCTTGTTTATCGCAGTCATCATTTCATCAGCTTTTGCTTTTAGGGTAGCGGCAGAGGTCTCATCCTTTTGTTTAACGAGGTCATAAAATGATGGACCCGAAATATTTCCATATTTACCAAAAATAACATTGATAATTCCTTGAGCATTGGTAACAACATCTCTATGGGTGTTGTCTGAAAAACAAGAGTGCTCGTCTTCTTGACCGCAATTATCAATTCCTTTATCAGAGTCAGCAGGTTTAGACATACGCTCTTCTGATAATTCTTCGTTCGCCAAGAAAAAAGGACCTTTTACGATATTCTTTAGCGCTTCGTTTTCTGGAAGTGCCATGAATACTGTATAGTACTGTCCTCCCTGAGCCCATGTGTCGGCTAACTTTTTTAAGTCTTTTACTAAAATGCTAGTTACAACGTTTAAATAGGTTTTTCTACGTTCCTTTTTAGCATCTGTGGTATAATCAGATAAAGGACGTTGCCCTGGCTTTACTTCCTTAGGATTGGTTTCGTCTTGTCCCCACAATAAAAACTCAATAGCATGCCAACCGGTAGAGATAGACTCGTCGTTCTCTTTTTCATTTTTTCCAACGAGTAATGCTTCATTAATGGTTTCTGTACCCGCAATGATTCCACCTTTATAAGCTGTATATCCCGAATAAGAATCAGACGAAGCAGTTACGTAATCGATATACCCTTCATCCAAAGGCCATGCGTTCATTTGCCCTTCGTTGTTAATTGACCAGGCATTGCTGCTTGTATCTATTGGCCCATCAGATTCACGGTATGCCTCTGTTTGCCCGTAAAACTCTCTGGCTGTTAACCAAGCTTTTTTAGCCTTGTCAAGGTTTTCTTGTGTAGGTGTAGTAGTAAACGCAGTAATGGCATTCTGCATGGTAACTGCGGAATTGTAGCTGTCTAAATAGTTTTGGTGTACTATTTTGGCGTAATTGATGATGACTTCTTTAGCGGTTACTTTTTTGTCATCAACAGGGGTTTCTTCTGAAGAGCAACTTTTAGCAATAACAGTTACTGCAATAATTGCTGCAATTTGAAAGAATCTTTTCATTTTGTTTGTTGTTTATATTAATACCACAAAGGAAGTTACTTTGAAGGAAATAAACAATTTTTATTTAGATTTATTTTAAATAAAACTAGCAAAGCCTTAACTTAAGCTTAATCTTGATGATAACTTTTTTTATAGTATATTTGCACGTAATTAATTTTTAACAACACAACGCTCCCTAGAGAGCAAAATTGATTACATATATGAACGCGCATCAATCTAAATTTGTAGGTGAAGGATTAACATATGACGATGTTTTATTAGTTCCTGCCTATTCTGAAGTACTTCCTAGAGAAGTAAGCATCCAAACTAAATTTACCAAGAACATAACCATTAACGTACCGATAGTATCGGCAGCGATGGATACCGTTACGGAATCTGCAATGGCAATTGCGATGGCTCGTGAAGGAGGAATTGGTGTGTTGCACAAAAACATGTCTATTGAAAAACAAGCGCAGGAAGTTCGCAAAGTTAAAAGAGCAGAGAGTGGGATGATTATCGACCCTATTACCTTGCCGATGGACGCTGTGGTGATGGATGCGAAAAAGGCGATGCGTGATCACAAAATTGGAGGAATTCCGGTAGTGGATGCTTCAGGTCAGTTAAAAGGAATTGTTACCAATAGAGATTTGCGTTTCGAAAAGAACAACGATCGTGCTATAGTAGAAGTAATGACTTCTGAAAATTTAATTACCGTAGCGGAGGGCACTTCATTAAAGGAAGCCGAAGTTATTTTACAAAAAAATAAAATTGAGAAATTACCGGTAGTAAACGGCGATACACTCGTGGGGTTAATCACGTTTAGAGATATTACCAAAACTACCCAAAAGCCAATAGCAAATAAAGATAAGTACGGACGCTTACGCGTAGCTGCTGCTTTAGGAGTAACCGGCGACGTATTGGAACGCGCAGAGGCCTTGGTTAATGCTGGTGTGGATGCCGTGATCATCGATACCGCACACGGACATACCCAAGGAGTAGTGAACGTTTTAAAAGAAGTAAAAAGCAAATTTGCCGAATTGGATGTCGTAGTTGGAAATATTGCTACACCAGAGGCGGCAAGGTACTTAGTAGCAGCTGGTGCTGATGCGGTTAAAGTGGGTATTGGTCCTGGTTCTATCTGTACGACACGTGTAGTAGCAGGAGTTGGATTTCCTCAGTTTTCAGCAGTATTAGAAGTTGCTGCTGCCATCAAAGGATCAGGAGTTCCTGTAATTGCTGATGGTGGTATCCGATACACAGGTGATATTCCTAAGGCTATTGCTGCAGGTGCGGACTGTGTGATGTTGGGATCGTTACTAGCAGGAACCAAAGAATCGCCAGGAGAAACCATTATTTTCGAAGGTAGAAAGTTTAAGTCGTACCGCGGAATGGGATCTGTTGAGGCTATGAAACAAGGTTCAAAAGACAGGTATTTTCAAGATGTGGAAGACGATATCAAAAAGTTAGTTCCGGAAGGAATTGTGGGTAGAGTTCCATACAAAGGAGAGTTGTTAGAGAGTATTCATCAGTTTGTAGGTGGTTTAAGAGCGGGTATGGGCTATTGCGGTGCAAAAGACATTGAAACCCTAAAAGAAACCGGAAAGTTTGTTCGTATTACGGCTTCAGGAATTAATGAGAGCCACCCTCATGACGTAGCAATTACCAAAGAAGCTCCGAATTATAGTAGAAGATAAGTATCAAAAATCGTACGATATGTTAAAAAACCGTTGTCTTAGACTGCGGTTTTTTTTATTTTCACCACGTATTTGCGTTCTTGGGGTGTATCCTGCGCAGTTATTAATAGAATTCGATGAAACAAATTGTAATCATAAACGGTCCCAATTTAAACTTGTTGGGAAAAAGAGAACCAGGAGTCTACGGTAGTGATAGCTTTGAAAGTTATTATGAACATTTGAGAGAAAAATACGGAAGCGAAGTAGCACTTCGTTACTATCAATCCAATCACGAAGGTGATCTCGTTGATAAACTGCACGAAATAGGATTCACCGCGGATGGGATTGTTATGAATGCCGCTGCCTATACGCATACCTCAGTAGCCATTGCTGATGCCGTGAGGGCTATAAGTACTCCAGTAGTTGAAGTGCATATCTCAAACGTATACGCTCGTGAATCTTTTCGACACAAAAGTTATTTAGCAGCCCACACCAAAGGGATTATCACTGGATTTGGGATGCAGAGCTACGAATTAGCTATTCAAAGTTTTTTATAGCGTACCAAAGAAAGGTATAACGGACTGATAAAGCAACAAACAAACTCGTTAAGGGGTAGGCAAATTGCTGCCAGTTTAAAGCCCAGACAAGGGGAATGAAAGCTAATAAGCACAGTAAAACTACACTGTAAGTGGCAAGCCACTTGGGTGTATTTTTTTTGCCAATATAAAAGGCGATAATTAGATTGGGAGCAAAAGCCCATAAGGTATTAAAGTTATTCGGAGCTGTACTGTGATTGGTGAAAAACCATAAAAATACGAGTAGTACACCAAAGATTCCCGTACCTACAAATAGCGTGATATCAAGCCATTTTGAACGGCGCTTTCGTTGGTAGTCGCGGAAACTTGTCCACGTGATAAATAGACTGAACAGACCGATGAATACCAGTGGAGAACTCCAACCATCGCTTTGAACTTCTTTGGTTTTATGTGGTAAAATCGTGAGTGTTTTGACAACGAGAGGTTCCTTATTTGCGCCTTGTTGAATCTCAGTTTGAGCGAGTGACTCAAACACGTAATCAGGTAGGTACAAGTAATCACGAGGGCTAATTTGTCCGTCCAATGTATTACCCAAGGCGATATTGATACCAACGCTTCCCCAGGTATTTGGGTGAATCTCGCGATTCATCAATTGTCGTAAACTCAAACTTGGAGTTGTAGAATCGAGTGTCAGCGGTTTTCCGATAACCTGCTCTATAAGATCCCTCGGTTTTGTAGAACAGTTATTAAAATAGGGGTCGTAAAAATACGAGCGGTTTTCAGGCTTGGCATTTTCTGAAAGCAAGTTAAAAAAAGCTTGTTTTTGGGTAGTATTCAGATTTAAAATTTGTTCTTTAACCCAACGTTCATCTCTATTATAACTGTGTAAAGTAGGAGGAAAGGGATATACCGCAAGGCGGTACTTCATATAGCCGCGAACAAAATTTACATAAAAATTAGCTTCGTTAAAATCGAAAATACCGTAATTATATACCCAATCTATGTCTTGTTTCGTGTCTCTAACACGAATTGCTGTGTGTCCGAATTTTTCGTATAGTGCATTTCCAGGACCATAGGTAATGACACTGATAGCGGCACGGTCGCTCAGTTGAATATGCTGGGCATGGCTGCTAAAAGCGTTGGAAAAATAGATGATAAGTAAACAAAGAGTGGTTAGTGCGCGTTTCATTAGTGTCTAAAATAGCTAAAGTCAAATTTGAGTGAAAAAATATTGGAGTACAAAGCATTCCCGACACTTCCGATATTGGTCAGTGCGTAATCAACTTGAATACCGCGGTATTTGAATCCAATTCCCAAATTAGGTTGTATACTAACGGAGTTACTTCCGTCAAATTCTTTTGTTTGTTGAACATTTCCAACACCGAGACGCAAAAAAGCCATGTTTTCGTAGTCTAACTGCATTCCTAAGGAAGGGGCTATACTAAAAGCACTGGTGCTGATAAGGTCGTTGGTTTGGGCAAAGCGCATTTGCAAGTCAAATTCCGTAAGCAGGTGAAAAAAACGTCCTATCGCAAAAGTTCTCGCTACTCCTAGCTGCACTTTGGGTTTGGTGATTTCTGTGGTTTCTGGCAGTTCTTGATTCTGGCCAGGAACGGCATTTTTAATTTGATCAAAAGCAGCTTGATTAATAGTCCAAGTATTATAGGTAGTCGTAATGTCTCTTACCAAAAGGCCAAACTTCCAACGATTGCGTTCAAACTGAATTCCAGCATCAAAGCCGAATCCCCATGAAGTCGCAAAATCACCGATAATCCTCCTTACAATTTTGGCATTTACTCCAATCTGAAATCCGTCCAATATTAATTTGCGAGCATAGGCAACATTAAAGGCATAATCCGCAGCAGAAAAAAGGCTAATCCGATTGTAATCTATATTTCCTTGGCTATCGATGAGCTGTGTAGTGTTGAGTATATCATCGACCCCAAATCTGATTAGGGAGAGTCCAACTGCACTCTTTTGATCGACAGGCATCGCGAATCCAGCAAAGTTATAGCTGGCAATTCCGGCAAAATACGAAGCGTGCATTAGAGACCCTTGGTAATCTTCCACAGCAACTAATCCAGCAGGGTTCCAATAACTCGCATTGACATCGTTCGTGGTCGCTACTACGGATTTACTCATCCCTAAGGCAGCTGCATCGACTCCGATATTTAAAAATTCGTTGGAATAATTACGAAATTGAGCTTGTGCCTGTAAACAGAAGCCAACGAGAGCGAAATATAGTATTGTTTTCAAGGTGTTCATGCTAAAGATTACAAATATCTTAAATTACTACCAATATAACTTTATTAAAAGAGACTTATTGTTACAGAGGGGTTGCTTCTGGAAGTATGCGTTCGTGTATGAATTTTAGGATTCTGCTCTCAAGCCAATCGTTGTTGTGCTGAGAGAACGATGATAAAAAACCAACATGACCACCGTAGTTGGGGGTTAAGAGGTAAAAATTATCTTGCCTAGCTGCTTCCTGTCTTGGGTAACAAGCGTCTGATAAAAAGCTGTCATCGAGCGAGTTTATGAGTAGGGTAGGGTGTTTGATATAAGGGATAAAAGGCCGAGAGCTGGCTTTTTCCCAATAATCTTCTGAACTCTTAAAGCCAAATACAGGTACGGTATATTGCTTTTCTATATGTTTGAATCGCGTAGCCTTGGCCAGTAATTCACGGTCCAATACAAAGTCAGGGAATTTTTCTGCTTTTCGAATGAGCTTTTCTTTCATCGTCTTCAAAAACTCATTCAAATAGAGTTTGTTTTTGAGTTTTGACAGTTCTGCCTGCGAGGAAGTTAGGTCTACCGGGACAGATACGGCTACGGCTCCTTTGACAAAGTCAGGAATGTTGCTGTATTCTCCTAAATATTTTAAGGTAAGATTGCCTCCTAAGCTAAAACCGACAATCACGATCTTGTCGTATGTGTGATTTTTATAGAGGTGCTGTATGATAAAGTCAACATCATCGGTTTTACCGCTGTGATAGGTTCCCAAAATCAGATTGTCTTCTCCGCTGCAACCCCTGAGGTTCATACAGCAGGTATCAAAACCAGCCTGGTTGAGTTGTAACGAAGTCGTAACCATATAATTTGATTGTGCACTTCCTTCTAAACCGTGAATGAGTAGTACTGCGTTTTTACTACCCACCCTTGAAAAATCCAAATCGATAAAATCGGCATCCCAAGTTTTTACGCGTTCGCGCTCATAATCGATGTCATTTTTCATAAACAACGGTCGATATATCGTGTTGAAATGAGCGTTTTTGAACGGAAACGAAGGGTTAAAAGTACTCGTGAGTATCGGCATAATACAGCTAGCTATTTTAAACAAATATGACAAAAAAAGATGAAAAATTAAAACTGGATAAAATGATTTCTTATTTTCGCTTGTAAATCTATAGAACCTATGAATATCAAAAAAATTATACCCAATGCCATTACTTTGGCGAACTTACTGTGTGGAACACTGGCAGTTATATTTGCCGTGAAAGGAGACTTTACTGCTACTGCATTTTTAGTTGTTTTAGGGATAGTTTTTGATTTTTTTGACGGATTTGCTGCTCGTATGTTAAAAGTGCAAGGAGAGCTCGGAAAACAGCTCGATTCTTTGGCTGATATGGTTACGAGTGGTGTAGTACCTGGAATTGTGATGATGCAGCTATTAGCTATGGCTTTAGATAAGGATCCTGTTGGGTATTTCGGTGTAGACCCTTACGGTGCAACAGGGAGTAATATTCCTTACCTCGGGTTGATAATCACCTTAGGAGCCGGGTATCGATTGGCAAAATTTAATATCGATGAGCGCCAGTCGGAGAGCTTTATAGGCGTGCCAACCCCGGCCGTTAGTTTGTTAGTGGTGTCTTTACCGCTAATTTTAGATTACACCGAGCTCGTTTCGATACGAGAACTGTTAAGCAATTCTTATGTGTTGCTATTTTTAACAGCGATATTAACCTATTTGATGAATGCTGAATTACCGTTGTTTTCATTGAAGTTTAAAAGTTTTGATATCAAAACGAACCTCGTTAAATACATCTTTTTAGTATTCTCAGTGCTGATGTTAGTGCTCTTAAAAGTAGCTGCCGTTCCAGTGGTTATTTTAGGCTATGTACTCATTTCGTTAATTCAAAATACGTTGGCGCCCAAATCATGAACATAGAAGTTTGTAGCAATCGTGAAGATGCCATGAAAGTGGTACGTGGCTTAAACACCTTTAATGAAGAACAGCAATCGCGTTTAGTTCAAGAGGATTGGATTCCCGTTGAATTTATTGTTAGAAACGAAAATGCTGAAATAAAAGGAGGCATTTTGGGAGGTATAGGCTATTATGGAGGTCTGGAAATTCGCATTTTGTGGGTTTCCAAAGAGTTGAGAGGTCAAGGGGTAGGCCGTGCGCTTTTAGCAAGAGCTGAGGCTTTTGCCCAAAGTAACGGTGCCGCCAAGGTAATGCTTGATACCTTTTCTTTTCAAGCCAAAGAATTCTATGAGAAATGTGGGTATCACTGTATCGGTTCGGTACCCGATTTCCCAATAACAGGTCAAGCGCGTCACTATTTTTACAAAGATTTATAACTGTGGAAAAGGTAGGGGCACGCGCAGTTTTACAAGTCTTTTTTTCCGCGTAAAAAGCCGATGAGTACCACTACAGGGCTCAGTATAAGAGCATTTGCCGCGATTACCAATAAAGCCAATGTTATCACGACGTTTACGTCTACCAAATCGTCTAATAGTGGATGCGTATTCACAAAAGCTCTACTTGGAAGCGTTGCCTGAACCACACCTAGCAAACCGACAAAATAAAGTACAAAGGTGATAAAGTTACTGCTGTGTTGCAACATAAATATCCCTTTTGAATACCTTCGTTTGCCGTTGATTAGCACAAAGTACAGTAATGGAGTGATAGCCATTACTAAGGCCATAAAAATACTGAGATGACTAAAATTGATCACGAAATAAGTATCGTGTACATTGATGTCGACCGTTTTTTCAATCAATTCCGTATGAGTGCTGCTGGCTAACAACGGAAGTACAAAAGGAAAAAGTAAAAAAAAAGTATTGAGTACTTGGTGTTTAGTTCCTTGCATTAAAACTTCTTCTTTTTTAGTTCGAAGTCTTTTCCTAAGTAAACGCGTCTAACCGTTTCGTCTTCTGCGAGTTCTTCGGGTGTACCTTCTTTTAAAATCCCACCGTTGTACATTAAGTAGGTTCTGTCCGTAATTGCCAAAGTGGCTTGTACATCGTGGTCGGTAATTAAGATACCGATGTTTTTGTTTTTCAATTGGGCTACAATTCCCTGGATGTCTTCTACCGCAATGGGATCTACACCGGCAAAAGGTTCGTCTAATAAAATAAATTTTGGGTCAGAAGCCAAACATCGCGCAATTTCTGTACGTCGGCGTTCCCCACCAGAAAGGAGATCACCTCTATTTTTTCGCACGTGTCCTAAGCTAAATTCTTCGATGAGCTCCTCTAAACGAGCTTTGCGTTCTTGTTTACTGCGATCCGTAAATTCTAGTACCGACATAATATTGTCTTCCACTGAGAGTTTTCTGAATACAGAGGCTTCTTGTGCGAGGTAGCCAATTCCTTTTTGAGCGCGCTTGTACATCGCGTCATCCGTGATGTTTTCATCGTCTAAAAAGATAGCACCATCATTGGGTTTAATCATGCCAACAATCATATAAAAAGAGGTCGTTTTTCCGGCACCATTCGGACCTAACAGCCCAATGATTTCTCCCTGTTGTACCTCCAGAGAAATCCCCTTTACTACTTTACGACTTCCGTATAACTTTTGTATGTTTTGTGCTCTTAACTTCATAAATAATTACTTCTCGCGTCAAAAATAAGGAAAGAGTTGAAGTCTATTCTTAAAATAAACTTAAACTCTTTAGTTGATTTTTTAGTTTTGGCTTTCCAGTGCTTCCCAGAATTCCACAGCTCGTCTTAAATGCGGAATAACGATGGTACCGCCAACTAAGGTTGCTATTGACATGGTCTCCATCATCTCTTCTTTGCTAACTCCGTGTTTGTAGGCCGTTTCAAGGTGATAGGCGATACAATCATCACAGCGAAGTACTGCAGAAGCAACTAACCCCAACAATTCTTTTGTCTTAACAGGTAAGTGTCCTTCACTATAGGCATTGGTATCTAAGTTAAAGATACGCTTGATAACTTTATTGTCAGAGGCTAAGATTTTCTCATTCATCTTAGCGCGATATTCGTTAAACTCTTGGACTTTTTGTGACATAGTGACTTTCTTGTTTTTTAGTAACTAATTTTGAAATGTGAATACTGATTTCGTAGAGTATCATAATAGGTACTGATACGATAATTTGACTCGCTACATCGGGTGGTGTAATAATTGCGGATAACAACATGACAACCACTAAGGCGTGTTTGCGATAAGTGCGCAAAAATTGCGGGGTAACCAAACCAATTTTCGAAAGAAAGAAAATAAGAACGGGTAACTCAAAGAATACGCCAATTCCAAGTAAAGTGTTGGTCACTAGGCTGATGTATGCGTCTAGTTTAAAGTTGTTAACAACCGTTTCTGCGATTTGAAAATTGTAAAAGAAATACACAGACATCGGTATGATTACGTAATAGCTGAACAGTATCCCTAAAAAGAAGAGCAATGAGGAAATGAAGATAAATCCTCTTGACTTTTTGCGCTCTTTAGTGGTGAGTCCAGGAGCTATAAAACGCCAAAATTCCCATAAAACATAAGGGAAGGCTAGGATGAATCCTAAAATTAGTGACGACCAAATAGCGGTCATCAATTGCTGAGTAGGATTAAGTGCCTGAAGGGTTTGTTTAAAACTAATGGTACAGAAATCACTATCGACTCCGATGGCACCAAAAACTTCACAAAAAAAGGTATAGGTAGCAAAGTCGGGTTTGAGATGAGCGAACAATACGTTTTCGAAAACAAAGGTAAGGTTGGCAAAAATAACAATAGCGACGATAAAAACAGCTGAGAAGCTGCGGACCATATGCCATCTTAATTCTTCAAGATGGGCTAGAAATGACATTTCTTTTGAAGCCATATTTAAAATATTCCTTCTTTAATAAGATCGTGTAAATGAACCACACCGACGTATTGGTCAGCGTCATCAACGACTAAAATTTGACTGATACTATTTGATTCAAGGGTGTCCAAAGCAACTACGGCCATGGCATCCACGTGAATCGTTTTAGGTGCAGAGCTCATGATGTCTTGAGCTTGCAACGTTTCAATTGACGAAGTTTTGCTCAACATACGTCGGATGTCTCCATCCGTAATAATTCCTTCGATGGCGTTGTTTTGGTTCACAACAGCGGTTACACCGAGGCGTTTTGCTGAGATTTCAACAATGACATCACTTACGCTAGCGTCTGCTGTGACTTTTGGTAATTCGTTGTTCTTAATTAAGTCCGATACGCGGAGATACAAACGTTTTCCAAGTGCGCCTCCTGGGTGGTATTTGGCAAAGTCATTACTTGTAAACCCTCGTTTTTCTAACAAGCAAACAGCCAAGGCATCACCGAGCACTAATTGTGCCGTGGTACTGGTGGTTGGTGCCAGATTATTAGGACAGGCTTCTTTTTCAACATACGAGTTGAGCACGAAGTCTGCATTGCTTCCTAAAAATGACGTCGGGTTACCCGTTATAGCGATTATTTTATTTCCTGAAGCTTTAATAAGCGGCACGAGTACTTTAATTTCAGGTGTATTTCCACTTTTGGAGATACAAATCACGGTATCGTTTTGTTGTACATTTCCCAAATCACCGTGAATGGCATCGGCTGCATGCATAAAAACTGCAGGCGTACCTGTTGAGTTTAAGGTCGCTACAATTTTGGTAGCTATATTGGCGCTTTTTCCAATTCCGGTAACTATAACTCTACCTGATGAGTTTAATATAAAGTTT
Source organism: Tenacibaculum litopenaei (assembly GCF_964514025.1). NCBI lineage: Bacteria > Pseudomonadati > Bacteroidota > Flavobacteriia > Flavobacteriales > Flavobacteriaceae > Tenacibaculum > Tenacibaculum litopenaei. The sequence goes on from NZ_CAZEQT010000006.1 coordinate 81,597, forward strand.
ACCGCATCGATGAAATAATTGTCTAATAAATTTGTTAAATTAGCAATTGCGTTGCTTTGTAAAAGTATCGTGTCTTTAGCAGTTGAAAGGATATCGCTTGAATTTTTCAAGTTGTAAAATTTAAGTTCCATTGAAGTTGTAAAAATAGAAATATTTTAGGTATGAAAACTTATAAAAATAAAGTTTATCACTTTTTTATTGATAGTTTTTTTATAAATTAGATTTAGTTTTTAATTTGATAGTAACAGATGGATATAGAGCAGTCGGATTTATACGAATCGTTAAAAAAGATTTTTGGCTTTAATCAGTTCAAAGGGTTGCAAGAGGATGTCGTAAGTAGCATCTTAAATGATAAGAATACATTTGTAATAATGCCTACTGGGGGAGGTAAATCACTTTGTTATCAGTTGCCCGCTTTAATGAAGGAAGGGACAGCAATTGTGGTTTCACCATTGATAGCACTGATGAAGAATCAGGTAGATGCTATTCGTGGAATTTCTGAAAACCAAGGAATTGCACATGTTTTGAATTCCTCTTTGAACAAAACAGAAATTAGCCAAGTAAAATCGGATATAGAAAGCGGTGTTACAAAATTGTTATATGTAGCCCCGGAATCCCTTATAAAAGAAGAGTATGTAGCGTTTTTAAGAGCGCAAAAAATTTCCTTTGTGGCCATTGATGAGGCTCACTGTATTTCAGAATGGGGTCATGATTTTAGACCTGAATACCGAAATTTGCGAACGATTATCAAGCAGATTGATAATGTACCTATTATTGGGTTAACCGCAACGGCTACCGAAAAAGTACAGGAAGATATACTTAAAACATTGGGTATGACAGATGCCAATGTTTACAAAGCTTCTTTTAACAGACCCAACTTGTTTTACGAGGTACGCCCGAAAACAAAGGATGTAGAAAAAGATATTATTCGATTTATCAAGCAGCATACTGGGAAATCCGGTATTATTTATTGCTTGAGTAGAAAGAAAGTAGAAGAAGTTTCACAAATTTTGCAGGTAAACGGGATCAATGCGGTTCCTTATCACGCTGGACTTGATGCCAAATCAAGGGCCAAGCATCAGGATATGTTCTTAATGGAAGATTGTGATGTGGTTGTAGCAACCATAGCCTTTGGTATGGGGATTGATAAGCCCGACGTCCGCTTTGTGATTCACCACGATATTCCGAAGAGTTTGGAAAGTTATTACCAAGAGACGGGAAGAGCTGGTCGTGATGGTGGGGAAGGTTATTGCTTGACCTTCTATTCTTATAAGGACATAGAAAAGCTCGAAAAGTTTATGGCCAACAAACCCGTAGCGGAACAAGAAGTAGGGCACGCCTTGCTACAAGAAGTTGTGGGTTATGCGGAAACCTCTATGAATAGACGTAAGTATTTACTGCACTATTTTGGAGAAGAGTTTGATGCAGTAAATGGTGATGGAGCAGACATGGATGACAATATGAGGAATCCAAAGAAAAAAATGGAAGCCCAAAATGAAGTGGCAATCCTGCTCGGTGTGATTCGCGACACCAATGAAATGTACAAGCCGAAAGAGATTGTAAATACCTTGGTAGGTAAGGAAAACGCCTTGTTAAAGTCGCACAAAACTAACTGCCAATCGTTTTTTGGAATTGGTAAAGAGCACAATCATCACTATTGGATGGCCTTGATAAGACAAGTACTCGTGGCCGATTTGATTCGTAAAGAAATTGAGCAGTACGGTGTTATTAAATTAACAGAGAAAGGAAAAGCCTTTTTAGAGCAGCCTCATTCTTTTATGATGACGGAGAATCACGTCTATGCTACCGATGATGATGGTACCATTATCACCGTGTCGAAGGCAAAGTCAGTAGGGGTTGATGATAAGCTCGTAAGTATGTTGAAAGATTTGCGAAAGAAGGTCGGAAAACAATTAGGAGTACCGCCCTTTGCCGTATTTCAAGATCCATCAATTAATGATATGGCCTTAAAGTATCCGATAACTATTGACGAATTGTCAAAAGTTCACGGGGTAGGTGAAGGAAAAGCTCGTAAATACGGAAAGGAGTTTATTAAGTTGATCGGTAAGTATGTTGACGAAAACGAAATCATGCGCCCTGACGATCTGATTGTGAAAAGTACAGGGGTGAACTCTGGGTTAAAGCTATACATCATTCAGAATACCGATAGAAAACTTCCATTAGAGGATATCGCAAAATCTAAAGGATTGGAAATGCCTGAGTTGATTAAAGAGATGGAGGCTATTGTGTTTTCAGGAACCAAATTGAATATTGATTATGCTCTTGACGATCTTTTAGACGAAGATCAACAAGAGGAAATTCACGAGTATTTTATGGATGCTGAAACGGATAAAATCCAAGATGCCTTGGATGAGTTTGACGGAGATTACGACGATGAAGAATTGCGTCTTATGAGAATTAAATTTACCAGTGAAGTAGCCAATTAATGATTGCAGAAGTTACAGAATACATAGATAATCACGAAAAATGGACGCAAGAGCTTAAGCTCTTGCGTTCTTTGTTATTAGCATTGCCCGTTGAAGAAACCTTTAAATGGAAGGCTCCAACCTATACCTACCAAGGGAAAAACATCATCGGAATTGCGGCCTTTAAAGAATATGTTGGTTTGTGGTTTCACCACGGAGTGTATTTAAAGGACGAGGCTGGGCTATTAGTCAATGCACAGGAAGGAAAAACGCAAGCGCTTCGGCAATGGAGACTCGCGGAAATTGAACCTTCATTGGTGCCTGTAATTAAGAGTTATTTACAGGAGGCCGTAATGAATGCAGAGCAAGGGAAGTTCTACAAGCCTAAGAAGAAAACAGCGGCCCTTAGTATTCCTGAAGAATTGGCAGTCGCCATGAAGGCTGATGCCGCTTTGGAGCAGGCATTTATGAGCTTAACACCAGGAAAGCAGCGGGAATTTGCACAGCATATCTCGGAGGCAAAACGCGAAGCTACACGATTAAATCGCTTAGCAAAGGTACTTCCATTGATAAAAGCTGGAAAAGGACTGTACGACAAGTATAAGAAGTAATTAACACTAGTTAACACAAATTAATAGTTGATAACGGTTACTACCAGTATTTGTCACTTTTTTTGTGGATGGATTAATAAGATTGTGATATGCAAAAAACAAAATTAGTTATTGCGGTATTCCTGTATTGCCATGGAATTGTGGCGCAGGTAGCGAGTTTACCGATGAAGATGACAAAAGACGGACATACTTTTATCCGAGTTGCTGTCGATAACTCCAAACCCTTGCATTTTGTGTTTGATACTGGGGCTACTGCCGATGTACTCGACAGTATAGCGGCTCAGAAATTAGGGGTGAAAAGTAATTTTGAACAAGCCGTTCAAGGAGCTTCGGGTAGTGAGGTATACCATATGGCTACAGGGCATACGCTGAACTATGCTTCTGGAGTTACTTTGGATGATACTACTTTTGTCTTAAAAGATATGTCGAATCTCAACCAGGCATTTGGTGTTCAAATTGACGGTATCACAGGGTATTCCTTGCTTAATAAATACGTGACAAAACTCGATTACGAACAAAGTCGATTGACACTGTATAAAACTATCGAAGCTGTGGACCTAACGGGGTTTAAAAAGGTGAAGTTCAAGTTTAGTGAGGGCATTCCTATTCCGTTGGTTCCAGTGGAATTTACATTGAGCTCAGGGCTTACATTTAACGGAGATGTTTTATTTGACAGTGGTGCAGGAATGACCTTGTTGGTGAATAGTCCTTTTGCAAAATCTCATAAACTCGCGAAGAAAGCGGGTAGAAGCCTGGTAAAAAAATCAGAAGGCTTGGGGAATGAAATGACATCTGAAAAAATTAGAATTCACTCATTAAAGTTCGGGCCCTATGCGTTTGAAGCCATGCCAATAGCACTTTCGCACAGCGAGGCGGGAGTTACCGCAATGAAAGGATTCATGGGGATTGTGGGAGCGAAAATTATCCAGCGGTTTACCATAGTATTGGATTATAAAAATCAATACATGTATCTCAAGCCAAATAGCTGGTATTCGAAGGCTTTTGATTTCCCTTTGTCAGGAATTTCTCTGCGAAAAAAAGAAGGAAAAATCATGGTGAACTATGTGGACTTGCAGGCTCCTGTTTATAAAAAAGGACTGCGAAAGGGCTTTGAGATTGTGGCTATTAATGACGATGATTCTAGAAACTTAGTAGCTTATGAGTTACTCTTGCGCAAAGAAGGATCGGAGGTATTGATTGAATATATCAATGAGGCACAAGAACGGAAAAAAATAAAAGTACGATTAGTAAAACTTTTGTAAAACGAAAAAGACCGAGCTTTTAAGCTCGGTCTTTTCTTTATTCTATTGTGATGTGTTGTATGGTTGCGGTCGAATCGCAACGAATTACATACAGCGATGTGTTTTTTAAACTGTCTTTACCAGTGATGTGGTATTCAGCACAAGGCTTTTGTCTTGGTTTACTTTTTCCAAAATCTACATCTGCGTTGAGCAAGACTGCGCTAATATAGGCGGTGTCTATTTTTTTTGCAGTCATAACTGCCAAGGCTTCCTCTGAGAACAGTCGTTTCTTAATACGAATTGACTTTAAGGTTCTCGCATCGGGCCCGTATGGGAAGGAAACATTCTTGTTCTTCCAGAAGAAAAGAACCGCTACCGATCCTAAGGCTACACCTACTAAGTAATAGCCTATTCGTTTTAGTATATGCATAATCTCTTATTTCGAACGCAAAATTAGAAATTTCAAAGGGTATACCCAAGGAATTCTGTTGCGGATTCACCGGCTTTGTCAATTGTGTTTGTTACAATGGAATAAAAGCTTGGATTTTGTAAAACTCTTTGGAGTTTAAGTTGTCGTTCGAAATGTTAGGACCAGCAGCAAATCGAAACCAAACACCGTTGTTAAGGGTGGTTTTTACATAGGCTCCTAAAAATTGATACAAGGTTTTCGTAGCGCCACTGTCACTTCGTGTTTGTCCTAAATGTTCGTAGAAACCGCCTACAGATAGGTGTTTGTTGAGTTTGATTCCAGGAATAACCCAGTTTAAAAGGAGGTCTTGAGAAGCTCCTTCACCTCGCAAACTCATATAATAGGCAGTATAGCCTTCAAATTCGAAATTTCCGTTGTTGTAAACCATGAATAAGCTAGGGATAAGGCTTTCACCAATTTTGGTTTCAGCAGCTCCCGACAGCAGCTTTCCATGACCAAAACCTAAACTAGGATTTAAATAGAGTTTGTTGTTTGCTAAAGAGTAGCCCAGTCCAATCCCAGTTTCTAAAAACAGGTCTTTTCCTTGATTTCCGAAGGAAGGGTTTACCCAAAAAACACTGTAAAAGGTTAGTTTTTTGCGTTCATTAAGCTCATGCGAACCTAAAAACACATTGTTGAAGCCAGCACCACTGTTGTGTATGGGCATCATGGCAAACGTGGTTTTCGAGGTCTTTTTCTCTGTTTTGTTGTCTTGCCCCATTAAGGAAAGAAAACTAAAAAGTGCGATGGTAATAAAGATTGATTTTTTCATGTGTTTTGATTTAAGCGGTTTTTTGTTGGTTAAATGTGGCAGTGCGTTTTTCTAAAAAGGCGGTCATGCCTTCTTTTTGATCATCGGTGTTAAAGAGAGCATGGAAAAGTCTTCTCTCGAATACGATGCCGTCTTTTAAACTGCATTCCAGCGATTGATTGATGGTTTCTTTAGCAGCTATTAAAGCCGTTTTAGAATAGGTGGCTAACTCTTGAGCGTATTGTATAACTTCATTCAAAAAATGCTGTTCTGCAATAATTTTTGAGACGAGCCCACTGGCAAAGGCCTCCTGAGCACTCAGGTTTCTTCCAGATAATATAAGATCCATAGCCTTGGCCTTTCCTACTAAAGATGTCAGGCGTTGGGTTCCGCCGATTCCAGGGATGACGCCAAGCTTAATTTCCGGTTGTCCAAATACGGCATTTTCTGTTGCGATAATAATGTCACACATCATAGCGAGTTCGCAGCCACCTCCCAAGGCATATCCTGAAACAGCGGCTATAATGGGTGTTTTGACTTTGGCAAAGACCTCCCAGTACCCAAAGTAATCTTCGTTAAACATGTCGTTAAAGTTTTTTTGAGACATTTCTTTGATGTCGGCACCGGCACAGAAAACTCGTTCCGATCCGGTGAGTACGATACAACCAATGTCAGGATTGGTATCGTATTTTTTTAGTCCTTCAATCAGTTCATACATCGTAGATGAATTGAGGGCGTTTAAAGAACTTGGCCTGTTGAGTTTGGCAATGATGACTCTGCCAATTTGTTCGAATAGTACATTCATTTGAGTTGGTTTTTGTTGTGTTATTAAGAGTCCCAGATTGCTCCGTAGGCAGGAATTCCTCTGTATTCCATTTGGTGCACTACCTGTTGGGTTAATTTCTGGTTAGATATGCATATCACAGCCTCTGCTTGGTGTTCTTGGAGTGCCTGATACGCCAAGGTCACCAAATCGGGTTTTCCATGAGCGTCTGTATCCCAGATAACAGCATTAGGTTGAACATTCTTGATCTCAGTTAGTAAATCATTACCATAGGTTTTTTCTGGGTTTCTGGTGGCCCATACCAAAACTGAAGGCGTTTTATTAAGCAATAAGTGCGGGATACACGGACCAATACCACTTCCGGTAGCTACCCATATAACCTTATTAAAAAGTTTGTCTATGTTTCCAACACCCGCAGTAGGAATGCCTTTTACCCATATTTTCTCGGGACGTTCATTGATAAATTTGCCTGTCCAGTCTCCAGCTCTTGAAATGGTTAAGCGAAACCCATCCTTATCAGGTGTCGGTACATTGGCAAAGGCATGCCATTCGAGTAAGGGGTTTCTGCTCAAGGATGTTGACGAGCCTGCAAATGGTGTTACCCCATAGTTAAAAGAGGTCAACGCTACGTGGTTTGACGGTCGTTCTATATCGATAGCTACTTTTCTTAATCGCAACCATGGAAGGGCAACGCTAGTGGTAATTAAGCAAAGCGCCCAAAAATCTACCAAGAATACAAGAGGAGTTCCTGGGTGATTCGCGTTGGCAATAAGTAGCATTTGAATCCAGAAGAGTGCTAACACTGTCCATCCGCCAATTCGATGCGTAATCTCAAAACTGTTATGACGCTTCGCTCTCATTTTGGGTAAGGCAAAAATGAGAATAAGAACTAGCAAGCTTATGATTGCACTTGTTACCACAACTAATGATAAAGGAATGCCACTAGCTCCGTTTAGGTATTGATGGTAAACTCCAAAAACAAAAGCTGCGTACCAAAGTGTTCCCACAGTAGTACTCCCGCTGTGTAGGCCACCAAAATGATACACTTTGGCAGCGACCCTGCGAATGCTTAGGGGCCATGATTTTGGAATACTCGTCGCAATAGCAAACAACATATTAATGAGGTATTGCTGTCGCATTATAATTCCTATGGTGAAATTTAGAAGCGCTATTTTGCCGATGGCTTCTAGCGAAAAGGCATTGTTCTCAAACCACTTCCAATCAACGAGCCCTCGATAGGCGATATAGCTGTTGATTAAGACGACTATCAGAAACAGACGATGGTAGGGAATGAGCAAGGGGTGCTTGCCTAGGCGGTAAAGCAAGGACTTTTTTGGTGGTAGGGTATTAGCGTTCATTGTTTTGGATGTTTAGAAAGGTTTTTACAGCTCTTTTGTCAATTTTTCCACGAGATGTTTTGGGGAGCTCCTTTACGAATTCCATCTGTCCTGGAACATAGTAATAGGGGAGTTCCTTTTGGATTTCCTCGCGAATCATAGCGGTTAGTTCTTCAGGGAATATCGGGACGGGGCTAATCACTGCTACCAAAGCGTCACCAAACTTCATACTCACCGCCCGTGTAACTTCGGGAAAGCGTTCTATAATGGCCGTTACGGCATCCAGTTCAACTCGGAATCCTTTGATCTTTACTTGATCGTCAATACGTCCGTAATGAATGAGTTCTCCGTGGTCGTTCCATTTACCGAGGTCTCCGGTATTGAACATGGTACGCTTACCGAAAAAGAATGGATCAGGAGCGTATTTTTTATCATTCAGCTCGGGATTGTTTAAGTAGCCTTTGCTTACACAGTTACCTCCGGCCCACATGGTTCCTACTTCACCTATGGCAACGGGTTTTCGGTCTTCGTTGAGTATGTATACACTGTTGTTTGGAGTGGGCTTGCCAATACTGAGTTCATTTTCTGAAGGAGAACAAAGGTGCATGGTATTTACGATGGTGGTTTCTGTCGGGCCACAGCAGTTGTAGAAGTTTGCCTTTGCCGACCACTGTTTTGCTAGGATTAACGGACAAGGCTCGCCGGCTACTGCAACGGTTTTGACATGTTTACAGCGATCGCTATCGATACCTGTTAAAATGGTAGGTGTGGCAATAATAACTTCCGCCTGTTCAGCTGTGGCTGCAATACTTTTGTCGCGAATGAGTAAATGTCCACCATTACCTAAGCAGCCTAAAATTTCCCAAGCAGCCATATCAAAAGAAATATTTAACAGTTGCGCTACTTTTGTTCCGGGTAGTATGTGGAGATTACCAGGAGAAGTATATAAAATATTGCATAAGTTCTGATGCGTTACTTCGACGCCGTTGGGGGTTCCCGTAGTACCCGAAGTGAATAAGATAAAGCAACTGCTTTGATCGGAGTAACGATGATGATTGATTAACTTGATGTTTCCGTATAGATTTTGATACAGAGGATTGTCAAGTGTACTGTCAATGGCAATACTCGTGTCGAGAGGCATATCTTCAAGAAAGCTTTCGAGTGTGAGTATCAATTTTTGCTCGCTGAGTTCACTTATAGTTCGCAACATGTTTGCAGGCACAATTCTAGGGTCTTGAGGTACGTATACTGCTCCGAGTTTTAGAATAGCGATCAAACCAGTTAAAAAATGGAGGGATCGCGGAAGGTACAAACCGATACGGTCACCTTGACGAATGCCTTTTTGTTTCAGTAACAAGGCGATGATGGTTGCTCTGTTATCTAACTCGCGATAGCTAATTTGTTGGTTCTGGTGCTCTGCAGCAATGGCTGACGGTGTTTTTTGACACCAATACGCAAAGGCTTCGTATACATTGGTATGGGCAGGTGTTTCTGCACTGCCAAAACCGAATTGTATAAACTGTTCCTGTTCTGCAGTCGAAAGGTGTGCAATAGGAGCTTTGTTAAGTGTTAGCAAAGAATTAGCAATGGAGTGCATTCTCGCTTCATGGGGGCTGTTTTGAAGTGTCTCTACAGTTTTTTTCATGATTGTTGGGTGTTATAGATTAAATAATTCGCTGCAGCTGAATTTTAATGAGGTAAAGAACTCCGATAAGAATCACAGAAGTATCACGAAAAAATCATTTTTATATCACATCGAATTTTTTTAAGTTAGCCCAGTTACCTAAAAATTTGCACAACCCAATGTCGAAGAAAGCCCTAATTATTGAAGATGACATGGCTATAGCCAATTTAATAGCCTTGCATTTGAAGGACTTAAGCTACGAAGTAGTAAAGGTTGGAGAGGGGGATAAAGGGCTGGATTTTGCCTTGCGTGAAGACTATAACCTCATTATTTTGGATATAAACTTGCCAAATCTTGATGGAATAGAGGTTTGTAAACAAATTAGATTGGTAAAACAGACACCGGTAATCATGCTGACAGCAAAGACGGAAGAACTCGATAAGGTATTGAGTTTAGAGTTGGGAGCTGACGATTATATTACCAAACCTTTTAGTGTTCGTGAATTTATTGCCCGTGTGAAGGCGGTGACGAGGAGGTTTGAGAAGGCTACTTCTCATAAAATTGGCCTCGTCCACAATGAATTGCAGTTTGATGAGTTACGTATATTAAAGGAAGAGCGAAAAGTAACCTTGTCAGGACGTGTGCTCAATTTATCACCTACAGAATTTGATTTACTGGTGTTAATGGCTTCGAATCCGGGAAAGGTGTTTAGTAGAGAAAAATTACTAGAGTTGGTTTGGGGCTACGATTTTGATGGCTACCGACATACTGTAAATTCACATATAAATAGATTGAGAGGAAAGTTAGAATCAAATATGTCAGATCCTAAATTTATATTAACTACATGGGGGGTAGGCTATAGGTTTAGTGACGAATTTAAAACGTCCTCCCATGAAAACCCTAAAGAGCATTTCAAATAGGTTAATAGTTAAGCTAGGTTTATCCTTTTTAGTTATTATTTTATTCATGAGCTTAGTGTACATGCTGTTAACCTTTTTTTTAGTGGAACGATTTTACAGTCAAACTACACAGCGTTTAAATATCAATGTTGCCAATCACCTTATTGAAGAAAAGTTTCGTGACGCATCTCCATTTCTAGAAAACGGAGAGGTGAATAAAGCCTTGTTCGATGATATTATGCACGATATGATGTCGGTGAATAGAGCTATTGAAGTGTATTTACTCAACGAAACCGGTGAGATATTGTATTCTGTGGTACTAGATCATAGCAATCCATACAAGCCGTTGAAAAAAGTAAGCCTTGTACCTGTAAAACAATTTCTGGCTAATAGAAATCGCTATGTGCTAGGAGAAGACCCAAGAGAAGCTAACAAGCGGAAAATATTTTCGGCAGCAGCCTTCGAGAAAAACAATCGGAAGGGATACATCTATATTATTTTAGCAAGCCAACAGTTTCACGAAGTTTGTGCGACTTTGTTTAAAGACTATTTTGTAGCATTGAGTTTGAGGTCAACCTTGATTACGATGGTTTTTGCGGTATTGTGCGGCAGTTTACTCGTGTGGTTTTTGACAAAGAGCTTACGGGTAGTTATCTATCACGTAAATGAATTTAGACAAGGACATTGGTGCAGTCGGATACCTGCAGCGGCCCAGTCAGATTTGTCGGTGTTAGCCCTTACCTTTAACGATATGGCCCAAACCATAGCGAATCACATTCAAGAAAAGGAAGCACTGATGCGATTTCGGAAAGAGTTGATCGCAAATGTCGCACATGATTTACGAACTCCACTAACAGCGATAAGAGGTTATGTAGAGACCTTAACGATGCGGGAAGAACGCATGGAGGCCGCCGATAGGAGAGAGTTCATGGCAGTTATTGAAAAAAGTGCATTGCACTTGACTAATTTGGTAAACCACCTGTTTGAATACGCTACATTAGATGCTAAAAAACTACATCTGAATCCAGAACCATTTTATATAAATGATTTGCTGTACGATTTAAAAGAACGATACACCCTGCTAGCAAAGGAACGCAATATTCAAATTGCTGTCGAAATACCTCCTGTAATGAGCCCAGTAATGGCGGATGTCAAGTTGATGGAGCGCGTATTGCAGAATATTATTGAAAATGCTCTTAAATTTTCGAAAGATGGAGGAATAGTGTTCTTGCGTGTATTGACAGGTCAAACGGCAACGAAGATTCAAATTGAAGATGCGGGGCCAGGAATTTCAGAGCAGGAGTCTCAACGCATCTTTAAGCGTCTCGAACAAGGTGCGGCAAGAGGCGAAGAAAAGGGAATTGGTTTAGGTTTGGCCATCGTCAAAAAAATTATCGAACTCCACGGTTCTGAAGTCAAACTAAAAAGTAGGTTAGGAGTAGGGACTGTCTTTGAATTTGACTTGCCGAACTATCAAAATGCCAATTAAAAAGAGCCTAAAAAAATAGGCCCTTCTTTATAAAAATAATAAGTTGATATCTCTGTAAGGTAAATCAAACCAATCAGCAACGGTTTTATTTGTGAGGATGCCGTGGTAAAAGTACATGCCATTTCTCAAGCTCTTGTCAAAACGCGCAGCGTTTTCAAAGCCGCCTTCTTCTGCGATATCTAGCAAATAAGGGGTAAAGATATTACTGATAGAAACGGATGCCGTTCGCGCGTAGCGCGAAGGAATATTCGGAACACAGTAATGAATAACACCACTGTGGGTAAAGGTAGGACAGCTATGCGTGGTAACGCGTGACGTTTCAAAACAACCTCCGCGGTCAATACTCACATCGACAATCACAGCACCTTCTTTCATTTGCTCAATCATCCCTTGTGTTACCACCACGGGTGAGCGGTCTTCTCCTCGTAAGGCTCCAATGGCAACATCACAACGCATCAGTGCTTTTGCAAGCGTTTTTGGTTGAATGGTTGAGGTATACAGTGGCGTATTGATATTTGCTTGTAATTTGCGCAATCTAGAAATTGAATTATCGAATACCTTAACACGTGCTCCGAGCCCAACTGCCGATCGTGTTGCAAATTCAGCAACAGTACCTGCACCGATGATAACTACATCACTCGGCGGTACGCCACCAATATTTCCGAGGAGTAATCCATTACCACCATTAGCAGTATTCATAAGCTCGGCAGCAATATGCATAGAGGCAATTCCTGCGATCTCACTTAGTGATTTTACGATGGGGTAAATTCCTAACTCATCTTTAATATAATCAAAAGCAATGGCTGTAATTCGTTTTTTAGCCAAAGCCTCGAAATACTTTTTCTCCTGTGTTTTTAACTGTAGCGCTGATATTAATACCGCTTGCGGAACTAACATCTTAATTTCGTCCAAAGATGGCGGCTCTACTTTGAGTACGATATTACAAGAAAATACTTCTTTGATGTCGTAAGAAACCTTTGCTCCAGCTTCTGAGTATTCTCTGTCACTGTAATTAGCACCTTCACCAGCACCTGCTTCAATGACGATTCGGTGACCGTGAGCCACCAAAGCCGATACGGCATCTGGAGTTAAGCTGATTCTCTTTTCTTCAAAATGAGTTTCCTTTGGAAGTCCAATAAACAATTCTCCTTTTTGTTTTTTGATCTCCAACATTTCAGGTTGGGGCATTAATTGTTCTTTGGTGAAAGGTGAAGTAATAGCGCTCATTAGTTTTTGTTAGTTGAGTTTAGTTCGATGTTGCGTTGACCGTTGTCCAATTGTTTGATGTGGATGTGCACCGCATCTAAAGGTAATAAATTTTTGACATTTTCAGGCCATTCAATTAAACACCAGTGATTGCTGTACAGATAGTCTTCTATTCCCATATCGTAGGCTTCTTCTTCATCGTCAATTCTGTAAAAGTCAAAATGATATACAATTTCTTTCGCTGCCGTATGGTACTCGTTAACCAATGAGAATGTCGGCGAGTTTGCAACATCCTCAATACCTAGCTCTTTGCAGATTTCCTTTATTAAAGTTGTTTTTCCAACGCCCATTTCACCGTTAAAAAGTAGCACTTTGCTCGGTGCTTGTTCAATGACTTCTTTTGCAATTTCAGTCAGCTGTTCTAAAGTGTAATCTCTGTTCATATCCACAAAAGTAATTAACTTTTTAGATTGTTGGAAATTTAGTTTAATAGGAGTAGTGTCCGATAATGGTATAGTCAAATAAGACGTCTTCAATTACCTGGCCACCACCAATATTATGAATGACCATATAACGTTTCTGATCTCTTGATTTTTTTGAAACGACCAGACCTATATGGGTGAGTCCATTGGATAGACGCCAGCAAACAATATCACCGGGTAGGTAGTCTGCAGCTTTTGTACTTCGTTTTTTTACCTTTCCGAAACGACTGAAAAACGTCATTAAATTGGGAACACGGCGATGGTCAATATTAGCATCCGGTCTTTTGAGTCCCCACAATTTAGGATACTGCTCAAAGCTACGTTGCATATCCTCGTGAACGAGACGCTGCAAGTCAATGCCGAGTTTGCGGTAGGCTCGTATCACAACGTCGGTACAAACACCTTTGTCTTCCGGAACATCTCCCATAGGGTATCCTATACTAAAGTAACGCCCGTCGTACTGAATAGCGCTGTTTTCGATACTGATAGCGGCCTTATCCAGAGCTTTTGCGTCTGTTTGGGCCTGAGCCCATGAGCTGCAAAGCAACAAGCCAAATAAGGTACAGAGTAAGTAACTTTTTTTCATTTACTTCGGTTCATAGATACTACATGGGATAATCATTTCCTCCAGAGAAATTCCTCCGTGCTGATACGTGTTCTTATAATACTTAACAAAGTGGTTGTAATTGTTTGGGTAGGCAAAAAACATGTCTTCTTTTGTGAAAATAAAAGGACTGTTAATAGCTACTTGCGGTAGAAAAATATCTTTAGGATTTTTCACGGCGTAGACATCTTTGTTTTCATAAGTCAAACTGCGTCCTGTTTTATACCTCAGGTTAGAGCTAATATTCTTGTCGCCTATGACTTTTGTAGGTGTTTTACAATTGATCGTTCCGTGATCGGTAGTAATTATCAATCGCTGTCCCAGTCGTTGTGCTTTCTGGATGATCTCAAACAGAGGAGAGTTTTTAAACCAGCTAACGGTTAATGATCGGTATGCCTTGTCATCACCTGCGAGCTCTTTGATGACTTCCATTTCTGTTTTAGCATGAGAGAGCATGTCAACAAAGTTATATACGACTACGGTTAGGTCATTGTGTTTGGTAGCATTGTAGCTGTCGGCTAAATCTCTTCCGTTTTTTAGAGAGATAATTTTGTAGTATTCATGTTTGATATCCAGGCTTAATCGCTTTATTTGACTGCTTAAAAAGTCAGATTCAAATAAGTTTTTTCCTCCTTCATCGGTGTCATTTTTCCAAAACTGAGGATACATTTTTTCCATTTCAGAAGGCATAAGACCCGAGAAAATGGCATTCCTAGCGTACTGGGTTGCCGTTGGTAAAATACTGAAATACGAATGTTCCTCTTCTTTTTTGTAATAATTGTTTATAAAGGGCTCTAGCACGCGGTATTGATCGTAACGCAAGTTATCAATAACTATCCACAGCACACCATTCGGGGCTTTGAGGTTGGGTACGATGTAATCTTTAAACAGCGTATGCGAAAAGGTAGGTTTGTGTGAACCGGTAAGCCAGTCCTGGTAATTTTTCTTTACGAATTTAAAAAACTGACTGTTCGCTTCTACTTTTTGAGATTCTAAAATCTCAAGCATCCCTGAATCATTGATGTTTTCCAGTTCCAATTCCCAATGCACTAATTTTTTATAGAGCTCTGTCCAATCTTCAAAGGTGTTCACCATGGCGAGATCCATCGCTATTTTTCGGAATTCCTGTTGATAGTTGGAGGTAGTTTTTTCAGAAACTAAGCGCGAATGATCGAGGTTTTTCTTCAAACTCAATAAAAT
The DNA here is from genome assembly GCF_964514025.1 of Tenacibaculum litopenaei. Taxonomy (NCBI): domain Bacteria; kingdom Pseudomonadati; phylum Bacteroidota; class Flavobacteriia; order Flavobacteriales; family Flavobacteriaceae; genus Tenacibaculum; species Tenacibaculum litopenaei. Next base: position 96,720 of record NZ_CAZEQT010000006.1, read on the forward strand.
TTGATTCGGATTTACTGGTTTGATGAGGTAGTCAGCAATTTTCGACCCGATGGCCTCTTCCATAATGTATTCTTCTTCACTCTTGGTAATCATAACCACAGGTAGGTTCGGATTGAGTTGCTTTATTTCGGAAAGTGTTTCTAGTCCTGTGATACCGGGCATATTTTCGTCAAGAAAAACAATGTCGAATTGTTGTTCTTTTACCATATCGATGGCGTCTGCACCGTTGGTACACGATTGCACCGTATAATTCTTTTTTTCTAAAAATAAAATATGTGGTTTTAGTAAGTCGATTTCATCATCCACCCATAGTATATCTATATTTCTCATATGCACGTCAATGTATTGTTTAAACAAAACGTTAAATAGGCGTTTTGTTGTGTGTTCAAAAGCTAAAAATACGTTAATTAAACTTTCTCGGATTTGGTTTTATCCAGAAATTATAATTCTTTTGTTAGAAATTGATGAATAACTGATGGTGACTAAGCAGCAAACGAATAAACTAAAAATTTTAAACGATCCGATTTACGGGTTCATTTCTATCCCGAATTCCCTGATCTTTGATATTATCCAGCATCCTTACTTTCAACGATTGCGCAGGGTGACCCAAATGGGATTGTCAAACTTGGTGTATCCGGGAGCTAATCACACGAGATTTCATCATGCGATGGGCTGTATGCATCTCATGCAAAAAGCGATTCGAGTGTTGCGTTCTAAACAGGTGCGTATCACGGATGAGGAGGAAGTAGCAGTTTGTATAGCGATATTATTGCACGATATCGGTCACGGTGCCTTTTCACATGCCTTAGAACACAGTATCGTGAACGGTATTGCACACGAAGAGATTTCGCTAAAATTTATGAGGGCCCTCAATGAGGAGTTCGACGGGAAATTGAGTTTGGCAATTCAGATTTTTGAGGGAAACTACGATCGCGCCTTTTTAAATCAGTTGATTTCAAGTCAGTTGGATATCGATCGTTTGGATTACTTAAAAAGGGATAGTTTTTATACAGGAGTCGCAGAAGGAAACATTTCTTCTGATCGCCTTATTGCCATGATGAACGTCGTTAATGACGAGTTGGTAATTGAGCAAAAAGGAATTTATTCTGTAGAGAAGTTCATTATTGCACGTAGACTCATGTACTGGCAAGTATATTTGCATAAAACCGGATTGGTTGCTGAGCAAACGTTGGTGAGTGTATTGAAACGCGCGAAGGAGTTGGCCTCGAGAGGAGAAGACTTATTTGCCAGCAAAGCCTTGCGTTATTTTTTGTACAATGAAGTTCGTCAGGACAACTTTTCGAAAGAAACTCTGGAAATATTTTCTAGGCTTGATGATTACGACGTACTGCTGTCGATAAAAGAATGGATTAATCACGACGATCCTATTTTAGCTCGACTCTGTAAAATGATTATTCACAGAAATTTGTTGCGAATTGAATTACAAGACGAGCCTTTTGATAGTGCCTATGTAAGTAATATCAAGGCACGAGTAAAGCGTGAATTTGACCTTTCGGATGAAGAAATGACCTATTTTGTCTACGATAAACAAATCTCAAATCAGGCGTATTTTACAAATAAGCCTATCCTTATCTACACAAAGAGCGGTGAATTGAAAGATATTGCTGCGGCCTCTGATCAATTGAATGTTCAAGCCCTTGCGCAACCTGTTACGAAACACTACTTGTGTTATCCAAAAATGCGCTAACCATCGAAAACATCACTTAATTGAAATAGCTAATTAAACAAAATTAACTACTTTTGCCATTAATGAAATTCAAAGCAAAACAAATAGCCGACATTTTAGGAGGAGAGATTATTGGAAATGAGGATGCTGAGGTGTCTAAGCTTTCTAAAATAGAAGAAGGAGAAGAAGGTTCTTTAACCTTTTTAGCCAACCCTAAATACAATTCATTTTTATATACGACCAAAGCTACGGTTACCATAGTAAACAAATCGTTTCAGTTGGAAAAAGACGTGGAAACGACCTTGATAAAAGTAGAAGATGCCTATAAGTCATTTTCGAAATTGTTGGAGTTTTACAATGAAGTGAAGAACAACAAGGTCGGTAGAGAGCAGCCCCATTATATTGCGAAATCCGCAAAAATTGGTAGTGAAGAGTACATCGGAGCCTTTAGTTATATCGGAGAAAATGTGGTGTTGGGAAATAATGTTAAGATTTATCCCAACTCTTATATAGGTGACAATACAGTTATTGGAGATAATACGACCATTTTTGCCGGTGTAAAAATATATTCAGAGTCTGTAATCGGGGCTAATTGTAAAATTCATTCGGGAACCATTATCGGTTCGGATGGTTTTGGGTTTGCTCCTGACGAAAATGGAGAGTACAAGGCCGTTCCTCAAACAGGAAATGTTATTATTGAAGACAATGTGGATGTCGGAGCCAATTCGACCATTGACAGAGCCACTTTAGGTTCTACGATTATTAGAAAAGGAGTAAAGCTCGACAATCAAATCCAAATTGCCCACAATGTGGAGATTGGAAAGCACACCGTGATTGCTTCGCAAACAGGTGTAGCCGGATCTACAAAAATCGGTGAGTATTGTATGATTGGAGGACAGGTAGGAATCGTAGGGCACATCAATATTGGCAATAATGTAAAGATCCAAGCACAATCAGGTATCGGACGCAGTTTGAAAGATGGTGACGTCGTGCAAGGAACACCTGCTTTTGGATATTCGGACTACAACAAATCGTATGTCCATTTTAAAAATTTACCGAACATAGCAACAACAATTCATAAACTTGAAAAAGAACTAAATACTCAAAAGAGAAATAATGAGTAAGAAACAAACAACAATTAAAAACGAAGTAACTCTATCAGGTGTTGGTTTGCACACTGGTAATGAGGTGGTAATGACATTTAAACCTGCTCCGGTGAATACTGGATATGCTTTTGTTCGAGTGGATTTAGAAGGATCACCGATCATTGAGGCAAAAGCAGAATACGTTACGAACACACAACGAGGAACGAACCTCGAGAAAAAAGGTGTTCAAATCCAAACTTCTGAGCACGTACTTGCGGCTGCAGTTGGTTTAGGGCTTGACAACCTTTTCATAGAAATTAATGCATCGGAACCTCCAATTATGGACGGTTCTTCAAAGTTCTTTATCGAAGCCTTAGAGCAGGCTGAAATCGTGGAACAAGATGCAGAAGTTGAAGAATACATCGTCAAGGAGATTATTACCTATAAAGACGAAAAAACAGGCAGCGAAATTATTTTAATGCCTTCTGATGAGTATCAGGTAACCACGATGGTTGATTTCGGAACTAAAATTCTCGGAACTCAGAACGCTACTTTAGATTCTATCAGTGATTTTAAAGAAGAAATCTCTGCTGCGAGAACTTTCAGTTTTTTACACGAAATTGAAATGTTATTAGAGAATGACTTGATCAAAGGAGGAGATTTAAACAACGCGATCGTTTATGTTGACAAGGAATTGTCAGACGAGACTATGGTGAAGTTGAAGAAAGCCTTCAAAAAGGACAATATCGCGATTAAACCGAACGGGATTCTCGATAATTTAACCCTACACTGGGCTAATGAGGCTGCCCGTCACAAACTTTTAGACGTCATTGGTGATCTAGCCTTGGTAGGTACTAAAATTCGCGGTAAAGTTATTGCAAACAAGCCAGGTCATTTGGTAAATACACTTTTTGCTAAAAAATTAGCAAAGATCATAAAACAAGAAAAGAGAAATAACGTTCCTAGTTACGACCTCAATGAGGAACCACTCATGGATATTCATAAAATCATGAGTATTTTACCTCACCGTCCACCATTTTTATTGGTGGATAGAATATTAGAGTTGAGTGACAGACACGTAGTAGGGATGAAAAATGTGACGATGAACGAAGATTTCTTCGTAGGACATTTTCCAGGAGCACCAGTAATGCCTGGAGTACTTCAAATTGAAGCGATGGCTCAATGTGGAGGAATCCTCGTGTTGAGTACTGTTCCAGATCCTGAAAACTATCTGACGTATTTTATGAAGATAGACAATGTGAAGTTCAAACAAAAGGTACTTCCTGGAGACACTTTGATATTCAAAAGTGAATTAATAACCCCGATAAGAAGAGGAATCGCTCATATGCAAGCCTATGCGTATGCCAATGGTAAATTGGTGTGTGAGGCCGAGCTGATGGCGCAGATTTCTAAAGTAAAATAAGAAGTATGAATCAACCTTTAGCATACGTTCATCCACAAGCAAAAATAGCGCGTAATGTAGTGATTGAACCTTTTACAACCATTCACGCTAATGTAGAAATTGGATCGGGAACCTGGATAGGTTCAAATGTGACAATTATGGAGGGTGCACGTATAGGAAACAATTGTAGAATCTTTCCAGGAGCGGTAGTATCTGCCATTCCACAGGATTTGAAATACAATGATGAGGAGACTACGGTGATCATCGGTGATAATGTTACCATCAGAGAATGTGTAACGATTAACAGAGGGACCTCTGACCGAATGAAAACCGTAATTGGAGACAATTGTTTAATTATGGCGTATAGCCACGTGGCACACGATTGTATTGTAGGAAATAATTGTATTTTCTCTAACAATACTACCTTGGCAGGACACGTGACTATCGGCGACAATGTAGTACTTGCAGGTATGGTGGCTGTACATCAATTTGCATCGGTTGGAAATCACGCCTTTGTCACTGGAGGTTCTTTGGTGAGAAAAGACGTTCCTCCGTATGTAAAGGCAGCACGTGAACCACTTTCTTACGTGGGAATTAATTCAGTAGGACTGCGTCGACGTGGATTTACAACGGAGAAAATTAGAGAGATTCAAGATATCTATAGAATTTTATACCAAAAGAATTACAACAATACCCAAGCAGTAGAGATTATCGAAGCAGAAATGCAAGCTACTTCAGAGAGAGATGAAATATTACAGTTTGTAAAAGATTCTCATCGAGGTATTATGAAAGGATATTTTAAAGCAAGTTAACGAATATTAAATAGTAAAAACTATGGCAACAACTTCAGATATAAAGAAAGGATTGTGCATTCGCTACAACCACGATATTTTTAAAATCATTGAATTTTTACACGTAAAGCCAGGAAAAGGACCTGCTTTTGTAAGAACAAAATTGAAAAGTGTTACTACTGGTAAAGTAATTGATAATACCTTTTCAGCAGGACATAAAATTGAAGACGTTCGTGTAGAAACTCATAAGTTTCAGTATTTGTATGCTGAAGGGGATGATTTTCACTTTATGAATACGGAAGATTACAATCAAATCACCTTACAGAAATCGGTGTTAGATGCACCAGATTTAATGAAAGAAGGTGAAGTAGTGACGGTGTTAATCAATACCGAAGATGCATCACCACTTTCAGTAGAGATGCCATCACACGTAATTTTGGAAGTGACGCACACAGAACCAGGAGTAAAAGGAAATACAGCAACGAACGCTACGAAGCCAGCTACTGTTGAAACTGGAGCTCGTATCAATGTGCCTCTTTTCATTAACGAGGGAGATAAGATCAAAATCGATACTGAAAAAGGAGCGTATTCAGAACGTATTAAAGAATAATTTATGGATTCCCGCTGAAAAGCGGGAATTTTGATTTATATGAAGTTTAAAGAAATACAAACCCTTAAGGGAATTGCCGAACTGTTGAACGTAGAATTTGTAGGAGCTGCAGATTTCGAAGTTTTAGGAATGAATGAAATCCACGTTGTAGAACCTGGTGACATCGTTTTTGTAGATCACCCAAAGTATTACGACAAAGCGTTACAGTCAAAGGCAACCACGATATTGATTAATAAAGAAGTGGCCTGTCCAGAAGGAAAGTCCCTGCTAATAAGTGACGACCCTTTTCGTGATTTCAATGCCTTAACCAAACATTTTAATCCTTTTATCGCCGCAACTGCGAGCATTGCTGAATCGGCTGTAATCGGTGAAAATACGGTAGTACAACCCAATGTTTTCATAGGAGAAAATGTACGTATTGGTAGGGATTGTTGTATTCACGCCAATGTAGTGATCAACAACGATTGTATCATCGGTGATGGCGTTACCATCCATTCGAATACCGTACTCGGTAGCGATGCCTTCTATTATAAAAACCGCCCGGAAGGTTTTGACCGATTGATTTCTGGAGGTCGTGTAGTTTTAGAAAACCACGTTGATTTGGGAGCTTCTTGTACTATCGATAGAGGGGTTACAGGAGATACCACGATAGGCGAAGGAAGTAAAATTGACAACCAGGTCCACATCGGGCACGATACGGTAATCGGTAAAAAGTGTTTAATAGCAGCACAGACTGGTATTGCCGGTTGTACGGTTATTGAAGACGAAGTAACTATTTGGGGACAAGTAGGTATTATCAGTGGTTTAACCATTGAAAAGGGAACGGTATTAATGGCACAAACGGGAGTGTCTAAATCTCTCAAAAAGGGAATTTACTACGGAACTCCACAGCGTGAATATCGTCAAACCTTGCGAGAAGTTGTGTATTTGAAAAACGCGACGAATCCAGAAAAAAAGTAACAAAAAATTAATTGTGAAAAGTCAATTAAAAGATTATTTTTGTCTGACTTTAAAAAATAAAAAAACAAACCAATGAGTGTTTTAGTAAATAAAGATTCAAATATTATAGTACAAGGATTTACAGGAAGCGAAGGAACTTTCCACGCTGGACAAATGATTGATTACGGAACCAACGTAGTTGGTGGTGTAACTCCAGGAAAAGGAGGACAAGAGCACTTAGGTAAGCCTGTATTTAACACAGTAGCTGAGGCTGTTGCAAAGGTAGGAGCGGATACTTCTATTATTTTTGTACCACCAGCATTTGCTGCTGATGCTATTATGGAATCTGCTGAGGCTGGAATCAAAGTAATCATCTGTATTACTGAAGGAATTCCAACTGCTGATATGGTAAAAGTGAAGGCGTATATCGATGCAATCGATGGATGTACTTTAGTAGGACCTAACTGTCCAGGAGTTATTACTCCAGAAGAAGCTAAAGTAGGAATCATGCCTGGATTTATTTTTAAGAAAGGAAAAGTAGGAATTGTTTCTAAATCTGGAACATTGACTTATGAAGCTGCTGACCAAGTAGTGAAGCAAGGATATGGAATTACTACTGCTATCGGTATTGGAGGAGATCCAATTATCGGAACTACCACGAAAGAAGCTGTTGAGTTGTTAATGAATGACGACGAAACAGAGGCGATCGTAATGATCGGAGAAATCGGAGGTAACCTAGAGGCAGAAGCAGCTCGTTGGATCAAAGCTGACGGTAACCGCAAGCCAGTTGTAGGGTTCATCGCTGGACAAACAGCACCTGCTGGAAGAACGATGGGACACGCTGGAGCTATTGTTGGTGGAGCAGATGATACTGCACAAGCAAAAATGAAAATTTTAGCTGAAAACGGAGTTCACGTTGTTGAGTCTCCAGCTAAAATTGGTGAGATGGTAGCAAAGGTTTTATCATAAACCAACAACATTTCGTTAAGAAATGTTAAATAAAATATAATTTATCTTTCAAAAATCCGTTGAATTTGTAAATTCAACGGATTTTTTATTTTAATCAAACATTATATATTATGACTAAGAGCAAATTGCTACTTTTTAGCATGCTATTTATAGCTGTCGTCAGCTGTAAAAAGTCGGATACTAAGGTGGATACCGAAGTGAAGACGGAGCAATCAAAAGACGCAAACGGGTTTTCGTATGAAACCGTTACCAACGATCCAACAGGTTTACGTTTATACACCCTAGATAACGGGTTAAAAGTATATTTAAGTAAAAATACTGACGAGCCAAAAATCCAAACCTACATCGCCGTGCGTGCAGGATCTAATTACGATCCAAAAAATTCTACTGGATTAGCACACTATTTAGAGCACATGGTGTTTAAGGGAACCCATAAAATCGGGACCTTAGATTGGGAAAAAGAAAAAGGATTTATCCAAAAAATCTCTGACTTATACGAAAAGCACAGAGCAGAGAAGGACCCAAAGAAGAAGGTTGAGATTTATAAAGAAATCGATAAAATTTCTTTAGAGGCTTCAAATTACTCAGTAGCTAATGAGTATGACAATATGATATCTTCATTGGGGGCCACTGGAACCAATGCGCACACTTCTTTCGAAGAGACTATTTATAAAAACAAAATTCCAGCCAATGAATTGGACAAGTGGTTGGATGTGGAATCTGAGCGTTTCGGAACTTTAGTACTTCGTTTATTTCATACGGAGTTAGAGGCCGTTTTTGAGGAGTTCAATAGAGGACAAGACAACGATGGATGGAAAGAGTATTTCGCTATGTTAGACGGTTTGTTCCCAACCCATCCTTATGGTCAGCAATCGACTATTGGTACGGCTGAGCACCTAAAGAATCCTTCGATGATTGATATCAATAATTATTTTGATAAATACTATGTGCCTAACAATATGGCAGTTGTATTGGTAGGAGATCTCGATTTTGATGAAACCATCCAAAAGGTGAATAATACCTTCGGAAAGTTCGAAAAGAAAGAGTTAACACATCCTACTTTACCTACTGAACAACCTATTACGGCTCCTGTGGTAAAAGAGGTATTCGGACCTACTTCTGAGCGCGTGTCTATTTCGTATCGTTCAAAAGGAGTGAAAACGGAAGAAGAGAAGTTAGTGACGCTTTGTGATATGATCATGGCAAATGGAAATGCTGGATTGTTAGATTTAAACTTAAATCAAAAGCAAGCGGTACAATACGCAGGATGTTCTCCTTACTTTATGAACGATTATGGATTCCACTCGTTTAATGGTAGTCCAAAATCTGGACAGTCTTTGGAAGAAGTAAGAGACTTAATTCTGGAGCAAGTTGAGAAATTAAAAAAAGGAGAGTTTGAGGAATGGATGATAGAGGCTGTGGTAAATGACTTAAAGTTGAGTCAAACCAGACGTTATGAAAATAATACAGCCTTAGCTACAGCGTATTACAATGCATTCATTAATCGTGAAAATTGGGAGGATAAGGTTAAGTTCTTAGACGATCTTAAAAAGATTTCTAAAGAAGAACTCGTTGCTTTTGCCAATAAGTTCTACGGTGACAATTACGTAGTGGTTTACAAGAGAAAAGGGGAGGATAAAAACATCGTTAAGGTAGCGAATCCTGGAATTACGCCTGTAAACTTGAACAGAGATAAAACTTCTGAATACGTAAAAGCATTTTCTGCACGTAAATCAGCTCCATTACAACCGAAGTTTATCGATTACAAAACGGCAATCAAGCAAGCTAAAACAGCTAATGATATTGAAGTGTCTTATGTACTTAACGAAAAGAATGATTTGTTTGACTTAAATATCATTTTTGATATGGGGAAAGACAATAACAAAAAGTTAAGCTTGGCAGTGGGGTATTTAGAGTATTTAGGTACTGATAAGTACAGCGCTGAAGACATCAAGAAAGAGTTTTACAAGTTAGGAGTAGATTACTATGTAAGTGCTCAAGATGATAAAACGTATGTTGGTTTACGTGGACTTAAAGAAAATCTTCCAAAAGGATTGGAATTGTTAGAGCACCTTTGGGATAATGCAAAGGCCGATCAGGAAGCGTTTGATAAGTACGTACAAAAAATCTACAAGCGTCGTCAAGATGGAAAAGTGCAGAAAGGAAATATCCTTTGGAGCGGATTGATGAACTACGGTAAATACGGTGAAAATTCTCGTTTACGCGATATCATGCAAATAGATGAGATTAAGGCAATCAATCCTGAAGACTTGGTGAACTTAGTAAAAGATTTAAAGAACTACAAGCAACGTATCTTCTATTACGGAAAGGATGTTGATGCAGCGGTAGCAGCTTTAAACGCGAACCACAAAGTATACGGGGAGTTTAAAGATTACCCAGAAGCGAAGCAGTACGAAGAAACTAAGACAGGAGGAAACGTTTTCTTTACCAATTACGACATGGTACAAACAGAAATGTTGTTTTTGGCAAAAGGAAAGCCATTTGACCCTAAAAACTTAGCGGCTTCACGTTTGTTCAATACTTATTTTGGAAGTGGATTGTCATCAATTGTTTTCCAGGAAATTAGAGAGAGTAAATCTTTAGCATACTCGGCTTTTGCTGCGTATAGCAATGCGAACAAGCGTGATAAATCGAATTACGTAATGGCATATGTAGGAACGCAGGCGAATAAATTAGAGCAGGCTGTTGATGCTATGATGGATTTGATGAACAACATGCCAGAGGCAGAAAAGCAATTCAATGCAGCTAAAGAAGCTACCTTAAAGAAAATTGCAGCTCAGCGTATTACAAAATCGAATATCTTCTGGTCGTATGAGCGCCTCAAAAAGTTAGGTATTGAAAACGACAATAGAGAGGAGATGTACAATACGATCAAGAACATGACTATTGACGATTTAAAAGCATTCTTTGATAACAACATCAAAGGAGAGTCGTACAATGTAATGGTGATTGGAAATAAGAAAGATCTCGATGTAAAGTCGTTACAGAAACTCGGAAAGATCAAAGAAATGGACGTGGATTACTTATTCAACTACGTCGATAAGAAAGAAGTAAAACAATAAGGAAGTTACTTTTTAAGAAGAAAACTCGGAATACCACTGGTATTTCGAGTTTTTTTATTTGCGATAATTTCTTAGAAGTATTTTCGTAAGCAACACTATTTACTATATTTGCTTTTAGTTAAAACAACTAATAAATGAAACTTTTAGAAAATAAAACAGCAATTATTACTGGGGCTACTCGTGGTATCGGTAAAGGAATTGCTTTAGAATTTGCAGCACAAGGATGTAACGTAGCTTTTACGTTTAACTCGTCAGTAGAAGCCGCTCAAGAATTGGAAAAGGAATTGGCAGCTTTAGGTGTAAAGGCAAAGGGATATCAGTCAAACGCAGCAAATTTTGACGCTGCTCAAGAGTTGGCTAAAAATGTATTGGAAGAGTTTGGAACTATTGATGTTTTAGTAAACAATGCTGGAATTACAAAAGACAATCTTTTAATGCGTATTTCAGAAACAGATTTTGATAAGGTTATCGAGGTAAACTTAAAGTCTGTGTTTAACTTAACAAAAGCGGTGGTAAGACCGATGATGAAGCAACGTGCTGGTTCGATTATCAATATGAGTTCAATTATCGGACTCAAAGGAAACGCAGGACAAGCAAACTATGCGGCTTCAAAAGCGGGTATTATCGGTTTTTCTAAATCAGTAGCCTTAGAGTTAGGATCTAGAAATATTAGAAGTAACGTGATTGCTCCAGGGTTTATCGCTACAGAAATGACAGCGAAACTCGGAGAAGAGGTTATCGAAGAGTACAGTAAGGCTATTCCATTAAAGAAAATGGGAGCTCCTAAAGACATTGCGAATGCATGTGTGTTTTTAGCCTCTGATATGAGTTCGTACATTACAGGACAAACGTTGTCGGTTGACGGAGGAATGTTGACCTAAAACGAAGCACCTATCGATATAAAGAAAGCCCTGTAGTTCAAACTACAGGGCTTTTTTATGAGGTTAATCATTTTATCTTATTTCTTTCCGAAAATACCACCTAACAAACCGCCCAATAGGCCTCCAGAGTTTTTGTTGTTAGTAGCTCCTAAAACCATTCCAGCAACATCATCAATCACACTACCATCTCCATCAGCATCCAAAATTTGCTCTAAAAACGACTGTTCTTTAGCGTTGGAGTTGCCACCGAGCAAGCCACCCAAAAGTCCGCTAATATCGGCCTGATTACTCACGCCATTAGCTCTACTTTGCTTTCCTAACACGCCCATCAAAATTGGAGCAGCAGTTTTTAAGATATCTCCCACAGCACCAGCATCCATTCCGGCTTTCTGACCTATTACCTGTTCAACACCTCCTTGTTTACTTCCGAGAACATGACCTAAAATTTTAGATCCGTCTTGCAATACATCTGCATTGACACCTCCAGAAAAAAGACCTCCTAAGTCGTCGAGAATACTCCCGTCGTGTTTGTTTGAAAGAGCGCCCATTAAACCTTCAGCACCCTGCGGTGTTGATGCATTTCGTTCCATTGCTTTCATTAAAACAGGTAAAGCCATCGTTAATACATTACTCGTTTTATTTGTGTCCTGTCCGGTTGAACCTGCAACTCCTGAAATAATGGTTTTTCCTAAGTCGCTGTTTAATAAGTCTAAAATACCTGCCATAGTTCGATTGATTTGTTAAGGTTAATAATTTTTATCTCCAATAGGTTTGACACAAGTTACTAAAATAAAGTCACAATTATTTTAAATAATTATTTATACTTTTATCCTTTGGAAAAATAACTTACTTACATGAAAAAAATAGCACTACACTGGAAAATTTTAATCGGAATGTTGCTGGGAATACTTTTTGGTTTGGGAATGACAACGTTTGACTTTGGACCCACCTTTGTCGGAAACTGGATCAAGCCATTGGGAACCATATTCGTGAACCTGCTCAAACTGATTGCTGTTCCATTAATTATGGCTTCGTTAATCAAAGGAATTTCTGATTTAAAAGACATTTCAAAGTTTAAAAATATCGGTGTACGTACTATCGGAATATACGTGTTAACAACGGTAATAGCTATTTCCTTAGGGCTCCTTTTGGTTAATATTGCCAAGCCTGGTGAAGGAATTTCTGAAGCGACTATCGAAAAATTGACACAATCATACGCATCTAGTGATGGTGTGCGAGCAAAAATTGCCGAGGCAACTAAGCAAAAAACCAGCGGTCCTTTGCAGTTTTTAGTAGATATGGTACCTGACAATGCCTTTAAAGCAATGAGTACGAACAAGGCCATGTTACAGGTTATCTTTTTTACCATTTTCTTGGGAATTTCAATGTTGTTGGTGGGAGAGGAGAAGTCGAAACCGTTAAAAAAGTTTTTCGATTCACTGAATGAGGCCATTTTGAAAATGGTCGATCTGATTATGTTGTTTGCACCCTATGCTGTTTTTGCCTTATTGGCAAATGTAGTAGTGAGCTCTAACGATCCGGATTTACTTATAGCTTTATTGCGATATGCCTTAACCGTAGTAGGAGGTTTGGCGTTGATGGTAGTCGTTTATATGAGTTTGGTGGCAATTTTTACCAAAAAGAATCCTGTGTGGTTTTTAAAGCAGTTAAGTCCAGCTCAATTGTTAGCATTTTCTACGAGTTCAAGTGCCGCGACCTTACCTGTAACTATGGAACGCGTTGAAGAACACATCGGAGTAGATAAAGAGGTATCGAGTTTTGTACTGCCTGTTGGAGCGACCATTAATATGGATGGAACGAGTTTGTACCAGGCAGTGGCAGCGGTTTTTATCGCACAAGCTCTTAATTTTGATTTGACTTTTGCCGATCAGTTAACCATTATCGTAACGGCCTTGTTGGCATCGATAGGATCTGCAGCAGTACCAGGTGCTGGTATGGTGATGCTCGTAATCGTTTTAGAAGCAGTAGGATTCCCTGCCGATAAATTAGCCATTGGACTGTCGTTGATTTTTGCGGTTGATAGACCTTTAGACATGTGTAGAACAGTCATTAACGTAACCGGTGATGCTACCGTAGCATCGCTAGTAGCGAAGTCTGTCGGAAAATTAGGAAAGCCCAGACCAAAAAACTGGGACGACAATTACGAAGCAGTAAAATAACAATAAACTAACACAACGCAACACAACCTTACTTAAATTCATAAACTATTATATAATACTGATTTGTAAATGAACATATGCTTTTTAATGTATCCTTGGGAAGAGATTAATCCAGAAAAGGATTCATCATTGACTTTAATTCATGAATGTGCTAAAAGGGGACACGGTGTTGCAATATGTACTCCGTCAAATTTAACAATACGAAATAGTGTGACCAATGCGTTTTGTACGATTATCAACAGGTTTGACAAGGTACCTACCAGTATTAAATCCTTTTACAAAAAGGCTACACTTCGAGAGGAAATGTTGCCCTTAGCGGGGTTTGATGCTATATTTATGAGAGCTAATCCGCCATTAGATCCTTTGATGTTGAACTTTTTAGATTCCGTAAAGGACGATGTAGTCGTCATTAATTCGTTACAAGGAATGCGTGAAGCAAATAATAAGCTATACACGGCAGTCTTTGAAGATCCGGATAATGAAATCATTCCAGTTACCCATGTATCAAAAAACAAAGACTATTTGATCAAGACTATTGAGGAATCTGAATCTGAAAAGATGATTTTAAAGCCTCTTAATGGTTACGGAGGTTCAGGAGTTATTCTGATTGAAAAGAGCGCAATGGGCAATATTAATTCACTCCTAGATTTCTATATCAGTAAAAGTGATGGATCATCTGATTATGTAATTCTTCAAGAGTATATCGAAGGCGCAGAAAAAGGCGATGTGCGAATTCTGATTTTAAACGGACAACCTATCGGTGCGATGAGACGAATACCAGGTGATAAAGATCATCGCTCTAATCTTACAGCCGGTGGACGTGTAGAAAAACACAAATTGACTGCCGCGGAAAAACGCCTTTGTGCTAAGATTGGACCTAAATTGGTAAAAGACGGTTTGTACTTTGTAGGTATTGATGTAATTGGAGGGAAGTTGGTTGAAGTAAATGTTATGAGTCCAGGAGGGATTACTTACATCAATAAAGTTTCCAAAGTAAAATTACAGGAGAAGGTTATCGACTTTTTAGAGAGTAAAGTCTTGGAAAAGAATGCTTCGTTCCGAAGAATGACTGATTTAAAAAGAAGAGTAAATGAGGCCTAGTAATTCCGCAGTTGTGGATGCAGAATTTTTGGCAGCACAACTAAACGATAGCAATTGGGTGGTATTGAATGCCACCATTAAAAAGGTGGGAACTTCATCAGAACAACAGGTTCATGAACAAATTCCGGGTGCTATATTTTTTGATATCAAACAGCGTTTTTCAAATACAGAAAGTGCTCTTCCGAATACCGTTCCTTTGGAGGAACAGTTTGAACAGGAAGTTCAAAAGTTGGGAATAGATGCGACTATCAATATCGTTGTTTATGATGAGTTAGGTATTTATTCAGCACCGAGAGCATGGTGGCTGTTTAAGGCTTTTGGACATCAGAATGTTTGGGTGTTAGACGGAGGATTAAAGGCTTGGAAAGCTAAAGGATATGCTTTGGAATCCAAGTTAGAGAATTCCGTAATGAGTACAGGTGATTTTAAAGCACGTTGGAATGCTTCAGCCATGAGTACTACAGCGGAAATGCTCAGTATGATTAATGATGAAGAGCACTGTATTCTCGATGCAAGATCGGCAGACAGGTTTTTTGCACGGGTACCCGAACCCAGAGCAGACTTACGAGGGGGACACATACCCAGTTCTCAAAATGTACCTTTTACGGAGGTATTGGAAGGAGGTTTCTTAAAAAATGAGGCTGCCTTGAAAGCAATCTTCGAAAACTATGTTGCAAAGAATGTGTTGCCTGTATTTACTTGCGGATCAGGAATAACGGCGTGTATTATTGCTCTTGCTGCCTATAGCATCGGAATCGAAAACTTTAAAATTTACGACGGATCTTGGACGGAATGGGCAACTACGCCTGAACTACCCATAGAGAAATAACCCTACTACTTATGTGGACAAAAGAAGAGTTTACAACTTATGTATTGCTATATGTAGCACATTGCAATCATATAGAAACCCAAGAAGAGAGCTTGTATATTTCCTCTAAAATAGAGGAAGCAGTATACAATAAAATGCATACCGAAATTGTCATGGATGGTGATGAAGAGCGAAAATTGTCAAAAATCACTGAATACCTGGAAGATAACGAGTATTCACATGAGGATAAAAAAGAACTGCTTAACGAGATTAAGAAAGTGATATTTGCAGATGGTACCGTCGATCATTTGGAGCGAAAAGTTTTTGCTTCACTAAAATTATTATTGGATTGATGGTACGTTTTAGTATACAGGAGATTCTTGATAAAATAAATGACGGAGTACCATTTGAAGCAGTTGCGGAGGATTATTCATTTACTTTAAAAGTGGAGGCCTATGTCCCATATGTATGTGCAGCGGTACATGACGGTCATCAATTTAGAAATGAACTTTGGCCGTATTGTACACACAGTGCATATGAGCGCTGGTACGAAGAGGACCCTAGTACCAAAGAGATGGTATTGAACCATCCGATTGTTATCGCAGGGCTGGATTCTCGATTTGAATACGATTTGAACAGACCTCCAGAAACAGCCATATATAAAGATGCTTGGGGAAAACCATTGTGGAAGGAGGAACTACCTGCTTTTATGGTTGATGAGAGCCTCAGAAAGCATGAAAACTTCTATCGAGTGGTAAAGGCCTTGATTCAAAAGTTGGAAGGCTTACATAACACTTGTCTGGTTTTTGATATGCATTCGTATAATTGGCGTCGTTGGGATCGAGTAGTCCCAGTATGGAATTTGGGGACGGCCAATGTGGATGGAGAAAAGTATGCAAATACCATTGAGCTGTGGTGTAGTACTTTGGCAGACATGACGCTGCCCAATGCTATTGATGTAAGTGCTGGAATTAATGATACCTTTCAAGGAAATGGGTACTTTTTAAAGTTTATAACTCAGCATTTTAAAAACACCTTGGTTTTAGCTACAGAAATATCGAAAGTATATTGTGATGAAGAAAAACAGGTGATTTTTCCGGAAGTAGTGCGTGGAGTAAAAGAATATTTGGAAAAGGTGATTCCACAAGTAGTCAAGGTATTTCATGAGTACCACGGCAAGTAAAAGACAAATTAAAACAGTAGGAATGAAGGTAAAGGAGGCGGACAAAGAACTCTATAAGATCGACAAGAAAATAGATAAGCTCGTACGGAAAATAGAGCTACTACGCTATATTAATCCGATAAATTTAGAAGAACAGAAACGCTTGTTTTTTGAATCAAAATTTCAGAGAGATCCCGAGTTTAAATACCCTGAAGCAGATTTTGATAAGTTTAAAATTCACCGCAAGTTTTTTGGACAGCGATTGGAAGAAATTTCAGACGAGAGAATTCGAAGTTTGTACGAAGATATCGTATACTACTATTCTGGCGTAGTTCGCTGTATTGAAACCATAGGGGAAGGAAAGAATTTTTATTATAACAGCTTGCATGTCTTTGGTACTCCTACGGAACAAGACGTGGAAAACGCTAAATTTATTCTCCATTTTGAGGAAGAGGATAGTCACTCGGAGAAATTTATTCCTAAGTACGACACCGCAGCGGCACGAGACGTGTTTGCAACCTTTGGTAAAAATTATGATTTTGACTTTAATATAGAGGATTCGGAAACGATGAGTGCCATTGCCATGGTACTTAATTCAAAACAGAGTTTAGTATTGAATTCCAACCATAAGTATTCCGAAAATGAGCTAGCGATATTAACAAATCACGAAATCGGAGTACATATGGTCACCACGATGAACGGTGTTTCTCATGATCTGAAGATATTTTCACACGGTTTCCCAAACAATGTCGAAACCCAAGAAGGATTAGCTGTTTTTAGTGAGTATATGTCAGGAAATTTAACCGTACGAAGGTTAAAAGAATTGGCCTATAGAGTAATTGCAGTGGACAGTTTGGCCAAAGGGTATACTTTTTCCCGAACGTTTCGCTTATTGACTAATGTATACGATTTAGATAAGGAGAGAGCGTTTTACATTACAGCAAGAGTACACCGAGGAGGAGGTTTTACGAAAGATTATTTGTATTTGACCGGACTGGTTAAAATAGTTGATATGTACCGTAAAAAGGATGATTTTTCGCCGTTGTTGTCAGGTAAAGTAACACTTGAATACCTTGATCATATTCAGTATTTGATGGAACTAGGGTATGCGAAACCCTCGATTCATATCACAGATTCTTTCGCGGCAAATAAAAATACTAACCCTACCATTGATTTTATATTAAATAATTTGAAATAAAAAAAGCGCAGTATTCACTGCGCTTTTTTTAAGTATTAATGTTGAATGACGATCTTTTTTCGAATGATGCTGCGCTGTGGTGTTTTAAATTGTAACACGTAAACACCATTTGGCAAGTTACGAACGTCGATTGCTTGTAGCGGATCTAACTTTTTTAGGGAAATCAAACGCTTTCCGGTAAGGTCATAAAGTTGAATATTTACTACTTCTTTTGTGAGGAAGAGCTCCGTTGCTACCGGGTTCGGAAAAGCCGTATAAGTACCCTTGTCCAGGCTTAGGTCGTCAGTTGATAATGGATTTTCCAATGCTTTAGAGCTGTACAAACGATATTCACCAGGCTGTAAGGTGATAGGTGCCGCGGTATTGCTGATATTGGTGCTAGTTTTACCAAAATATTCATACCAAGTACCTGTACTAGGGAAATTAGGAGTAACAGTTTTGGCGGTCATATCAAAATTACCAATGATCACTATATTCATACTGCTGTGATTCAGGTTGATTCGCTTCACTAGGCCATCTACATCCAATTCGACATCTGTTGTTGAAAAAACCTCGTGTTTTTTTCTGAATCCGTTCATCGTTGCCCAAACGTCGTATACATTTTTGCGCTCAGGAACGTTTAAATAGTCCCATTTTATTGGTTTTCTTCCGGTACGGCCATTGTTATCGATGCTGATGTCATAACCGAGTTCACCAAATTGCCATATCATTTTAGGGCCGGGAATTCCTAGTAAAAAGACCCCTGCAAGCTCTTGTCGTTTTAGCGCTGTAGCCAGATTTTTAACGCTGTAGCTACCATTTGTATTTCCGTATTGTAAATTTTTATACATCAGTCGTTCTTCATCGTGACTTTCCATATAGGTAACCAAATGGGGTTTGCTAAAATTTCTCGATTTGTGATACCCCCAAGCAATATCTGTATCACTGTTGTATCCCATAGTATTTTGGTTGTAGTTATGGGTCATTTTACCCCATAACATCATTCCCGCATCTGCGAGTACTTTTTCTTCGCTATTGTCCGCCAGATGCTCTAAAATGATGTAGAAATCATTACCGTGTTTGTTCCAAACGTATTGCGCGTAGTCTTTAAGGCGATCGATTCGAGCTTGGTTGTATGCATTACCCCATTGATCTCCCGAGCTAGGGTAGTAGGTATTGGTAAATCCTTTGGTAAAGTCAAATCGAAATCCGTCAATTTTGAATTCTTCAATCCAGTAGCTCATCACGTCTTTAAAGTAGTTTTGCGTGATAGTGGCTTCGTGGTTAAAATCAAATCCAAATCGCAAGGCGCCATTTTGAAAATTGTGATTGTCGTTGTAAAAAGGGTTGTTACTCGTGGTACCTGCACTGTTGTTGTAGTCGTACATTTGGAGCAAGGGACACTGACTGTACGAGTGATTGAATACCACGTCGACAATTACCGCGATCCCTTTTGCGTGACATTTATCAATGAGTTCCTTAAATTTATTTTGAGTTCCGTAAGCCTTGTCGAGTGCAAAAAATTGCGATACGTTATAGCCCCAACTATCATTTCCTTCAAATTCATTAACAGGCATTAACTCCAGTGCATTGATTCCTAGTTTTTCTAGGTAATCCAATTTGTCAATGACCGCTTGATAGCTGTCAGTATCAGAAAAATCACGAACTAAAAGTTCGTAAATCACCAATTTTTCCTTTTGAGGTCTGTTAAATACGGTTTGATTCCAAGTGTAAGGTGTTGCGTTGATCTTAAAGGTCGCAACGATACCATCTGCACCTGCTGGAAAGCTTTTTAGGTTCGGGTATACCGACGCTTTGATATACTTGTCATTGGCCTTATCCAGAACTTTGGTAGCGTAAGGGTCCACAACAGTTTTACTGTAGTCAATTCGGTATTGGTAGGCGTACTCGGTATCCGGATTTAAGCCAGTTACTGTCAACCAAAAGTAGTCACCGTCCTTTTTCATTTGATACGCTTGTTCCAAGGCCCAATTGTTAAATTCTCCAATGAGAAACACATCATTTTTGTTAGGGGCAAACAAGACAAAGGTTACCGATTTATCAGCATTAATAGTAACGCCATTTTTTACATTGGGTTTAGTGTCGTTCGTCGTAGGAGTTTTGACATAGACAGCGATTTCCTGTTCTTTTTTTCCACCGGCAGTAGTGGCAACTACCTTGATGGTATTTTGACCAACTTTTGTGAATTGGTGATTCTTTCGAATGACTTTTGTATTCATAGCTGTTGCTACAGAAGTTCCGTTGACAAAGAGTTCTAAGTCTGCATTTTGAGTAGCAGAAGCTTGAATTTCAAAAGAAGCATTGGCATCAAATACACTGCTCGTTGTAGGGGCCGTTATTTGAACATTCAATTCATTGGCAAAAACTTTAAGATGAATGTCTGGTCTGGTCTGCTTGCTTCCATCTGCAGAGCGTGCAACGATGTTTATTTCACTAATCGTTTTTCCGGCGGCTACTTTGTAATAGTCAAAAACATTGTTCTGTAGGGTTAGGGTATAGGTGTTGGCAGCAGTTTTGGTGAATTTTGGTTGCGTCGCATTGTTTCCCCAACTCCCAACGACGTTAGACCATTGGGTACCATCGACGGTAACGCCAGTGTGTGCGTAAATATCACTGCTACTGTTTTCGAGTTCGGTTCCACTGGTATTGAGCGTAAGTACAATTTCGTCACTAACAGTTGGCGTGGCAGGCGCAGTACTAATTTGCCCTACCGATAAAAAGCTAGTGAAAAAGCAAATAAAAAGTAGTTGTATTCTCATTGTTAGTAGGTTTAAATAAAAAAAGAATACCTACACGTATTCGGTGTAGGTATTCTAAATGTTAATTGAATTATAATGAGCTAATGGTGTACTTTGGGCTAGCACTATCCGTTAAATCCATAACGATACGGAATTTACCTGCCGTTGTTTTAATGTTGTCACCTCCGGCATCTAAGATCTTGTCATTTCCTGTATCTCCGTAATTGGTAGTCCAATCTTGGTTTAGACGGAATTTTACTTCTCCATCTTTTAACGTAACGTTGTTGGCTACATAAATTTTAGGATTCACTTGTGTGAAGGTGAAATCTGGTCCTGCATTTCCCCAATCGTTATAACCAGAACCTACAATTCCCCATACGTCAGCAGCTTCTACTTTGTAAGTATTGTTTACGAGGTCTAAAGTAACTTCGTAAAATCCTTTGGTTGTTTTAATATTGTCACCACCGGTTGCTAGGGTACCGTTAGCTCCACCAAAATTAGTAGTCCACTCATTGTTTAAACGGAACTTTACTTCACCGTCTAACAAGGCTACACCAGCTTTAAAGGTATTGGTAGTATAATCGTAGTGGAACTCTGCATCTGGTCCATTATTACCCCAGTCATTGAATCCTGACCCTACAATTCCCCATGAGTATTTTTCCATGGTGTAGGTATTGGCATTTAAATCTAAGGTAATTTTGAAAGTTCCCGGTGTCGATACGATGTTTGCTCCACCGGCTTCAACAGTACCATCTGCATTGTCATCTCCTAAATTATTGGTCCAAGCGTTGTTTTCTCTAAACTTGATTTCACCGGCTTTGAGTGTTACGTACGCCACGTACACCTTTGCCTTGTCTGTGGTATAAAATGGTGCATCCGGACCTGCATTCCCCCAGTCGTTATATCCCGATCCAACGATCCCCCAAGTCGAGGCTTGAACTCCTGAACCTTGGGTTACCTCTGGTAAGGTAAGGTTCATTTCTTTGGCGTCCGAAATACTTTCTGGAGCATTGCTACCTCCATTACCAACGTAGGCTCTTACGCGTACGTAGATTTTTCCTTTGTTAGGTTTGTCGGTAGTAGTAGGGTCGTTGTCTAATCCTGCTTTATCTGCCAAGGTCAACAATTTTTCAACCGTGATGGCCATGTTTAAATCTTTGGTGGTTCCTAGTGACTCCTTGTCCGAAAAGTCATTTTTAAATGCTAATTGAACGTCGTAAGTAATCTCAGTAGGTGTTCCTCCAAATTGAACCTCATTCCAAACAAAGCGCTCCGCGATGTTTTTAGAGGTTTGTGGAGTGAGTAAATACTCACCCAAGAAGGTATTGGTCAAACTAACTTTGTTAGTAGGGGCTTGAACAGTGAATTCAAGATTATCATTGTCTTGGCAAGCTACAAAAGCAAAACAAAGACAAAAGAAAAGAAATACGTTTGATAATTTTTTCATGATATTATTGATTAGTGATTAATATCCAGGGTTTTGCGTGAGGTTTGGATTCGCCTCAAGTGCTGTAAAAGGCACTGGGAATAACTTGTAATTCGCTGGAATTGACGTTCCATTTGCAGTGTTCCCTTTCCAAGGCCATAAATATGACCCTCCAGTAAAGCGTCCATAGCGAATTAAATCGGTACGTCTGTGTCCTTCCAAATTCAATTCACGAGCACGCTCGTCGATAATAAAGTCCAAGGTCAATTGGCTTGAGTTAATAGTACTTGTTTTCGCTCTGGTTCTAATCTGATTTACATATCCTAAAGCGGTAGCAGCATCTGCTGAAGTTGCTCCTCGTAGCGCACATTCTGCGTAAATAAGATAAGCATCTGCCAAGCGGAATAATGGGAAGTCAGTACTTGAAAAGTTAGTAGAGGTAGAGCTTCCTGTCGACTTTGTATTTCTGAATTTTACAGATGGATACCCGTCTGTCCATTTCTTATAGTCAGCCATTTCAAAAGTATGCCCTTGAGTCCAAAACAATTTAGAGCGAACATCGGTACAGCTTTGCAACTGCGCGAGGTCAGTAACACCACCGCAGTACTTTCCGTACCAAGCACTGGTTGCTCGGTGTCCTCCCCAACCAGAAGTAGCTCCAAAATCATCCAAATTCATCGTGTCTGCCGAAAGACTTCCGTTCACGATATAAGTTGTGTTTCCATAACTTTGACTGTTTACCGCATCGGCGATTAAAGGAAAGATAATCTCCGTTGATTGGTCGTTGTCAGCAGAGAAGTTTTGGACAAAGTTTGCTGCTAAACTATATCTTCCAGCATCGATAACTTTTTTGATAAAGGTTCCTGCTTCTGTATATTTAGGGGTACCTGTGTAAACCTCTGCATTTAAATACAACTTGGCAAGTAACATTTGAACCACCGCTTTGTTAGCTCTTCCGTAGCCATTGGCATCCGAAATTTTAGGTTCGATGGCTAAGAGTTCTGACTCCACAAAATTGTATAACTCTTGTCTGTTTGCCTGTGGTAATGGTGATGAGCTACCGATATTATCTTCTGTAGCTAATACTCCTTTCCCGAAAGTGTCAATCAAATAATAGTATGCCAAGGCGCGAATGAAACGCACTTCACTTACGATATTTTCCTGATCGTTAACCGTAACGTTCTTTAAAACGGCTAGCAAGTTGTTTGCTTGCGGAATCGTGTAATAGATACGATTGTATAAATAACGGAAAAATTTATTGTTTTCGTCCCAATTAGACGTTGTTGTCAACTGATCTAATCCATCGTCTCCCCAACGGTTTTTCATTCCGTCTGCCGTAAAATCTTGCAAGTTGATAATTCCGCGTAGAAAAGGCGATTCTCCTGCATTATCATCTATGTCTGATTCACCGGGTCCTTTAATACTCGACAAGGCATAGGATGCGTACAATCTCGATAAAATTCCCGAGATAGCATCTGGGTCTTGTGCTAAGAGTTGCTCTAGGGTAAGTTCTACTTCTGGTTTGGTGTTTAAGTCGTTGAGGCAACTGGTAAATGTAGTTGCAACTAGGACTACTGCGATAAGTAATTTCTTCATAATCTAATTATTAAAAGTCTACATTTACACCAAGTGTATACGTTCTTGGTCTAGGGTAAAAATTATTGTCAATACCATTGAAGTTCTCCGGGTCTTGACCTGAGTAATTCGTAATGATAAACGGATTGCTAACTGAGCTAAACAGGCGAATGTTTGCTCCTTTTAAAACCTTTGACATTCGATATCCCAAAACGATGTTTTCACAGCGAAGGAAAGTAGCGTCTTCTAAGTAGTAATCCGAAAACTTCACGTTTCCATTGGTGTTGATGATATTGATATCAGAAGCTCCGTTATTGAAATCCAGTACGTTTGATAAACTAGTAGAGTTTTGTGGTATTGAACGATCTCTCCATCCATTGGTAAGCTTTTTTGCGTTGTATACCAATCCTCCAAATTGACCTCTAAAGCTCGATGAAAAGTCCCAGTTTTTATAGGTGAAATTCAATCCGAAACCATAGGTCCAGTTCGGACGTAACGGACGGTAAAAACGGTCGTCATTATCAATTTTCTTATCGCCGTTTAAATCGGCAAATGCTCCCCAAATAGGTTGTCCTTCGGCATTGTATAATTGCTTGAATACCCATGCAGAGTGCGGTTGTAATCCGACAGGTGTATAGGCCAAATTAACGCCCGTTCCAACAGGTAAACCTCCATCCGTTGAAGGAATTAAGCTCACGTCTTTTAAACTTGTCACTTTCGTTTTATTGTAGGCAATATTGGTATTGATGTCAAAGCTGAAGTTCTCCTTATGAATCGGACTTGCATTTAAGGCAAGCTCGAAACCACGAGTATTGGTCGAACCAACATTTTTAACGAACGAACTTCCAAGTCCTTGTCCTGGTGCTACAGGAGTTCGTGCTAAAAGGTCTGAAGTATTGCGTTCGAACACGTCAAACGAACCGTCGATTACGTTGTTAAACAAAGCAAAATCTAATCCGACATTATAAGTAGTCGCCTTTTCCCAAGTAAGGTTCTCATTGAAGGCGATTGCTGAGTAGATATTAACACCACTCAAGTACTGGCTACTCGCGCTTCCCTGAGAAAACAGCGGAATAGAAGGGTAGAACCCTACAGCACCTGTGATGTCTTGTTGTCCAGTTTTACCCCATCCTAAACGCAATTTAAGCGTGTTGATGAATCTGATGTTTTTGATAAATTCTTCTTCTTGCATTTTCCAAGCAAGTGCAGCAGCAGGGAAGTAGCCCCAACGCTTTGAAGGTCTGAACAATGACGAACCATCAGCTCTTAAACTCAACGTAACCAAATATTTGTTGGCGAGGTCTATATTCGCTCTACCAAAAAACGATTGTAAGTTCAACTCGTTGAAATACCTGTTTGTAGGATTTTGAGGATTCGGAGTTAACTCGCGAATACCTGAAGTTGCGTTGTATCTGAAAATTTCTTTTGTTCCTTCGTTTCTAAAGTTCTGATAACTGTATCCGGCTTGTACGTCTAACTTAGAAATAAACGACTTAAACGTTTTCGTATAGGCCAAATAAGCATCGAGGGTAGTGTTGGTGATGTTTTGATCTTCTGTGTAGTTCACTCCTGGATTGAAAACTGCACTGGTAGCAGGATTGTTGTCATTTTCGTTAAATTGACGAGTAGCAATGGCGTTCTCAGTGAAGATTTCTTTAATAGTAGCGTTAGATCGTTCCAATCCTAAATTTAGAATTCCGCGCATTTCTGGTAAGAAAGGCATGGTATAGTCAAATTCAATGTTTCCTAACATTTTGTACACTCTTTCCGGACGCGTACGTTGATTTAATAAGGCAACTGGGTTAAACTGACCGTCCAATAATAACTTGGTCGCTTTACTCGGATCGGCATCGTTTAAACGCGTGGTTTGGTAATATCCTCCAAAACCGCTCGCACTGTTGTCGTAAATAGGTTTTGTTGGGTCCATGTTTACCGCTCCACCAAGAGCGCCTCCTTCGTCAATAGCATTCTTATCAGCGTAAATACCTTTGAAGTTAAGGTCTACCTTTAAGTTGTCATCTAAAAATTTAGGCGTCATTTTTAACGCGATAGTATAGCGCTCGTAGTCACTTGTTTTTACCACCCCTTCACTTTTCGTATGTCCAATAGAGAAACGAGTAGGTACCTTGTCAAATAAAAAGGCTCTCGCACCAAAGTTGGTATTGGTAGATACAGCCGTTCTGTAAATGGCATCTTGCCAGTCAGTGTTGTACAGTATTCTTCCTTCTATTTGCGGTGTAGCAGGATTGTCAGTAGCCGTAGTTGAAGGATCATCAATACCGAGTGAGTTGGTATATGTAGGGTGGTATTTTTGAATGAATTGTACAAATTCATTTCCATCCATTACATCTAATGTGTTTCCTACAACACCTATCGAAACGTTACTTGAAAAGTTAAATTTTACACCGCCTTGTGTCCCTTTTTTGGTTGTAATGATAATCACCCCGTTAGAAGCTCTCGAACCATAAATAGCGGTAGCAGAGGCATCTTTTAAAATAGAGAAACTTTCGATGTCATTCGGGTTTACCAAAGTAAGTGGGTTACTAACTCCGGCTGGGTTGGTATTGTCAACAGGAACTCCGTCAATAACAATCAAAGGATTGTTGTTTGCAGAAAGTGACGACCCTCCACGGATACGGATATTAGGTGCAGCATCTGGCTGTCCACCCGCCGTAGTGATACGTACTCCTGGTACTTTTCCTTGGAGTAACTGATCGGCTCCGACCACTGGTGATTTATTGAAGTCTTTTGCACTGATAGACGTAACTGACCCCGTAGCATCTTTTTTGGTAGTCGTTCCATATCCAACAACCACTACTTCTTCGAGCTGTTGACTGTCTTCTTCCATGGTGACTTGAATAGTAAATGTACTCCCTATGGTTACTTCTTTTTCAAGAAATCCAATAGAGGTAAAAACGAGTACATCTCCAGTTTTAACGTTGTTTAAGCTAAACTTTCCGTCAAAATCTGAAGATGTACCTCGTGTAGTTCCTTTAATAACTACATTCGCTCCAGGCAATCCCTCGCCTGTAGCCTTTTCTAAAACCGTTCCCGTCACCGTTTGCTGGGCAAAAGAAATCGAAGAAACGAGTAGTAGTAGACATGATAATAGTATCTTTAAATCCTTCATTACTTTAGGTTAAATTGTATGTTTTTCTTCCTTGAAAAACCATCAATAATTTAGTTTCCACAGGGTGAAGATAGAAATAAAAATGGCTCTTCAGCTACCGAAAACACTACGAAAACGTTTTCGTGTTGATAACTTTTTAACTTTAACTTAACGTATTGATAAAATAAGCTAAAAAAAATTATGAGTTTTGTAAAATATGAAACCTAAAATTACCATTAAAATAATCGCAAAGGAGCTTGGAGTAGCTACTTCCACTGTTTCCAAGGCCTTAAGAGATAGTCACGAGATTAGTCAAGAGACAAAAGATCGCATCAAGGCCTATGCAGATCATTATAATTATCGCCCCAATAACTTGGCTTTGCAGTTGCGAAATCAAAAAACCAAGGTTATTGGTATCGTATTACCCCAAATTGTACATCATTTTTTCTCTACAGTCATCAAAGGAATTGAACATGAAGCCTCGCAGCGGGGCTATAGTATTATGGTTTGCTTTTCTAATGATATAGCGCAAAAGGAATCAGAAACAATTGATGTGCTAACCAACGGTAGCGTAGATGGATTGTTGGTTTCACTCGCCAAAGAAACCCTTGAGAAAGGGAGTTTTAAGCATTTTAATAGGTTGATAGATAATCAGGTGCCCTTAGTGTTGTTTGATAGGACGCACAACAGTTTGTCGTGTGATAAAGTGATTGTCGATGATGTAGGGGCGGGGTATAAGGCTACAAAATATTTGTTAGATACCGGCTGTAAACGCATAGGAATGCTCACTACTCCTGAGCACGTCATTGTAGGTTTAGAACGTCGAATGGGCTATGAAAAGGCACTAAAGGAGCGCCAAATCGGGGCCGACGAAGATATCGTAGTTAAAATTGATGAAGAAGGAGATATCAAGAAACAGATAGAAACGTTGTTTGACAAGGATATTGATGCTGTGTTTGCAGTAAATGAAATTTATGCGGCATTGGCCATACGCGTAGCAAAAGAGCGTGGATTGCGTATTCCAGAAGACGTGTCTATTATTGGCTTTACCGATGGCTTGATCTCTGAATATGCTTCTCCGTCAATTACTACGGTGGTACAGCACGGATTTACCATGGGAAAGCAAGCCGCTGAAATGCTTATTGATCGTATTGAAAATCAGACAGAAAACAAGGCGCCTCAAACCAAAGTAATATCGAGTAATTTAAAAATTAGGGAATCCAGTAAATCTTAGGATTCCCATTTTTTTTTGGATTTTCAAAAAGAAAACCATTATATTTACACCGAATAAGACTTATCAGTAATTTACTTTCCACACATTTAATTAGATAAGTCACAGCGCTTATCGTAGTATGAATTAATAAATTACGATAATGAACAAGCGTAAGTTAAGCTTCTGGGAAATCTGGAACATGAGTTTTGGTTTCTTGGGAATTCAATTTGGTTTTGCCCTACAAGGAGGCTTTATGTCTCGAATCTTTCAAACCTTAGGAGCAGGAAAAGAAGATATTCCTTTTTTATGGATTGCAGCACCGTTAACCGGATTGCTCGTGCAACCTATTATTGGTGTTTTAAGTGATCATACCTGGAGTCCAAAATGGGGACGAAGAAGACCCTACTTTTTAATTGGAGCAATTTTGAGCTCTTTAGCACTGTTTTTAGTACCGCATTCTTCAGCATTATGGATTGCTGCTGGTTTTTTATGGATACTCGATGCATCTATTAACATCTCGATGGAGCCATTTAGAGCATTAGTAGCGGATAAATTGCCCGATTCACAGCGTTCTTATGGGTTTGTTGTACAGACATTGATTATCGGTGTAGGTACTTGGGTAGCCAGTAAATTACCATTGTTATTGTCGGAATTGGGGGTTAGTGACACGGCTGCTTCGGGAGTAGTGCCGATGTCTGTTAAAGTAGCTTTTGCTATCGGAGCGGGAGTATTTTTAATGAGTATACTCTACACCGTTTTTACTACATCAGAATACCCTCCAGAAGATATGGAGGCCTTTGAACAAGAAAGAAAGAAAAAAAATCGTTTCCTGACGGATATCAGAGAAAATGTGGGAAGCATGCCTACTACCATGAAAAAATTAGGGGTGGTTCAGTTTTTTAGCTGGTTTGCCTTTTTTACCATGTGGAGTTTGGCAAATCCCGCTCTGACGGAGCACGTATTTAATACACCTGCACCCGTACTTTCAGAATACAATATGGACATTCCTGAGCAAGCAGCCAGATTTGAAGAAGTAAATACTGCCTTTCAAGAATCTTCTAATTTAGTAGGTTCGTATATGGGGACTTACGGATTGTCATCTATGGCTTTTGCGCTGTTGTTGGTATTGTATACTTCGAAGAGAAAAATCAATAGGAAGTATGTCCATATGGTATCGTTAATCTTAGGAGGATTTGGTTTCATCATGATGAAATACATTCCTTCACACGAATACTTAACACTGTCTTTTATACTTATTGGATTGTCATGGGGAAGCATATTGTCCATGCCCTATGCCATGCTTTCTAGCTCGGTAAATCCGAAAAAAATGGGAGTGATCATGGGACTGTTCAATATGTTTATCGTAATCCCACAAATCGTAGCCTCACTTGGGGGAGTCAACTTCGTATCGGGCTTGCTAGGTGAAGAGGCTATTAATGCGATGACAGTGGCTGGGATTAGCTTAATTATAGCTGGTCTGTGTAACTTTTTGATTACAAATAAAAACGCAATTACTTATCATTCAGAAACTGAATAATGCAAACTAAAGGATTTATTTTTGATTTGGACGGTGTCATTGTCGATACCGCCAAATACCACTTTTTAGCTTGGAAAAAGCTAGCACAGTCGATGGATATCGATTTCACAGAAGAACAGAACGAACAACTAAAAGGCGTGAGTCGCGTGAGGTCATTAGAGAAGATTTTGGCCTGGGGTGATAAGAGCATAAGCGATGAAGCCTTTCAGTCATTAATGACGAAAAAGAACGAGGATTATCTGGCGTATATCGCCGAGATGACCGAAAAAGAAATTTTAGAAGATGTTCCGAAAATATTGGAATACTTAACAACATCACAACAGGGCATCGCTTTGGGATCCGCGAGTAAAAATGCACGTGCGATTCTCGAAAAGGTAGCATTGTTGAACACGTTTCAAACTATTGTTGATGGTAATGATGTTACCAAGGCCAAGCCCGATCCAGAAGTCTTTTTAAAAGCTGCCAGTCAGTTGGGTATAGCGCCGGAAAACTGCGTGGTATTTGAAGATTCTGTAGCGGGAATTCAGGCCGCAAAGCGCGCAAATATGATCGCTATTGGTATTGGGGATGCCGCAGTATTGCACGAGGCAGATTATAATTTTACTGACTTTACCGAAATCAGTACCGATTTTATTTCCTCAATAATAGCGTCGAACTAATTAGAAACAAACAAAAACTAAAGGAGAAGTCCTAAAAGAAAATATAAACAATGAATCAGAATTATATCATACCGAATGAGTGGAGCGTCGTAGAGGAAGGATTTGATAAAGAGCGCGTAAAATCGTCAGAGAGTCTATTTAGTATTGGAAACGGTGCTATGGGGCAGCGTGCAAATTTCGAAGAAGATTATTCAGGAGCAAGCTTTCAAGGAAGTTATATCGCAGGGGTGTATTATCCAGATAAAACTCGTGTAGGATGGTGGAAAAATGGATATCCAGAGTATTTTGCCAAGGTATTAAATGCTCCGAATTGGATTGGAATTCACATTCGAATTGATGGTGAAGTCTTTGACTTAGCTAGCTGTAAGGACGTACGTAATTTCCGCAGAGAACTAAACATGAAAGAAGGTTGGTTAGCGAGAACGTTCGAAGCTGTATTGCCAAATGGAGAGGAAATTCGGGTGGCTACCAAGCGCTTTTTGAGTATAGACCTTGACGAGTTAGGGGTAATCAATTACAGCATAGAGCCTTTGAGTAAGGCCATGACAATTGCTTACGAACCTTATATAGATGCAGGGATAACCAATGAAGATAGCAACTGGGATGACAAGTTCTGGGATGTAACCGCTGCTGTTATTGAGGGAGAACGAGGATTTGTTCGTTCACATACCATGAAGACAAATTTTGAGGTTTGTACCTTTATGGAGTCAGAATTTTTTATGGATGGAGCTCCTTTGAAATTGTCAGGAGCATCAAAGACAACGGATAGGAAAGTAGCAATTAGCTATACTGCTGATGTGGCAAAGAATGCAGTATTTACGACGGTGAAATACGGAGGGTATACTGTTGACAGAAACCATCCTGCCAGTGAACTTAAATCAGCCGCAATTGCAGTGCTCGAGCGAGCAAAAGAGGCTGGCTTCGATAGTTTACTGGAACTTCAACAACGAGCTTGGGCTTCAATTTGGGATATGGCAGATATCCATATTGATGGTGACGTGAAGGCACAGCAGGGTATTCGATTTAATATCTTTCAATTAAACCAAACCTATTTAGGAACTGATGCCCAATTGAATATAGGTCCAAAAGGATTTACAGGAGAGAAGTACGGTGGAAGTACTTACTGGGATACGGAAGCCTATTGTTTGCCGTTTTACATGGCTACCAAAGAGCACAAGGTAGCGAGAAACCTACTTGCTTATCGATATCAACAGTTAGATAGAGCTATTGAAAATGCCGAAAAACTTGGGTTTACTAACGGTGCCGCGCTCTACCCAATGGTGACTATGAATGGTGAAGAATGCCATAACGAATGGGAAATTACTTTCGAAGAAATTCACCGTAATGCAGCCATTGCCTTTGCGATATACAACTACGAACGTTACACAGGTGATGAGAGCTATATTCCTGAAATGGGCTTAGAGGTACTCATTGGTATTGCGCGTTTCTGGAAACAGCGAGCAACTTTTTCTACTGCAAAGAAGAAGTATGTAATACTAGGAGTTACTGGTCCTAACGAATACGAAAACAATGTCAATAATAACTGGTATACCAATTACGCAGCAAAATGGTGTTTGGAGTACGCAGCGAAATGTGTAGAGAAAGTAGCCAAAGAAGATGCCGATGCATACGCGCGCATTAGTAGCAAAGTTAGATTAGCATCGGAAGAGCTCAGTGAATGGAAAACAGTAGCATCGGCGATGTTTTTTCCGTATTCTGAAGAGCACGATGTGTATTTACAGCAAGATGGCTTTTTAGACAAAGAACTCATTACTGTTGCTGATTTGCCAACGACAGAGCGTCCTATTAACCAGAAATGGAGTTGGGATCGAATTTTGAGATCTCCGTATATCAAGCAGGCAGATACCTTGCAAGGGTTCTATTTCTTTGAAGATGATTTTACACAAGAAGAATTAGAGCGTCATTTTGATTTTTACGAGCCTTTTACAGTACATGAGAGTTCACTTTCACCCTGTGTTCACAGTATACAAGCTGCGAAATTAGGAAGAATGGAACAGGCCTATACGTTCTATTTAAGAACTTCTCGTCTAGATTTAGACGATTATAACAGAGAGGTAGAAGAAGGCTTGCACATTACCTCTATGGCCGGAACCTGGATGAGTATCATTGAAGGTTTTGGAGGAATGCGCGTAAAAGAAAATCAATTGAATTTTACCCCTCAAATACCAGCACAATGGGAAGGTTACTCTTTTAAAGTAAACTTTAGAGGACAAGTATTAAAGGTTTCTGTTCAGAAAAAAGGAACAGAATTCGAGCTAGAAGGAGATAAAGAGTTGACCATTGTAGTAAATGATAAGAAAATTATTGTCCCCCCTAATAATTTGATTACCGTGTAATCACCCTATCCTCGCAGCCTAAACTGCGAGGATTTCTAATTATGAATAAAGTAATTGTTTGTTTTTTAACACTAATTTTATGGGGCTGTGCTCAGAAGCCTGAAGAATCGACGTCTGCGAAGGCAGAACAAAGTATTCCGGTTGTGCTAGAAAGAGTTGCGCCCCCGAATTGGTGGGTAGGAATGAAAAATCAAGAACTGCAATTGATGGTAAAACATCCAAATATTGCAGACTACTTCCCCAGCGTTGCTTATAAAGGTGTCAGCTTATTGAGCTTTGACAAGGGCGATAGCCCTAATTACGTGTTCTTAAATTTAAAGATTTCAGCTGCGGCCTTGCCAGGAGAACTGCTATTGCGTTTTAAGCATGGTGATGGACGAGTATTAGAAAGTACTTATGTGTTAAAGTCTCGAAATGACGAGGAGCGTTCGTACCGCGGTTTTAATACAAAAGATGCTATTTATCTGATAACACCAGATCGATTTGCCAATGCCAATCCTGAAAACGATTCGTTAAAAACACTGCGTGAACAAGGTATAGACCGAGAGAATGCCTACAAACGCCACGGAGGAGATATTGAAGGAATCATTCGAAGTTTAGATTATATTCAAGATATGGGATTCACTGCTGTATGGCCATCGCCTTTATTGACCAATGACATGAAGGAAAGTTCGTACCACGGTTATGCAATCACTGATTACTACCAGGTGGATCCACGATTTGGAACCCTAGATACTTATAAAGCCTTATCCAGTGCGCTGCGCAAGCGCGGGATGAAATTAATTATGGATCAGGTAGCAAATCACTGTGGTCTGAACCATTGGTGGATGTCCGATTTACCATTCCGAAACTGGATTAACAATCAAGAGAATTTTGAGAAGCACAGGTCAGAATGGAACGGCGAGACAGTATTGCTTACTAATCACCGAAGAACGGTAAACCAAGATCCCTATGCGTCGAAACACGACCAGTTATTAAATGAAGAAGGATGGTTCGTAGCTACGATGCCCGATCTAAATCAACGCAACCCATTTTTGGCAAAATACCTCATACAGAATAGTATTTGGTGGGTCGAAACACTGCATTTGGGAGGAATACGCCAAGATACCTATCCGTACCCAAACAAGGATTTTATGAGTCAATGGGCAAAGGCTATCATGAGAGAGTATCCTAATTTTTCGATTGTCGGAGAAGAGTGGAGCTACAATCCATTGCTAATTGCTTATTGGCAATCTGGAGCAAAAAATAAAGATGGCTACGAGTCAAATTTACCTTCCACTATGGATTTTGCCATGCAACGAACCATAGTTCAAGCACTCATGGAAGAAGAGGCCTGGGACAAGGGCTTGGTAAAGTTATACGAAGGACTTGCTAATGATTTTGCCTATGCAAATCCGAAGGCTATTATGTGTTTCCTCGATAACCATGACATGAGTCGTATTCATACGCAGTTAAAAGGCTCGGTGGCTAAGACTAAAATGGCTTTGAGTTACCTTTTGGTACTCCCTCGAATTCCTCAAATTTACTACGGAACCGAAATTCTGATGGACGATTTTGACAAGCCCGGTGATCACGGACTCATCCGTTCTGATTTTCCAGGGGGGTGGCAAGGGGATAAGAAGAATGCTTTTACCGGTGTTGGCCTGAGCAAACAGCAAAAAGAAATGCAGTTGTTTGTGAAAAAGTTATTGCAATACCGAAAAAACAGCGAAGCCATTGCAGAAGGAGAAACGGTTCATTTTGCGCCTCATGATGGCGTGTATGTGCTGTTCAGAATAGCTAAGGAAGAGTTGGTAATGCATGTAATCAATAAAAATACGACGGCTAAAGAATTATCCTTAGACCGATTTAAAGAATTAAATTTGGAGGGACGTCGTTTTCGAAATATCCTAACAGAGGAAAAAGGGCAGTGGTCTACGCAACTCAAGGTTCCTGCCAACAGCAGTGTCATACTGACAACAAAACTAAACTAATACCATGAAAAAAATAGTAGTATTCTTAGTACTTTGGAGCTGCGCTATTGCGGCAACCGCTCAAATAAGTACGAGAAAATACAAGGCTCACAAAGAAGTGGGATCACAGTGTTTAATGATCCGTGTCACAGACGGAACCTATAGAATTCAATTTTACAGTCCTGAAATTGTAGAAACGTCTTTTATTCCGGAAGGTGAACAGTATCAAAAAGCCTCTCATGCTGTAGTGATGCGTCCTGAGTTGGTGGCCACGCGTTTGAGAGCAACGACTTCGACACTTAACTGGAGTTCTAAAGGAATATCTGTACGTGTTCAAAAAGCACCTTTTTCAATCAGTTTCTATTACAACGAGAAAATGGTACTCAAGGAAAAACGAGGCTATCATACCAAGGATAATTTAGAAGTGTTAGATTTCGCTATTGATGCAGATGAAGTGTTGTACGGAGGTGGAGCACGAGCATTGGGCATGAATAGAAGAGGACATCGATTACAGTTGTACAACCGAGCTCATTACGGTTATGAAACTCATGCTCCTTTAATGAATTACACCATGCCCTTGGTCATGTCATCAAAAAAATACGCCTTGCATTTTGACAATGCCCCGATTGGTTATTTAGACTTGGATAGTAAAAAGGAGAACACGCTATCGTATGAGACAATTTCGGGAAGAAAAACTTATCAATTGATCGTGGGGGAGCAATGGTCAAACATCGTAAACAATTATACCACATTAACGGGAAAACAACCGATGCTACCTCGTTGGGCACTTGGTAATTTTGCCAGTAGATTTGGGTATCATTCACAGCGCGAAGTAGAGGAGACCATCCAACGATATAAAACGAATAACATACCTGTTGATGCTGTTATCTTAGATTTGTATTGGTTTGGAAAAGAAATAAAAGGAACCATGGGCAACCTAGAAGTATTCCGCGATTCTTTTCCTGATTTTGAGGGAATGGTAACAAGGTTAAAAGCAAAGGGGGTAAAAACGATTACGATTACAGAACCTTTTGTTTTGAGTACTTCAAAAAAATGGAAAGAAGCTGTGGAGAAAGGTGTTTTAGCTACTGATAGCACTGGGCAAGCAGCTAGGTACGATTTTTACTTTGGGAATACAGGGCTTATCGATATTTATAAGCCAGCAGCGAGTGCCTGGTTTTGGGATATCTACAAAGGACTAGCGAATAAAGGAGTAGCAGGTATTTGGGGTGACTTAGGAGAGCCAGAAGTACACCCGAATTGGGTACAGCACGCCGCAGGTACTGCCGATGAAGTTCACAATATTTACGGACACGATTGGGCCAAACTCATAGCGCAAGGGTACGAGCGGGAGTTTCCAAAGGTGAGACCATTCATTTTGATGAGAGCAGGATATTCGGGATCGCAACGCTTTGGGATGGTGCCTTGGTCAGGTGATGTAAATCGAACTTGGGGAGGGCTGCAAAGTCAACCGGAAATAGCCCTGCAAATGGGAATGCAAGGTTTGGCATTTATGCATTCGGACCTCGGCGGATTTGCCGGAGCCAATTTAGATGACGAGCTGTATACACGCTGGTTACAATATGGAGTGTTTCAACCGATATACCGACCTCATGCACAAGAGGAAGTGGCTTCTGAGCCAGTGTATCGATCAAAAACCGCCATGGCAAAAGCAAAAAAATCTATTGAATTGCGCTATCAATTATTGCCGTATAACTACAATTTAGTGTTCGAAAACAATCAAACTGGAATGCCACTTATGAGACCCTTGTTTTTTGAATACCCTGCTGCGGAAACAAATACCTTAGCATCGAGTTATTTATGGGGAAATGATCTTTTGGTAACTCCTATTATGAAAAGCGGTCAACAAGAGTCAACGGTGTATTTGCCGAAAAAAACGGTTTGGTTCCATTTTATTACAGGCAAGCGCTTTGAAGGAAGTGGATTTGTGCGCGTAGCGAATAGACCTGATGAGATACCTGTTTTTGTACGTGCCGGCGCCTTTATTCCGAAAGCTCAACTAGTACAATCAACAGCAGCCTACGATGCGAATGTTTGGAATGTGAGTTACTACCACGATACAAGTGTGAAAAGTAGTCAACGACGTTTTTACAACGATAACGGCTTGTTGAAAAATGCTTTTGAAGCGGGGGCGTATGAGCAAGTACAGCTGAGCAGTAAGTTAGGAAAACAAGGACTAACGATAGATTTGAAATGTAACAAAGGGAAGCAGTATAACTATCAGAACAAACAGTACAATTGGAAGCTTGTTAATTGGAAACAACGACCACAAGCAGTTAGCTTTCAGGGGAAAGCTATTCCTTTTGATTGGGATGCTACAACGGGTGAGTTAACCTTTAAAGTACTGTGGAATACAAGGAAAAAAGGACGTATCAAAATTAAAAACTAGAATGAAAAAAGTCATTGTAACACTGGCGATAGCCATGGGGGTTAGCAGCTGTACAAAGCCTGTTCAGACAGAACAAAAAACAGTAGCAGTGGTCAAAAAACAAGAACCATTTGATTGGCGAGCTGCGACGGTGTATTTTTTATTGACAGATAGGTTTAATAACGGAAATACTGACAACGATCTCAATTTTGATAGGTCAAAACAAACGGCAAAGTTACGCGGGTTTAAAGGAGGTGACCTTGCAGGAGTAACACAGAAAATAAAAGAAGGTTATTTCGATGCCCTAGGAGTCAATGCAATTTGGATGAGCCCTGTGTTGGAACAAAATCACGGCGCTGTCGATGAAGGAACAGGGGCTACCTATGGATTTCACGGGTATTGGACGCAAGATTGGACGCGTATTGATCCAAATTTTGGAACAGAGGAAGAGCTTAGGGAATTAATCAAAACGGCACATGAGCACGGTATTAAAATACTGCTCGATGCGGTGGTTAATCACACGGGCCCCGTCACTGAAAAAGATGCGGTGTGGCCGGCATCATGGGTGCGAACAACCCCGCAATGCGAATACAAAGATTACGCTTCTACAGTGAGTTGTACCTTAGTTCGAAATTTGCCTGATATCCGCACGGAATCGGATGAAGAAGTGAGTCTACCTCCTCAGTTACTAAAGAAGTGGAAAGCAGAAGGACGACTGGAACAAGAATTACTGGAATTAGATACTTTTTTCAATGAAACTGGTTATCCGAGAGCTCCTCGCTTTTACATCATGAAGTGGCTGGCTGACTATATCGAAGAGTTTGGAATTGACGGATATCGAGTAGATACTGTAAAACACGTAGAAGAAAAAGTGTGGCAAGAGTTTAAACAGATTTGTGATCGCGCTTTTGAAAACTATAAGAAAAAACACCCAAAGCACGGTATGGAAAAAGAGTTTTACCTAGTTGGGGAAGTTTATGGCTACGGGATTAGTGGAGGACGTGAATACGCATTTTCGGATAGAAAAGTAGACTATTTTGATAAGAGCTTTCAGAGTTTAATCAATTTTGAATTTAAATGGAATGCCAAACAATTGCCATATGAAGCACTTTTTAAAAAATACGATTCGATTTTACAGGGTGATTTAAAAGGAAAGGGAGTCCTGAACTACACGGCCTCTCACGACGATGGGCAACCTTATGATGCCGATCGCACATTGTGGCATGAAAATGCTATTCGATTGTTATTGTCGCCGGGTACGGCACAAATCTACTACGGTGACGAAGTGGCACGCCCGTTAAAAATTCAAGGTGCGGAAGGAGATGCGAACTTACGTTCATTGATGCCTTGGCAACAAATGGAAGAAAGAGAATTACAAGAAATTGCTGCACATTGGCAAAAGTTAGGAAGCTTTCGCAGCAAGCACCCGAGTATAGGCGCAGGAAAACACGAACAGCTGACAGCAACTCCATACGTGTTTAGCCGTCGACTTAAAACTACGACAATAAACGACAGCGTTGTGGTAGGTTTAGGGTTGCCTCAGGGAGAAAAAACCATTGAGGTAAAGGGAGTATTTGCTGATGGGACTTCGGTTAGAGATGCGTATTCTGGAACCCTGAGTACGGTGACCGATGGGAAGGTCAGTATAGCAACACCCTTTACGCTGTTATTACTAGAAGAACAAAGCAAATAGAAATACTAAAAATCAAATTAAGCATGAAGAAAACGACGTTGTTACTCTTGGTAGCGATGCTAGGCTTGGCCTGTAAACAAGAGCAAAAGAAAGTCGCAACAACCGAAACTGCTACGGAAACACCGAAGAAAATTACCGCTCCTAAGGTGACTTCAGAAATGATGGAGTCGGCAGTGATTTACGAGGCCAACATTAGGCAGTACTCAAAAGAAGGGACGTTTAAAGCGTTCACAAAAGACATCCCTAAATTAAAAGAACTGGGAGTTAAAATTATATGGTTGATGCCAGTGTTTCCTATTTCCGAAGCGAAGCGAAAGGCCACTGGTGATAAATTTGCAAGTGATTTTCCTGAAGCTGAAAGAGAAAAGTATTTAGGGAGTTATTACGCAGTTGCTGACTTTAAAAAAATCAATCCAGAATTTGGAACCATTGACGATTTTAGAGCCCTTGTGGCAACAGCGCACGAACAAGGGATGTACGTTATTTTAGACTGGGTACCAAACCATACAGGGTGGGATCATACTTGGATTACGACCCATCCAGATTTTTACACTAAAAACGCTAAGGGAGAAATTACCGATCCTCTCAATGAAGACGGAACTCCAGTAGGTTGGCAGGACGTAGCAGATCTTAACTACGACAATCCTGAGCTTCGTAAAACGATGATCGCTGATATGAGTTATTGGATTACAGAAGAGGGAGTAGATGGATTTCGTTGTGATGTAGCCGGATCAGTTCCGACGTTTTTCTGGGAAGAGGCAATTCCACAATTACGAGCAAAGAAAGACATTTTTATGTTGGCAGAAGCTTGGGAACCAGCATTGTTAAAAGACGGTTTGTTTGATATGGGGTATGCTTGGGACCGACACCACGCCATGAATGATATTGCAGCGACTAAAAATACGGCTGCTGATTGGGATGCTGCCTATAGTAAAGATACGGCTCGCTATGAGCACAACGATATTTTGATGAATTTCGTAACCAACCACGACGAAAACTCGTGGAATGGGACTATTGACGAGCGTATGGGACCAGCATGGGAAACATTTACGGCCATGAGTTATGTGATTCCAGGAATGCCGTTGATCTATTCAGGTCAAGAGTACGGTTTAAACCATCGATTAAAATTCTTCGAAAAGGACGAAATTCCGCATACCCAAGGAAAACAATGGGAAGTTTTGGCGAAATTAGGAACTTTAAAAGCTCAGAACAAAGCTTTAAACGGTGGGAAAATGAGTGCTAAGTACGAACGTTTGAAAAGCGAAGATCAAGTATTGATGTTTGCCAGAGAAAAAGAAGGAGACAAGGTGATTTACCTGGCTAACTTATCAAAAGCACCCGTTACTCAGCTCGTTGAACTGGAAGGAGCATACACCGATTATATGGGAGGTGACGCGTTGAGCAAAGGAAGTGTAACACTTGAATTAGCTCCGTGGGAGTACAAAATATTGGTAAAAAAATAAACGATTTCGAATAGTTGAAGGAATAAAAAAGCTCGGTATATACCGAGCTTTTTTTTATAATAATTGTTTTATTTCTTGCTTTAAAAAGGAAATTACAGTTTCACTAGGAGGCGTTTCTTTTCCGTAGTCCTGAATAATTTGTTCGCGCATTTCCTTACTGTCTTTTGCAGTGGCAGCCACGTTTCGTATTTTAGCACTAATGGCCATTTTGGCGGTAAGTACGGCATTCCAACTTTCGTCAGAAATGTACAATTGTTGCACTAAATTATGTTCTAACTCTTGTTCTATATTGGCCGTAAGCAAACGTGCGTATTCCTGCGGATTATCGCCAATCGGCTTTACGCGAACTAATAATTTTAACGGGTTAATACGATCGCTAAACAGCAACATTCGTTCGTAGGCCTGTAATCGTATAGGCAAACTGT
Source organism: Tenacibaculum litopenaei (assembly GCF_964514025.1). Classification (NCBI taxonomy): domain Bacteria; kingdom Pseudomonadati; phylum Bacteroidota; class Flavobacteriia; order Flavobacteriales; family Flavobacteriaceae; genus Tenacibaculum; species Tenacibaculum litopenaei. The sequence goes on from NZ_CAZEQT010000006.1 coordinate 137,152, forward strand.
CTTTGCGCTTCTCTAGCATTAATCGAACCTGTTTTTCTTTTTGATTGTTGGCGATAAATGCACTTAAAATATAATAGGCAACCCCACCTGTAACCAACGAGGGGATGGCGTAGGCGATTCCTTCTAAAATTTGTTCCTTCATAATCGGGTTAAAAATTACTCAGATGCTAAGATACAAGTCTTCTCAAAAATAAATGAGGAATCGGCTGATAACTTTGGGGATATTAAACGTATTTTTAGACTGTGAATAAAAAAATGCACAGACATTTTAAAATCGATAAAAGATTGGTTAATTTCCCATTTTTAAAATTCTTTCAATTTATTTTTTTTGGATACTTATTTAGAGCAACTTAACGAACCACAGAGAGCTGCCGTCTTACAGAAAGACGGACCGATGATTATTATTGCAGGAGCAGGATCGGGAAAAACGAGGGTGTTAACCTACCGTATTGCTCATTTAATGCAAAAAGGAGTAGATGCGTTTAACATCTTGTCACTGACCTTTACCAACAAGGCAGCTCGCGAGATGAAGGAGCGTATTGCAAATGTAGTTGGACACAGTGAGGCCAAAAATCTTTGGATGGGAACCTTTCACTCAGTGTTTGCAAGAATTCTCAGAGCGGAAGCAGATAAGTTGGGATATCCTTCTAATTTTACAATTTACGATACCCAAGATGCCGTTCGGTTAATAACGGCCATTATTAAAGAGTTGAAACTCGATAAGGATCGCTATAAACCGAAACAGGTTTTGAGCAGGATTTCTTCGTTTAAGAACAGTCTGATTACCGTACGTGCTTATTTCAATAATTCGGATTTACAGGAGGCCGATTTGCAGGCAAGCAGACCCAAAATGGGAGATATCTACAAAGAATACGTAGATCGTTGTTTTAAATCAGGAGCCATGGATTTTGACGATTTGCTACTCAGAACCAATGAGCTACTCGCTCGTTTTCCGGAGGTTTTAGCAAAGTATCAAGATCGTTTTAGGTACATCATGGTAGATGAGTACCAAGATACCAACCACTCGCAGTACATTATTGTTCGCGCTTTGGCCGACAGATTTCAAAATATTTGCGTGGTAGGTGATGATTCACAAAGTATCTATAGCTTCCGTGGTGCCAATATTAATAACATCTTGAATTTTCAGCGCGATTATCCGGATGTAAAGACTTTTAAATTGGAACAAAATTATCGTTCCTCTGACAATATAGTACGCGCTGCTAATAGCGTAATTGACAAAAACAAAACGAAGCTCGATAAAGAGGTATGGACGGCGAATGACAGTGGTGAAAAAATCAAGGTTATGCGTTCTATTTCAGACGGAGAAGAAGGTCGTTTTGTGGCTCAGTCTATATGGGAAAATCAAATGAATCATCAGTTGACAAATGATGATTTTGCTATCTTGTATCGAACCAATGCTCAGTCGAGAGCCATTGAAGATGCTCTTAGGAAAAAAGATATTCAGTATAAAATATACGGAGGGATTTCGTTTTATCAACGCAAGGAAATTAAAGATTTACTCTCGTATTTGCGTTTGCTAATCAATCCGAACGACGAAGAGGCCCTGAAGAGAATCATCAATTATCCTGCTAGGGGAATTGGTGCTACTACCATTGACAAGCTTACCATAGCTGCCAATCACTATAAGAAATCAATTTTTGATATCATAAGAAACCTCGATAAGGTAGACATCAAAATTAACTCAGGAACCAAAAACAAGTTGGAGAATTTCTTGGTGATGATGCAGCGTTTACAAATTGAAGCTCAGAAGAAAAATGCTTTTGAAGTGGCCGATTTGGTGGTGAAGCAAACTCAACTAGTACGTGATTTGCAAAAAGATGGTACACCTGAGGGGATCAATAAGGTCGAAAACGTACAGGAGCTATTAAACGGTATTAAAGATTTTATCACCGACAAAATTGAAACCGGAGAAGACGCTTCATTGACGGCATTTCTTGAAGATGTGGCCCTGGCAACGGATTTTGATAGTGAAAAAGACGATACGCCTCGCGTGTCGTTAATGACCATTCACCTGTCAAAAGGTTTGGAATATCCGTATGTGTACATCGTTGGTTTGGAAGAGAGTTTGTTTCCTTCGGCAATGAGTATGAATACCCGAAGTGAATTGGAAGAAGAACGTCGTCTTTTCTACGTGGCATTGACGCGTGCAGAAAAAGTAGCCTATTTGACCTATGCACAAACGAGGTATCGCTGGGGTAAACTTACCGATGGAGAGGCAAGTAGATTTATAGAGGAGATTGACGATGAGTTTTTAGAGTACCTAGCTCCTAAAATTCCAGAACCAGCCGCAAACAGGTTTATCGATGCGAGTTTGTTTGACGATACTCCGAAGAAAATACGCTTTGAAAAGCCGATTCATAAGAAGCGAAAAGAATTTTTAAGTAAAAAAGAAAAACCCGCTTTTTCACCTGATAAAGGAAATTTGAAAAAGGTAGGAAGTTTGAGTCCGAAAGCTGGAACTTTTGACGGAACGATCGCCGTAGGAAACTTGGTGGAGCACAATCGTTTTGGGACAGGTAAGGTGATTGGATTAGAGGGGAAAGGCCCCAATAAAAAGGCAGAAATCGAATTCGGAACTGCCGGTAAAAAGAAATTATTATTACAGTTTGCAAAATTGAAAGTGATCGGTTAATCCGATAGGGCTGCATCATTTTGACAACTTTTAAAAGAGAGCTTATGTTTGACTTAGAATATAATTCAGAAAGAACGAGGTTGATTATACCTGAATATGGAAGACATATTCAAAAACTAGTAAACCACTGTGTGGCATTAGAAAGTAGAGAAGAACGCAATACCATGGCAAAAGCCATTATTGATGTGATGGGGAACTTACAACCCCATTTGAGAGATGTGCCGGATTTTAAACACAAATTGTGGGATCAACTTCACATCATGGCTGATTTTAAGTTAGATGTAGATTCACCATATGAAACACCTTCTAAAGAAGAGCTTACGGAAAAGCCAGCGAAATTGGAATATCCTAAATCCGCTTCAAAATATCGCTTTTACGGAACCAACATCCAAACGATGATTGATGTGGCCTTGACTTGGGAAGAAGGTGATATGAAAGAAGCATTGGTGTTTACCATTGCAAATCACATGAAAAAATGTTACTTGAACTGGAATAAGGATACCGTGGAGGACGGAGTTATTCTGGATCACCTGTACGAACTTTCTGACGGAAAAATTGATATGAGAAATATTACCGAGGATTTAGCAGATAGTAAAAATTTGTTGAGAAAGAGAAACACCCAAGGACAAAAGTCAAAACAAACTAACAAGAAAAACAGAAAAAAATAAATGGCATCATTTAAAATAGAAGGGGGACATAAGCTTCAAGGGACTATTACGCCTCAAGGAGCAAAGAACGAAGCATTACAAGTAATTTGTGCCGTTTTACTAACACCTGAAAAGGTGATAATCAATAATATTCCGGATATTATTGATGTTAATAAGTTGATTTTTATACTCGGTGAACTCGGAGTAAAAATAGAAAAGTTAGCACCGAATAGCTATAGCTTTCAAGCAGATGAGCTAAACCTAGCTTATTTGGAAAGTGCTGAATTTAAAAGAGACGGAAGCTCTTTACGTGGGTCAATCATGATTGTAGGTCCATTGTTAGCTCGTTTTGGAAAAGGGTATATTCCACGACCAGGAGGTGATAAAATTGGTAGAAGACGTTTGGATACGCATTTTGAAGGATTTATTAATCTGGGTGCAACATTCCGTTATAATAAGGAAGAATACTTTTACGGAGTGGAAACCGATACCGGTTTACAGGGAACTGAAATGTTGCTCGATGAGGCTTCGGTAACAGGAACAGCCAATATTATCATGGCTGCAGTATTGGCAAAAGGAACGACGACCATTTACAACGCTGCCTGCGAGCCGTATATTCAACAATTATCGAAAATGTTGAATAGTATGGGCGCTAAAATTTCAGGAGTGGGGTCTAATTTGTTAACCATAGAAGGAGTAACGGCCTTAGGAGGTTGTGAACATCGAATTTTACCTGACATGATTGAGATTGGAAGTTGGATTGGAATGGCGGCAATGACGCGCTCTGAACTGACGATCAAAAATGTTAGCTGGAAAGATTTAGGTCAAATTCCTAATGTTTTTGGAAAGTTGGGAATCCAATTAGAAAAGCGTGAAGACGATATTTATATCCCAGCACAAGAGAGTTATGAAATTCAAAACTACATCGATGGATCTGTATTGACCGTTGCCGATGCACCTTGGCCAGGGTTTACTCCCGATTTACTAAGTATCGTATTGGTAGTCGCTACCCAAGCAAAAGGAACGGTATTAATTCATCAAAAAATGTTTGAAAGCCGCTTGTTCTTTGTCGATAAATTGATTGATATGGGAGCAAAGGTTATTTTATGTGATCCGCATAGAGCTACGGTAATCGGACATGATTTCCAAAGTCAACTCAAGGCGACTAAAATGACATCTCCAGATATTAGAGCGGGGATTTCGTTACTCATCGCAGCCTTGTCAGCAAAAGGAACGAGTATTATCCACAACATCGAACAAATCGATCGAGGATACGAAAATATTGAAGGACGTTTACGTGCTATTGGAGCCAAAATTGAACGTATCGATTAATCGAAGCTTCAAATTCAAAACAAAAAAAAGCAGCTACTCTCGTAGCTGCTTTCTTTCATTTTACAAGCATTACATTTCTGCTGAGTCATCACAAGTATACACTTGCGGACAAGCGATTAATTGATGACAATAAAATGGTCCAGTAACGTTGGCAGCACAGTCACAGCCACACTTCGAAAGGTCAGGGTTTCCACCACCAAACGAAATTCCTCCTGTAACGTTCTTTTGTTGTGCTTTTGTCAATACGGTAGCACCTGCAATGCTTAAAAAATTGTTTTTCATAATTGAATGTAGGGTTAAATAATTAAACGTAATTGTTTTTGATTGTGTTAAAAATAGCAAGTTTATTTGTTAAAAAAAATCTAAAACCTAAATAAAAATGTTAAATATTAGTAGAGGATTGTTTTTTTAGGGAGGTGTCAAAATGACATTTATTCTGAATTGGCAGTGTTCTTGTAGTAAGTGAAACGTAGAAAAAAGAATCGATTTACAATGAGTAAAGACCAATATACGAAAGAAGACGAAATTAAAGACGCAATTAACAATGCAGAACAAGAAGTTGATGCGGCTGAAAATCAAGAAACTAAAGAGGTAGAGGAGAAAGAGGAACCTACAGCAGAACAATTGATTCAAGCGGAAAAAGACAAGTACTTACGACTGTTTGCCGAGTTTGAAAACTACAAAAAGCGCACTTCGAAGGAGCGTATTGAGTTATTTAAAACGGCAAGTCAGGAATTAATGACAGCTTTACTGCCAATTATGGATGATTTTGACAGAGGATTGGCAGAGATTAAGAAGTCAGAAGATTCAGAATTGTTTAAAGGTATGGAATTGATCAGCTCTAAATTGAAAAATACCTTGGTTCAAAAAGGACTTACTGAAATTGAAGTGAATGCAGGAGACGCTTTTGATTCTGAAATTCACGATGCAATTACACAAATCCCTGCACCGACAGAAGACTTAAAAGGTAAGATTATTGACTGCGTAGAAAAAGGATACAAATTAGGAGATAAAATTATTCGCCATCCAAAAGTAGTAATAGGGCAGGCGTAACATGTTGAATAGAGTTGGAGCCCTTTTACACCAACGGTTGTGCAAATGGGTTATAGCGAATAATCATTATTAATTATGGCAAAACAAGATTATTACGAAATACTAGGATTATCAAGGTCGGCAACTGCGTCTGAAATAAAAAAGGCGTACCGTAAAATGGCGATTAAATACCATCCTGACAAAAATCCAGATAATAAAGAAGCAGAGGAGAAGTTTAAACTCGCTGCGGAAGCCTATGAAGTCTTAAGTGATGATAACAAAAAGGCGCGTTACGATCAATATGGTCATGCTGCTTTTGAAGGTGGTCACGGCGGTTTTGGCGGTGGCGGAATGAATATGGACGACATATTTAGCCAGTTCGGAGATATTTTTGGAGGTGCCTTTGGAGGTGGCTTCGGAGGTTTTGGTGGCGGTGGTCAACGTCAGGCACGCGTTAAAGGAAGTAACCTACGTATCCGTGTGAAATTAACCTTAGAAGACATCGCTAATGGCGTAGAGAAGAAAGTTAAAGTTCGAAGAAAAGTACAAGCAGATGGGGTTACCTATAAAACCTGTACTACTTGTAACGGAACCGGACAGCAAATGCGCGTGACAAATACAATTTTAGGTAGAATGCAAACCGCAACTACCTGTGGTACTTGTCAGGGAGCTGGAGAAATGCTCGATTCAAAACCTGCTGGTGCTGATGCACAAGGAATGATCGTAAAAGAAGAAACTGTTCCTATTAATATTCCGGAAGGAGTAACAGAAGGGGTACAGTTAAAAGTAGGAGGAAAAGGAAATGAGGCACCGGGTAAAAATTCGATAGCCGGTGATTTATTAGTACTCATTGAAGAAGTTCCTCACGATACCTTAAAAAGAGAAGGAAGTAATGTACATTACGACCTGTATATTAACTTTTCAGAAGCGGTATTAGGGGTTTCAAAAGAAATTGAAACCGTAACCGGAAAAGTAAAAATCAAAATTGAGCCAGGTACGCAATCTGGTAAGATTTTACGTTTGAAAGGAAAGGGATTACCGAGTATTGAACGATACGGTAATGGTGATTTCTTAATTCATATCAATGTTTGGACGCCTCAAGAGTTGACCAAGGAACAACGTAAGTTCTTTGAGCAAATGATGGAAGATGATAACTTTAGTCCAAATCCACAAAAGTCAGATAAATCATTTTTTGAGAAAGTAAAAGATATGTTCTCTTAAAGTTTTTTAAAGACTTTTGTACTGTTGAAAAAAAGAGTATATTTGCAGTGTCTAGAAGACGTTCTAGACACTTTTTCTTTTTCATAGCAATTTTCCCACTCAATCTTTGAGTGGGTTTTTTTATGCCTAATTTTTATCCATATTAAGAAATATAAATTTTAAGGTAAAATTTATATTATTTTTTTCTGTACATGAAAAAAATGTATATATTTGCACCATCTAGAAGACGTTCTAGATACTTTTTCTTTTTCATAGCAATTTTCCCACTCAATCTTTGAGTGGGTTTTTTTATGAAAGGGTCATTGACAATATTGAGCAGTTCTATCTTATCGACTTATTCTCGTAGTAAGTAGGAAAGTCCGGACACCACAGAGTAAGCATAGCGGATAACATCCGTCCGGTGTAAACCGAGGACAAGTGCAACAGAAAGAATGTACAGGTAATGCTGTAGTGAAACCAGGTAAACTCTATGCGGTGCAATGCCACGTATATTAGAGCTCGAGTGCTACTCGCACGATTCTAAGGGGTAGGCAGATTGATTTTGTGAGCAATTGCAAAACTAGATAAATGATAAGAACCTTTTTAAGGATACAGAATCCGGCTTATAGAACTGCTTTTTTTTTCCTTCCTTTGTCAATTCTCCAGCAATTTTTAGTACAATAATGTTTAGAACTATTCTAAATAGCTTTTTTGAAATGTAAATAATGTATAAAATTAACATTTAAAAGTTAAAAAATTATGTTTTTCTTGTTTTTAAAAGATTTGATTATTTTATATTTAGTAATATCGCTGTATTGTTGTTTATCTTTTAAAATCGAACAAAAATCCTTAGTTTTGCATTGCGAAAATTAACAGCTCTCGAGCTATTGAATGAGTTAGCCTAAGCGTATTGAGGAGTATTTTAAACCCTGTAATTATCAACTTAGATAGCTACCGATGGCAATGAGAGTGCTCTATAGCTTATCGCGTACTTGGTGAAAAGCTAGAGAAATAAAGATATTGTTACAATTAATAGGGTGAGCGATGAACGATCTATCGTCCAATTGGCTGACCACTTAACACTGAAAAGACTTCTATTTATGAACACGTATGTAGATTATTTGAAGGAAATTGAAGCGAGAAAACTTCAAGGACTTCATCCAAAACCAATCGATGGCGCTGAATTATTAAGTGAAATTATTGCTCAAATCAAAGACACAGAGCATCCAGACCGCAAAGATTCTCTAAATTTCTTTATCTATAATACACTTCCGGGAACAACAAGTGCTGCTGTAGTAAAAGCTGCGTTTTTAAAAGAAATTATTTTAGGGGAAACGCTAGTAGAGGAAATTTCAACAGCCTTTGCCTTCGAGCAGTTATCTCATATGAAAGGAGGTCCTTCTATCGAGGTACTTTTAGATTTGGCTTTAGGTGATGATGCTGCCATTGCAGCTGAAGCGGCCAAAGTATTAAAAACTCAGGTGTTTTTATACGAAGCAGATACGGAGCGTTTAGAGAATGCCTTCAAAAACGGTAGTGCCATCGCAAAAGAACTAATCGAAAGTTACGCAAAAGCTGAGTTCTTTACCGAACTTCCTGAAATTGAGGAAGAAATTGAAGTGGTAACCTATGTTGCTGGAATTGGAGATATCTCTACTGATTTATTATCACCAGGAGCAGATGCTCACTCGAGATCTGATCGCGAATTGCACGGTCAATCTATTTTTGAGCACAACAAAGACATGCAGAAAGAATTGTTGGCCTTAAAAGAAAAACACCCAGGGAAACGCGTGATGTTAGTTGCGGAGAAAGGAACTATGGGAGTAGGGTCGTCAAGAATGTCAGGAGTGAATAACGTGGCTTTATGGACAGGAATTTCGTCTAGCCCTTACGTACCGTTTATCAACATTGCTCCAGTTATTGCAGGAACTAACGGAATTGCCCCAATCTTTTTAACGACAGTAGGGGTTACCGGTGGAATTGGAATTGACCTTAAAAACTGGGTAAAACAAAAAGACGAAAACGGAAATACTATTCTAGATGAGGATGGAGAACCAGTTTTAAAGCAGATGTACTCTGTTGAAACAGGTACCGTATTTACCATCAATACAAAAGAAAAGAAATTATACGGTGGTGGAGTAGCGTTGAAGGATATTTCAACAGCATTAACACCACAAAAAATGGAGTTTATCAAAGCTGGAGGTTCTTATGCCGTAGTATTTGGTAAAAAATTACAAACCTTTGCTTGTAAAACTTTAGGAATTGATGTTCCTCAAGTATATGCTCCGTCAAAAGAGATCTCTATTGAAGGACAAGGGTTGACGGCTGTTGAAAAGATTTTCAATAAAAATGCCGTAGGAACTACTCCAGGGAAAGTATTACATACCGGTTCAAACGTTCGCGTAGAGGTAAATATTGTAGGATCTCAGGATACTACAGGTTTGATGACCTCTCAAGAGTTAGAAATGATGGCCGCAACGGTTATTTCTCCGATTGTAGATGCTGGATACCAATCAGGATGTCATACAGCCTCTGTATGGGATGATAAGTCAAAAGCGAACATTCCGCGATTGATGAAGTTTATGAATGATTTTGGTTTAATTACAGCACGTGACCCTAAAGGAAACTATCACGCGATGACCGATGTGATTCACAAAGTATTAAACGATATTGCTGTTGATGATTGGGATGTTATTATCGGTGGAGACTCGCATACTCGTATGTCAAAAGGAGTTGCTTTCGGAGCTGATTCAGGAACAGTAGCATTGGCACTGGCAACTGGTGAAGCAACTATGCCAATTCCGGAATCTGTAAAAGTAACCTTTAAAGGAGCAATGAGAAGCTTTATGGATTTCCGTGATGTGGTGCACGCTACACAACAACAAATGTTAAAGCAGTTTGGAGGTGAAAACGTATTCCAAGGACGTATCATTGAGGTACATATCGGAACGTTAACTTCTGACCAAGCGTTTACTTTTACCGATTGGACAGCTGAAATGAAAGCAAAAGCATCTATTTGTATTTCTGAAGATGCCACTTTAATCGAGTCCTTAGAAATTGCTAGAGATCGTATCCAAATCATGATTGATAAAGGTATGGATAACGAAAAGCAAGTACTCAACGGTTTGATTGAAAAAGCCAACAAGAGAATTGCTGAAATTAAATCGGGTGAAAAACCAGCGTTACGTCCTGATGCAAACGCTAAGTACTATGCGGATGTAGTGATAGACCTCGATGAAATTGCAGAGCCTATGATTGCAGATCCAGACGTAAATAACGAAGATGTTTCTAAGCGTTATACTCACGATACTATTCGTCCATTATCGTACTACGGAGGAACGAAGCAAGTTGATTTAGGGTTCATCGGATCGTGTATGGTCCACAAAGGAGATATGAAGATTTTAGCTCAGATGCTTAAAAATATCGAGTCACAACAAGGAAAAGTTGAGTTCAATGCTCCTTTAGTTGTAGCTCCTCCAACTTACAATATCGTAGACGAGTTAAAAGCTGAAGGTGACTGGGAAGTATTACAAAAATACTCAGGATTTGAGTTCGACGATAATGCTCCTAAAGGCTTAGCACGTACCAAGTACGAAAACATGTTGTATTTAGAACGACCAGGATGTAACTTGTGTATGGGGAACCAGGAGAAGGCAGAACCAGGAGATACTGTAATGGCAACTTCAACGCGTTTATTCCAAGGAAGAGTTGTAAAGGATACTGGAGAGAAGAAAGGAGAATCGTTATTGTCTTCAACACCAGTAGTAGTATTGTCTACTATTTTAGGTAGAACTCCAACTATGGAAGAATACGAAGCAGCTGTTGATGGTATCGTTTTAACGAAGTTTAAACCCTCTGAAAAACAATTAGTGATGTAATTCACTTCACCATATTTTAAAGAAGCCCGAGTGTAAACTCGGGCTTTTTTTGTGTGACACCTATCTTATTTAGGTTGGTTATAGATAGGGTAAGCTTTTGAATTTCAGTATGTTTTTTTTAGTAAATTAGTAGGGTAACGAAAACGAAAAATTTATGGCTTTTGATATTGAAATGATTAAAAGTGTTTACAGTACTGTCGTGGAAAAGGTAGACCTTGCACGAAAACTTACTGGTAAGCCCTTGACCTTAGCTGAGAAAATTTTATACGCACACTTGTGGGATGGACAACCGACCCAACCCTATGTGAGGGGAAAAGATTACGTAGATTTTGCACCTGACAGAATAGCGTGTCAAGATGCAACTGCCCAAATGGCGCTCTTACAATTTATGCAGGCAGGTAAACAGCAAGTAGCTGTGCCTACTACCGTGCACTGTGATCATTTAATTCAGGCGAAACTAGGAGCAGACAAAGACTTGCAAGCAGCACTGAACAACAGTAATGAGGTGTTTAATTTCTTGGAATCTGTGTCTAATAAGTACGGTATTGGATTTTGGAAGCCCGGTGCAGGAATTATTCATCAGGTAGTATTGGAAAATTATGCCTTTCCCGGCGGGATGATGATCGGGACCGATTCACACACAGTAAATGCAGGAGGACTTGGTATGGTTGCAATTGGTGTAGGAGGAGCAGATGCCGTTGATGTAATGGCTGGAATGCCATGGGAATTGAAATTTCCGAAATTAATTGGTGTAAAACTAACGGGAACACTTTCTGGATGGACAGCTCCTAAAGATGTTATTTTAAAAGTAGCTGAAATTCTGACTGTCAAAGGTGGTACTGGGGCTATTGTAGAGTATTTCGGACCAGGTGCTTTGGCAATGTCTTGTACGGGAAAAGGAACCATTTGTAATATGGGTGCTGAAATTGGAGCAACGACTTCCACTTTTGGTTACGACGCGTCAATGGAGCGCTATTTGCGTGCCACAGACAGATCGGATGTAGCGGATGCAGCAAATGCTGTTAAGGAATACCTCACAGCGGATCCTGAAGTATACGCAAATCCAGAAGCTTATTTTGATCAGGTTATTGAAATTGATCTATCTAGTTTGGGCCCCTTGTTAAATGGGCCATTCACTCCTGATTTATCGACAGAAGCGGGAAGTGCGATGACCGAAAAAGCAAGAGCAAACGATTGGCCATTGCAGGTAGAGTGGGGACTTATAGGTTCGTGTACCAACTCTTCGTATGAAGATTTATCAAGAGCCGCTTCTATTGCACAGCAAGCCATAGACAAAGGCTTGAGTACAAAAGCGGAATTTGGAATTAACCCCGGGTCTGAACAGGTGCGATTTACTGCGGAACGCGATGGTATTATACAGGTTTTTGAAAAGTTAAATGCAAGGATCTTTACCAATGCTTGTGGACCTTGTATAGGGCAGTGGGGACGTTACGAAGATCCTAAGAATGCTCCCAAAAATAGTATCGTTCATTCCTTTAATAGAAATTTTGCAAAGAGAGCCGATGGTAATCCCAATACACATGCTTTTGTGGCATCGCCTGAAATGGTTGCAGCCATTGCCATTGCCGGACGTTTGGACTTCAATCCTATAACGGATACCCTTATAAACGATCGCGGTGAAGAAGTAAAGCTTGAGGAACCCAAAGGATGGGAATTGCCAGAACGCGGTTTTGCAGTAGAAGAACGCGGATATATTGCTCCAGAAAAAGACGGAAGCCATGTAGAGGTAGTAGTCGATCCAAATTCAGAGCGTTTAGAATTATTGACGCCTTTTGAACCCATAGGTGACCAGATTACCGATGCAAGATTACTTATCAAAGCTTTTGGCAAATGTACCACCGATCATATTTCAATGGCAGGACCGTGGTTGCGTTACAGAGGTCATCTCGACAATATTTCGAATAACTGCTTGATAGGGGCTGTGAATGCCTTTAATAAAAAGACAAATTTTGTCAAGAATCAATTGACGGGAGCGTACGATGCAGTACCAGCAACGCAACGTGCATATAAGGCAAAAGGAATAAAAACGATTGTTGTCGGTGACCACAATTACGGAGAAGGCTCATCGAGAGAACATGCGGCTATGGAACCTAGGCATTTGGGAGTAGCCGCGGTTTTGGTAAAATCTTTTGCCCGTATTCACGAAACAAACCTAAAAAAACAAGGAATGTTGGGCTTGACCTTTGCCAAGGAAAGCGATTATGATTTGATTCAAGAAGACGACCGTTTTAACTTTGTCGACTTGCACGAATTTGCTCCGGGCAAACCTTTAACCATCGAAGTACTGCATGCTGATGGTAGCAAAGATACCATAGTGGCAAATCACACGTATAATGAAGGACAGATAGCCTGGTATAAAGAAGGCTCTGCATTGAATTTGATAAAAAAACAGCAAGCTTAAATACGGTAAATCAACCGAATAGAAGCCTTGGTTTTTCCAAGGCTTTTTTTTGTAATGTTTATAGCATTTTTCAGACTTACTACGTAAGTAACACCCTATAAAGCATTGCAGTATGAGCGCACTATGGTATTTTGAAGACATCAATTTGTTTAAAATCTTATGCCCCCATAAGTATCCGGCCTATAAAAAGGATCATCAGCTGAACTGTTACAAGAAACGAGATTATATCTATTTTGAACAAGACGCTGCCAATAAGATATACTTGATTGATAAGGGCAAAGTAAAAATTGGGTATTATACCGAAGAGGGAGATGAAATCATCAAGGCCATCCTCACCAAAGGAGAAATTTTTGGAGAAAAGGCAATCTTAGGAGTCGATAAGCGCAGCGAGTTTGCTCAATCTATAGACAATACTACGGCCATTTGCCCAGTGTCTAAAGACACTTTATACGAGCTTATGCGAGAAAATGCCTCGATAAGTTTTAAAATATACAAATTTATCGGACTTCGAATTAAAAAGCTGGAACGCAGGTTACAACTGCTGTTGTACAAAGATACCCGTACGCGTTTGTTAGAATTTTTCAATGAGCTTTGTGAAGATTACGGTTACCTATGTGACGAGACGGGTGATCACGTAATCAAGCACCCGTATACTCAAAAAGATATCGCTACTTTAATCGGGACTTCTCGACCTACTTTAAACGTGTTGATGAATGAATTAAAACAGGAGAATATCATTGATTTTACTAGAAAAGAACTGAGATTATTAAAAAAAATAGCCTAAGTGTTAGCTAGCTAACATTTAATAAGAACAACATAAAATAACTTTGTCGTATAACGATAAAACAAAAAACGATGAGAAATTTACTTTTAGGTTGTTTGGCTTTAACAACAGCTGTTTTTACAGCATGTAGTGATGATGATAGTACAAATGTACCAAGCACTTCAAATCTTACCGTTGCTATAAATGGATTGGAAAACTTGGGAGCTAATTATAAATACGAAGGATGGATAATTGTAAATGGTTCACCTGTTTCGACAGGAGTATTTACGGTAGATGACGCAGGTAAACTGTCGAGAACTTCATTTCAAGTAGACAAAACACAACTAGATGTAGCTAGTAAGTTTGTTTTGACTATTGAACCCGCGAATGACTCGGATCCAGCGCCATCGGCAACGAAATTGTTAGCAGGTGATTTTTCAAATAATTCGGCTACAGTTTCAAGCGCTGCTACCGTTGCAGATTTTAGCAGTGCTAAAGGGAAGTACATCTTAGCGACTCCAACGGACGGAAATAACACCAATGAACGCAGTGGAGTTTGGTTTTTGGACATTTCAGGAGGAAGTGTTGCAAAAGGGTTGGATTTACCAAGCTTAGCTGCGGGGTGGAAGTACGAAGGTTGGGTAGTGATGAACGGAACACCCGTGAGTACAGGGACGTTTACAGATGCTGCAAAAGCAGATGACAACGCCGCTACTTCAGTATTTAAAGGAAGCATGGGGAATGGGCCTGCTTATCCAGGAGAAGATTATATTCAAAATGCCCCAAGTGGATTGTCTTTTCCAACGGATTTAAGAGGAACGACTATCGTAATCTCAGTAGAACCAGACCCGGACAATAGTGCTAAACCTTTTACCTTAAAACCATTGGCTCATGCCGTATCGAACAGTGCAAATGATCACGTGACCTACAGCATGGGAGCAGGACCTGTAAGCGCCATCACAGGAACTGTCATGCGATAGTTTTTTGCAAAATAGCCCCTTGAGTTTAAGAGCAATCACCTTATCTTTGGTTGCTCTTATTTTTTATTATGAAATACCGTCAGTTAACAAAAGAACAATTTGAAAGTTTACACGAAGAATTTGCGCGTTTCCTCGCGTCGCAAAGTATCGATGTAAAAGAATGGAATCAAATCAAAGAAGAAAAACCTCAAGTAGCAGAGGAGGAAATGAATGTCTTTAGCGATGTTGTGTGGGATGATGTATTGACTCGTACAGCCTATGTAGAGCATTTTTCAGCGAATATGTTGAATTTGTTTTATTGCGATGAGGACAAAATGAAGCGAATAGTTGTTCAGGTGAATAAACCGGATATCGATATTTCTGGACAAGAGGGATATCAGTGGCTACTTCAGCATGCAACGGCTCCTGAAGTTGAAATATTACAAGGGTCAAAAAAATATCATACAGAGCGAAATGTGGAAGTTTTTGACCTCATAGAAAAAGGAGGAACCATTTCTAAAGGCGAATTATTTCGCTATTTCGAGGCCTTGATCTCCTAAACCAATACTTCCAATAATTTTTGGGTTCCAGAACTCGCAGTATCGCGGATTATGCTCAGATTGTTAAAATCACGTTCGCTAATTGCGGGTTTTGGATCTATAAAAAAGAGTTGCGCATCGGGTTTCGCATAGTTGATTAAACCCGCCGCAGGATATACTTGCATAGAAGTACCAATAACCGCAATGATATCGGCTTTTTCAACCATGGTAACTGCCTTGTTTAAAAGCGGTACATCTTCACCAAACCAAACGATATGTGGGCGCAATTGGCTCCCTTTTTCACAGGTATCTCCAATGTTAATATCTCGGTCCCAGGAGTACACGAGTTGTTCGTCTATAGTACTGCGAACTTTTCGTAGCTCACCGTGTAAATGCAGTACGGAACTGCTGCCAGCACGTTCGTGTAAATCATCCACGTTTTGAGTAACGATGTGAACGTCGAAATTCGATTCTAGTTGCACCAAGTTTTGATGTCCGGAATTGGGCATTACTTCTAGTAATTGCCTGCGTCGTTGATTGTAGAAATCCAAAACTAATGCAGGATTTTTCGCAAAGCCCTCGGGGGTTGCAACCTCATAAATGTCGTGACCTTCCCACAAACCATCGGCATCTCTAAATGTTTTAATACCACTTTCAGCACTCATCCCGGCACCGGTAAGAACCACTAATTGTTTTTTCATGACTATTCCGTTTATCGAAGGACTAAAATAGGAAAAATTAGTATGTTTGCGTTATGATGAATCCGGATTTATTGAAGTACCTAGAAGGGTATGTTACAGACAAACGTAAAGCATTATTTCAAAACGTATTAGCAGAACGAACCAAGCACTTTACGGTAGTTCTCGAAGATATTTACCAAGCTCATAATGCCAGTGCAGTGGTGAGAACTTGTGATATATTTGGTATTCAAGATATATATGCAATCGAAAATAGGTACACCAATAAAGTATCCAGACACGTAGCGAAAGGAAGTCAGAAATGGCTGGATATCCACCGTTATCGCGAGCAGACAGATAATACAGCACATTGTATTGCTGATTTGAGAGCCAAAGGATATCAAATTATAGGTACGACGCCTCATAACGATTCTTGTCTGTTACCTGATTTTGATGTGACTAAAAAGTCGGCTTTTGTTTTTGGTGTTGAGAAAGAAGGAATCTCTGACTATATCAAAGAGGAAGCAGATGGATTTTTAAAAATCCCAATGGTTGGCTTTACGGAAAGCTTAAATATTTCCGTGGCTGCGGCAATTATTTTACAGGATGTAACTTCAAGAGCAAAACAAGAAGGGGTTGAATGGCAATTGAATGCTTCTGAGAAGCAAGAAATTTATGAAGATTGGATACAGAAATCAATAAAGAATGTAGATAAGTTGATAGCCCATTATCTCGATCAGTAGTTAAAAATACAGGAAGTCAAGCGTTGAGAACTACTATTTAGATAGGAGCGTAGGTACGAGCTAGTCATGCTGTTGTGGTAAATAAAGTCTTCTCTCTAGTTGATATAAGTACACGATCCTTATCAAGAAAAATAAAAAAAGCACGTTGTTAAAAACGTGCTTTTTTTATTAGTGTTGAATAATAATTTTTTTAGTGTATCGATTTCCTTGTTCATCCTTAAGCTGAAGTAGGTAGGGGCCGTTGGCGAGCTGACTCACGTCTAGTTGCACCTTTTGTCGTCCCTTAAAATCAAGCTGTGTTTGCTGTACTACTCGAGCTCCAGTAATGGTAAAAATTGCGCAGGAAACAGGACTGTTAAAAGCAATTTTTGATTCGATATTGATATTGTTCGAAGCGGGGATAGGGTAGTACTGAATTTTGGCATCATTCACAGCTACATTTTCAGTACTCAATGAACTGGCATCTATTTTGAAGTCTAATATACCAGATCCCCAAGAGGCAAAACGAACGGTATTGCTACTCGAAACATAATCTACGTCCATGGCATTAAAAAAGCCTATTCCTTCCGCAAGTGAATACCACTTTTCTTTTTTAACATCGAAAACATAAGGACCTATGTCGGTTCCTGCAAATACGAAACTTCCGTCAGAGCTGGCTACCATTCCCGATGTTTGTGCGTCAAAACCGCTAGGAAATTCGCCTGTGACATCCTTCCAGGTTTTACCACCATCTTTTGATAAGATACTTCCGGTAGTATTGTTACTAGGACCACAAAATAAAATCCAATTCGCATCAGTAGGAAGTACGAGTCCACTTCCCATATCTCCACGACCCCAGGCTTCGTTGGTTTGCGCAAAAGGAGTGGCGATTCCATTCCCAAAAGTAGTCCCTCGATCTTCAGAAATAAATACTTTTCCATCTTGTAACATAAAGATTCTGTTTGGCTTTTGCACTGATTGTGCGAGGGCTGCGACGTGATTGGCACCTTTGCTAATGCTGTGTTTGCTCATGGTAGTACCGTTCCAACTAGCTCTGTTGAGATCACGCGATAGCATCCAAATGTGTTGGTCGGGAGCTTCGCGATCGATATAAGCTTGTACCCAGCCCATAACGCCATTTTTAGAGAATTCAACTGTATGAGCGTCGTTGAATTGAGAGTTGATTTTACCAATAGATTGAAAACCTCCTCCAGTTGCATACACCGGAACAGGAGCCCATACTTTTTTTCCCTCACGTTGCCAACGCCAAGCGTGCTTACCATCATAGCTGTCAATGGGAGGTCCATCACCACCAATACTTTGGTAGAAATCAATAAGCTCATCAGTATGGTTACTATTGATAACGCTACCACTTCCTTGATCTTGAGTACTGTAGTATATATGGTTTGGGTTGTTAGCTCCAGTAAAAATATTATCTCTGTATATCAGTGGGTTAACAGTTCCTAGTACGTTGATATTGATATAATGGGCATTGGCATAGCCACTATTATCAAAGGCGGTACCTTCCGGAGGAAAATCTTTCCATTCTTTATACGAGATAAAAATTCCTCCATCCGAACATCGTGCTGAAAACAAATCGCCAGAGCTGTTGTAAAAGAAATGTGACGATTGAAAATCAGGGTGATAGTTAAAGCGAATTCTATTGTAGTAATCGGCTGCACTTAAATGGGTTCCATTTTGATAGCGTCCCCAACCTGTGGTTGTTGAACTAGTAGTTTTTAGTTGGTCTGTAGACAGTATAGGTTGTGCATACCCCGCAATAGAAATAGATGGATTTTCTGGGTGAATGGCTAAAAATTTTCCTGGTGACATTTTTCCTGTACGATCGCCATACCAATTTCCTTTCGGATATCGAGCGGTCCAGTTCGCTCCTTCATCGGTAGATACCCAATAGTTTTTCTGAGCCGTAACGTAAAGTGCGCGACGATCTCCACCGATACTAAATTGACTACTATTGTGGTTTGCGGTATACGTTCCTTGTTGGTCGAAGTCCGTTTTAGCAGCATTTAATTTATAAAAAGCACCGGCGCGTGCTAAGTACACTGTTGCCGCATTCGGTTGCTTTGCGTAACGTGGAGTGTACAAAAAGCTGGCTTTATTACTACCGAAATTTTTTAACTCTTTAAAATTCTGGCCGAAGTCTGTTGAAACATATACGCGTTGGTTGTTGGTGACGTATATAGCGTGGTTATCTTGGCGATTTATTGCGGAGCTCGTATTTGCAGCCGGTAAACCATTAGATTTTACCCAATTTATTCCCTGGTCATCTGAAAAATAAAGTGGACCATTTTCAATATGCGCTACTAATCTAACTTTGGTACCTATGTTAAAGGCGAAGAGATTGGCATAACGGTTGGGCCAGTTAGCAGTGAGCAATACAAAATCGTCTCCTCCAGTTCCCTTTTTGGGGTTGTATACGGTTCCTTTAAAGATATACGATTTGGAATTGTATTCACCTGCATAGTGGTTGTGTGTAACACCGTACAGGATGTCAGTCCCTTCCAGCATTTCAGCGAACTTAAAAGCACCCGGCATATTTTTAGGTCCTCGATTAGTCCATTTACCCTGTAAACTACCTCCGGCATAGCTCGTTAGTTTACCTCGGTCTTGCGTAAAGCCCTTTGCTTTTTGTGTTAAGCGTGTAAGTATTTGCTGATGCCGAGCGGCCTGTTCAGGAGTCCAACTCGCTGTTTTGTCTGGATTGGTGTTTCGCTCTTCTCGCTGATGGTCTGTTGGGCGGGAGGTGCGTTCCTTGTTACCGGAGTTGCAGCCTGCTAAGATACTCACAAAGAGGCTGGTAATTAGGAGTCTTTTCATGTTTATAAGGGGTTTGATGTAGGCCAAATGTAAACTTTTTTTTTACGCTAACCAATTGATAAATAGATTTCAGTAATTTCAGAAGGGATAGAAAATGATTCGCTAGCCATAGCTTTTCAGAACGCGCATTATCCGCTGCTATCTGATGTGCTTTCACTGAGAATTTTAGACCTAAAAACAAATTTTCTAGGATTTCTTATTTATTGGCATGATTTATGGGCATTCACCTTAAAAAATAAATTATGAAAGAAAAATTACTCTGGGTTGCTATGATGGCCCTTTTGTTAGTGCATTGTAAAAGAGAGGAGACTCCGATACACAACTTATTTACAGATTTTCATGATAATGAACCGCAGCTATTTGAATTGGGAACAGCGAAAACTGCCGAGATTAGAGGTAAGCAAGGAACGGTTTATTATTTTAATCGAGAGGATTTTGATGTAAGCGAAAATCAAAATATCAGCGTTCGTTTAGAGGAGTACTATGAATTTGAAGCATTATTTTTTCAGAATTTAAGGACGGTTACTTCTTCTGGTAAGCTATTAGAAAGTTCAGGAGTGTTTAGAATCCAGGTTTTTAGCGAAGGACAGGAGCTATTTCCGAAGAAGGACAGAAGGTTGCATGTAGGGTTTCCAAAAGATAAGATTAAAGACAACGATCTGTTTACCGGAGTATTAGACAGTGTTAGGCAAATAGAATGGGATGTATTAGCACAAGATTCTGTTATTGTCAACGAGAATTTTTACGAAATACATGTGGGGGGAGGTATTCGAGTCACAGGATTAACTTCAGACACCATAGGTTACGTTGCTAAAGACTACAGTAGGCAGCTTGCTCAAGACTCGGAATATGGTATCCCTAAGAGCGACAACATCAGTAAAGATAAAATGCCTGCGGTACAGAAAAAAATAGTGATGACAAAAGATATAGAACCAGAAGAATCTATAGATATAGCATTGACAAAAATGTCTTATGTGAATATTGACAGGTTCGTAGATACCGATTTTTCAGATTGGGATGTTGTTCTAAAAGATAAAGAGGATTATGGTTGGGTTACTGTCTATTTTATGTATGAAGATCGAAATGCCTTCTGGAGTGAGTTTAGAGTAGTTGATGATTTAAATTTTAGGGCTGTACCCTATATAGAAAATGCAACAAAAATTTTGGTCGTCGCAAAAAAGCGTCAACAATTGTATTGGGCAACCAAAGTTTTAGGAGAAGAGCGTCGTGTAGCGATAAAATTAAAGGCGAGTACCAATAAAAAATTTAGGAAATTAATTCGCAGTTTGAGCCCTAAATAGCAAGCTTGAAGCTCCAGGACATTCCAAAAATTTCTAAACATAGATTAATAAAACCTAAAGCTGTATTCAATAAATTCGCAGGGCTTCAGCATACTGCTGATGTGAAAAGAAAAAGAGAATACATGAAAAAATTGTCTATCCCTGTCTTGTTGGCAAGCCTTGCGCTATTTCAAGTGGCCTGTTCCAGAACTTCTGATACTGCTGGCAAAGCGGAGAAACGCGCATTACATTACCATAAGTTTCATGATCAGAAGTCGGATACCGTGCTGTTTTGCATGCGAAAAACTGTTGCTGTCAAGCGTGAGGTAAAAACTACTTTTAGCGCTATGAAAGCGAACTTTATGAGTAGGAGTGATTGGAGGTGGATTCAAAAGGACAGTGTACATACATTTGAATTGTTAGACATTGCTTATGATACCAATAATGTTCTTTTAGTCAATTATTTTAATACGAAGGAAGATTCAACAAATTTTAAAGAAAAAGTACCTCTTGAGCTCAATTATTCGGTCAAAGAAAAGGCAAAACAAAAAAGAGCACTGGAAAAATTAAAGGCAATCAAGGGGTGGACCGTTCGAATGATAGCAGGTGATAGTATCTATTTTGAATCTAATCCCGTATTGCCCGCTGATAAATTGCATACAAAAGACGCCTATAATCCAATGGATGAATTGAGTGTTCACTTGAATACCGTTCAATTAAAAAGGGTTTTGGGAGCGCTGATACGCAAGCCAAAAAAAGAGTTTAAGCTCGATAGTTTGTATCAGGAGGAGACCCGTGAATTCAAGGGAACGAAAGGAATGAACATCAGGTTGAGTTATTCTTCGGATACTGCGAATGAATCTACCCAGTCACAGACAACTTTCGATACGAAGGAATCTTTTATTCGAAGTTCCATGGAAATGTCATTAAACAAAACGTTTCCATTAGCAATTAAAAACGAGAGATTGAAAAGACAGTACAGAAAACCAATTATGGTAAGCGAAACGATTACTATCAAAAGTGATATTCGTAAAGTTAATCCTGATTTTATCGGAGATCACCGTTGTAATTCAAATCTTACTTACTATTAGCAGAAGAACTTATAGCCTTCCGAGGCTATAAGTTTATATTTTTATATCGAGTAAAATTGATCGAACTGTCGCTTTATTGAGCTCCTTTCCTGCGGCGAGTTCCTTTACCTTACTAAAGGGAACCACATAGCTACAACCTTTACTATACGCTGAACAGCCATAGGCTGATTTCCCTTTTAAAATAGTTCCTGTATTACATTTAGGGCAGGTGAGTGTATCACTTTCCTTGCTTCCTGTCGTGGCTTTAGCCGCATTACTCACTTGTTTCGGTTCGAGTTTTAAGCTGTAATCTTCGTTAAAACGCAAGAGTGCTTCAATTTTTCCGGCTTCTGTTTTCCATCCTTTTAAATTCGTGGTACAGCCTTTGTCGAGTAAGCGAATAAGTTGGTTGTCAGAGATTTTTTTACCCAAGTATTCAAATGGTAAGGTGAAGTCACAGCCGTCTTTATATGACGAACAACCATAGGCCGCTGACCCTTTTAGTAAGCTTCCTTTTTTACACTTCGGACAGGTTTTTCCGGCAACTACTTTCTTTTTGCTCGGAGCTTTCTTTTTTGGAGCTTTTACAGGAGTACTCGCTTCGTACGATATTTTCTTGGTAGAGGTATTGGAACGCACCTCATAAACTAAGGTGTCTACCATTTGCTTCATTTGTTTGATAAAAGTTGCTGCGTGGTAATCACCGCGTTCAATTTCCTTTAAACGTTTTTCCCATAGCCCGGTAAGTTCAGCAGATTTTAACAATTCATTATCGATAATATCAATCAAATCAATTCCTGTTTGTGTTGGGATGATCAACTTTTTTTGACGTTCGATATATTTTCGCTTGAACAAGGTTTCTATGATGCTAGCTCGGGTAGACGGTCTACCAATCCCATTTTCTTTCATCAGTTCTCGCATTTCATCATCATCAACTTGTTTTCCAGCGGTTTCCATGGCTCTCAACAAACTAGCTTCTGTATAATTCCTCGGTGGTTTGGTTTCCTTTTCAAGAAATGATGGCTCATGCGGACCTTGTTCGCCTTTTTCAAAAGTGGGTAGTACGCCACCTTCTTGCTTTTTAGTTTCCTGTCCGTATTCAAAAACTACGCGCCATCCCTTGCTCAGGACTTCCTTTCCTGTGGTTTTAAACGATACATCAGCTGCTTTACCAATTACAGCAGTATTGGCAATATCGCTCTCCGGATAAAACACCGCAATAAAACGACGGGTAATAATGTCGTATACTTGCTGTTGGTTGTACTGTAAATTTATTTGAACTCCAGTAGGAATGATCGCGTGGTGATCCGTTACTTTTTTATCGTTGAAAACCTTTGAAGATTTCTTGATTTTCTTACCGAGTAATGGTTCGGTAAGGGAGGCATAGGCCTTAAGGTTTTTGAGAATTCCCGGTACTTTAGGATAAATATCGTTGGGAAGAAATGTGGTATCTACCCTAGGGTAGGTAACGACCTTCATTTCGTATAGTTTTTGTACTATTTTAAGTGTTTCATCTGCAGAAAACCCAAATTTATTATTACAATAAACTTGTAATCCAGTAAGGTCAAAAAGCTTAGGAGCATATTCTTTTCCCTTTTTTTTACTGACAGAAACAATTTCAAAAGGAGCTTCTTTCACCTTGTTGGCGAAGATTTCTCCTTCTTCTTTTTTTAAGAAACGCCCTTCTTCGCAAGAGAATAAGGTGTCTCTGTATTTGGTTTGCAATTCCCAGTAGGGCTGGGGCTTAAAATGTTGTATTTCTTTATAGCGAGCAACCAACATGGCCAACGTAGGGGTTTGTACCCGTCCGATAGAGAGTACCTGTTTGTCTTTTCCGTACTTAACAGTATACAATCGGGTTGCATTGAGCCCTAGTAACCAATCTCCAATGGCACGTGAATACCCGGCGTAAAAGAGATTGTTGTATTCTTCATCACTTTTTAAATTCTCAAAGCCTTCTTTAATAGCTTCTTCGGTCAGTGATGATATCCACAAGCGTTGTACTTTTCCTTTGTATTCTGCTTGGTTGATTACCCAGCGCTGGATAAGTTCTCCCTCTTGTCCGGCATCGCCACAGTTAATGACCACATCGGCTTTATCAAACAAGGATTTAACGATGCGGAACTGTTTTTGGATACCGCTATCACCGGAAACTTTTGTATTAAAGCGTTCTGGAAGCATTGGAAGATTATTCAAATCCCAACTTTTCCAATGAGGTTTGTAATCTTTTGGTTCCAACAAGGTACATAAATGTCCAAAGGTATAGGTAACGGCATAGCCATTTCCCTCAAAATATCCATCGTGCTTGGTATTGGCTCCCAAAATATTAGCTATTTCTCGGGCAACACTAGGCTTTTCGGCAATACATACTTTCATTCACTCCTAATTTAAAAGTCGAAATTACTATTTTTTCAAGTATGCTACCAAACAAAAAACGTGGCCTAGGCCACGTTTTGTTAACAATAGAGTTATTGTCTTAGTTTTTTGATTTTTTCTTGAACTTGCTAAACTTGCTGTCTTCTTTCTTAGGCCAGCTGTTGTTAGCAGTATCGATATCCGCAGTCTCTAAATCAGGATCTACAACGATGCTTGTGATTTCTTTTTCTGAAGTATATACTTTAGAAGCTTTTGTATCGTCTTTTCTCCAGATTTCAGCAGGATATGTTTCGCGTTTTTTAGTTCCATCAGCATAGGTAATCTCTACGATGATTGGCATTACTAATCCTCCTGGTTTTTCGAATTCTACTTGGTAGATGAATTTAGGCATTGCCTTTAAATTCGCCTTTTTATCAGCAGGTAACTTTTGGATGTACTCAGCTAAATCTTTATCATTAGCGTCTTCTTTTTTGTCAGTTAAGAAAATTAACTTTCCTAAACGAGCAAAGTATCCAGGATATTGCTTTTGTAATTCTTGTGTTCTCTTGTTTGGCTTGTCTGTTAAGAATAAAGGCTTTACTTTTTTAATTCCGATATCCGTATAATCAGTAGTGTAGAACCATCCTCTCCAGAACCAGTCTAAATCCATACCTGAAGCGTCTTCCATAGTTCTAAAGAAGTCAGCAGGGGTAGGGTGCTTAAACATCCAACGTCTAGCGTAAGTTCTGAATGCGTAATCAAAAAGCTCAGGTCCCATAATTGTTTGTCTCAACATATACAATCCAGCAGCTGGCTTCGTATAAGCGTTAGGCCCGAAGTTTTTAACATAGTCTCCTTGTGACATAATTGGAGATAAACGCTCTTGATCTAAGCTCATATAACGAACGATATCTTTTGGTAAATTTCCAGTATTAAAGCTAGGATCGTAGTCTAACTCTGCTAAGGTTTCCACAAAAGAGTTCAATCCTTCATCCATCCAAGTCCACTGACGCTCGTCAGAGTTTACAATCATAGGGAAGAAGTTATGACCAACCTCGTGTGTGATTACTCCGATCATTCCGTTTTTAACACGGTCAGAATAGGTTCCATCAGGATTAGGACGACCGTAGTTAAAACAGATCATTGGATATTCCATTCCTTGATCTTTGGCATGAACAGAGATTGCCTTAGAATACGGGTAATCAAAAGTTAATTTAGAATATTCTTCTAAGGTGTTTGCTACTACGCGAGTTGAGTGCTCTTCCCATAAAGGATTTCCTTCTTTTGGATAAAGAGAAACAGCCATTACCGTTTTACCGTTAATGTTTACAGCCATAGCATCCCAGATGTATTTTCTAGATGACGCGAATGCGTAATCACGTACATTTTTAGCTTTAAAGTGCCATGTTTTTGTTTTGTTAGTTCCTTCTTTTTCGTTGGCCTCAGCTTCTTCTTGAGTAACGATGAATACTGGGTTTGTAAACGATTTTCTCGCCTTACTCATTCGCTTGCGTTGCTCTTTGGTAAGTACTTCTTTTTCGTTTTGTAAGTCTCCGGTTGCGTCGACAATGTGATCCGCAGGAACTGTCAATTTTACGTCGTAGTCACCGAACTCTAATGCCCATTCACTACGTCCCCAAAATTGCATGTTTTGCCATCCTTCAACATTGTTATACACTGCTAATCTCGGAAAGAATTGTGCAATGGTGTAGTTTTTATTACCGTCAGGAAATTGCTCAAAACCAGAACGTCCACCGTCTTCAACAGAGTTGTTAATCAGGTAGTTCCACTTGATACGAAACTTAAAAGTTTCTCCCGGAGCTAATGGTTTCGGAAGGTTAATACGCATCATAGTTTTGTTGATCGTGTGCGCTAAGTCACGACCATCAGCGTATTTTACCGCTTCAATTTTGTAACCAAAATCTTTTGGTTTTGACATATTCTCGTTGATAAAACGCCCAGGAGTGTTAAATCCACCTACACCTTTAGACGCCGCTAATGGTGTTTGAGAATCTGGTGCACGCATATTTTGGTCTAACTGTACCCATAAATATTCCAAAGCATCTTTAGAATTATTGTGATAGGTAATCATTTCGTCACCGTATAGTTTGTTGTTGGCTTCATCTAATCGAAGATCCATTACATAATCAACTTTTTGTTGCGTATAGGCATGACCTGGAGCACCAGATGCCGTACGTTGATCATTCGGGGTCGCCAATACATCTTTAAGTTGTCTAAACTTATTCTGGTCAGTATGACCTTTTTGCGGTCCTTTTTTTGGAGCATCTTGAGCAAACATCGATGCTGAGACAAATAGGGCCGAAAAGAATAGCGTTGTGTATTTTTTCATTTCCTGCTTAAAATTTGGTTTATAAATAATCGGGAAATTAATGAAATATTCCCTGTTAAGAGCGTGATTTATTAAAACTTTAACAAACCTTTATCATTTTTTTTATTTAGGAATAAGCTTTTGCGTTTACTACCTATTTTTACTTTTATCAGATTCTGTTGATCAGGGAAGTTTTTTACGAGCATATCGTTTTGAATTTCAATGCTGTTCAGAGATTTTATGTTTTTGATTTCCAAATAAAAATAGACGATTGTACCTTCAGTTTCTTTACCTAAAAAACGATAGGATACTGGAGTACCATTGAGGGTGACCTTAAAGTGATTTTGTAAATAGGCATAAATAACAGCATTGGCTTCAGGAAGCTCTTGTGCCGTAGTAAGTTTTAACTCTTTACCGAATTCCGTTTGAATGGCAACTTCAATATCATCCATAAAGGTATTCATGATCATTTGTACACTCTCTTCCTTGGGCACGTATTCAATTTCTGTCAATGCTATATAGTACTTGTGCAGCGTAAAAGAAAAGAAACAAAAAGAAAGTAAAATCAGTAAACCAATTTTTTTCATAGTAGCTAGGCTGTGTTTGATATTTATTTTTTAATACTATCGTTCGTGTATTGGGTAGGATTCAAATTTTTAAACAAATCTGAAGTTGTTTTGAAATACGGAATCATGGCCATCTTACCTGCTCTGAATTTTGCGTTGAATTCGGGTTGCGCTTCTGTATAATAGAGAAAACGATCCAAATCATCTCGGTTAATCTCTAAGTCCATGACAATATAATCGGTATAGATTTCACGGAGATAGTTGATTTTAATTTCCAAATCTTCAATCGCTTTTAATTTCTTTAGCATTTTGGTACGTCCTGACATCCAGTTTAGTATAGGGTCAAACGACAACCCTCCGTTTAAAGCAAAAGACATGGCCGAAGCGGTGTGTAATTCTTTTTCAGCTTTGGTCATTTGTTTCGTTCCTGCATAAGGTAGCTTTAAGCTAATGGCATTCACCTCATTCGATTTTTTGATGCGTTTACTATCGGCAAGTAAATGTCCGACCAAATCAGTTTTGTTTAAGTCAACTTCATCGAGGGTAATACTCTCTTTATGCAGTTGAATCTCTTTTTCATGGATTCCAAAATCTTCAGGAGCTACCACTAAAAATACAGTTTTGTAACCGACATTACTTATTCGTAAGCTGTCATTCACTTGAACTTTAATTCGAAAAGCTCCATCGACATTGGTAAAGGTACCGATTCCTGTTTTTAAATTGATGATATGGGCATCGGCAACGGGACCAATTTTATCTTTAACAGCTGCATACATGAATTTGCGCTCAGCTTGCCCGTGACAAGCAAGACCACATAAGAGCAGCAGCGCGATACATAGTTTACTCTTGCCCATTTTTAGTTTGCAATTTTAGGTAGCCTTCCGCTTCTTTACTCAAAATGGAGAGGATGGCAATGTATTCTTTTTGCTTGTATAACTTTTCTATTCCCAGTGGATTACAGTATTCTAGGAAGTTGTAATAGTTGTCAACCGGAATTTTTAAGTCTCTGAAAAAAAACTTTTCTCCAAAACGAGAAAGTAAATCTTTAGGCATTCCTTGGCGCAGTTCCAAATCTTTTCTAAGTTCACGAAGTTTTGAAGAATTACCAAAAGGAACACCAATACTTATTCCAGCACCTTCAAACCATGTAGTAGGATCTGACTTTACAACAGGAGGCTTCACTTTTTGATCAATTTCATCAGGATTTAGTGGAGCTGACATATCAATATTTGAAAAATCCATCGTCGCTTGTAAAGCTTCGGCTTTTTTGTCTTGTGGTGTTTGTCGTAAATCACTTTGGAGATTCCCCTTTAAATTATGCCTGCTAATTTCTACTTCTTCCAGGGGCAAATTAGTTTTAACAAGGATGAATTTATTTTCATCGATTCCTAAAAATGTCTTCTCTACTGTTACGGTTAAGGTAGTATATCCCACAAAAGAAAACAATAAGGTGTCGTTAGGTTTTGCTGGAATTTTAAACTGCCCTTCATCATTGGTAAATGTAGCAATATTTGAAGTGGTGTTAACAACGTGTACATTGGCTAAAATACCATCGCTATCTGACACAGTTCCATAAATAGAAATTCTCTTCTCCTGAGCAGTAGTGATACTGGTTATCAAAAATAAAAAAAAGCAAAGTAAAGTATGTTTCATGGTCTAATTTTAGTCTTTATAAGATACAAAAATCTTTTTAAATTATTGGAAATAGCCCTGGTCATGGTAGCGGAATCTGGGGAAGATCTCAATTTTTACAACCCTGCTAAAGTCCCCGAATTGATTGTGTTAAACAAAGTAACAATGTTCTGATGAAATTTAGCGTCAAGAAATTTCTAAATTTATGTTAAACTCAATACGCGCCTATTTTAACGAGTTCAACGGTTTGTATTCCCTGTGTTCGCACTTCTATATGATTGACATCATTGATTTGGTGTATCGGAAAATTCAATTCAACTTCGCCCGATTCATGGAGCGTATATGGAATTTCATAAATTCCTTCTTTACTGTGTATATAAATAGAATTGCTTTGAATTTCCCATGTTGCCTGATTGCTAAATCCGTTGATAATTTGTACATCACGCTCTAGTTTTTGGGTGATATTGTTGGTGGTAGACGTGGTCACCATGGTAAACCTTCCTTTTAATTCGAGGCGATGATCGTGATGAAAGGTAAAAAACATTTGGTAGTTTTTACCAAATGAACTGACTGTACCTTCAAACTGAAAACCTCTATAATACCCTTTGGTAACACCTGAAACTTTGTAGTTGTCTAATTTCCAGCTCCCTATCAGGGTTTTGTCCGTTAGTATGTCATTAGGAAGTTCTCTGTGGTCTCTCGTTGAACAAGCGGCGATGCCTATCAAAATAAGGCAGCAAACAAGGTATTTTTTCATAACAGATTTCATAGAGAAAAATTTTTCCAAAAATAGAAAATAATTAGATTTGAATAAATTTAATCACATGAAGAATTTAATAGTGGCCAGCACTTCCACAGTGCATGGTTCTGGATATTTAGAATATATATTGCCTACGTTGAAAACGCATTTCGCGGGGGTGTCGACCCTGATTTTTGTTCCATTTGCTCGTCCTGGGGGCATAAGCTACGATGATTATACTTCCAAAGCAGCTGAGGCTTTTTCAAAAATTGGCATCACAGTAAAAGGAATTCACAGTTTCGAAGATCCAAAAGTTGCAGTCGCTGAAGCGGAAGGAATTTTTACAGGTGGAGGAAATACCTTTGAGTTGGTAAACCAATTATACCAACACGATTTGATTGAGGTTTTGCAGGAGGCATTGCTCGGAGGAACTCCTTACTTGGGGACGAGTGCAGGAAGTAATATCTGCGGTGTTACTATGATGAACACAAATGATATGCCTATAGTTTATCCGCCTAGTTTTAATACGTTGGCAATGATTCCATTTAATATCAATGCTCATTATTTGGATCCAGATCCAGGTTCGACACACATGGGAGAAACGAGAGAAACGAGAATTAAAGAGTACCACGTTTTTAACAGTACCGCGGTGTTAGGATTGCGAGAAGGAAGTTGGCTACGCGTTCAAGGAGATGAAATTTCTTTGGAAGGAGAGCTTTCAGCCAGATTGTTTGAACAAGGAAAAGCTCCGAAAGAATTAGCGTCAGGAACCTTAATAAATCTATAAAAAAGTGAAAATCCTTGGGATTGGCAGTTCCCAAGGATTTCAGACATGTTTTGTTATTATTTCCCCTAATAAAAACACATCTAGATATAGACACTTATCATATATAGAACGTCTAAATCCAAAGAATATTTTTACAAAAGGATTTTTTTGCAGCGAATGCTAATTTTTTCATTTTCGACATTGGTGGTAAAAAATGCATAGATGTCACCACCGTCTTTTATTTGTGTTTCTTTCCGCAGTTGGGCAACAGATTTGGGAAAATTTCGAATAGCTATGTTGGCCTTCTTCTCTGGAAATTGCTTTTTGACCAATTTCTTATTGTACTTAAAGGACTCTTCGACTTCAAAAATTCGACCTGGAAAATGAGCGATCAACTCTTCAGAAGTATACAAGTGGGAATGCTTGTGCAATTTACTGAGTTTGTATTGAGCAGCGACCTCTTGGAAACCTCCCGATTTTAAGACTGCAGCATTGGGTTCATACAGAAACTGCTTAGGTGCTGAATACTCAACAATTGGAGATGCACCTAAAGTAAAATCGAAGTGCTGTTCTGGAGTAACGCCCAAATTTACTGTTTTAACTGACACCGAACCGGTGTAGTTTTTTTCTAATATAAACAACAATTCCTTCACCTCACTTTTAAGGGCGACAACGTGAATTTCCTTGATAAACTTTAATTCATTACTACAGGACTGAATATCCAGTAAAGGGGAGTTTTTCAGTACTATAGTAGCTGCCTTTTCAAAAAGAAAATCTAAATTTTCTGGCACATTAGGCAAGCAGTCTTTTAATAAAAATACCTTTCCTTTAACATCGTGTCTTCGGGACGGGTCAATATATATGACATCGAAATTCTCAACCGAATTTTTCAGAAATTCTAAGCCATCACCAGCAAAACAGGTTACTCCTGTATTTTTTAAAATCTTGTTGTTATGAGCAACCGTTGCGGCAAGTGCTTCGTTAATTTCACAGTGAACTACACGCTGAAACTTCTTTGCAAAAAAGTGAACGTCAACACCAAACCCTCCAGTTAAATCGATCAAGGAAGTTCCTTCAACTAACTGCGCTTTATAGGAGGCAGTAATCTCTGAAGAACATTGTTCAATACTAATTTTTGGTGGGTAATAGATGTTGGTTGTACCAAACCACGTCGGTAATTTTTTTTCAGACTTTTCTTTGGCGATGATCTGATTTGCCAATTCCTGAATCGAGACATCTTGAAAGGGACTTCCCTTTAAAATAAGGGAATTGATGTCTGATTTTAGGTGTTTTTCGATAAAGTTTTGAATGTCAGAAGCTAAGATGTTTCCGTTCATAAATAATCAAAATCTGTGAAATTATACTAGTATAAGTAATGCAAAAGTAAGTATAAATAAGGTTAAAAAAACTTAAATATTAATTCAAATTTTGTTACGTTTGCCACCTTCGAAAATTAAAAAACTATAGTTAAATATGAAAAAAAGTATTTTATTGATTGCTATGTTCTTAGTAGCAGTAAGTGCACATGCACAGTTTTACATTTCAGCAAGTGGTGGATATTCTATACCAAGTGCAGGAGTGCGTTTTGGAACTAAAACTACTGCAAACGGAATTGAAAATACCTATGGAAGTTATGGAGAAGGGATACATACTCAATTAAGAGGTGGATATTTTTTCAACAATTCATTTGGTGTGGAAGTTGGATTAGGATATTTACACGGAGAAGATCAAACATCAGTATTCGTTGATTTACCTAACCAGCCTTTAGTAGATATTAAAGCAAGAGGTAGAGCTTACGGAGCTTCTGCATCTGTAGTTTATAAATTCACAAACAATTTCTACGGTCGTGTTGGAGCTTTAGTAAAAGTTGGAGGTAGAACAGAAGCTTTAGGAAGTATCAAAGGAATTACTTTGCCAGCAAACACTTTACCAGGAGTGCCTATCGCTACTACCTTAGATATTGACTTTGTTCACGATTACAGAGGTAGATTACCTTTGGGAGCAATCGCAGCTATTGGTTATAAGTACGACCTTAGTAAAAATGTTGCCTTTTTCGTAGAAGCAGAATACATGGGAATCAGTGTAACAAGAGATACTTCTGAAATGTCTCAATTTTCTGCGATCATCAGACAAAATGGTGCTTCATTAAGTGTTGATCAAGTACGTCAAATTATGGCTGCGACGAACAACCCATTAGCGCCAATCTTTAATCAAAATATCGAGTACGTTGATGAGTTACCTTTAGGTGCTGATCAAAATGGTGCGAAACAATTATCGCAAAAAGTACCGTATTCTTCATTCGGAATCAACTTTGGTATTACTTATACTTTTGGTAAGTAATCCACTGATTTTTTATAATGTGTATGTAGGAGAGACTTCGGTCTCTCTTTTTTTTGCCTTCATACTAAAATAACTTACAAGTAAGAAAATTCTAAAGCTGTTGTTAGATCAAGAACAATTTTATGTATTCAGAATCAATTTTACTAAGCTAAAATTTTGGATAAGCAAGTACTGATTTTTAATAGCAGTAAATAACAAAGACAATGATCGTTCTTTTTTGTTTTGATTGTAAAATTCTCAGGTGCAATATTTACAAATAAGCAAAAATTGATAAAATTCAACCTCGCTGAGAATCGCGTATTTGAAAACAATCTGTGCAGTTATACAGAATACGCGATTTTCATCAAACCTAAAAATTGGAGAAATTGTCATAATTCTGGACATCACATCATAATAGGAGAGTGCGCTTTCATTTCGGACTCAAATAAAATGTAAAAATTTCAAGCCCAACTTATTAAACACTGCAGCTAGCTAGCTTCGACTAGGAATTGCCCAATTCTGTAAGTATACTTAAAGAGAATTCATAGAAAAGCCAATGTAAAATTCGCATGTGATCATTGTAAACCCAATTATAAAGAGATAACTACTGTTTTCAATTGTAATATAGCTGATTATTTATGTAACATTTATCACATAACTTATTTGTTTTCAGTTAATTAATTCGTGTTACAATTATAAATTCCATGGAAAAGACTTTAACTATAAGCTTAGTTCATAGCGTAGGTGTTCTTAGTGATACAAGCCTGTAAAAACCAATATTAGCCTGTATTTTCTTTCAGAATGGAAAAATTCAGAATCGTTGTAACCACTTTTGGGCGATATAGGGCACAATAGACGAGAATTTCAAAATACCCCATCCAAAACTGGGTGTTTTTGTACGTTTTAAGAGACTATTTTATTGGAAAAAATTAGAGTTAACTTCATTTTAGAACATAGCTTCTAATCTGTTAAAATAAGAGTATTCTACACGAAGAACACTTCTTGAGAGTAGCGTATTTACAAATAGATGGGGCATAGGTCGCAAAAATCAAGTAGTGCCGGGCCATAGTGACGTACTAGTCTACAATGAGCGTATTCACAGGAGCAAATAAAGCTTCACCGAATCAACTATGAGTTATATCAATAACTGATCTTAGCAGGCATGGCAAAAACTCTTCCATAAATCAGCGAATGTTTCAGAGTAATTGAGAACTCCCTAGAGATAGTGACAGCTAGAATCGAACTATTCTACCAAATGTTTCGTAGTAAACTAAGATAATAAAAAGCTAGGGGCAGTCGTGTCCCAGCGCACAGAGCTTTCAATTGTAATAGGGCTGGTTATTTATGTAATATTTTTAACATAATCTATTTGTTTTTAATGGTTTATAGTGTATTACAATTATAAATCCCATGGAAAATACTATAGCCATATGCTTAGTTATTAACTGTGGGTATTGTAGGTGATGGAGCTAGCAAAAACAAAGATTAGCCAGTATATTCTGTCAGAATAGAAAAAATGTAGCATCGTTGTAGCCACACACATGATAATTTGAAAATACGCTATCCAAAACAGGGTGTTTTTTTGCGTTTTAAGAGGTTTTTTTATTGAAAGAAAATTGATTCAGCTTGCATTAGTACTATGCCTTCTAATCTGTTAAAATAAGGGAAAAGCTTGAGTGCATCGCTTCCTGAGAGTAGCGTATTTTAAAAAACAGGGGCTGTTGGTTACAAAAATCAAGTATCAGCGCATCATACGTACGTGCAGCCCGGCAATAAGGGTATAGGCAAGAGCAAGTGCCCAGTTAACTTTGTGTACCATGACAAAGAATAGAAATCTGATCTTGATTGAATCGTAATTTTAGAGACAATACTTTTCTTCAAAATATCTAACAGTTGAACCTAAGAGTGTGCTAGCTTGAGTTAGCGTCAGCTAGAATTAGAGTACTTTACTATATGTTTCGCAGTGAGCCAAAATGATACGAAACTATATGGGGAGCGAATACCGTACATCGGCATCTATCTCCTTGCAACAGGAGTGGAACAAGCGCTGTATTCCATATGGGAGTTGCAAGCGCGCACTTTTATTCAGAAACAGCGCGATCTCGAGCAAAAGTAAGTTGCTGAGAATAGCATATTTTAAAATATGCTGTAGATAGTCACGAATACGCTTGTTTGCAAATGAAATTCTGCGGAAAAAATCGGGCTAAGACAACCTTATTATTTATTATAATCTTCAAAACTTCCATCATCGTACAATAAGATTATTTTAACTAATTTTTTAGTTGTGTTAACCTCTTGCGTTTTCGTTTCATTAGATCCTATGGCGTCAAAAGTCGAGAAGAGTGAAGGAGCTTCTTTACTTACCGTCTTTACTTTAGGCTCTTCAATTGGTTTTACTTCAGGACTAGGAGCAGGGGCTTGCTGAATTTCTTGTGTTTTAGGAAAACTACCCGTTCCATTCAACAACCAGTACAAATCTACGTCCGGATAATTGTCAATGATCTTCAAAACGAAATCTAAACTCGGTTTGTTACGACCAGACATTAGGTGAGAGATACTTGAACGTTGTACATCAATACTATCAGCAAAAGTTGACAATGTTAAATTGTAATAACGTACTATTTCTTTAAGACGAGAGATGATTGCTTCTGAATTCACAAATGTAATTTAAAGGTTTCGTATACAAATGTAAATAGAATTATGATATTATACAAGTTTAAATCATATTATATGAATAGTATATATAACTTGAAGTTATTCAATAAGTTAGACATCATATAATCTTGTAAATCAACAAGTTAAGCATCAAGTATAAGTTTTATCTATACGCCTTATTTTGTCGGTATATACAAATGTATACCTGCTTTATAAGGAGAAAAAGAGCTGTTTACAGTCGTAAAAAAGGATAATTTGAGAATAAAGTTAGAAAATGGGAGGGTAGAAAAGAAACATTTGTAAACATCGGTGTGATATTACAATTGTAACTAGTTTGCAAAGTATAAATACGAGTGTATGTACCCTAAATGCTAACAACTAAGAGTTTTTCCTCTAAATAGCTATGAATAAACACCTTACATGCATATAAATCGTTTACAAATGTTATAAATGAGCCATAATCAGCTAATAGTACGCTATTTAGAGGCTATATTAGCCCATTTTTGCTATAAATAACTAGTATACTGATAGTTAGCTCTATAAATGGCTGCTTTTTAGATATAGTTGACTCTAATTTGTTGATATACAACGTATTACACACTATTATTTAAAGTGTTAGTGTTGATTACATATGTAAATTACAATTGTTAACTAGTGTTGTTTACATTTGTAACAACAGCTCCCCAGATGTATTTTACTTCTGTAATATGATCTGGCCTGCTTTTATGATTACAGTTGTAATCTTCTTTACATATGTTCAAAGCTGGATATTGCTAACCTCGGTAATTAAGGGCTAAGTTTGAGTGAGTAGGTCGATCGTAAGAATTCGTTATACGTGATACATACCCAGTTTATTTTCAAATACGCAATTCTCAGGCTTTCGTATTTATAAGGTACGACCGCACGCTATAGTGCTCTTTTCTATATGCTCGATTTTCTTATAGAACTAATAGTAAGTGTTTTAATGGTTGCTCGTCACGATTCCATTAGGTCGTATGATGTAACCTATAAGTATGGTATGATTTTATTAGGTGTATAGGACGTCCTTTTAAAATTTAGCTATGTTGTATAAAAAAAGCCTAAGTATCATTTGATAACTAGGCTTTTAAATTATGGGATGAATGTAGTTAGGTGTATAGGCTCAATGTAAATGTTGTTTTACCTTTTGATGAAACAAAATGGATACTCCCGTTATGTGCCTCAATAATACTCTTACTTAAGGTGAGTCCAATACCTGAACCATCCTTCCTGGTAGTAAAATAAGGTACGAATACATTGGCCTTAATTTCTTCTGAAATTCCGATACCGTTATCGGTAATATGAATGTGGGTACGGTAACGCTCATGAACAATTTGAATTGTAATTAGAGGTTCATTTACTTCGGATAATGCATAGATACAATTCGAAATAATATTTATAATCACTTGTTCCAATTGATTTTTATCGGCAAGGACAGTGCTATTATCAGGAATTTGTACGGTTACCTTGATAGCATTGTTTTCAAAATCTCCTTGAAATAGCGAAAGAGTGTTTGTTATCAGTTGGTTAAGGTCAATTTGTTCCTTCGCTGGTAGGGGTAGTTCGGCTAATTTCCTATAGGTATCTACAAAACTGGTCAAATGGCTCGAACGTCTTTTTATTACTTGTAGGCCGTGGGCGAGTTCTTCAACGGTATCTTCATCCTCAGGATCATCTTGTAAAATACTGTATAAGTTTTCAGCCAAGCTACTAATAGGAGTAATGGTATTGATAATTTCATGCGACATTACGTTCATGAGTTTGTACCAAGCTTCTTTCTCTTTTTTATCAATCAACTGCTGTATCGTTTCCAAACTGATAACACAGTACTCGTATGAATTGGTCGTTGTAATTGACGATTTTATAAAAAATGTTTCTTCTTTTTTGTTAATTTTTAAGGTAATGGTATGTTTAAATTCGCGCCACTCTTCCAGAAATTCATTGAGTTTACCCAATCTTGTTTTTAGTAAAGACCATTTGTACATTTTGGGAATCTGAAGAAAATTAATAAAAGCATTGTTTAACTGAAATACTTCAATCGTATGGTTACGATCTCTCCTTAAAATGAGTAAACCTATCGATAAACTCTCAATAATATTGACAAATATTAATTCTTCAGAACTTTTTCTAAGACTTTGTTTTCTATACTTTTCTTGTAAGAGTGCTGTTTTGTTGTAGAGAGGAACGTTTCTTTTGGCTGAAGAAATGGTATTGGAGTAATCGTTGTGAAGTAAACAGTCAATAGACTTTTCTACTTCAAGGAGTACATTTTTAACATAATCAATAATGAGATACGCTTGAAATAAAAGGACCAATACAAATACAATGCTGTTAATTAGGTAATTGTATCGTATGCTCATATAGACAGCAACGGAGTTCACTGAAAACAGTAGTAGTCGGATTGTGAGTTGTATATAATGTTTAGTTCCCATTATAATTGATGTTTTTCTAATCGTCTATACAGAGCCGCGCGGGTTAAACCGAGCTCTTTAGCTGCACGAGAAATGTTGCCTTGGTGTTTTTCTAGCGCTTTTTGAATTAATAATTTTTCAGTTTCCTCGAGGTTAAGCGATTGCAGTTTGGCATCGGGTAGTTGTTGTGATGAAAAATGGAGATCTTCTGTTTGAATGATTTCTGTATCACTGATAATAACAGCACGCTCAATTATATGTTCTACTTCGCGGATATTTCCAGGCCAATGATATTTCAAAAGCGTTTGCATGGCTTCTTTACTAACTTTAGCAATAGGTTTGCGGTATTTTTTTGTTAGTTTTTCCAAAAAATGAGTGACGAGCAACGGAATGTCTTCCTGTCTATTTCGCAATGCTGGGAGGTTTAGTTCAATGGTGTTAATCCGAAAAAGTAAATCTTGTCGGAACGTTTGGTTGTTAACCATTTCGTGGATAGGAGCATTGGTAGCACAGATGATCCTAACATCGATGGCCCGTTCTTTTCCTTCTCCTAGTCGAGTAACCTTTCTGTTTTGAATCACAGTCAACAGTTTTGATTGAAGGTGAAGCGGAAGGTTTCCTATTTCATCGAGAAAGATGGTTCCTCCTTCGGCCAACTCAAATCGTCCTATGGTATCTTTATGTGCATCTGTAAATGCTCCTTTGGCATAGCCAAATAATTCACTTTCAAAGATATTTTCATTGAGTGCTCCTAAATCAACATGTATAAAAGGTTTTGAACTCCGCTTTGATTTTAAGTGAATCTCTTTCGCAAATACGTATTTTCCAGTTCCATTTTCACCCAGAATTAAAATAGTCGCATCGGTGGGGGCGACCTTATGAACCAACTTAATAGCCGATTCCATGGCAGGAGCTCGTCCTATGATATGTTCCGTTTTATGATGGAAGTCTTTGTCTTTAACTTCTTGTATATGTTGTAGTTGATGTGTTTTTCGTTTAGACCTTGCCAATTCAACACCGGCATTAACCACAGCATATAGTTTTTCGGTATTCCAAGGTTTTAAAATAAAGTCAGTAGCTCCTTGTTTAATCGCTTCCACAGCCAAATGTACACTTCCGAAAGCAGTCATGAGTACTACAGTTGTTGACGGACTTAACTCTTTTATTTGCTTAAGCCAATACAATCCTTCTTTACCATCTTCAAATCCTATTCGATAATTCATGTCTAACAACACTACATCTACTGGATTGCTCAATAAGAATTCCCTAATTTTTTTAGGATTGTTGAGGGTGTTGATGGCCGTAAAGTATTTTTTTAAACTGATACGTGCTGAAAACAGGATGTCATCATCATCGTCTACTATTAATATGGTAGCTTCTTTTTTTCTCATACTACATAATTACATAATTGTATGATAGTGAACAAATTATTGTTCGAATACGAACACTTCTCAAAACCTGTAACAATTTAAAACATTAATTATCAGTAAGTTAATTCGTTGTTTTTTTGTTGGCACATTTGTCGCATATAGCTAAGCAACACAAAAAAACTATTATGGACAAACAGTTGAAACCTAAAAATAAATCCTCAAAAAAGATGCTTATTTATGGAATTCCCGCGGTGGTACTTGTTGGAATCTTATTGATGAATTTGACGCGAAAAAAACAAGTAAATCTAGATCGCAATGAAGTGAGTATACGAGCGGTAAGTCAGGGAGAATTTGAAGATGTCATACTTTTTAACAGTACCGTGGAGCCCAAAACATCGGTATTAGTAAACGTAATTCAGGGTGGTTCTGTGGCTGAAGTGTTTGTTGAAAGCGGTCAAATGGTTAAGAAGGGAGCACCTATGTTAAAGGTATACAACCCATCGGCAGAACTCAATTACCTCACTCAAGAAACAGCAATAGTTGAACAGATAAATAATTTGAGAAATATTCGTGTAAATATTACCAATCAACAATTGAATCTCGATCAACAATTATTACAAATAGATAACGATTATAAAAATGCCGAACGTCAGTTTCAATTAGATAGTAAGTTGTATAAAAAAGGCGTGGTAGCTAAAAATGACTATGAAAAATCCAACCAAGAATTCATCTACCAAAAAGAACGTAACGGTGTTATAAAACAATCTGTTTCAGAAGGTAAAAAAAGTAGAAATGTTCAATTACAACGCATAAATAGCTCGATAACTAACATGCAAAAAAGTCTTGATTTGTTGCGAAAGAACAAAGAAAATTTTACGGTTAAAGCTCCTGTTAGTGGTTTGTTGTCTTCATTTAATCCAGTATTAGGTCAAAACTACAATCAAGGAGAGTCGGTAGGGAAAATTGCTGTGATGGATGGCTATAAATTGGTAGCCAAAGTAGATGAATATTATATTGCTAAGCTAGAAGAAGGAATTAAAGGGAAAGTTGCTGTGGAAAACACCCCGCATGATATTGAATTGCATAAAATTTATCCCGAAGTTGTGAATGGGCGCTTTACAGTGGAGCTGCGTTTTAAAAACGATAGTATGCCTGCAAACTTAAAAAGAGGAATGAGCTTGAAAAGTAAGGTATTCTTGTCGAGTAATAGCAAAGCTTTACTGATTACCAAGGGGCCGTTTTATCAGTCTACCAATGGCAAATGGGTATTTGTTGTAAACGCTGACAACAAGGCTGTAAAAAGAACTATTAAAATTGGAAGAGAAAACCCATTTTACTATGAGGTGTTGAGCGGGTTAGAAGAAGGTGATCGGGTAATTACTTCTAGTTATGATGATTTTAAGGATATGGAACAACTCAATATTAACGAAAAATAATAGCGACAATGAGATTAGTGTTTATTTTAACTACTTGGTTTTTAGGATGTATTGCAAGTGGTGCCTTGGGCTCTTTAACTACAGAAGGACCCCGAAATGACAAACAGGAAATAACTTCTAAGTTCAGTAACTTTTCCGGGAATAAATCGCATTCATTGGCAAGTATACATACCGAACGGGTTTGTGTGGTTATCGATGCAAAACTCACACGAGGGGAGTTGGTATTTGAGATCGTGGATTCGAAAGGAAAAGCTTTGTGGAAGTCGGGTGTTGTAGATCGTCGTTGTGCAGCAATTCTGGTGCTTCCAGTGATTAGTAATGAGCAATATCGCCTGCAAATAAAAGGGAGTAATGCACAAGGAACCTATCAATGTTATTGGATGGAGCAGCAACCTAAAGAAAAGAAAGAGACAGTAGAATAAGTTAAAGCAAGTGGTAGCCTCAAATCTCACCACTATAGAATTAAAGTTAATAAGAAATAAAAAATAACATACGATGATTACAATTGAGAATTTAGTAAAAACTTACAGAACAGAAGAAGTAGAAACAACAGCCTTAAATTCCCTGAGTTTGACGGTAAAAGAAGGAGAATTTGTATCTATCATGGGAGCCTCTGGTTGTGGTAAATCTACGTTACTAAACATCATAGGATTATTAGATGGGCCAGATCAAGGAAGTTATTCCTTTGATGGATTGGAAGTGGCTGGCTATACCGAAAAAGAACGCGCTGGTGTACGCAAAGCTAATATAGGGTTTGTGTTTCAAAATTTTAATCTTATCGATGAGCTAACGGTTTTTGAAAATGTCGAGTTGCCTTTGATCTATAACAAGGTAAAAGCTTCGGAAAGAAAAGAGCGTGTACAGGCAATCCTAGAGCGTATCGGAATTGCCCATCGCGCAAAACACTTTCCATTGCAATTGTCAGGAGGACAGCAACAACGCGTTGCCGTGGCTAGAGCACTGGTAACGAATCCAAAATTAATTTTAGCGGATGAGCCAACGGGAAATCTCGATAGTAAGAGCGGAAATGATGTAATGGAACTACTTACAGAATTGCACAGCAGTGGAGCGACCATTATTATGGTTACTCACTCGTCATACGATGCAAAATTCTCTTCGCGTATCGTGACTTTAAAAGATGGTGAAATTGTATCGGAGACATCGAATAAGCAGGAAGTTGATGTTCTTGTGCAGTAATTAATACGCGCTCAAATGATAGGAATTTGGTTTAAATTATTTTATCGCAATAGTATCAAAAACTGGATGAGTACCCTTGTTAATATAGGTGGATTGTCTTTGGGATTGCTCTGTTTGCTGATCGGGTTGTCATATTATGACAGCGAAGTGGCGTACGATGCTTGGAATCCGCATAAAGATCACATCTATAAAGTGGGACATCGTTTTTCTGATGGTCAGGTTTTTGATGATAGTACGCAGCCAGAAGCGGCCAAGTGTAAGGAGCTCATCCCTGAAATAACGGATGCGCTTAGTATGCCGTCTTGGTACATGGAAGATTTGCTACAGGTGGGAGAGCGTAGCTTTTTCTCAAAAAAAATATTGTATGCACAACCTAATTTTTTTGAATTTTTCCCACATCCAATACGTAAGGGAAATAAAGACGAGTTATTCGCAACCAAGAATTCCATTGTTATTGCTGAGGAAGTAAGTGAACACCTGTTCCAGAAAAGCAATCCTATAGGCAAAGCACTGCGCATAGGAAAAGATACGTATGTGGTGAGTGGAGTTTTTAAGCAGCAAAAGGCCTCTACAACCTTACCACAGGTGGTGATATGGGACAGTGTGAATAAAAATCAAGCCAATAATTGGGGAGCCTACTCGCAGTATACCTATTACAAAATAGCCGATGATGCAGTGATTGCCAATGTCGAAGAGAAAATACTACAAGTATTTATAGATGAGTACTATCAAAAAGAAGCAACGCAAGAAGGAATCTCTTTGGATGCTTATTTAGAACGAAGCGGATCCGTTCCCTTTTTAGAAAAATTGGCTGACTATCGCCTTCATGGGAAAGGTGACTTAGGTCCCTTAGAAGGGAAGGGGAACTATTTATTTCTAATGCTTAGTATTTCCTTAGCATTACTCATACTGCTGATATCTACCATTAATTTTATCAACCTTTCTTTTGCCAATGGCGTAAAACGCTCGAAGGAAGTAGGCGTTAAGAAAGTATTGGGCTTGGCAAAAAAATGGTTTTACTTGCAGTACTCAGGTGAAATAGCCCTACAAATAGGCATTGCTGTAGTAGTGGCTTTTGGAACAGCTGAGTTTGTTTTACCCCTGTTCAACGATTATTTTGGTTTGAACGTCTCTGTTATTACAGGAATGCTATTTGTTAAAATTGTCGGAATTGCCTTGCTGATAAGTTTACTGGTAGGAATCCTGTTCAGTGGATTTTTGGGAAGAATGGAAACACTTACTGCCTTAAAAGGAAAATTAGGAAGCCCAAAGAGTATTATGGTTTTTCGAAATACCATGCTTGCAGTTCAATTATTCTTCGCAGGATTTTTCTTAATCGGCGCACTAATTGTAAAATCACAGGTCAACTTTATGAATACTAAAGAACTCGGATTTTCTGGTGAAGGAGTTGTAGTGGTACCCATGGCAAAGGGTGAAAACAGATGGCAACGCTATCAACTGGCTAAAGCGGAATTCGAGAAGAAACCTTATGTCATTAGTGTTTCTTCTAGCTTAGAAACCCCAGGAAAAGATGAAGACAACTCCAACAATGTGGAATATCGAGATGCTTTGGTGGACTGCAAAATGAATACCGTTGATTACGGTCATTTTAAGATGTTGGATATTCAGTTTGTAAAGGGGAATTCCTTTAGTTCTAATACTCCGGCCCTTACAGCCGAAAGTATAATTATGAATGAAACCGCCATTTCTAAATTAGGTATTCAAGCACCAATCGGTAAAACGGTAACCGTTTTTGGAAAACAGTTCACCATTAAGGGAGTGGTAAAAGACTATCATTTCGAAGGTTTTGAACGTGAAATTCGTCCCGTTTTTTACCTACATTATTCTGGCATAGATTGGTTAAAGTACAATCTTAACGCCGTGCACTTTAAGCTTGATTTGACTAAAGTACCCTTAGCACTGGATGAGATTACCAAGTTTTGGCAAGAAGAGCTAGAGCCTGGGTATCCATTTGAATATCG
Organism: Tenacibaculum litopenaei; assembly: GCF_964514025.1. Lineage (NCBI taxonomy): Bacteria > Pseudomonadati > Bacteroidota > Flavobacteriia > Flavobacteriales > Flavobacteriaceae > Tenacibaculum > Tenacibaculum litopenaei. The sequence continues at coordinate 180,939 of NZ_CAZEQT010000006.1, forward strand.
CTTTGTAGACCAGCAGTTTAAAAAGACATTTGAAACCTATAAAAGACAACAATTGTTTTTTAGTGTTTTGACAATCATAATTATCAGTGTCTCTTTGCTGGGCTTGCTTGCACTTTCGTCTCTGGTAATTCAACAGCGTTTAAAAGAAGTGGCCATTAAAAAAACACTGGGAGCTTCTGTACGTGAATTGATGGCTGACTTATTGCTAAATTTTGTCAAGGTAGTACTCATTTCCACTGCTGTGTTGATACCCGTTTCCTATTGGGGACTCAATCAATGGTTAGACAATTTTGCCTACAGAATATCCATGCCCATCTGGCCCTATATGCTCAGTCCTTTGGTACTGCTATGCCTCGTTATTATGGTGGTTGGGTTTAAGGCCTACAGGGCGACAAAAGTAGATTTAATTTCACATTTAAAATTTGAATAAAATGTTTAAAGTTTGGCTCACCCTTTTTATGCGTAACAGCAGAAAAAATGGAATACATACCTTTATTAATATTCTGGGCTTGACCCTGGGATTGGCAGGGCTGCTATTAGTACTGCTGTATATGGCAGATGAAAAGCGATACAATCAGTGGAACCCCTATAAAAACGATATTTATAGAGTAGCGAACATCAAACCAGATAATGGGATTTGGTATACCAGTACTGCTGGTCAAATGATATACTATGAAAAAGATATTCCTGAAGTACTCGAAACCATTATGATTTCTCCTTTTTATAGAGGACGGGTACTCAGCAATGATACACAGCATTATTTTACGGAAAAGCTCACGTTTACCGAGCCGAATTTTTTTAACTTTTTTCCACTAGACATCCTAGAGGGGAGCATCGATAACTTTTCGACGACTCGAAAACACATCGCAATCTCCGAAAAGGTAGCGACCGCCTTGTTTGCTAATGAATCGGCAGTGGGTAGAATGCTCACCATGGACGAGAAACAATATACCGTCGCATGTGTCTACAAAACACCGACAAAAAGTCATTATGAGTCAGAGGTTTTAGTGCCTTTTGCTACCCCTTTTGAAGAACACTGGGGAAATTATCAAAACGAATTGTTTTGTAAAATCCAGCAAGGAACGGCTATTGATGAGCTGGAGAAAAAAATGGACCGAGTGCTCCTAGAACGCAATATCAAACCAGAATTGGATAAGATGGGGTTGAGTATCGAAGAAGGGCGATCGCGCTATGGTTTTATGACCACGGGTCTGGAACGTCTTGCTGATATTCGCTTGCACCACATTGCCGATTATGCCGGACCTTCAGGAAAAGGAAACTACGAGTTGTTAATTACCTTATTAGGCTTGTCTGTACTGCTCATAGTTATTTCATGTGTAAACTTTATCAATCTCTCTACAGCTGCATCGAGTCAAAGAGCAAAGGAAGTAGGAGTGAAGAAAACATTGGGACTTTCCAAACTTCAATTGCAGTTCCAATACGTATGGGAAATCTTGGTGCAAGGGATGCTCGCTTTTTTAATCGCCTTAGTTTTGGTGGAATTGAGCTTGCCTTATGTGAACGATTTCTTACAAAAAGAACTCAGCTTGTTTGATGAAGCTATTGCCTTGACCGTTTGGGGAATAACCCTAGTGTTAAGTGTATTTATTGGAAGCATTCCAGCTATATATCTGTCGAACTTCAAAGCGGTGGAAGTACTTAAGGGGAATTACGCTCGAAGTAGACGAGGCAGAACCCTTCGCCATGCAATGCTAGGGTTACAGTTTGTAATTTCTGGGTTCTTTTTAATTGGAGTACTCGTTATTTATCAGCAAATGAGTTTTATCATTACGAAAGATTTGGGCTATCAAAAAGAGCAAATAATAGATGTGAGTGTTTTTAATATCAATGATGAGTATGAAAAATACCAACGAATCAAAGCCGCCTTAGCTTCACATCCTGGAGTTGCTGATATCTCGACCTGTATGTTAGTTCCCGGTGAAGGAAATATGAATGGTACTGCATTGCGATACAAAGAGGAAGGCTTTAATGCCGGAGCTAATAGTATTGATTTTAATTACATACAATTTGCAGGCTTAAACATGGTTAAAGGGCGTGAATTGTCTGAAAAATTTGCTTCGGATACCATTCAAAATTTATTGATAAATGAGACTGCAGCAAAGCGTTTAGGAATTGCAGAGGATCCGATAGGAAAGCGAGTTAGTTTAGGGTGGATTGACGAAGGCGATGATCGTAAACTGACGGTTGTCGGTGTGGTTAAAGACTATCACTTTGACGGGCTCGATAAAAAAATTGATCCGATGTTCTTTGTGCATCCCAATACCTTTCCGTTCACTAAAAATTGGATTCATTCCATACAATTTAAACTGAAAACAACGCCAAATATGGAGGAAACTATTGCGGATATAGAGCGTTTTTGGAAGGAGAACATCGACAATAAATATCCATTTAGTTACGAATTTTTGGACAAGAAATTTGAAAAAACCTATGAGAAATACAAAAGACAACAAGTGATGTTTTTCGTATTGTCTTCAATCGTGATTCTGATGGCATTACTTGGGTTGTTTGCATTGGCCACCTTGAATATACAACAGCGTTTGAGAGAAGTGGCCATTCGAAAAACACTCGGAGCTTCTGTTAGAGAAATAATGACCCAATTACTAAAATCCTTTATCAAAGTTACTGTAATTGCCTCTTTCATTATGCTCCCCATTGCCTATTACTTTATGCAAAACTGGCTCGATAATTTTGTTTATCGCATTGACATGCCTTGGTGGCCATATATGGCTACACCCGTAATCCTTGTGATATTGGTGATCCTAGTAGTAGGAGGAAAGGCTTATAAAGCCACTAAAATTAATTTGATTAACTATTTAAAGTTTGAATAAACATGTTAAAAACTTGGTTTAAACTATTTTTTCGAAACCAAAAAAAGAATTGGTTGAACACTGCAGTGAATATTTCTGGATTGACCATTAGTTTGGGAGTGCTGCTGCTGGTATTGTTGTATTTAAAAGATGAAAAGAGTTACAATAGTACAAACCCTTATAAGGACAAAGTATACCGAGTTGTACATCAAATGTCGGACATGCAAATATGGACAACAAGTACGGCAATAGAAGGGAAAACCTATTTGGAAGAAGTGCCGGAGGTAGCGGATTTTTATTTGAGTAGGGGATGGTACGATGCCGATTTGGTAACGTATCGAAATAAAAAACACTATACTCGAAATATATTAATGGGAAATGCTCGCTTTTTTGACTTCTTTCCATTTGAGATCGTTCAAGGTTCTAAGTCTAAATTTAAAGAAGCGAAAAACCACATAGCCTTGAGTAAAAAGCTTGCGACGACCTATTTTGGGAAAACCAACCCTATAGGACAAAGCATAGAAATCGAAAACATTAGTTATATCGTGACTACTGTTTACGAAATAACAGGCAAACACTATTTTGAACCCGATATGGTGCGCCAATTCCAAGAGGAGCCCGAAGGCCATTGGGGGAGCTTTTCGTACAATCTATTATTGAAATGCAATGACGTTATTGATATTCCCGCCTTAGAACAAAAATTTAACGCGGTGTGGGTAAAAAAACAAGCTGAACCCCAGGCTAAAAAAGATGGTTTGAGTGTAGCAGAATGGGAACGTAAGTACGGAACAAAAGTATTGTTGGAACCCTTGAATACCATACGACTTGATAGCTATACCGAAGAAGGTGGACCTGAAGGTAAAGGAAATTATAAACTCATAGTAATCATGTTGTCACTGGCAGTTTTATTACTTATTATTTCCTGTGTCAATTTTATCAACCTCTCTTTGGCATCGGCGACTCAACGTGCAAAAGAAGTTGGAGTTAAGAAGACTTTAGGGCTTACGAAATTCAATTTGATGAGTCAATACATGTTGGAGGTACTGGTCAAAGCAAGTATCGCCTTTGTATTTGCATTGCTTATAGTTGAACTAATTCTACCTTCTTTCAATCAATTTATAGGGAAGGAGCTGGTGCTTTGGAACGAGCTAACAGCAGTATTTCAGGTATTTTTAGTAACCGTGTTCATTGCCCTAATTATAGGTTATTTTCCCGCCTTGCACATGGCTAAGTTCGAATCTATTGAAGTATTAAAAGGAAGTATTTCAAGAAGTAGAAAAGGAATTTTTGCTCAAAATATCATGCTGGGTGTTCAATTTTTGATTTCTGGATTTTTCCTGACGGCATCTATAATAATTTACCAACAAGTAGCGTATATGATGGCAAAAGACTTGGGATTTGCGGGAGAACAAGTTGTCATGATTACTATGAATGCTAGAGAAGACCGTTATGACAAATATCAACTGGCAAAAAAGGAACTCATCAAACACTCGCATATCGAGGAAGTTTCTAGTAGTTTCTTTGTTCCGAATGGAGGGAGTTCCAATTCCACGAATACCTCGTACGGAGATAATTTGGCACAATCGAATTCCAATGCAATCGATTTTAATTACCTCGATATGGTAGCTATCGAAATGCATAAAGGACGTCAGCTAGACCCTAATTTGGCCTCGGATACAATTAGCAATGTGCTCATTAATGAAACGATGGCGAAACAACTGGGAATTTATCAGGATCCCTTGGGTAAAAAGATCAAAATCGGTTTCTCTTCAGATGATGAGATTGATAAGTACACCGTAGTAGGAGTAGTAAAAGATTACCACGTTTTTGGACTGGATCGTAAAATTCCACCGACCTTCTTTTGCCATTGGAATACCTTTGATTGGATTAAGGAATATAATTTTTACAATATTCAGCTTAAAGTAAATCCCGAAAATATTCAGGAAACCATGCAATTTGTCGAAAAATTTTGGCGTCAAAACATAGAGCAAGATTATCCTTTTAGCTATCGTTTTCTGGATAAGAATTTCCAACGTACTTTTAGGAAGTACACACGTCAAAAAACACTATTTTCAATACTCACTTATATTGTAATTGTCATCTCGTTATTAGGGCTTTTCGCTCTGGCTACCTTAACCATACAACAGCGCTTAAAAGAGGTGGCGATTAGAAAAACCTTGGGGGCGAGTGTGCAAGAGCTCATGTTGCAGTTAATGAAAGGATTTTTAAAAATTACACTGATTGCATCAGTCGTTTTAATTCCCATTGCTTATTTCTTTATGCAGGAGTGGTTAGACAATTTTGTGTATCGCATTGATATGCCGGTAATTCCGTTCGTGATTACCCCAATTATCTTGGCTGTACTCGTGTTTATAGTGGTGGGCCTAAAGGCCTTTAAAGCGACGAAAGTAAACCTGATAAAATATTTAAAATTTGAATAATTGCTTCCTAAAATAGTATAGTTTTGTAGTGGCAAATACTTTGGCATCTTAATTGCAAGGGTAGCCGCATACAAAACTATACTAGTAAGCATTTATGAAAAAAAAAATATTCTTTTTCCTCAGTTTGGGAATGTTCCTTTTGAGCTGTAGCAGTATTAAAACTACCCAAAAAGCTATCAGTAAAGGAAACTACGACGAGGCCATTAACTTAGCAGTTAAAAAATTAGGAGGTAACAAGCACAAAGAAAAATACCAGCCCTACGTGCCCATGTTACAGGAGGCTTTTTACAAAGCGACAGCGAGGGATCAAGAAAGTATCTCCTTTTTAGAAAAAGAACGAAATCCGGAAAATCTTGAACGCATCTATCAGCTGTATCAAGGACTTCGTCAGCGTCAAGAAAAAATTAAGCCGATTTTACCATTAAAGATCATGGCAACTGGACAATATGCTGATTTTGACATGCAAAATTATACGGATTTGATTATCGAGTCTAAAAATGAATTGTCTGCGTATCTCTACGATCAGGCCAAAGCCGTGTTCCAATCGCGTAACAAAGGGGACTACCGCCGTGTGTATGACGATTTAGCAAGGCTTGAGCGCCTTAACCCAAATTACCGCGACGTTCGTGCGCTAATGCAGGAGGCACATGCCATCGGTACTGATTTTGTCTTTGTTTCAATGAAAAATGAGACTGATAAGGTCATTCCAAGACGTTTAGAAGATGATTTGTTAAATTTTGACACCTATGGACTCAATGATTTTTGGACGGTGTATCACAGCAAAAAAAGTCGTGGACAACAGTACGATTTTACTTTAGAATTACTATTTAGAGATATCAATATTTCTCCAGAGCAAATACACGAAAAAGAATTCGTTAGGGAAAAGCAAATTAAAGACGGTAAAACCTTTTTGCTTGACAGTAAAGGGAACCAGGTAAAAGACAGTTTAGGAAATAGTATAAAAGTGGACAAGTACATCAAAGCTACCTGTCATTTTTATAGGTTTACCCAGTCGAAATGGGTGAAAGTAGCCGGACAAGTTCGTTTTATTGACAATTACAGCCGACAAGTGGTACAGCATTTTCCTCTGCAAAGTGAATTTGTTTTTGAACATCGCTATGGAACCTATAAGGGAGATAGAAGAGCATTGGCTACCGAATTTATTGACCTGGCGAAATTGAGAGCGGTTCAATTTCCAAGCAATGAGCAAATGATTTACGATGTTGGACGAGATGTCAAGGAAAAATTGAAGTACATTATAACGAGAAATAAGTTTAGATAATATATAACGATAGAAAAAGACACTGATCAGTGTCTTTTTTTTGCTTTAAAAAGTACTCTAAAACAAAAAAGAAGGCACCAATGGTGCCTTCTCGGTTTAATAATATTATTAATCTAAAACCCTTCTAACAGACTAATATTATTAGTGTGCAAAATTAACACTAATAATTCAATTGTTCTGTAACAAATGTTACACTGTTAGTTGTCAAGGTTTTCGATCCATTTTCTAGCATTTACAAAAGCTTCTAACCAAGGAGAAACTTCATCTTTTCTATCATTCTGATAATGAGCCCAGTTCCATTGGAAAATAGATCTTTCGATGTGAGGCATGGTCACTAAATGGCGTCCGCTTGCATCGGTAAGCATGGCTGTGTTAAAATCAGATCCATTTGGGTTACTAGGATATCCTTCATAGCTGTACTTCGCCACAATTTGATAGTCCGATTCTTGTTGAGGTAAATTGAACTTACCTTCTCCATGAGAAATCCAAACTCCAAGTTCTGTTCCGGCAAGACTTCCTAACATCACAGAATTGTTTTCCTGAACTTTAACCGAGGTAAACGAACTTTCGTGTTTTTGTGAATTGTTGTGAACTAACTTACCGTGCACTTCATGCTCTGGGTTAATGAGTTCAAGTTCCATCCAAAGTTGCGCTCCGTTACAGATTCCTACTGAGAGTGTATCCTCGCGATCAAAGAAATTTTTAAGGGCTGTTTGTGCTTTTTCGTTATACATAAAGGCACCTGCCCATCCCTTTGCTGAACCGAGGACGTCTGAATTAGAGAATCCACCTACTGCACCGATAAACTGAATATCTTCTAGCGTTTCTCTTCCAGAAATTAAATCGGTCATATGAACGTCTTTAACATCAAACCCAGCTAAATACATGGCATTAGCCATTTCGCGTTCAGAGTTAGAACCTTTTTCACGAATGATAGCCGCTTTTGGACGTTTATTAACAGTTCCGACTATAGCATCCACCTTTCCGGTAAACTGAGTAGGGAAGGTGAACTGTAAAGGTTGGTTTTTATAATTGTTATAGCGCTCTTCCGCTAAATTGTTAGCTGTTTGCTTACGATCAAAAAGGAATGAGGTCTTATACCAAACATCGCGAAGCTCGTGGATAGACAAAGCTTGTACATCCGATCCGTTTTTGATGTTGAGGCGATCAGACTCGATAACGCTACCTATTTTGGCAAAAGCTACGCCTTGTGCGTTTAAATACGCTTCCACCTGAGCGTCATTAGTAGCTTGGAATACGACACCTGCGTTTTCTGAAAACAATACTTTGATACTGTCTTCTTCACCTAAAACACTGAGGTCGATATTGGCACCTACATGGTTCGATGCGAAACACAATTCCAACAAACTCGTAATCAAACCACCAGACGCAACGTCATGACCTGCTGCAATGCTTCCTTCTTTGATAAGGGTTTGTAAAGCGTTAAAGGCCGTTTTAAATGCGGCTGCATCCTTAATATTCGGAGCATCTGTACCTACCTTATTCAAAACTTGAGCAAAAGAACTTCCTCCTAACTTAAAGGCATCATTCGAGAAGTTGATGTAGTAAACGCTTCCTTGGTTTAATTGAAACACAGGTTCAACCACAGCTGTGATATCATTACAATTTGCAGCAGCTGAGATTACAACGGTACCCGGAGAGATTACTTCTTCTGTTGGGTACTTTTGCTTCATCGATAATGAATCTTTACCAGTAGGAACATTAATACCTAATTCGATGGCAAATTCCGATACGGCTTTGACAGCTTTGTACAAACGGGCATCTTCACCTTCATTTTTACAAGGCCACATCCAGTTTGCTGAAAGAGAAACAGATTGTAATCCGTCTTTTAATGGAGCCCAAACGATGTTTGTCAATGCTTCAGCAATAGAGTTTTTACTACCAGCTTCCGGATTGAGGAGTCCTGAAATAGGAGAGTGTCCTATAGTCGTTGCAATACCTTCTTTTCCTTGATAATCTAAGGCCATTACCCCCACATTGTTCAACGGTAATTGCAAAGGACCGGCACATTGTTGTTTGGCTACTTTTCCACCAACACAACGGTCAACTTTATTGGTAAGCCAATCTTTACAAGCAACAGCTTCTAATTGTAATACCTGTTGTAAATAGTTGACAAATTCGCTACTAGTATAGTCTAGTGCTTGGTAGTTTCGGTTCACCGTAGTATCGGTCATAATGGTTTTAGGTGAACTTCCGAACATGTCATTCAAGTCAAAATCCATCGGTTTTTCTCCAGTCGACTTTGATTCAAAGGTAAAGCGATGATCCGAAGTAACGTCTCCAACCGTATACATTGGTGAGCGCTCACGATCGGCAATTGCTTTTAGTGTATCTATGTGTTTTTCGGCAATCACAAGTCCCATGCGTTCCTGTGATTCATTTCCGATAATTTCTTTCGCTGAAAGGGTAGGATCCCCTACAGGTAACTGATCCAAATCGATATGTCCTCCGGTATCTTCTACGAGCTCTGATAAACAATTAAGGTGTCCGCCGGCTCCGTGATCGTGAATAGATACGATTAAGTTTTCATCGCTTTCCACCATACCACGTACAGCATTGGCTGCTCTCTTTTGCATTTCAGGGTTCGAACGCTGCACAGCATTCAGTTCTATTCCCGAAGAAAATTCACCGGTATCCGCCGAAGATACTGCTGCACCTCCCATTCCAATACGGTAGTTTTCTCCACCTAAAATGACCACTTTATCACCTTCTGTAGGAGTTCCTTTAATAGCTTGCTCTTGTTTTCCATAACCAATACCACCGGCTTGCATGATTACCTTGTCAAACCCTAGTTTTCTTGCGTCTTCTTCGTGCTCAAAGGTCAATACAGAACCACAGATCAAGGGTTGTCCAAATTTGTTTCCAAAATCAGAGGCACCATTAGAGGCTTTGATCAAGATATCCATAGGAGTTTGATACAACCAGGCTCTTTCTTCCATGCCTTGTTCCCAAGGTCTGTTTTCTTCTAAACGTGAGTACGAAGTCATATAAACAGCAGTTCCGGCTAACGGAAGGGAACCTTTTCCTCCTGCCAATCGGTCTCTAATTTCTCCTCCTGATCCAGTAGCCGCTCCATTAAACGGTTCCACGGTTGTAGGGAAGTTGTGAGTTTCTGCTTTCAATGAAATAACAGATTCGAAGTCCGATACCGCGTAGTAGTCTGGTTTATCAGCGCTTTTAGGCGCAAATTGCTGTACTACGGGTCCTTTTATAAACGCGACATTGTCTTTGTAAGCCGAGACGATATCGTTTGGGTGTTGCTTCGAAGTTTCTTTAATCAATTTAAATAGGGAAGTAGGTTGCTCTTCTCCGTCAATGACAAAAGTACCGTTGAATATTTTATGACGACAGTGTTCCGAATTCACCTGAGAAAATCCAAAAACTTCAGAATCGGTTAGTTTTCTTCCAATTTTTGCAGCGACGTCGTTCAGATATTGAATTTCTTCATCACTTAAAGCGAGACCTTCTTGCTCGTTGTACGCTGCGATATCATCAATCGCTAATACGGGTTCAGGAGTAATTGCAATGGTAAAACTCTCCTGATTCAGTCCGTGATACTTTTGAGAAATCATTGGATCAAAATCAGAAAAATCTTCCGAAACGGCTTGGAATTCTTCAATTCGCACTAATGAGTTAATCCCCATATTCTGCGTAATTTCCACGGCATTAGTACTCCATGGAGTAATCATTGCTGCTCTTGGCCCAACAAAAAAGGCGTCGAGAGACGCCGCATTTATTTTAGGTTGGTTACCAAATAACCAAGTAAGTTTCGAAATAGTTTCGTTGCTTAATTCTTCTGTTGTTTGAACAGCAAAAACTTTGCCGTTTGTGTTTCCAAAGAAATGAATCATTTTAGTTGTGTTTGTGTGTGTTTTTAAAAGCTGTAAATTTAGTTTTTTTATCGAAAAAGGCGCATAAAAAAAGCAGTAAAATTTTACTGCTTTAAATCTGTTTTTTCTGGTATTCTGTTTCTTTCGATCTTTCCTTTTTTAATCGCCTTGTAATTCTCGTAACAGTTCAATACTGCTTCAATAATTTGTAGATCGCTGGCTTTCTTGATAAAATATTCAGAATAGTCGCAGTCGGAGAGGAGTTTGTTCAATTCCGTTCGGTCCATTTCCAAATACTCCATCATTACTTCTCTGTCAAATTTTCCGGCTAACATTTTCCTCAAATCGTCCTCTTTCTTTAACTTTTGAAGTTTTTTGAGTTGTGTAGGTTTCTTTCCAAACAAATTGTATACCAGGTCAACTGGATTTAACAGTTTTGACAAGGTACTATTTAACTTTTGTGGACGTCCTACTTCATAGGTCTGAGGCAATCCATTGATGTGGATTCGCGTAAATTTATCTTTAGGGACTTGTTTGACATCTACTTCTAAAACTCCGATTAATTTGGTAGATTTTATTACGATTTCTTTGATTTCTTCTGGTTTTTCACTCAGTGATATTTCAACTTCGTTTCCTTTTAAAAGATCGTTGGTTACCTTTAACTTAATTGAAGAATATCCTAAAAATGACACCAATACAGTATCGTTTGCTTGCGCTGTTAAATTAAACAATCCCTTTTCATTTGTAATGGTACCCACTACGGTATTCAAGTTTAAAATATGAGCTGCGCTGAGCGGTTGTTTCGATTTACTATCCACAATTTGCCCTTTAAGCTGGTTGGTTGACGGGGTTTGTGTTTCTTGTGCATAACTGAACACACAAGCAAATAAAGCGATAAGCAGACTGTAATATGTTTTTTGCATACTGCGAAAATACTAATATTTCGTTGTCGAATCGTTAATTATCTGTGAATATTAAATTGAAAAAAAAGATTTTTTTAGAGTATAAAGTCAAATACTTGTTCTTTATGCAAACAAGTATCTCCATTCGAATGAACGCGTTATTGCAATAAGTCAAGAGAAACTTTCGGTTATATTAAAGGTAGCGGTTCCCTAGCCGCAGGTATTTGCTAAGTACAATGTGTTGATCAACATTGTCCTTAACAAATGCAGTCAAAACGCTCGTATTGAGCACTACAATCAATTTTTATTTATTACCATGAAATACCCTTCAATTATTCTAGGAAGTATGGTTGCACTTTGTTTTGCATCATGTCAAAATGACGATGTAACACAAGCGTCTCCGCAACCCAAAGCTAGCCATAAGCAAATGGCGCAATTTTTAAATGAGGACCTTCCTGACGGAATCTCTGGATTAACTGTGGAAGAGCTTTCGAATCCAGCTGGACGTGGCGTTCCTGTTGAGGAAAATTGTGTGACTAAAAAGGTTTCGTTTAATCAAACGGATTCCGATTTCTTTATTCTCGATCCTAACAGTTCCCTGTTATGGCCAGGAAACTTGGTAGCATCTCGTTCTATTCAAGAAGGTGCTCCTACCTCAGTGCCGATTACCGGAAAAGCGAGAAACCCAATTGAAGTACGCGTAAATGTATTATCGGGTACCTCTGCTTCAACAACGAGAACCATAGAGGCTCCAACTCCCGGAAAAGTTCAGGATAACCTCAATGCAATTTTGAACGCATACTACAATAGCAAGGCTAATTTTCCTGCGAGTTTTGATATCAGTATTCAACGTGTTCACGATGAAAAACAATTTCAATTATCGTTAAACGCAGGATACTCAGGGCCAAGTGTGAACGTGGCTGGAAGTTTTGGACTGGATTTTTCAAAAAAGAAAACGCGCTATGCCGTAACGCTAAAGCAACGCTTTTTTACGGCTTCTGTAGCTCCTAAAGAAGGAATTATTGGACCAAACGGTTGGTTAGATCGCGATGTGAACCCCGAGCGTTTAGCACCGTATGTTACAGATTACTTACAAGTGGCTCCAGAAAAGCAAAACCCATCTGCATATGTTGAATCGGTTACTTATGGAAAATTGTATACCCTTATCTACGAATCGTCTAGTAGTGCACTAGAAGTAGAGGCGGCTTTAAACTTTGCCTATAAGTCGATAGGAACTCAAGTAAATGCCGATGTAAAAGCACGTTATAAATCTATTTTTAATGAGTCGTCAGTAAAAGTAAAACAATTGGGAGGAAGTGCTTCATCAGGAATTGCCTCTTCTTTAGCTGCCATGGCGAACAATTTAGAAAAAGTAGTAGAATTCTTAAAAGAAGGAGCGGAGGTATCTGTAAACAACCCTGGATATCCTATTTCTTATAAGGTAAATTACACCTATGATAACAGGCCATTTAAAGTGATTTCAAACTTAGAATATACCCAACGTGATTGTGATTTAGTATACTACGATAACGTTCGTGTCGATCCTGTAACCATTAAAATTTACGGAAGTGATCACGGTACCAGTGGAGCAGAGCTCTTTGGACGTTTCTATGTTGAAAAGTACGACAAACAATTGAAGCGCTGGTACGGAGTTGGAAGCAAACTATACTGGGGATACGGTATTGATAGCCATGTAGGTCGTGATTATTACCCATTAAATGGAGGGAAACGAAGTGTGGCTGATGGAAAAGTTATTGACTTTAAAATCAAGGCTGAAACAGGAGCTCGTTTTAGAGTAGTTTCTGTAGTTGGTGAATGTGATTCTGGTTGCTATGTGTACCGCGACGGAGTGATGAGTGCTAACGAATACGAGTACAACCCGACATTGAAAAAATGGGTTGATTATACGCGACATAACCAATGGGTGAGTGATTATACTGTTGGAGCGGGCATTCATACCAAAACTTGGAATGGGGTGAAAACCATAGTACAAGGTGATACCTGTTACTTAGATTATGAAACTTACCTATTACAATAGGTATAAATCAAAAACACCAATAGTGAGCTATTGGTGTTTTTTCAAGTTAGGTTAGTTATAATAGTAGCTAATAATTCTACGGAATTAATACCTCAAAATTATTCAGATTTGAATTCGTCTTTAATAAATCCTCTTACAATCGATTTTACGTCATCCGGACAGTGTTCATTCGGAAATATCATGCGCACTACCTGTTGGTTTTTAATAGTATGGCTCCACTGAACGAGTTCTCTCAACTTGCGATTGTCTAACTCGTAGTTCTTTTCACTCAAATAGCTTTTTATGTTTTTTTCCAGTTCTGCAATTTTTAAATCTAGCTCCTTAATTTTTAAAATACTATTGTAAGTCATTGGTTAGAAAAGATTTTTGATGGTTATCGAAAAATAAAGGGGAAGTGTACTGTTGTTCTAAAGATACACTTTTTTATTTCAAACTTGATTTACTTAAAGAAAAAATACTGTTAACTGACTAGTAGTTAGTTGTTTTGAACGTGTTTCTGATACAAATGTAAGCGCAAAGAAACAGTTGTACAATACCCAATTTTACTATTTAGTACCTAGGGAAAACCCTTATTTCGAGGTCGGTGATTGTTTGAAATCTACTGAGATTCAAAAACAGCGAAACGCAACAGTCTACAGGGAAAGAACTAAAAAAGAGCCTCAATTGAAAATTGAGACTCCATGTAATTATATCAAGGGAAATATGTCAAGGGAAAAATCTAATGTATTGTGTATTTGATAGTCTAAAATTACGAATAACCTGTGTTTACTGGGATTATTATCGATAAGAAGGGGGTTACTATTGTTGAATTACCTAAATTTTAAGATAAAAAAACCCGCTCAAAATTGAGCGGGAAAATTGCTATGAAAAAGAAAAGATTCTAAGACGTCTCTTAGAACTGTTGCAAAGATACATGAGTACTTTTGATAAAAATGTTAAAATTCTCGGAAAATGAATGCGTGAAACTACTGAAAGCAAGCTAAGGGTTAACCCTGATAGTCTTAGGGTTTATGTCTATTGAGTTTATTGTAAGTTGTTGGTATATTGAAGGATAGGGCAGTAGAGAGCGTTGAAAAAGTGAGACCTCTTTAGCTGTTTAAAGAGATCTCCTTTCAGACTAGCACGATGTTCATGATAATCTCCCTCCCAAATGTATATATAACAGCTAACTAGGTACATACCCTACTTTAAAATCAAAAAAAAAGCTTCTACTCTTTACAAAATCTAGAGTAGAAACTTTTATCCCCTTGAACAAACATAAATTATGTTATGCTCAAATATACAGAAATTTATTCATTTAGGCAACAGTTTTTTGACTTTTATATCGGTTTATAGTGTTGATTGTCAGTATTTTTTTGCTTAATTAAATAAATTTTAAATAAGAAATAGAAAATAATCTCTTGTAACTTTGATGGATTTTTTTCCGATTTTTGCATTTATTAAGAAATTTACCATCATAAATGAGATATTTATTTAGTTTATCTATTCTTTTTAGTCTTGGAATATTAAATATCCAGGCTCAAGAATCAGCAAAGATTCAAAAGAACATTCCAGCCTACTACAGTCAAATCGATTTCGGAGCGAGCAGTGCAGACTTATTTACCAAATTAGGAGACTTGGTGAAAACCACACATACAGACCTGCTTAGTTATACTCCGGAAGTTTGGAATGCTTTAAAAGTTAGTGATTTAGATCCTTCAGATTCATCTAAGAGGAATATTTTATTAATCTATGGCTATAACGACACGGATGCAGATTTGCAAAACGATCGAACGCGAAGCAAGGATAGCAATTGTACCAGTTCAACAGGCTGTCAAGGAAAGTGGAATCGAGAGCACGTTTATCCCAAGTCATTGGCCACACCGCGATTGACGACCAGTTATCCCAGTGCCGGAACAGATGCCCATTCTTTACGACCCGCAGATACGGAAATGAATTCTTCTAGGTCTAACAGAAAATTTACCAATGGTTCTGGAAACTCTGGAATTGTATCTGGAGGACACTGGTATCCGGGAGATGAATGGAAAGGGGATGTTGCACGTATGATGATGTACATGTACCTGCGCTATCCGACACAAACTCCAGCCAAAGGAGTTGCAATTAGCACGTATACCAATCATCAAAGCATGCCTGATATATTTTTACAGTGGAATGTGGAAGATCCTGTGAGCGATTTTGAAAAACAACGCAATGACCACATTGCAAGTTTACAGGGAAATAGAAACCCTTTTATCGACAATCCTTATATAGCAACCTTGTTATGGGGAGGGGCCAAGGCTGAGGACACCTTTGATTTGAGCTCTGTATTAGGAGTAGAAGAGCAAAGCACATCTTTGTTTTTTGTGCCAAATCCAGTTAAAGAGGCCATCAACTACGATGTGACCCAGTATGAATTTGAGCGCATTTATATTACGGATTTAAAAGGAGCCCTTGTCACGGAAGATGAAGATATTCATGATGGCCGCGTGTCAGTCCCTGAAAAATCGGGTGTTTATATAGCAGTGTTCATTGCAAAGAACAGTGTTCATACCAAAAAAATTATTGTAAATTAATAGTAAAAGGGCTCTAAGAGCCCTTTTTTTTTGTTCATAACTAAACCTACTAAAATTGAGCTATGACATATTTTTTGACAAAAGTACGTAATTGTTTGCAGTGAGTTTCGAGGAAAAATCCCGTTTTTAAAAGTAAAGAGAAGCATGAATTCCATGCTTCTCTTTGTTAAACCAACTAAAAATCTAATAATGAAAAATAACTATTTCACTTCGAAGATACATGACTAAGGAGTTCTTTTCGTCGGTGTTTCGTCAAGTGGCATATAACTGTAGTTCAACGGCGTTTTCTAGTTGGTTTTGTGAAGTTTACTACAGATTTGTTATCTTTAGTACTAAAGTATACGGTATGTGCTATCATATTTCAGTGACCAAAAAACACAGAAAATCTTTAGAGGAGCGTTTTGATGCAATGTTTGAAACTCCAGAGTCCTATGAACCCTATTTTCATTTTAATGGATGGGAATCAAAAAACTTATACATTGTAAAACAAGAAGATCCAGAGACCATTGTCACTGCCAAGTGGGGGGTATTGCCCGCTGCACATGACATAAGCAAAAGAAGTGATTTTTTAAAAAAACGAAATACCCTGAATGCAACCCGTGAACGCCTATTTGAAAGTCCATTATTCAATCAGTTAATTGGGTGGCAACGCTGTTTGGTGATTGCCGATGGTTTGTTTGAACCGCATAAAAACCAAGACATAAAGGGATCGATACCTTATTACTTTTCGTTGCAAGAAAGAGCGTTGTTCGCCTTTGCAGGCCTGTTTAGTGAGCATAGGAGTGAGGCAGGACTCCAAACGGCTGCAAGTATTATTACTACTGAAGCGAACGACCTTTTTAAGCGCATACACAATACTCCAAATACGCTGGGAAGTTATCGAATGCCCTTGGTGTTGAATAAAGAAGATGAATACGAATGGTTGGCCTGCAGAAATAATGGCAGTACCATAGCTAAAATTTTAGATACAGCCCCTCAGCAACAGTTTCACGCTTATCCTGTTTCGCAGGATATATTTAAAAGAAAGGACAGTAATCACGACGGGATTTTGGCTCCTGTAAGCTATCCGTAAAAAATTACAACCGACCATGGGGGCACGATCGATTGTAATTGTTGATGAAAAATAGATTAGTGGGGTATTCCAAAGGTACGGTCAATTGTAGTATTGAGAAATACCTACTTATCCCCAATTTGAACTAGGGATATTGTGGTGTTTGACAGGGTAAACCCTAATTACATATGTTAATATATTAACATTTAATGTACGTATGATTTATTTAATTCGGTAATTATACATCATAAAATCTTCCTGAAACCCTAAGTCTTGATATAGCGGTTTGGCCATTTTAGAGGCTTGTAAACAAATGAGTTGCTGCTGGTTTTGAACAGCCTGTCGAATAAGTGATTTCATAATTTTTCGAGCATATCCCTTGCGTCTGTGCTGAGGGGGGATGCCCAAAGAGTGTATCCCTAGCACCGTACCGGTGGTAAAAGTGAAGACCGTTCCTACTAAAGTGTTTTGCTTGTAAATATTATAAAAGGCAATGGTTTCCGAAGTTTTAAAAACGGTACTTGCTGGAATCTGATAGCCAAAGGCACTGGCAAAGGTGGCTGACCAAAGTTGAGCATGTTGTTCGGTAGTTACCTTACTAAATGTGAGTTCATCATGGCCTTCTGTATCCAGAGCTGTAGGTTGTAAGTGCATACCAAATTGTTGAGAAGCAAGATCGAGTTCCTTCGCTAAGGCTGAGGCAGGACTGATAGGAGCACCAAACATTGATAATCTCGTATTTCTGTAATCAGTGTTCTTAGCGGTTAAGATGGACAACGGAATGTTATCGGTAGATGACCAGATTCTATTGGGCCATTCCGAATCGTTTATAAAGGCGGTTTTAACTCCCTTAATGCATTGATAGTCTCCCGAGGCTTGGGCAACAAGTGTCCATAGGGCTGCTAGGTTTTCTATATTTAACGTAGTATAATTCATTTTTGATAATTTAATAAGATTACTGCTAAAAGCAAACTCAATATTCCAACTATTTTTCGGGTGTTGATTGGTGCTTCTGGTAAGTTAAACCAACCGAAATGACTAGCAATTACAGAAAAGAGCAATTGTCCCATCAATCCAAAGGCTATCATTTTTGAAATGCCAATTTTCGGAATGGTATAAAAATATGCCGAGAGTCCTAACAGACTAAAAATTCCGCCAAGTGGCCACAAATACCAAGGAAAAGATATCTTTGTATTGCAATGACTTCCCTGGATACGAAGCAGTATCATTCCTAGTACACCACTAGTAATGGCTGTTGCTACGACCGCAATCAAAGGTTGTTTGGTACTTCGCGTGATTTGAGCGTTAAATCCAGCCTGTACGGCTAGAAACACGCCTCCCATAAAGGCTAAAATGTAAAATATGAGTTTCATATTTCAAAAGTACCTTTATGGATAAACAAACTACTTTACCTATGTTGAGTACCTATGAAATAGTTAATTTTTTTCGAATTCTACTGAGCTGGGTAGGGGTGATACCTAAATGTGAGGCAATTAATTGTAGGGGAATACGTGATTCGATATTAGGGTGCGCTTCTAAAAAACTTTTGTATCGATGTGTCGCTTCTTGAATGACTATCGCAACTTCTCGTTCCTCCTTGTCTCGTATCCAGTTTTTTTCCAAATATTGAATATAAAAATCCTTAAAATACCCATCCGTATTGATAAGCGCTCTGAAAGTTGTGTAATCGATTTCAAACATACTTGAAGCTTCGATACAGGTCAACGAGAATTGTGAGGGCGTACGATCCATGGCAGAAACTGTTGAACCGACAAATGCGCCTTCCAAAAAGATGTTTTTATGGTATTGTTTTCCCGATTCATCCATAAAACAAGAAACCACAGAACCGCGGTAGAGCAGATAGAGTTTTTTAGCAATAGTACCATAGGGAAGTACACAGCTGTCAGCAGGGAGCTCAATGAGCTTTAAATGTTTTGTTATTTGTTCAAGCGAATCTCGGTCAATGGCTAAATAACGATCAAAAATTTGTTGAATATATCTTAGGTGTTCTTCGTTTTGCATGCCTCGTTTTTCGGCAAAATTACTACAAATACTTTATATTTTACTACTTCGCATAATGGCTTAGCGCACCGCGTTTATAAAAAGGAAAAAAGAGCTCTTAGAGCTCTTTTCACATTATTTCCAAGTAATAATGTCTTCCAAAGGTCGCCTTGTTTTAGAATGAGCAGGTTCACTTTTTCTATGACCAAAGGCCACCATATAAGAGAGGCCGTATTTAGTTGTATCGATACCGAACTCTTCTTCTAGTAATGCCGTTACTTTTTCTTCGTGAAAACCCTCAATAGGACAGCTGTCAACCCCTATAAGAGCTGCTGAAGTCATCATGTTCCCTAAGGCGATATAGGTTTGTTTCGAAGCCCAATCAAAAAGCTTCTTATCGCTGTCTAAATTAAAATCACGCTCTTGAAATTCTCGGTAAAACTTTAGGTATACCTCTTGTACATCTTCTGGGAGTTGCTTAATTTCCTTCATCATGTACTGTATATAATCAGAGTCCCACTTGGTCATTGGAGCTTTCATACTCAATCCTAGCACGAAATGACTGGCAGTATCTAACTTCAAAGGGGCTCCCCAAGCAACAGGTTTTAATAATTCGCGTAATTGACTGTTTTGAACAATGACAAAATGCCAAGGTTCAAAACCAAAAGAGCTGGGTGATAAGTTTGCTGTTTTTAAAATAAACTCCATCGTTTCTTTAGAGAGTTTTTTTTCCGGATCGAACTCTTTGGTAGCATGTCTTGATTGAAAGGCTGCTAAAATATCTTCTTGTGTAATTGTTATGGTACTCATATTGTATTTAATTTTATACTATACTTATTATAGTAGCAAAAATAACTATAGCTTTTATATCCTGCAATAACGGTCAAAAAGGATAGTATCAATTTAGTAAACGCTCTCATTACGGATTCTAAAAATTATCGGATTATAGGTTTCACCGTTACGGTCGGAAAAAATATTGGACATACTAGTAGAAATATAGTCTAGGCCTATTATTCATTATACTGGTATTTTTTCGCAACATTTCTCATAAATTACTACTTGTAAATTCCATTAACTTCGAAAGGAGGGGGCTCTTAGTGCAGTGATACAGCTGCAGGTAGCTATAGTTTGTGCGGTTATTTCTTTTTAAAGGCGATGGCAGTGCTAATGTAGGTACGGGGATTAAGGTACTGGCGGGATATCGTTGCTGATTCCAGAGCACTTTCATTTCTTCGGTCCAAATACGCAATTTTTCTTCGTTGTGATCTACTATTAAAATGGTAATTTTCACGATGTTTTCGGGCTTTAGCTTATGGCTATCAAGGATGTGTTGGATATTTTTCAAAGCTTGTTGTACTTGTTTTCTAAAATCACTGGAAAGCGTATGCTTAAGGTCTTGACTACCACTTTGTCCTGATATAAAAATATACGTACCCTGGTTGAGTACTTTCGCTGAATGGCTGAATCCAAAAGGACTAGGGTCAAACAAGAGCGAAGGGTTGTGGTATTCCTGAGCTAGGAGGGAAGTGCTTAGTAATAGGAGTTTCAGTAAGATTACTTTCATCATATATAGTTTTTAAATTCACTTACAAAATTAGCTGTACAGCACTCCACAGTACTTTACATAAGTTGATTTGCCAAGAACAAGTGTTCTTTTGGCGTAGTGACTACTACTGGTGGTCTCCTTTAAAAACTATAGAGAAAACTGCGTAACGGAGAAGAAAATAATTAGTGAGTAGGTACGGATGAAATAGCATTAAATAAAAAAACCTTGTAAACAAGATGTTTACAAGGTTTTCTGTGCACGTAACAGGAGTCGAACCTGCACTCACTTGGTGAACAAGCCCCTCAAGCCTGCGCGTCTACCAATTCCGCCATACGTGCGTAAATAAAAAAAGTTAAGTGCTAACACTTAACTTGTAGTGACCGGGCTGGGGCTCGAACCCAGGACCCTCTCCTTAAAAGGGAGATGCTCTACCAACTGAGCTACCCGGTCATTAATTTGCTTAAGCATCTTTGTGATTGCGGATGCAAATATACATTCTTTTTTTTAATCTCAAAATAGTTTTTTGTAAAAATTATTTAGAAAAAATTTAGTTCAAAATTTAAAAGAACGCTCACAGTTTTGCTGTGCTATTTTTAAGTTTTTCAACTTAAAAAAGTGACCGGGCTGGGGCTCGAACCCAGGACCCTCTCCTTAAAAGGGAGATGCTCTACCAACTGAGCTACCCGGTCTTGTTTGCTATTGCATATCTGCGATTGCGGGTGCAAATATACAACGGTTTTTTGATTCTCAAAAGCTTTTTTTAGGTTTTTTTTAATGATATTTGTAACGTCTTAAAAGTCAATAAGAATGAAATTAATTTTTTTAGGGTACATGGCAAGCGGAAAGTCTACAATAGGAAAAATTGTAGCAGAAAAGCTTTCATTACCGAGTTTAGATTTGGATCATTATATAGAAGAAAAAGAACAAATGTCTATTTCTGACATTTTTCAGAATAAAGGAGAAATTTATTTTAGGCAAGCTGAGCATCGATATTTGAAAGCATTGCTTGCATCAGAGGAAGATTTTGTACTTTCTTTAGGTGGAGGAACTCCCTGCTATGCCGGAAATATGAATTTGATGGGGAATTCAGATGCGAAAACCGTTTATTTGAGAGCTGGAGTAGGTACTTTAGTAGGGCGTCTTGAACAGGAACGAGAAAACCGCCCTTTGGTGGCGAGTCTGAAGCCAGACGATTTAGCAGAGTATGTGGCGAAACATCTATTTGAAAGAAATCCTTACTATATGGAGGCCGATTATCAAATAGGGATCGACGGTAAGCCTATAGATACTATTATAACGGAAGTGATGCAGCTATTTTCACAAGAGTAAAACAAGCACAAAAAAAAGCACTGTAAAGGATACAGTGCTTTTTTTTGTTATGATAAATAAGCGATGGTTTCGTGCTCTTTAAATTCAACCACCACGTGTTCTTTAATAGATGTAGAAAGGGACAAGCCTTTAAAATCTGCTTTCACTGGGTACTTTTTGTGATTCCTATTTACAAGTACAGCTGTTTTAAAACGCTTTAATGGTACCTCTAAAAAGTGTTTGACTCCGTATACTAAGGTCGTTCCTGAGTGCAGCACATCATCAATCAAAACTAGTGATTTGTCGGTGTACTCTTCAGGTGTTAGTGAGGTTTGTACCGAATTGATTGGGCTTTTCTTGTTCATAGTCACCTTACATAAGATGAGTTGTAAGGGTGATATCTCTTCCAAGACAGCAGCTAGTTTTTGAGTTAACAAATAGCCGTTTTCTGCAATACCTGCTAAGACAACTTCTGTTTCTTCGCTGTTGGCCTCATAAATCTGGTAAGCAATACGTCGAATTTTCTGATTGACTTCTGTATCGTTTAATATAATAGAGTTGGTTGTATTCATATATAGGTGTTTTAAGGCTTAGACTTCTCCTTCTTGATCGTCGTAATAATCTTCTATATCTCTTCGATCTTTCTTGGTTGGACGTCCTGTTCCTTTTTTGCGATAATGGTCTTTGGCAAATTTAAGTAATTCCGTCTTTTCGAACTCTTCCTTAGGAGTCAAATCTTTTCGGTACAAGTCCACGAGTTTTGCTCCCACGCGATTTTGGGGGATGTCGAGTACTCGGATCTTGTAGTTAATTTGATTTTTACGGATGGTAATCTCTTCGGTACCAAAAACTTCACGAGAGGGCTTTAAATTAGTTCCTCCCATTTTAACGTGGCCTTTTTTACAAGCATCTGTGGCTATACTACGCGTTTTAAACAGCCGAATACACCACAAATATTTGTCAATTCTCATATAAAAAGTTAAAAATTAGTTATTCATTTTTTACAAAAATATAAAAATGCTAACTTGCGCGTCAAAATTCTTTATATTAAATGATAAAAACTAAGCATTTTTTATTCGCCCTTTTAGGAGCTGTTTTGCTTACTTCATGTGGAAGCAATGAAACAACACCTTTTGATCATGCTGCACAAGCATTAATTGATAACGATACTTTGGTTAAGTTTTTCAAGAACAATTACTACAATCCGACAACTAAATTAGTAGAACCCTTAAAGGCTGGTGAAACTGCTTTGGCTGATGATGCTAAGTTGATTACAAAGGAAGTTACTGAGAATGATATCAAGTATAAATTGTATTATTATCAGGTTGAAGTGGGGACAGATCCGAAAGCGAAAGGTTTCCCAACGGTAATGGATTCTGTATTGACCAAATACGATGGTCGTATTATTAGTAATTCAAAAACGGTTGCGAATTCTTTTGAGAAGAATACGGCTTGGTTAACGCTTGCGAATGTAATTCCAGGATGGACACATGCCTTTGTTCATTTTAAAGGAGGACAAAACACGACCGTAACAAACGGACCTTTAAGTTATACTGGTGAAGGTGATGGAATTATCTTTATTCCTTCTGGATTGGCCTACAGAAATGTCGGGTCAGGATCAGTACCTGCCAATGGAATTTTATTGTTTTATATAAAGCTGTGGGACATCGTTCCGAACACAGACCACGATAGAGACAATGTACCGAGTATCTTCGAAGATCCTGATGGTGATGGAAATCCAAAGAATGACAACACCGATGGAGATTCGTTCCCAAATTATTTGGATACCGATGACGACGGTGACCGCGTATTGACCAAAGACGAGGATAAAAATAAGGACGGTGATCCAAGAAACGATTTTAACGATCCAAACAATCCAACCTTACCGGATTATTTAAATAGAAACGCGCGCTAATCGAGTTCGCAGTTTATCTAAAAGAAAAGTCTACCATTACCGGTAGACTTTTTTTTTGAACCATTCATCGACACAAACCCTACCACTTAACGATAGATAACGGACATCTGTCTTTATAAATTCATTGCTAATTAACTCTGTTGTATCTTTAATATAGTAGTAGTAAGTTAATTTTTTGATTAGCGATTTAAGGTTTTCTCTAGGAGCTCTTTTTCTAGTGAAAACCTTTCTTTTTTTACCTTAGTTTACAGGGGAACTAGGTAGGCTAATTAGGGAAAACCCTGAAGTAGGTTTAGGGCTGTTGGGCATTGTCAATCCTGGCATTTTGTCGTAGTATTGTATAGTAAACGCAACCGTAATAGGTTGTTCTATTTTGGGAGAAATTCTAACTAGAAAGAAGAAGAATTACTTAATTTTAAAAATCCTTGTGTCAATAGATCCAAGGATTTTTTAGTTAAAATCGCAAGCTGTCTAAATAGTGTTTAAGTCGCTGACGATAACTAGCGCCCACAGGAATCACTTGATCGTTTACAATGACATCTTTTCCGTTGTAGTGATTAATTTTTCGCAATGGTATAATGTACGATTTATGAATGCGAATAAATCCCTTAGGCTCGAGTTCTTCCTCAATAGCTTTAAGCGTTTTTAAGGCCAGTTGATGTTGCTTTCCAACGACGATTTTTACATAGTCTTTCATCCCTTGGAAATAATCAATATCATCTAGGTATATCTTTATAAAATCTTCTCCGTCTTTTACGAATACGGCTTCGGATACATCTGGTTTTCCAGTTGGATGCTGCTGGGCTTCAAATCGTTGTAAGGTTTTACTAAACCGTTCAAAAGGAATGGGTTTTAGCAGGTAGTCTGCAACGTTGAGTTCAAAACATTCTATAGCGTACTGTGAATAGGAGGTCACCATGACGAAAGAAAGCTCTTTTCCAAGAGCCTTAATAAGCTCTGTTCCGGAAAGTTCTGGCATGGCGATGTCGCAAAACACCAAATCGACACGGTTGGTTTGCAGGTATTTAAAGGCGGCTAAAGCATCGGTAAAGCTCTGGGCGATTTCAAAGCGGTCAAAACTGCTGAGATAATGCTTTAAAACGTCTAAAGCTAAAGGTTCATCGTCGATGAGTACTACTTGATAGGGATTCATAATTTACTTGGAGTTAGCGTGAGTTGAACCAAATATTCTTCTTCTGTTTCTTTTATGTGCAAGGCATTTTTTGGAAAGCCTGATAATTGAAGTCGTTCTCGGAGTATATCTAGGCCTTTTCCTTGCCTCGATTCTTGAAAATGCTGTTTGCTTTGTTTCTTATTTACGATGCTAAAAATAACATTATTTTGAAGTTGGCTGATGTTTATACGGATATAGCTATCTGCTTGGTTTGTATATAGCCCGTGTTTAAAGGCATTTTCAACAAGAGGAATTAAGAGTAGTGGAGGTACAAGAAAATCCATTGCTACCCCGTGGTGATGAAACTGAATTCTATCATCTGTACCAAACCGAATTTGTTCGATGGTAATGTAGTCCTGAATAAAAGCAACTTCTCTGGCTAACGGAACCACTGATAATGCACTTTCATCTGTTAAATAGCGCATCATGTTGGAGAGTTTTAGGATGTAAGTGCTCGTTTGTTGCTTGTTTTGTAAAGACAGGCTGTACAGGGAGTTAAAGGCGTTGAATAAGAAGTGCGGATGAAGCTTGTTTTTTAGTAACTGTTCTTTGGTTTTGTTTAACTCTACCTGCATTTGTCGATAGCGGTTGAGATAGGGGAGATTATGGATAAAGTTGATGGTGAAATAGAGGAGAAGTATGATGCCGAGATAACTCGTAAAAATATCGAACGAAGTCCCAATTTTTAATTGCCCATGTCGGTCGTAATCTTTTAATCCAGCCATCGCAGAAATGCAGCTTAAACTCGTTACAATGAAAATGATTTTGTAGAAACTAGTCCAAGATCGAAACTTAAAAAAGGCTGCGTATGCGATGATGGCAAACACAAAATGTTCAAAGGCATCACAGGTCAGAAAAAAATGGAGTGAGTGCGGAGTAGCTATAAAAATCCGATCGAAAAGGGGGATCAGTATTCCTAGTGCTACTGCAGTATACAGTGCAGGCTGCAGCCATGGTGCTTGTTGCAACTGTGAAATTTTTTTTGATAGGTTCATGTAGGCATGTTTACAAATATAAAGATACGCAATAGTTAATTCAATAAGTCGATCGTGCGCCTTGGTTTATCGATACACAGCCTAGGCTTGTCTATTTCATTTGTACTCATAGTAGTGAACGTATAGTTTTGAGTTGCTTAAAATACTAGAGAAATGAATATACTAAGAAGTTTTTTATTGTGGGTGATAGGAAGTTTATCCCTGTGGTCTCAGTCTGACGATTTAAATAAAACTGCCCCCTTCCAAGCTGTGAAGTGGCAGGCGAGACAACCGGTAGTTTTAGTTCAAAACCAATGGTTGCCATTGGTCGCAATAGACGGAACAAAGACGGAAGAAATTGTTCAATTTTGTCGAACGCAGTTTCCGTTTAAATGGAAAAAGCGATTCTCAGAAGATCTGGTTCCCGTATTGGGGGCCATGGGAAAAGCCGTTACTGAGGAAGTAACCTTGTCGGTTCTAAAAGAGAAACGATTAAAGGAGATTCGATCGATATATACGAGGAACAACCGTCAGCAGGTATTGTCATTTAATAGGAAGCACAAACCCGATACGAAGGTGGTTTCCGAAATAACGTTGGATCAGGCGCTTTCAGATATCGCTGAATTTGAGCAGATCATCAAAGAACGTTCGTCGTATTACCGTTATCGTACTACAGCTTTTTCGTCTGCTATCAAAACCCTGAAATCATCAGTTGCAAAATGGAAACAACCGATACAAGTTGCGGAGCTTTCATTCGAACTGGCAAAGATTATGGCATTGCTGGGGGATCGTCATTCAAGCGTTCGTTGGAAAGGGTTTCGCTCCAGTGAATATCCAGCGTATACCAAGCGCTTACCCTTTGCTATTGTACCGTATGATACCAAGGTGCTGGCTTTGAAGAAAAGCGAAAATGGTTGGGAATATTACAAGGCGGATTTTCCATTTCTGGAAGCAATTAATGGGGTTCAGATTAGTGATTTTATAGACGCTATGGCGTATCGATCTCGATTGGCTCCAAAAGAGGCTAAGCTGAAAAGAGGCAGTACTTCCCTTCAGCGAATAGGTCAATTATATGTCAAGAATAATCTTCCTTTACCAGAGCACTTTAAATTTACATTTTCTAATGGTAATGAAATACAAACGGAAACCTTAGCCCTTACGGAAGAACGCATCGGATATTATTCTCAGGTAGAAATGGAGAACTACCAATTGGTAAATGCTATGCGACAAGGAAATCACCAGGGAATCTATAAGCAACTAGGCACAGGAATCGATTATCTTCGTTTTCCGTCTATGATACATTTGGATGAGCAACCTGACTTGGCGCGTTTTATCCAATCAAAATTGGACGCTAGCAATGCGAGTTCTTTAATCATCGATCTTCGGTTTAATCCCGGTGGAGTACGTGATCTCATTCAGTTACTGAGTCCGTATATCGTACCACCTTCTGAATCGCCGTGGGTGGCCAATGTTGCCTACTTGCGAACTGATGAGCCAAGTAAGCGCTTTGGATCGATGTCTAGTAGATATCTCTATCCAAAAAATGCTGAAGAATTTAATGAAGAGGACAGAGAAGCAATAGAAAAGTTTTCGAAACATTTTACTACTGCTAAAGGATTTGAGAAAACACTTTTTAGTATACCTCATTATATGCTTTTACGCAATGATACTGGTAAACGAGTACCTAAGGTGTATATCTTGGTCAATGAAGAGAGTTTTAGCGCAGCAACAGTGTTTACCAGTGCTTTTAAAGGTTTACCAAACGTACAAATTGTAGGTGTTCGAACCGATGGTTCTAGTGGAAACTCTAAAAAAATATACCTAAGTGCTTCAAAAATTCGCGTAAAAGTATCAACCATGTTGTCCTTTCAGCGCAACGGTCAAACGCTTGACGGTGTTGGAACCCAACCTGATATTGAAATCTCGGCATCAAAAAATCAACTGCTGACAGGTGAGGATGACCAATTGAAGCAGTTATTAGAGATCATTAAGGCTCCGACGAAGAGGTAATCAAGTGATCAAAAAAGGGATCGCTACCAATTTTTTCGTTCATCAGCCTTAAAGGCACCGCGTTTATGCAATATCCATTGTGCTTCATCAAGGGGGCAAACCCCTTGATAAGGGCGCGTTTTATCTTCTGAAAATTCTGTTTTATCATAGCCGTCAAGGGTAAACTTTAAGCGTCCTTTACCTGAGGTTGTACCTGCAAAACGAATAGGGTATTCTAAGGCTTGGGCAACGGCAACACGCCCAGATAGCAGAAAGGAATCTTCAATAAATTCAGGAGTCTCGAGTTGAGCTCCCATCTGTGATAAATCACCAGTAATAGCACCGATACTTTCGGATGGAGCTTTGATTTGGAATCGATACATAGGTTCCAATAAATCAGTTCCGGCTTTTTCTAGGCCTCTTAATATTCCCATGGGAGTAGCTAATAAAAAGTCGCCTGGATTTGAGTGCACATTATGATCAGATCCTTCTTGTAGGGTGATGGAAAGGTCGGTAACTTCCCACCCCTTAATTCCTTGACGCAATGACCACGGTATGGCGCGTTCAACTTCGTTCTGATACTTCGTAGCAATGTCAGAAGTCCGCACTGCTGAACGGTATTGAACTCCTGAACCCGGTGCTCCTGGTTCGATTAAAAAGGTCATAATGGCCCAGCTTGGTTTTGGCATCCAATAACGAACATACCCTTCCGCAGTAGTTTTAGGAGTTTCCTTATAAATTACCTTTGGAGGGAAAAACTCAGTAGCAATGCCATAGCGTTCTAACAGGCTATCTTTTAATATTTCTGTTTGCATCGGTCCGAGTATTTTTAAAGAAAAAGTTCGATCCTCTTTGTTCCACGAAAAGTCCAATAAAGGATCTTCTATATTGAGATATTCCAGTGCTTGTCCTAAATTTTGATACTCTTTCTCGTTTACTGCCTTTACTTCAGTACTCAATACTGGTGTGTTCATAGGAGTAAAGGTGTTCAAGGTCGTTTGCGTGCCTAAAACGTCTCCCGCCGGAATAGCTTCTGAAGTCGCAATAACGCCGATATCTCCAGCGTGCAATTCAGCAACGGGTTCATAGCTGTTGAGCTTGCGTTTTAAAAGCTGATTTATCTTACAGTCTTTAGCTGCTGTTTGGGACCAAATACTCGCTTTGGCTCTCAAGGTTCCACCGAGTACTTTAACATGAGCCAATCGACCATAGCGTTCATCGAAGTATACTTTAAACACTTTAGCACTCAGGGTTTGATCACTGTAGTTAGGGTAAGGAAATAGTGCCTGTATAAATACGAGTAATTCGGAAATTCCCAGACTCATTTTTGCACTTCCAACCACAACTGGGACGAGTTTGGCGTCTTTGATAAGTATTTTCGCTGTATCGTAAACATCATGATAATTGAGAAGATCTTCGGCGAGTAGTGATTCTAAAATGGCATCGTCGTAATCGGCAATATTTTCGAGGGTTTTTTCTATAGGATATTCGCCAGCAAGTTTGCCAAAGTCATGAAACTCCGTTAGCGTAAATGCATCTTCATTATGAGTATTGAGATAATTAAGCATACATGCTTGCAGTTGTAAATCACGCTCAATATCTTTAAAAACACGTTCTAGGTCTGCTCCTAAACGATCTATTTTATTGACAAAGAAAATAACTGGAATCCCACGTTCTTTAAGGGCTTCCCATAAATTTAGGGTATTAGCTTGAACTCCCTCAACAGCAGAAACCACCAAAATAACAACGTCTAGGATGTCTAAGGCCCGATCTACTTCCGCAGAGAAATCTATATGGCCAGGAGTATCTACTAGTTGTATGCAGTGACCGTTCCATTCCAATTCAACGCTAGCGGTTTTAATAGAAATACCTCTAGCTTTCTCCATAGCAAGCCCATCCGTTACAGCCGAACCTTTATCGACACTACCTTTGGTTCGGGTTGTACCCGCTAAGTGCAATAACTCTTCAGTTAGAGAGGTTTTACCTGCATCTACATGCGCTACTATTCCCAGTGTTTTTGTCTGTCTCATAATTGCTATGAATATAAAATTAAAAATACCCCTAAGGTAATTCCTGCTAATGGCAGTAGTTTTTTACGCTTGTTTTGCTCTTTAAATAGCAAACCACCAATGACCACGGCAATGAGTATTTGACTTCTTTTAATGGCTGAGAGTAACATAATTAAGGCTTCAGGGTCTTGTAGTGCTTTAAAGTAAAAATAATCTGCAGTTTGCAATAATATTCCCACGGCAGGAATGGTCCATCGAAACGTAAAAGCTGCTCGCTTCTCGTGATAAGGAAACCAGGTAAAGGCCAATACAATTAAAAGAAATAAGGTAGTATACGTGCAAAACCAAAATTGTAGGGTAGGAGGATTTAACTGTAATTGTTGTATCAAAAACTTGTCGTACAATCCACTACTAGCACCTAAAAACGTGGCCCCGATGATGGCAAAAATCCATTTATTTCTGGTAAAATTGATGCCTTCTTTTTTTCCTATTTGTGAATAGCCAATAACTGAACCAATAATCATAAAAAATCCTAGCCACTGCAGTGCAGTAGGCTGTTCGTTATAGATGAGTATAGCTCCTATAAAGGTAAAAAATGGCCCCGCTGATCGTATGGGGGTAACAATCGTAATTGGCAGGTGTTTTAAGGCTTGATAGGCTAAAATCCATGATGACATCATGATAAGTGATTTAATGGCTATCAAACCATGCGTTTTCAAAGGTAATTCGCTTATCTGTAATCCGTACGGTGCTAAAATTTCTGGAGCAATTTTGCTAGTTACAAAAAGCGGACTTACCCAAAGTAGTCCAGCTAGGGTAGTACCAAATAGCACTGGAAACACCTCATTTCCTTTAACCGCGTGTTTTTTACATAAATTATGTAGGCCTAAAAATAGAGCGGCCAAAAGTCCTAAATACATCCACATGGCCGCGAAGATACACTTTCAGGTGAACATGTGCTCAAAAAAACACGGATTATAACACTACTTAAAATTTAGTTAAAAGGGTTTGCTAGGCAGCAAAAAAGTGTATATTTGTGACGGACGCAATTTTTAGCAGTCTCGACTGCTCAGTGTATTTTAACATTAAGGAAGAAATTGGAAATACAGTGAATTGCCTACGGAAAACTCCGTATACCTTAATTACCTCGTGGTAATTGGTGTACGGAGTTTTTTTATGCCTTTACCCGAGATTTTTAGTGTTTAATTAAAATGTATAAAATGAAAAAAATTTTGGTAAGATTAGGTATTGCGTTGGTCGTTTTAGTGGGAATTTTGGTATATGTATTTCCTCAAGTGCTATTTTTGTTTCCGTTTACACAAAAATGGGCTTTACAACGCGAAGGCTCACAGGTAGCGACGTTCTATTTCAAAAATGAAGCAAAAGATAGCCTGTGGATGAAGGGTGTTATTTACAGCAATACTCTGGAAGATTTAAAAGCAGTACTCAACAAACATCCGGAAGTTACGACCTTAGTGATGGAAGAAGTGCCCGGTTCAATTGACGATGAAATCAATTTACTGGCCTCAAGAGTATTGAGGAATAGAGATGTAAACACCTATATCCCAAGAGATGGCTGGGTGGCTTCAGGTGGGACCGACATGTTTTTAGCTGGTACTGAGAGAGCAATACATCCTACAGCGCGCTTAGGAGTCCATTCGTGGGCAGGAATGGAAAAGGTTGCTACCGATTATCCTAAAGATGCTGAAGAGCACAAAAAGTACTTAGCTTATTACAAAGAAATGCAAATTCCCAGTCGCTTTTATTGGTATACTTTAGAAGCAGCTCCCGCCGACAGTATTCATTGGATGACTCCTGTAGAAATTCACGAATACAAGGTCGTGACTCCTGAGTTATCATGGAATAGCCTATTGGACTTGCAAAAAGTACTGGCCTCAGATGCCTATGCGGGTAGAGGTACAGGAGCGAATAAATTAGCACAAAATCTCATTGAAAATCACTTTAGAGGTTTAGGTTTACAGGTAGCGACCCAGGAGTTTTCTTTTGAAGACGAACGAACAGGGAAAAAACAGTCGGGAAAGAATATAATAGGGACTATACAAGGCACCAAGTATCCCTCATCGTACATCGTTGTTGGAGCGCATTACGATCATATGGGGATGGTAGGTGACACCATCTACAACGGGGCGGATGACAATGCTTCAGGAACCGCTGCAGTATTGGAATTGGCACGCTTTTTTAGTAAAAATCCACCAGAACACAGCATCATATTCGCTGCTTTTGACGCCGAAGAACTGGGTTTGTGGGGCTCTAAACACTTTGTTAAACACCCTCCAGTAGCTGAAAATCAACTGAATTTGATGCTTAATTTTGACATGATAAGTAGAAATGATCAGAATGAAATTTATGTAGTAGGAACTCATCAGTATCCAAAATATCGACCTATTCTAGAAGAAATCTCTAAGAATTTTACCGAATTAAAGGTTTCATTTGGGCACGATGATCCAAACGACCAAACGAAAGATTATTGGATGCAATCATCAGATAATGGACCTTTTTTCGCTATGGGAATCCCCAGTTTAACTTTTAGTGAAGAAGATCATGCAGACTATCATCAACCAACAGATGATATTCAAAATACACATCCAGTGTATTACAAAAATGTAGTAGCTTTAATAGCCCGTACCTTAGTTGCTATAGATCAGTTAAATCCTTTGTAAAATGAATGTGAGAGAAGAAATACAACAAAAGCACCTTGATTTACAAGGAAGTATTTATACCACACCATTGCTATATTCACAGGTGTTAAGTGATATTTCTGGGGCTGAAGTGTATTTAAAATTAGAATTGCAACAGCGAACAGGGTCGTTTAAAATTAGAGGCATGTTTTCAAAACTCCGAAGTTTGACTCCGAGTGAGTTGGCGAAAACCTTGGTGGCATCTTCTACAGGGAATCATGCAGCAGCCTTTATCTATGCCGCTGAGATACTTCAATTTAGAGGAGTGTTATTTTTACCAGAGACCATTACAAAGGCGAAACTCAAGGCATTAAAGAGTAGTCGCGTTCGCATAGAACTCTTTGGTAAGAATAGTGTAGAAGCGGAAGAACAAGCCTTTCAATATGCAAAAGAGCACCAAGGAATACTGATACATCCTTACAACGATATTAATATTATTAAGGGGCAAGCAACCTTAGGTTGTGAAATCGAAGCTCAGCTGGGAGCTGTAGATACGGTTTACACACCTATAGGAGGTGGTGGATTAGCAGCGGGTTTGTGCTTGTATTTTAAAGACACGACCACAGCGGTTGTCGGTTGTCAACCTGAAAATGCATCTGAGATGTACGATTCTATTAACGCCAATAAAATTGTAGCTCCTTCTGCAGCTTTAACCATCGCGGATGCTGCTGCGGGAGGAATAATTAAAGATGCCATTACCTATGATATCTGCAGTGCTCATTTAGCGAGGATCCAGTTATTAAGTGAACGAGAAATTAGTTGTGCCGTTCGCTTGCTCATTGAGGAACATCAACTTATTACGGAGCCAACAGCGGCACTTACCGTAGCAGCATTGCTTAAAGACACTGAAGTGTCGGGAAAAAAAGTAGTGTTAGTACTCACAGGGAAGAAAATAGATTCAAATTTATTACTTAAAATATTACAGACTAATGACAAGTGTTATCAATCTTGAAAAGATAAAGGAAATCACAGAGAACCTCGATTTGGTTCAGGCCATGGAAGAAGGTTTTATCGCCTATAGTAATGAACAAACAGTTGTTCCACCGGTAGGGGAGTTACTATTCGACGAGCCCAAAGGGGATGCGCATATCAAATATGGATATATCAAAAATGACGATTACTACGTGGTGAAAATTGCCTCAGGATTTTACGATAATCCCTCACTAGGTTTGGCTTCAAGCCAGGGATTAATGTTGTTATTTGATCAAAAAACAGGAGTGCCGAAAGCAGTTTTATTAGATGAAGGCTACTTAACAGACCTGAGAACAGCAGCAGCAGGAGCACTTGCTGCGAAATATTTTGCTCCTGAGCAGGTACAAGCCATAGGGATTGTAGGAACTGGAATTCAGGCAAAATGGCAACTGGAAATGTTAAAATCTGTTAGCTCCTGTCGCAACGTATATTTGTGGGGCCGAAATCAGGAAAAAACAGCTGCATTCGCTGCCTCTTTAGGTACGGAATGGACTCCTATTATCGCGAAATCACCTGATGAATTGGCGAGAAAATCAAATTTGATTGTAACCTGTACACCAGCTGAAGTTCCTTTAATACCGGCAGCTGCCATTCAGCCAGGGACACATATTACAGCTGTAGGTTCTGATACTCCTCACAAACAGGAATTAGAAGCAGGAGTATTTATCAAAGCTTCTCTTGTCATTGCTGACAGCCTGAACCAAAGCAAAAGCCGTGGTGAAATTTTTAAAGCAACACAAGCGGGTACCCTGGAGGCTTCTAGGGTTGTAGAGTTAGGAACGGCAATTCAGTCAGGAATAACAAGAAAAGAGTCTGATATCACGGTGGTCGATTTAACCGGAGTCGCTGTTCAGGATATTATGATTGCAAAAGCAGTATATCATCACTATAAAACCTCAACAAAATGCTAAATTATGTAAGTACCACAGGAGGTGGAGAAGCTGTAGATTTTGAAACCGCTATATTAAATGGGTATGCCAGTGATGGAGGCCTGTATGTTCCAGAACAATTACCAAAAATTGACAGCGCTCAATTAGCATCGTGGAAGGGACTTTCTTATAAGGAGCTGGCCTTCGAAATATTATCATTGTTTATTCCAAGAACTGCCGTTCCCGCAGAAGATTTAAAAGGTTTACTGGCTCAAGCCTATGCCGATTTTTACGTCGAAGAGATAATCCCCATTACAAAATTAGCATCACGAAAAGATACTTATATCATGGAGTTGTTTCACGGACCTACCATTTCCTTTAAAGATATAGGGATGGCATTTTTGGTGAATCTCGTCGATTATTTTCTGGCTAAGCGCAATGAACATTTATCGCTTGTCGTTGCTACCACCGGTGATACTGGACCTGCGGCAGCTTTCTATACGGCAGGTAAAAAGCATTTAGATGTTTGGGTGTTGTATCCAGAAGGGAAAATCACTCCCGAGCAGGAACGACAAATTACCACCTTAGTGGCGTCTAATGTTTATCCGGTAAGCGTAGCCAATTGTACCCAAGGAGGGGATGATTTAGATGCGATTATTGC
Organism: Tenacibaculum litopenaei; assembly: GCF_964514025.1. NCBI lineage: Bacteria > Pseudomonadati > Bacteroidota > Flavobacteriia > Flavobacteriales > Flavobacteriaceae > Tenacibaculum > Tenacibaculum litopenaei. The sequence continues at coordinate 216,001 of NZ_CAZEQT010000006.1, forward strand.
GAAAATGTACGCCGACCCAGCATTTAAAGCTAAGCTCAACATTTCAAGTGTCAATTCCATTAACTGGGGACGTGTTATGATGCAGACCGTTCATTATTTTTACGGCTATTTACAGCTCGTTGAAGAAATAGGCACTCCTATCAATATTGCTACACCATCAGGAGGATTTGGTAATTTGGGGGCAGGAAGTTTGGCAAGGGAAATGGGCTTACCGATTCAGACCTTTGTAGCGGCGAACAATCAAAATGCCTGTTTACACCGCATTTTTGAGGAGGGTATTTTTTCTTTAGAACCCATTGTCTCAACACCGGCATCAGCTATCGACATCCTTATCCCGATGAATTTCTGGAGATATCTTTACTTTAAACTCAAAGGGGACACCAACGCAATCAAAGAATACAAACAGGTTTTTGACACCGTAGGTTCTGTGCGTTTTAAACGAGAACACCATCGTATATTGCGAGAGGGATTCAGTTCATACAGCGTTTCTGATAGTGAAACATTGGCAGAAATGAAGCAGGTTTTTGAAAATGAGGCCTACTTGCTAGATCCACACGCTGCCGTAGCGCTACAGGCAGCAAAAAATGCGGATCGAGTGGATGCTTCTCTAACAACGCTTTGCTTGGCTACGGCTCATCCTGCTAAGTTTCCTGAAATAGTAAAAGAAGCGCTTACAACTGAGGTATTGCCTGAAGGGGCGACACATTTTTCTATTGAAAAGGCTGCTGAAGCCTGTGAAAAAAAACTTCATTGTGACCTAGCATACGCACAAAAAGCCTTAATGGCTTTTATGGAAGAAAACTATACACAAAAACAATCCTAAGCATGGCGATATACACTCATATGTCTAAAGAGACTATCCGAGAAATCTTAACAACTCAGTACGGTATTGACGGACCGTGCGAATTTGTAGCGCTAAGTGGAGGGTTTGAAAATAGCAATTACAAGATTACCGTTAATTCAAGACAGTACGTTTTAACTATTTGTGAACAAAAATCTTGTGAAGACAGTGTAAAACTGGCATTGTTACTTGAATACCTCAAAGCAAACTCCTTTGATACTTCTGTACTAGTACGAAATAAAGACCATAAACTATTGGCTTTTTACCAAAATAAACCAGTACTCTTAAAGGAGTATGTGCAGGGAACCATCGTACAAGATTTTAGCGACACAGAATTACGTGCCATCGGTAGTGAATTGGCTAAACTTCACAGCATTATTGCACCTTCGTACTTACCGGACAGCCCTGCTTATGGTTTGCGTTTTTTTGATCAAATTGCAACATACGAACCAGAAAGTCCGTTTTACGCATGGTTATTGGCCCTAAAATCAAAACTAAGCACTTATGAAGGATTGAGTAAATCATTGATTCATTCTGATTTATTTTTCAATAATGTGGTGGTAGTTCCCAATGGAAATGTCGTATTGATGGATTTTGAAGAAGCCTGTTATTACCATCGAGTTTTTGATATAGGAATGGCCTTGATAGGGTGTTGTGTTTTGGATAACGTATTGGATTTGGCCAAGGTTGCAATAATACTTGAAGGTTATCAAAGTAGTGCACCATTGGACGACAATGACAAACGAGCATTAAAGGATTACACTGTTTATGCTGCGGGTGCCATGGGTTTTTGGCGTCATCAAAATTATAGGTTTACACGACCTGATGAAAATTTTAAAGAGAGTTATCAAATTCTATTTAATCTTGCAAAAAGTATACAAACCATGAACGATGAAGATTTTTTGAAACTTTTTTAGGAGTAATAACTCGTTAATTAACAGAGAGTAGCAGTGTGCTGCTCTTTTTTTTTTGAAAAAAATAAAACTTTTTCAAACTATAAAGGTCTAAGAAAACAGAACACAAAACCAGAAGATTATGAAAGGATTTGTAAAAATATCAACTGGAATTATCACTGTCGTAGGTTTATTTGTTACGATGAACGCTCAGGGGCAAAACCGAAGAGAAATGGCCCAAAACAAGCGAGAGATCAAGATAGGGGTGAAGGAGTTGAAACGCGATAAAAACGAAATTAAAGCCTTTAGAAGTAAAATAAAAAAACTTAAAAGAACTTGGGAAGCTTCAAAATACTTTAATGCCTTACAACTAAAAGGGGGCGTTGAGGCCAGTATGGAACTCGAAATTGCACAACTCAAAACCAAGTTGGCAAGAGCAGTGAGAGAAGTGAGCTCCAGCAAACGCGAAGTCCGCAGTAATACAAGAGAGCAGGCTCGAAACTTACGACAGTTTAGAGGCACGGCTGATGATTATCGCGATATCGCCAGAGACAGACGAGATAGCAGAGATGATCGAAGAGATGTACGCGACGATAAGGCTGACGTTCGAAACCTAAGAAAACGATTGTTGATGCAAGAACGATTGTTTGCAAAGTTTCAGTCTTTATCCGTGCGCATTAAACGAGATCGACTTGAGGGCATGGAGATTGTAAAAGATTTTCTTAGAACCATGGAGGCCGATTTGAAAGCCACCAAACGCGAATTGATAGAAGACAAAAGAGAGCAACGCGAAGATATTAGTGAATTACGCGACGATAGAAGAGAAAGAAGGGAAAGGTTTTAAGTTAAAATCACTAGTAGTAGAGCGCGGAGCTTGTATTAAGAAGCGAGAGGAGATTCCTGATTAGGGACCCTCTCGTTTTTACTTTAACAACCTTACAAAAAATACATTTATTATATTCTATAACAGTACAATTTTAAATTTGTTATTTTCGTCAAATCTAAATTTTGGAAAGTAACAATACTAAGTAAGTTGACATTATGAATACCCCCGATACGAACAGAGTTTATCAAATTGATTTGTTTAGGTTTATTGCTGCTTTAAGTGTGGTTTTGTATCATTATTTATTTAGAAGCTGGGCGGGTAATATAGATTCTAACCTTGATTTCTACATACTAGGATCATTTTTCAAATATGGATATTTGGGAGTTGACCTATTTTTTATAATAAGTGGATTTGTGATTGCTCTTTCTATTCAACATAGATCAATCACAAGGTTTGCGATATCAAGGATTTCAAGGCTTTACCCTGTCTATTGGGTATGCGTTACATTATCCTTTTTGGTAATTACCTTTTTTGGGGGAGAAAACTATAATGTAAGCATAAGGGAATTTATCGTCAATCTCTCTATGTTTCAAAATTATTTGGGGACGAAAAACGTAGATGGAGTTTATTGGACTTTGTTTGTGGAAATGAAATTTTACCTATTTACAATAGGAATGTATTTATTAGTGAATAAACTACATAAAGTCAATTTTGACTATCTACTAATTTTTTGGTCGGTAATTACTATACTTAATATTCCATTTGGGCATCTTTATTTAATGAAAAAAATAAACTATTATTTCATTGTAGAATGGATGCCTTATTTTATAGCAGGAATGACTTTTTATCAGATTTATTCACAACGAAATTTGTCAATAAAATATGTTTTAATATTATTAATTTCTCTGGGTACATCCATTCACTACGCTATTTTAAGGTTACCTAGTCTCGAAAGTAGTTATAAAATAAGTTTTTCTCCTTTAATTGTGGTAGCCATTATATGTGTTTTCTATATAATAATGTTAATGGTTTCAACTCACAAAATGCAAAAGATTAACTCTTCAATTTTTATTAAGTTAGGTGTATTGACATATCCTTTATATTTGATTCATCAGAACATCGGCTTTATTATTTTCAGCAAATTTCAAGGAGTTAGTAAATTTTTGTTGGTCAGTATTGTAATCCTTGTAATGCTGTCTATTTCATTTGTTTTAAGTAACTATTATGAGCCTTGGTTATCAAAAAGAATTCGTAAGCTGTTAAATAAGTTTACTGCTCATATATTAATTAATAAAAAAATGGAGTAGTTTGTCAAAATGTTGATTTTCAATAGGAAAATCACCTGATTTATCCTTGCAATTGGCTAATAACTGTTCTTTTTTGTATCTTAAAGAGAAAAAAATGATTTTATTCTTACGCAGGTGTATAGGGTATTCTTTCTTGCTGATTGTAGGAGGAATTATCACAGCCAAAATTTTGCATTGGATTTTCAATTTTTCTTGGGAAATATCCATGTTCATTAACTCATTGATGTATGTCGTTATCGGGTTAGTGTACCTGCGGAAAGCATTTGTGGTAAAGCAGTATAGTTCCTTGTTTTTATTAAGTGGACTCTTTATTCTCGTAATGAGCTTTATTCCTTATTTTCCGGGTAAACAAGTGGTTGCTGTTGTTGCTCTGTTAGGACCTATTTTACTACCTGCTTTGCTGTCATCAAAAGAAATTATCTAAGCTAAGCAATTTGTTAGCTTACCGTCAGATCTAGTTGGCTAATAACGCCTTCGTATCCTGCAATGTAGAGTTGATTATCTAGAATACTGATAGCTTGAATAAAGTGCTCCTGACGAATCAAAATGGAACTCTTATTGTTTTTTAAATCCAAGTAGCTAACAGCTCCGTCTTCACTGGCACTCAACACTCCGTCCTTATACGGAAGTATTACCGTTATTCTTCTGGTATGCAGCTTAAAAACGCGTTTGATTTGATAGTTTTTTCTGAGCAGCAGTAAGCTACCTTTGTCCGTACCTAAAACGAGGGAATTCCGATGCTGGTTTATACAACACAAAGCCTCTTTCCAGTGAACGAGCACCGACGTTCGCTTTTTATCGGGCTGAACTTTTTTGAGCATTCCATCTCCACCGCAGGTAAGCAGATGGTTTTTGACTGAGAATAATGCCCAAATCCAAGAACGATGAAGTTGAATGGAATCTTTTAAGATCAACTCAGTATTTGTAAAATAAAGTGTCCCTCGAGTACCTCCTAAGACGTATTGATTATTGAAGCGTCTGGCAGAAATAATCATTTCATCTAATGCTAGACTCGCTAGTAATTTTCCTGAACTATGCCATTTTTTGATGGTAAAATCTCTCGAACAAGACAGGTATTCCTCGGGGCCAACAGCACGTAATACTACTACGGAAAGTGTATGTGCTTTAAATGCTGAAATACGTGTAAGTTGTCTGTTCCACATTTTAATCATCCCATCTCTGCCAGCACTTATAATATTCCCGTTCATTTGCAGCAAGGTCCAGATATACCCTCGGTGAAATGGATACTCCGAGTTGTCATCTACCAGTAAATCCGTTCTTAGGACAAATTTCATCCCTTGGATTACTGAATCTCCACTATGCCATAGATGATGATCGAAGACGATAAGTTTTCCCTGTGTCGGCTGAATAATTTTGCACGGGATAGCTGAATCTTGCTGTTTGTAAAACGAAGTTGTACCGCCAAGGTATTCATGCGATGGATTTAAATACAGTACAAAGGAATATGCCGATTTTGTGTGATCATCTGTAAAGTAAACACCATCTTGATGTTTCGAAAAGTGCTGATCACGTTGATATTTACAATACCGTAACCGAGGGTTGATCCCTGATATTTTAGGGCTCAAGGAAAGGTTATTAGACTGCAAGTATACCTGAAGTCGTGTCAATAATTTCGTTGCCAGCGGTTCATTTTCTTCTACATAGCGATCATTGGTTCTGTAGTAAGTGGGATAATGTGAAGTGGCTGCTGTAAAATTGTCCATTACGCTATTTAATAGTTCAATGCATTCTTCCGCAGTCAAAAACTGAGGAATTTCTAATAGCTGTAGTTTGTTAAATTGTTGTTGCTCATTCATGGTTAACAAGTTTGCTAGGAGCAAATATCTCAGGAACAATAACGTTAGGCATTGACCTATGATAAGATTTTCAATTCCGTATTTGCTTTCGCAATCGACTCATAGACTCAGGAGTAATTCCAAGATAAGATGCGATATAATGATGAGGAATTCTATTCAGCAATTCGGGATATTGACTAATAAATGCCAAATAACGATCATTGGCACGATGGAATTGTAAAGAAGCTATTCTTTCGGTCGCGAGCAAATAGTTGTTTTCTGCAAGGATTCTACCTAGCGTATTAAAACTCCTGTATTTATAGAGCTTAGTCCAACTGTGATAGGGAATACTCAATACCTCACCGGCTTCAATACAATGAATGCTGGAAGTACTTGGAGTTCGTGTCAATAAACTCGTAAAGGAAGCGATAATGGGATTTCTGAGGGAGTAACTAAAATAATCCGTAATTTCTTTGCCTTCGTATAATTGAAAATTTCGAAACACTCCGGAAAGGACAAACTTGATGGATTGACAATAAGCACCTTGGTTTAAAACAATGCTATTCTTTTCATAATACTCAACTGAGACTAAGCTAATAAGTTCTTCAAATTCACTAAGAGTTAGCGGGGTTATTGTGTTGATATATTCAAATAACCGATCGCGATATATTTTATCCTGTAGGTTCATACTTTCCAAATACACTATGAAACACAAATATAAGGGGGCTAGGTACAACAATTTTCTATTTGAGTAGTCAATGTTAATTGCGCGAGGGAATAATCGCCTATTTTTCTCAAAAAATAGTATCTTACCACAAACACCAAACGTATAAAATAAATGATAGAAGAAAAAAAGAAACTCGAGCTCATGCACGAGGAGCCAAGGTATCACAAAAACGTACTATACATACGCCCAGAAGAACAGGATGTATTAAAGAAGGTAAAAATTGTTTTTGGAGGGGTTGGTCTTGGTAGTGTACTTGCAGAGTCCTTGCTTCGCCTTGGTTTTGAAAATTTTGTCTTTATCGATGGAGATACAGTAGACGCCTCAAATCTAAACCGACAAAATTATACCGAAGCACAGGTAGGGAGTTCCAAAGTGGCTGCCATTAGTGAGCGATTAAAATCAATTAATACCAATGTAAATATTGAATTCCATAATGTTTTTCTAGAACCGGATACGGTAAAGCAATATCTAAAGGGTAGTGATATCGCTATTAATGCTATTGACTTTGATGTGATGGATACCCCTTTTGTCTTTGATCAAGTTTGTAAGGAACTAGGAATTCCAGTAATACATCCGTTAAATTTTGGTTGGGCGGCAGGAGCTTTTCTGGTGACACCCGATAGTGATCAAATTTTTCAAGTGGAAGAGCAGGAAGACCGTTTTGAGTTCGTTTTAATTGAAAAAATGCTTGCGTATTTAGAAAAACGCAACGACATAGAATTGTCTTGGTTTTATCAAATAATAGAAGATTACAAAGCTGTTTCCAATCAAATAAGCCCACCACAACTGGTGGTTGGCTCAAATTTGGCCGCGGCCTTAACTGCTAATATCGTTTTTAGTTGGGTCACAAAATTACCCGTAAAAACTTATCCAGAACCTTATTTCATTTCAACCAGATAACTAAAAAAGCACTTCATTGAAGTGCTTTTTTTGCTTCCGCTCAAAGACAATTATTGGTATTTTAACGAATTTACAGCTCGGATAAACTAATTTTTTATCAAAACCTTGAAATATCGCTTATACTCTTATATGGTAAAAAGAGTTATAGGAGGCGTATGTACGATATTCGGTATCATTTTATTGTGTTGTCCTGGAAAGGTCAACGCAGTACTCTTATTCTTAAACATAGATGAAAAAACAGTGATTATGGAGCTGGAGACCTTGTTATTTATTGGTTTAAACTTTTTTATCTATTTGTTTATTATATATCTAATATACGTCGGGATATTAATGTTAAAAAATAAGGCAGTGCTGTAACGGGTTGCACTCACAAGAGGCCTTGTTGTATCGATGTACATTTGTACCATCGCAGCTAGGGTAGTGCTTTGTAAGCAGCTGTACTTCGCTTTATATCATCGAACAATCGATCTCTCAATTTTTGGGGTTTTGTTACTAGTAATGAGTGACCAAAGCCAAGGAGCAGGCGTTCTAATTCTCTATTAGGAATAACGGCCATGCTAAAATAACTCCCGTCAGCAGTTGTTCGAAGTAGTTGCTGTGATTTATGTAAGGGTTTTGTAAGAACGTAAGGGGTGTTTTTTTTATCTACCCAAAACTCGATATCTTGGACTTCTGAATTAGCCACGGTGACACCAACGACGTGCTCGTAATAAGTATCTCCGTCAATTTCACAATCGATATAATCCGTTTGAACCGAATTGGAAATACATTGAATTCTGTCGAGTGCAAAAGTAGCCATATTGTTTTTCCGATAAGCTAATACAAACCAACGATTATTGAATTCTTTTAACAATTGCGGATGGATGGTCAAGACATTGGCAGCAGCTGCCTTAAAAGATTGATAGGTAATATCGACTGCCTTTTTATCTTTGATAGCTCTATACAGCGGATCGATAAACTCCAGACCTCTCAATAATTCGTTTTTATCGAGATGTATTATCCTGCGCTGATTATTCGTGTTTGAAAATACAGAATCCTCCAAGCGTTGTACAACACCATTCATTTCCTCAAACAACGAAAAATCTTTAAATTCTTTAAAACGGTAATCGCTTCTTGAATTACTGCAATGTCTCCTTCGCGAATGGGAATATTTTTGATACTGTAATTGGGATCAGTATATCTATAATACTTACGGTCGTATACTTCTATAGGAGCTTCGTACCCCAACTTATCACTGCGCATGTGCTGAATGTCGAGCTGGACCGTTCTTTTACTGACAAAAACATCTTTCCCCTCGTACTCGAACAAAGCCTCTGAACAGGCGTCAATTAAATCATTAAGTGTCCAACGGCGGAATGAATTGCGCAAGCACTGATCGATAACCTTGTATCGAATCAGTGCATTTTTATTAGATGCCAAGCACTATAGATTTTTTAATTCATGTGCGATGTTAGCACGTGCCTGTACTTCAAATTCGTTTCTAAACTCAGCTGTTTGATACAAAAAAGACCTGTCTAAAAAACGCTGTAATACCGCCTTTCTATTTCTATTAAAGAGTACTTGTGGTACCCATTCGTATTCTTCGCGAAGTTTTTCAACATAGTTATCATAAATGGCTTCCGATTGTCCTAGTATGGCCAAATCAAAATCGATAAAATACGGTATATCATGGCCTGATCCTTCGTGTTTCTTGGTCGCTAGGATCATTTCGGTTACCAAGCTAATTAAGTGCTTCGGAACGTTTATTTTGGTAAGTGCTTTTTTTGCCAACTTAGCACTGAGTTCTTCATTTTTTTTAGAGGTTAACTTATAGACACTATCGTGATAAAATACAGCAAAAGAAACAGCCTCTACGCTTGCTAGTTGATGCTTGTATTGATCTACATATCGAAATAATTCTTGTAGATGACGCATATTGTGGTAGGTTCTGTGTGACTCGTGATGAGCGTTGTATAGTTCGTTCCACAAAACTTTAACCTGCCTAGAATCTTGTGTATATTCTTTGGCCAATTGATTAAATCGATGTTCTAAATCCATGCTAATAGGTTTTCGGTAAAAATGGAAAAAATTTTCGAATACGCAAAAAGAATGCGCATAACTACTTCAAATTTGTAATCTCAAAAATAAAATATAACCAATTTTGTTAATTTATTAGAAAATTAAAATTTTTAAAAAAATGGAAAAGATAACCGCTAAACAACTAATAGCAATGGGATTTAAGTCAGGAAAATGGATACCTGAGGCCGTTGAGTATATCAACACGAATCATTTGAATGAAAGGGAATGCCTTCAGTATTTAGAACAATTTAGACCTAAAAAAACTATAAAATTGCATGAAAGCCCTCCTGATTTTAAGGTAAATATTCGTGCAGAAACCGTGTTGGAAGAAGAAAATGTGGCAAGCGTCCTGGAAAGCATGAAAGAATTGATGAAAACGCCTACGCTCGTGAATGGAGGAGTGATGCCAGATTCTTGTCCAACAGGACCGAAAGGAATTATTCCTGTGGGAGGGGTGGCCGTTGCGAAAAATGCGATTCACCCTGGAATGCACAGTGCCGATATTTGTTGCTCTGTAATGCTTACAGATTTTGGTAAGGTAGCTCCCAAAGAAGTATTGGATGCCGCCCATAGCATTACTCATTTTGGATATGGAGGAAGGTCGCGAGAAGATCAATTTAGGCTTCCGGCAAATTTACTTCAAGAAATCGAAGGAAATTTCTATCTAAACTCCAAAAAAAGTATTGCTGCAGCCCGTGCTCAATTAGGTACCCAAGGCGATGGGAATCATTTTTTATTTGTAGGTACCTCTAAGAATACTGGAAATACGATGATGGTCACACATCACGGAAGTAGAGGATTTGGTGCAGGACTGTACAAACAAGGAATGCGTGTTGCCGAACGATTTAGAAAAGAATTGTCTCCTGATACGCTGAAACAAAATGCATGGATTCCTTTTGATACGGAAGAGGGTACTCGGTATTGGGAGGCCTTACAAATAATTAGGAAGTGGACTAAATTGAATCACGAAGTATTGCACGATGCCACCTTGGAAAAACTTGGAATTCAACAATGCGATAGGTATTGGAATGAACATAATTTTGTTTTTAAACAGGAAGATTTATTTTACCACGCAAAAGGGGCTACTCCTTTGGCTGCTCAATTTATGCCGGATGTTTCTGGACCGCGATTGATTCCACTAAATATGAGTGAACCAGTTCTTATAGTCCAAGGAGAAACTACGGCATCCAATCTCGGTTTTGCCCCTCATGGAGCTGGACGCAACATCAGTAGAACGGCGCACCGTAAAATCAAAGAAGGTCGATCTATGGAGGCAATCTTTCAAGAAGAAACCGCCGGTTTGGACGTTCGTTTCTATTCGGGTGAAATTGATATAACAGAACTTCCTTCGGCCTACAAAAATGCCGACACCGTACGTAGACAAATGGAAGAATTTGGATTAGGAGAAGTTATTGACGAGGTACTGCCTTACGGATGTATTATGGCCGGAGCCATACAAAATAACGCTCCTGGGAATCGTAAACGAAGAAAGAAGAGCTAGACAACTAAAGAAGTTTTACACAGGTAAAACTTCTTTATAATTTGGGGGACTTACATAAGGTAAAACGAACGGTTTTGAGGTGCGTACACCAATGTTCCACGGAAGCGTAGATTTGAATTGTTTTTAAGAAAATCATTGATTACATCCGCACAAGACCACTTTCCATTGCAGGTTTTCCCTATGGATCCACGTATAGTACCCGAAATGTTTAGGTAAATTTCATAAGAATCATCACGGTGCCTAGCAGCGACCTCTTCCTGACTTTCCAACAGAAAAAAATCAGGAGCTTTTTCTTCAAACTCTAATAATCGTATTTTTTGGGTAACGGAATCGAAGTGATACGAAATATAATACACGTGTTCTGTGTTTATTTGAACCTCCTTTTCTGTAATTTTTTGAAAAAAATCACGTGTGGTCAATTCTCTATTTTGCAGCAGCTCAAAATCATTATTTGTAGTACATGAAAACAAGCACAAACTTATCATTATGAGACAAAGGTAGTATATCGGTTTCATAAGAGCGGTATTAATTGGATACTACCAAAATACGTGAAATACCGCTATTAAAAAATACGGTAAAGCCCTATGCTTGCCGTCGATAATTCCCCTAATACCTATACCTAAAACCCCTACAAATGGTAACAGTTTCAACCTAATAAAACTCATAGTTCTTTTGTTTTTTGTCTAAAATAAGGGGCATCATCCCAGCGAATTTTCGTGAAGGTCGTTCCTTGGCGCAAAGAGGGAGGTAAGGCGTTCCAAATACTCTCTTTCATTTTTTCAAGAGCAGCTGTTTTGGTAAAATTTTTAGAAACCACCAAACTAATTTCTCTCACCGGACGCGGTTCTGGAAACCGAAGTAGATAAGCATCATTGGTCTCATGAATGGTAGCCAAACTAGGTATAAAGGCAAAGCCTGCTTTAGCTCTTACCAAGTTTTTTAAGGTAGTGATGGAACTGACTCCAAAGTGAAAAGATCGCTCTTGTGTTACCGGACTTTTCAGATCACAAATAGCTAACAACTGAGAATTATAACAATACTCTTCTTGTAATAATAACAAATTCTCTAAATCCAACATGTCGACCTGAATGTTTGTTGCTGAGGGTTTTAATGTAGGATGAAAATACCCTATGAACTCTTCGTAAAACACAGGGAATTCACGTAAGCGATCTCGTCCGGTAGGAGTTGCCATTAAGGCGATGTCTAGGGTTCCTTGTTGTAAGGAGTTGATTAAATCGACAGTAGATTTTTCTACAATTTCAAAGCGAATTGCTGGGAGTGCTGTGCGCAGTGGTTCCATGATTATAGGAATCAAATAAGGAGCCAAAGTGCTGACAATCCCTAGTTTTAAGCTCCCTGCGAGTTCGTTCTTACTATCGACAATAAAATTGCGAATGGCATCTACATCCTCTAAAATAACACGAGCTTTATCAATGATTTCTTTTCCTTTACCTGTTGGAGAGAGGGGAGTAGTACTACGATTAAATATTTGGATTCCTATGGCTTCTTCTAATTTTTTTAGCTGTATGGTTAATCCGGGTTGCGAAACTGCACAACGCTCGGCTGCTCGTCCAAAGTGCCGTTCGTCATCCAAAGCGACGATATACCTAAGTTGCTGAAGTGTCATGATAAATAATTTTAATCAAAGATAAAAATTATTAATTTGATTTATATGCGCTGCTACCGCTACTTTTACCACCATAACAATTAAAATTTATACATATGAAATTTACAAGACAAGCTACAGCAACATGGAAAGGAACTGGGATGGAAGGAACTGGAGTACTTTCAACACAGAGTGCAGTACTCAACAATACGGCCTACTCTTTTCATACGCGTTTTAAAGATGAAAAGGGGACGAACCCGGAAGAGCTTATTGGGGCGGCTCATGCTGGCTGCTTTGCCATGCAATTAAGTTTTTTAATCACGGAAACGGGAAGGACGCCCAAAGAGTTAACTACTAGGGCTAAGGTCTACTTTGAAGACGGAAGCATTACGCGCATCACCTTGTACCTCAACGGGGAAGTGCCTGGAATGTCAGAAAAGGATTTTAGAGAGCTCGCACAAAAAGCGAAGGAAATATGCCCAGTATCAAAACTATTAAACACTCTGATTGAACTTGAAATTACCTATGTTACCGCTTAAATATTTATGACGAATACAAAATTACCCTAAAAAGGAACTAGCAGCCTGATTGGGGTATATTTTTTTAACTATTTACAGGTTTTTCAGTTAATTAAATCAGTACATGTATAGTTATTGAACACCGGATAAAGGCAATATGGTTGCTCCCTAATAGCAATGTATCAGAGACTTGAAAAGAACGATAATTTAACTTTATGAAAGATGAAAATAAGACGTTATACCATTCAGATTTTGAGAATTTATGAAAAAAATTAAGGTAGTAGTTTATCGTTTGCAACGTTGATATTCCCGTTTATTCCGTAAACAAGCAATGCCTTTCCAAACATCATTTTCCTTATTAAAAAACGTTTTACCTTTTTATTGTGCTATAAAAACAAATTATTATGATACAATTAATTAAGAGCTTCGAAACCTTTGTCAATGATGTTCCAGAACTAGTTAAAAACTCCAATTACAAAACGAAATATTTTATTCAACGATTACACATTTCCAAGCCTACCTTTTACAGAAAATTAAAAGACAATAGCTTTACTGTTGAGGAATTGGTGTTACTTGGTGAATTACTGTTTCCAGAAGAATACTATGATTGGCAATTAAAAAATAAATTAAAATTACACAATCAGGATTCCTAAATGATTCATTTCTAGGGATACCTATGCTGGCAATCCTATACTGGGGCAATTTGTTAAATACGAACCTTATTTTTTTCTAAAAAGCTGTGAAATTAGGACATTATGTATTTTTTATTTTGATGCCTATTGAGAATAGCATCATCAGTACGCTACAAAAGTTGTTCCTCTACGAAATTTTGATATTGACCGAGTGCTTACTACCATTTAACGAATATTCAAGATTCAAGTAATGCTTTCTCGCTACTTTTGGATAAAACTAAAAGAAAGTAAGTAAAACCCAAACAGTAAATAATATAACTTGTCAAGTATTTAGAGTCCTCCCTTTTTTGAGCTTCGTTTTACGAAGCTCATTTTTTTTGAAATTTTCAATCAAATTCGTTCAGTTAGTATTTCCAAAAGATTTTCTTTTTTATTATATTTGGTTAATAACCAATCTTTTAAAACGTCCCCCACATGGCGCTAGTTCAAAATCAACAACTCAATAGGGTGGTTGTACTTCACAGTCAACACACCATTGGAAGAGATAAAAACAATACGAGTGTATTTACACAAAGTGATATTTCAAGAAAGCACGCAATCATTTTTTGGGAAAATAATCATTGGCAATTAACAGACTTGAGTAGCAATGGTACTAAAGTAAATGGTAAGTTGCTACACAGAGCGACCTATACGCTAAAGATGAACGACGAAATTCAGTTTTCTTCGAAGTCCAATGATGTTTGGACAGTAAGCAATTTAGATGCGCCACAATGCTATTTTAAAGAACTTGATGGAAGCTCGACCCTTTGGATTCACCCCGATGGAGAACTCTTGGAATTAGGAGCACAAACCTATGCGGTTTTTAAAAACCTAGAGCAGTTGTGGGTATTGGATAACGGTAGTGAAGAAGTTGTTCTGGAAGAAGGAATTGCTTATACGTTAAACGGTAAAAAGTTCACCTTTACTATAAACGAGGCCATGGAAAATACGCTTTTAACGGCCGATATCACAAAAAATGCATGCTTCAAATTGTTTTTGAGTTTTGACGAAGAACAAATCATCTCAAAAATTGCCATCAATGATTTAGAACTGGATTTAGGAAATCGTGTATTTAACCACTTGTTATTGTATTTAATACGAGAAAAACAAAAGGATTTGAGTTTTGGAGTAACTGATACTTCTTGTGGATGGGTATACATGGATGATTTGAACAAAGCCATGAGTAAAGAATTGCTCAAAGAAGTGGATGCTTATTATATCAATACCTTGATTCATCGCTTGAGAAAATTTTTGATGAAACTAAAGCCCTATGGTTTTTTATTCGCTAACATCATAGAACGTAAAAAAGGGCAACTGCGATTCGGACTGTCTAAGTTTGAAATCAACAAAGAAAGAGCCTTGGCATAAGCCCAGACTTTACTACGCTCACTAATTTAACCTACACTACTATGAATGCGGAACTCAAGTTAGCGCATGGTTTTGAAGGAACCTTGCAAAACTACACCATCATTGAACAACTCGGCGAAGGTGGCTACGGTACGGTTTACAAAGCCATACAATTATCAACAGGGCAATTTGTAGCCATAAAAACAGTCAAGTTTAATAGCGATACGAACGCTATTGACCGACAACGAAAGATCGCTCGATTTAGTAGAGAGACTGAAATTTGCGCTGCATTTAACCATCCTAATATCGTTAAACTTTTAGATAAAGGTTTATTGTCTAACCAAATACCTTATGCTGTTTTTGAGTATGTTGAAGGAGAGAGTTTAAAAGAGCACCTCGTAAAAAATGGCGCTATTACTCCTGAAAACATGGCTATTATTATGCTTCAAGTGTTAGAGGCCTTGAGCTGTGCTCATGCTAAGGGAATTGTTCATCGCGATTTAAAGCCTGCCAACATTATGGTTCGTAAACTGGCTTCTCAATGGCATGTTAAAGTCCTTGATTTTGGTATTGGCGCGTTTTTAGAAGACGCCGTTTTTCCCGGTAATAAGGAGTTAACAATGACACAGGATGTTTTAGGAACTCCTAAGTACAGTGCTCCCGAACAATTGAGAGGTGAACCCGTAACCGCTAAATCGGATTGCTATGCTTGGGGCTTAATTACCATCGAGTGTCTTACAGGTAATCCGGTGTATAATTTCACCTCCATTGCAGAAATATTTCAACAGCAATTGGCCGATGAAATGATTCCTCTACCAACATTTTTGCTAGGCCACGATTTGGGAAGTCTGCTAAGGAGAGTACTAGCAAAAAGTCCATTAAAAAGACCGGCAAATGTCAATGAAATAATACGAGAATTCAATGCCTTAAATTTTTCCAGCATTATTAGACAACCCGCAGGCAAAAAGAGTCAATTTTCGGCTGAAGAAACTGCTGTTACGGAGCATTCTAATTGGTCGCATAGTGACAGTTTTAGAAAGCAATTAACGGTTTTGTCCCTGCAGTTGGATTTGATTACACCACAAGATACTCCCAGTGATATTGAAGTGATTGAAACCGTTCTCAAAGATCAATTGAACCTATGTAAAGACACGGCATCCCGTTTTGGTGCTACCGCATCCAAAATGTACCTCAAGTATTTAACGGTATTTTTTGGTTATCCAGAATCGAGTGACACCGACAGTAGAAGGGCTGCTAGAGCCGCGCTGGAATTGGTATCGGAGGTTCGAAATAGATCACAAGTTTTAGAAAAGCGTTACGGTATCCGCTTGGAAATTCGAATTGCTTTGCATACTGGAGTGGCATTGATTAAACGAAATAGATTGCCAGAGGGGATGGTCGCATCAGAGGCATTTTCAACGCTTTTACAAACAACAGCCAATCGTATTTTTGTTACAAAGACCTGCCACAAACTGCTGGTTCCTTATTTACATTTTAAGGGCCCCTTAAAAGAAGGACCCGATCATTGTTATGAATTGCTCGGAGAAAAAGGCTTGGAAGCCTACGATCGTTTAAAGCCCAATGCAGGTTTAACTGCGTATTTTGGAAGAGAAGCCATTTTAAAGCGTCTTACAGCGAGCTGGCATGCCATTGCGGATAGCGCCAAGAGTTATTGGATTCAAGGACAAGCTGGAATTGGAAAATCACGGTTACTTTTTGAGATTGAGAAATCATTTATATCTCCGCGAGAACGCTATGTTCAATTCACCTGCTTACCGGAAAATAGTCATGTGGCATTGGCCCCGTTTTTATATTGGTTTAAACTATATTGGGGAATTCGAAAGGAAAATGAAGAAGCTGTAAATCATCAAATTATACAGGAGGTTCTCGAGAAACTTACTATAGATGTTACCCCGGCAACGATGGCTGTGCTGTGTTCGTGGCTGGGAGTGCAATTACTAGCTAAGGAGGCACCGAATTTACAGAGTGCCGAACAACAACGCATTTTAATGTATGAAGTATTGAGATTATCTATTTTTGAAACAGCGAAATCTGCTCAAATCCTTGCGATAGAAGATGCACATTGGATGGACACCATGAGTAAGGAGTTTTTAAATTACCTGCAGTCCAATGCTTTTCCTATTCCTACCTTGTTGTTAGTGAGTTCAAGGACCGAAAGAGACAAAAACATATTGACGGGAACTTGGGAAACAGCACTTCTGAATTCGTTAAGTGAACAGGAAACGGAAATTTTTGCGCAAGAGTTATTGTATCCGCATACTGCCAGTGCTGATGTACTCAGTTTAATTGCGCAAAAATCTGATGGAATCCCATTATTTATAGAAGAATTAACGACTGCTTTAAAGGAGCAGCGCAAGCTTCAATTAAACGAAGGTAAATTCATTTTGGCTAAAGAGGTTGATTTCTTGATTCCCTTAACCTTAAACGACTTGCTCAATGCGAAATTGGAAGGATTGGGGCCTATAAAAGAAACAGCCCAACTCGCTGCTGGAATAGGAAGAGCCTTTAGTTTAAAAGTACTTCAGACAGCCATGTTAAAAGATGCCAGTAGCGTTTTGAGTGATTTGAATGTCATGGAACAACAGCAATTGATTGTAAAGCAACGTTCTGTAAAAGGAACCAAATACCTGTTTAAGCATGCCTTAATTCAGGAAGCGGCCTATCAAATGATGTTGCCCTCTCAACAAAAAGAAGCGCACTGCGCTATTGCGGAGGCCTTGCTTACCATGGAGAATCACATGCACAAATTACACGTTATAGCACTGCATTTCGAACGTGGTGAACAGGATGAAAATGCCCATGAATATTGGTATCGTGCAGCATTGGACAACCGAGAACGATCGGCATCGTACAGTGACACGGTGTTTTTCCTGAATAAATCTCTTGCTTTGCTGCCTAAACTAGCGAATAAAAATAATTGGGTAGAACGAACGGTTGAAATTCACAGGTTGCTTGGTGATAGCCAGCTCTACACCAGTGGGTTTACTTCTAAAGAAGTAGAAGATAACTGCGAAAAAGCCTTTCAACTAGCGTTCGCCAACGACATAGATCCTGAATTGCGATACCAAGTTTTAAATAGTCGCTGTTTTAATAAAATCAACCGAGGAGATCTGCGAACCGCTAAACAAATTGTTGCCAAAATTGCTGAAATTTCTGAGGGAAAAGTCGGATTATCCAGTCGTGTAACTGCGCTGACCAACGAAGCCTATGTCGCTTATCTTGAAGCTGATTTTTATGAAGTGCTCAGGCTGGTGAAGGCTATTGATGGATTGATAGCTAGTAAACGTTTGGCGAGTTATGAAATGACCATTATTCACAATTGGATTGTGGTCAAATGCTTTGAATTTATCTCGAATACTGCTTTAGGGAATACAGCCTTGGCAGAACAACAAATTAAAGAGGTATTGACGTGTACGGAAGCGTTAGGTTTTAAAGATATGATTGCCGGTGTTCACGGGCAAATATCATCGGCGTATTTGCTGCTCCATTCTTTTTTAGCAACCGATACATACTATTTAGAAAGGGCTACTATTCACGTTGAGAAAGCTATAGAAATTGCAGATCAAAATGAATTGGCATTTATTAAATCGTTTGGCCTGCTCATGAAAGCGGGGATTGGTCTTTTGGATGGCACCTATACTTCTGAAAAAGAATTCATTGCTAAGTTTGAAACTTCGGGTTTGCTCGTTTTTAAAGAGTGGTACTATTTGTTCGTGATAACGTTTCACTATAAGAGGGGCGAACATATAAAAGCTCAGGAGCTCGTACATCAAGGAATCACTGCCGCAGAAACCAGTGGTATTCACTTTTCACTCGCTTATTACCATTTGTACAATGCCTTACTCAGCGAGGAGCTCGAAAGTTCAGAAGTCGAAGCGCTGTCATTATTGGCACTTGAATTCTCAGAAAGTAGAGGCTTAAAAACGATTTCAGATGCTATTCGACAAAAATATTACCCTAATATACCGACATCATAAAATCAAATACAATCTTAATAACTAACCTAAAACTAGAAACTATGTTAATACACTTAATCTCAGATTTGATGAAAAACAAAGAATTAAACGCTCAATTCCAAACAGATCCTGTGAGTGTTTTCAAAAAATATCAAATTGAGGCAAAAAACCAACTAAAAAAAGAGGGGATAGAGGGTATCTCTGAAGCAATTACCGAGGAAATTAAAAACTTCTTTTCTCATGAGACTCCCATCTATGGTTGGCCAGGTGGCATTATGGAAATTTCTTCGATTGAGCCGACACAGCGATCTGCAGGAGAAGCTATTGGAGAAGTTATAATTCACGGGCAATCTTTCAACGATATTGAAAATGAAAAAGAAGTCAGTATCGTTTTAATTTCGGGGGCTATGAAGCAATATATCGCAAAAGATTTCCAAATACTCTCTGAAGAAAAAATAGCTGCATCCTTTCCGTATTCAATACCTGCCGGAACCTATGTTTTAGCTATCATAAAAGAGGAAAGCGTATTAGCGAAGCTCCCCAATGCGTTAACAGTAGCATAATGGAGCACGGATTAGAAACTTTATTAGAATACTCCAAACCTTATCTAGGGAATTCACTAGTTTCAATAGAGCAATTGGGCTCTATTGAAACTTTGTGTTCTGGCTTGCCTGCTATTTTTCACAACTGTTATTTGGAACTTCGAGAAACAGAGGAGCGGGTTGATTTCATCGCGATGGCTCAAAAATGGAACGTCCAAAAATTTTTGAATACGACCACAACTTCTGCTGTCGAAAAATCGCGTATACTGAAAGCCTGGACGGCACAAATTCACCTGCCTATGGTAAGCTATGAATACGATATGATAGTCGGTCAATCAGTGAACCCCATGCTTATGTGGACCTTAGACGACGGCTATATAACACATCGGAAAAAGGCTACTACGAAAACCGACATATTAGACAAAATAGATCGTTGTTTTCGCTTAGAGCAAGTAACCTTTGATCGAAATACCATCACTGAATTGAATAATTTTGTCACAGCGCTCAAAGTACCGATTCGCTTATTACATTTCGTGAATTTACGTCAACGCGGTTTGGAAGCCTTTAGAATCGTTATTGGTTGTCAAGTCAGTACTTGTTTTGAAGTCCTAGAAATATTGAATTTAGATTTCAGCTTATTAGCGTTTAAAAAATTGCTCAACATCCTTCAGAAGTACCCATTGGGAGTTTCCTTACAACTCACATTTCCAAGACTAGAACGCAGGTCTTTTGGTATTGAAGTGTATTTTTCAAATCCACAGGCCTTTGAACAAAACAAGGTTCGTTTAGTACAATTTTTTACAGAGCTCGAACAAGCACAGCTTTTGAGTTCACATAAAACCAAAGCGCTCATTTCTTGGTTGGGAAAGACAGTTATTACTGATGAGATAACCCCTTATAAATTAGAAATTTTGAGAGACTTAACGATTAAATTCGTTTTTCACCGAGATCAGCCCATTGAAGTCAAATTTTACTTAGGAATTAATGCCACGTACAAACTTTTTTAGCAGCCAACTATTGCTATTGATTACAGCGTTGAGTATGTCATATTGCTCGACAAAAACAAGTTCACCCAGCACGAAAAACACTGCGTTGTACAATGAATTGCAAACCTTCGATTTTATTCAAAATGGAATGTACGCAACGGGAATTTCTTGCGCAGACCTCGACAGAAATAATTTTATGGATATTGTGAACAGCAATGGCAATGACATGGCGCCCAACCCCTTAACGTATTATCCCAATTGGGGATTAAGTACGGGGATACCGTACCCGTATATTCCCAATTATACACAACAAATTGGCTTTAATACCCGGTTGCAGCTAGGAGACCTGAACAACGATGGTTGGACAGATATCGTGATGGTAACGGTATTTGATAAGGAAGCTTTACATACAGCGGCTTTTAAACAGCAACACGACGTACATTACTTTGATATTCACAAACCGGGATCGCTTAAAATTTTTATGAACAACAAAGGGAGTATTCCGAATAGCGCTACCTATGAATTAACGATGACCAGTTTCCCTTTTGACATCGATTTAGGAGATGTCGATGCGGATGGCGATTTAGATTTATTAGTTGCTTATTTATGGCAAAAGGGAACTAACAACACCCCTGTGGGTGCCCGCGCTGAAATTTTTGAAAATAGGGCCGGAAAAATCACTCAAAATACACTTTGGAAGTCTAAAAATGTCTACCAAGCCTTGAGTACTTCGTTTGCGGATATCAATCAAGATGGCCTGTTAGATGTCGTTTTAGGTGTCAAAGCTTTTAAACGAGGAGACAATGGTATACATGCGTTTTTAGGTAAGACTAAAAACGATCATTTTACTATCGATACGCTACCTGAATGGAATTATGCTATCCAAAGCTCCTTAAGTGCTTTTAGTTTGAATATTGGCCTCTTAAGAGAAGGAGGGAGCCCACCTGAAAAAGAGGATGTTTTTTGTGTCGTTGGAGCACAATATATGGCAAATCAAAGCGTGACAAAACAGCTGCGTACTCCGGGAGTAAAGCATTTGGCAGCTACTCAAAATGAATCGGAAGATTTTTATGCCATTCGATTTTCTGACAGTACTTGTCTGTGGAAAACAGAGGCTAAAACTTTACAAGTTCGAGAACCTTCTTTTGCGGCCATTGGCGATGTGAATAACGACGGACTCGCTGATTTGGTATCGGGATTTTTTAAAACCGCAGATGGGTCATTGAATGAAGGAGGCCCATTTTTTGTTTTCAATGGGAGCCTGACACCGGAGCAGCAATACACTTTCAATGAGAGTTTCCGTTCCAAAACCTTGGGCGTTCACCAAGAAATATCTTTGAGTTATGCCGGAAATTGCGATCCAACAGAACAAACAATAGTTCAGGAAAAAGTTTTCGTGACAAAGGTCCAACAAAAGGGAACTACGATTAGTATTCCGTGCAATACTGTCATGGACATTGTAGGAGTAACACTCGAAGGTAATGAAGTATCAAGAGCGCAATTCAGTTGGTCTACGAACTCAAACCTGCTTACTTTATCAAAAAGTGCTGGTTGGACCACAGGGGCAGCACTTAAGATCCGATACCTCACCACGTTGAGAAAGGATATCTTTTTGTCGTATTGGAATGCAAATAAAGGGAATAGTATTTATTTCAGTTCTTTTCAAAAGCAGCCATAACTCAATACAACGCTTATACATTTTAAATTTTAATAGACCCTTTTTCTAGTGCTTTGTTACCCATGGTTAACTTTGAACAAATCGGGGCGCTTCCTGCTACTGTAAAGTTTAAACGTTGCGCGGTGCATCAACCTCACTTGGCACTGCACATGGCTGCAGAAAAATCAAAGGAATGATGCTGTTCGGTTTGCAGTTATTTGGCGGACAAAGCGAGGGAAATTACTATACTACCACCTAGAAAGAATCAAATTGATGATATAATGTGATATATTTTTTTGACTCTATTTTTCCGAATTTTATACTAGTAATGTTTCAAATGTGAGGCCTCAATGAAACGTATAATTTATAAACAAGCATAAGAAATTGAAATCGATGACTTATTGCTTGTACTAACCAAGCTAAAAATTAATAATCATGGCTACACAAAAACCAATAATTCATGCCAAGTACTTTATTGGCGTTAAAAACCTAGCAGGGGGTGTTTCTCTTACCGCAGATTTAGTAATTCATTTGGATGATAACTCAGTAACGGGATACAGTCAAGTAACACAAGCTACTCATCCGATGTTAGATGTAAAAAGTAGAATTTCAGGAGAGTTTAGCAGAGTCGATATCAAAGATGAAAATATCGTGATCATTACAGCAACAGGCTATCCGTATTTTAACTGGCCTCCTGGTTTTGGTCCTGGTCCAGCAGTGCAGCCAAATCTTCGACTAAAAATGATTTTGGACAAGAGTGCACAAGTGGGGGTAGCAACCTTCTCTTACCTTGACAATCGTTCGGAAGTATATAAATGGGAAACTCAAAAAGATGTTCCTGTTCATTTAGAGAAAGTTGCACAACAGCTCGAACAAGAGGAAGCCGTAAATCAAGCATAAACTTTAAAAATAACTATTATGACAAATACAGAAGTATACAAAGAGCATGGAATAGGAACCGACAGTGAGGTTTTTGCTCCATTAATGGACGAAGTGTTTAGTTCGAAATCAAGAGTGTTTAAAACTATTGAAGATATTGATCAGGTAAAAAGAACATCAGGAGCTACCAACGAAACTTGGTTGGTTTTCACGAGTAAAGTGACCTGGCCAGGACCGCAGTATCATTTACAAGGAGGGCCTCAAGAAATTCCTGCAAGAGTAGGGATTAGAGGGATTCCAATCGATAAAATTAAGGTGGATATCACAGAAGCCTTTGAATTAGCAGCCAATGTAATGCACAGAACAAACTGTGGAGATACCTTTGTTGGAACTATCGATTTATTTTGGCCTTTAACTGCACCAGGATTGAATCCTGAGCCTAGTTATGTTTTTACTACCAATTGTAATAATACGATCACAGTAGGAGCCTTTACAGGAAATGTACATTTTAACTAATTATTGCAACGGTAACTCCCGAAAGGGGCAATAATAGCGCACCCTCCTCAGCTACAACTGAGGAGGGTATTTGATGTACACAACTACTTTTGTTAGTTCTTTTTCCGTAATACACTCGCAAACTTTAAACCTAATCACATGGACACTGTCTTTAGAGAAGTGAAAATAGAAGCCTTTCCGTATTTGGCACCTTTGACAGGTAAAATTCCGGGAACAAATCCAATCCGTCTACAAACCAATACTTTTGGCTACCCGACAGGGATGCAACGAATAAGTATTCCTCCTGGTTACTTGGTAACACCTCATTTTCATCCCGATTCGAATGAAACTACCTTATGTCTTCAAGGTAGGGGAAAAGTAGGGCTGCTATTGCCAGATAAAAATTCGATTGGCGGCCATTTTGAAGAGCGTTGTTTTCAAACAGATGATGTAGTTTTTTTACCTCAAGGATTTCCTCACTATTTCATAAATACTGGCGAAGAAGCATTAGTGTTACTGGCAACCTTTGATAATTTTCAGTTTAATACCATAAACTTTACGGATCTCTTAGCTCAATTTCCCAGACAGGTACTTTCTGCAGTACATAGCAATGCGAATAACAAATCGATAATTGCGTATTAAAGGGGATAGTACAAAAGGCTACATCGTGATTATGACATATGATGATATATTTTTTTCGATAGATAATTGACAACTTTGCTTTGGTTATTACGCTGCTTTGCCAAGCGAAACAGTGCTGTTGTAACCAATCAAATTACTAACCAATAAAACTCAATAGCATATGGGTGCATGTTCAAAACAAATCTTTAACAATGTTTCAGAAGCCTCTTGGGATCAGCTAAAAACCGCTGTGAAAAACCAATTGGGAATTGTCATTACTAGCGATAGTGGTAGCGACTCAAAAGACGACTTCACTATTTCATGGAATTACGCTGCAAATCAGCACGAACTGGCTATTCAATGTACAGATTCTCCTTGGTACGTGCCCTGTTCTCTCATCAACGGAAAAATCCACGATCTCGTCGAGGGCATTTTACACGGAGCCTCTAAGGAGTTGACAGCAATGCTTTAAGTACAATTTCACTTTTCTCAATCATTAAACTAAGTACACTATGAACCACAAAAATGTCACCATTCAACTGTTTAACGATTTGAATCGTTGTTGGGAAGCGTATCCTAATAGCAAACATCACGAAATAGCCCTGAACACGAAAGATGTTACCAATCAAGACCAAAAATGGACAATTATTGATCATAGAATCACGGTAAACACGCGTAATTCTGGTACTAAAGTAGCGGAGTGCTACCCGAAATCCAATCGTCTTGAAACTTCAAAAAACGATGGAGGAAATCAGGATCAAGTATTTCAATTTGAACCAGTACCTGAGGAATCTAATGTGTTTTATATCAGTTGTAATACCAAAAATCAGGGAAAGTTGTACGTCTATGGAAACTCAGAAAACAAAGAAGGTATCGGATTGCGTTCTTTCAATGAATCTGACACAGAACTCTACTGGAAAATTAATTAATATTTTCCAGTAATGGGTACTATTTGCACTATCTCCCTAGTATATGGGGAGATTTTTTTGTTTTAGTGACCCCGTTAATTTTAACAATTTCTTTATCGCAATCAAGTTGCAATAAAATGGGTTTTTGTTATATTTGCAACCTAGTTGCTTTAATGTTTCTAGAAACTATTAACTATAAACCTAAATTTATGATTACGGAATCACATGTAACAGCTGCCCAAGAATCTTGGGGACAAGGAGTAGTGGCCATTGGAGCACTGCTCGAAAATTTTGAAGCTTGTAAATCCTATGCTACTGATTTTCTGGATTCACATTATGCTTTTGGATTATCTAAAGTACTTTTTAAACCGACTAAATGCAGTCAACAACAGTTCAGAGCAACGCGTGAAGAAGCTCTTTCCTATTTTATCGCTGGAGACGATAGGGCTTGCAATGAAGATAAGGGTTTTGCTCTTGCACCGTGGACGAATGTCAGGTTTGAAAATACCGGGATAATTATTGATGAACAACGTGCCATTGCTATGGGAAATTACTACTTCACGGATACAGATGGCAAAGAGGCAAAAGTTGAATATACCTTTGCGTATCGTTTAGTGGAGGATAGTTTATTAATTGATGTTCACCATTCATCTTTTCCTTATAACACAGTAGAATTAATTAATGCATAAGCAATTATATTTTATCTGCCCTACGGACTGCTTAGAACCATTGATTAACAAATCATTTTCCTCTGAAAATTATTTTTACACCTCATTAGGAAATTCAATAGCCTCCGAAATTCAATACAATGCTCATCTCTTAGAACTGATTAAAATAAAAAATATCAAAAAAATTCGTTTGGTGTTGTCTGATGAGAATCGATTGGTTTTGGAGGCCTTAGCAGGTATCAATTATAATGGCATTCAAGGAGTGTCTCATTTTGCCAAGGAATTTCACCCTGAACAGCAAGAATATTGGTGGAATAGTCAGACCATGCTTTTATCGGTATTATCAAGCTATTTACGCAAGGTAATTGCACGCATTCATCAAGAACTACCGCTCACCTCGACAATTGATATTAAAGGGTTGATATATCAAAGAACAGCAAATCGATTTCTCGAAATCTACCCCGAGTTCCTGTGCTTGAAAAAACGTGACTTAAATTAACAAATGACATATAATAGAAGAAAATTTTTGACCTTTCTAGGAAAGGCTGGAATTGGAGCAGCAGTACTTCCGCACGCTTTTTTGGCTTGCAATACCGCCACAAAAAACACGAAGAACAATGGTACTAGCGCTGGAGGTTCCTTCGATTTTAAAGGACTGGAACCGAGTACAGATGACGAACTCAAATTGGCCAACGGACTGCGATACCGTCCTATAATAAAATGGAATACTCCGATAAACGATCAAGACACCTTTGGGTATAATAATGATTTTACCTGTTTTTTGCCCTTGGATAGTCAAAACCCTAAAGACGGTCTTTTATGGGTGAATCACGAGTACGTAAATAGCTTATTTGTTTCTGGTTATGACCGTCACGATAAGGAACAAAAACGGAGTATAGCGCAGGTAGACAAAGAGATGTACAATGTTGGAGGAAGTATTATAAGAATTCAACAAAACGCTGCTGGGCATTGGAATTTAGTAGAAAATGATGCCTTTAATCGAAGAATTACAGCCAAAACTCCCATCGAATTTAATTGGGATGTTCCTATCAAAGGAGCTAGGGAAGCCATAGGTA
Source organism: Tenacibaculum litopenaei (assembly GCF_964514025.1). NCBI lineage: Bacteria > Pseudomonadati > Bacteroidota > Flavobacteriia > Flavobacteriales > Flavobacteriaceae > Tenacibaculum > Tenacibaculum litopenaei. The sequence continues at coordinate 242,801 of NZ_CAZEQT010000006.1, forward strand.
CGCTGAGTAACTGCTCGGGAGGTATAACCCCTTGGAACACTTTTTTGAGCTGTGAAGAAAATTACGACAATTGCTTTGGAGAAACGATGTACGATCAGGAAAACGTTCCTAGTCATATGCCGAGTAGTTATGGATGGGAACAGTTTTACGACTATCCGCCTGAACATTACGGTTGGGTAGTTGAAATTGAACCTTTGACCGGTAGCGCACAAAAACACGTAGCCTTGGGGCGTTTTGCTCATGAATGTTGTACGTTGGTTTCACTGAAAGACAAGCGCGTAGTTGCTTATAGCGGTGATGATAAAAATGACGAACACTTGTATAAGTTTATCGCTTCGAAACCCGAATCGTTAAAAGAAGGTACTTTATATGTCGCTAGTTTGGAAAAAGGGCAATGGCTTGCCTTAGACTGGGACAAACACCCCGTTTTACAACAGCGCTTTGACAATCAGACAGAAGTACTTATCAGGGCACGAGAGGCGGCCAAACTTTTGGGAGCAACCCCGCTTAACAGGCCAGAAGATATTGAGATAGACCCAGTAACGGGAGCTATTTTTGTCAGCTTGACCAATAATAAAAAACGAGGTGATTACCACGGATCAATCTTAAAAATAGAAGAAGCTGGTGGACGCTATGATGCTTTGCGATTTACTTCAAGTACTTACAAAGCGGGCGGAGAAGAAACAGGGTTTTCCTGTCCTGACAACCTCGCTTTTGATCAAGTTGGAAATTTATGGATGACATCAGACATGTCGGGAAGTGCCATGAATAAACCAGATAACGCATACACGAATTTTAAAAACAACAGTCTTTTTGTGATTCCTCGTTATGGAGATAGGGCCGGAGAGGTTATTCGAGTGGCAAATGCTCCCAGCGATGCTGAATTGACCGGGCCATGGTTTGCTCCAGACGGAGACACCTTATTTTTAAGTGTCCAGCATCCTGGTGAACAAACTACAGATTTAACAGCACCAACAAGTCTATGGCCGTTTGATAATGATGGAATACCAAAGTCAGCGGTGGTAGCTATCCAAGGACCTTTACTGGGATACTTAAGAGCGCTGCCTACAAAAGAATCAAACTCTTAAGAAGAGCTGATTAACTCATTTATACTACTACTAATTATGATATGTGCTACCAACCTTAGTTATCAATATCCAAGAGCTGAAAAGCTCTTGGAATTTCCAGATATAGAGCTTGGAGAAACCGAAAATTTACTCATACAAGGGCCGTCAGGAGTTGGCAAAACAACCTTACTTCATTTATTGGCAGGACTGTTAACTCCGCATTCCGGGGAAATTACGATTGCAGGTTGTCAGATTCACGAGCTCAGCAATCAAAAACTTGATAGATTTCGAGGCCAGCAATTAGGAATTGTATTACAAAAAAATGATGCCATACATTCACTCAGTGTTTGGCAGCATTTAGAAGCAAGGCTCTTATTCAGTAAAACTTCCACCACATTTATGGCGATGCAAAGTTTGTTATCCGAGCTTGGTTTGACGGCATATAAAAACCGAAAACCCTCACAACTCAGTCAGGGGCAACTACAGAGACTAGGCATTGCCTTGGCAGTCGTACACAAACCGAGGGTTATTTTAGCTGATGAACCTACGGCAAGTTTAGATGATGTGAATTGTCAAAAGGTAATGAAGCTTTTACTGCGACAGAGTAAGAAGTTAAAAGCGAATCTTTTAGTTATTTCTCATGATCAACGCATTCAATCGTCCTTTCAAAAGATTATATCTTTATGAATCTCTGGAAAATTCATCAAAAATACCTCGAAAAAAAGCCACTCTTAGCCATACTTACGTGTATTAGTTTGGGATTTTCGTGCATGCTATTACTCGGAGTACAGCAATTAAAAACATCTTTTGAACAGCAATTCAAGGCGAATGTTGGAACTATTGATATGGTTGTGGGGGCTAAAGGAAGTCCGCTGCAATTAGTATTGTCTTCTCTTTTACACATCGATACTCCAACGGGGAATATTTCGTGGCAAGAAGCTCAAAAACTGGCAAAAAATCCATTGGTAAAATCGTCGATACCTTTAGCTTTTGGCGATAATTATAAGGGCTATCGGATAGTAGGAACGGATACTTCATTTTTCGAAAATTACAAGTTACTACTCAACGAAGGACGTCGACCAGAACGAAGTTTAGAAATTGTAGTAGGAGTAGAGGCTGCTAAAAAGTTACACTTAAAAGTTGGGAGTTTAGTGACAAGTACTCATGGTCTTATCAATGAGGGACTTGAAACCCACGAGGAAAAATTTCGTGTTGTAGGTATATTAGCCCCCACCCATACCCGCATAGATCATTTACTACTTACTAGCATCCAAAGTATTTGGGAACTCCATCACCATGAGAAACCACGGCTTGCAGGAGCCGAGGAGCACCTTCATAACGAGAAACACGAACATGAGGATGAGCACCGAGGGGATTCCTCAGAACCTACCCGAGAAATAACGGCACTTTTAGTACAATTTAAAAGGCCTTTAGCACTTGTAACATTACCCAGAAACATCAATCAACAAACCAATATGATGGCAGCCTTGCCCAAATACGAGTTAGACAAATTTTACAACTATTTGGGTTTAGGTATGCAAACAATTCGGGCAATTGCCCTTGTGATCTTAATCATCGCGTTGGTCACTTTGTTTGTTTCTTTATATAAAATGGGTCGTGAGCGAAGTTATGATTACGCCTTATTTAGAAGCTATGGAGCTAGTCATTTTCAGTTGTTTTTACTTTTGGTTTTCGAGGTATTTACCATAGTGATACTAGGAGGAGTGTTGGGGTATATAGGGTTTAGATTGTTGCCTATTTGTATTGGCATATTTCAGAAAACACCAAATTTTGACACTTGGTTGCTCCCGTTAAACTCATCGGTACTGGTTCAGTTTATACTTTTGTTGTTAGGAATAGGAATCACAAGTATTTTACTCGCCATATATCCGATTTTAAATCTCAATGTTTCAAAATTACTGAAGGATGAATAAAATAGCTGTAGGCCTCGTAGTCTTCATAAATATGTTTACCTATGCATACGGACAAAAATCCATTTCATGGGCAACTCTATCAAAAGTTCGTTTTACCGAAAAATATTTTCCCGCTTATAAAGAAACCTATTTGCATCCTACATTTTCGTCGACAGTTAAGGCTTTGAACGGTCAAATGATACGGATAAAGGGATATTTTCTAAATCTCGACCCGAAAGGACAACTTTATATGCTTTCAAAAGGCCCTATGGCTGCTTGTTATTTTTGTGGTGTTGGAGGACCTGAAACAGCCATAGAGCTCGTGTTTGATACCCAACAAAAACTCCCTACAGATACTCCTGTAATCGTAGTGGGGAAACTAGAACTCAATGATTCTGATATAGAACATTTTAATTATATCCTTAAAAATTGTAAAATGGAACGCATCAAAGCATAAGAATCCGATTTTTAGTGTAAACGATATCGGAACAACCCCTTGTTTTAGGAAATTCGACTCCGTCTACCCTTAAAACGAGTAATCCCATACCGTAAAGTAGCTGGTAATCTCCTAGAAAAATGTTGAGAATGCTATTAGGGAAATCAAGACCAATTGCATATTGTAGTTATTAGTGGAAATCAGGCAATGATGCAATTAGCCTTGGGGGGACTCATATTTTTTTGTCTAAAAAAAAATAGAGGTATTTCAATTTCAATTTCATTTCGTAAAAAATTGATACTTAAAATTACAATAAAAAAACGTAAAACCCTAATTGTTAAGTGAATAATATTTGTTTTTGTTTTAAAAATGAATGGTTTGGACAAAAAAAGAAAGAAGTGATCCCCTCCGTGGAAAAACTTCTTTCTTAACTAACTACTACTAAAACTACATTACTACGTGTAATCTTACCCACAATGTATATTGTTTTGATCTCTTTAAAATAAAATATAGTTGAAAGTACTTTTAATATCGATGAATGGTAAATTAACATAGGTTAATGGAAAAAAGCTCCCTAAGGAGCTTTGACATTCAGAATTAACATAAAACAATAACCCCATCATTGTTATATGTTAGCCGCAAAGCTAGTTATATGCTGTAATGAAAAAGCTAATGGAAAGTTAAGAACATGTTGTATTGTCAGAAATGGCAGCCCGGTGCTTTTAGCAATTCAACCTAGAAATTACGCTGGATAGCATGGATTTTTACACGATTGTTTTTTCCCTTCAATAAAACAGCTCCAAGATAATCAGCATCAATAACTGTAGAGGAAGTTGACTGCAGCTCATGTAATAACTGTTCGGAAATAAGCAAACTCACTTGGTGGGTATTGCAAGCCGCCTGAATTCTCGCACAGGTATTCAGGACATCGCCGTGATACGCCAATTCTTTTTTAACAAAGCCTACTTCAGCAACCATTACGGATCCTCCGTGCAATCCGGCCTTAAATTCAGGAAACACACCGTACTTTTGAAGGTAATAACTCAAACGATTTTCACGCTTTTTATTAAAAGCAAAAAAGATAGAAACGCAATTTTGCCTGTTTAAACCTCGGTCATAGTTCCATGATAACACGGCTTCATCACCTACATATTGGTAAATTTCCGCATCATAAGCTCGTAATATCTCGTTCAAATCAAAAAAGCAATCTTGAAGAAACTGACTGTAAAGGTGATGCCCTAATTTCTCCGCGATTCCCGTCGCGTCCTTTAAGTCTAAAAACATAAAAATACGTTGTTCTTCCTTCGGTATTTTATAGGTTCCCAATAGCATTTTTATAAATGTGCCTGCTCCAAACCGCTCTCGAGCGATTTTTATAAAAGAAGCTACCACAGAGCAAAGTAGGACATACCAAATGACCGCCCAAAACCGTTTTTGATGAAACCACCAGCCCGCTTCCAGTTGTATACCCACTGAAAATATTTTAGAAATAACAGTCAGCGAAGCTGTAAAAACAAAGATGATGGCAGCAAAATGCAATAAAGTGTTCACTACCAGTCCGAGTCCCAAACCTAATTTCTTGAGGAAATATTTTTCGTAAAAAAAGTCCACGATCCCATATAAAACACCAAGTCCTAAACCAATGTACAAAGCGATACTATAAGGACTTACGAGTATTACTTTTTCAACTTCTTGAACACCAGGGACTAGTGAGGCTTGTTCCAGGCCGAAATATCGAAAGAAAGCATAGGATTGAAAGGCAAAAATCCAGAATATTACTGAGTGCATCAAGGTATTTACCAGTTGTCGGTTATGAGTTCTCATAGGTTTTGTTTACAGATTTGAAGGTACAAAACTCTATATACAGTTTCAATTTTGGTAAAAGAAATAGTTAAATCGAGATTTTTTTTACCAATGATGCTACGCTGTAATTAGAAATTTTAGTTCAAATGTTAGCATCCTAATAATATTTTCTGAACTTTAAGACGATACCTATGATTTATAGTAGGTATAGCTCTTTTGTACCTTAAAATTATACACTGTATATTTGTAGCGAAATTACAACATTACAGTATGAAAAGTAGCACGCAGGGATTTGTGTATATCGCAACGAGTTTAGATGGTTTTATAGCCCGTGAAGACCATTCCATTGATTGGTTGATGAAGTATCCGAGGGATCCTGAAAACAAAGGGTTTGAAAATTTTACCGCAGCAATGGATGCCATCGTTATGGGGAGAGGAACTTTTACAACGATTTGCGATATTTATAAAGACACGACAAATCCAGAGGATATTATATATAAAAAACACATCTATGTAATCAGTAGTAGTTTAAACCCAACGGCAATCCCAGAAATTTTTAAGGATAAAGTAACGGTTTTAAACATGTCTCCACAGCAAGTAATGGACTACCTGCACGAGCTTGGTCTTCAAAAGGTTTATGTAGATGGAGGACAATTGGTTCAGGCATTTATTCGTGAGGGACTCATTTCTGAGATTATTTTGACACAGGTACCGATACTCATCGGACGAGGAAAGCGTCTTTTCGGAGCAATTCCTGATGATATTGATTTAGTCTTAGTGAAATCGGAAACCAATCCGCAGGGGTTTGTTCAAAGCAGGTACCAACTTCTTAATAAATAACTCATGAAGAAAAGTAACTTAGGACGTCCTACCAATGACAAGCTGGTATTAACTAAGAGGATAATAGTAGCTAAAGCTATTGAGTTATTGAATACAGAAGGAGAAGCTGGACTTTCTTATCGCAAATTGGCAAGAGAATTTGATGTCACGGCCATGGCTTTAAAGCATCACATCGGTACGCGCAAAGAACTGCTAAAGAGCATGGTACAACAGGTGTTTTCAGAAGTCAATACATACGATATGCTCGAAGATCCTAAAAGTAATATCCGAGCACTCTTGGCAAACTATTACAGCTGTGTTTCACAACATCCTCAGGTAGTGAAATTGGTATTAATGGATCACGATTTGTTTATCAATGAATTACAACAACTCACTGAAACGATCAGAAATCAAGCAATTGCAATTGTTAAAGATGAAGTAGAAGGGGGTTTGATGGCTGATATCATTGTCGATTACACACATGGGTTTGCCCTAGCAGCAACTGCTCAGAATACAAATACCTATTTGGGAACATTGAGCATCACAGATTTTCAAAAAGGAATCAATTGGATTTTGGCCAAAGTTTAATCGTATGAATGATATTGTAGTCAAAGGCGCGCGACAAAACAATTTAAAAAATATCTCCGTAAAAATTCCTAAAAATAAGCTGGTCGCTTTTACGGGGATGTCAGGATCTGGTAAGTCATCATTGGTTTTTGAAACCATTGCCGGAGAAGCACAACGACAGTTGTTTGAAACCTTTAGTACTTTTGCCCAATCACGACTCCCGAAATACGAACAAGCCGATTACGATGAGATTTCCAATCTGTCACCTGTAATTGTATTGGCACAAAAGCGCATTGTCGGAAATTCGCGATCTAGTGTTGGCTCTCTTTCGGAAATTTCATCTTATTTACGGTTGCTCTTTTCAAGGATGGGAACTCCTGAAGTTGGGGTGTCTAATCACTTCTCACCTCATACAGCAGAAGGGAGCTGTCCAAATTGTAGAGGAGTTGGTCAACTTAAAGAGCTTCAAATAGATCGATTGATAAATACAAAATTATCATTGAATACAGGGGCGCTCTTATTTCCGGATTTTAAGGTGGGATCTCTGGCCTGGAAATTAGTGGTGAACTCCGGACTTTTTGATATCGATACAGCGCTTATGGACTTTAGTGAAGAGGACATGCAAACCCTATTATATGCCGAGAATATAAAGTTTAAACTTTCTCCAGGAGATCGAGGTTTTGAGGCAAACTTCCACGGAGTTGTTACCAAGATACAACGCGGTTATCTTACAAAAAATTTCGATGCCCTATCTAGTAGCCGTCAGAAAGCAATTGCTCCATTTATCAAAGCAACCGATTGTAAGAGCTGCCATGGAACCGGTTTAAAAGAAGAAGCTTTAGCCTGTAAAATTGAAGGAAAAAACATTGTTGACTTAAGCGCTATGCAACTTACTGAGCTCTTGACCTTTTTCAGGTCTATTGATGCTCCCGAGCTAGTAACAGTGCTGTCCCAACTAATTAAAAGAACAGAGAGTTTGGTGAATATCGGGGTGGGATATTTAAATTTGTCACGCCCTGTAAGAAGCTTGTCGGGAGGTGAAGCGCAACGTGTTCAACTCGCCAAGCAACTAAGAAATAGTTTATCAGGAATGATATATGTGCTTGACGAACCGAGTACAGGATTGCATCCGAGAGATGTGGCCATCCTTGCTGATATCCTTAAAGCACTCTGTAAAAAAGGAAATTCGGTATTGGTAGTAGAGCACGACCCAGATTTAATAAAGGTTGCCGATTGGATTATTGACATGGGACCGTTAGCAGGTAAAAACGGGGGTGAAGTAGTTTTTGAAGGTACTTATGAGGCTTTATTGTCATCAGAAACTACAAGTGGTAGGTTACTTAAAGCTAAAATTACTCCAAAAACAAATTATAGGTCTTGGTCAAATAGTTTTGTTCTTAACAATGCAACTGCCAATAATCTTAAAAACATTAGTTTGCGAATTCCCAAGGAAGTATTCGTATGTGTTACGGGAGTCGCAGGATCTGGTAAGAGCTCCTTGATACATAAGGAGTTTCTAGTTCACCATCCAGCTGCCATAGTTATTGATCAAGCTCCCGTAGGAAAGTCCATCCGATCCAACCCAGCTACCTATACTGGAGTTTTCGAAGGTATACGGAAGTTGTTTGCCTCAGAAAATCCTGGAACAAAAGCTTCCTTGTTTAGCTTTAATGCTGAAGGAGCTTGTTTGCATTGCAAAGGATTAGGTTTTACTTTAATGGATTTGGCTTTTATGGAGTCAGTGAAGTCTACCTGCCCTCATTGTGAAGGCAATCGATATCGTAAAGAAGCCTTAAAGTACAAGTACAAAGGGAAAAACATAGCAGAAGTACTTGAGTGTACTATAAACGAGGCTTTGGATTTTTTCGAAGAGCCCAAAATCCTCGCCAAATTGGCAATCTTGGAGGAAGTAGGTTTGGGATACTTACAACTCGGACAGACCTTGTCTGCATTGTCTGGTGGTGAGTGTCAACGCGTAAAATTAGCCAGTGAATTGCATAAAAAGGGACAAGTATATGTCTTAGATGAGCCCACTACAGGCCTACATATGTCAGATGTTGAGCGGATGATAGACCTTTTGAATCGATTAGTAGATGCTGGGAATTCAGTTATTGTAATTGAACATAATTTAGATATCATGAATCAAGCAGATTGGATTATTGATCTAGGACCAGAAGGAGGAGAAATGGGGGGAGAACTGCTTTTTGAAGGAACCCCTAGAAATTTGCAGTTGACAGGTTCAGGCCATACAGCAAACTATCTTAAAAAGTATAACTTAGGTTGAGAGTTTCTGCCCCATGTTCATGAAATTCGTAAGAAAAGAATATACCAATAGCTACCCATGTATCTATTAGATCATAGCAACAATTTCATTTCGTCTCCGTATATCATAGTTAGCACTTACCTTTAAACAGCCGTTGTAAAAAGAAGAGAATAGTAAAAAATAAGTTGTGATAATCAGGGTGCCATGTCTTAATAAGGCTACTGTTTATATGATTGATTATCAGTGATAAAACTAGGTTGCAAAAATAAAGCCAGAAAAATTGAGAATAACTAAGAAAAGGTTATTCTGGTCAAAGAAGACTTTAAGATACATCAACATAGCTAGAGCAAAACTTTGACAGTATATAGATCCTATAATATTTTGACTCGATAAAAGTTGGCAAAGACAGAACAATAATACGTGCGGCGAATACGATACAAGAAGGGGCGCATTTGGTAAATGTTTATACACCCGTCAGTTGCAATGAAAACGAACAATAATAATTGATTGCTATAAAATATGAAGAAATCTGCTGGTGTTAAGGTAAAGAGTATACGCTGGCATTTACGTCTGGAAAATTACAACAAAGCGCTATAGCGCAATTGAACAATGCCATGAACATTGTCAATGATCGAGAATTGAGTGAACTTGAATGGCAAGGGGTAATTCAATCCTTTGAATTTACCCATGAGCTGGCTTGGAAGGTGATCAAAGACTACTTTTTATTTCAAGGGAATTCGGAAATAAGGGGGAGTAGAGATGCCACACGAGAAGCTATAAAGTACCAATTAATTTCGGATGGTGATGTCTGGATGCATATGATAAGTAGCAGAAATAGTACATCTCATACCTATGATGCCTGTACGGCTAAGCATATAGTACAACGGATTACTAAGGAATATATCGTGCTCTTTAATAAATTAAGTGAAACGATGGAAGCTTTGATTGAATTAGAATAAAAACATTAAATAAATAACTATGAGAACTTTTGGATTAAGTAATCGAACACTGGATACAATACTAAGGGTATTTTCAAACAATCCACTTATTGAGGAAGCTGTCATTTATGGTTCTAGAGCAACCGGAACCTATAGAGCAGGCTCTGATATTGACATCAGTTTAAAAGGAGCAAACCTGTCATTTGATAGTCTTTTAACAATTGATTATCAACTGTTAGAAAGTTCTATTCCCCATAGTATTGATTTGGTTATTCACGAGCATATTACCAACTCTAAATTTAGATCAGAAATTGACCTGCACGGGGTAACCTTCTATCAAAAAACGTCATCAAAGAAGTTAGCAATTCCAATGCTGGAAGCATAGTCTAAGTATTTCTATTCGCAGAATCGAGCGTTGAATTTCGGAAACAGCCTACTGAATACCTATGCATGTAGCACAGCTCTCTAAGAACCTCGTAAGTCATTAAATTAGAGTATGGTAACAAGAGGGAGGCGATTTGATTTGAGGTTACTAATTGTGGATGATATCATATTAACCAATACTAGTAAAACGAAAAGGAGGGAAGAGGCTAATAATGTGGGTATAGCTAAAAAGAATGCTGGAAACCTTGTTTTGGGACTAAATGTCAGAATAAAAATAAAGTTCAAGGAAGGCTGTAGTAAAAACAATATTCACAAAAATATGCTTCATCCCATATTGATTTGGAAATTGGCATCAACAGTGAATCACTTTTACCGTAAAAAATAAATTATTGAAGGGACAAAATTTCTTAATTGAAATTTAAAACAAAGCTACTCTCATAATTTCAAAAAAGTATCAGTCAAACTCGTAATTTAAGCATTTATGAGAATTCATTATTCCGTATCATTATCCATGAATTTAGAAATATTCAATTCTCAGAGAGTGTCAAAAAAACTGCAAATGTGGGGAGTGAATTAAAAGCAATTCATAATATACGGACTGAAAAGTATGATGAGCGAAACATAACACTTTGAAGATTTTTTTTAATTCCCAGACTTGTATTATTTTTGTTCTTCAGCTCCATTAAATACTACAGTTTGTTAAACAAAATAAATCAATTACCTCAAGAAGCATACAATAACACAGACTACTTTATATACTGTTTAGAAGGCGTGGATGATATTGAAAATCAAGAAACGACAACTTCACAAATTAAACTAGAGGAATTGACAATGCAATATGGAATTTCAAGTATTTACAAAACTTGTGACTCTATTGAAGGACTTGAAGAAAGCCTAAATACCTTAATTTTAGACGATCACCACTTCAAGAATTATGAAATCATCTATTTGGTAATGACAGGTGAAGCAAACAGCATCTGCTTAAATGATTATTACTATAGTCTAAAGGAAATCGCAGAGATTTTTGAGGGAAGTCTAAATGATAAAATATTACACTTTTCGAATACTAAAGTACTTGATTTAGAGGAGGAAGAAGCGCAGTATTTTTTAGATATTACGGGTGCTAAAGCCATTTCAGGCTACGGTAATGAATATACTAGTATAGCTAGTTCAGAGCTCGATAAAGCTTTTTTCAACCTATTTAAAAAAGACGATGATATGTTTAATGTAGTTGAAGATCTACATAAAAAACATTATAAACTCTGTAAACTTCTAGATTTTAGACTCTATTACTAACCTTTTAATGTTCTCATTTACAGGTGTTAGCTATTGTATTCATCAAGATATTCACTAAGGTATTTTAATGATTAATACTAGGAGAGGAGTGACAAGTACAGTCGACTTACGCAATGCATCAATTAAATAGTTGGCTCGTTGTTAAAACAATGGATGTTTTTTATATAATTCATTGATAACCAGATGTGTAATTGGGGTATCTACGTTTTTACATGAAGGTAATTATTCATAATCGAATCTAATGCAGCTAATATATATCATTATTATGTTAAATAGGAACTATGATTTTTCCTTGACTAAAGAGAAAACAAGAACAACACTAGACTCAACAACCTTAATAACAGTATTTTACACATGTTTAACTGATAGGATTAAGTGTGTATAGTTATTTGGATTAGTTAATTCTGTAAAGTCTAAATAGTGATCTCAGATAATAATTTAAGGGATTCATTGATGATTGACATCTAATTTAAGAACGGTACAAATATGAACAAAGTCAATTTTTAAGTATCCAGATAATCAGTATAAAACTGGCAGACTGGTTAAATTGAATTATCCGGAGTAGATGTTAAATTTCTAGTAGTGTCCAAACAATCATTAATTTTTTACTCTTGACGTCATAATTACGATTAACCAGAGCATCCTGTACAAGATTATGGCAAACATATTTTAAAATACGCGAATCTCAAACAACGACGTATTCAGCATATAGACATATAGCTTACAAGGAAATCCATAGGCATTATAAGTAACTGTAATTTCGTTTAACAGCATATCTGTCGATATAAATCAAAAAACATTAAATCTGATAGCATGCTAAAGGGTCTGATAAACGGTTATACAGAAATTAATATACAATTGTACTATAATGTTCTGCGTTATGTAACTTTGCTTTGGTAAAAAGCTTTTATCAATACTAATCTTCTTTTATTTTTTTCTTCTCAAAATGTTTCTTTAAAAATGTAATGGAATACTCTTTTTGCAGCTAGGGCAGAGGAGTGGAAGCAAAATGTGTATGGAATGGGTTTATTTAGTTAAATGTTAAAAACTCTTGTATCTTATACGTAGTCAAAGTAATACAGAATGGTTATTTTAACATTTTAAATTAGTATATGAGATTAAGTATGAAAATAGCAGTTCCATTTAGTGCTGCTTATCCAGATGAAGAGCCAAAGAGCTTAAATGAATATCTTGAAGGTATTAGCAAGCAAAAACTGCTTAAAATAGGAGCTTTCTTTTTAGGCTTTAAAAACCGTAGTTCAGCGTATTCTCATCCACATAGCTTCCTTAACATGTTTTTTAGTGAACAAAATATTGATGAAGCTAAAAGAATTGCAACTAATCTTGAACAATTCGTAGCACAAGATTCAACAAGTTTAGAAACTTATGAAATACCATATGTAGTGAGCAGTCTCTCTTTTTTTGAATTTGTTTTTGATAATATTGAAGATGATGTTGAGGATAGTTTGTCAAATGAAGAAATGGAAAAAAATATTCTCAAAGCGTATTTACTACTCAATGAAAATAATACTAAAGAAAAAGGTGAAATAGCAAGTGAAAGTACTAAAGATTTTCACATAACAAGAAAGCCAGCTTCTATTTTGTTATCTCTTCAACTGCATAATAATGATTTAACAAACTATTATTATGATAAATTATTTTCTACTCAATTAATCAGAGCAATGCTTTTTTTTGAGTTTTTAGAATCTCAAGAAGTTAGCCAGCATCTACTAGAGAATTTTTATAATAAATATGAAGTCAAAGATTATAAAGAGTACTTAAAACGAACCATTTCTTTAGCAATAATAGTAATTAATAGTGATAAAGAGGCTCATACAGATATTACAATTGATAATCCTGAGGAACGTAAAGAAGATATTGAATTCTTAGAGAAATTTATAGTAGCTAATGATGAGGTCTTAGAAGATACAGATTATAGAAAAATACGTTCCACACCTATATACAAAATTGAAGAAGGGAAATATCGAATTATTAGCCCAATGTTTGTTATTGAAATGATATATAACGGACTGTATTGGAAATTTAGACCAATTAATGACCAATTACCAAAAGGACAGAAGATTAAGAATTTTTATGATTTCAAAACTTATGATTTCTCTGAAAAATATGTTCTACATAGAATTTTGAAAGAATATTTTGGAAATAGATATTTTCAAAAAAATGGAGAGGAATTAGATGCAATGTGCAGTGGTGCACCAGATTATTATGTTAGAAATGGAAAAAGAATCTTTCTTTTCGAATCTAAAGATATTATGCTAAGTGCGGAAGTAAAGCAATCTTCCGATTATTCAATTATAGAAAAAGAATTAGTAAAAAAACTTTATAAAAAAGAAGATGATACTCCTAAAGCGGTTATTCAAATAATTAGAAATGTTGAAAGGATTTTAAAAGGTGAATTAGAGTTTGATTCTAGGTTAAAACCAAATAGAGTAATAGTGCATCCAATATTGGTATTACATTACAGAATGTTTAATGTTGGTGGGTTAAATAAAGTCATTAATTTTTGGTTTCAAGATGAATTACAAAAATTAAATGAAAGTGGGTTAGATACATCGAGAATTAAACCTTTAACAATAATTGATGTAGACACACTTATTTTTAATAAGGATGTTTTTTCTTCAAGAAAATTATCATTAGAGGAATGTTTAAGTGAATATCAAGATGACTATATAAATTTCACAGTAAAAGGAAGAAAGTATAATAATGAAGAAGAAGCGATTCAAGCTAATAAAAACTCTTATATACCATTCTCTTCTTATCTGGATGAAAAAATTGATAAATTAAATTTACGGAGTATTCCTATTGAACTAAAAGAAAAGGGATATGGAATTTTTGATGCTTAATAATTAAATGTTTTAAATGATTGAGAATTTAAACTGGAATAATATTCGACCTATAAATGGTTCTCAAAAAGAAGGTTTTGAGGAATTGGTTTGTCAGTTAGCAAGGAATGAGAAGATAAATAATTCTAAGCTTTTTACTCGAAAAGGCAGCCCCGATGCTGGTGTTGAATGTTTTTGGTCTATAGAAGACAATACTGAGATAGCATGGCAAGCTAAATTTTTTACATCTCCATTAACCAATACACAATGGGGTGAAATAGATAAGTCTGTAAAGACAATGCTCAATAAACATCCTAAGACAAAAAAATATATTGTTTCTATTCCTCAAGATAGAGCTGATGCAAGAGTAGATGGTCAAAAATCATTTCTCCAAAAATGGAACGATAGAGTTGAAAAATGGGAAAAATGGGCTAAGGAGAAAGGTTTAAAAATAGAGTTTATTTATGAAGGTAGTTCTGAGCTATTAAGTAAACTTGCTTTACCAATTAATTCAGGAAAGACATTTTTTTGGTTTAACAAAGATGAATTGAGGAATGAATGGTTTCAAAAGCATAATTCTGGAAAAATAAAAGATTTAGGAGCAAGATATACTCCAGAAATCAATGTCGATTTGGATATAAAATATGTTTTTGAAGGTTTGTTTTATACTCCAGAGCTTCAAGCCAAATTGAAGTCAAATATAGATGATGTAGACAGAAAGTTCAAATACTATATTCGTTATTTAGGTACATCAGGGTTAAATAATTTATTGAAAGAAAATAGCAAGGTATACAGTCAATTTTCTAATGCAATTCAGGAAATCAATTTAGCTTTTTTGAAATCCTTTAAAAGTTCTAAAGAACTGTTCAAATTACTTCTAGAACAAATTGAAGCTATACAACATAGCTTTCTTTACGAGGGTAATAATAAATTAAAAAATGATAAAATAGATGAATTACAAAAAGAATACATAAAGTTTTATCATTCAGTAGATATTTGTCTCAATTCATTTATTGGTTTTGATGGAGACTTGCTTGAAAAGCCTAAGTTATTGATAGAGGGAAAAGGTGGTATAGGTAAATCGCATTTAATTGCTGATGTGATTTTAGAAAAACAAAAGCAAAATCAACTAAGTATATTATTGTTGGGGCAACATTTTAACAATGGAGATATATGGGCACAAATATTATCTGACCTTGATGTCAAATTAACTAAGAATGAATTTTTAGGAGCTTTAAACTCAAAAGCAGAATCAACAAAATCTCGTATAATTATATTTATTGATGCAATAAATGAAGGAGAGGGAAAATATTTATGGAAAGACAGACTTTTAAGCTTTATTCATGAATTTGACAGTTTTGAGAATTTAGGAATTGTATTTTCAATAAGAGACACATACAATGATATAGTATTACCTGATAATTTAAATGATAGCTTAGAAAGGTTAACATTAACTGGTTTTGACAATGACTCTGAGGCTATTAAAATGTTTTTTGATTATTATGAAATCAATGAACCACCAGTTCCATTATTAAATCCTGAATTTTCTAATCCTTTATTTTTAAAGCTATTTTGTAAAGGTCTTTATGATAATGGATTAAAAAATATACCAAGCGGATATGAAGGAATATCTACTGTTTTTGAATATGTTATAAAAGCAGCAAACAAATCTATTTCAAAGAGATTGGATTATGATTGTAAAATGTTTGATTTGGTAAGTGAATCTGTTAAAATTTTAATTGAAAAAATTATTGAGTCACCATCTTTGAGAATATTTAAAAATGAAGCTTATAGCTTACTTACTAATGAATTAAAAAATCATGTTGAAAATAGTCGAAAAATCTTAACTGAACTTATTAATGAAAATATAGTCAATGAGAATGCTCTCTATAATCCTAAAACAGAAAAATATGATAGAGAAATTATCTATTTCTCTTATGAAAAATTTGGTGACCATTTAATTATTAACTCTATAATTGAAAATGAAAAACAAGAGCTTTTAGATAGTAAAATTATAAAACCAGAAATGAAGTTATATAACTTTGTTAAGGATGAATATTCAATTATAAAGAATAGAGGTTTAATTGAGGCTATGTCAATTCAACTTCCTGAAAAAATTGGCTATGAACTATATGAACTTTTAGAGAATAATAAACTTTATGATATAGGTCAATATTTTCTATATAGTTTAGTTTGGCGAAAAAATTCTAGTATTAAGGATAAGGTATTAGATTATATAAATAATTATATCGTCAAAGTAAGAGGTCTTAATAAACAGTTTAAAAATTTATTGGTACAACTTTGTATGAAGAAAGAGCATTATTTTAATGCAAGATTTCTTGATGGTCAATTGGAAAAAATGTCTTTAACCGATAGGGATGCATTTTGGACACTATTTATTAATCAAGATGAATACCAAGTTCAGCATATGCCATCTATATTGATAAGTTGGGCAAGAGAGAGTAAGATGTTCAATAGGTTAGATTTAGAGTCAAAAAAGCTTCTTTCGTTAACACTTACCTGGTTTTTAACTAGCTCTAATAGAACGATAAGGGATAATAGTACAAAAGCATTAGTTAAATTGTTTGAAAATGATTTAACACTATTAGAACAATTAATTGAGCAATTTAAAGATATAAATGATATTTATGTTTTAGAAAGACTTTATGCAGTGGCATATGGAGCTTCTCTTAGAACAGAATCTAATGAGGAGTTAAAAAAATTCTCTAAATATATATACGATTCTGTTTTTAATAACAAAGTTCCAAATGAACATCTTTTATTAAGAGATTATGCTAGAGGAGTTATTGAATTTGCAAATTATAGAGGCTTAACTTCTGGTATTAAATTAGACGATATAAGACCACCTTATGGTAGCAAGATGCCATCAAAACTACCAAGTCAAAAAGATATAGAGAAATATGATATCACTAAAGATAAAAAGAATACATCTCAAAATCAATTATATGATTATGTAATGGGCTTTAGTGATTTTGCAAGATATACAATTGGTACAAATGGTTCTTCTAAAATATCACTTATTACTATAGAGTCTTTAATAGCGTATAATAAGCTAAGCAAAAGTCTTAAAAAGAAAGAAAATGAAGCTTTGGACACTATTTTTCAAACAATTAAAGATTATAATGACGAGAAAATTAGTGATGATTATAAAAAAATGTTGAAGGTTGTTGTTGATAAAGGGGAGAAGTTTTTAGAAAACGTTTTTAATATTTCAAAAGATGAAGCAGAACAGGTGTATAATTACATGTTAAGTTATGTTAAGTCTAGTAATTATTTTGACAAGAGTGGTAAGTTTGATTTAGCCGACTTCCAACGATTAATTATTAAGGATGTTTTTGAATCAAGTAAATGGAAGCTAAAGAAATTTCAAGATTACGACCATGGCAAATTCGATTATTTTAACAAAAAACCATTTAGTAGAATAGAAGCTATTGGGAAGAAATACATTTGGATAGCATACTATAAATGGTTAGCAATTATTTTTGATAATTTTTTGATAAATAATGATTATGCTTCTACAAGTAAATGGGGTATTTATGATGGTTCTTGGAGTCCTTTTGAAAGAGATATTGACCCAACCTTAATGAATAAAGCTGCTATAAAAGAAAACGAGTATAATCGTTCAGAACCAACTTTTTGGTCACCTAAAGTAGAGATTAGTTTTAAAAAACCTAACAATGGTCAATGGGTTTTTGATAAGGAAGACATAGTTAATCCTAAAAAATTAATTGAAGTATCTGATAAAGATAATACTTGGCTAAATTTGTCTTCGATGCCATCATGGAAAGCTATAAGTGATGATGAAAATACGAGAAGAGAAGTTTGGTATCATATCAAAAGTTGTATAGTAAAAAAGAAGGATAAGAAAAGTATTCTTAAGGCACTTCAAGATAAATCTTTTTGGAATCATAATATACCTCAAGAAAGAGAAGTTTATGAGGTTTTTAGTAGAGAGTATTATTGGAGTGAAGCTTATAAACATAGAACTTATGATGAAGAAACTAGAATACTACACTCTAGTTTTACAGATGATAAATTTTCTGGAATAATGACATCAATACAATATACTTGGTATTCTGATAGAGATTTTTCTTTAAATGAACACGTTTATATTACTCGACCTAACAAAGGTCTTTATGATTTACTTGAATTACGTTTTAAAGAAAATGAACATTGCTTTTTTAACGAGAAAGATGAGTTAGTACTACATAATCCAGCTATTAAACTTCAAAAGGGGGTAGATTCGTTACTAGTAAGAAAAGATGTTTTATTAAGTAAACTTGAAGAACAAGAATTAGATATTATATGGTTTGTTTTAGGAGCTAAAGAAGTAATAGCTTCAAATAAAATAATTAATGAATCTCATATTAACAATGTTTTTTATTTTAATGAGGAAAAGTTATTAGCAGGGGATTTCAAACTAGAGGAAGCACGATTTGATTAGCAAGCAGAGATATAAAATTTAAGAAGATGACTTTCGTTTTTTGTGACCTATAGGATATTGAATCACTTTCTTTTTAAAATCATCAATCTCGTCTTTTAGTTTTTTGTTAGCATTTTCAATAAGGTCATTTTGAAGTTTCATAATGCGTAACAAGTCGTGAATGGCATTTAAGTTATCTAGTTGCGTATATACGATTTTCTCTAGGTCGGCTTTGGTATATTTAGGATATGGCATAAAATTTGAAATAAAGTTATTAACAATAAAAATTTAAGTTAAAATTACATTTATATAATTTTAACTTGCATAAAGTTAATTCAAACTTATAGATTAAATTTTAAAAACACAAGTTTAGATTACTAAAATTTAATTTAAACTTATATTTTAATAAGGATGTATTATATATTTAAGGTATAATACA